>NZ_AUGE01000022.1 GCF_000426865.1 Citrifermentans bremense R1
GGATCTGCTCAACAAGTTGTCGGTTGCTGCGGATCGAGTAGAGGATCATCAGCAGTTGAGCCTTGAGCAGCTTTTCCGGCGGGATGGACGGCCTACCAGCAGAGGCATAAATGCTGTCAAAGAGCTTGTCCATTCCAGCCAAGGCGTCATCAGCCATCTTCCTGATGGACCGGAGGGGATGATCCTTGGGAACGAAGGATTCGGGGGTCACATATGTGAAAAGAGCTTCTGTCTTATTGTCCTCGCCGCGCATAACATTCCTTTGTGATTGCAATGTGTTACGCGCCGTAGTGTACCATAAAACTGCTCTTTTCTGTACTTAGTTTTTCAACAACCTGTTAGTCTTAATCTTAATCTGCCTCTCAGACTTGATTTATCCCCGACAGGCGCCAGGGGTTGTTTCCTACCGGCCTCGCGAAGGTCCAGAGCTCCTCGAATTTAACCGGCTCGGTCTTGCTTCCGGTTATTACCTGCCCGTTTTCGTCGGTGGTGTAGTCGAGGAGATTGGCGTAGATGCGGGCGGTGACGTAATCCTGCCCCGCTTCCTGCCAGACTTCGGTGATCTCCACGTTCCTCACTGCTATGTTCTCCAGCCTGTTCACCTGCCTGTCGCGCAAAAGCCGGTCGATGTCGTCGCGGAAGATCCCCTTCATCTCCTCGGTCACCAACGGGGCGAGGACAGCAAGGTCACGGTTCATCCATCCACCCTGGATCTTGAAGAAGTTGTCCATGACCTGATCGTTGAAGCGCCCCTCGTCGAAGCCGGGGTCCATCTGACGCAAGTGCGAAAGGCCGGTGGCGACGTCGTTATAGGACGGCTCAATCACCCGATACGGGGCGGCAATGGTGGCGCCCTGCTGCTCGTAACCGCCATAGGAGTAGCTGCCTGCGCCCTGCAGCGCCGCCTCGCTTCTGCGCTTTTTCACCATGCGGTAGATGAGGTAGCCGATGCCGGCCAGGAGCAGGATCTCGAAGATGCCGATGCCGCCTCCAACTCCGCCGACGCCGCCCGCGCCTGCCATGCCGCGAAAGAGCATCCCGCCCAGAAGGCCGCCGGCGATACCGCCAGCCATGGAGCGGAGGAAAGAACCGCCCTGCGGTTGCATCGGGCCTGCTGTCGGGGGGACCTGCCGCCGGTAGGCGCTCCCCTGCGGCTGCGCGTAGGACGGAGCCGCCTGACCGGAATAGCTGCGCGTGCCGCGGCTCCCCATGGAGCGGCCGCCGCCGACCCGTGCCTCGGCGCCCATCTCCAGCACGGTCACGCTCAGGAACAGGACTGCTGCGGCTAGGGTGAATGCTCTTGCTAGATGTCGTTTCATGTTGTTGTGTCTCCTTGTGTGTCTAGTTGTATTAGGGATTGGTCTGCAGGGTGTGCCTGAAGGTCTTGGCCGCGCGCTGCCCCTGGCGCTTGGCGAGCCAGAAGCCGATAGCCTCCCGCACCAGGTCGGATACGTTCTGCGAGGTGGACGCGGTGAGCCGCTCCAGCAGGTCTTTCTCCTGGTCGCTTACCCGGAGCGACACCACGTTTTTCAGAACCTGGTTCACTTTCTTGCGCGGCGATTTTCTTTTGGCGCCAGGCATTTTTCTTTCTGCTGTTTCAGCGTATTTGCTTGATTCGTTGTGCATTTATCCTCCTTTTTGCAACGATGCAATACCCGCATCGGGGCGCGCCGTTAAGGCGCTTGGGAAAGGCCGGGGTAAAAAAAAAGACCTTTATCCACGGCGAATGTCTTCGCTTGGGTAAAGGTCTTGCTGTTAGATGAAATCCGTATCCCTTGGTCCGGGTGTTGCCACCGTCTTGACGAACCAAGGGTCGGCCATTTCTCCGGCCGATAGCTACTCCCCTTTACAGGTGGCCATAATATTAACTGTCCGAAGCTATGTCAACCTTTTCTTCGAAAAAAAGTATACGAACTGGCCATCCCAGTAAAGTGGGCTATTGCGCCGTGGTTGGGTCGATGACGGTGCGGACCTCGGCGACGCTGTTGGCGGGAAAGCCTCCCTGCCGGGCGTGCTCCAGGATCAGTTCCTTATTGGGCGCGAGGTAGATGCAGTAGATCTTGTCGTCGGTCACGTAGCTGTGCAGCCACTGTATCCCCGACCCGAGTCCATCGAGGACCGCACAGGACTTCTGCGAAATGGCCTGCAGGGTGTCGGGGGTGAGGCTCCCTGCGCCGGGGAGTTCGCGTTCGATTACGTATTTGGGCATGTGCTTCTCCTTTGATTCGATGCTGTTGTTGCGGCCGTTATCCCGTGGGAGCACGCGGCCTTGACCAGCCGGCGCTCCTGTCGACCTACCAGTAGATAAAGGTGCCGACTGCGCCGATGTTCGCGTCCTGGGTGGCGCCGTTATACCAGCGGTCCTGGGCCCAGGTGTACTCGCCGATCACCTGTACGAACGGGTTGATGTTGTAGGTGACGGCAACCACTGCCGCCTGCTGTTTCTGGATGTTCAGCTCGGTGTCGTTTCCCGCCAACTCCGCCCTGCTCTGGCCGTAGTTGAGGCCGAGCTTGACCACCGGGGTGACCTGATAGGTGGCCTGATTCAGGAAGCCCCAGTTGATCCTCTCCTTGCCGTCCGCCGAGAGCGCGTCCGCTCCCTGCATCCCCAGCATCCCCAGCGCCTTGCCGCCATAGCACGAAGTGAGCAACTGCACGCCGGCTACGTCCAGTTGCACCCCGCCCGCGCCGCCCAACGAGGTGACTGTGCCGCCGGGACGCACCGCGGGGACCGTGTGCTCGGGAGTGATGCTGCCGTCCGGGTTGAGCGTGACAGGAACGGTGACGGTCTGCGCCGAGGAGAAGCTCGCCTGCTGGTACAGGCCCGAGACCCAGGCCTGGAATTTGCCGCCGGTAAAGGACGCGGCATAGGAGAGTTCGGTCTCCAGCCGGGGGACGTTGCGGATCGGCGCGGCCCCTATGTTGTTGGTGTCGTTGACGCTGAAGGCCGCCTTGAAGCCGCGCAGTTCCGGCGTGGTGTACCTGAACTGCGCGCCGAAGTTGGGGTAGAGGTAGCCGTAGCCGATGTGCCCCATGGTCGGCCCGTTGTCGACCGGCCCGATCACGCCTGCCCCGAAGAGGGTCATGTCGGAGAGGATGTTCTTGGCCTGGTACAGGTTGATGGCGCGGCCGGCGAGGACCTGTCCGAAGTCGCCGGTTGCCGTCATGTAGATCTCGCGGAAATCTATGTTGGGTGCGAGGTCGGTGCGGCTGCCGCCGTTATTCTGGACCTGCGGGAACATGCCCAGGCGCACCGCGTAATCGACCCCGTTGGTGGTGGGGGCCTTGATGTTCAGCCCGAATCCAACTGGCAGCAATCCGGTACGCACCCTGAACTGCTCTTGGCCCTCCCCGGTTCCGGTCTGGTCGCCGCCGATGGAGCCGCCTGTTACCCCCACCGGCCGCTGCCCCACCGATTCATAGGTGGCGAAGACGTTCAGGAAGCCGTCGGTGGAAAACTTCCAGCCGTTGGCTCCGCCGATCTCGAAGGCGTGGGCCGAGGAGGCTGCGGTCGCGACAGCCAAGGCCGCCAGCATGACGATGTTCTTTTTCTGCATGATTCCTCCTGATTGATTGATTCACGTGACGCATTGAAACTTTTCTAAACTCGACATTCGCCTCTGAGTTGTTTCACTGAAGCAAATATCGTTCTTTCAATCATTGATCACGCTGCTATGGGTCCACCGCAACAGTCATCCCTGGGCGACGCTATAGCACAGCTTCTTTCGCTGAATGTTTGCATACAGTGAAATAAAATGCCTTTATAGCAACTGTCGTTCCAAATCCATCTGGAGCTTCGTATTTTACAAAGAGACTGCCGTTACTATCTGTAAACAGAAAGGAGTTGATTGGAAGTGATATTAGAGGTGGGGCGGAATGGCTGTTGTTGTGACATAAAACGGAACAGTGAGTGCGGTACAAGTTGGAACTAATAATGGTTTTGGAACAATGACTGTGTTCCACCTTGGCGCACGGCAATCGTCCGCTGCGGTACTGAAGCAAAATAGAACAAATGGTTAGTGCATATTAACAATTTCCGGCGATGCTATACAATTGTCCGCGGGAATAAGAAGAGGCCTGCGCCTGTGGCTGTCGGGGAAGGCCTCGGAGGAGGCGAGAGATGATCATCAAGCCTGCGACCAGCATCATTCGCTATACCAGATTTTTCCGGCTGACACGGGCGAACCGGGTGCTCGACTACGGCACCGGGTCGCTCAGGAACGCTCTCTATCTGACAGAACAGGGATTCACCGTCTATGCTGCCGACGTCCCCGAGCAGGTGAAGGTCCTGAAGGCTCATACAAGGGCGAAGGCCCTGGAGCGATTGCTTGACGTCTCGGAACTTGCGCAAAGCGATCTGAATGTAGATCTTGTGCTCTCGACCTACGTCTTCAACATCATCGAGACCCGGGCGCAACGTAAGCAATACCTTGAGAACGTGGTGGCGAACCTGCATAAAGGGGGATACTTCCTCATCGAAGTCAACAGCAGGCCCGATGACGTGAGTTGCGGATCCCCCTTGCATCATTACATGAGCTGTGACGATAAAGCCCGCAGTTACACACACGACGATCTTGACCGCTTTCTGGTTCCTTACAATTTCGAGCGCATCTGTCATTACTACAGCACGCATGCATTAGCTGCAGTTTATCGGTTGACAGAGAGGAAATTTTAAGACATAAAACCTGTCGACTTGGTAAATGTGTAGAAGGTAGGGTAGAAGGCGTGTCCAGGTGAGCTGCGGTTTTCCGTGTGGAGGCAGGCATGGCTTTAAAAGATGTAAGGATTCTGGTAGTAGATGACGAGATATTTTTCCGGAAGGTTTTGCGTGATCTGCTGGAGAAGATTGGGTTCACCGTAGTAGGCGAGGCGGCGGATGGCGCAGAAGCGGTAGAGAAGTTCAAGGCCCTGCGCCCCCACATCGTCATCATGGACATCTACATGCCCGACAAGAACGGGATAGATGCGACGAGAGACATGGTGGCCCATGACAAGAATGCGAGGGTGCTGGTTGCCAGCGCCTCCGATTTCGACAGTGACACCCAGGCCGCGCTGGATGCCGGCGCCAAGGCGATACTTATGAAACCGTTCGTTCCCAAGGAAGTCTACGAGACCATAAGGAAGCTCTTGACCGGCAAGTAGTTGATCTGATGAAGTAGCAGGAGAAAACCGTGAGGAAAAAAAGGCTCGAAGCATTCGGGCCTTTTTATTGTCTCGGAATTTTTTCGACATTGATAGCAGCTTTTGTGTTGACTGCCGGAAATCGATTTGCTATAAGACAGGACTCGTTGAGCGGGAATAACTCAGTGGTAGAGTGCAACCTTGCCAAGGTTGAAGTCGCGGGTTCGAATCCCGTTTCCCGCTCCAAAAATTTCAGAAGGGCCACAGTGAAAACTGTGGCCCTTTTTTTTTGCCTGAGGACTATTCTCACTGTTTTGTGTGAAAAAGCGTCAAAGGTATTTCCTCGTGAAAGGGTGTATGAAACTGCGACAGTAGTTTCTCTTTTACCATCAGCTTCTTCCCCCTGCACTGGCCCGTAATCCCGCCGTATTCTTCCCCAAATCACCTACCTTTATTCGCACCCCTTGTATATCTGTCACTGGTGTAACTGACTGCTTTTATTTGCTATAACTGGAGCAGCAACACTGGCATAGGCAGTGCACAACTGTGTCACGAACCAGGTCTGCGCCTACTATAACTAAAGCTTCGAGTCACTACACCCAAAGGAGGAAGAGATGATTTCAAAACTCGTACTGGCGACGCTGTCTCTTATGTTGGTAGCAGCACCGGTAGCTGCGGTGGAACTTTCCCCGCTGGAGAGCCTGGGCAAGAATCTCTTTTTCGACAAGTCTCTTTCCAATCCTCCAGGGCAGTCATGTGCGGATTGCCATAGCCCTGAAACGGGGTGGACCGGGTCGGATTCGGAGGTCAACGCCGCAGGTGCGGCTATTCCGGGAGCGGTGCACACGAGGGCGGGCAACCGCAAACCTCCTACCGCGGCCTATGCCGGATATAACCCGGTCCTGCACAAAGCCGGTTCCATGGGCGGTGGCATGGGCGGCAACATGCAGGATGTTTTCGTGGGTGGGATGTTCTGGGATGGCCGGGCGTCGGGATGGGTGATGGGGGATCCGCTCGCCGAACAGGCGATGGGCCCTTTCCTGAACCCGCTCGAACAGAACAACCCCAACGCGAAGCATGTCTGTCTGAACGTTCTGAGGACCGGCTATGCGACGCAGTTCGAAGAGGTTTGGGGAGCAGGTTCCCTGGACTGCGTGAAGGACGTGGACGGCACCTACCAGAGGATTGGCCGCTCTATCGCGGCCTATGAGCGCTCCGCGGAGGTGAGCGCCTTCAACTCCAAGTTCGATGCCTTCTGGAAGAACTCCGAGGGGAAGATGCCGCCGGTTCCCATGATCAACATGACGAACTGGACCCGGTTCAAAAACCGCGGGCTGACCGACATGGAACTGCAGGGTTTGATGATCTTCAACACCAAGGGGAAGTGCTCCACCTGTCATTTCTTGCAGCCGATGAACGGAAGCCGCTTTCCGCTTTTCACCGATTTCAGATACCACAACCTGGGCGTGCCTGCCAATCCTGAGAACCCATACTACGACATGCCGCGCCAGTGGAACCCGAAAGGGGAGAAGTGGGTCGATCAGGGGCTGGGCGGATTCTTGGCCAAGACGGCGGGGATGACGGCCAGCGCCGGAGCGTCGATGGACTACAGCGCGCTGGCAGACAAGAACATGGGCAAACAGAAGACCCCGACGCTGCGCAACGTGGACAAGCGTCCGAGCCCTGAGTTCGTCAAGGCTTTCGGCCACAACGGCCACTTCAAAAGTCTGCAGGAGGTCGTGCACTTCTATAACTTAAGGGACGTTCTGCCGATTTGCGACACCCCGAACCCGCCCAAGGACGCCATGGGTGGTGCAACCTGCTTCCCTGCACCGGAAGTGGCGGAAAACATCAACAGGACCGACATGGGTAATCTCGGCCTTACCCCCCAGGAGGGAATGGCGCTGATACAGTTCCTGAAGACCCTGACGGACCTGTAACCGCCGACCAGAATGCATAAAGGGGACCGGGCTCCCTGCCCGGTCCTCCCCCTGTCTTTTCCTCATACCACCCTCGGCTGCTCTCACCGGCAACAGTCATGAGTGCAATCAACGGAAACATTCAGCTTCTTACTTTTCACCGTGCAGACCATAAACAGGTACTTTTCAACCGCATTGAGTCGACATTCCGCCATATTCTCTCCTAGCCCCTATGACACAAAAAAATACTCAATCAGTTTGACGCCACCGTGACACCGGTTATATTTTGTAAGTTTTAATTTTTGGAGGTGCCATGGATATTCGACCGGAGTTAATGGAGCGTTGCGGCCGCGCTTTGTTCGTTGATCGAATGGTTACGATGCTCATAGATGTCGGTTCTGTCCTCCTTGGCACCGACCGCCAAATACTCTGTGTCAGAGTAGCTCAAGCGCTCGACGAGGCGGAACAAAGGGGAATAAAGACTGAGAGACTGGCGGGGATGTACGTCATCCTCAAGATATCTGACAAGGTGAATCCATATGAGGTACCGGCGTACGCTCGGGTCCTCCAAGATCCGACGCTAGCGGAAGCGGACAAGGCCCATCTGATCCAGATGATAAGGATTGGCGAGTTATGAACTTTATTGCTTCCTGGGGTGCAGACCTGGCCGGGAAATTGGGTGAGGTGGCGACGCCGAAAGACACGGGCTCGCCGGAGTTCAGGCTGCGGCAGTCGATACGGGAGTACAATGCGCTTCTCGACCGCTCCGATCCTACCGAACCAGCCGGGTCCCCGTCGACGAAGTGCGTGACTTCGAAGAAGGCCGAGCGGAGGAAAAAACGCCGTGAACTTATCAGGAAGACCCAGAACAACGCCGCCCTTGAGAAGAGCCCGGCAAGGAAGAAGCAGCTTCTGGCAACGGCGAACCGGTTCGCGGAAGACATGGACCGGGTGGAAGATGCTAAGCTCTCCCTTCATGCCTACACGGCGAATGAGGATCCGGCGAAGCAGGCATCATTTCTGAAACCTTTGCGTGACCAGCCACCGCCTGGATTCAAGAATGTGTCGCTGGATCAGGTGGCGACAGACTTCGGTGTTGATCGCGAAAAGGTTGAAAAACTAATGCAAAACAAGGACTGCCCGACCCAGAAGATCATGATCTATGAGCGCGACACGGAAGTGCTGGGACCGGGGCCTAAATACACAGTTGCCTTCCGCGGGTCAACATGCGATGAACGTGACTGGAACAATAACGGGCGCAACGAGTTTGGTTTCGAGGCTCCCCATCAAAAGAATGCTGCTCGTCTCGGAAACTTTCTAAAAGCAGGGGCTGATGAGATGGGGATTGCTATAGACGATTTGGTGAGCGTAACCGGTCACTCAAAAGGTGGATCTGAAGCTCAAGCATTTGCCGCTACATCTAAATGCTCAGCCAGAGTCTATAATCCAGCAGGCTTCAACACTAAACAGTATGAGGAAACCGTAGGGGTAGAGCCGGAGCAGATGCGTATAGATCGAACGACGATTGTCAGCAGAAGCGAAGATGGAACCGTCATCCCATCAACGCAAGACGCAGTGAAAACAGATCCGCTTTTTTACGCACAACAACATGGGCTTTCAGCATTTGTTATGAAGACTCCGATAACGAATGGACCACCGCGGGAACTTGCCCCTATAGATCCGAATCTGAGCGTACCATGTACTGAACAAAGCGATTCAGAAGCGCATTCGATGCTTCAGGTGATTGAGGCTCTGGAACGCGACAAAGCATCGGATGAGAAGGCGCTGCAGGAGTACAGCGACTCTCGACCATAGTGAGGAGGTGGCCATGCAAGTAGGCAAAAAGCTAAAGGTGCTCGGTGTTCTCGCTGCTTCTTTACTTGCTGTTATTTTTTCGATTACACCGGCTGGAGGTAAAAACTTGGAACCAGAGAAATATTTCACGGGGAAACAGTTGGAAGCGTACAAGCTGGCTCAGCAAGGTGAGACTGAACAGTTGTTAAACCTCGTCAAGACTGGTGTAAACGTGAATACTCCGGGACAACAGCAACTGACACTGCTTGGTTTGGCTGTCATAACCGCACATCGTCAGGCTATCATCAATTTGATGCGTGCCGGAGCCGACCCGAATCAAGTGATCCCGGATGCAGGCTCGCCGGCAGTGTTCGCCATATCCATGCACTATACCCCTCCCAAAACAGCTGCGTTAGAGGCGCTTCTCGATGCAGGGTACAATCCGAACCAAATACTTAGCCATGGCACGCCGTATATGTTCTTCTTCGCCGATTTCAACCATTGGCCGGGTCTGAAGTTGGCGCTGAGACGCGGCGGTGACGTCAATGTCCGTAGAAGTAACGGAGAGTCACTGCTGACATATGTCATAGAAGGTGGTGACTATGCGCAAGCAAGAGAACTAGTTGACATGGGGGCTGACGTAGCCGCTAGGGGAACGCGTGGAGAAACCCCGCTAAAATCAATCGAATTCAAGATCAAGGAAGGAAGTCCCAATATACGCAGCTTTTGGAAAGAGGTTCTAAGCATGCGGGAGTTGATTCTGAGTAAGCTCACGAACCCTGAAGACCGCCGCAGTTTCTTCACAGATGCAGCTGAAGAGAAGATCAGGCTTCATCCTCTGCAGCCATAGTCACCTTGCCGATGGCAACCCGTCTTGTACCTCCAAGCCAAATAGGTTAAAAAACTCAAAAGGGCCACAGTGGAAACTGTGGCCCTCTTTTCGTCTGCGCGGCAAGTGGAGCAACGAGCGCCGAACTTACGCATACCTGCGGAATCCCGCTTGCTCACTGCCTCACAACTACTGCCGCCCTACTTGCCAGGTTTGTTCAGAGTTTTGAGAGTGGCATTTATGTCCTTCAGTTTTTGGTGGAGAGCCTTCAACTCTTCAGGCGTATAGACCTTGGTACCTTTCTTGATTTCCGCATTGAGCTTTGTAATTTGTTGCTGAATGCTGTCCACTTCGTCTTTGCAGTTCTTCGAAATCGTCAGGCACTCATTCTTGCTCATGTTTTCTATTGCCAGAGCCAAAGAGGTGTTTGTCATAACGAAGGCTGCCATTACTACTAACGCTGCTTTTTTCATCGTACCCTCCTTAGATAGAAGTTCCTTTTAGAAACATAGCATTGGCGCCATCTGTGTCAAGCCGTGCTACGGAATATGCTCAATTAGATATTATTTATTTTATGTGTGCATTAAGAGATAGTTGCGTTATTTAATGTCACACTCGAACTCATCAAACGCCCATTTCTCAGCCCGTCCTGTGAGAACGCTCATACTACCGACTGCAACATCGGTGTCTTTAGGAAAAGAAGTTCCAAGCCGGCAAAAGAAGTAATCGTTACCATACATTTCTGAAACTCTCCCCTCTCATTCGTTTCTGTCTCCTTTTCCCCTCTTTCTTGACGCTCGTCAATTCCGGATGGAGCCCATTCCCGTACCATGGCACGATCCGGATAGCAATGCGCGGGAGGTTGTGTGGAAAATCGCGAAATCGGGGCGGAAATTACCCCGCCCAGATCGCTCAAATATTACGAATGGGGGTTGGCCGCCGGCTGGACGCTGGTGATCGCCGTCCTTTTGATGATAAACCTGCGCCACGAACGGTCGCAGGCTATAGAAACCGCCAGGACCCAGGCGCGGAGCGACTACCAGCGCGACGTGATCTACCGCCATTGGAACGCGACCTTCGGCGCCGTCTACGCTCCCGTATCTCCGAGGGTCCACCCCAACCAGTACCTGGCGCGCTTCCCGGAACGGGATATCGTCACCACCGACGGCAGAAGGCTCACCTGGGTAAATCCGGCCTACATGACCCGGCTGGCCCTGGAGCTTGCGTCGGAGACGTACGGGGTGAAGGGGCATATCACCAGCCTGCGCCCGATTCGGCCGGAGAACTTCCCGGACCCGTGGGAGAGGGACGCGCTTGCGTCTTTCACCAACGGGTCTCGCGAGGCGGATAGCGTCGAGGAGATGGGCGGGGCGAGTTATCTGCGCCTGATGAAGCCGCTCGTAACGGAGAAGGAGTGCCTTAAGTGCCATGGCGATCAGGGGTATCGGATAGGCGACATCCGCGGCGGGCTGAGCGTGGCGGTTCCGATGGAGCCGCTTTGGGCCATCGCCAGGCAAAATTCGCTTCTGAGCGCGATGAGCTTCTCCATCCTGTGGTTATTGGGGCTTGCAGGTATCTGCGTGGGGGCGGGTAGCCTCAGGCGCACCATCGCCGAGCGCAACGAGGCCGAGCGCCGCACGAGGGCTCTGAACGCTGATCTTTTGGCCCGCACTACTGAGCTTGAGGCGGCAAATCGCGAGCTCGACGCCTTCTGCTCCGCCGTTTCGCACGATCTCAGATCGCCACTGACCGTGATCGACGGGTTCTGCAACCTGATCAGGGAAGCGCCGGAGCTAAGCGCTGAAGATTCCAGAAGCTATGCCGGGATCATGCTTTCGTCCACGCAAAAAATGGAGCGGCTCATCACTACGCTCTTGAATTTTTCCCGAATCGTCCGAAACGAGATCAAGTCCACCATGGTGGATATGACCGCATTGTCCAGGGAGATCGAGACGGAGCTCAGGCTTGCCGAGGTGCAGAGAAAGGCGGTCTTCTGTATCGCCGAGGGGCTGGAGGCGCAGGGGGACCCGGACCTGCTCCGGGTGGTCATGCAGAACCTGCTCGGAAACGCCTGGAAATACACCCGGACCCGCCCCGTTGCCGAGATCGAAGTGGGGATGAGGGAGATCGGCGGAGAGTCCCAGATTTTCGTCCGCGACAACGGCATCGGCTTCGACAACGCCGTCGCCGGGGGGATCTTCGAAGCGTTCCAGCGCCTCCCCAATGCCGCGGAATTCGCCGGTACCGGAATCGGCCTGGCGACGGTGAAAAGGATCATCGCCCGACACGGCGGCCGGATCGGCTGTGAGGGTGAAACAGGCAAGGGAGCGACTTTTTTCTTCACGTTGAAAACAGACAGCAGCTAGAGGTAGCTTTTTCCATATGAACAAATTGATCCAGAGGTTCATCCCGCACCACCCCGGCGCCTATTCCCTCATGCTCGTCCTTTGCTGGACCGCGGTGATGGCGCTTTCGCTGGCGGGAAGGCCTGGTGAAGAGGGCCAACCAGGCGATGTACAGCGCGAAGCACGCCGGCAGAAACCGGGTCGAGACCCTCTGCAATTGCCACAGCGTCGCCGCATAGTGATCCAGCAAGGAACTACAGGGAACCAAAAAATATGCATGCCCCTGAAGCCTGAACGGAGTTTTAGCCGCTCAGGCTTCGTTATTTTATGCCTCCGGCACTGGGCAACTCGGCTTTCTTGACCTGTGTCAATTCCCATCGCCAAGCGGGCTTTTACTATCCTGTTACCAAATGGTAACGGGGGGCAAAGATGTCTGAAACGGAAAACGGGCCTGGAGCTGCTGTCTACCAGGCGATACTGACCAGCATGGGCGAAGGGATCATCTTCGCGGACCACGAGAACCGGATCGTGTTCGTGAATGCGGCGGCGGAGCAGGTGCGCGGCATAAAGGCGGAAAAATTCCTGGGGCGCGACCTCCTCTCTATCCATACGCCGCCGGCCCGCGAGCGCATCGCCTCGATACTTGCCAGGCTGCGCGATGGAAGCGTCGCCTCCCACACGCGCCCCCTGGAGACCAAGGGGCGCAGCTTCGAAAACTGCTACTATCCCATCCGCGACCGGAGGGAGCGTTTCGTCGGCACCCTGATGATCAGCAGGGACATCACGGAGCGGGAGCGCCTGAAGGAGGAAAACTCTGTGCTCAGGGAGCAGCTCCTGACCGAGTACGCCTGCGGCGGGATGATCGGCCGCAGCCGGGCCATGCAACCGGTGTTCCAGGTGATCCGCTCCACTGCGCCGCTGGAATCGACCCTTCTGGTCACCGGCGAAAGCGGCACCGGAAAGGAGCTGGTGGCGCGCGAACTGCATCAAAGGAGCCGGCGCAGCGCAGGCCCTCTGGTCAAGGTGAACTGCGCGGCGCTTCCGGAGACCCTGCTGGAATCGGAACTTTTCGGCTTCGAGAAGGGGGCCTTCACCGGCGCGCTGCGGGAGCGCAAGGGGAAGTTCGAACAGGCCGAGCGCGGCACGCTCTTTTTGGACGAGATCGGCGAGATGCCGCTTTCGGCCCAGGCGAAGCTTTTGCGCGTGCTCCAGGAAAAGACCGTGGAGCGGATCGGCGGCAACAGGGAGATCGAGGTCGACGTCCGCATCATCGCCGCCACCAACCGCGACCTGCGCCAGGACGTGGCGGCGGGGCTTTTCCGCGAAGACCTCTTCTACCGCCTCAACGTGATTCCCATCGACCTCCCCCCCTTGCGCGAGCGGCTTGAGGACATCCTCCCCTTGGCGACCGTATTTCTCACCCGGTTCTCCGAAGAGATGAGCCGCCCCCAGCTAAAGCTCTCGCGGGAGGCGAAGCAGGCCCTCCTCAAGCACCCCTATCCCGGAAACGTGAGGGAGCTTAAAAACGCCATGGAACGCGCCACCGCGCTCTGCACCGAAGACACGCTCGGCGTCGACGACCTCCCCCCCGAGTTCGCGCAGCACGCGGCACAACTCCGCCCATCGGCGGCGCCCCTGCAACCGGCGCCGGGGCCGATGCTGTTGGCGGGCCTGGGCAACCGGGAGGCCGAGCTGATCCAGGAGGCGCTGGCGCTTTGCGGCAACCAACGCGGCGAGGCCGCGCGCCTGCTCGGCATCTCCAGAAAGACGCTCTGGAAGAAGATGAAGCGTCTGAGCGGCTAGACTCATCCAATTCCCTTCCTGTTACCTGCCGGTAACAACACGTTACCGGCAGGCCACGCCGGTTCCCGACGTCCTTTAAATCACCGCCCAAATTCCAACCACTTAGGTCATCGTTTCCCCTGGCACGCTACCTGCTCAAGGAATAGGGTGTTAAAGCCCTGAAATCTAAAACGAGAGGAGAATGGAATGAGGATGCTGCGAGGATGCGTTGTGCTGGCGCTGGCGGGCTTGGTGGTCGCAGGCTACGGCTGTACCCCGAAGAAGATCGAACCCGCGTCGACCCAGGTGATCCCGGACGGGACCATCGATCCTGCGAAGTGGGGCGAGGTCTATCCGGAACAGTACCGGCTCTGGCAACAGACGGCTGAACCAACCCCGGCTGGGAAGAGCAGGTACAAGAAGGGGTGGGACGTGGGCGAGGAACTTCCGGACAAGCTCGACGAGTACCCGTTCCTGGCGCTCCTTTACAACGGATGGGCTTTCGGATCGGAATACCGGGAGCCGCGCGGCCACCGCTACATGGTGCAGGATCAGCTCGAAGTGGATCCCGGTAGGTACAAGGCGGGCGGCTCCTGCCTGACCTGCAAGACCCCTTATGCGCCGATCCTGCAGGGGCAGATGGGGAAGGACTATTTCGCCAAACCGTACCAGGAGGTGAGGGCGAAGATACCCAAGGAGCACCAGGAGCTGGGCGTCTCCTGCATCGATTGCCACGATAACCGCGACGCGTCCTCGCTAAAGATCTCCCGCGGCTTTACCCTCGGGAAGGGTTTGAAAGCCCTCGGTGTGGACCAGGCGCATCTGACGCGCCAGGACATGCGCACGCTGGTCTGTGCGCAGTGTCACGTTACCTACAGCATCCCCAAGGACGCGGCGGTCAAGTCCACCGACGTCTTCTTCCCGTGGCAGGGTAGCGCCTGGGGGGATATCAGCATCGAGAACATCATAAAGCAGCTCCGGAACAACCCGCCCAGCGGCGAATGGACCCAGAGCGTCACCGGCTTCAAGCTCGCCTTCATCAGGCACCCTGAGTTCGAGCTCTTCTCCCGGAACAGCCCGCACTGGCAGGCCGGCGCCTCTTGTGCCGACTGCCACATGCCCTCGGCGGAGGTTGCCGGACGCAAGGTCTCCGACCACCGCGTCATGAGCCCCTTGAAGAACGATCTCAAGGCGTGCAAGCAGTGCCACGAGGAGACGCCCGACGCGCTGCGCGACAAGGTATTCGCCATCCAGGACCGGGTCATGTCCCAGTTCATCCGGGCTGGGTATGCCACCGCCACCGCTGCGAAACTCTTCGAGACCGCGCACAAGGCGGGGGCTGCCGGAAGGACGCTGGACCCGACCCTTTACGCCCAGGCCAAGGACCATTACGAGGAGGTGTTCTACCGGGTGGTCTTCATCGGTGCGGAGAATTCCGCCGGTTTCCATAACCCGGCTGAGGCGAGCCGCATCATGACAGACGCGGCGAGCCATGCCGCGCAGGCTCAGGCGCTGCTGCGCCAGCTCCTGGCGAAGGCGGGGATAGAGGCGCCGGCCCAGGTGGATCTTGAATTGGCGAAGTACCTGAACAACCGCGGCGTGAAGAAGCTGATGTTCAAGCCGCAGCACGAGATCAAGGACCCGCTGGCGGGTAAGTAGGCGTAACCTGTAGCACGAAGATGCGGGGAGCCGCTGCAGGCGGCTCCCCGGTTTTTTTTCAGGTTCGTCTGCGAATTTGATCTCGTTCCCAAGGTCCACCTTGGGAACGCAAGGCCTGTCGAAGCTCCAGCTTCCCCCCGGGTGCCAAGCTGGAGCTTGGCTTTGCCTGGGGTTCCCAAGCTGGAGCTTGGGAACCAGGGGGCATGCTGCCTCCCTGCGGCCCCGGATCGGCACCTATCAGCCTTTTTTTGTCATGTAGCATTGGAGGGAGCAACAGATGAAGCGACGCATCAGCATCGTCATGCGCAGGAAGGTCGCGCTCAAGAGAAGGCTTACCCGCCTCCCGCGGAAGTGCCGGGCGCCCATCCGGGGGGTGCGCCCTCCGATGTCTTTCCGTTACGCCTTCTGGAGCCTCGTGAGCGCCGTTGCGGGCATCATGGCGATCTGCCAGACCACCGCCATCTTGGGGCATCCCCTGCTGATCGGCTCTTTCGGAGCCTCGGCCGTGCTCCTTTTCGGCGCAACCGAGTCTCCTTTGGCCCAGCCGCGCAACCTGGTCGGCGGGCACCTGCTATCCGCCATGGTGGCGGTGGTCGTGGTGGCTTTGGCAGGTTCGACGCCGGTGACCATGGCCATCGCCGTGGGTGTCTCGATCTTCGTGATGAATCTCACCCACACCACCCATCCCCCGGGAGGTGCCACAGCGCTCATCGGCGTTCAGGGTGCGGCAGGCCCAGGCTTCGTGCTGCTGCCGGTTCTCGCGGGGGCGCTGATACTCCTTGCCGTCGCCTGCTTTACCAACAACGTCGTCTATCATCGCTCCTATCCGAAGCATTGGCTTTAATGGGGAGTGGAGATTAGTCCGCTGGAATCAAATGGCGCTTGCCTTACTGTGACGGCAATTGTTATCCTGCTTCGTCAGCAACAATTCCATTAATTAACCAGAGGTCTCCCACCTAGATGAAACAGAGCACGCCGGTCAGATCCCCACTGCAGAGTCTTTGCCAAACGAACATCAAGGGGTGCACCAACTGCGGGAAGTGCGTCCGCGAGTGCGCCTTTCTGCGCAAATACGGCACCCCCAAGAAGATAGCCGCAGAGTTCGACCCGGCCGATTCCATGTCCTTGCACCGCGCCTTCGAGTGCAACCTCTGTGGGCTCTGTTCCGCGGTCTGCCCGGAGAAGCTCAACGTGGACGGCATGTTCCTGGAGATGCGGCGGGAGGCGGTGGACCGCGACCTGGTTGCGTATCCGGAGCATAAACCCCTGCTCAATTACGAGAAGGTGGGGACCTCGCGGCGGTTCAGCCTCTACCGGCTCCCCGAGGGGTGCAAGACCATCTTCTTCCCCGGCTGCTCGCTGCCGGGGACGCGCCCGGACGCGGTGCACAACCTCTTGGCGCTCATGCACCAGGCGGACCCGACTGTAGGCGTGGTGTTCGACTGCTGCCTCAAGCCCTCCTATTCGCTGGGGCGCGAGCAGTACGTGAATTCGATGTTCGAGGAGATGAACGACTGGCTCCTGCGGCACGGGGTGCGGGAGGTGCTGGTTGCCTGCCCCAACTGCCAGGTGATGTTCGAGCGCCTGGGGCACGGGATGCGGGTGCGCACGGTATGGGAAGCCTTGGCCGAGTCGGGGCTGCAGCCGGAGCGGGTGGCGGGGACGGTCACGGTGCACGACCCTTGCGTGATCCGCAATTCAGAGCCGGTGCACCAGGCGGTGCGCACGCTTTTGGAGCGCCAGGGACTGGTGGTCGAAGAGATGAAGCATGCGGGGAAGAAGACGGTCTGCTGCGGCAAGGGGGGCGGGGTGAACCTGTTGAACCCCTCGCTGGCGGGGGAGTGGGGTGAGCTGCGCAAGAAGGAGGCGGACGGCAGGAGGGTGATCACCTACTGCGCCGGGTGCGTCCAGGCGCTGGAGCAGCACACCCCGACCAACCACCTGGTGGACCTGCTCTTCGCGCCGGCACAGACCCTGGCGGGCAAGAAGAAGGGGGCCAAAGCCCCCATCACCTACCTGAACCGGCTGCGTCTCAAGATGTCGTTCAAAAAGAAGAAGGGGAATGCGGTGTTGAGGGAGCGGAGCTTCGTCGCACAGCAGGCACTGAAAAAACGCAGGTGGAAGATCCCTTTCACGCAGATCCTTTGCGGGATAGCCGCGGCCGCAGCCGGGATGCATTGGCTATCCCTCTGACCTTAGACACGGCGTCAGCCCCTCACCTTTGACTGCGTCTCCTGCAACTGCCGATGGAACTCCTCCGGGTCGCTGGTGGGGCGGCGGCAACTGCGGCTCTCGCAGAGATAAGCCATGGCGCGTCCGCCGTCCGCCTTTTTCTCCCTTACCAGCGGGAGCAGTTCTCCCGCCTGCTCCAATTCATCCCCCTCGCAAAAGACCACCAGGGCACGGTTGGGCAGAAAGACGCCGCGCAGCTTTTCCAGCATCGGGCCGGCCGCCTCGCGTTTGCCCTGCGGCGCCACTATGACGATCTCGCGCGGAAGGTCCTGCAGGTAATCGAGGGCCATGAGCATCTCCGAGAGTGACGTCGGGGCGGAGGCAAGCTGGGTCGAGAAGGCATCCAGTGCCCGTTGCGCCTGGTCCAGCATCCACTGCTCGCCGGTGAGCGCGTTGAGCCTCAGGAGATTCATGATCATCACCGAGTTGCCGGAGGGGATCACGCCGTCATAGGCGGGCTTCTCCCTGGAGATCAGCTCCTCGTGATGGGGGCCCGTCATGAAGTAGCCGCCCGCCTCGCTGTCCTCGAACTGCTCCTGCACCTGCTGCGCCAGTTCGAGCGCGTGCTTGTGCCAGGGGAGTTCGCCGGTCGCCTCGAAGAGGTCGATGAGCCCCGCGATGAAGAAAGCGTAGTCATCGAGGAAACCCTCTCCCTTCGCCTCCCCTTCCTGATAGCTGTGGCAAAGCCTTTCCTGCGACATCATGCTTTCCAAAATGAAATTCGCCGCCCCGCGTGCCGCGTCCAGAAGCGCCGGGTCGTTCAGCACCAGCCCCCCGCGCGCGAAAGCGGATATGGCGAGGCCGTTCCAGGAGGCGAGGATTTTTTCGTCCCTTAAGGGAAGCGGGCGCCGCTGCCGCGCCAGGTAGAGTTCCTCTCGGGCCTCGTCCAGCAACCGCTCCAGTTCCTCCTTTGGAAGCATCAGTTCTTCAGCCAGGTGCTGCATGCTCTTCTCCCGGTGCAGAATGCTCCGCCCCTCGAAGTTCCCCTCACTTGTGACGCCGTAGCAGGCGGCGACGACCCGGGCGCGCTCCGCGCCTAGCGCCCCATCCAATTCCTCCGGCGTCCAGGTGAAGAAGATCCCTTCTTCCCGGTGACCGCCCTCGGTGAGGCTGTCCGCGTCGGTGGCGGAGTAGAAGGCTCCCTGCGGGCTCATCATGTCGCGCTGCAGGTAGCCCAGAATCTCCCGGGCGACCTTTGCGAACTGCGGATCCCCTGTCGCCTGATACCCCTCCAGGTAGGCTGCCGCGAGTCTGGCGTTGTCGTAGAGCATCTTCTCGAAATGCGGGATGAGCCAGGCCGAGTCGGTAGCGTAACGGTGGAAGCCCCCCCCGGCCTGGTCGTAGATCCCCCCCGCCGCCATGCGCCGCAGGGTGTATTGCGCCATGAAGAGCGAGTTTTTGTCTCCCCGGCGCAGGTGGTCGCGAAGCAGAAGGCCCAAAGGGAGCGAGCTGGGGAACTTGGGAGCGCCCACGACCCCGCCGTTTTTGGCGTCGAAGCGCTCCTGGTACGCCTCGATCACCCGCTCCAGGGAGATCTCATTCTGGGGTGGTTCGCTTCCCATAGGCGCCAGCATGCCGCGAATTGCCTCGGTGAGCTGCACACCCGCGTGGGTCACCCGCTCGGGGGCCTGCCGGTAGGTTTCCCGAATCCTTTGCAAGAGACTCAAAAAGCCAATGCCGCCGGCGTAGTCGCGGGGGGGGAAATAGGTGCCGCCGTAGAAGGGTTTTCGGTCCGGGGTGGCGAAGACGTTGAGCGGCCATCCCCCCTGCATCCCCATGGCGTGGACGGCTGTCATGTAGACGGTGTCGACGTCTGGGCGCTCCTCGCGGTCCACCTTGATGGCTATGAAGTTTGCGTTGAGAAAGCGCGCGACCTCCTCGTCCTCGAAGGACTCCTCTTCCATAACGTGGCACCAGTGGCAGGTAGCGTAGCCTATGCTGACCAGAACCGGCCGGTTCAGCCGCTGCGCCAGCTCGAAGGCCTCGTCCCCCCAGGGGAACCAGTTCACCGGGTTGTGGGCGTGTTGCAAGAGGTAGGGACTTGATTCCAGAAAGAGGCGGTTCAGGTACTTTGCCTCCCCCCCCGGTGCCAGATGCCGCGTGCGCGGCCGGTACGATTCCCCCTTGCGTCGGCGCGCCTGTTCGAACAGCTCGTCGGGGGGAGGGGGGACTTCGTCGCTGCCAGGGAGCTGGGTATAGAGATGTTCGTTTTTCATGGTTGACCTCCGGGTGAAGATGGAGTGTACGGCGGCATTGCGCCGCGTCGTCAAGTGGGAACATCGCAAAGGGGACAGGCACCTGCGGAGCCAGTCCCCTGGCTGCGGTGTAGATCGTAAAGGGGACAGGCACCTTGCGGAGCCAGTCCCCCTGCGGCGGCAAGGATGCCGCGGACGGATTTCGTACGAGGTCTTACTTTAGCAGGTTTGACGTGGTGCGAGGAAGAAACCTTACAGCCGGGAAGGGGAGGAAAGTGGCGCCAATGCTGCTATCCCTGGCGGGAAGAGCGGCCTGCGTCGAGCATGGAGAAGTACAGCTCCGAGTGCTTGTTAGGGGGGGAGGCGAGTATACCTTCCCTCATGTGGACCCTGCGCGGAGGGCGATTATCGGGGGGGGTGCCATAGGAAGCGTCGGCCTGCAGGTACTCGTCGGTGATCAGTTTGAATTCATTGCGTGCCACCGCGAGAGTCACCTCGAAAACGCGGCAAATTAGGGGTTCTTTGAAGGTCCTGAGGAGGGTGGTGTAAAAACCGATGCTCCAGCGCTTATTAAGGAGGGCAAGGCGCAACTGGTCGAACAGCCTGTTTCCCGACGGCCCGTTCAGGTCCCATTCGACCCCAGGCTGGGGCTCTTGCTTTTGCTTGAGATCGCTGCACCAGGTCCCAGGATGCTGCCACAAAAGTGAGTCAATGTGCATGGATTCGTCCTGCGCCAGTTTTTCGAAGATCCGTTTGCCTGTCTGGTCGACTACCTCCAGAGCCGCCTGCCGGTAGATGTCGTAGCTTTTTTTCTCGATGATCACCGCAAAACGCACCGCCTCCGCAATGAAGTCTCGCATCTTACGTTCCTTTAAAGTCGTACCCCTCAAGGTCAGCCGCATGCACCTGTTTTGGTTACAACTTTTTAACATTCGCTATGGTAGCTTCACTGGTAATGGGAGTCAACTTGGTTAATATTAAAGGGGTGGTGGCGGGGCGGTCATGAGGCACATCCACCTGGCCGTTCATGTGCGAAGGCTGCGTCTCCTTCCAATGACAGACAAAATGCCCACTTTCGGCGCCGTGTGTGGTATGGTGGCCCGCTTGCAGCAATTCACGTAACAGAGGAACAGAGTAAATGACAATCAAATGGTATCCGGGGCACATGAGCAAGGCCCTCGAGCAGATCTCCGAGCTGGTCCGCAAGATCGACGTGATCATAGAGGTGCTCGACGCCCGCCTTCCGTTCTCAAGTTCCAACCACCTGCTGGAGCAGGTGCGCCGGAACAAGCCCTGTATCAAGGTTTTGAACAAGAACGATCTGGCCGACCCCGCCGTCACCAGGGCGTGGGTGCAGCATTTCCAGAAGGCGTCCGGTGTGCGCGCCTTGCCGCTGGTGGCGAAGAACATCCCCGAGGTGAAGAACCTCGTGAAGCTCATCAAGCAGGTTTGCCCCAACCGCGGCAACCCCGGCTACCCGATTCGAACCATGGTGGTCGGCATCCCCAACGTGGGGAAGTCGACGCTGATTAACACCCTGGCGGGAAAATCGATCGCCAAGGTGGGGGACAAGCCGGCGGTGACGCTCAAGCCGCAGCAGATCGACTTGAGAAATGGAATACTGCTCTTCGACACCCCGGGGCTTCTTTGGCCAGTGATGGACGACCAGGGGGGTGCCTATCGGCTCGCGGCAAGCGGCGCCATAGGCGCCAATGCGCTCGACTACACCAACGTCGGCGTCTTTGCCGCGGCCTACATGATGCGCCGCTATCCGGAGCTGCTCAAGGAGCGTTACAAGCTGGCGGAATTGCCGGAGTTGCCGTACGAGGTGGTGGAGGCGGTGGGACGCTGCCTCGGCTGCCTCATGACCGGCGGCGTTGTCGACGTGCATCGGGCTGCGGAGACCTTTTTGAGGGAGTTGAGGGCCGGCAAGGCGGGGCGGATCAGCTTCGAGGAGCCCGGGACCGCGGCCGACATCGAGGCCGAACTGCTGAAGATGGCAGGGATCGACGAGCGGCCACAGGAGCAGATTTTCTGATCAGCCGCCAGCCGCCATCCACCAGCTCTCCTCCCTCCGGAGGGGGGAGGTCGGGAGGGGGAAGATCACCACTATGGGAAAACTCCGTCAATCCGTATCCCTCTTCTTTGCCTGCTATATCTTGCCGCGCTGCCGGCGGCGGCCGCCTCTGCTCGTCATAGCCCAACTGCTCCTTTGGGCCCTGCTCGCCGTCCCCGTCTGCGGCGCAGCCGAATCGGCGGCCGGCGTGAAGACGGTCATCGTCGGCGGCGACCGCGACTACCCCCCTTACGAATTCATCGACACATCGGGCCATCCTGCCGGCTACAACGTCGACCTCACCCGGGCCATAGCCGAGGTCATGGGGATGAAGGTCGAGTTCCGCCTAGGCGGCTGGGCCGGGATGCGCAGCGCCCTGCAAAGCGGGCAGGTGGACGTGCTGCAGGGAATGTCGTACTCGATGGAGCGCTCCTCGGAAGTCGACTTCTCCGTCCCCCACACCGTCGTCAACCATGCTGTCTTCGCCCGCAAGGAATCCCCTTACCTCGCCTCCCTCACCGATCTGAAGGGGAAGACGGTGGCGGTGCACCGCGGCGGGATCATGCACGACTACCTGGTCCGGCAAGGGGTGGGGGCTAAGCTGAACCTCACCGACACCCCGGCCGACGCCCTCAGGATGGTCGCTTCCGGCCGGGCCGAGTTCGCCGTGGTCGCCATCGTTCCCGGGATGTACATGATCCGGGAGCTGAAGCTATCCAACCTGGTCCCGGTGCTGCGCAACGTCGCCACCCATCGCTACTGCTATGCGGTCAAGAAGGGGAACGCCGAGCTTTTGTCGCGCTTCAACGAGGGGCTGGCGATACTGAAGAAGACCGGCCAGTACGACGCCATTCACAACCGGTGGCTGGGGGTCGTGGAACCGCAGTTGATAGACTGGTGGACCTTCGCGAAATATGCGGCGGTCGTGGTGGTGCCGCTGGTGCTCCTTCTGGGGGGCTTCGCCCTTTGGTCCCGCACCTTGCACCGGCAGGTCGCCCTGCGCACGGCGGACCTCACCCGGGAGATCGCCGAAAGGCGCCAGGTGGAGGAAGAACTGCGCCTGAACCAGCAGCAACTGGTGCAGGCGGACAAGATGGCGGCCCTGGGGGTGCTGGTTTCCGGCGTCGCCCATGAGATCAACAACCCGACCGGGGTCATCCTGCTGGAGGTCCCGATCCTGAAGCGGTTCCATGGCGACGCCGTGAAGATCCTGGAGCGCTACTACGAGGAAAACGGCGACTTCACCTGCGGCGGGCTCCCCTATTCACGGATGCGCCAGGAGATCCCCCGGTCCCTGGATAAGATCCAGGACGCCGGCAAGCGCATAAAAAGGATCGTCGCCGACCTGAAAGATTTTGCCCGCCGGGATGAAACGGATTGCAACGAGATCCTGGACCTGAACGCGGCGGCTAAGGCCGCGGTACGCCTGGTCGAGCCGACCATACACAAGGCCACCACCCGCTTCAGCGCGGAGTACCGCAAGTCGCTGCCGCGCATCCGGGGGAACCGCCAGCGCATCGAGCAGGTGCTGGTCAACCTGATCCTGAATGCCTGCCAGGCGCTTCCCGACCCGGAGCGGGCCATCGAGCTGACGACCTGGCATGACGCCTTCCGGGATCAGGTGGTCCTACGGCTGCGTGACGAGGGGACCGGCATTGCCCCGGAGCACCTGTCGCGCCTGACCGATCCGTTTTTCACCACGAAGCAGGACCAGGGGGGGACCGGCCTTGGGCTTTCCGTCTCGGCGGGGATAGTCAAGGAGCATGGCGGAACCCTGCAATTCGAGTCCAGCGGGGAGGGGACCACGGTTACCCTCACCCTACCGGTGTACCACGAGGAGAACAACGGATGAGCGAGAACGTCTATCCCGGTTTTGGAATCCTGCTGGTAGACGACGAGCCGGACTGGCTCGGTTCGTTGGCGCTGACCCTGGAGACCTACGGCGGGATCAACAACATCAAGACCTGCAGCGACAGCCGCGAGGTGCTCTCCCTCCTGGAAGAGGGGGGGATCGGGCTGGTGCTGCTCGATATGACCATGCCGCACCTCTCCGGCGAGGAGGTGCTGAAGCAGATAGCGGAGCAGCACCCGGAGATCGCCGTCATCGTGGTGAGCGGGCTGAACCAGGTGGAGACCGCTGTGCGATGCATGAAACTCGGAGCCTTCGACTATTGCGTGAAGACGGACGAGGCGGACCGCATCGTGGGGGGCGTGCTGCGCGCCATACGGATGGTCGAGATGAGAAGCGAGTTCCAGGAGGTTTCCAGCCGCCTCATCTCGCGTGAACTCTCCCATCCCGAAGCGTTTTCCTCCATCGTCACCGCGGACCGCTCGATGCTGGACATCTTCTCCTACGTCGAGGCGGTGGCCAAGAGCCCCCAGCCCCTTTTGATCACGGGGGAGAGCGGAGTGGGAAAGGAATTGATCGCCCAGGCTGCGCACCGCTTGAGCGGCTGCCGAGGCAAGCTCATCACGGTGAACGTGGCGGGACTGGACGACACCGTCTTCGCCGACACCCTCTTTGGGCACGTGCGGGGCGCCTTCACCGGCGCCGACCAGGCCCGGCGCGGGATGGTTGAGGAGGCGGCGGACGGCACCCTGTTCCTGGACGAGATCGGCGACCTTTCCATCCCGTCCCAGGTGAAGCTTTTGCGCCTGTTGCAGGAGCGCGAGTATTTTCCACTGGGGTGCGATCTTCCCAAGCGCCTGAGGGCGAGGGTCATCGTCGCCACCCACCAGAACCTTTCCGCCAAGGAGAGCGCCGGCTCCTTCCGCCGGGATCTCTACTACCGGCTGCGCACCCACCGGGTGCAGATCCCTCCCCTGAGGGAGCGCCGCGGCGACATCGCGCTTTTGCTGGAACATTTTCTGGCGGAGGCCGCCGAGACGCTGGGGAAAAAGAAGCCGACGCCGCCCAAGGGGCTGGCCCAGTTCCTTGGCACCTACAGCTTTCCCGGCAATGTCCGCGAGCTCAAAGCCATGGTCTTCGATGCGGTCAGCGTGCACCGGGATCGCATGCTCTCCATGGACAGCTTCGTCAAGGCAGTGGACTCGGCCCAGGCCGAGGCTGGACCCATGCAAGCCGCAGCACCGAAACAAAACCCATTCTCCGGGTTCGACGAACTACCGACCTTCAGCGACGCCGCCGCGTTCCTGGTCCAGGAGGCGCTGGACCGCGCCAACGGCAACCAGACCCTGGCGGCGAGGCTTCTGGGGATCTCGCAACCCGCCCTCAGCAAGCGGCTGAAGATGCGCCACGGCTAGCTCCTCGTAACAGTCTCCTATTCGGCTCCCATTCGATTGCCGTCGGTTATCTCTGCTCTAGCTCCCACTTTTCCTGTCACCTCCCCCTCCCGCCTTCGCGGCCCGAAGCGCTACGGCGCGCAGGCCCGTCAAGGGAGGGGGGGCTATTGTCCCCGCCATCCGAAATAAGCCCTGCGAAATATTCCATGGATCCTCGCCGCTTTTACTGGCTAATTAACTGCCATAACCTGTGGTTATAATGATAATCCGCGGTTATAGGTATGGATAACTTGCTGGAATCACATCCTTTCGCCTCCGGTGCGCTCTTATTCCATTACTGAAGGTTATAACTGTTCCTAGTGCCACGGAAGCCGGATTTGACTATTAACATCAGGAAACCAGTAAGTTAGTTGAACCGTGGGTTTTGGCATCATGCCTGCTCTAGGAAGGTTAGAAAATGAAGCGAGACGCAGCGGCGCTCGCTAAAGCTAACCCCGAAAGAGGAGGTCGTCATGGCAGCGATGTTTTGGATCCAGTTCGTGCTAGTGCTGGGAGCAGTGTTGATAGGTATCCGCAGAGGCGGAGTGGCCCTGGGGTTAATCGGCGGGCTAGGCGTCACGGTGCTGGTGCTCGGGTTCCGCAGTGTCCCTTCCGAGCCCCCGATAGCCGTGATGCTTATCATCCTCGCGGTGGTGACGGCGTCGGCGACCCTGCAGGTGGCGGGGGGGCTGGACTACCTGGTGCAACTGACCGAGAAGCTTTTGCGCGCCCATCCCAAGTACGTCACCATCCTCGCGCCTTTGTCCACCTTCTTCCTTACCGTATGTTGCGGCACCGGCCATGCCGTGTACGCGCTGCTTCCGGTCATCTCCGACGTGGCCCTGAAGACGAAGATCCGCCCCGAGCGCCCGATGGCGATCTCCAGCGTCGCCTCGCAGATGGGCATCACTGCAAGCCCGGTGGCTGCCGCCGTCACCTTCTTCCTCGGCTTCGCCGCCAAGGCGGGGCACCCCGTCACCCTCATCGACATCATCTCCGTCACCATGCCTGCCGGCATCATCGGCGTGCTGGCAGCCGCCGCCTGGAGCTTCAATCGCGGCAAGGACCTCGACAAGGACCCGGAGTTCCAGGCCCGTCTCGAGGATCCGGAATTCCGCAAGGGGCTTGACGGTGAAGTGACCACACTCGGCATGAAGATCTCCACCACCGCCAAGGTTTCCGTGGCCCTGTTCTTCGCCGGCGTGGGCAGCATCATCCTTATCGCCAGCTGTCCCTGGATTCTCCCCTTGACCGCTGAAGGCAAACCAATCGCCATGACCACCGTGGTCCAGTTCGTCATGCTTGCCTTCGGCGCCTTCATCATGTTCAGCGGCAACGTAAAGGCCAAGGAAATAGCCCACTCCAGCGTCTTCACCGCCGGTATGATCGCGGTTGTCTCCATCTTCGGGATCGCCTGGATGAGCGATACCTTCATCACCGCCAACAAGAAGTTCCTGGTAGACAACATCGGCGTCATGGTGAAGATGGCTCCCTGGACCTTCGCCATCGCCACCTTCTGCATCTCCGCCTTCGTCAAAAGCCAGGCGGCGACCTTGGCCATCACGCTTCCCCTGGGGCTCGCCCTCGGGCTTCCGGTACCGCTGCTGCTCGGTCTGATGCCTGCAAGCTACGCCTACTTCTTCTTCGCCTTCTACCCCAGTGACCTGGCCGCCATCAACATGGACCGCACCGGCACGACCAGGATTGGGAAGTACCTACTGAATCACAGCTTCATGATTCCCGGGCTGATCGGCGTCAGCGTCTCGACCGTCGTCGCCTACGCCATCTCGCAAGTCCTTCTCTAAACCCGCTTCACAGGGATGAAGGGGATGGAAGGGATATAAAAAAAGCTAAAAGATAAACGGAAATGGGAAAAGGGTCCTGGCGGAATATGCCGGGACCCTTTTTGCGTGGGACTTCTGTGAAGTAGAACCTACAGCTTACAACTCAGAACTGGAAGATGACTTTGAACTTTGAACGTAGAACGTAGAACGGCCGTTAAGCGAGTTCGAAGTTGTTCTGGTAGGCCATCAGTGTATTGATCATCAGCGCCGCGACGGTCATGCGCCCAACGCCGCCAGGGACCGGCGTGATCCACTCGCACTTGGGCGCGACGGCAGCAAAATCCACGTCTCCAACCAACTTGCCGTTCTCCAGCCGGTTGATGCCGACGTCTATAAGCGTTACCCCGTCCTTGACCATGTCGGGCGTGACGAAGCCGGGGATGCCGACGGCAACGATGACGATGTCGGCACGGCGGGTCTCGTCGAGCAGCAGCTCACGCGGCGTCTCGATATGGGTCAGTGTGACGGTGGCGTTGCCGATGTCGAAGTCGTTGGAGAGCATTATGGAGATAGGCTTGCCGACGATGTTGGAGCGTCCGATGACCACGCAGTGCTTACCCGCGACCGGCACCTGGTAGAACTGCAGCAGCTTGCAGATGCCGTAGGCGGTCGCCGGGCGGAAGGCCTTTTGCCCGAGCGCCATGCGCCCGAAGTTGGTGGGGTGGAAGCCGTCGATGTCCTTCTCGGGTGCTATCGCGTTGATCACCCGCTGGGCGTTGATCTGCTTGGGGAGCGGGAGCTGGACGATGACCCCGTCGGTGGAGGCGTCGGCGTTGATCTGTTGGATCATCCAGAGCAGCTCCTTCTCGGTCACGGTCTCGGGAAGCCGGATCAGGTTGCTCTCGAAGCCGGAAAGGGTGCAGGTGGTGACCTTCGATTTCACGTACGACTCGCTGGGGGCGTGGTTGCCGACGAGGACCACCGTCATGTGCGGTTTCCTGAGGCGGGAGTCGACGTGGCGCGCGACCTGTTTCGCTATGCCCGCGATCAGGCTGTCGGCGCATTTCTTACCGTCTAAAAGGTTCATGCTGGTTCCTTAGCTTTGGGTTTGCACGCCCGGAAAAGGACTGCCAGGGCGATGCTGAAAATTTGTATCACAAAAAAAGCTACGCCTCAACAGCTACTTAGCCTGGCGCGGTATACAGCATCCGCGATGCCGGCAGGAATATCTCGGCAGCCCGGTACACCAGGTAACAACGGTAAGCCGGCGGGATCTTTCCCTCGCTTTTGACCGCTTTTCGGAGGGGGATTGGGTCTATTAGTAGCAGGATATAAAAAAGGACGTGGAGTGGAAGTCGGCGTAATTGCATTGATTTTATGTGTTTGGCGAATTAATAGTTTTTAATTGATAAACAGGAGGTATACCAATACTAAACTTTTCGTTGACAAAATTTCGGGAAAACAATAGAGTGCCGAAATACAAAAGGTTTACTGATACTAAACCGGGGAGGATTTCTTGAAAATCGGTGAGAGGTTGAAGAGGCTCAGGATGGTCAACTCGCTTACCCAGGAGGAACTGGCCAGCCGCGCCGATCTTACCAAAGGTTTCATCTCGCAGCTGGAGAACGACGCCACTTCGCCGTCGATTGCGACGCTGAAGGACATCGTCGACGTCTTCGGCATCAGCATGCAGGAGTTCTTCAGCGAGGAGACCGACCAGGACATCGTTTTCGGCAAGGAAGCCCGGGTTCAGGCTACCGATGACGGCGACAGCGTCAAGGTGGAGCTCCTGGTGCCGGGCGCGCAGAACCGGGATATGGACCCGGTGCTGGTTACGCTGGACCCCGGCGGCGAGATGGACGAACAGCCGATCCACGAAGGCGAGGAGTTCGGCTACGTGATCTCCGGGAAGGTGCAGCTCAGGCTGGACGACAAGCTGTACACGGTGGACAAGGGTGAGTGTTTTTATTTCGCTTCCGACCGCAAGCACGCGGTGAAGAATGTAGGAAAAAGCGCGGCGAAGCTTCTCTGGGTAGTGACGCCGCCGACGTTTTACTATTGATAAGAGGAGAGTACGTGAAATGAGCAAAGTACTGATTATCGGGGCAGGTGGTGTAGGCGGGGTTGTGGCGCACAAGTGCGCTCAGGCCACTGGTGAGATCACGGCCATCACGCTGGCATCGCGCACGGAGTCGAAATGCCGCGCCATCGCGGAGCAGATCGAGTTCCCGGTCGCCACCGCGCAGGTTAACGCCGACAACGTCCCGGAATTGATAGAGCTGATCGAGCGCGAAAAGCCGACGCTGGTGATCAACGTGGCGCTTCCCTACCAGGATCTGACCATCATGGACGCTTGCCTCGCGACCGGCGTCGATTATCTCGACACGGCCAACTACGAGCCGCTGGACACCGCGAAGTTCGAGTACAGCTGGCAGTGGGCCTATCAGGAGCGCTTCAAGGAGAAGGGGCTTATGGCGCTTCTTGGCTCGGGCTTCGACCCGGGCGTCACCAACGTCTACACCGCCCTCGCCGCCAAGAACTACCTGGACGAGGTGCACGAGATCGACATCATCGACGCGAACGCCGGCAACCACGGCCAGCCCTTCGCCACCAACTTCAACCCGGAGATCAACATCCGCGAGGTCACCGCTCCCTGCCGCCACTGGGAAAACGGCCAGTGGGTGGAGACCGCGCCGCTTGCCACCAAGCAGAGCTTCGATTTCCCGGAAGGCATCGGGCCTATGAACATCTACCGCATGTACCACGAGGAGATGGAGTCGCTGGTCAAGCACATCCCGACCATCAAGAAGGCGCAGTTCTGGATGACCTTCTCGGACAACTACCTGAAGCACCTCGAAGTGCTGCAGAACGTCGGCATGACCCGCATCGACGAGGTCGAGTTCAACGGCCAGAAGATCGTGCCGCTGCAGTTTTTGAAGGCTGTACTCCCTGATCCCGGCAGCCTGGGGCCGCTCACTAAAGGGCGCACCTGCATCGGCGTCATCGCCCGCGGCATCAAGGACGGCAAGAGGAAGCAGGTCTACATCTACAACATCTGCGACCACGAGGCGTGCTACCGCGAGGTCAAATCGCAGGCGATCAGCTACACCACCGGCGTTCCCGCCGTGGTCGGCGCCATCATGATGCTGACCGGCAAGTGGCGCGGCGAGGGCGTCTTCAACATGGAGCAGTTCGATCCGGAACCGTTCCTGGAAAAACTGGGCTCGATGGGGCTGCCGACCGTGGTAGTTGAAGGCGGCGAGTGGGCGGAACTTACGTGACCAAACTGCATGTGGAAGAAATGACGAGGCTTGCCCCATCACCATCCTACGTGGTGGACCTGGGGCGGCTGCGCCATAACCTGGCTATCTTGAACGAGGTGCAGGAAAAAAGCGGGGCGAAGATCCTCCTCGCGCTCAAGGCGTTTTCCATGTGGAGCGTCTTCCCGATCATCGCGAAAACGCTCCATGGCGTCTGCGCCAGTTCCCCTTGGGAGGCGCGCCTGGGGATGGAGGAGTTCGGCGGCGAGGTGCACAGTTTTTCCGCCGCTTTCAAGGAAAGCGACGTGGCCGAGCTCCTCACCACTTCCAATCACCTGGTCTTCAACTCCTTCAACCAGTTGGAGCGCTTCCGGCCGCTTTGGGAGCAGTACGCCGGGAAAGTCTCGGTAGGGCTCAGGGTAAACCCGGGGCACTCCGAGGGGCACACGCCGATCTACGACCCTGCCGCGCCCAAGTCGCGCCTGGGTATCCTCCGTTCCGAGTTCGACGGGAAATCGCTGCAGGGGGTGGAGGGGCTTCACTTCCACACGCTCTGCGAGCAGCTCTTCGAGCCGCTGGAGCGGACCGCGCGCGTCTTCGAGGAGCAGTTCGGGGAGTTCCTGCCGCGGATGAAGTGGCTGAACCTGGGAGGCGGGCACCACATCACCCGGGAAGGGTACGACGTCGACGCGCTCATCAAGCTGGTGCGCTACTTCAGGGAGAAGTACGACCTGGAGGTCTACCTGGAGCCCGGCGAGGCGATAGCCATCGGTACCGGGATACTGGTCTTCGAGGTGCTCGACGTGGTGCACAACGAGGTGGACATCGCCGTCCTCGACGTTTCGGCCACCTGCCACATGCCGGACATCCTGGAGATGCCCTACCGCCCCGAGATCCTGGGCGGGTACGATGCCGGGGAAAAGGCGCACGACTACCGCCTGGGGGGACCTTCGTGTCTCGCGGGCGACGTGATCGGCGACTGGTCCTTCGACCACCCGCTAGCCGTGGGGGAGAAACTCGCCTTTCTCGACATGTCGCACTACACCATGGTGAAGACCACAACCTTTAATGGGATACAACATCCCCATATCTGCACCTTTGAGCCGCAGACCGGCGAGCTGAAAGTCGTAAGGAGCTTCGGCTACCAGGACTTCAAAAGCCGCCTGTCCTGATGACGCAACATCCCCATTTCATGAAGCACACGGTGAACTGAATTATGGCCAAATGGACTATCAACGATTCCTCGAAGATCTACAACATCGACAACTGGGGCGCGGAGCTCTTCTCCATCAACAAGAAGGGGAACGTCTGCGTGCATCCGTCCCCCAACTCCAAGTACTCCATCGATCTCAAGGTGCTGGTTGACGACTTGATCAAGAGGAAGATCAAGCCCCCGATCCTCCTGCGCTTCATGAACATCCTGGAGGGGCGCATCGCCTCCATCAGCCGGGTGTTCAAAAACGCGATCAGCGACAACAACTACCCGGCCAAGTACCAGACCTTCTACCCCATCAAGGTGAACCAGCAGCGCCAGGTGGTGGAGGCGATCGCGAACTTCGGCAAGAAGTACAACATCGGCCTCGAGGTCGGCTCCAAGCCGGAGCTGGTGGCGGCGATCTCCATGTCGACCGGGAACAACCTACCCATCCTCTGCAACGGCTACAAGGACACCGAATTCATCGAGACGGTGCTCTTCGCGACCCGTGTCGGTTACGACATCACCATCGTCGTGGAGAAACTCTTCGAGCTGGAGAAGATCGTCGAGGTCTCCAAGCGCACCGGAATCGTGCCGAAGCTCGGCATCCGGGTGAAGCTCTCCTCCAAGGGGATCGGCAAGTGGTCCACCTCCGGCGGCGACGACGCCAAGTTCGGCCTGCGTATCTCCGAACTCATCGCCGCCATCGACATGCTCAAGCAAAACGACATGCTCGACAGCGTGAAGCTCCTGCATTTCCACGTGGGGAGCCAGATCACCAAGATCGACAAGATCAAGAACGCCCTCATCGAGGGGACCAGGATCTACGCCGAAATGAGGAAGCTCGGGGTGAACCTGGAATTCCTCGATATTGGCGGAGGGCTTGGGGTCGACTACGACGGTTCCAAGTCGAGCTACTTCTCCAGCGTCAACTACTCGCTCGAAGAGTACGCCAACGACGTCATCTACCAGGTGAAGAACATCTGCGACGACGCAGGTGTCCCTTGCCCGAACATCATCTCCGAGTCCGGGCGCGCCACCGTCGCCCACTACTCGGTATTGGTCACCGACGTCCTGAACAACAACACCCAGACGCTGATGCCGGACTTCGAGTCGATCCTGACCGAGCCGGAGAAGCTCTCGCCGACCGTTAAAAAGCTGGTCGACATCTACAAGAGCATCGACAAGCACTCGCTGCGCGAGGACTACCACGACACCATCCAGCTGATCCAGGAGTCGGTGAGCCTGTTCAACCTGGGGTACCTTAACATGGCGGAGCGCGCCAACGCGGAATGGATCTGCTCCAAGATCATCAGGAAGATCAACTCGATCGTGGAAAAGATGAAGCCGATCCCGGACGAGCTGCAGAACTTCCAGCTGAGCCTTAGGCAGACCTATTTCGCCAACTTCTCGCTCTTCCAGTCCATCCCGGACTCCTGGGCCATCGACCAGCTCTTCCCGATCGTTCCGATCCAGCGGCTGGACGAAAAGCCGGACGTGCTCACCTCCATCGCCGACATCACCTGCGATTCAGACGGCGAGATCACCAGCTTCGTCGGCGAGAACGGCAGGACCAAGGCGCTGCCGCTGCACAAGATCAAGGTGGACGAGCAGTACTACATCGGGTTCTTCCTGATCGGTGCCTACCAGGAGATCCTGGGGGACATGCACAACCTCTTCGGCGACACCAACGCGGTGCATATCACCTTCAACAAGAAGACCAATTACAAGATCGACACGGTGATATCCGGCGACGCCACCTGGGAAAGTCTCAAGTACGTGCAGTACGACAGCCAGGAGATTCTCAAGAGGGTGCGCAACAACCTGGAGAAGGATGTCTCGCTGCAGAAGGTCTCCATCGAGGAGAGCAGCCACTTCCTCGAACTGCTGGATAAGACGCTGCAGTCATACACATATCTGGGGGAGTAGATCCCCCGCTACTGACACAGACGTGAATGAAGGAGAGGCAGCTACAAGCCTCTCCTTTTTTTATGTCTGCCGGATATGGCTGTGTCGGCATTTCTTACACTTCTTATGTTGGAAAATTTTACAAGATGAACGGTAGAGAGAATAAATTTTTTAGGTAAGATTGTCACTGACAGCACTTACCGCACTGGCACTGAATATGCTGATATTTTACGTTTGGTACTGACTATGGAGGTTACCCATGCTCATTCAAGTGGCTTACGACGACGAGAAATATGACTACGTGAAGGACTTCATGCTGGAGAAGTTGATTGACACCGGAGCCATTTCCAAGTTCAGGCGCAGTTCCGGGTGGGTGCATGTTGGCGTGGACCCCATCCGCAAGCGCACCACCCAGAGCAGGGCGGTGGAACAAGGAAGCGGGAGCGACGCAGAGATGATGGGCGAGGCAGAGAAGAGAAGCGAGCCCTATACCGGAATCGAGAGAAGGGCTGTGAACGCCTGAGCTCAGTTGATCGCAATGAGAATCACTCGCTCCCCTTGGATTCCCGCCACGGCACGCACTCGTTGGGCCTCTTCGCGAGCTCGCAGAGGTTGTCCAGAATGTTGTAGTGGCTTTTTTCTTCGTTGGCCAGTGTGAGGTAAAGCCGCACCAGCACCGGATCTTCCTCCTTCTTGGCCATTTGTTCGTAGAGCCTGACGCTCTCAGCCTCCATCTTCAGCGCCAGCTGGTACGCGCCCAGCGCGTCCTGCATCTCCCGCGGGGCCTCCGGCCTGTCGATCAGATCGGTGAAGACGCTCCTTGCCTGCAGGAGCATGGTCGAATCCGCCATTCCCCACTCTTTTTCCTCCTTCAGACTTTTGAACAGGTCGTAATGCTTCTGTTCGTCGGCTGCCAGGCCGGTGAAGATCCCTTTCAGCTCCGGAATCCGGGCCGACTCGGCCAGTGTTTCGTAATACGCCTTCCCTTGCAGCTCGATCTTCATAGCAAAGTCAAAAACGTTCATGGCGTTCCTCCATGCACTTAACCGGTTGATGTTCTGAGGCTGTCGACCCTGCTGAGTATGGGGAGCAAAGGGTCGACGCCCTTTTGTATGTGAGGATTCTCATGGCAGCTTCTCTCTTTGTCAAGAGAAGGGTGCCTGAGCCTCTTTTGACTATGCAATGGCTAAAAAGCTGGTAGACAAATAAGACCAAAATGGTATTTTTAGAGTAAGCCCTTGCTCTCAAGCAGTGGGGCGCAGATTTCTAAGGCGATGAATCAATAAAGCAGTAGGGGAGGATAGTATGAACAGAACCATCAAGCGTTTTGCTGCCATCTTCGCGGCGGTTTTTCTCGTCACGGTCCCGGCCTTTGCCATTGCATCGACCTGGAACATAGATCCGGAACACTCAAGCGCGCAGTTCAAGGTACGCCACCTGATGGTTTCGCACGTTAAGGGAGGCTTCGGGAAGGTTTCCGGTGTGGTTACGGTGGACGACAAGGACATCTTGAAATCGCACGTCGCTGCCAGCATCGACACAGCCTCGCTCGATTCGGGTGTTGCCAAGAGGGACGCGCATCTAAAGAGCGCCGATTTCTTGGACGTCGAGAAGTACCCGACCATGACCTTTACCTCGACGAAGATCGATAAAAAAGGGGACGGCAAGCTCAGGATGACGGGCAACCTGACCCTGCATGGCGTGACCAGGCCTGTCGTGCTGGAGGTCGACGGACCGTCTGCGGAGGTGAAGGACCCGATGGGAAATATCCGGCGCGGCGCCTCAGCTACCACCAAGATCAGCAGGAAGGAGTTTGGGGTTGTCTGGAACAAGGCCCTTGAGGCTGGTGGGGTGGCGGTCGGCGATGACGTCGATATCAGTATCGAGGTGGAAATGATCTTGGCTAAGTGACCCGCCGGATGAAGCTGAATGCAGGGCAGGGCCATCAACTCTCAACTGGCTGATGGCCCTGCTGTTTTTCTGCAAAGGATCCGATACTTAGGCGCATGACGCAGTTATACACCCACGCGTGCGGGTGTAGCCTTAATGAATACAGTGACTTGGAAGTTTTATCAGGACGTGGGACGCCTCTTGGACTGTCCGAGGTGTATGAAAAAAAGATACTATCGGCTGCGGCCGGAGGAGCGCCTCGAATGGGTGATTGGTGTGATTTCAATAACTTGAGGATAAAATCGTCTCGCGTGCAGCTCTGGCATGCTTGATGCTCTTCATGAGTCAAGCAGACTAAAGAACTGATTCCAAAAAGGAGGATGTCATGAGAGCGAGAGCACCTATTACCGCGATTCTTGCAACGGCCGCTTCTGCGACCACGGCTTTTGCAGCAAACGGTGCGCAGGTCGACGAGCCTGGCATCCTTGTCTGGGCCTTCATGGGATTTGCCGCCGTCATCGTAGCGGGGCAGATGGTCCCGGCGGCGCTCCTGGTATTCGGCGCGCTGAAGGCGCTCCTCGGCAAGCCCGAGGAAGCGAAGATGAAGGCTTAAAGGGGCAGGGAGGCTGCTGCAAAACGGCAAAAGCCGCTCGAATTTTCGAGCGGCTTTTCCTTTTTCCAGATTGCGTAATCTTCCGCCAAGCTAGCCTTTCAACCGCTCCGCCAAAAGCTCGGCGGTGTGCTTCACCTTCACCCCTCCGCCCTGCTGGTCGAACCCGCCGCGGATCTGCATCACGCACCCCGGGCAGTCCATGGCCACTACCGGCGCCCCGGTTTCCTTGATGTTCTGCAGTTTCCGCTTGAGTATCGGCGCCGAGATCTCGGGAAGCTTCATGGAGTAGGAGCCCCCCATGCCGCAGCACATGTCGCACTCGAACATCTCCTCCAACTGGTAACCCGCTTTTTTCAGCAGTTCGCGCGGCTCTTCCGATACCTTGAGCGTCCGCTTGAGATGGCAGGAGTCGTGGTAGGTGATTTTCGGAAGCCTTTCCCCTTCCTCAAAGCTCAGCCTTCCTCCATCAGTCAACCGCTTCACGAGCGTCGAGAGATCCACCGTCTTCGCGGCCAGCTCCTGCGCCTTCTCCATCCACTCGGTCTGCCCCAGGCTTTCCAGGGTCTTGCCGAACTCGTGCGCCAGCGCCACGGTGCAGGTGGGGCAGGCGGAGACCACGTACTGCGCCTCGTGCTGCAAGAGCACCTCGATGTTGTCGATCGCGTTTTGCGCCGCGACCTCGTAGGCCCCGTTGTAGAGTGCGGGGGCTCCGCAGCAGGTCTGCTCCTCGGGGAAGACCACCTCGATCCCCGCCTTATTCAGCAGCTTGACCAGCGCGACCCCAGTCTCGGGGTAGGCGAAGTCGATCAGGCAGCCGGCGTAGAAGACGGCCTTTTCCTTTCCCTGCGGCTGCTCGATTTCAGGGAAGATGTCCCTGAACGGCTTCTCCGCGATGGCCGGGAGGCTGCGTCCGTCGGTCAAGTCGGCCAGAAACAGCGGCAGGTGGCGGATGAACCCGGCGGAGCTGAAGGGCTTTGCGGCGACGGAGGCGGCGCGCAGCATGCCGTGGAAAAGCCTTCTGTTGTTCACCACGCCGAAGATCGCCTTCTGCAGCAGCGGCTGCCCCTTTTCCAGCACCAGCCTGCGCCGGATCTCCATGATCATCTCGGGTATGTCGAGCTTCCCTGGGCAGACCTCCTTGCAGTTGCCGCACTGGATGCAAAGCCCCTGTATATCCTCGGACTTCTTCAGCTCGTCGAACCAGGCGGTGAGGATGGTGCCGATCCCCCCGGTGTAGATGCTGCCGAAGACGTGCCCCCCCACCAGCCGGAAGATCGGGCAGACGTTCAGGCAGGAGCCGCAGCGGATGCATTGCAGAGCCTGCTTGAACTTTGGGTCCTGCGCCATCTCGGTGCGCCTGTTGTCCATCAGGATGATGTGCAGCTCCTTTTGGCTCCCGTCGTCGTTAGGTGTGGGGCCGGTGATGATGGAGACGTAGCTGGTGAGAAGCTGCGCCGTGGCGCTCCTGGGTAGCGCGTCCAGGATGGGGGCGACACTCTCGAACTTCTCCACCAGCTTCTCGACGCCGATCAGCGCTACGTGGATCTTGGGAAGGGAGGTGACGAGCCTCGCGTTCCCCTCGTTGGTCACGAGCACGATGCTTCCGGTCTCGGCAACGGCGATGTTGCCGCCGGAGATACCCATGTCCGCGGCCAGGAACTTAGGACGCAGTTCGTTGCGGGCCACCTTCACCAGCCTCGGGATGTCGGTGGTAAGCCGCTCGTCGACCTCCTTGCTGAAGATCTCCGCCACCTCCTCCTTGGTCATGTGGATGGCCGGCATGACCATGTGCGAAGGGGTCTGGCCGGCGAGCTGGATGATCCACTCGCCAAGGTCGGTCTCGGCGACCGAGATTCCCTCCTCCTGCAGGGCACGGTTCAGGTGGATCTCCTCCGTCGCCATGGACTTCGACTTCACCACGCTCCTGACCCCTTTATCCTTGGCCAGTTGCAGGATGTAGCGTTTCACCTCTTGGGGGTCGCGGGTGCGGAACACCTTGGCGCCGAGTGCTTCGGCGTTCGCCTTGAAGACATCGGCTACCTCGTCCAGGTGGCAGGCGGCCTTCGACTTCGCCTCGGCGACGGTGGAGCGGAGCGCCTCGAAGTCCATCCCCTCGTAGGCCTTGGCGCGGTTCACCTTGTAGGCTTCAGAAAACTTGCCGAGCGCGCCGGTCAGGTTGGCGTCGTTGAGGGCCCGGTTGATCGATGCTTTGAACTCTTTTTTCATCCCCTCTCCCCCTCAAGCTCGTCCACGAAGATGATGACCAGACGCTGGGGGCCGTGCACCCCGATGGTGAGGACCCGCTCGATGTCGGCGGTGCGGCTGGGACCGGTGATGAATGCTATGTAGCGGCTGGTCCTGGGGGAGATCCTGCTGAAAAGGGAGACCTTGTCCGGGACGATGTTGGCGCTCGGGACGAGGGCTATGTGGATGTCGGTGAGCGAGGAGGCGAGCCGGTCGGCGGCGGCGCTTTGATCCTGCACCAGCGAGCCGGTGTCGGCGACGGCGAAAGACATCTCGCTGATTCCCACCTTCGCCTGGGCCGCACGCTCCCGGGTCACCTCGAAAGAAAGTCCCGGCAGCTCCTTAAGTGCCCCCGGGTCGATCCCGTTCAGAAAGGTCCCTCCCGCCCATACCGCTCGGCAGCCGGGAAGATCGGTGACGTTCTCACCCTTCAGCAAGGAGACGATCAGCTCGAGCGCCTCTGTCTTGCCGCCGACCCGATGCACCTCCGCCCCGACGGCGGTTGCCTTGGTCTTGAATAGCTCGTACATGCTCTGGTTCCTCCATCCAGCTCTCGCGCCGGTTTCGCCGCCTGCGGGATCGGCCCGCCATAGCTGCAGGAAAGCTGTTTTAAACGGTGACGTTCCGGCTGTTTCGACCCACATGCGCCCCACTTCTCGGGTCTCTCGGCGCATATGCGGGAAAATAGATATTACCAAATCGCTAAGGCATCGTAGTTTAAAAACACACGTATGTAAAGCCGTTTAGTGGTTGCAGGCAAAAAAACTTGACACCGTATTCAAAAGGTGGTTAATTGGCCTGACCAAAACGTATAACCCGGTTTGATTGGCCTGTTCTCCTGCCCGGTAGGCGCCGGGTGGCTCAGGCCCAAGACGACGATTGATCCGTTTTACGGTTTAGCTGCACCGAAAAGGCACCGACGCCCCACATTACTGCATCAAGAGCAAAGGAGAACACAAGTCATGCCATGGATTCAGAGCTACACACCTGTAGCGGGTAGTCTCGCGATGTCGGCTTTGGTCGCCGCCATCCCCCTCGTCGTCATCTTCATCTGTCTGGCCGTCTTCAAGATGAAGGCGCACAAGGCGGGCCCCTTGGCGGTCGCCTCCGCCATCGCCATCGCGATCTTCGTCTGGCAGATGCCGGCGAAACTTGCCGGGCTCGCCACCATCCACGGTGCGGCCTTCGGTCTCTTCCCGGTCTTTTACATCGTGGTGACCACCATTCTCCTTTACAACATCACCGTGAAGGGGGGGCAGTTCGAGATCATCCGCGCCTCCCTGGCTGGGCTCACCGGTGACCGCCGACTGCAGGCGCTTCTGATCGCCTTCTGCTTCGGCGCCTTCATCGAGGGGGCCGCGGGCTTCGGCACCCCGGTCGCCATCGCCGGCGCCACCCTGGTGGGCCTCGGTTTCCGTCCCTTCTACGCCGCGGGGGTCTGCCTCATCGCCAACACCGCGCCGGTCGCCTTCGGCGCCATCGGCATTCCTGTGGTTGCGCTGGCAGGCGTCATGGGTTACGACGACGGCGGCCTGATGAAGCTCTCCACCATGGTGGGGAGGCAGCTTCCCTTCATCTCCGTGTTCATACCGTTCTACGTCATCATGATCATGGTGGGCTGGAAGAAGACCATCGAAGTCCTCCCCGCCATCATCGTTTGCGGCGTCACCTTCGCCTTTGCCCAGTGGGGCACCGCCAGCTACCTCGGTCCCTACCTTCCCGACGTTACCGCCTCGCTTCTCACCCTGGCCGCCCTCGTCATCCTGCTCAAGTTCTGGCAGCCCAAAACCGTCTGGACCTTCGATCACGAGCCCGAGTTCTCCGGGAAGGAGAGCCACGAATACACCGGCGGTCAGATGTTCCGCGCCTGGGCTCCCTACCTGGTCCTCACCATCATGGTGCTGGTGTGGGGCATCCCCTCTGTTAAGACCTCCCTGGATAAGAGCAAGGTGGTGATCCCGGTTACAGGCCTCGACAACGCCATCGTGAAAAAGGTCTCCAAGCCGGAAGACGGCGTCAAGAAGGTCGCCGCGGTCAAGGCCGAAGCTGCCAAGCAGGCGGCGCTCCTCGCGCCGGCCGACGCCAAGCAGGCAGCAGTTGCGGCTGGCCTTGCCGAACTGCAGGGGCTGGAAGACAAGCTCCTCGTCGTCGAGCAGAGCCTGCCGGCAGGAAAGCCCGTGGTTACCGCCGAGCGCCTGGCCGCCTACGACGCGGTCGACAAGAAGCAGAAGGACCTGCAGAAGATAGAGAAGGAACTGGTCGAGGCGAAGCTGGTGGACAAGGCGCAGTTCAAAGCGCTGGATAAGGCGGTAGCCGACCAGCTCCCGGCCAAGATTGCCGCCAAGTTCACCTTCAACTTCATGTCCGCTGCCGGTACCGCCATCCTCATCGCCGCCATCATCTCGGCACTTATCTGCGGCGTCGGCATCGGCGCATTCTTCCAGGTGCTGGGCAAGACCCTGTTCGACATGCGCTGGCCGGCTGTGACCGTCGCCTCCGTGGTCGGCCTCGCCTTCGTCATGAACGCTTCGGGCATGACTACCAGCATGGGGATGTCCTTCACCAAGGCGGGCGCGTTCTTCCCGTTCCTCTCTCCCTTCCTGGGGATGCTCGGGGTCTTCCTGACCGGCTCCGATACCTCCAGCAACGTCCTCTTCGGCGGGCTGCAGAAGGTGACCGCCGAGCAGCTCGGCATGAACCCGCTTCTGACCGGCGCAGCCAACACCAGCGGCGGCGTCATGGGCAAGATGATCTCGCCGCAGTCCATCGCGGTTGCCTGCGCTGCCACCGGGCTGGTAGGGGAGGAGGGGAACCTGTTCCGCTTCACCCTTAAGCACGCGCTTTTCCTGACCACGGTCATGGGCATCATCGTGGCGCTGCAGGCCTACGTCTTCCCCTGGATGATCCCCTGATGAAACCCGCGCCCCGGGAGGCTCGTCCTCCCGGGGAAGCGGTCGTCTCGCCGTTTCCGCGCCCCGTTCGTTTCTGGGCAACCGCTAGGCACCGCCTCCTGCCGCCAGAGGGAAAAACAGCAAGCTGGTAGCGATCATGACAAAAACCGCATTCAACATATCCTGGCAGGTACTGCTCCTGTGGCTGGTATTTCGGCTGGGGACCTTTCTGGTCGCCTTGCTGCACCTCTCTCTCCCGGGCAACGTGGCAGGGATGCTGATCATGTTCCTCCTTTTGGCGAGCGGCGCGGTGAAGCCGTCGCTCATCGAAGAGGGGGGCGGCTTCCTCCTCAAGCACTTCGCCTTCTTCTTCATCCCGATCTCGGTGGGACTCATGACCTTCGGGGATCTGATGCGTCAAAGCGGCGCGGCCCTCCTCCTCGTCCTCACCGTGAGCGCCCTGGTGGGGGTGGCGGCTACCGGGATCTCGGTGGAACTGCTGCAGGGGAGATCGTCACGATGAACCTGCTCTTGAGCGCCTCCCTTATCCTGCTGACCCTTGGGGCTTATCTCGCGACCCGCCGCATCTTCCTTGCTTACCGGCACCCGCTGCTGAACCCGGTCTTCCTGAGCACCGTCGTCATCATCTCCCTCATGAAGCTCACGGGGTACTCCTGGGACGACTACCAGCCGGCCAAAGAGGTGATGACCTTCCTGCTCGGCCCCGCCACGGTGGCGCTCGCCCTGCCGCTCTACCACAACCGGTCGCTCTTGCGCCGGCACGCTCCGACAGTTCTGGCAGGGGTTGCCGCTGGTTCACTGACCACCATGGCCGCAGCGCTCGTAGCGGGGAGGCTTTTCTCCTTGGGCGACACCCTGCTCCTCTCTCTGGGGCCGAAATCCGTGACCGTCCCCATAGCCGTGGAGATCTCGCGGCTATGCGGCGGGGAAGCCCCGCTTACCGCCGCTTTCGTAGTGGCGACCGGAATGCTCGGTTCCATCCTCGGGCCCGGAGCGCTCTCGCTCCTCAGGGTGAAGCACCCGATGGCGCGGGGGCTCGCGCTCGGCACCGTTTCCCACGGCCAGGGAACCGCGGTGGCGCTAATGGAGAGCGAGACCGCAGGCGCCATGAGCGGCGTTGCCATGGCGCTTGCCGCAGTATTTACCGCATTCATAGCACCGTATTACCTCCCGCTTTTCCTGCGCTAGCGGGGGCGGGACGTAAAGCATCGACACTTCATAGAAGCCAAAAAAGGAACAGATGCCATGGAAAACAGTTTCATAAAGGCGCTGGCCGGAATCGTCGGAGCACCGAATACCCTGATCGATCCCGAATCGCTCGCCTGCTACGGATACGATTCCACCCCCGAACTGCAGAGCAGGCCGGGTGCTGTGCTGCTCCCGGGGAGCGCGGAGGAGATTTCGAAGGTCATGGCGCTTTGCCACGAGGCAGGCGTGCGGGTCACCCCCCGCGGTTCCGGCACCAACCTTTCCGGCGGCTCCATCTCCTTCGATGCCGGGGTGGTGCTGCAGACCAGCCGCCTGAACCGGATCCTGGAGATCGATGAGGAGAACCTGACGGCTACCGTGGAGACCGGCGTGATCACCTCGGCGCTGCACCGCGAGGTGGAGGCGAAGGGGCTTTTCTACCCACCCGACCCGGGGAGCATGAACATCTCCACCATGGGGGGGAACGTGGCCGAGAACTCCGGGGGGTTGCGCGGTCTCAAGTACGGCGTTACCGACGACTACGTGATGGGGCTTAAGACGGTCCTCGCCGACGGCGACCTGTTGAAGACCGGCGGCAAGGTGGTGAAGGACGTGGCGGGCTACAACCTGAACCAGCTCCTCGTCTCCTCCGAGGGGACACTAGGCATCTTCACGGAGATCACCGTGAAGCTGATCCCGAAGCCCGTGGCCAAGAAGACCATGCTGGTGCACTTCCCGCAGCTGGAGCAGGCCGCCCTCACCGTCTCGCACATCATCGCCGCGCGCATCATCCCGGCCACCTTGGAATTCCTGGACCGGGTCACCATCAAGTGCGTAGAGGATTACGCCCACGTGGGACTGCCGCTCGACGTCGACGCGGTGCTCCTCATCGAGGTGGACGGCCACCCCGCCCAGGTGGAGGAGGACGCCGCCGGCATCAGACAGATCTGCGAGCGGCACCACTGCTCCTTCTTCCAGACCGCCGCGGGTCCCGAAGAGGCGCTGAAGCTCGCCACGGCGCGCCGGGTGGCCCTCTCGGCCTTGGCCCGCATGAGGCCCACCACCATCTTGGAGGACGCAACAGTCCCCAGAAGCTGCATAGCGCCCATGGTGAAGCTGATCCAGGACACGGCCAGGAAGTACGACCTCTTGATCGGCACCTTCGGCCATGCCGGCGACGGCAACCTCCACCCCACCTGCCTCACCGACGAGAGGAACTCCGACGAGATCGCCCGCGCCCACCAGGCGTTCGGCGAGATCTTCGAGGCCACCATAGCCATGGGGGGGACCATCACCGGCGAGCACGGGGTAGGGGTGGCCAAGAAGAAGTACCTACCTAAGCTGGTGGGAGAGTCGGGTCTGCGCGTTATGCGCGGCATCAAGGGCGCGCTCGATCCCAAGGGGATACTGAACCCTGGGAAAATCTTTAGTCTGACTTCGGACTAGTCCGACCCGTCTGACCCGTCTGACCTGTCCGACGCCGTTTCTTCAACAAGAGGATGCACCATGGATTACGTCAAGCTGATCAACTGCATGCGCTGCGGCATGTGCCTGCCGCACTGCCCGACCTATAAGGAGACCTTCCTGGAAACCGCCTCGCCGCGCGGACGCGTGGCGCTGGTGCGCAAGCTCCAGGAAGGGGAGCTGGTGGAAAGCGAGAAGTTCCTGGAGTACGTCTCGCTCTGCCTCGACTGCCAGGCCTGCGCCTCCGCCTGCCCCTGCGGCGTCAACGCAGGCGAACTGGTGGCCGAGTTCCGCTGCGAGAGCAAGAAGGAGAAGGGGCTCTCCATGATGGAGGACCTGGTCCTGAGAAAGCTGGTGCCGCACCCGGACCGCCTGGAGGCCGCTACGGCGCCGCTTCGGCTCTACCAGAAAACCGGCCTGCAGCAGGTGGTCCGCTCGCTGGGGCTCTTGAAACTGTTCCCTGAGGCGCTGGGACGCATGAAAGGGCTTTTGCCTAAGCTCCCCGACGCGCCGCTGCGCCAGACCATCAGCGAGGTGACGCCGGCGGCTGGAAAAGAGAAGGGGACCGCGGGCTTTTTCCTCGGCTGCGTCATGAGCCTCATCTTCAGCGAGGCGAGCCTTGCCACGGTGCAACTGCTCTCGACTTTGGGGTACCGGGTGGTGACACCCAAGGCGCAGAAGTGCTGCGGCGCTCCTAACATGCTGGGGCACGATCTGGACGGGCTCAAGGAGGCGGCTAGCTTCAACACCGACCTCTTCGACTCCTTCGACCTCGACTTCGTGGTCACCGACTGCGGCGGCTGCGGGGCCGAGCTGAAGAAGTACGGCCAGCACCTGGACGGCGAGCGCAAAGCGGTGGATTTCAGCGCCAGCGTGCGCGACATCTCCGAGGTGCTCTTCGCCGAATCGGAGGCTTTGGCTGCAAAATTGAGACCCCTGCCGCTCAAGGTCACCTACCACGACCCCTGCCACATCGCCCACTGCCAGGGGATCCGCAGCCAGCCCCGGGCGCTGATCAAGCTGATACCCGGAATCGACTTCCGCGAACTCCCCGAGGCGGATGCCTGCTGCGGGTCGGCGGGTACCTACAACATCGAGAAGCCGGAGATGGCGGACCGGGTGCTGTCGCGCAAGGTGCAAAACGTGCAGAAGACTGGGGCCGAATACCTCGTGACCAGCAACCCGGGTTGCCTCTTGCAGCTCAAGAAGGCGCTCTCGGAGGCCGAGCCTCAGGTAAGGGTGATTCATCTCACCGAACTGCTTCAGATGAGCATGAATGCGTGAGGGTAGGGGAGGTTACCTCTACATGCCGTATACGGAATCTTCCCGGCTGCCAGATTGGTCAAAAATATTTACCAGAAAACCTATTGCCTTCCTCTTACATATGTAGTATCGGTGCCTTATGAAATTTACGCCGATAAAACCGAAAAAAGTATCGACCCAGATCGCGGAGCAGATCCGCAGTTCCATACTGGCCGGCGAGTTCAACCCGGGGGAGAAGCTTCCCCCCGAGCGGGAGCTTGCCGAGCTTTTCGGCGTATCCCGTCCTTCGGTGCGCGAGGCGCTCAATATCCTCACTTCCTCGGGTCTTGTCGAAACCTATCAAGGGGGAGGGACCCTGGTCCGTTCCCTGGTGGAGAACTCCGCGGGGATGCCGCTCTCCGAGCTGATCCGCATCGACGGCGACCGTGCCCTCGACGTGATCGAAGTGCGCAAGGGGATGGAGTCCTGGACCGCCTGGTACGCCGCTACCCGGGCGCTCCCCGAGGACGTTCGGCGCCTGCAGGTTGTTGTCGACGGCATGGCCAAAAACCTGGAGCAGCTGAAGGCTTCGGAGGATTTCGACGCCCACTTCCACATGCTGGTCGCCCGCGCCACCCACAACGTGGTCTGGAGCCACATGATGCAGAGCATCTTCGAGGCGATGCAGGAGTTTCAGCGCGACGTCTGGCGCGCCGTCTATCTGACCGAGGAAGACCAGCGCCTGCTCTTCAGCCACCACCTGAAGATCTACGAGATGATCCGGGACCGCGACGCCGACGGCGCGAGAGGGGCCATGCTCGAGCACCTGGACTTCGCGCAGAAAAGATGCTCCGCCTACGTCTCCATGCGCGGCACCGAATAACGCTGCACCAAACTAACGATAAAGGCCCGGCAGCGATTCTCTGCCGGGCCTTTGCGTTTTCTGATCGGCGACAAGCTCTCGCGGCGCCCAAGTCCCCCGTTTTTGGTTGAAGCTCACTTTCTTTTTGGGTATAGTGACCCGTTATTTCTTGCAGATTAATTCCAAGGAGGAGTTCGATGATAGATTTTCTGGGCGGTTGGAAGAGAACCAGTTACTGCGGCGAGTTGAGGGGGGGCCACATAGGGCAGGAAGTCACCCTCATGGGTTGGGTCTCCAAGAGGCGCGACCACGGCGGGCTCATCTTCGTCGACCTGCGCGACAGGGACGGCATCTCCCAGATCGTCTTCGACCCGGAGCGCTGCGCCGAGGCCCACGCCAAGGCCGAATCCGCCAGGAACGAATACGTCCTCGCCATCAAGGGGACGGTTGCCGCCCGCCCGGAAGGGACCGTCAACCCGAAGATGAAGACCGGCGAGATAGAGGTGCTGGTGACCGAGTGCAAGCTTTTGAACCCCTCCAAGGCGCTCCCCTTCACCCTCGACGGCTTCGTGGACGTCAACGAGAACATCAGGCTCAAGTACCGCTATCTCGACCTTCGCACCGGGACGCTGCAGCAGAACCTGATGCTCCGCTCCAAGGTCGCCCAGCTGACCCGCTCCTACCTGAGCGACAACGGCTTCATCGAACTGGAGACCCCTTTCCTCACCAAGTCCACCCCGGAAGGGGCGCGCGACTTCCTGGTCCCCTCCCGCATCAACAAGGGCGAATTCTACGCGCTGCCGCAGTCCCCGCAGCTCTTCAAGCAGATCCTCATGGTCTCCGGCTTTGACCGCTACTTCCAGATCGTGCGCTGCTTCCGCGACGAGGACCTGCGCGCCGACCGCCAGCCCGAGTTCACCCAGATCGACTGCGAGATGTCCTTCATCGACCGCGAGGACATCATCACCGTGATGGAAGGGCTCATGGCCCGCATCTTCACCGAGGCCAGAGGGGTCAAGGTGGAACTCCCGATCGAGAGGATGACCTACCAGGAGGCGATTCGCCGCTTCGGCGTGGACAACCCGGACCTCCGCTTCGGGCTCGAACTGGTAGAGCTCTCCGAGATCGTCAAGAACTCCGGGTTCAAGGTCTTCGCCGACGTGGTGAACGGCGGCGGGATCGTCAAGGGGATGAACGTGAAGGGCGCCGGCGCCATGAGCCGCAAGGAGATCGACGATCTCACCGAGTTCGCCAAGATCTACGGCGCCAAGGGGCTCGCCTACGTGAAGATGACCGCCGAAGGGTGGCAGTCCCCCATCGCCAAGTTCTTCACCCCCGAAGAGATCGCCACCATGGATAAGGCGTTCGACGCCAAGGAAGGGGACCTGCTCCTCTTCGTCGCCGACAAGCCGAAGGTGGTCAACGATTCGCTGGGCAAACTCAGGAACCACCTCGCCGCCAAGATGGGGCTCACCGATCCCAACGTCTTCCGCTTCGTCTGGATCACCGACTTCCCGCTTCTCGAGTGGGACGAGGACGCGAAGCGCTGGGCGGCGGTGCACCACCCCTTCACCGCTCCCATGGACGAGGACCTGCAGTACGTCGAGAGCGATCCCGGCCGCTGCCGCGCCAAGGCCTACGACCTGGTCCTCAACGGCAACGAGATCGGCGGCGGCTCCATCAGGATCCACCAGGAGGAAGTGCAGTCCCTCATGTTCAAGATGCTGGGGCTCTCCGAGGAGAACGCCCGCTCCAAGTTCGGCTTCCTGCTCGACGCGCTCGAGTACGGCACCCCGCCGCACGGCGGCATCGCCTTCGGCCTGGACCGCCTGATGATGCTGATCACAGGTAGCGACTCGATCCGCGACGTCATCGCTTTCCCGAAGACCCAGAAGGGGGCCTGCCTCATGTCGGAAGCCCCCTCCGGCGTCGATGCACTTCAGCTGCGCGAGCTCGGCATCCGTCTCGCCGCCAAGTAGGGGGGCTGTTGAAGCTCGCCGTCCGGTTCATAACTCTTTTGCTCGTCATTATAGCGGCGGCCTGCGCAACGCAGCCGCCGCGTTTTCGCGATGAGGCGAGCGCAAGGCTCGAACAGCTGAAACTCCGAGGGGGCGAGCGGCTCCACCCGAACGAGTACGCCGGCACGCTGCAGGCCTTTTTCAAAGGGGACGCGCTGCTTTTGGCCAGCGAGCGCGAGGAGGCGGATCGCTACTTCGAGCTGACCCTTTTGAAAGCCGAGCTGCTGGAAAAGACCCTCGACGAGGAAAAGGCGCGTGAGCAGGCCGCGCGCGAGCGGGCCGAAGAGGAAAAGCGGCGGACCGAACGCGAGAAAAAGGCGCGGGAGGAAGCGGAGCGGCGGGCCCAGGCGAAAGCCGCCGCCGAAGAGAGGGCGAAACGGGAGGCGGCCGAGGCCGAGCGCAGGAAACCCAAGCCCCAGAAGGAGCCGCAGCTCGTCGCTTCCTACACGGTGAGAAGGGGTGAATCCCTCCCCCTCATTGCCTCGCGTCCCGAGGTCTACGGCGACCGCGTCCTATGGCCGCTTCTCTACCGCGCCAACCGGGACCAGATCCGGGACCCAAGGCACATCTGGCCCGGCCAGGTGCTGCGCATCCCCCGCAACCAGGGGCGCGACGACATCTCCGAGGCCAGGCGCTACGCCCAGGAACACCCGCTGCACTGATCGCTGTTGACGGTTTATTTAAACAGTATTTTGCCGTCGCCAAATCCGTCCCGGCACCCTTCGCACCGATGCAGATCGAGTGATTATAACCGCTTGAACTGCTTCCCCCGCACCCCTTCCGACTAATTGCAGATGCACCGTATCCCGCCCCGATTTTCCCTTGACAGTGAAAAACGTTTTGTATACTGTATACAAAATTTGTAAACCAGAACAATCCTGCTAACATCCCATAATCCCTTGTATATAGTAAGTCGCATTGTAGGAAGGCCGTCCACGGCCGAGCGGCCGACGGCCGACATGTTTCCGCAAGCGAATAAAACAGCATATCGGGCACACCGTAGCCGCACAGTTGCCCCTTGAAAACGACTTTAGTGCAATTGGCATGAAACCCAAGGAGAGACAATGACAACAGACAAAGCAAAGATCGTTTGGACCAAGATCGACGAGGCCCCCGCACTGGCAACCTACTCCCTGCTCCCCATCGTCAACGCCTTCACCAAGGCCGCCGGCGTTGTCGTTGAAACCAGGGACATCTCCCTGGCAGGCAGGATCATCGCCAACTTCCCGGACTACCTGACCGAGAGCCAGAAGATCCCGGACGAGCTGGCGTACCTGGGCGAACTGACCCAGAAGCCCGAAGCGAACATCATCAAGCTTCCGAACGTCTCCGCCTCGATCCCGCAGCTGAAAGCAGCCATCGCCGAGCTCCAGAGCCAGGGTTACAAGCTCCCGGAATACCCGGAAGAGCCGAAGACCGACGAGGAGAAGGCGCTCCACGCACGTTACGCCAAGGTGCTCGGTTCCGCCGTCAACCCGGTCTTGAGGGAAGGCAACTCCGACCGCCGCGTTGCCAAGGCAGTTAAGGAATACGCCAAGAAGCACCCGCACAAGATGGGCGCCTGGGCCTCCGACTCCAAGAGCCACGTCTCCAACATGAGCGCCGGCGACTTCTACCACAGCGAGAAGTCGGTGACCCTGAAAGACGCCACCGTCGCCCGCATCGAGTTCGTCGACAACTTCGGCAACGTCACCGTGATGAAGGACAAACTCCCGCTGCAGGCAGGCGAGGTGCTGGACGGCTCCTTCATGAACGTGCGCGCCTTGAGGAAGTTCATCCAGGAGCAGATCGACGACGCCAAAGCCAAGGGCGTGCTCTTCTCCGTGCACCTCAAGGCCACCATGATGAAGATCTCCGACCCGGTCATCTTCGGCCACTTCGTCTCCGTCTACTTCAAGGACGTCTTCGAGAAGCACGCAGCCACCTTCAAGGAAATCGGCGTCAACGCCGACCTCGGCCTGGGCGATCTCTACAAGAAACTCGAGAAGGTTCCGGCAGGGAAGAAGGCCGAGATCGAGGCCGACATCCAGGCCACCTACGCGAAGCAGCCGCCGCTGGCGATGGTCGACTCCGACAAAGGGATCACCAACCTGCACGCGTCCAACGACATCATCATCGACGCCTCCATGCCGGTCGTTATCCGCGACTCCGGCAAGATGTGGGCCCCGGACGGCAAACTCGCCGACACCAAGTGCGTGATTCCGGATACCTGCTACTCCGAGTGGTACCAGGAGTGCATCCAGTTCTGCAAGGAAAACGGCCAGTTCGACCCGACCACCATGGGCGCCACCTCCAACGTCGGCCTCATGGCTCAGAAGGCTGAAGAGTACGGCTCACACGACAAGACCTTCAAGGCTCCGCTGAACGGCACCATGCGCGTAGTCGACGCTGCCGGCGAAGTGCTGATCCAGCACCAGGTCGAAGAGGGGGACATCTGGCGCGGCTGCCAGGCGAAAGATCTCCCGATCCGCGACTGGGTCAAGCTCGCCGTCAACCGTGCCCGCGCCACCGGCGCTCCGGCCGTCTTCTGGCTCGACAAGAACAGGGCTCACGACGCCCAGATGATCAAGAAGGTGGAGACCTACCTGAAGGACCACGACACCAAAGGGCTCGAGCTGCACATCATGTCCCCGGTCGAGGCGATGAAATTCACCCTCCCCAGGGCCAAGAAGGGTCTCGACACCATCACCGTGACCGGCAACGCACTCAGGGATTACCTGACCGACCTGTTCCCGATCCTCGAGCTCGGCACTTCCGCGAAGATGCTCTCCATCGTTCCGCTTCTGGCGGGCGGCGGCCTCTTCGAAACCGGTGCGGGCGGTTCCGCTCCGAAGCACGTGCAGCAGTTCCAGCAGGAAGGCTACCTCCGTTGGGACTCCCTGGGCGAGTTCCTGGCCCTGGCAGTCTCCCTGGAGCACCTGGCAGCAACCTTCAAAAACGAGAAGGCGGCACTCCTCGCCGAGACCCTCGACGCAGCCAACACCAAGTTCCTGGATCAGAACAAGAACCCGGCGCGTAAGGTAGGCCAGATCGACAACCGCGGCAGCCACTTCTACCTCGCCATGTACTGGGCCGAGGCGGTCGCCGCCCAGACCAAGGACGCGGACCTCGCAGCCCGCTTCGCCAAGGTGGCCAAGGAGCTCCAGGCCAACGAAGAGAAGATCAACGCCGAGCTGATCGGCGCACAGGGCAAGCCGGTCGACATGGGCGGTTACTACCACGCCGACGACGCCAAGACCGAAGCGGCTATGCGCCCGAGCGCAACGCTGAACGCCATCATCAACTCGATCGTATAAAGCTTTCGCTGCACCAGGTAGATAATCTCAATTTAATTACGGAGGAAGAAAACATGGCACGTAAGAAAATCGCACTTATCGGTGGTGGACAGATTGGCGGCGTACTTGCTCAGCTTGCAGCTCTGCGCGAACTGGGTGACGTAGTGATGTTCGACATCGTCGAAGGCCTGCCGCAGGGCAAGATGCTCGACATCGCCGAGGTCGGCTCTGTCGACGGCTTCGACTGCAACCTGAAAGGGACCAACAGCTACGAGGACATCAAAGGCGCCGACGTGGTCATCGTCACCGCAGGCCTTCCCCGCAAACCGGGCATGAGCCGCGACGACCTGATCGAGGTCAACTCCAAGATCATGACCTCCGTGGCTGAGGGGATCAAGGCCAACGCACCCAACGCGTTCGTCATCGTCATTTCCAACCCGCTCGACGCCATGGTTACCCTCTGCCAGAAGATCACCGGCTTCCCCTACAACCGCGTCATCGGCCAGGCCGGCGTGCTCGACTCCGCACGCTTCAAAACCTTCATCGCTTGGGAACTGGGCGTTTCCGTGAAAGACGTCAACGCCATGACCCTGGGCGGCCACGGCGACGACATGGTGCCGCTGGTACGTTACGCCTCCGTGAACGGGATCCCCGTCATGGAACTCCTCGAGAAGAAATACAAGGACAAAGCCAAGGCTAAAGAAGTCATGGAAGCCATGGTCAAGAGGACCCGCGGTGCAGGCGGCGAGGTTGTCGCTCTCCTGAAAACCGGTTCCGCATTCTACTCCCCGGCTTCCTCCGCCATCCAGATGGCTGAATCGATCCTCAAGGATCAAAAGCGCGTCCTCCCGACCTGCGCTCACCTGAACGGCGAGTTCGGCGTGAAAGGCTTCTACGTCGGCGTTCCCTGCGTGCTGGGCGAGAACGGCGTCGAGCAGATCCTCGAGTTCGAACTGGACGCAGAAGAGCAGGCGATGATGGACAAGTCCGTCGCAGCCGTCAAGGAACTCGTAGGTTCCATGAAGTAATCGCAGGCTGAACATGCTTTGCCAGGGGGTAAGGAGGTGTCCCCTCCTTACCCTTTTTTTTCGAGGCGGAGCCAAGGTGCCGGTCAGCGTCGCTTGCATTTTGTTTACAGCATGTGTTATAAACCCATTTTTGCACAGCCCGAAAGGGCCTTTAAGTCAAAGGAGCTACGTGGATGGAGAAAAAACTGCCGACAATCGAGATAATCGAGAAGTACTGCAAAGGGTGCCACATCTGTGTGGAATTTTGCCCTACCAAAGTCTTGGAAATGAAGGGTTTCGTGGCAAGCGTCAAGAACCTTGAGGCTTGCATCAAGTGCATGCAGTGCGAGCTTAGGTGCCCTGATTTTGCAATCAAAGTAACGGCTTAATTATTCTTAGGAGGTATTGAAAGTGGCTAAAAAAGTTGCATTCCTTCAGGGGAACGAAGCTGCCGCACAGGGTGCATTGTATGCCGGGTGCACTTTCTTCGGCGGTTATCCGATTACACCCTCCACCGAAGTTGCAGAAGTTCTCTCCATAGAGCTTCCGAAAATCGGCGGCAAATTCATCCAGATGGAAGACGAGATCGGCGCGATGGCTTCCGTCATCGGCGCGTCCCTTACCGGTGCGAAAGTTCTCACCGCTACCTCGGGCCCCGGCCTCTCCCTCAAGCAGGAGCTCATCGGTTACGCCTGCATCGCCGAGACCCCGGTTGTCATCGTCAACGTCATGAGGGGCGGCCCGTCCACCGGCATGCCGACCGGCCCTTCCCAGTCCGACGTGATGTGCGCCAAGTGGGGCACCCACGGTGACCACCCCGCCATCTGCCTGGTTCCGGCTTCCGTTCAGGAGCTGTTCGAGGAGACGGTCCGCGCCTTCAACCTGGCCGAGAAATATCGCACCCCGGTAATGGTCATGCCCGACGAGATCGTCGCCCACATGCGCGAGCGCATCGTGTTCCCGGAGCCGGGCGAGATGGAAGTCATCAACCGCACCGCTCCGAGCGTCTCTCCCGCTGAGTACAAGCCGTACGACACCAAATTCGGCGACGTACCCCCGCTGGCCGCTTTCGGCACCGATTACCGCTTCCACGTAACCGGCCTCAACAAGGCCGAGGACGGATTCCCGACCACCAAGGCAGCACTGGTACAGGCCGAGGAAGAGCGTCAGGTCCGTAAAGTCGAAGCTAATGTCGACGACATCGTGACCTTCGAAGAGTACGAACTGGCCGACGCCGAGGTCGTGGTCGTAGCCTACGGCTCCACCTCGCGCTCCGCAAGGTTCGCGGTCAACGAGGCCAGGAAGCAGGGGATCAAGGCCGGCCTCTTCAGGATCAAGACCTTCTGGCCCTTCCCGGACAAGCAGATTGCCGCCATCGCCGGGAAGGCGAAAGCGATCATCACCCCCGAAATGAACCTCGGCATGTGCACCCAGGAAGTACAGCGTTGCGCACAGGGCAAGGCGTCGGTTTCCGGCATCTTCCGCGTCGACGGCGAGCCGATCAACCCGGGGCAGATCCTCGAAAAGATCAAGGAGGTCAAGTAACATGTCTTTTGATTACGATAAGTACATCCGTCCTGGCAAGCTGCCGCACATCTGGTGCCCCGGTTGCGGTCACGGCATCGTCATGAAGGGTCTGATCCGCGCCATCGACACCCTGGGCCTCGAGAAGAACAACACCGCTATCGTTTCCGGTATCGGCTGCGCTTCCCGTCTTCCCGGCTACCTCGACTTCTGCACCCTGCACACCGCGCACGGCCGTGCAGCTGCTTTCGCCACCGGCGTCAAGATGGCGAAGCCCGAGATGAACGTGATCCTGGTCGGCGGCGACGGCGACGGTACCGCCATCGGCGGTAACCACTTCATCCACGCCTGCCGCAGAAACATCGACATGACCTACATCATCATGAACAACAACATCTACGGCATGACCGGCGGCCAGTTCTCCCCGTGCACCCCGACCGGCGCCAAGGCGTCGACCACCGTGTACGGCAACCCTGACCCGGCATTCGACGTCGCCAAGCTTGCCATCGGCGCCGGCGCAACCTTCGTTGCCCGCGGCACCGCATACCACGCGACCCAGATCGACAAGCTGATCGTCGAGGCCGTGCAGCACAAAGGGTTCTCGGTAGTCGAGATCCTGGACGACTGCCCGACCACCTACGGCCGCCGCAACAAGTTCAAGTCGGTCATCGAGATGATGAACCGCCTGAAGGACGTAGCTGTTCCCGTCAAGGCTGCCGAGAAGATGACTGCCGAGCAACTCGAAGGCAAGATCCTCACCGGCGTTCTGTACAAGGAAGAAAGGCCCAACTACACTGACGAGTACGCGAAGGTCATCGAGCGCGCCAAGAAATAACCAAAGGAGGAGAACCTCAGATGTCTCAGAGATATGAAATCAGATTTTCCGGGGCTGGCGGGCAGGGTCTCATCCTTGCCGGTGTCATCATGGCCGAAGCCGCTTCCATCTACGACGGCAAGCAGGCAGTACAGTCCCAGAGCTACGGCCCCGAGGCAAGGGGTGGTGCATCCAAGTCGGAGGTTATCATCTCCGATACCCTTATCGACTACCCGAAGGCAACCGTGGTTGACGCGCTCTTGGCGCTGACCCAGGAAGCCGCCGACAAGTACTCCCACGACCTGAAGGAAGGCGGGGTACTGCTGATCGATTCCGACCTGGTGAAGAAAGTGCCGGCGGGGAAATTCAAGACCGTCGCATTCCCGATCATCAACACCGCGAAGAACGAAGTCGGCCGCGAGATCGTCGCGAACATCGTGGCGCTGGGCGCCATGGTGGCACTGACCGAAGTCGTTACCAAGGAAGGCGCCGAGAAAGCAGTTCTCGCCCGCGTTCCGGAGGCCTTCGTCGAGCTGAACAAGAAGGCGTTCCAGATGGGTTACGAGAAGGCGATCGCAGCACGCGCCTAATCCAGCTCACACAGGCAGCATCGAAGGGCCCGGCGGAAACGCCGGGCCTTTCTTTGTCTCTTGTCTTTTCCTCAGACGTCCTCCGTGGCAGACAGTTTTCGGGTTTGAACTTTACCTCTGATTCGATATAACAATAAAGCCTTCATCCTCAGACAGAACCAGGAGTAACCGTGTCACTTGAACTTTGCCACATGGCGCTCAGACAGACACTTGATCTGGTCGCACTGACAGACGAAACGCTGCAGGGATTGACACGCCGCAAGTTCACCAGCGACGAACTCTACGGCGAAATCCTCGGCAAGCTCCTCGGCGGCAACGGCGTGCGCGGCCCTTCCGGCATCCTCATCGCCAGCGAGAGCGCAGACACCGCCTGCTGCAACGGTCGCGTATTTCACCTGCGCCACGAGCGGTTGGTGGAGCGCTCCGACGTCATTTGCATCGAAACCGGTTCAAGCTATGCCAGCAGTCTGGTTCTTCTGGAGGGAGGGACCGAGGTGGTGGCCATCAACTGGAAAGACGTCTGCTCCAGCGTAGAGGATTTCCAGGCCTTCTTTCATCCCAAGGTGCTGGCGGCGATGGCCGAGCCGATCCTGAACTTCGTGAGCTGCCGGATCAGCGGCAAGCCCGCCGGCGTCATCGAGGCCTTCAACTACCCGGGCCACGCAACCGAATACGACGCAGACGTGCTGCGGAGCGCGGCCGTGGTAATGGGGTCGCTTTTGGCGGTGTCGAACGGGATGCGCGAGACCGAGCAGGCCTTCAACTACACCATCGAGGCCTTGGCCCGTGCCTGCGAGGCCGCGGAAGAGGATACCGGCAGACACATAGTCCGCGTCAACCGTTATTCAGGCGCCCTTGCCGCCAACATGGGTTTCAACATCGAGTTCATACAGGACATCTCGATATCGGCGCAGATGCACGACGTCGGGAAAATCAGGATACCGTCGGAGATCCTGCTCAAGAAGGGATTGCTTAACGTCAAGGAGATGCAACTGATGCGGCAGCATCCCGCGTTTGGCGCCGAGATAATCGGGGATTCACCGAGGCTCAGGCTCGCCCACGAGATTGCCTTGGCTCACCACGAGAACTGGGATGGCACGGGGTATCCGAAACGACTGCGTGGGGAGAGGATTCCTTTAGGGGGGCGCATCGTGAAGGTGGCGGATGTGTACGACGCGCTGCGCTCGAAGAGAAGTTACAAGGGGGCCATGACGCACCAGGAAGCAGTGGCTGTTTTCAGAGATGGGGATGAGAGGATCAATCCTGTCGCGCATTTTGACCCCGCGGTCTTGGCTGCATTCTTCAGGATAGAGCACATGTTCGACATGATCTACGATAGCTCCGTTCCGAAGATCGGGCTGAACCACACCAAAAAGAGCAAAGCCAAAACCCTCGGCCACGGAGACACGGAGAAAACCTGAGGATACACGCTGCCCTTGCGTCCCCTCGCCCAGCGGGAGAGGGACAGGGTGAGGGAAGATTCAAATCATCTACTTCTTCTCAACTCCTCCACCCGTCGCTGCATGATTATCTGCTGCAGCTTCTCCGGCGGGACTTCTTTGTTATCCAGCACCTCCGCCCCGATCCCCAGCTGAGCCGCGTTCAGCGCCGCCACCCTGAGCGCCTCATCCCACCCCGGCATCTTCCCGCCGCAGTCCGCCGCAACCTGAAGCGGCAGAAATTCCGCTATCCCCCCCTTGACGGCGTCGACAGCCAGCCGGATCTGCGTCGAGTCCCTCAACTCTTCCCACTTGTTCGCCGTGTCATGCAGCTTGCTGGTCGCTTTCAGCGCGCGCTGCAGCACCGACGGCAGCCGCAGCCTCTTGCAGAAAGCGTCCGCCGCTGAGGCACCGAGCGCGTCGTGGCCGTGGTGCTTCGGGTGCTGGTCTTTGGGGGTATAGAGCTTGCCTAAGTCGTGGAAAAGCGCGCAGAACCGGCCGGTCACGTCATAGGTCAGGGCAGCCATCCGCTCCAGCGTCTGCATCGAGTGGGTGAACAGATCCCCCTCGGGGTGGTGCTGCGGCGGTCCGGCAATGACCTGCTGCATTTCGAAGATTTCCGGCAGATAGTTCCTCCCCGCCTGAAACTCCAACATGCGCCTGAAGAAACGTGCGGGGTCGGGCTTCGCCAAAGCCTTGAGCATTTCCTGTGAGAAGCGCTCCACGGGAATCGCTGCGAACGCGTCGGACCAGTCGCGCGATACCAAGAGCGCCTCGGTTTCGCTGTCCAGGCGCCACCCCTCGCACTCGAAGCGCAAAGCGCGGAAGATCCTCAATGGGTCGTCGGTGATGCTGGTCGGAGTGCAGGCGCGCAGGATGCGCTTTTCCAGGTCCGCCTTCCCGTGAAGCGGGTCGATCAGCGCGCCGTCCAGGCTCATCGCCATGGCGTTCACCCGAAAATCGCGGCGGTAAAGGTCGGCGTTCAGCTCCTCCACCGACTCCAGGCGGGTGACCTCGATCTTTCCGAATTCCTGGCGATAACTGAAGTAGATGTTGGGGGTGCTCTTGGACTCGACCAGGCGGAAACCGAGAGAGGCGAGTTCCGCGGCGGTAACCGCGGCGGCAAGATCGATGTCCTGGCAGGCGACCCCCAGCAGGAAGTCGCGCACCATGCCGCCGGTGAGGAAGATACGGGAGTGCAGGGACGCAGGGAAGAACTTCTTCAGTCGTAGAATCAAAGCATCCATGGCAGCCCTAGAAGCGGCATTACTGCCGCTGTTGTCACTGCTTTTTTTCCAGAAGCGCCACGTCCTCGACATGCACCGTCTGCGGGAACATGTCCACCGGCTGCACCTCCACGGTGCGGTAGCCGAGCCCGGAGAGGATGTCAAGATCCCGCGCCAGCGTTTCGGGCGAGCAGGAAACGTAAATGATGCGTGGGGGATTGATGGCGGCCACGCTCCTCAACACCTTCTCGTCGCACCCTTTCCGCGGCGGGTTGAGCACGATCAGGTCCGCGCCCCCTTCCTCCCCGATCTCGTCAATCAGATGCACGGCGTCGCCGGCCTCGAAGTGACAGTTCTCCACGTGGTTCAGTGCCGCGTTGATGGTGGCGTCGGCGACCGCTGCCTCGACGAATTCGATCCCGACCACTTCGCGCGCCTGGTCGGCGAGATAGAGCGAGATGCCGCCGATGCCGCAGTAGACGTCGATGACCCGCTCGGTCCCCTTCAGGTTCGCCAGCTCCCGCACCTTCTCATAGATGATGCGCGCGGCACCGCTGTTGACCTGGAAGAAGGAGTGGGGCGAAAGGTTGAAGATCTTGTCTCCCACGAACGCCTTCAGCGTCTGGGCCTTGGTAATGGAGCGATCCTTGGTGCCGAAGATCACGTTGCCGGTCGAGTTGTTGATGTTCTGCGCTACCACCGCGACCTCGGGGACCGCCTGCTGGATGAACTTCGCCAGGTGGTGCATCTCGTTGTAACCCTGGTCCGTCGTTACCAGGACCACCATGACCTGATTGGTCTTTTCGGCCACGCGAACCACCAGGTAGCGCAAAAGCCCCATCTCGCTCTTGGGGTTGTAGATCTGCACCTTTCCTTTCTTGATCCCGGCCTTGGCAGCCTTCACCACCTTATTGATCAGCGGGTGGTGGAGCGCGCAGTCCTCGATCTGCAAGACGTCATGGGTGTTGCGACGGTAGATGCCGATGACGGGATCGTTGTTCTTCCCGGCAATGACCAGTTTTGCCGTGTTGCGATATCCAAGCTCCTTGGGCGAGCCGATGGTTTCCCTGATGGCGACCTCGAAAAGAGATGGGTATTTCCGGAAGTGGCGGGCGACCAGCGACTTTTTCCATGCCAACTGGGCCGGGTAGCGCATCTGCATGAGTCCGCAGCCGTCGCACACCCGTCCAAGGGTGCAGGCGGGAGAGGGGTTGCGGTCCGGAGAACGCTTCAGACACTTTATGGTATGGGCGAAGGCTTCCCTGCGGCCGACGTAGGTGATCTTTGCCACCAGCACCTCGCCCGGAAGTCCCCCTGCCACAAGCACGCGGGTCCCCTCGTGGTTGGCCACGCCGAAGCCCTCGTCGTTGGTAGCGAGAATGCTCAGCTCCAGCACCTGTCCGCTGCGCAGCGTAGGCTGGCGCTCGTCGCGGGAAGATGCTCCTCCCTTTCCAGCAGGCGTCCTCTCCGGTCTGTTCCCGGCTGTCTTTGCCGCCGGTTTACGGTCCCCGCCTTTGCCCCCTGCGGGAGGCGCCGCCGAACGATCTCCCTTCGGGCGGGCGGGACGTGAGCCAAACGCTGCAGCGGGAGTTTCGCCCCTGGAGCTGCGGGTGCTTTCGGTGCGCTCAGTCTGGGCGGCTTTGGGTTTGCGCGCTGTAGTTGAGGTGTTTTTGGAGTACCTGGGGGTAGCGCTGGACTCGGCGCCTTCGGTTCTGGCTGAGTCGTCTTTCTTGTATGGCTTTTGTGACTGGGGACGGGAGTGCTCAAACTTCATCGACTTGCCGTCTGATGCAACCTGCTTCGCTCTATCTCTTTTCGGTGCTTCGCTTTTATTTTTCATGCTTCTTACATAAGGGTAAAAGAAGTTCCTGTCAACCGCCGAATTGACTAGGCTTAGCTTGTATTGCTACAACCCCTTCATCCTTGCATTTCGTACTCCTTTTAGCTACTATGGCCCGCTATGAGAAAAACAACCAGGCAGATCATGATAGGGAATATCCCGGTTGGCGGAGGCGCTCCCTGCTCCGTCCAGTCCATGTGCTCGACCGACACCCGTGATGTCGCGGCAACCCTTGGGCAGATCGGCCGGCTTGCCGCCGCCGGATGCGAGATCGTGCGCTGTGCGGTGCCCGATATGGACGCCGCCCTGGCCCTTGCCGCCATAAAGGCCGGCTCCCCCATGCCGCTCATAGCCGACATACATTTCGACTACAAGCTTGCCTTGAAGGCCCTGGAGTCCGGGGTGGACGGGCTCCGTCTCAACCCCGGCAACATAGGCGAGAAGTGGAAGGTTGCCGAGGTGGTGAAAGCCGCGGCCGAGCGCAACGTTCCCATCCGCATCGGCGTCAACGGCGGTTCGCTGGAAAAGGAACTGCTGGTGAAGTACGGGCACCCGACTCCCGAGGCCATGGTCGAATCGGCGCTGGGGCATGTGCGGATCCTGGAGGATCTGGGCTATCAGCAGATAAAGATATCGATCAAGGTCTCCGACGTATTGCGGACCCTGGAGGCGTACCGGCTTCTTTCTAACGCCGTGGACTACCCGCTGCACATAGGCGTCACCGAGGCCGGAACCATCTTCGCCGGAACCGTAAAGTCTTCCGTCGGTCTCGGAATACTTCTGAACCAGGGGATAGGCGACACCATGCGCGTCTCCCTCACCGGCGATCCGGTTGACGAGGTGCGGGTAGCATACGACATCCTCAAATCGCTCGGTTTGCGGACCCGCGGCATCAACTTCGTATCCTGCCCCACCTGCGGGCGCTGCCAGGTAAACCTGATACCAGTAGCCGAGGAAGTAGAGCGGCGCCTGGCGCATCTGGACAGGAAACTCACCGTCGCCGTCATGGGTTGCTCCGTCAACGGACCCGGCGAGGCTCGCGAGGCAGACTTCGGCATCGCCGGGGGTAGGGGAGAAGGGCTTCTCTTTCGGCACGGCGAGATACTGCGCAAGGTCCCCGAAGCCGAGCTAGCCGATGCCTTGGTGGAAGAGGTATTAAAAAATCAGTAGCCACAGACTGAAAGGCGGAACACAGAGGTCGCAGAGGTTCACGGAGGCCACAGAGGTTTTTCAGGGAAAGGCACAGACACTCACCACAGAGGAAGAACAAAAGGCTTAACTTAAAGTCTTTTTGTTCTCTCAGATTCTCTCCGTGGCTAATGGTTTCTTGTAGTTTTTCAACTCAAAGCTTTTGGTTTTCTCAGAAGTCCTCAGATTTTCTCCGTGCCAATGGTTTTGTTTTCAGGTTTTTGGTTTTACCTCAGTGTTCCTCTGTGTCCTCTGTGGTTAATGCTTTTATAGTTTTTTCAATTCATAGTGAGGTAGATTCATGCGTTATTCCCAGTACTTTATTCCGACGGTCAAGGAGACTCCTTCCGACGCGGAGGTCATCTCCCACAAGTTGATGCTGCGCGCCGGCATGATCAGGAAACTCGCCGCCGGTATCTACAACTACCTCCCGTTCGGCCTTCGTTCCATCCGTAAGGTCGAGGCCATCGTCCGCGAGGAGATGAACCGCGCCGGGGCCATCGAACTCCTGATGCCTGCCGTCCAGCCTGCCGAACTCTGGAAGGAGTCTGGACGCTGGGAATTCTACGGCAAGGAACTCCTTCGCTTCAACGACAGGAAGGACGCCGAATTCTGCATGGGCCCCACCCACGAGGAGGTCATCACCGACCTCATTCGCAAGGAAGTCCGCAGCTACCGGCAACTGCCCATCAACCTGTACCAGATCCAGGGCAAGTTCCGCGACGAGATCCGCCCGCGCTTCGGCCTGATGCGCGGCCGCGAGTTCATCATGAAGGACGCCTACTCCTTCGACGTGAACGAGGCCGGCGCCGACGTCTCCTACGAGAAGATGTACAAGGCCTACCGCCGCATCTTCGAGCGCTGCGGGCTTAAGTTCCGTGCCGTCGAAGCCGACACCGGCACCATCGGCGGGAGCTACTCCCATGAATTCATGGTGCTTGCCGACTCCGGCGAGGACGCCATCGTCTCCTGCTCCGCCTGCGAGTACGCCGCCAACATGGAAAAGGCCGAGACCCGCAAAGGCGAGGGGATCGAGCATGCCGACCCGCGTCCGATGGAGCACGTGAGCACCCCGGGGCAAAAGAGCATCGAGGACGTGGCAACGTTCCTCGGCGTGCAGAGCACCCAGGTCGTGAAGACGCTGGTGCTGGTCGCCGACGGCGAGCCGGTCGTGGCCCTTATCCGCGGCGACTATGACCTGAACGAGATCAAGCTGAAAAACCACCTGGGATGCGCGGAGCTGGAGATGGCCGAGGACGACGTGGTTGTCAAAGTCACCGGCGCGCCCACCGGCTACGCCGGCCCCGTGGGGCTCGCAGCCAAGGTGAAGGTCGTAGCCGACCTCTCCCTGGAGGGGATGCACAACTTCGTCACCGGTGCCAACGCAGCCGACACCCACCTGAAAAACGTGAACATCGGGCGCGACTTCAGCGTCAGCGGCTTCGTAGACATCAGGAACGTCGTCATCGGCGACGCCTGCCCGCGCTGCGACAGCGGCAAGCTGGAGATCTGGCGCGGCATCGAAGTCGGCCATGTCTTCAAACTCGGCACCAAGTACTCCAAGGCCCTCAAAGCCACCTTCCTCGATGCGGACGGCAAAGAGCAGATCATCTTCATGGGATGCTACGGCATCGGCGTCGGGCGCACCGTTGCAGCCTGCATAGAACAGAACCACGACGAGAACGGCATCATCTTCCCGATTCCCATCGCGCCGTTCCAGTGCATCATCTCCTCGCTCAGCGCCAAAGAGGACGAGGTTAAGGCTGCCTCCGAGTCCATCTACCAGGAACTTCTGGGAGCGGGCATAGAAGTGCTTCTCGACGACCGCGACGAGCGCCCCGGCTTCAAGTTCAAAGACGCCGACCTGATCGGTATACCGCTCAGAATAGTCGTAGGCGCCAAGGCTCTGGCAGAAGGCAAAGTCGAGCTGAAAGAGAGAAGAAGCGGCGAAGTTGAGGTTCTCCCCATCGCCGATGCCATAGCCAAGGTGAAAGCAGCCGTAAAAGAAGCGCTGCAGGTATAAAAACCAAACCATTGGCACAGAGCACATCTGAGGACATCTGAGCATAAACAAAGGCTTGAGGTTAACCTCCAAAAGCTTTTCTCAGAAGTCCTCAGACTGTCACCTTGCCAACGGTTTTGACTTAAGGATTTTGATTATGACCAGAGAAGAAGCAATCAAGAAGATAATCTTCGCCATGGATGTGAAGGAGTTCAGCGACGTACAGTACTGGGCCGAGCTTCTGTCGCAGCATGTCGGCATGTTCAAGGTCGGAAAGCAGCTCTACACCGCCTGCGGCCCCGCCGCGGTCCGCATGATCCAGAAGTGCGGCGGCGAGGTGTTCCTCGACCTCAAGTACCACGACATCCCCAACACCGTCGCCATGGCGACCCTCGAAGCCGCGAACCTCGGCGTGCAGCTCTGCGACCTGCATGCCATGGGCGGCTACGAGATGATGAACAAGACCATGGAGACCCTGGACAAGAACTTCAGCGGCTGCACCGCGCGTCCCAAGGTTCTCGCCATAACCGTCCTCACGTCCTCCAACGAAGAGACCCTGCGCGGCATCGGGATCGAACTCCCCGTCCCCGAGATGGTGGTGAAGCTCGCTAAGCTGGCGAAAAGCGCGGGCGTCGACGGCGTCGTCGCCTCCCCGCAGGAAGTCGAGCTGATCAGGGAAGCGTGCGGCAAGGATTTCCTCGTCGTTACCCCCGGAGTCCGTCCGAGCTTCGCCTCCGCCGACGACCAGAAGCGCATCATGACCCCCGCCGAAGCCGTCAAGGCCGGCGCCGACTATCTCGTCATAGGCCGCCCCATCGCCACCGCCCAAAGCCCGGTAGAAGCCGCGCAGAAGATAGTAGAAGAAATCGTAGCCGGTTAAGACTACAGATTTTTCAGGAAGGCTCGCCGCGTAACGTTCCCGCCCCCGGAGGGGGAGGGACAGGGAGGGGGCGGTTTTCTCCGAAGTTCTCCGTGGCCAATGGTTTAAAAGGTTTTTGAATATGTCAAAAGAAGAAATCATCTACGGCCTCAATCCCGTAATGGAAGCTCTACGCGGCTCGCGCGAGATCCACGAGCTGTTCGTAGCCGGCACCAGCTCAGACAAGCGCCTGGAGAAGCTCCTCAAGCTCGCCGCCGAGCGTAAGATCCCTGTGCGTCAGCGCGAGAAGGGCGACCTGAACCGTCTTTGCGGGACCGAGCATCATCAAGGCGTCGCCCTCAAGGTAGAGCCCTTTCCCTACGCCGATCTGGATGACGTACTGGAGGGATTGCAGGGTACCCGCGACGGTCTCATTCTGGTTCTCGACAGCGTGCAGGACCCGCACAACCTCGGTGCCCTCATCCGCAGCGCCGCCTGCGCCGGAGCAAACGCCGTCGTCATCCCCAAAGACCGTGCAGCAGGAGTCACGGCAGTAGCCGAGAAGTCCTCAGCCGGCGCCACCGAGACCATTCCCGTCGCGCAGGTGACTAACATCTCCCAGGCGCTGGAGAGTCTGAAGAAGGCGGGTTTCTGGATCTACGGAGCCGACGGGTCCGCAAAGCACACCCTCTACCAGCAGGACTTCACTGGTCCGGTAGCACTCGTAATCGGTGGGGAAGGGAAGGGTATTCGTCCGCTGGTCAGAAAAGGATGCGACGAGATCGTCAGCATTCCGCTGCAGGGAGGCGTGAATTCGTTAAATGCCTCCGTCGCCGGAGGAATCTTCCTGTTCGAGGTCGTACGACAGAGGCTTTCTGTGAAGAAGTAATGAAGCTATTCAGGCAACGGTGATTTTCAGCTTTTTACCCAATGCGTTCACAAACTTATCTAACGTCGAAAGCTTTATATCCTCGGCGTGATTCTCGATACGGGATATAGCGGTCTTCTTTGTGTTGATGCGGCGGGCCAACTCTTCCTGGGTCAGGCCTGCTTCCTCCCTCGCTTGTTTCAGCAGGACGCCGAGCTTGAACTCACGAAACCCGTCCTCGTAGTTCTCAGCGAGTTCCAGGTCTTTTCTCTTTCTGTCTTCTACGTAAAGCCGTAAATCGCTCACTTTCTTTTCCTCCGCGCTAAATAATCCCTTCTATACGCTTCTGCCGTTCTTATCTCTGCAACTGGAGTTTTTTGCGTCTTCTTTGTCAGGGCATGTGTCAGCACAACGACCGAACCGTTGGCGAAAAAGCAGAAGATGCGATATGCATCTGCATCTGTCGATGCCCTGACCTCCCAGATTTCTTCGGTGTTCACCAGCTTTTTCAGATACGTCTGAGGGACGACCTCAAGTTCTTCGAGCAACGTGAGTGTCCAGGTTATTTTTTGGGCAGCTTTTCCTGGAAGTTTATCTAGGAACTCACTTAGGGGGCACTTTCCACTTTCCGTTTTGTAGAAGAGTACTTGTCGTCGCATCTACGGATGTTAACAGCGATGTTAACTCCGGTCAAGACCCTCGTTAAACGAAAAAATGGAAGTGGAGTGATGTTTACATTGACTCGCTCTGAGCACTGTAGTATAAGAGCTGAGTTGTTCATGACGCGGGGTGGAGCAGTCTGGTAGCTCGTCGGGCTCATAACCCGAAGGTCACAGGTTCAAATCCTGTCCCCGCAACCAAAACATAACAAAGGCACTTGGCTGATTAGCTAAGTGCCTTTTTTGCGCGCTCATCATTTAGGACTATATACTTCCCGTCGATGTCCGACTGCCAGGGCCAGGACGACCAGCCGGTCATCGTGGATCTGACAGATAATACGATAATCACCGACCCGGTAGCGCCAAAGCCCGGATAAATCGCCACGTAATGCCTCGCCGAAATGACGAGGGTCCTTGCACCCTTCAATGCGGTCGTCGAGCCAGTCGAGAAGGCGTTTTTGCACCGGACGGTCGAGCCGACGCAACTGCTTCTCGGCCACGACGCTGATCTCAACCGTCCAGGCCAAGGTCTCGCCTCAGTTCCTTCAACGATCTGCCACCTTTCGTCTCGGCCAGCGCCTGCCTGGCCAGTTCAAGGTCTTCGTTATCCTCCAAGTAGCGTATCACCGCCTCACGCACCACCGCGCTGCGATTGCTTTGCTTTACCTTGGCCAGCAGGTCGATCTGATCTTCCAGCTCTTTTTCGAGGCGTATTGCAAGCATGGGACACCTCCTGTATTACATTGTATAACACGGTGCCAGGTGAGGTCAACCTAGGGGCATGGGGGCATGTCGAAATTGTCGACTTCCTCCTGGAGTAACTCAACGAACTCAACAACGTCCCTCTCAACGCTCGACTCTGAAGCGCGCCTTCGGTCTGGACCGATGCAACTGGAAGGGCTGGGAAGGCTTCAAGCGCTATCTCTGGAGTTCGATCTTCGCCTATAACCTGCAGGTGATCGCCAGGATCAGACTGGAATCAGCCAAAGCCGAAGCAGCAGCTTAAGGCGCAATGATTTCCGCCTCTGCCGGAACATGTGGGGGAGTGCGTCTTATAAATGAGAAAGAGCAATGGAGTTGTCAGTGCGTTAGCACGCTCTTAACGATTTCGGCGCATTTCGGACATCTTTGTCACCACGAAGTTCAGAAAACTGCCCTTTCCGGACGGACACTAGTTAAGTTTAGGTGATTTCATTGTGTGGATCAGCTTTGGATTTTAACTCCCCTACAGGCGTCCAGGGGTGACCTACCCCCTATTAAATATTGCGGGGTTACAGATCGAGGGGGCAAGATGCCGATGGTGGTGTAAAGTTGGATGCCGACCGCAGGGGGCAGCGCCTTCCGGTCTTTGGGGGCGAGATTTTTGTTCAATTTTTGAACATTATTTGTCAAGTCTTGCACATTCTGCAAAACAGAAATCTTATAACTGTCTATTTATACGTTCATAATTTTGGCATGAATCTGGCTGTTATGCCAGCCAGAGTTCGGAGCTGCTGACCACAGTTACAACGCTGAATTCATGACTAACGTCTATGCCGAATGTCATTTAATACTTCCAGCCGAGAAGGCAGACTGGGAGTACAGTTGGTCCAATCCTGATGACGTGACACCCTTCCTTTTGGAGCCGTTGCTGTACAACTTGACTGAACTGTAAAGGGCACTGGCATACACTAACAGGTTGTTGAAAAACTAAGTACAGAAAAGAGCAGTTTTATGGTACACTACGGCGCGTAACACATTGCAATCACAAAGGAATGTTATGCGCGGCGAGGACAATAAGACAGAAGCTCTTTTCACATATGTGACCCCCGAATCCTTCGTTCCCAAGGATCATCCCCTCCGGTCCATCAGGAAGATGGCTGATGACGCCTTGGCTGGAATGGACAAGCTCTTTGACAGCATTTATGCCTCTGCTGGTAGGCCGTCCATCCCGCCGGAAAAGCTGCTCAAGGCTCAACTGCTGATGATCCTCTACTCGATCCGCAGCAACCGACAACTTGTTGAGCAGATCC
>NZ_AUGE01000023.1 GCF_000426865.1 Citrifermentans bremense R1
ACAATATCTTCGTAGAACGGCTCTGGCGTAGCGTCAAGCACGAGGATGTGTACCTGAAAGGGTACGTCGACATGCTCGGATTACAGTTGGGTCTGACACAGTATTTCGAGTTTTACAACACGGAGCGGCCCCATCAATCGCTGGGCAACCGCACTCCAGTCGAGGTCTACCATACGGCCAGCGGCGGCGGAGCAAGAATCGTAGACAAATTTGTTGAGCGTAAAACCACGCTCAAAATCGGGGCAGCGCCGGTCAGCTGCGCGACCGGGCACCACCTTAAACTCGATGCTTTATTGTCTTGACTATAGGGTCCACTCAATAGTACGTGAAAGTATTGTGAAAGCTCTTTACGCGAAGGTTACCTCAGCGTGTTTTGCCTCAGGGGGGGTAACCCCTCTCTACAACCTTGTGATCCTGGAAAGGTAAAAGTTAGGATTGATAAGGATTCAACAGGCAACGAATGATGACAAACGGGATGGTTTAGGATGCCAAGGACTATAAGGCCTCGGTTTACCCCCAAGAGCCTAGGATTCTAAGGATTTCAGATAAGGAATATTGCTGTTTGTGCTCAAGGCCAGTTCTCGACGTACAGATCGAGGTGGAAGCTCGATCGATTAGGCAAGGACTACGAGGCGGGCGAAAGATTAGCACTTTAGACAAATTAAAAACAAGGGGTCGTAAGTTCCCAATTGGCAAAGCAGCAGACCGTAACGCAAGTGAACCTACAGGTAGCCTCGATAGTGAATATTGGAGATGCCCACCCTGTGATCGGATGGGGAAGGCTGTCGCATACGGGCTCAGAAAACGGAATCGGCTCATGTGATCTCCCGGGGTAGCAGGAACGGCATGTTGCAGAAGATTAGCAGTCCAGTGCTGGAGACCCAATACGGTGATGTTGAGGGACATCAACTGGCGCGTATAAAGGAACCGGGTATGCACGATTTGGCATTCCGGTTCTTTACGGGAAATACAAATTATATAAGGTGCCGACAACAGCAGGCTGGACGAAAGTGCATGCCTTACAGTGAAGAACATCGGAAAGCCGGGTGCGGGAAAACTGCAAGCACGGTTTGATGAGGGAGGGCAGGGTGACACCTGCTCTCTACTCTACTACAACTGGCGATTAATAATGGTGACTTATGTTGTAGGCGCCCGGCGTCTATACATCTTGAGGATGGAGGGGCCTCGATGTGGTTTTGGTTGGTATCGTTTTTTGTATTTATTGATACTAACAGAGGTTTTATCCCCGTTATTCGGGCACTTTGCTATGCCTGACTGCCCCTCCTCCTTGTTGCGCTGCAGGCATGGATTATTTCTGTGTGATGACCTAAATTAGATTAACATTAAAAATATAGACAGTAAGATGTTGAATCTTGTATACAACTAATCATTTGAAGCGATCATTAGGGGGATGGAAAAGATACTCCTATTTGTACATGACAAGCCAAAAGGAACTGGCAGTGGTCCAAAGATGTCCTGAAAAGGTTCCTCTCCCGCCGCCGATTGTTCGCCACCAGTGCTGACGTCGAGTAGTGAAGCCATAACTTGAGGAACCGGATGCGTTAATTGCGCAAGTCCAGACCTGTGGGAGCTCTAGGGAAAACAACGCCCCAGGGCCACCCATCGCAGTCTGGGTAAAGGCTCTGGGACCGTCCTCTGTAGGATGGGGAGATTTATTGCAAATTATAGTTGCATTTGAAGTGGTTTGATTTTTAAGTTTTAATAAAAGGGCTGCTACCGATAAGAGCAAAATCAGAGTAATCTGATGACGCAAAACCATAGGGTCCATTGCAGGTTGAGTGGATTGCCGGTTACCGAAGAGCGGGAATTTCAAGGCGCCCATAGCCTCTGGTGAAACACCAGAGGGAGGGTGCTTTTTTTATCAATTTTACTTGAATGTAAAGAAGACATTGGTTAGTTTTGCCGCTTGAATTTCATTAACATATCATTAACATTGCCTTATTTTGAAACGTTTCCTATGCAGTAAAACCTATAACTGGAGGGTTACGTGGAGTTGAGAAAAATTTTCATTGCGTGCAGTATGATGCTTGGTCTTTTTGTCGTCTCGGGGTGTGCTGCATCTTTCCCTGGAAAGGACCTGTCAAATCTTGACTACAACAAATTGACCGTTGTAGAGCCGAAACGTCCGCTATTTATCTCTGTAAGTGTTTACACTAGGGACGATACCATTAACCTCGGCGCTTCGGCGATTTTCAAAGAAAAACTCCTGCGCGATCTTGGTGCTAGCAATCTTTTTGAGAGTGTTTCGAGTGGGGAAACGAACACTGGATTGCAACTTAAATATAACATCAAAACCGATGGTACCCCGGCTTTCGTGGCCAGGCTTGCAGGCATGGTTTCAGGCTTGACTTTTGGCCTGATCCCGGTACATGTGACCGACGAATACTTCATGTCGGTTGAGGTGTGGGACCACGGCAAACTTCTTAAGAAATACGATTACGAGAACAGCACCGGAACTTGGCTCTCGCTGTTTATGGCTCCTTTCGGGGAGAAGGCCAATAAAGTTACGGATAAAATCTTCGATGACATGTCCATCCGGGCAATGTCAGCGATCAGTAGCGATAAGCTCCTGGTTACCAGCACAAAGTAGACATGTTGTGCAGATGAAAACCAACGAAGCCGCATCTCACAGGGGATGCGGCTTCGTTGCATTTTGGGGTAACCAGCGCCCTCCCAGCCAACATTTCATCGATGTAGTAGTGAATATTTAGAGGATCTGAATGTCCTCAACGATGGCACTGTCAGACAAAACCAACGATATTGTGAATCGGATTTCAACTTTAACCCACCTTAGGCATTACAAGGCCCCACTTTAAGAAAGTAACCATGTGATATCTAGTAGGGGGTGGGTTAACCTTGGACGCCGATACTGGGTTAAAATTCGAAGCCGATCAACAATGAGGTGTACGGAAAATATGCTGAGGGGGTGGAGGAGGATTATCACGAGATACTCAACTACCTTGGGCGAGACTTTGTCAAGTACAAGAAGAAGCCCCTGTCCTCCTACAAGAAGCTTTCGTGTGAAAGTTCTTGTGAAAGTCAGGGGCTTGGCAGCAGATAACTGACTGTTATCGCTGCGTTTTTAATGGCGGAGAGATAGGGATTCGAACCCTAGGTACCTTTCGGTACACCTGATTTCGAGTCAGGCACCATCGACCACTCGGACATCTCTCCGAATATTGCTTTTCCACCTCTTTGCAGAGGGTCGAAAAGATATACCTTATTTCGATTCGAAATTCAAGCTCTGGTTTTTTTGCTCATAGCGCCTGTCTCAATAGGTGAGCCCGGCGTAAAAATCCTGCAGATACTGGCGCTGGGTCTTGGTCGTGACTCCGCGGGCGTCTATCTCTGACAGTATGCGCCAGATGAGACCCAGTTCGCTGTAAACACGCAACACGGCTGACAGCTGGTGCCGGGCATGTTCTTCTGTCGCTATGGTCCCTTGCAGCAGCTCTTCGGTGTAGGCTGCAAGTCTGGTGATTTCGTGATGTGTTGCCATGACGGCAATGGGGGTGATTTCGTCTGTTTGCATAGGCGCCCCTCTTCAAGCGAAGAAACTTGTTTCGTTTTGCCTATTCGGCAGGGGGCGAAAAATGTTTAATTATTTCCGAAAGCGGGTGAGGATTTTTTCACGCTCCTTTTCTTCGCCCTCAGTTCGGCGAAAAACCCGGACAGCATGGAGGAGGTTTCTTCGCACCTGATCCCGGGGGTGAGTACGACGCTGTGGTTCAGCCTCTTGTCGTCGGAAAGGTCGTAGAGAGATCCGGCGGCTCCTCCCTTTGGGTCGTAACTCCCGAAAACGACGCGGTCCAGGCGGGAGAGGATGACGGCTCCCATGCACATGGTGCAGGGCTCAAGGGTCACATAGAGGGTGGCGCCGGTCAGGCGCCAACTGGCAAGCTTCTTGGCGGCTTTGCGGATGGCGATCATCTCGGCGTGCGCCGCGGGGTCCTGATTGCGCTCCCTGAGGTTGTGCCCCCGTGCGATGATGACCCCATCCTTGACTATGACGGCGCCTATCGGTACTTCGCCTATCGCTTCGGCCCTTCTTGCCTGCGCTATTGCCTTGCCCATCCAATAATGATCGTCTCTTTGCATCCTGTTCCTTTGAACTTGCAACAATCAATGCAGGCCTTCGCCGGTGGTGGTCATGACCAGTTTGCCGTGCTTCACTCCCTTGACCCCGATCAGTTCGTCGGCAATCCTGCGCACGTCGCGGGCCTTGCCGCGTACCACGAGCACTTCGAGGCAGTTGTGGGCGTCGAGATGGACGTGCAGTGCGGAGATGATCTGGTCGTGATGCGCGTGCTGGTGCTCGGTGAGCTTGTCGGAAAGATCGCGGACGTGGTGGTTGTAGACGAGGGTGACGGTGCCGACGCCTTCTTTTTCCCCTTCCTCCCAGTCGAGCTCTACCTGGGCTGCCCGGATCAGGTCGCGGATCGCCTCGGAGCGATTGGCGTAACCTTTCTGCTCAATGAGCCTGTCGAAACTCTCAAGCAATTGGTCGTCCATCGATATACCAAACCTTACTGTCTCACCCATGCATGACTCTCCTTGTGAAGGTGCCACACTATACGTGAAACAGCTTCCGGAGTCAAAAACGTAAGGCGGAGAAAGGCGGAACACAGAGGTCACGGAGGTACACGGAGGACACAGAGGTTTTTTCTGGGAAAGGCTAAAAGCAATCACCACAGAGGTACACAGAGGAACCACAGAGGAAAGACAAAAGCTCAAGGGCTTTGATCCAGCAAAACCCTCGCCTCTGCTTTTCCTCTGTGATCCTCTGTGTCCTCTGTGGTGAAAGATTTGAGGTTTTTTGACTAGGGCTTGAGGTAACTGCGGATGCCTGGTTCGAGGCGGGTGGGCTGGAAGGTGAAGGTCCTGCGCCAGTCGCCGTCACAGATGTTTCCCTGCACCAGCATGGTGATCTGGTCGGAGGTGACGGGGAAGAAGGAAAAACCTTCGAAAAGCGGCACCACCAGGCGCATCAGCGGCAGCGGGTTTTTGATCTTCAGCACCAGCCCCTTTCCCATGACCCGTGCGATGGTGTCGAGCAGTTCGTTGTAACTTAACCGGTCGGGACCGCAGAGCTCAAAAGTCTCGCCAATGGCCTCCGGTTTCTCCAGGGCCTCGGCGAAGCAGCGCGCCACGTCGTCCGCGCTTATGGGTTGCAACTGATATTCGCCGTCGCCTATGACCGGCATCGCCGGCAACATCCTGAGGAGCCCGGCCAATTGGTTGATGAAATCATCCTTCGGGCCGAAGATGATGGAGGGGCGGAAGATGGTGTAGTCGAGACCCGAGGCGCGTACCGCTTCTTCCGCCTCGAACTTGCTTTTGAAGTAGCGCGCTTCGCTGTTGGCGCGGGTTCCGAGGGCGGACATCTGGAGGTGGCGCGATACTCCGTTTTTCTTCGCTGCGGCGATGATGTTGCGGGTGGCTTCGACGTGAAGCCGCTGGAAGGTGATGCCGCGCCCGGGGAATTCGCGAATAATGCCGATCAGGTTGATGGTGGCGTCGCATCCCTTGACGGCATCGGTGAAGCTCTCGGGGAGTGTTGCGTCACCCTCGATCTCTTCGATGCCGGCGAGTTTTTCGCTTGCTCCCTTTCGGTGTACCAGCAGCCGAATGCTATGGCCGCGCTCAAGCAGGGCTTGCCTTACATGACCGCCTACAAAACCGGTTCCGCCGGCTAGAAATACTCTCATAGCCCCTCCCTTTGAAGCTTTTTCCGCAGCGCAAAGTGTATCAAGAGTTGGCAAAATCTCCATTGAGCGGCTTGTCGTATACAAATACTTGTGCTGAGATGCGTCTTGTGTTAAAAAACCTTTCAAATCAAACGCTAGAGGAGACAATCCATGGCTGAACAGGGTGATGTTTGCTACACATTTGAAGCCGCGATAGATATGGCCACCAAAATGGAAGACGAGGGCTTCAGGGCTTACCTGGCCGCTCTTCGCATCGTCAAGGACAAGGCAGCCCGTGAAATCTTCAAGGAAGCGGCGCTGGATGAGCTTGAGCACAAGCATCAGCTGGAAAAGACCTTAATCGACGGCGAGATGAAAGGGGGGGAGGGGCTGCACCAGCCGGTGCCGACCATGAACCTCGATTACGTGCTTGCCAAGCGGGAACTCCGCCCCGAGTCCGACGCGCGCGAGGCGCTGGCATACGCCATCCACCTGGAGAAAGGATCGATCGATTTTTACCAGAGGATGTCCAAGGGGTGCGAAGGCGCTCCGATGTCGGCGCTCTTCAAGAAGATGCTGGCTGACGAGTCGCGCCACCTGCAGGAGCTCGAAGACCTGTACGAGCGCCACTTCATGGCGGAAAACTAAAAGCGCCAAGCGCGCTTTGGCTTAAGGGATGAAAAAATCCCCTCCTCGTTGCCGGGGAGGGGATTTTTTTGTCTGCCGTGAAAGCCTGCCGCTAGAGGATCTCTACCAGCTTCAGTTCGAAGTTGAGCGGCTGGCCGGCCAGCGGGTGGTTGGCGTCGATGGTGATGGTTTCGTTGGTCACCTCGACCACCAGTACGCTGAACACCTGGCCGTCTTCCTGGGTCACTTCGAGCTGCTGCCCGACCTCAGGGTTCATTTCGGGAGGCAGATCGCCGCGGGGTACTACCGCAACCATCTCCTGGACCCTCTCGCCGTAGGCTTCCTCGACCGGGATATGGATGGTCTTGCTTTCACCGACCGAAAGACCTTTTATCCCTGCCTCGAAGCCCGGAATGACTTCTCCCTGTCCAATGGTGAACTCGATCGGGCCATGCCCGCAGCCGCAATCGTCCTCAGCGCATTCCGAAGAATCGAAAATGGAACCGTCATCGAGCTTCCCCGTATAATGGACCTTTACGCGATCCCCTTCTTTAGCCTGTGCCATAACGCCACCTCTTGATTATTTTGGAAAACAAGTGCTGAACGATAACAGACAGTCGGGCAATTATCCACACTAAATTTGCGGATAATGTCGGGGATCTCCCCGTTAATCGGTGAAAGCAGCCTGATTTTGAAGGATTAGAACGCGTTAAAGCATGCTGTCCCTGCAGCTCAAATTCCTTCACTTCCTGCAGGGGAAATGCTATTTATCTCCGGGGGGTACTATGGAGACAAAAAACAGGTCGGTGCTCTTCAACGGCATAGTGGTGGACATCGAGCAGATGGACGTCTTGATAGGGGAGCAGGGATGGTACACCTACCAGGTGGTGCGTCACCCCGGAGGGGCCGCGGTCCTGCCGCTGCACGACGACTGCTCCGTCACTCTGATCAGGCAGCTCCGCCCTGCGATCGACGATTTCCTGATGGAGATTCCCGCGGGCCGGCTCGCCAAGGGGGAGGACCCGGCCGCGTGCGCGGCGCGCGAGCTGATCGAGGAGACTGGGCTGAGGGCCGAAAAGTTCACCCCGCTTGGCATACTGCACCCCTCGCCGGGGGTGTTCGACGAGGTGGTGCACCTTTATCTCGCCACCGGGCTCACCGCCGGAGAGGCGGAGCCGGAGGACTACGAGGAGATCTCCAGCATCAGGATCCCGTTGCCAAAGGCGCTGGAGATGGCCGCCGACGGGAGCATCACTGACGGAAAGACGATAGCTGCGCTCTTACGCGCACAAAGGCATATTGGATGATATTGACGGCAAGGGTAGATGCAGAACTAGCAGGGACACGGTTGGACGACGCGGCGAAGACGCTTTTCCCGCAGTACTCGAAGGGCGAGATCCGGCGCATCATCGACTGGGGCGGCTGTTACCTCTCGCAGACGCTGGTGCGGGTGGCTTCTCGCACCGTGAAGGAGGGGGAGGAGGTCGCCCTCGGGATCATGGAGGCTGAGCGCTGCATCGAGCTCGCCTATAAAAAGGAAGAGCTCCTCTACGAGGACAAGGATTTCCTGGCGGTCTACAAGGCGGCCGGTTTCAACAGCCAGCGCACCCCGTACCAGTTGAAGGGTACGGTGGAGTACGCTGTGGAATGCTACATGAAGAGCATCGGGCTCAGGGATCCGTCGCGCGTGGTGCACCGGCTGGATCGCGGCACGAGCGGCGTGATGTTTTTCCCCAAGCACAAGCAGGCAGCGACCCTGATCTCGAACCTGCTCAAGGATGGGAAGGTGCAGAAGACCTATTGGGCGCTGGTGTCCGGTTCGCCGGACCAGCAGAGCTGGAAGGTGGACGCGCCGCTGGGGAAGGTGAGCAAGTTCAAGTACGGAGTAGCCCTGAATGGGAAGCCGGCGAGGACGCTGTTCCGGGTGGTCGGCGAGGGGGCGGGGGTGACCGCGGTGGAGGCGAAGCCTTTGACCGGACGCACGCACCAGATCCGGGTGCACCTGGCACACTCCGGTTTTCCCATCATCGGGGACGAGACCTACGGCGGCATACCTGCTGCCCGGATGATGCTGCACTGCCGCGGCATGCGCTTTACCGGGGCGAGGGGAAAGCTCATCGAGGCATTCGCCCCCATCGATGCGGACTTCAGGGCGGCTGCAAGTGAGGGGATCTGGGAAGAGAGCGTTTAAACCAGGGAAAATCTTCCCCCCTCCCGACCTCCCCCCTCAGGGGGGAGGAGAGTATGGCGCACGGCGGCGTGGGCGGCTGATCTGTTCACTTTGAAGGGAAGGTCAACTATAGCGGAGGTAGTGAATGAAGAAGAAATTGCTCTTAGTATTGGTGCCGGCGGTTTTGATCATTGCAGGTGCACTTGGCGTTTGGGCCAACGAGCAGATTGCGGTGCAGCCCGGGTGCAGCAAATGCGCGAAAGCGGAGACGGCTCCGGTGCAGGCCCAGCCGGGATGCCCGAAGTGCGCGAAACAACAGCCTGCTGATGGGAACGCCGCTGCACCCTGCCCCAACTGCGTCAAGGCGGGAGTGGATTGTCCTAACACGCCCAACTGCCCGAACTGCCCGAAAGCTGGGGCTGAGGTAAAAGCGGGACCGGGCTGCGCCAACTGCGCCAAGATGAAGGATGCAGCGGCAGCTTCCCCGGCGGGATGCGACAAATGCGCGAAGCTGAAGCAGCCGGCTGAGCAGCCTGCTGAGCAGCCGGTGCAGAAGCCGTGCTGCAACAAAGACAAGAAGTATCAGCCGCTCTAGCCGGGTTTCACGCCAGCGGCCATTTGCTGGTGTGGGGATCGAACTCCGGCTCGGTAGCGGAATCGGAACCGCCAATCAGGAGCGCCCGCACGGGCGCTCCGTCCCCGCCTTTAAGCTTCAGCGGCAGACAGATGAGCTGGTAGTGCCCCGCCTTGATGCCTTCCAGGTTCAACCCCTCGATTACCAGTATGCCGTCTTCCAGCAAGGTGCGGTGTACGTCCCCCTCGCCGTGAAACCCTTCGATGGAGAGATAGTCTATCCCTACGAGCCTCACCCCTGCGTCCCGCAGGTACTGCGCGCCGTCTTTGGTGAGGGCGGCGTACTCTTCGGAAAATCCCTTTTGCTGCCAGAGCTTCGAGTTGTCCGTCTTCAGCAGCAGCCGCTCTTCCCCCTCGATGCGAAACTTCTCCAGTTCCTGGCGCCCGATTTCCTTAGTGCCGAGGATCTCCAGCACCAGCGCCTTGCCGATCACGGTTTCAAGTGCGATCTCGTCGACCGTGGTTCCGGCGTCGTCGAAATGGAACGGCGCGTCGAGGTGGGTGCCGCTGTGGCTTCCCATGCTGATGCGGGTGACGTTGGCGGAATCGCCCTGGGAGATGCGACTGAAGGGTTCGACGGTGATGCCGGGGTCGCCTGGGTAGATGGGGAGATCGCTGGAGAGGGAAACGGTAATGTCGTGGATTCGCATCGGAGCCTCCGGGGGGGGATTTGGGACGGGGGAAGTATAACCCGTACAAAATTCAAATGCATCGCACGCGGATTACGCGGATAAAAAACGATTCCCGCGGATAAGACTTAAAGCTCTAGGATTTATCCGCCTTTATCCGCGTCATCCGTTAAATCCGTGTGAGATGCAGTTGGTTTAGGCTTCCTGCTTTGCTGCCTCGGCTATGATCTGGTCGAGGTCGGCCTCGTCGAAAAGGTAATGCTCGCCGCAGAACTCGCAGGTCACTTCGCTTCCGTGCTGATCTTTCTTCATGGAACTTAGTTCTTTCTTCCCCATGGAGAGAAGGACGCGCTCAATCCGCTCGCGGCTACAACTGCAGGCAAACGCTATGTTCCTCTTCTCCAGGATGTCGTAGGGGATGCCGGCAAGAAGCTGCTCCAGAATCTGCTCGGGATTGCCTCCCTTGTGCAGCAAGTCGCTTAAGGGCGGCAGTTGCTCGATCCGCGTCATCAGCTCCTCGATCACCAGTGGGTCGACCGGCGGCACTGCCTGGATCAGGAATCCCCCGGCTGCGGCTACGGTCCCGTCCTGCTCGATGAACTCTGCGATGCCTACTGCGGACGGTATCTGCTCGCTTTCCACCAGGTAGAGGGCCAGGTCCTCGGCGATGCCGCTGGTATAGAGCTGCACGGTGCCGCGATATGGCTCTTTGAGCCCGAGATCCTTGGCGACGGTAAGAAAGCCGGCGCGCCCCAGCGCGTTGTTCACGTCCAACGCCCCGTCCGGACGCAGCAGGTGGACCTTCGGATCCCCGACGTAACCTCTGACGCTGCCGTTAGCGTCGGCTTCGATGACGATCTTCTTGAGGGGGCCGTTCCCCTCGAAACGCATGGCGACCCGCTGCCCGGTCTTCAAGAGAGCCCCCATGAGAGCACCTGCCGTTATCCCTCTTCCCAGCGCGGCCGTGGCTGTGGGTAAGGTGTCGTGGCGTTTGCATATCGCGCCGACGGTTGCCGTGGTGACACAGGCAAGGGCCCTGACACTCCCCGATTTGGCAATCGCGCGAACTAGATAATCGGTCATAGTACCACCCCCACCCTTCCTACAATTTCACCCTTCCTGAGCCAGAGCTCCTTGAGGGTTATAAAGTCCCAGATGCTGATCCCCTTCACCCGCTGCGCGAAAAGCTCGGCCAGTCGCGGCACCCGCGTCAGGTCGCACATGATGAGATCCCCCGAGCCGGAGAGAAAGGGAATGCGCTCCACCACCTTCTTGGTGAGCCAGTCGAAGTCGATGGGAGCGACATGGTCCAGCTTCAGAAATACGCTCTTCCTGGCGCTGCTGAATTCGATTCCCTGGATGGAGAAGGTGGCGGAAAACGGTATGGCGAAGGGGAGCAGCCGCTTTTTCATCTTCCCGGCGATCTCGCCGTACCCGTCGAAGAGGACGATGCTGAACTCCTGGATCTCGTCGTCGATCAACTTGTTCAGGAACTCCCGCTGCAGGTAGGCCTGCGTGATGCGGAACTCCCGCCGGACCAGGAGGTCCTTCAGGCTCTGCTCCTGGACCAATTCCATGAAGGCCGGATCGCTTAGCCTGTTGTTGATCCGCTCTTTGATCTTGTCGAAGATTCCCATGTCTAAACCAGGCCGGCGCTGTAGTTGAATTCGGAGGCGGCGTGGACCGCAACCCCTTTACGGTAGGCTTCCAGTGCCCGCTCCCGCTCCTCCGGCTGCAACTGCGACAGGTCGAGAAGGAAGCTGCCGCAACCCATCTGGCGCAGTTCGCTGCGGTACTGGGTGAGTGCGAAGGGCGTCTGGGCCGAGACCACGGTTAGGTGGTCCTTGACCTTTACCGAATAGAGATCACCACGGTCGGAGGCAAGCGGCGCATCGCCTTTGATCTCTTTTATGGCGATCTTCGAGGTGATCACCGGAACGGGCGCGTAGAGCAAAACGCCACGCTCTATCTTCAGGTCGCTCGCCAGAAGCTGCCCCATGTTGGCCCGGTCGTCCTCCATGTACAGCGTGGCGCGCTTCACCCCCAGCTCCTGCCAGGACAAAAGCGCCTGACTGTTCAGCGAAAAGAGCCGGTAGTCGGTGTTCAGCTCGGCATCGGTCCCCTTGAAGAATTGGAATTGGGACAGGTTGGTGAGCTCGAAGCGCTTAAAGCCCCCGCGCATGATCATCTCCACCGCATCGCGGTAAAACTGGAGTTCCGCCTCGAAGATGATGAAGGGGAGCTGCCAGATCACCTTGTCCTCGCCCCCTTTGAGCTTCCTGGCAAAGCCCTGGAACTGATGCATGTTCGCCTTGGAGACGGGGAGGACGACCGTGTCGACCTGGTCGCGGTGCAGCTCGTGCCAATCACGCACCTGCTCGATCTTGACGGCAAGCTCTTCCTTGCCCCTAAACGGCGCGGACTTTTGGCGCACCAGGGAGGCGAGCGCTTCGGTCCTGCCGCTGGCGCTTCTTTGCTTCAAGGCACCGACGGACGCTTCCGCGAGCCAGGCGTAGAAGTTGCGCCGGATTTCTTTCAACCGGGGAGGGGGGATCATGATCGCCGGGAAATCTGGTGCCGATAGGGAGGCGAGGGTGAACTGGGTGTCGCCGCTTTTGGAGAACTGCGCCCTGAGCACCCCTTCCATGTCGCTGCTGCGGGAGGGTTCCAGCGGACCCAGCTCGAATTCGGTGGCGAAACGTTGCCCCAGCACCTCAGCCTCTATGCGCAGCGACTGGTCCTGGTGCGACAGCTTGAGCTTGCAGGGGATGCTGTCGCCCTTGGCTGCCTCCAGCCTTTTCAGGCAGGCGTTCTCGCTCATGGTGAAGGCGGTTTCCGAGGAGACCTTGAAGACCGAGTCCCCCAGTTTGAACGGGAAGGGGGACGGGGTGGAGACCAGGGTGTTCTCCTTCACATTCATAACCTTCTTGCCGCCGAGGTAAAGCTCCTTGATGGTGAAGGCGCGCCCGGCCATGTCGCTTTTGGGCTGGACCCGGATACGGTCCCCAACGTGGAGGCGGTCGCGGGTGTCGAAGCTGATCCGGTTGCCGCGCATCTCGCGGATGTCGCCCAGGTAGCGGCCGGTCGCCCCCTTGATGGACGGGGTGGAGATGTCGGTCGGGTTGTGGGAGGCGAGGAACCCCTTGGTCGGAACGCGGCCGAAGGAAAGTTTCAAGAGCGCCTTCGCCTCGGCGACCGCGGCGTCGTAGGAATCCTGCGGCGCGTCTAGCACCATGCGGTAGGCGCCGATGACGCTGGCTACGTACTCCGCCGATTTCATCCTCCCCTCGATCTTGAGCGAGGCGACTCCCGCCTCCATCAGCTGGGGGATCATCTCTATGCTGGAGAAGTCGTTGGTGGAAAGGTAGTACCCTTCTTTTCCCTTGTGCTTGTACTGGCGGCGGCAGGGCTGCGCGCAGCGGCCGCGGTTGCCGCTGTGGCCCCCTAGGAACGAGGAGAAATAGCACTGGCCGGAGAAGGAGAAGCAGAGCGCGCCGTGGATGAAGCACTCGATTTCGGCCTTGCTTGAGGCAACGATGGACTTGATCTCGTCGATGTGCAGCTCGCGGGCAAGCACCACGCGCTCGAACCCCAACTCCTCAAGCTGGCGTACCCCCAAGGAGTTGTGAATGGTCATCTGGGTGGAGGCGTGCAGCGGGATGCCCGGGAAGAACTCGCGTGCCAGGCGCGCCACCGCCATGTCCTGCAGGATGACCCCGTCAACCCGCATCGCTTCCAGCGCAGCCAGGTTGTCGATGAGCAGGGGGAGTTCAGATTCCTTTACCAGGGTGTTGATGGTGACGTAGGTCTTCTTCCCGAGGCTGTGGGCGTAGGCTGTCATGCGCTCCATCTGCGCCAGGGTGAAGTTCTTCGCCTTGGCGCGCGCGGAAAAGTCGCGCAGACCGGCATAGACGGCATCGGCCCCTTTCTCCATGGCGGCGAAAAAAGCCTCCAGGGAGCCCGCGGGGGAAAGAAGTTCGGGTTTATTAACGACGATTTTTTTCTCTTTCATTGGCATCTGGCTAGAGTACCGGAAGGGTGGTGGCGGGTCAAGGGAGATGTCGGAGGGGGGGAAAGGCGAGATAAAGATAAAGATAAAGGGGGACTGGCTCCGAAGGTGCCTGTCCCCTTTGATTGAGACTTAGACAGCCGCGGGGGCGGGCCAGTTGCTGGGGGCGCCGGTCATTTCTGCTGGACCGGGAGATAGCGGTACAGCTTGCGCTTTTTGGAGTAGTCGGCGAGGGAAAGGAGGTCGGATTGACTGATGGCCCAAACACTCCCTTCTTTCTCCAGTTTGATGGACTTGGTGACGAACTGGGTACCGGGTACGCTCCCCTCGAAGCCGAGACGCGCACGAACCACGGCTTTTCCCTCTCCTTTCGAAGAGACTTCGACGTCCTGCATTTTCTCCCAGCAGCACGCGGGGCGGCGCGGGGCGGCGGAGAGCTTCCTGGCGAAGGTTTCCTTGCTTTCCCTTCCCCCGGTGGTCCGCCCGTACAGCTCGTCGTAGCTGCCGTCACGCCACAGATCGAGGATCTTCTCGAAATCCCCCAGGACTTCCTGGTTGGAAGCGACGCCGCTTTGGGCTGCGCCGGTTGCAGTGCGCCTGCCCCTCTCTTTGGCGGATAAGGATAATGGAGACGAGAGTACCAGTATCAGGGTCAGCAGGGCGAGTATGCGCATTGGCAACCTCCGGGCGAAACACCGGCTAAGCATATCGCAACGGGGACCTCGCGCCACCCCAAGGCAAATCCCCTGTCCCCCCTTCGCAAAGGGGGGGGCGTTAGGTCTCTTGCTGCGCTTCGTAGACAGATCAGCTCCAGGCGCCCTCGAAATTCCAGGAACCTTTGAAAAAGCCGAGACAATTCTCCCCCCTTTTTGATCTCGTTCCCAAGGTCCACCTTGGGAATGCAAGGCCTCTGCTAAGCTCCGGCTTCCGCTTGGTGCAAAGCTGGAGCTTTGCGTTGCCGTGGGTTCCCAAGCTGGAGCTTGGGAACCAGAGGGGCTCCCCCCTTTGCGAAGGGGGGCGGGGGGGGATTTGTCTCTGGCGTACTTATTCGCGATCCCTGTCCTGGAGGAGGCCAGGAGGGGGATACCCCCCTCCCTGCCCCTGATCCCTGCTTCCATCTTATGGAGATCCCGGCTACGCGCCGAGTGTTTTGTCCGCGGCTTCTGCGAAGAGCCGCAGCTTGTCCATCAAGGCCTGGAACTTCTTCGGCTTGAGCGACTGGGGTCCGTCGGAGGATGCCTTCTCCGGATCCGGATGCACCTCGATGATGAGCCCGTCGGCGCCTGCGGCTACCGCGGCGAAGGACATGGGCGCTATGTAGTGGTAATTGCCGGTGCCGTGGGAGGGGTCGATGACGATGGGAAGATGCGTCTTCGACTTCAAAACGGGAATGGCGGAGAGGTCGAGGGTGTTTCTGGTGGCGGTCTCGAAGGTCCTGATGCCGCGCTCGCAGAGAATGACGGACTGGTTCCCCTCGCTCATGATGTACTCGGCGCTCATCAGGAACTCCTGGATGGTTATGGACATGCCGCGCTTCAAGAGGATCGGCTTGTCGATCTGCCCGACCTTCTTCAGCAGGGCGAAGTTCTGGGAGTTGCGCGCCCCGATCTGGAGCATGTCTGAGTAGGAGGCGACGAGATCCACGGAATCAGGGTCGATGACCTCGGTGACGAAGGGAAGGCCGGTTGTCTCCCTGGCTTTTGCCAAAAGCTTAAGCCCTTCTTCCTCGAGCCCCTGGAAGGAGTAGGGGGAGGTGCGGGGCTTGAAGGCGCCGCCGCGCAGCATCTGGGCGCCGGCCGCCTTGACGGCGATGGCCGACTCGATGATCTGCTCTTCGTTTTCGACGGAGCATGGTCCCGCCATCACCACCAGCTCCTTGCCGCCGATGGCGAGGGTATCGGAGATGCGGACGATGCTCGCCTCTTTCTTAACTTCCTTGGAGGCGAGCTTGTAGGGCTGCAGGATGGGGACGACGCTCTCGACCCCCTGCATCGACTCCAGCGTCTGCAAGACGCTCTTGCCACGCTCGTCGCCGACTGCGCCGATGACGTCGCGGGTGGTGCCATGGATGATGTGCGGGGTGTACCCCAGTTCCTTGATCCTCTTGGTTACCGCATCGCGTTCTTTTTTGGCCGCTCCTGCTTTCATGACTACGATCATACTCGCTCCCCTTTTGGTCCCCGAAAGAGAAAAGGCCGGAAGGATTTCTCCCCCGGCCTCAAGTATTCGTAGAATGATGCTGCGAACCGTAAAGTAGGGGGAGGATCCAGTCCACCCCGGCTTTCGGTTCGTAATTTAGTACCAGCTACCTAAACTTACACCTCTACCCGGGGCGACGGCCTAAAATAAAAGCCGTACCAAAAGTAAAAGTTAGTAAAGGTAAAGTAGCCAGTGTTGATCATGGTTGCCTAAATGCCATCTCATGGCCTCAATGTCAAGAAAAAAGTTGGCGCCGTTGCGACTCAAGTTGTTTGACAATCCGCAGCCTTTCCGCTAATTTGACCGGAATGCAAGACTGGCTGGTCAACTACGGGCTCTATTCCCTGTTTATACTGAGCTTTCTCGCCTCTACGCTTTTGCCGCTGGGTTCGGAGTGGATGGTGGTGACGATGCTTTTGGCGGGGGAAAAGGCCTGGGCCGTCGTCGCCGTTGCCACCGCGGGAAATTACCTGGGAGCGCTCAGCACCTACTGGATCGGGCTCTACGGCGGGGATTTCCTCAAGCGGCGCGTGCTCCGCATGGACGACGCCAGCACCCAAAAGGCCGAGAGGTTCTACCATCGCTTCGGTTCCATTTCCCTTCTATTCAGCTTTTTGCCTGTGATAGGCGATCCGCTTTGCCTGGTCGGGGGCGTGTTAAAGATAAGCTTCGTCCGCTTCACCCTCTTGGTTGCCTCCGGCAAGCTGGCCCGCTACGCGGCGGTTGCCTGGTTCACCCTGAAGGGGGCGGCACTCTGACTCCCGGAGGTTTGATGCTCAGTTGCACCAAGAAGGTTCTCCCCAACGGATTGCGCCTCGTCTCAGTCGAGATGCCGCATCTGCACAGCGCGGAGATCGCCATCTACATCAAGGCCGGCGGCCGCAACGACACCCCTGGCAAAGCCGGCATCTCACACTTTCTGGAGCACATGCTGTTTCGCGGCTCCAGCGAATTCGCCACCAGTCTTGAGCTCGAAATCGCCTTCGAGGCGATCGGCGGCAGCGTCAACGCGGCTACCGACGAAGAGACCACCTGCTACTTCTCCAGGGTTCATCCGGACCAGGTCCCGGAAGGGATCCGGCTTTTTACCTCCATGCTCCTCGCTCCTACGCTCGAGGGTATCGAGATCGAGAAGCGGATCATCACCGAGGAGGCGCTTGAGGACATCAACGAGCGCGGCGAGGAGACCAACACCAGCAACCTCTGCTCGAAGCTCCTTTGGCCCGGGCACCCGCTGGGGACTCCGACCATAGGGTACCTGGAGAGCATCAAGGGTTTCACCGAGGAGGACCTGCGGGGGTACCTCCAGGATCATTACGTGCCGGAAAACGCGGTGATAGTCGCCGCGGGAAGGCATGACGCGCAGACCTTCTTCGCCTCCTGCGAAAAGCACTTCGCCGGCTGGTCCGGCGCGAAGCCCCCTCTCCCGGCGCCGGTGCACGAACTGCAGGAAGAGCCCCGTTCGGTCTTCGTCAAGGATTCGGACAGCCAGGTGAACCTGCAGATAGCCTTCCGCGGCTTCGCCAGGTACGACAAACGGATCATGGCGCTGCGGCTGATGCGCCGCATCCTCTGCGGCGGCGGGAGCTCCAGACTGCATCTTTCCCTCAGGGAAAAATTGGGGATCGTCTACTCGGTCGATGCCTCCCTTTCCGCCTACGAGGAAACAGGCGCCTTCGCCATCGAGCTTGCCACCGCGCCGGAGAACCTGGTGCTGGCGGTCTCCGAGGTGCTGCACGAGGTGAAGAGCCTCGCTTTCGAGGAGGTCGGGGACGCGGAACTCTCAAGGGTGAAGGAAGGTTACTTCTACGACCTGGAATACAGCTCCGATTCCACCTACGAGATGCAGGTACGTTACGGCTGGGGAGAGTTGATGACCCTGGTGCGTACCATAGACGAGGATCGGGCCGAGGTGGCCTCGATCGCACCGGAGCAGATAAGGGAAACGGCCCGGGTGCTTTTTGATCCCAGCAACCTTACCCTCGCCGCCGTCGGCCCCTGGAAGGCCCCCTCCAGGAAGGTAGTGGAGAAGCTGATCGGGGAGTACCGCAAAGGGTGGGCAAAGGCTTGATGGCAACAAAGAGATTAAACCTTTTGGAGAGACGATGAGCACAGCTTTACTGATCATGGCGCACGGCAGCAGGATCGCCGAGGCAAACGACGCGGTACACGAGATAGCGGCACTGGTGCAGAGAATGACCAAGTTCGACATCGTCGAGGTCTCTTTTCGCGAGCAGCATCTTCCGAACATACAGCAGGGTGTGGACGCCTGCGTGGCAAAGGGGGCGCAGCGCATTCTCCTGGTGCCGTATTTCCTCTATATGGGGGCCCACGTCCTTGAGGACCTCCCCGAGGAGCTGGCCCAGGCGAGAAAGCGCCACCCCGGCATCGAGATGGTTCTTGGGAAGCACCTAGGCGTGCACGACAAGCTGGCCGAAGTGGTAGTGGAAAGGATCGCCGAGACCCTGACCGAGGAGAGGTGGCACTGATGTCGGTGCACATGCGCCCCGAAGAGATCGAGGCGGAGTCTTTCCGGATCATCGAAGAGGAGTTGGGGCCCCATGACTGGTCGGCGCAGGATTGGCCGCTGGTGCGCCGCGCCATCCACACCAGCGCCGACTTCGATTACGCCCGCAGCATGTTTATCGCCAAGAGTGCCGTGGATAGCGGCATCGCGGCACTGAAGGCCGGTTGCGGCATCGTCACCGACACAACGATGATCATCTCGGGGATGAGCAAGGAGCGGCTCAAGCAGTTCGGCGTGCTGGTGTCGTGCTACGTCGCAGACCCGCAGGTCGCCAAGGACGCCAAGGCGCAGTTGATCACCCGCTCCATCGTCGCCATGCGCAAGGGGGCGCGGGATCCCAAAAACGGCATCTTCGTAATCGGCAACGCGCCGACCGCACTCTACGAGCTGATCCGGCTCATCCGCGAGGAAAGGGTGAGGCCCAGGCTGATCGTGGCGCTCCCGGTGGGATTCGTCGGCGCGGCCGAGAGCAAGGAAGCCCTGAAGGAACTGGCAAAGGATTTCCCGGAACTACCCTTCATCACCAACACCGGCCGCAAGGGGGGCTCCAACGTCGCCGCGGCAGTGATGAACGCAATTCTGATCCAGGCGGAAAGCTCCCTCTAAAGGATGGGCCAAGGGGACTGGCTCCGTCAGGTGCCTGCCCCCCTGGAAAGCTCCCTCTACAGGGTGAGCCTACACAGGTGTCGACGCTTCCGTGAGCGTCCCCTTCAAATGAAATGCAATCCAACCCGTTTCCCATTGGATGACCTATGAGCGGGAAAGAACTCAGATACGGTTTCACCACCGGTGCATGTGCCGCTGCCGCCGTCAAGGCGGCCGCCCAGATGCTGCGGGACCAGGGAATGGTTCACGAGGTTGAACTGATGCTTCCCTGCGGCATCGGAGCGAGCTTCCAGGTCCACGGGGGAGTGCTGCGCGACAACACGGCTTCGTGTTACGTCGTGAAGGATGCCGGGGACGACCCGGACGTCACCAACGGCGCCGAAATCCACGTCACCGCCAGCATCGAGTTCTTCACCAAGAACCGGATCGTGATCGAGGGGGGGACCGGCATCGGCCGGGTCACCAAGCCGGGGCTCGCGGTCCCGGTGGGCGAGTGGGCGATAAATCCGGTGCCGCGCAGCATGATCCTGGAAGTGGTGAAAGAGGTCTTCGCGCTACGCTGCATTCCGGCGACGCTCACCTTCAGCATCAGCATCCCCAACGGGGAGGAACTGGCGAAGAAGACCCTCAACGAGCGGCTGGGGATCGTCGGCGGGCTCTCCATCCTCGGGACCACCGGGATCGTCAAGCCGATCTCGGCGAAGGCCTGGACCGACACGGTGGACGCCTCGGTCGACGTAGCTTTGGCCTGCGGCGCGCGCACCGTCGTCCTTGCCACCGGGAGGAGTTCCGAGATCGTGGCGCAGAAGCACCTCGCCCTGAGCGAGGAGGCCTTCGTCATGATGGGGGATCACTTCGGCTACGCGATGAGGAGTTGCGCCAGCAAAGAGGTTCCGGAAGTCGTGGTCGCCGGGCAGTTCGCCAAGCTGGTGAAGATCGCCTGCGGTCACGAGCAGACCCACGTGACCTCGTCCCAGATGGACCTGGATGCGCTGGCCTGGTGGCTGAGGGAAGTGCCTGCCACGGCGCACCTGGAGCAGATGGCGCGCGAGGCGAACACCGCACGCCACCTGCTTGAGGCATCCGGGTACAACCTGGCCGTCATCGAACTGGTCTGCTCCCGTGTGCTCAAGGTCTGCGCCGAAGTGGCGCCCTGGGTGAAGGCGCGGGTGATGCTGGCGGGATACCACGGCGAGCTTTTGTACTTCACGCCGTAGCTCAAGCAGTTTTTTATTTGCCATTTATCGCGTGCAATGATCGAAAGGAGCGGACCATGCCACAGCAAAAGATCTATCTTGTCGGCGCGGGAATCGAGGGATGGGAAGGTTTCGGGAAGCAGGCTCTCGAAGTGATCGAAGGCGCCCAGGTCCTGATCGGGCACAAGCGGCTTTTGGACATCTTCCCCGAATTCAAGGGCGAGAAGCGCCTCCTGGACGACCTTTCCATCACGCTGGAATACCTGAAGACCACCGACAAGAGGGCCGTAGTCTTAGGTTCCGGCGACCCCAACTTCTTCGGGATCGCACGCTTCCTGCTGCGCAACCTCCCCAAGGACCGGGTCGAGATCTATCCCAACGTCACCAGCGTCCAGTATGCCTTTGCCCGCATCAAGGAACCCTGGGATGACGCCACCTTCGTCTCGGTGCACGGCCGCGGCATCAAGCCGGCGCTGGACCGCATCATCGCCTCCGAAAAAATCGCCATCCTAACCGACAGCGTCAACACCCCGGCGGTCCTTGCCCGCGAGCTGATCGCGCGCGGCGCCGAAGGGTACGAGGCCTGGGTCTGCGAGGACCTGGGGCTTGCCTCCGAGAAATTCACCAAGACCGACGTGAAGGGGCTCGCCGAGCTGACCTGCTCGCCGCTCAACATCCTGATCCTGATCAAGACCTGGGAACCGAACCTGCAGAACTACCCGATGATCGGCATCCGCGACGACGAGTTCGCCACCGCGAAGAAGCTGATCACCAAGGAGGAGGTCCGGGCCATTACGCTTGGCAAGTTGCAGTTGCAGGACGACCTGGTGATGTGGGACATCGGCGCCGGCAGCGGCTCCGTCTCCATCGAGGCGGCCAACCTGATGCCCAACGGGCGCATCTTCGCGCTGGAGAAAAACCCGCAGTACCTGGTCTTCTTGAAGGAGAACCTGAAGAAGTTCGCCGCGCGCAACGTGATGGTGGTCGAGGCCTTCGCCCCCGAAGGGCTGGAGGAGCTTCCGGACGCGGACCGCGTCTTCATAGGGGGCTCCGGCGGCATGCTGGAAGAGATCATCGACGCGGTCGACAAGCGCCTGAAGCCGGACGGCTTCATCGTCATCAACGCGGTGACGCTCGATACGCTGACCAAGTCGGTGGAGTTTTTGGAGGACCACGGCTACACGGTGGAGGTCACCTGCGTCAACATCTCCAAGACCCGCAACCTCACCGAGTACAAGATGTTCGCCGCCCACAACCCGGTCTACGTGATCGCAGCCTGGAAAGGGGAGGAGTAGTGGCCGTTGTCTATGCCGTAGGTGTCGGACCGGGCGATCCGGAACTTTTGACCCGCAAGGCGGAGCGCATCCTGAGGAGCGTGGACGTGATCTGCGCGCCGACCGGGGCCGCCGAGGCGGGAAGCTACGCGCTTTCCATCGTGGAACAATTTCTCGACCGGGAGCGCCAGGAGGTGCTGGTCCAGGTCTTTCCCATGGTCAAGGACCAGCAGGGGCTCGATCCCTTCTGGGAGGAAGCGGCCGACCAGGTGGCGCAGCGTATCGCCGCGGGCAAAGACGTTGCTTTCATCACCATCGGCGATCCCTTCCTGTACTCCACCTACCTTTACATCCACAGGATTTTTCTCGCCAAGTACCCGGAGATCAAGATAGAGGTCGTCCCCGGCATTTCCAGCATCCTCGCTGCCTCGGCAGTCTCGGGGCTCCCCCTGGGGCTCGCGGCGGAGCGGATCGCCATACTTCCCGCCACCTATGAGCACGACGAGCTCAAGAAGACCCTGCAGGAATTCGACACCGTGGTGCTTATGAAGGTAAGCCGCGTCTTCGACACCGTCTATGCGGTTTTGAAGGAGCTGGGGCGCGAGCGCGGGGGCGTGTTCGTGCGTAGGGTCGGCTCCCCCGAGGAAGAGGTGCATCACGACCTGGAGGCGCTGGTGGGGCAGAAGCTCGATTACCTCTCCATGCTGATCGTGCGGAAGAACCCGCTGTAACTATAGATGCAGCTTCTCCGCCTCTTACTCCTCCCCCCGGAGGGGAGAGGCTGGGAGGGGGGCTCGGACTCGAATTCAGAAATTCCCCCTCCTAACCCTCCCCCTCCAGGGGAGGGAACTCTGTTGACCCTGTAATCCCAACCCCATCTAGAAGGTATTTCGTGAACGAGCAGAACAAAGTACATTTCGTCGGCGCCGGACCCGGCGATGCCGAGTTGATTACCGTGAAGGGCGCGCGCCTTTTGCGCGAGGCCGACGTGGTCGTCTATGCCGGGAGCCTGGTCGACCGCGAGCTGGTCCGCACCTACGCCCCCGATGCCCGTGTTTTCGACTCCGCCGGGATGGACCTGGAGCAGACCACCAAGGTCCTGGCCCAGGCCGTCATGGACGGCGAGAAGGCGGTCCGCCTGCACACCGGCGACCCCTCGATCTACGGCGCCATCCAGGAGCAGATGGAGGAGCTGGACCGGCTGGGTATCGGGTACGACGTGGTCCCCGGCGTGACCAGCGCCTTTGCCGCCGCTGCCGCCCTGAAGCAGGAGCTGACCCTCCCCGAGGTTTCCCAGACCGTCGTCATCACGCGGCTGGCTGGAAGGACCCCGGTCCCCGAGCGGGAGCAGCTGGCGAACATCGCGACAATAGGCGCCACGTTGGTGATTTACCTTTCCATTTCCATGGTCGAGAAGGTCGTGGCTGAGCTTTTGAGCGGCGCCTACCAGCCCGACACGCCGGTCGCCGTGGTCGCCAAGGCGAGCTGGGCCGACGAGCAGGTGATCCGCGGAACTCTGGCTGACATTGCCGGCAAGGTGAGGGACGCCGGGATCGGCAAGCAGGCGCTCATCGTAGTGGGCGACGTGCTGCGCGCCCGCAGCGAAGGGATGAAGGCGAAGTCGCTTCTCTACGACAAGGGGTTCACCCACGGCTGCCGGGAAGGGATCGTCAGCTGAAGACGCAGAGGCAGAGAAGTTCGGATGTACCGATAAAAAGGCAAATCCCCCCTGTCCCCTCTTCGCAAAGGGGGGGACGTATGGGCCGAGGTTCGATGCAAGTAGCGATCATCGCCATAACCGGGAACGGCGCGCGCCTGGGGGAAACGCTGCAAAGGGGAATCCCCGGGAGCCGGCTCTTCGTGATCGAGAAGCACGCGACGGCCGCCAGCCAACCCTTCTCGGAGCCGGTGCCGGCTTTGATCTCGCGCCTTTGGCCGGAGTACGGCGGCTTTATCTGCATCATGGCGACGGGTATCGTGGTGCGCTGCATCGCGCCGCTTTTGCAGGCCAAGGACCGGGACCCCGCCGTGGTGGTGCTCGACGACGCCGGCAAGTTCGCGGTCTCGCTTTTGTCCGGCCATCTGGGGGGTGCCAACGCACTGGCTGACACCTGCGCGTCCCTTACCGGATGCACCCCCGTGGTCACCACGGCAACCGATGCCAACGACCTCCCCTCGTTCGACCTGCTGGCGCAGGAGAACGGCTGGGTCATCGACGACCTGTCGCGGGTGAAGGTGCTGAACGCTTTTCTCCTGGAGGGACGGGAGATCGCGGTGGCGGACCCGACGGACAGGGTGAGGAGTTACTGCGCGGGGAGGGGGAACCTCACTTTCGTGGCCGATGCGGAAACGGCCGCTGCCTCGGGTGCTGCGGGCGTGGTCCTGGTGACCAACCGGACGGTTCCTTCCGCGTTTGATTCACAACGTACCCTGGTGCTGCGTCCGGTAGATCTTCATCTAGGCATCGGCTGCAACAGGGGGACTGCCGCGGAAGAGATCGAAGCGGTGGTCATGGCGAACCTGGATCAATTGGGCCTTTCCATCAAGAGTGTCAAGTGCCTGGCGACGGCAAGGGCCAAGGATGATGAGGAAGGGCTTCTGGCCTTCGCCGCCAAACTGGGAGTCCCGCTGCTCTTTTTCGAGAACGAGGAGTTAAACGCCGTCGCCGCCCCCTCTCCCCCCTCGGCGCATGCCATGGCCGCCATCGGCGCGCGCGGCGTCGCCGAACCGGCGGCGCTGCTGGCAGCGGGGGGCGGGACGCTGATCTTGAAGAAGGTGAAGGACGGCAACGTCACCTTGGCGATAGCGCAGAAGGGCATCGCACACGGATTACGCGGATGACGCGGATAGAGGCGGATTAATCTGAAGCCTAATCGTTTTAAAGATGTGAGGATTTTCAGTTGTTTAGTTGGGTGTGTTTATGGGTTCGTTTGATCCGCGGTTATCGTTTTTGATCCGCGTCATCCGCGTGCGATGCAGTTGATTTAAGAGGTTTTTGATGTCGAAGCTTTTCGTAGTGGGAATCGGCCCTGGCGGCCTGAATCATATGACCTTCGAGGCGCGCGAGGCGGTCGAGAAGGCTGATGTCGTCGTGGGCTACAAGACGTACTTGGATTTCATCGAGCCGCTCCTCTCCGGCAAGGAGGTTGTTTCCTCGGGGATGATGCGGGAGGTGGAACGCTGCTCGGAGGCGCTCGCCATCGCCGCGACCGGGAAGACGGTGGCGCTGGTTTCCAGCGGCGACGCGGGGATCTACGGCATGGCGGGCCTTGCCCTGGAGCTGGCTGACGCCCCCGGCGACGGCGCGCCTTTCCCATACCCAGGAGTGGAGATAGTGATCGTCCCCGGTGTTTCCGCGGTGCAGGCTGCGGCGTCGGTCCTGGGCGCTCCGCTCATGCACGACTTCGCCGTGATCTCGCTCTCTGACCTTTTGACCCCGCTCGACACCATCCGGCAGAGGCTGCATGCCGCGGCCTCCGCCGACTTCGTGGTCGCCCTCTACAACCCGCGCAGCAAGGGACGGGTCACCCAGATCGAGGAGGCCCAGGCCATTCTCATCGCCGCGCGCGGTCCCAAAGTTCCGGTGGGAATCGTCAGGAACGCTTGCCGCGAGGGGGAGGAGCGCATCGTCACCACGCTGGGGGAGATGCTCACGCACCCCATCGACATGTTCTCCATCGTCATCATCGGCAACGCCTCGACCCGCCTTTCGGACGATGGTCGCATCGTGACCCCCCGCGGCTACGCGACCCGGGGCGAGGAAAGGAAAAGGGGGCGGAAGCAGCAGGCTAGCGCTGCAGCACCTGCGTCCAACGCGCAGGCGTTGATGTTCTGCGGCACCGGTTCGGATGTCGGCAAGTCCGTCATCACCGCCGGGTTCTGCCGCATCCTGAAACGCCGCGGCGTCTCGGTCGCTCCCTTCAAGTCGCAGAACATGGCGCTCAACTCGGCGGTGACGCCGGAGGGGGGAGAAATCGGCCGCGCCCAAGGGGTGCAGGCGGAGGCGTGCGGCATCGAGCCGCACACGGACATGAACCCGATCCTCCTGAAGCCGAACTCCGACACCGGGAGCCAAGTGATCGTGCAGGGTCGGGTGGTGCGCAACATGGGGGTGAAGGAGTACAACGCCTACAAGCCGGAGGCTTTCCTGAAGGTGAAAGAGAGCTTCCAAAGGCTCAAGGAGCGCTTCGACTTCATCGTGATGGAGGGGGCGGGTAGCATTGCTGAGATCAACCTGCGCGCCCACGACATCGCCAACCTCAAGGTGGCGGACATGGCGGGGGCGCCGGCCATTCTCGTGGCCGACATCGACCGGGGCGGGGTCTTCGCGCAGATCGTCGGCACCCTGGAACTGCTGACGCCTGAGGAGAAGGCGCTGGTCAAGGGGGTCATCATCAACAAGTTCCGCGGCGACGCCTCGCTGCTTACGCCGGGGATCGAGTACGTGGAACAGCGCACCGGGGTCCCGGTCCTGGGTGTGCTCCCCTGGTTCAAGGGAATATCGCTTCCGGAGGAGGACAGCGTCGCCCTGCAAAGGCGCGCCAAACCGGCCGCGAAAGAGGGGGCGAAGCTGCTGGTCGGCGTGGTCCGCCTCTCCAGGATCTCCAACTACACCGACTTCAGCGCGCTTGAGGCCGAGCCGGATGTCGAGCTCCACTACATCGACTCGCCGCGCCAGGTCGATTCGCTGGACCTGCTGATCCTCCCCGGAACCAAGTCGACGCTGGCGGATTTGGCCCTTCTCAAGGAAAACGGGATGTTCACCGCCGTAGCCCAGTTCAAGGGGCCGGTGGTGGGGATCTGCGGCGGGTATCAGATGCTGGGGAACATGGTGCTCGATCCGGAGCGGGTGGAATCCGCCCACGACAGCGAGGCGGGGCTTGGCCTTCTTGACGTGGTGGCCACCATGCTCAAGGAGAAGCAGACCCACCTGGTCGAGGCGACGCTGCTGGAGGCGGGGCAGGGGCTGGTGTCGGGTGCTGCTGCCGCGCTCACCGGGTACGAGATCCACCTGGGAGAGAGCGTCCTTGGCAGCGGGGCGCTCCCCTTCGCCCGGATTGCGAGGCGCTCCGGCGGCGCCACCAGTACAGAGGACGGCGCGGTGTCGCAGGACGGGCGGGTGTTCGGTACCTACCTGCACGGCATCTTCGATAACCACGGTTTCAGGACCGCATTCCTGAACCGGATCCGGCGCGCGAAGGAGATGCCGGAACTGGCGGAGGCGGCGCAGGTTGCGGATCCATTCGACCAGTTGGCCGACCACATGGAAGAGCACCTGGACCTGGAGCGGATCTTCGGGATCTGCAATGTGAATGAACTTTTTGCCTGAGGATGCGGTGATCGTCCTGGCGGCGGTGGCGCTCGACCTGGTGCTGGGCGACCCGCGCCGGCTGCCGCATCCGGTGGTTGCCATCGGGAAGATGATTTCTTTCCTGGAGGGGGTGCTGCGCCGGGTCTTCGGCAACCTCCGCGCGGCGGGGGTGGTTCTCCTTCTGGTCACGGTCGGCGTGAGCTACGGCGCTGCTGCACTCCTTTTGTACGGTGCCGCGCTCATCTCGCCCCTAGCTGTGTTCGTCGCCGGGGTGTACCTCGCCTGGGTCTCGCTCGCCGCGCGCTCGCTGCACGTGGAGTCGGCAAAGGTGGCGCAGGCCCTCAGCCGGGGCGACCTGCCGGGGGCAAGGCTGGCGCTTTCCTACATCGTTGGGCGGGAGACCGCCGGTCTGGACGAGCCGGAAATCGTCCGCGGGGCGGTGGAGACGGTGGCCGAGAATACCGGCGACGGGGTGATCGCGCCGCTTTTCTACCTGATGCTCGGCGGCCCCCCGCTCGCCATCGCCTACAAGGCGGTGAACACGCTGGATTCCATGGTGGGGTACAAGAACGAGCGCTATCTCGAGTTCGGCTGGGCCTCGGCCCGCTTCGACGACCTCGCCAACTACGTTCCGGCCCGGCTCACCGCGCTCCTCATGGTCCTCGCCGCCCCCATCTGCGCCTTGAGCGGCAGCGGCGCCTGGCGCATCATGCGCCGCGACGGCCGCAACCATTCTTCCCCCAACAGCGGTTATCCCGAGGCTGCGGCAGCGGGTGCCCTCGGGGTGAGACTCGGGGGCGCCAACCGCTACTTCGGCAGGGTCGTTGAGAAGCCGACCATCGGGGATCCGGCGGTGCCGCTCACGCTTGCGGCCTATAGCGGCGTGGTGCGGCTCATGTACGGCAGCGAACTCCTTTTGGTCTTGTTGTATTTAGTTGCGATGACTTTCCGTTAACCACCTTCCCCCACCCCCTAGCCCCCTCACGCAGGGGGAGGGGGAACCGGTTCATTGGGATTCGGGGGATCCGCAGGGATATTTGTTCACGAAGTGCTGCACGAGAACTCGCGTTCCCCCCTTTGCGAAGGGGGGGCAGGGGGGATTTGCCCTTGGTCAGACCACACAACCCTTCGCTATCCGGCAAGGACCCGAAAAGCCACGAACATGGCGGCAACGTCTTTGCGGTGGCCAGGATGCTCGGCGTGGCGCCGGAGCAGATCCTCGACTTCTCGGCGAGCATCAACCCGCTGGGGATGGCGCCGGGTGTGCGCGACGCACTGGTCCGCTGCCTGGACCGCCTGGTCCATTACCCCGACAAGGGTGCCGACGAATTGAGGGAACGGATCGCTCAGTACCACGGGGTGAGCACGGCTGAGATCGCCGTTGCCAGCGGTTCTACCGAGCTGATACATCTACTCCCACGGGTGGTGGGCGGGAAAAAGGGACTTATCGTGGCGCCGGCTTTCGCCGAGTACGCCGAGGCGCTGGAGTCATCCGGTTGGGAGATCGACTATCTCACCCTGTCCAGCGCCGATAACTTCGCCCTGCCGCTCCCCCTGCTCTGGGAAAAGCTCGGGGAAGGGGTGGACATGGTCTTCATCTGCAACCCAGGCAACCCCACCGGAGCGCTTTTGCCGCTACGCGAGATAGAGGCGGTGGTGGAACTCTGCCGGGAGCACGGGGCATTCCTGGTGCTGGACGAGGCGTTCATGGATTTCTGCGAGGAGGAGTCGGCAAAGTACCTGGTGCGCCAATCTCCGCGGGCGGTCCTGCTGCGGTCCATGACCAAGTTCTTCGCCATTCCGGGGTTGCGGCTGGGATACGCCATTGCCGCGCCGCAGATGGTAGAGGCCATCGCCGCGCTGCAAGACCCCTGGAGCGTGAACACTGCCGCCCAGGTCGCAGGCGTGGCGTCTTTGGACGACGCGGATTATTGCCTGCGCACCAGGGAATACGTGGACGCCGAACGCGAGCGCCTGGCAGAGGGACTTGCCTCTATTGCCGGCCTGAGCGTGTTTTCTTCCCGCGCCAACTATTTGCTGGTCGAGATCTGCGACGGACGGAGTGCAAGCGAGATCCGCGAAAGGCTGATGCCGGAGGGGGTGCTGGTGAGAGACTGCGGGAACTTCGAGGGGCTGGACGGGCGGTTCTTCCGGGTGGCGGTGCGGCTGAGAGAGGAAAATGAGCGCCTGCTGGAACTGCTTCGAAAGGCATGATCTGAACTTATGGGAACGCCGAGAAAAATAATGGCCTTTCGGAATTAACCGAAGGGCCATTGCATCTCAGTACCTATTCAAATCTTTCCTTCCGCTGGTTCTTCTGAGCGCCAGGCGGAGAAGTCGCTTTCAGCTGCTGGCCAGGGAGTAGAAATCTTTCCGGCTGACCCTGATCCTCTTGATCTCCTCGTTACAGACGAAGCGCACTATGGCGTCGCGGTCCCTCTCGTTGATGTGCATGAAGCGAAGCCCGGCGCTGTAGATGACGCCGTCGCCGTGCTTGATGGTCTCACTGTGCATGACCTGCGCCACGACAGGTACTACCTTGGGCTCGGAGAGGGGGAGGTGGAAGGTGGCGTAGACGATGTCGTCGCACGTCATGGCCATCTCGGTTTCAGTCTTCAAGCCGCCGCCGCTGATATTGACTATGCGCGGCAGGCTGTCCTGCGAGGCGACCCTCAGTCCACCGGAGCCGCTTTCCTCGGCGGTGCCGGCGGTGACGTTGAAGAGGATCACCGGGATCTCGGTAGCCAATCGGAAGTATTCCCTCTGGTCTTCGGGGGTCACGCGGTCGACGAATTCGACCCGCAGTTCCTCTTCGGTAAGATTGCCCAGCACCACGCCTTTGCAGCGGTAGCTGTTGCCGCTCACCCCAACCCTGACTACAAGCGGTGCCTGATGCAGATGCACATCGGCGGGCAACCTTTCCCGGAAAAGCCGCAGCCGTATCTCGGTGTCGTCAACGGACGTGACTATGGCGCCGTCGTTGAAGACGCGGTCCTCGGGGAGTGCCACCTCTACCCTGGCTTTTTGCCCTGCATGGAAATAATCCCTATAGTTGCAGGTTTCGTTTTGCATATGGCCCTTCCAATTGAATTGCATCACACGTTCTGCTATCGGCTGGGCGCTGCAATAGAAGAGCCAATAGTTGGATCAATACCCTTAATAAAAGCAACTAGTTAATATCGCTATTGCAGTTGCTTGCAACATTTTAATCTGGATTGCCTGTCTACGTTAAAGCCCCGCATGACCATGCGATATGACCGGATGGCTCGGGATGGTAACACGAAGCAACCTTTAATTACAATAAATACAAAGTTTTCCTTGACATCGAGGTTGCGATGACTATCCTAAAACGAAATCATTTCCATTTAGAGGAAGTCATGGAGCAGCGTCACGCACTGGCTTTGAAGCAGTTCAACATGAAGGCCACACCGAAGCGGCTGGCAATACTGGGGATGCTGGAGGCGGAGAAGGGATACGCCAGCCCAGAGGAGCTTTGGAAACGCCTGCGCCACCGCTTCGACCGCCTGGGGCTTCCCACCGTGTACCGGATCCTGGAGGAGCTGGCGGCCAGCGGGATACTTACCAAGGTGATTCATCCCAACCGGCAGCTTTATTACTACTTTTGCAGCAACCGCGAGCATCACCACCACTTCGTCTGCCTCTCCTGCCGCAAGGTCGAGGACATCCCTTCCTGCGGGATCGAGGCGCTGGAGCGCGAGGTGAGCCTGCGTAACGGAGGAAAAGTGCTCTCACACATTCTGCAGTTGAACGGCCTTTGCAGCGGCTGCGCCGACAAGGGGGTTACCGCGTGAAACGCTTACTGATGCTGATGCTCCTTATGGCCCTGATCGCTTCCGGCTGCAGCAGGCCGGAGGGGAAAAGCGACAAGCTCCAGGTGGTGACCACGCTGTTTCCGCTCTACGACTTCGCCAAGAAGATCGGCGGCGAAAAGGCGCAGGTCACTTTACTGCTCCCCCCCGGTATCGAGCCGCACAGCTTCGAGCCCCGCCCGGAGGACGTGGTGCGGGTGAACCACGCCGACCTTTTCATCTACACCAACCCGGTGATGGAGCCGTGGGCCTCCTCGATCGTCAACGCGATTGACCGGGGCAGGGTAGGGATCGTGGAGGGGAGCCAGGGGATCGCTCTGCAGCCCCCCGAACCGGATCCGTACGACCCGCACCGCGAGGCGCACGCGAAAGCCGATCCCCATGTCTGGCTCGATTTCGGCAACGCCCAGGTCATCGCCCGCAATATCCAAGACGCGTTCATCGGCCGGGATCCGGCCAACAAGGCCTACTACCAGCAAAACGCAGCCAAGCTCATCGCGGATCTGGTCTCACTCGACCAGCGCTTCCGGCAGACCCTGTCGCAATGCCCCAAGAAGGTGCTGCTGCACGGGGGACACTACGCATTCGGCTACCTGGCGCGGCGGTACGGGCTCCAATACATCTCCGCCTCGGCGGTTAACGCCGACGCCGAGCCGACGCCGGCCAAGCTGGCGGAACTGGTGCAGATCATGCGCCGCGAAAAGCTGCAGTACGTCTACACGGAGGAGCTGTTGAGCCCGCGGATCGCCGAAACGATCGCCAGGGAGACCGGCGCCAAGGTGCTCATGCTGCGGGCGGGGCATAACGTGACCCGCGACGACCTGGCGCGCGGCGTCAGCTTCATCTCGCTTATGGAAGACAACCTGCGGAACTTGAAGGCGGGGCTGCAATGAAAGACAAGGCACTGAGCGTACAGAATCTTTGTGCAGGCTATCACGGCAGCGAGGCGCTCCAGGACGTCTGCTTCAGCGTCAACCGGGGCGATTACCTTGGCATCTGCGGGCCGAACGGCTCGGGGAAGAGCACGCTCGTCAAGGTGATCCTGGGGCTGCTTGCCCCGACCTCGGGGGAGGTCAGCCTCCTCGGGACGCCGAAGTCGAGCTTCCAGCGCTGGGACCGCATCGGCTACCTGCCGCAAGGGCTGCAGTTTTTCAACCCGCATTTCCCGGCGACCGTAGACGAGGTGATCCGGTTGGGGAGGCTTTCGGCCAAGAAGTTTCCCCGGCGCTTCAGCCGTGAGGATGCGGCGGCGGTGGACCGGACCATGGAGTGGATGGGGATTTCGAACATCCGGGGCAGCATGATCGGCGAGCTGTCGGGTGGGCTCAGGCAGCGCGTGCTTCTGGCGCGGGCGCTGGTGAACGACCCGGAGCTTCTGGTCCTGGACGAGCCGACCACCGCCCTCGACCCGGAAACCCGCGAGAGCTTTTACAAGCTCACTTTCGAGATGAACCGGGAGCGGAAGTCGACCGTGCTGCTGGTGACCCACGACACGGCCACCATAGGAAAGTACGCGAGCCACCTGCTCTACCTGGACAAGAAGGTCATCTTCTACGGGGACTTCGAAGACTTCTGCAACTCAAGCGAGATGACAGGGTTCTTCGGGGAGCACGGCCAGCACTTGGTCTGCCACAGGCACTAAAGGCAGGGGCTGGGGGCTAAAGGCAGGGACTAGGGGCTAGGGGCTAGGGGCTAGGGGCTAGGGACTGGAAAGAAACGACCGGTTTTCAGCTGTAGGTTAACAAACAATGAGAATCGGGTGACGGGGTGGGCGGGTATGGGTTTTCTAGCCCCAGCCCCTAGCCCCTGGTTCTCCTGAGGTTTTAATGATAATTACGGAAATGCTCAGCTACGGCTTCATGCAGAGGGCGCTCGTCGGCGGCTCGCTGATCGCTATCCTCTGCTCGGTGCTCGGGGTGTTCCTCGTGCTGCGCCGCCTTTCCCTGATCGGCGACGGCCTGGCGCACGTCACCTTCGGCAGCGTGGCGCTGGCGCTCCTTTTCAGGCTGCAGTCGGTCTACATGACCCTTGCCATCATCCCGGTGGTGCTCGCCTCGTCGATGGGGATCCTGCAGCTGGCGCAAAAGGCGAGGATCTACGGCGACGCCGCCATCGGCATCGTCTCGGCCATCGGCATCGCCACCGGCGTCATGCTGGCCAGCGTCGCCGGCGGCTTCAACGTCGACCTCTTCAGCTACCTGTTCGGGAACATCCTCTCCATCAGCAGCAGCGAGCTGGTGATAGCGGCTTTGCTCTTTGTCATCGTCATCGCCTGCGTGGTGATGTTTTACAACGAACTCTTCGCCAGCACCTTCGACGAGGACCTCGCCAAGAGTTCCGGCATCGACACCGAGCGGATCAATACGGTGCTGGTGCTGATGACGGCGCTGACCGTGGTTCTGGCCATGAAGGTGGTGGGGATCATGCTGATTTCAGCGCTCTTGATAATCCCTGCTGTATCCGCCTTGCAGATCGCCAAGGGGTTCAAGTCGGCCATCGTTACCGCGGCGGTGATCGGGGTGGTGACGGTGATCTGCGGAATATCCCTCTCCTTCGTGATGAACCTCCCCTCCGGCGCCACCATCGTGCTGATAAATTTCGCGGTTTTGCTCGCCACCTTCGGCGGGCGCGCCCTTCGAGGTCATAAATAACCGGGAAAGACATTTAGTTTCTGCGATATCCGCCGATACGATCCATTGACAGGGGCATCCCTGCTCAAACGATTTATGGACAGGCGGCTTGGATGATCGAGAAAAAGGAGTGGATTAGCGCAGATGTGATGGCCAGGTACGCCGGCCACGACCGGGTCCTGGGTGTCATAACCTGGCTTCTCCTGGCACTGGTGCTGCTCGACATATCGCTTCTGCACGTCGATAGCCGCAGTACCATCATTGTGCTCTTCTGTTCGCTGGGGCTTGTCTGCTACAAGGCTTCGGCGCGGTTTCTGCTGCGCCGGGGCGAAACCAAAACTCTACTCGACCTGGTCCTGCTGCTTTTGTACGCCGTCGCCGTCAGTTGGTTTACCGGCAAAACTTCCAGCCCCTTCATCTCGGTTTTGTACCTGATCCTGATGGCGACCTCGCTCACCCTCGGGCGCTGGATCGCCTTCATCATGACCGGCCTGACCATCGCCCTCTATACCTTGCTCGCCTCCTTCCAGTCCCCCAGTTTCTGGTACGACATCGGTGGACACGTCGTGAAGATCTTCCCCTTCATCTTGATCGCCCATCTGGGGGCGCTGCTGCGAGGCGAGGCGGAGAGCGCGCGCGCCGAGGTGGAGCGGCTTTCGCTCACCGACGACCTCACCCAGCTAAACAACATGCGCAGCTTCGAGGCGCTTGCGCTGCAGCAGGAAAAGATTTCGAAGCGCTACGGCACCCCGTTCTCCATCTGCATGCTGGACGCGGACAACCTGAAGCAGATAAACGACCGGCACGGGCATCTGGCTGGGACTGAGCTGATCAAGTGGACCGCGCGCATCATCGCCTCCAATATCAGGGAGAGCGACGTGGCCGCCAGGTTTGGCGGGGACGAATTCATCATCATGTTTGCCGGGCAGGAGCAGCAAAACATCGTAGCTGCCGTGGAGAGGATCGTTCGCGTCATGCACGCCTCTCCTTTTTCCTTCGAGGGAGAACTGGTCCAGGGAACGCTTTCTGCCGGGGTGGCATCCTTCCCGCGTGACGGCGAGGAGTTGCGCACCATTGTGAAGAAGGCGGACCTGGCGATGTACCGCAGCAAGAGGCGGGGCAAGAACCGGGTTTCGCTCTTTGACGACCAGGCAGGGGAGGCGGTGCCGAGCGGGTTACAGGTAGGGGGAGAAAAGCTTCGCTGTGGCGTCCCTAAGCTTGATGACGAGGGGGCGGCCGTCCATTTCGGCGAGGGTGAGTTCCCGGGATAGCTCCAGGGTCGCCTGGCAGCGCTCCTCCAGAAGGCGCGCGAACTGGAGGTCGTACACCTCCAGGTTGAACTCGAAGTTGAGCCTCAAGCTCCTCGGGTCGAGATTGGCGCTGCCGATCAGGCTCCAGCTTCCGTCTACCACCATGAACTTGGTGTGGACGAAGGGGGGAGGCTGCGCGAAGATGCGGACCCCCTGCTGCAGCAACTCCCAAAGGTAGGATCGGCTGGCCCACTGCACGTAGGGGAGGTTGTTGACCTCAGGGAGCACCAGGGTGATGGCCACCCCCCTGAGGGCCGCGGTGATCAGGGCCGAGATCAGCGGCCGGTCGGGAATGAAGTATGGGGTGACTATGGTGACCCTGCGCCTGGCGCAGGAGAGGGCTCCCAGGATGATCCAGTTGAGCTTCCTGAATTCCTTGTCCGGCCCGTCGCTTACCGCCCGGACCAGCGCGCTCCCAGTGGGGACCAACTCCGGGAAGTAGCGCGGCCCTGAGAGCTGTGCGCCGCCGGCGAAGCTCCAGTCCTCCAGAAAGGTCCGCTGCAGGTCCGTCACCACCGGGCCGGTGACCTGGAAGTGGAGGTCCTTCACCACCGGCGGGCGGCTGGCGACCAGATGCCTGCTGCCGATGTTCATGCCCCCTGTGAAGGCGAGCTTTCCATCCACCACCAGCAACTTGCGGTGGTTCCTTAGGTTCAGGTAGCCCCCCGGCCGAAGCGGCAGGAAGCGGCGGAACCTGACCCCGGACCCCTTGAGCAGTTCCCGCGCCGTAGGATTCGAATACTTCTCCCCCAGGCTGTCCACGATCACCCGCACCTCGACCCCGCGGTCGGCCGCCCTCGAAAGCGCCATCACGAAACGTTTGCCGGTGTCGTCCCCGTCGAAGATATAGGTGCAAAGATGCACCGAACTTTCCGCCCTGTCGATGGCGGCCAGCATGGCGGGGTAAGCTTCCTCGCCGTTTTCCAGCGGCGTCAGGTTGTTGCCGGTGAGAAGCCTGGTGCTGACCACGTGCTCGGAGAGGTTGCGCAACTCCCTCAGGTAGGAAAGCTCGGGGGGAAGCGATGCCGAAGGGAGGGAGTCTGGCGGAAGAGGCGGGGCGGGGGGGGCGGCCTCCTCGTGCCAGCGCCTTGCCCTGCTGTAGATGCGGTTGACTCCCATGCCCCAGTAAAAGAGCGGGCCCAGAAGCGGCATGGCGAGGCTGGTGAGTATCCACCCGAGCGCCGAGCGCGGGTCGCGCTTGTTGATCAGCGCATGCCCGGCGGAGACCAGGGCGAGAAGGACCAGGAAAACCAACAACAGGCCCCAGAGGATGTGGTCCAGGAATCTCAAGATCTCTCCATCGAAAGGTGATGCCAAAGGCAAGGCTTTTGCTGCCTCACCGCCAGTTGATGCAAAAAGGGGGCGACATGGCTGCCGCCCCCGAAGGAGAAAAACCCGCCGGCTGTGGAGGGGAGGATCAAAGCAGCGTGAAGGGGTGGGCCCTCTTGGTCCACTCGCTTTCCGGGTATTGCGCCAGGAGCTGCTGGTATATGTCCTTGAGCGCCGAGGGCGCGTGGCTCGTTTTGTAGCGTGCCACCCCGCGCAGGTAAACCGCTTCTGGGGCGGAGGCGCAGTCCGGGCAGCCGTTTAAAAGGGTGTTGAACTGGATCACCGCCTCGCTGAACTGCCCGTAGTCGAGGCTGACCTTGCCCATGCCGAGAAGGGCCGAGCCCACCATCTCGTCCGCCGGGAGGAAGCCCACGGTGCGCTGGTGCTCTTTGCCGTAGTAATCCATGGTGATGATGGTGGGGGTCCAGATGACCCGGTAATCGGAGGTGTGCGCCGCGTTGGTCACCGGGATGCGCAACGGGATGACGTGGTCGGAGATGAAGTTGATGACGGCCGGGTCGGCGAAGGTTACCTCTTCCATCTGTTTGCATCCGATGCACTCGGTGCTGAAAAACTCAACCAGCACGCTCTTCTGCTCGGCCTTCCCCCGTGCGAGGGCTTTTGCCATGTCCGATTCCCAGGCTATCATTGTGATCCCTCCTCACGGTTATCATTAAACAACGAGCTAAAGAGTAGCCTCTCCTTTTCCTATGTCAACCCCTAACAGCTTGCAGTTTTGGGCGAAATGCATATAATGATCCCCGGCTTCGCCCAGACCTCACGCCTGAAAGGAAGTACTCTTTGTCCAGCAAAAACCCGCGCCGCGCCGCCTTCGATATCCTGCTCCGGATCGAGAAAGAAAAGTCCTTCGCAGACATCCTTATTGACCATGAACTTTCCAAGGACATCATCAAGGGAGCCGACCGGGGCCTGCTCACCGAGCTGGTCTACGGCGTGCTGCGCAGGCAGGGGACGCTCGATTACATCATCTCCCAGTTTTCCAAGCAAAGACCGGAGAAACTAGAGCTTTTCGTGCGGCTCTTGTTGCGCCTGGGGATTTACCAGTGCTTCTTCCTGGACCGGGTCCCGGTGTCGGCCGCCGTCAACGAGACGGTGAACCTGGCCAAGGAACTGGCGCCGCGCGCCTCCGGCTTCATCAACGCGGTGCTGAGAAACGCCGACCGCGGCCGCGACACCATAGCCTACCCCGACCGCGCCGAGCGCCCCGCCGAATACCTCGCCGCGCGCTACTCCCATCCCGCCTGGCTCGCCCAGCAGTGGTGCGAGCAGCTAGGGCTCGAAGCAGCGGAGGAGCTGGCAGCCGCCATGTCCGAACCTCCCCCCTTGACCGTTAGGGTCAACACGCTGCGCATCACCCGCGAAGAGCTGATCCAGAGGTTGGCCGGGGAGGGGGTGAGCTGCAACGCTACCTCGTGGTCCCCCGACGGCATCCGCCTGAACCAGTCCGGCCAGATCACCAGGCTTCCTTCCTTCAGGGACGGCCTCTTCACGGTGCAGGACGAATCGTCGCAGCTGGCCCCGCTGTTCCTGGCCCCTGGAAAAGGGGAGCGGGTGCTGGACGCCTGCGCCGCCCCCGGCGGCAAGACTACCCAGATAGCGCAGCTGATGCAGGACTCCGGCGAGATCTACGCCTGCGACGTGAACAACAAGAAGCTCAGGCTGATCAAGGAGACCTGCGACCGGCTGGGGATCAACTCGGTGCGCACCTTCACCATGGACGCCACCGCCCCCTCCAACGCCATCAAGGAGACCACCTTCCACCGCATCCTGGTGGACGCCCCCTGCTCGGGCCTGGGCGTGATCAGGCGCAACCCGGAGGGGAAGTGGAGCAAGTCCGGCGACGACCTGCTGCAACTGGCGCGCACCCAGGTCAGCATCCTGGAGAACCTCTGCAGGTACCTGGAGCCGAAGGGGACCATCCTCTACGCCACCTGCTCGACCAGCATTCAGGAGAATGAGTACGTGGTGGACAGCTTCCTCGCGCAGCATCCGGAGTTCGTCGTGGAAGACCTGCGCCCGCTCTTCCCGGAGTTCGCGCCGCTCTTCACCGAGCGCGGCTTCTTCAGGAGCTGGCCGCACCGCGACGGCATGGACGGCTTCTTCTCGGCGCGCCTGAAGAGGAAGTAGCCGACGGCTGCAAGATCAATCGTGAAAATCAACGCAGGAGACCTTATGAAAAAGATCGCTCCATCCATTCTTTCCGCAGACTTCGCCCGGCTGGGCGAGGAAATCAAGGCCATCGAGGCCGGCGGCGCCGACTACGTCCACATCGACGTCATGGACGGCCAGTTCGTCCCCAACATCACCATCGGCCCGCTGATCGTGGAAGCGGCGCGCCGGGTCACTACGCTTCCGCTCGACGTGCACCTGATGATTGACAACCCGGACCGCTACATCCCCGATTTCGCCAAGGCGGGCTCGGACATCATCGTGGTCCACGCCGAGGCGACCAACCATCTGCACCGCACCGTGCAGCTGATCAAATCGCTCGGGAAGAAGGCCGGCGTCTCGCTGAACCCGGCGACCCCGCTTAACCTTCTGGATTACGTGATGGAGGAACTCGACCTGATCCTCTTGATGACGGTGAACCCCGGTTTCGGCGGGCAGTCGTTCATCGAGGCCTGCATTCCGAAGATCCAGGCCCTGCGCGCCACCCTGGACCGGCGCGGCATCGAGGCGGAACTCGAGGTCGACGGCGGCGTCAAGATCGACAACATAGCGCGCATCTCCCATGCCGGGGCGGACGTTTTCGTGGCCGGCAGCGCCGTCTTCAACAGCCCCGACTACGCGGCGACCATTGCGGAGCTGAAGAAAAAGGCCAAGGAGCCGGTGCTCTGATCGGGCGGCGCGGGCAGGAGCTGCCGGCGGACCCCGGAGAGCTGAAGGAGAGGCTCAAGGCCTCCCTTGCCTCGCGCCCGCGCGTTCCCATGGAGGCGGGGCCCGTCCCCGCCGCCGTACTCCTGCCGCTCTTTCTGAAAAACGGCGAGTACCATCTCCTCTTCACCAAAAGAACCCCCCATCTCACCCACCACAGCGGCGAGATCTCCTTCCCCGGCGGCGTCTGCGATCCCGGGGACCTCGACAGCGCCGACACCGCGCGCCGCGAGGCGTGGGAGGAGGTCGGCATCGCCCCCTATGACGTCGAGATCCTGGGCGAGCTCGACGACTGCCACTCCATACACAACTACCTGGTGACGCCCGTAGTCGGCGTCTTCCCCGCGAACTACACGCTCACCGTCAACGACGCCGAGATAGAGCGCCTCATCGAGGTGCCGCTTTCCCATTTCGAGAAGCCCGAGTTTTTCCGGATGGAGTACTGGGACTACAAGGGGAGGAAGGACTTCCCCATGTACTTCTACCGCTACGGCGATGACGAGATATGGGGGCTTACTGCGCGGATACTGAAGAACTTCCTGGACGTGCTCTGGGGGGTGGAGTAGGGGCCAGTATCCTGCGGAAGTCGACGCTCAGCCGCTTTTGTTCCTCTTGCAGCACGAAACCCCGCGCTAGAACCTCCGCTTCAATACCTTTCATGTGCAGGGCGCCCCAGGGGATCACCACGGTCTGGTAGCGCTTCAGCGCCTGGTCCAGGTACTGGACCACCACCTTGTTCCTGCGCTGCAGGATGTCGTCCATGATCACGGCGTACATGGCAGGCGTGATGTTCTTCTCCGCCCACCGGTTAAGCTTCAGCAGGCCGTCGAGGGCGGAAGGGTTCCCGCTCAGGTGTTTCCCCATGGCGTCCAGAAGCATCATGGTCTCCGGGCGGAAGGCGCTCAGGTCCACGTCCGCCCGCAGGATATCCGGCCCCGCCTGTGCCTTTCCCTCCGGCTTGCCTGGGGCTTGCAGCTCATTGGGCCCGATCACCCTTCCCTTGAAAAGGAGCTTTTCCTGCGAGGCGAGTCCCAACAGGTTCGCCACCTTGTGGTAGTCGAACTTGTTTTTGAGCTTCCCCTTCTCGTCGGCGACCCCTTCGGCCAGCACTATGGTGTTCCCCGCAGGAACCAGCCGTGCCACCTGGTCGTAGTAATCCTTCTCGCCGATGTGGATCATGGCTGCTAGCTTAACGGTGCGGTCGCCGCGCCGATAGGTGCGTTCCGCCATGTAGAGACCCCGGGGGGACACGTTCATGAAGCCGCCGGTGGCCTCGGTGGCGTACGAGTTGGCCGCGAAGAGCGCCGCCGTCGCCAGGGCCAGCGGGAGGACGAATAGGTTCACGCCGACGAACACCAGCGTGTTGCGCAGGTCGAAGTATGGCGCCTCGAAGAGCGTGGGGGGAAGGGTAAGCGGCGCCGCCGGGTTGTCGTTGAACCTGGAGACGAGGAAGGTGCCGAGCCCTACCTGCAGCGCCGCCATGATCAGGCCGTACAGCTTGAAGGCACCGAGGGAGGGGAAGAACCATATGGAGAGCGGGCACCAGAAAACGAACAGGATGAGGGGTAGGAAGAGCCGTTTGGGGAGCCGCCGGTCGATGCCGAGGCTCAGGTAGAGCGGTATCGCGATCAGGATGACGGCGTTGGCCAGAAGGCCGCGCAGCCCGGAAAGGGGGACCAGCGGGAAAAGGAGCGAGGCCAGTTCGTCCAAAAGCGAAAGGCTCCCGTCGGCGATGAACAGGAGCAGGAACAGGTTGGCGAAGAATCTCATCTATAGGTCCTGTGGGTGCTGGGTAAGGGTCAGGGGCGGCCTGCCGCGGGGAAGGGGCAAAATTGGGAGAGCGGGCACCCCGCGCACAGCGGCTTCTTGCGGCAGTGCCGCTTGCACTGCTCGACGATCAGGGCATGGTACTCGTTGAAGAGGGGCACCTCGGCCGGAAGATGATCCATGAAAAGGGCGCGCACCCGGTGGTAGTCGTCCTCTTCCCGCATGAGCCCGAGCCTTGAGAAGAGACGCCTGGTATAGGCGTCGACCACGAAGGAAGGCTTTCCCCCCGCGTAGAGAAGGATCGAGTCGCAGGTCTCGGGCCCGATGCCGCGCACCTCGGAGAGTTCCTCCCGAAGGCCGATCCAGTCCCCCTGGAACATGGCGTCCAGGGAGCCGTAGCGCTCGAAAAGCCAGCCGACAAACCCTTTCAGCCTCGCGCTCTTCACGTTGAAAAAGCCAGAGGGGCGTATCAACTCGGCCAGCCGCCCCTCATCGATCTCCCGGAGCGCCTCTGCCGAGAGGAGCCCCTCTCGTTTCAGGTTTACTATTGCCTTTTCGACGTTGAGCCAGTTGGTGTTCTGGGTCAGGATGGCGCCGACGCAGACCTCGAAGGGGGTGTCGGCGGGCCACCAGTTAAGCGCGCCGTAGCGGCCAATGAGCTTCTCGAAGAGTTCCAGGAGCGCTGCCCGCGTCTGTTCTTTGTCCAGCGTGTCTTTCACGGATTCCTTGCTGCTTGGCCGGGGAGGCTGGCGGCTGCAGCTCCTAGCCGATATCTTCCATGTACTCGCGGGAGTACCTGACGTAGTTCCCGGCGGAGCGGGCGAGCCAGGCGATCTCGCTCTCGGTTAAGTCCCGCTTGTACTTCGCGGGGGACCCGACCCAGAGGGTGCCGGGGGGGATGACGGTCCCCTCGGTGACCAGGGCGCGCGCGCCTACCAGGGCCCCCTTGCCGACCACGACCTTGTCCATGATGATGGCCTGCATCCCCACGAAGGCGCCGTCCTCGATGGTGCAGCCGTGCAGGGTCACGCTGTGGCCGACGGTGACGTCGTTGCCGATGATGAGCGGCGCCCCGGGGTCCTCAGGGTTCTTCTTGTGGGTCACGTGCAGCATGGAGAGGTCCTGGATGTTGGTCCGGTCACCGATGCTGATGAAGTTTACGTCCCCGCGGACCACGCAGTTGTACCAGATACTGGCTTCCTTGCCGATGCTGACTTCGCCGATGATGACGGCGGTTTCGGCTATGAACGCGGAGGGGTCTATCTTGGGGGCGATACCCTTGAACGGTCGGATCATATGGGCTCCTGTCGCTTACGGGAAGTCTGGTGCTCTGGGGCCGGCTAGTCTCTAGGAATGGCGAGCATCCGGTCCAGGGCGCGCTTGGCGGGGATACGGATATCTTCCGGGACCTTGACCACGGGCTTCATATGCTGCAGCGCCTCGCAGACGTCCTCCAGGGAGGTGAGCTTCATGTTGGGGCAGATGAGCGCCGGGGAGGCGAGGATGAATTCCTTGTCCGGGTTCTCACGCTTGAGCCGCCACAGTATCCCTGCCTCGGTCCCGATGATGAAGCGCTTGGCGCCGCTCTTCTTGCAGTAGTCGTACATCCCGGTGGTGGAGCAGACATGGTCTGCCAGTTCGACCACCTTGGGGTTGCATTCGGGATGGCAGACGAAGGGGGCGTCGGGGTTCGCCTGTTTCAGCTCCTTGACCACCTCGGGCCTGAGCCGCTCGTGGGTCGGGCAGTACCCTTCCCAGAGGTGGAACTTCTTGTCGGTGAAGCGGGCGATGTAGCTCCCCAGGTTGCGGTCAGGGGCGAAGATGATCTCCTTTTCGCTCATCGACTGGACCACTTTCACGGCGTTCGCGGAGGTGCAGCAGATGTCGCTTTCGGCCTTGACCGCGGCGGAAGAGTTCACGTAGGTGACCACCGGCACGCCGGGGAACTGCGACTTCATTTCCCTGAGTGCCTCGACCGAAACCATGTCGGCCATGGGGCATCCCGCGTCGAGGCGGGGGAGGAGTACCGTTTTTTCAGGAGCCAGGATGGAGGCGGATTCGGCCATGAAGTGGACGCCGCAGAATACGATCACCTCCGCATCTGTCTTTGCCGCTTCGATGGAAAGTGCCAGCGAGTCGCCGGTTATGTCTGCTACTTCCTGCACCTCGTCACGCATGTAGTTGTGAGCGAGAAGTACTGCATTGCGCTCTTTGAGAAGCGCTTTAATATCGGCTTTTAAAGTTTCCTGCGTCATATTCATCACCGCCAAAACTAGTTCATTGGGAATACATATGGTAAACAGCACCGATAGTAGACAATGTTAAGGTTCCTGTCAAACCAATTAAGGGTGCAGATTAGCACGCTTGACACCGGAGGGTAAAACCTCTATTATTTTTTGAAATTTCCCTAAGTACAGCGCGTGTTTAAACAGCAAACCAAGCGAGGTAGATAGAATGTTCGGAATAGGGATGCCTGAGCTGGTCATTATTTTGGTAATCGCTTTGATAGTCATAGGCCCTCAGAAGCTCCCTGACCTTGCCAAATCGCTTGGCAAAGGGCTTGCCGAGTTCAAGAAGGCGACCGACGACTTCAAACAGACCATCGAGGCCGACAGCAGGACGGAAGAGGAGAAGGAGCACCTGGCCAAGCTCGCCGAGGCGAAGCGCAAGGCGGAAGACGAGCAGGCCAAGGCTGCGGAGGAACTCAGGGTCAAGGTGGAGGGGGCGGCAGCCGCACCTGCGGCACAGGCGGCCAAGGCCGAGGCGGAAAAAACCGCCTGAGAGCTTCAAATCCTCGCTGCTGCAAAAAAAAGGGAAAGACGGGTCAACTCGCCTTTCCCTTTTTAGTTCCTGATAGCTATGCTCTTCCGCTGACTGGGTGCGAGAAATCCCCCCGTTTTCCCTGCTACCGGCCTGGAGAAGCCGGTATTGTCCCGCATTCCATTTGAGGGTGACCCATGTTCAACTGGTTCCGCAAAAAACAGGAGAATCTCGTCTTCAAGGATAACGCCTCCGCGTTCGCGCATGCCTGCTCGATCGGATACACGCCGCTCATAGGGGGATTGGTCCCGGCCCTCGTCGAGGAAGATGCCGGGCTTGGACGCGACGGCGAGCGCACCTTCCTGATCAGCATCGCCGGGCCTCATGGGGCCATGAAGATCTGGAGCTGCACCCTCAAGGAATCGAAGTCCTACCCAAAAGAGGGGGACTTCGTCGGCTTTCGCATCGTCACCATCGCCCCGGACGTTCCCGAGCCCGCCAACCTCATAGGGTACATAGCCTGCCGGCTGGAGCCCGTGCTGGTGCCGGGGAAGGGGTGGGCGGCGGCGATAAGCTACACCCCCGACAACATCAAACCCGCCATCCGGCTCGGTTGAGCCTCCGGCCAACCAGCCCCGGCTGCTATCCCTTCGATACAACCAGCTCGGCCACGACAGGTTCGCTGTCCCAGGTGACTTCCGGGTACAGGGACTTGTCGAGGCGCAGGTAGGTCCCGTCCACGCCGGTCTCGGCCCACCAGCATTCGGAACCCTTGATGGGAAGCTTGTCGAAGAGGTAGAGATCGTTGTTTTTGTCTCGGGCGAGGAACATGGGCGACTCCTTGTCTGTCCTGAATGTTTTATGGGATGACCCGGTGAGAAACGGCACGGCCCCCCTGTTGCGGCAGGAGGGCCGTATTACCGTGGGCGTCTGCGGGCTATTTGATCTTGTATTTCTCTCTGGCGATCTTGGCCTCTTCCGACTTCGGATGCTCTTCCACCAGTTTTTTCAGGATGTAGTTGGCGCTCTTGCTGTCGCCCAACTCCCTGAAGGCCATCCCCTGCTTCAGCATGGCGGCGGGAGCCTTGTCTTTGTCGGGGTAGTTCTTGATCACGTTCTGGAACTCGAGCACCGCGTTCTCGAACTTCTTCTCGGCGTAGTAGCTCTCGCCGATCCAGTACTGGGCGTTCGCTGCCAGGTTGTGCTTGGGGTGATGCTCCAGGAAGCTTGAAAAGAGTTCCCGCGCCTTGGGGAGGTTCCCCTCCTTCATCGCCTCGTACCCCTTCTGGTAGAGGTACTCGGGCGCCTGCTGCAGTTCGGCCTCCTTTTTCGCCTGCTCCTCGACCCCCTTTTCCATCTTGGCCATCCGCTCCTCGAGTGCGGCAAGACGCTTGGTCAGGTCTTCTTTCAAGAGCGCGATGTCGTCAGCCGGCTTCTGGGCCAGGATGCGCACGTCGTCCACCTTGCCGGTCAAAAGCTGCATGTCGACCCGGGCGCTCTCCAGGGTCGCCTGAAGGTCGGCGCCCCCCTTCCTGATTCCCGCCATCTCCTTCTGGAACCCGGACATGTCGGACTGCAGGGATTCGAGGCTCTGGCGGTAACCTGCCAGCGATTTCTCCACCCCGTCCCTTACTTCGGCGCGCACCTCGTTCAACCCCTTCTCCATGGTGAAGAGGCGGTTCTTCATCTCGTCCGAGTCGCGGCGCACCGATTCGAGTTCACTCTGGCTGGCGCAACCGAAAAAGGCGAGCAGTACCAGTGACCCCAGTGCCACTCTCATTGCCTGCATGACAAACCTCCTGTGATCCTGCTGCTCTATAAAAAAAGGAGCCCTGAGGCTCCTTTTCGGCAGGAACTGCTTGAGTTACTTGACGATGACGAATTCATCCCTTCTGTTCTTGGCCCAGGCCGACTCGTCGTGACTCGGGTCGGCGGGCTTCTCTTCGCCGTAGCTTATGGTGGAGAGACGGTCGGAGGCGATGCCCAGGTTGACCAGGTAGTCCTTGGCGGACTTCGCCCTTCTTTCGCCCAGCGCCATGTTGTAGTCGTCGGAGCCGCGCTCGTCGCAGTTACCCTCGATGCGCACCTTGGTCCCGGCCTGACGGTTCAGGTACTCGGCGTTTTTGGAGAGGGAACCGCGTGCTTCTTCCGAAAGATCGGAGGAGTCGAAGTTGAAGTAGACCTTCTGCAGCTCTAACTGGACTTCCTGCGCCGCGCCCTTGCCGGCATCTTTGGCGGTTTCCTGGGCCACGGGTTGCTCGCGGCTGGGAGTGGTCTCGGTGATGGGCTGCTGCGCAGCAGGGGCCTCAGGCCGTGCCTGCTGCGGCGTCGCCGGGGCAGGTGCCGGAGCGGGGGCTGACTGGGCAGCCGAAATCGGCTCCTCTGTTTTCACGACGTTCTTTTTAGCGCAGCCGGCCGAAAGAAGTGCACCGAAAGTCAGAACAACCAGGGATCCCAGAATCATCTTGCGCATTATCCCACTCCTTTTTTAGATAGAATACGTGCCGCTCCTCATGAGCGTGCCGTGGTTAAAAAACGAAGGAAAGTATACCCACCTTTTCCGAGTTAATCAACGATTCAAAATGTACCGGTATCTTTACCAATTTACCGACCATGTCGGATGGGAATTCTGGGACTTGTTGGGGGATACCCTGGTCTGGCCGCTCCCGTCGGCGCGCATCAGGTAGATCGCCTCGGCGCCGTCGCGGGTGGAGCTGAAAACGATGAAGCGGCCGTCCGGCGAGAAGCGGGGGTGCTCGTTGCTGCCTGCGCTGGTGAGTTGGGTGTCCTGGGTGCCGTCCGGATTGATGGCGTAGATCTGGAACCCGCCTCCTCCCTGGCGCGCGTACACGATCCGGTCCCCTTTAGGCGACCAGCGGGGCGTGACGTTGTAGGCGCCGTTGGTGGTGAGCCGGTGCACGTTGCCGCCGTCCGCATTCATTATGAACACCTGGGGTTTGCCCAGGCGGTCGGAGACGAAGACGATGCGGGAGCCGTCCGGCGACCAGGCCGGGGAGACGTCGATGGCGTGGTTGTTGGTGAGCCGCGCCAGCTCCTTTCCGTCCCGCGAGATAAGGTAGATCTCGGAATTGCCGTCCTTGCTCATCACCATGGCTATTTTGCTGCCGTCGGGGGAGTAGGCGCCCATTGCGTTCAGGCCGCTTCGGGAGGAGATGCGCGCCTCTAGCCCGGTGAAGAGTTCGCGGCGGTACAGGTCCGGGTTCCCTTTCTTGTAGGAGGTGTAGATGATCTCCTTGCCGGAGGGGGCGAAGTCGGGCTTCAGGTTGATGGAGCCGTTGTTGGTGAGCCTCTGCGGGTTGTGCCCGTCATAGTCCATGACGAAGATCTCCTTGTTGCCGGAGACCTTGGTCACGTAGGCGATCTTGCCGGTGAAGGGACCTTTTCCCCCGGTCACCGCGCGCAGCACCTCGTCGGAGAAGGCATGCCCCATGCGGCGCAATTCCTTGGACGACCCGCTGTAGCGCTTGGCGGTGATCTCGCGGTTCAGCACCCGGTCCACCAGCCGGCACTCCAGGGTGATGTTGCCCCCCTGCGCGCTGTAGGAACTTTTCAGGATCAGGTCGGCGCCCGCGCCGTCCCCGGAGACCTCGAAGGGGCCGGCCAATCCCAGGTCCATCCCGAACAGCTCGGAGAGCTCCTTGGACACCTCCGGGGGCACCTGCCCGGCGAGGCCCGTGGCGGGGGCCGGGAAGAGCTTGAGCTTGCGGCTCACCGGGGCCGTTACGTCTATATATCCCTCTGCCGCCTGTGTCATTTGAGGCGCCAGGAGCAGCAGGGCCAACAGCATTATTATTCTCATCTGATACCAACCCCTTCCGGTCTGAAGCGGAACATGCGCTTGAACGGCGCGCCGCCCGGCGGTGGAACCAGCGATTTGCCGGCCAGCGTCACGGCCCGATGGACCGCATCGTCAAAAAGCGGGTCCCCGGATCCCTTTTCCACGTGGTATTCCGCAATCCTGCCGTCGCCCGACACGGTGATGGTTGCGATCACCTGCGGCGACTTGGTCTGCGAGACCATGACTTCCTTGAGTGCATCCTTGAGGCGGGACTGGAGGTACGAGGGGTAGTCGCTCCCCGCCTCGGTTCCCTTGGCCCCGGGCATCCCGGTCTGCTGGCCTCCCCTCTTCCTCAGCCGCTCCATGACCTCGGCCTGCCGTTTATCCTGGGCGGCCCGCTCCAGTTTCGCCAGCCGCTCGTTGAACTCCTGCGCCTGGGCCGCGGGGTTCGCCGGCCCGGACTTCCCCTTGGGCTCCGCCGCCGGAGCCTTGGCCGCAGGTTTCGCCGGTTTGGCGGGCTGCACCATGGCCGGTGCAGCAGGCGCGGCGGGCGGGGGAGGGGCGGCTTCCTTCTCCGCCTCGGCCGCAGGCGCGGGGGTGCCGGCCTGAGGCGAGGCGACGGGGAGGGTTACCATGTCTACGTAGGTGACCGGGGTGTCGTCCGGATGGAACTCCGGTGAGAGTTGCCACTTGGCTATTATCAGAAACACGACCAGGTGGCAGACGAAGGAGAGCGCGAACATCCCCTGCGGCCCCGGGTATCGGCGTGTCAGCTGTTTTCTCATCGCCGCTGCGGGGACTCCGTTACCATGCCGAGCCGCTCGACTCCCGCCCCCTTGATCTGGGCCATCACCTTCACGACCTCGCCGTAGGGGACCGCTTGGTCAGCCTTTAAGAAAACTTCGCGTTTCTCCCGGCCGGCCAGCATCGAGGTGAGCTTCTCTTTGAGCTGGTCTTGGGAGATTTCCGAGGAATTGATGAAGGTTTTGCCGGACTGCTCCAGGGAGACCACCAGCGTGTCCTCCTTGGGGGCCAGCGCCTTGGTGTCCGCCTTGGGGAGGTTCACCTGGACCCCCTGCTGCATCATCGGTGCGGTGACCATGAAGATGATCAAGAGCACCAGCATGACGTCGACCAGCGGCGTCACGTTGATCTGCGACATGGTGCCGCGGTCGCCGTTATCCCTGTTGCCGAACTCCATGGCTTATCTCCCCGCGAAGTTGCGCTGCACGATGTTGAGGAACTCGGTGGAGAAGCTGTCCATCTCCGAGATGAGCACCTTGATCTTGTGCTGGAAGTGGTTGTACCCCATGACGGCGGGTATAGCAGCTACCAGGCCGATGGCGGTGGCGATGAGCGCCTCGGCGATGCCCGGGGCGACGACGGCGAGCGAGGCGGAACCGGTCTGGCCGATCTTCTCGAAGGCGGTCATGATCCCCCAGACGGTGCCGAAGAGGCCGATGAAGGGGGCGGTGGCGCCCGTCGTGGCCAGGAAGGTCAGGTACTTTTCCAGGCGGGTGATCTCGGAGGTGGTGGCGCGGCGCAGGGCGCGGGCGATGTTGTCGATCCCCCCCAGGTCGGTACTGATGCTGGTGGGGTCGGCCTTCTCCTCAATCTTTTCCTGGAGCTTCTTCAGCTCCCCGTACCCTTCCTGGAAAAGCACGGTAAGGGGGGAGTTGGCGAAGCGGTCCAGCTGGCCGCTGATGGCGTCGAAGCGCTTGGCCTTCCAGAAGAAGTCGAGAAAGCGCTCGGAGGCGCCGTTGGCGCGGGAGACCTGCAGCAGCTTGTAGAAGATGATGCCCCAGGAGACGACCGAGAAATAGAGCAAAAGGAAAAGAACCAGTTTTACGACCAGGCCGGTCGAAGCGAACATGCCCACGGAAGATACCTCCGGTTAATGGTGATCAAACAGGGAAAATATGCTTTACGCAATGCGAAGTCAACTGTAAAGAAAGCGCGCGCGGGGTCGCGGGATTACCCTTCCCGGCCCCCGGGCTCTATTTAATAGCACTCCGGACGCCGGTCCTGGAAGCAGGTTATGCTCTGGCGCCACTTTTCCATCTCGGCTGGGTCGAGCAGAGCCGTCGGCTCCGCGTTCTCGTACCCCGCCTCCGCGAGGACCTCCCCCTTGGGGCCGAGGATCATGCTGGAGCCGAAGAAGTCGAGCTTGCCGATGACCCCGCAGGCATTGGCCGCTATCACGAAGAGCTGGTTCTCTATGGCGCGCCCCTTCAAAAGCCCCCGCCAGTGCTCTTCGCGCGGCTTGGGCCACTCGCCGGGGACCACGATGATGTCGGCGCCGTCGACCGCCAGCCTGCGCGCCAGTTCCGGAAAGCGGAGGTCGTAGCAGATCATGACGCCGATCTTTCCCACGCTGGTCTGCGCCAAAAGGACCGAGTCGCCGCGGTCCAGGTGGCGGTCCTCCCCCATCAGCGAGAAGAGGTGCATCTTGCGATAGCTCCCTGCGACCCTGCCGCGGTCCACTACGTAGGCGGTGTTGAATACCTTGTCTCCGTGCGGCTCGGGGAGGCTGCCGATGACGGTCAGGGAGAGTTCGGCGGAGAGTGCCTGCAGCTTCTCGACGATCCCGGGAGTGCGCGTGGCCAGCTGGTTCAGCTCCCGGTAGGCGAAGCCGCAGCTCCACATTTCCGGCAATACGGCCAGCTCCACCCCCTGGGCGGCCAGGCGGCGCAGCGCTTTTTCGGCATAGGCCAGGTTTTGGTCTACCTCCGCAAGAGCGATGTTGAACTGGACCGCAGCAGCCTTGACGCTTTTTTGCATGTTCTCCCTCCTTCAGGAAAAGTATCGCCGCATGTCAGCCTGGCCGGATATGGCGGCCACCGGCGGCCGGCGAGTTTCGGAGTGTAATCCGAGTCCCTGTCGATTTCAAGCAAGTTCCTGCAGTTGTCGGCTGTTTTGCGTGACAAAAAGGGGGGCGATCTGCTAGATGTTGACCTTGAGCCATAAAGGAGCCCCCGATGCGTGCCGGACTGTACCTGCATTTCCCCTTTTGCCTGAAAAAGTGCCTCTACTGCGACTTCAACTCGACTCCCGCCTCAGGCGACGACCACCGGGAGTACGTAGAGCTGCTCCTGAAAGAGATGGCGCTCAGGCAAGCGGCGCTTCCCGAGCCGGTCAGCGCCCCGACCCTTTACCTCGGGGGGGGGACCCCGTCCCTGATGGCGCCGGAACTGGTGGGGCTGATCGTCGCCGCGGCGCGAGACAACTTCTCGCTGGCGCCTGACGCCGAGGTCACCCTGGAGGCGAACCCGGGGACGCTCACGCCCGAGCGCCTGCAGGGGTACCGGATGGCCGGGGTCAACCGCCTGTCGCTGGGGATCCAGTCCTTCGAGGACCGCCTTTTGCGGCGGCTGGGGCGCGTGCACAGCTCCGCCGAGGCCCTCTCCGCCTTCCAGGATGCGCGCGGCGCCGGTTTCGACAACATCAGCATCGACCTGATGCACTCCCTGCCGGGGCAGTCCCTTTCTCAGTGGCGCGAGGCGCTCAAGCTTGCCGTCTCGCTTGCTCCCGAGCACGTCTCCGCCTACGCGCTCTCCATAGAGGAGGGTACGCCGTTCGAGCGGCTCCACGAGGAGGGGGCGCTCGCGCTTCCATCCGACGAGGAGGCGGCCGCGATGTTCGAGGCGACCGCGGACGTTCTCTCCGCGGCCGGGTACCGCCACTACGAGATCTCCAACTACGCGAAACCCGGACGCCATTCCCGCCACAACTCCGCCTACTGGAACCGGACAAGCTACCTGGGCTTTGGCGCCGGCGCGCATTCGTTCTGGAACCCCGACGGGCTCGGGCGCCGCTGGAAGAACCCCGGCGGTGCGGCGGCGTACGCCGCGGGGATCCAGGCCGGGCTCCCCGTGGACGAGGAGCCGGAGCAGCTGACCCTGGAGGACGCGCTTTCCGAATGCTTCTTTCTGGGCCTGAGGATGCTCGACGGGCTCGACCTGGCTCCGCTTTACGAGCGCTACGGGGAGAGCGCGCTGGCGCCGCACCTCAAGCAGGTGGCGGCGCTGGAAAAAAGGGGCGCCCTCACCCGGGAAGGGAGCCGCATCCGCATCTCCCCCGGCGCCGTCATCCTTGCCAACAGCATCTTCTCCAGCTTCGTCTAATTTCCCCTCCAATACCGACTCCCCCCTTGACAAAGCAGGGGGGCATTGCTAACTTGAAGCGCGTTAGCACTCGAACTTTTTGAGTGCTAATCGCTTTTGAGGTAAGAGATATGGAAGAGCAACTTTCCGAGCGCAGCAAACGCATCCTCGAGGCGGTGATCGAGGACTACATCGCGACAGCCGAACCTGTTGGCAGCAGGACCATAACGCGCAGCCATGCGCTGGCTCTCTCCCCGGCTACGGTGAGAAACGTCATGTCGGACCTGGAGGAGATGGGGCTTCTCACCTCCCCGCACACCTCCGCCGGGCGCATCCCGACCGACAAGGCCTACCGCCTGTACGTCAACTCGATTCTCGAGGTGAAGAACCTCGCCCGGGACAACCGGGAGGAGATCAGAAGGCGTTGCCGGATGGCGGGAAAGGATCTCGCCGAGGTGCTCAAGGAAACCAGCCGGCTCCTCTCCTCGACCTCCAGCTACATGGGGGTGGTGATGGCGCCGCACCTGGGCGCTAACGTCTTTCACCAGATGGAATTCGTCAAGCTGTCGAGCCGCAGGGTGCTTGCCATCCTGGTCTCGCAAAACGGCACGGTGCAGAACCGGCTCCTGGAGACCGGCGAGGAGATCGCGCAGGAAGACCTGGTTCGGATGGCCAACTACCTGAACGGTATGCTGCAGGGGCTCACCATTGCCCAGGTGCGCGAGAGGCTTTTAAGCGAGATGCAAAGCGAGAAGGTGCGCTACGACACCATGATGGCGCGGGCGCTCACCCTTTCGCAGCAGACCATACAGGCCGATGGTGCCGAGATCTTCCTGGAAGGGCAGGCGAACATCCTGGAGCAGCCCGAATTCGCCGACACGGCAAAAATGCGGGAGATCTTCCGCACCTTCGAGAAAAAGAGCATGCTCTTGGATCTTTTGGACCGTTCCCTGTCGGCCGGGGGGGTGCAGATCTTCATAGGCTCGGAGTCGAACCTCCTCAAGATGGAGGGGATGAGTCTCGTCACTTCCACCTACATGACCGGGAAGGACACGGTAGGGGTCCTCGGGGTGATAGGTCCTACCCGCATGGGGTACGGCAGGGTGATCCCCATCGTTGATTACACAGCCAAGCTGATCAGCCGTCTGCTCGAAGTCGAGTAGCGGAATAAAGGAGAAAAGAAGCGGATGGACAAGAAAAAGCACGATTCGCACCAGCATGAGAAGAAGGCGGACGCGTCGCAGGAAAAGGTCGAAGTGGCGCAGCCGCTTTCCGACGCAGACCGCATCAAGGAACTTGAAGAGGCGCTGGCAGCCAAGGGACTCGAATCGGCAGCCAACTGGGACAAGTACCTGCGCGAGCGGGCCGACCTTGAGAACTACAGGAAGCGGGTGCAAAAGGAGAAGGAAGAGATCCTCAAGTACGGCAAAGAGGAGGTCATAATGGAGATCCTCCCGGCGCTGGACAACCTGGAGCGCGCCATCGACCACGCCAACGAAGAGTCGGCGATCGTCGAGGGGGTGAGGCTGACCCTCAGCATGCTCCTCTCCGCACTGAAGAAGTTCGGAGTGACCCCGGTCGAGACGCCGCAAGGGGCCCCCTTCAACCCCGAGTTCCACCAGGCCATGGGGCAGGTGGCGAGCGCCGACCAGGAGCCGAACACCATAGTCGCCGTGTTCCAGAAGGGGTACCTCCTAAACGAGCGCCTGCTCCGCCCGGCCATGGTCACCGTCGCCGTCAAGCCTGCGGCTTAACGGCAGATTGAGATAAAGACTAAGATTTAGAAGCTGCTTTGACTTAGTTTTAATTTTGTCTTTATCTTTTTTTTCTCTCCCCTTGTTTTTCGACCGGGGGATGACTAGGTTGCAAATACAGTTACCAAACTAGGAGGCATACACATGAGTAGAGTAATAGGAATAGACCTCGGGACCACCAACTCCTGCGTGGCAGTGATGGAAGGTGGGGAACCGGTTGTCATAGCGAACGCAGAAGGTAGTCGCACCACTCCTTCCATGATCGCCTTCGCCGAAAGCGGGGAGCGTCTGGTGGGGCAGCAAGCCAAGCGCCAGGCCGTCACCAACCCGGAAAACACCCTGTACGCCATCAAGCGCCTGATCGGCCGCAAGTTCGAAACCGAGGCGGTCAAGAAGGACATCGCCATCTCCCCGTTCAAGATCGTGAAGGCCGACAACTCCGACGCCTGGGTCGAGGTGCGGGGCCAGAAGTACTCGCCCCCCGAGATCTCGGCGATGGTGCTGCAGAAGATGAAGAAGACCGCCGAGGACTACCTGGGCGAGGCCGTCACCGATGCGGTCATCACCGTCCCCGCTTACTTCGACGACTCCCAGCGCCAGGCGACGAAAGACGCCGGCAAGATCGCCGGCCTCAACGTGCTCCGCATCATCAACGAGCCGACCGCGGCGGCGCTGGCCTACGGTCTCGACAAGAAAAAGGACGAGAAGATCGCCGTATTCGACCTGGGCGGCGGCACCTTCGATGTCTCCATCCTGGAACTCGGCGAGGGGGTCTTCGAGGTGAAGTCCACCAACGGCGACACCTTCTTAGGCGGCGAGGACTTCGACCAGAAGATCATCGACCACATAGCCGACGAGTTCAAAAAGGACCAGGGGATCGATCTCCGCGGCGACAAGATGGCACTGCAGAGGCTGAAAGAGGCGGGCGAGAAGGCGAAGTGCGAACTCTCCACCTCGCTTGAGACCGACATCAACCTCCCCTTCATCACCGCCGACGCCTCGGGTCCCAAGCACCTGACCATGAAGCTCACCCGCGCGAAGCTCGAATCCATCTGCGCCGAGCTGATCGCCAAGCTGGAAGGCCCCTGCCGCACCGCACTCAAAGACGCCGGGCTCTCCGCCTCCGACATCGACGAAGTCATCCTGGTCGGCGGCATGACCCGCATGCCGATCGTGCAGAAGAAGGTGCAGGACATCTTCGGCAAGGTCCCCAACCGCGGCGTGAACCCCGACGAGGTGGTCGCCATCGGCGCCGCCATCCAGGGGGGCGTTCTGCGCGGCGACGTGAAGGACGTGCTCCTGCTCGACGTCACCCCGCTTTCCCTGGGGATCGAGACCCTGGGGGGCGTATTGACCAAGCTGATCGACAAGAACTCCACCATACCCTGCAGAAAGAGCCAGGTGTTCTCCACCGCCGCCGACAACCAGCCCGCGGTCAGCATCCACGTGCTGCAGGGCGAGCGCGAGATGGCGGCAGACAACAAGACGCTCGGCAACTTCGAGCTCTCCGGTATCCCGTCCGCTCCCCGCGGCGTTCCGCAGATCGAGGTGACCTTCGACATCGACGCCAACGGCATCGTCCACGTCTCCGCCAAGGACCTCGGCACCGGCAAGGAGCAGTCCATCCGCATCACCGCTTCCTCGGGCCTTTCCAAGGAGGAGGTCGAGAAGATGGTGCGCGAGGCCGAGGCGCACGCGGCCGACGACAAGAAAAAGCGCGAGCTGATCGAGGCGAAGAACCAGGCGGACAACCTGATCTACCAGACCGAGAAGTCCCTGACCGAGTTCGGCGACAAGATCGACGCCTCCGAAAAGCAGAAGATCGAGGAAGGGGTCGCAGCCCTCAAGAAGGCCCTGGAAGGAAGCGACGCCGACGAGATCAAGAAGGCGAGCGACTCCCTGATGCAGGCTTCCCACAAGCTGGCCGAGGCGGTCTACGCCAAGACCCAGGGCGCGGGCGCCGAGGGTGGCGAGCAGCCGCACGGCGAGCAGGAGGCCGGCGGCGCAGCCAAGGGGGAGAAGGTCGTCGACGCCGACTTCGAGGAAGTGAAGGACGACAAGAAGTAAGAAAAGGTTGCAAACACGGGGCGCTTTGATAGAAGATGGCGCCTGCATGAAAATAAAGCGCGCAACGGGCAGCGTCTCATTAGGGGACGCTGCTCTTTGTGTTACGAGGGCATACATTGGCAAACGGTGAAAAACAGGATTACTACGAACTCCTCGAAGTGAACAAGAACGCCTCCGAGACCGAGATCAAGAAGGCGTACCGGCGGCTGGCCATCAAGTACCACCCGGACAAGAACCCGGGGGACAAGGCGAGCGAGGACAGGTTCAAGGAGATCTCCGAGGCGTACGAGGTACTCTCCGACGGCGAGAAGAGGGCGCGCTACGACCAGTTCGGCCACGCCGGCGTCAACGGCAACGGCTTCTCCTCGGGGGGCTTCGGCGGTTTCGGCGCTTCCCCCTTCGGCGACATCTTCGGCGACATCTTCGGCGAGGTATTCGGCGGCGGGAGGCAGAAGGGGTCGCGCGGCAGAAGGGGCGACGACCTGCAGTACAACCTGGAGGTGACCTTCGAGGAGGCCGCCTTCGGTGCCGAGAAAAAGATAGACATCCCCTACTCCAAGCGCTGCGACGCCTGCGGCGGTTCGGGCGCGAAGCCCGGGACCACCCCGAAGACCTGCCCCACCTGCCAGGGTGCCGGGCAGATGCGTTTCCAGCAGGGTTTCTTCAGCGTGAGCAAGACCTGCTCCCATTGCAACGGCGAAGGGCGGGTGGTCGAGCATCCCTGCCCCACCTGCCGGGGGGCAGGGACGGTACGGGACAAGAAGACCATCTCGGTGAAGGTTCCTCCCGGGGTGGAGACCGGCATCCGGCTGAAGCTCTCCGGCGAAGGGGGGCAGGGGGCCAAAGGGGGGGGCAACGGCGACCTGTACGTGGCGCTCACCGTGCGCGAGCACCCGCTTTTCCGGCGCGAGGACAACGACGTCATCTGCGAGATCCCCATCAGCTTCACCCAGGCGGCCTTGGGGTGCGAGATAGATGTGCCGACGCTCGACGGCAAGGTGGGGATGAAGATACCCGAAGGTACCCAGTCCGGCGCCGTCTTCAGGATGCGCGGCAAGGGTGTCCCGGCGCTGCAGGGGTACGGGCGCGGCGACCACCTGGTGGTCGCCAAGGTGGAGACCCCGACCAACCTGAACCGGCAGCAGCGCGACCTTTTGGAGGAGTTCGCCCGCATCAGCGGCGAGGACGTGAACCCCATGCGCAAGAACTTCTTCTCCAAGGTCATGGACATCTTCACTTGAGAAAGGCCCTGCAGACGGGATCGGCGTGGGCGCTTGCGGCGCTTTTGCTTGCCCCCCATCCCGTCCCCGCTGCCCCCCTGCAGCCCGAGGGGGCAAAGGCCGTCCTTCTGGCCGACGCGGCTTACGACGGCGCGCTCGTAAAGCGGATCCGCGAGGCGAAAAGGCGCATCATCTGCGCCTTTTACCTTTTCAAGGTGGGGGAGCGCCGGGACAACCTGCCGAAGGCTTTGGCGAAGGAGTTGATCCAGGCCGGAAAGCGCGGCGTGGAGGTGACCGTGATCCTCGAAGGGGGGAAGCCGGTCGCACGCGAGAACCGGGCCGCGGCAGGGGCTCTTGCCCGCGGCGGGATCCGGGTGGTCATCCCCGGGGGGAGGCGCGTCACCCATGTAAAGGCGGTGGTGATCGACGGGCGCTACGTCATGATCGGGAGCCACAACCTGAGCCACGCGGCGCTTTCCCGAAACCGCGAACTCTCGCTCCTGGTGGACTCGCCGGAGTTGGCCGCGCAGACCGCGAAATACCTGGAAGGGATACGGTAACAAAGCCGTCTTCCCCTCCATTGCAGCAAGCGCCCCACCCGCTGATCCCCTCCCGAGGGGAGGGGGGACGATGCAAAAGGAGCAAACAACGTGCTCTCCGACAGGCACTCTTTCCTCAAGGCCCTCAGGCACCTCATCCCCTTCGCCGTCCTTTTGGCTTTCAGCCTCTCTCTAGCCGCGCCCGCCGGGGCGCAGATCGCCACCTACCCGCAGCTGCCCCACGGCTACAGCTCGATCCGGGTCTTCGACAACCAGCAGCGTTTCGTGGGGCGGATCATGCCAAGCCAGCGCTACTGGGTCGGCATCGAGCGCATCCCGGTCTTCTTGAGAAACGCGCTCATCGCCACCGAGGATGCCCGCTTCTACCAGCACCAGGGGATCGACGTGCGCGGCATCGCGCGCGCACTGGTAAAGGACGTGGTCAAGGGGAGGCTCGCCGAGGGGGGCTCGACCATCACCCAGCAGCTCATCAAGAACAAGTACCTCTCCGGCGAGAAGTCGATCGACCGCAAGGTCAAGGAGGTGCAGCTCGCCATCGATTTCGAGAAGAAGTACACCAAGGACCAGATCCTGGAGATGTACTTCAACGAGATCTACTTCGGCAACGGGGCCTGGGGGGTTGCGCAGGCGGCGCGCCTTTATTTCGACAAGAACCCGGAGGAGCTGACCGAGGCGGAATGCTCCCTATTGGCGGGGGTCCCCAAGAACCCGGGGCGCTACAACCCTCTGGGGGATACGGCCAAGGTGAGCGCGCGCCGCAGCACCGTATTGAAGCGGATGCTGGACGTCAAGATGATCACTCCCGCGCAAAAGCGCGCCATCGAGGCGCACCCTGCCACCGTGATCAAGTCGGGGCAGGCCCAGGGGTACCTCGACCTGGTGCGCCGGCAACTGATGGAGCGCTACGGTGCGAAGGTCGTCGAGCAGGGGGGGCTGGACGTGATCGCCGCGCTCGACCTCGACCTGCAAAAGCACGCGGAACAGGTGCTGCGCGAGGGGGTGAAGAAGGTGAACCCCAACCTGCAGGGGGCACTGTTGAGCCTCGATCTGAAAACGGGGGACGTCCTGGCCGCCGTCGGCGGGACCGACGGGAAGGTCGGTTTCAACCGCGCCTTCTCGGCGAAAAGGCAGCCGGGTTCGGCCATCAAGCCGCTCATCTTCGCCGATGCGCTTGAAAACGGCTTTACCGCGGGGAGCATCCTCGACGACCACCCGGTCGCCTACAACCGCGGCAACGGTCAAATCTGGAAGCCGCAGAACTACGAGCGGAAGTCGTACGGCGAGCTGTCGCTTCGGCAGGCGCTCGCGCACTCGAACAACGTGATCACCGTGAAGCTCCTCGACGCCATCGGGGTCAACAACTTCGTCGGCTTCGCGGGAAGCCTCGGGCTTTCCCTTCGTAACCCGAACGACCTGTCGCTTGCGCTTGGGACCGACGAGGTGACGCTGAACGACCTCGTCTCCGCCTACACGCCGTTTGCCAACGGAGGCTTCCGCTCCGAGGCGCGCACCATCATCCGCGTCTTCGACCGCAGCCGCCGCGCCTGGACCGAGAACCCGCCGGTGGTGGAGCCAGTCCTGCCGCCGGTCACCGCCTACGTGACCACCGAGATGATGAAGGACGTGCTGGAATACGGGACCGCGAAGGGGCTGAAGAAATTCGCCTCGCAGCGCCCGGCGGCCGGCAAAACCGGTACCACCGACGACTATCGCGACGCCTGGTTCGTAGGCTACACCCCCCAGATCATCACCGGCGTCTGGGTCGGCTACGATAAGCCCAAGCCGGCGGGGAGAGGGTTCACCGGCGGCGCCGTATCCGCCCCGATCTGGGAGCGGTTCATGCGGCTGGCCACGGCCGGCAAACCCGCGGTCGACTTCCCCAAACCAGATGGCGTGGTCAGCGCCACCATCGACCCGACCACCGGGGAGCTTGCCACCCCCAACTGCCCGACCACCAGGGAGGAGTTCTACATCGTGGGGACCGAGCCGACCAAGTACTGCTCCAAGCATGGCGGCGACGGCCTGGAGCATGTGGCCCCGGAACCGCAGCCCCAGCCGGAGCAGCCTGAGCAGCTGACCCCGCCGGAGCAGCCGGAGGCGGCAACGCCGGAAGCGGAGGCGCCAGTGCAGGGGCCCGAGGGGCAACCGCAGGAGCCTGGGGCGCCCCAAGAGTAAGATCGCATGGCGGCCTCTTGCTCCGCGCGGAGATGCTGTCACAAGCAAAAACAAAAGGGGATAAGCCCATCAGGACTTATCCCCTTTTGTTTGACCGATGGGTTGGAGTTAGCCATCCTGCGCCAGGTCTTTCAGGTAGTAATGGCGGATAGGTTTCATGTCCCGGTCCAGTTGGTACACCAGCGGGCTTCCGGTCGGGATCTCCAGCCCCACGATGTCATCGTCGGATACCTGGTCCAGGTACTTGATCAGCCCCCGCAGGCTGTTGCCGTGCGCCGCGATCAGTATCCGCTTTCCTTGCTGCAGGGCCGGGACCGCCTGCTGCTGCCAGAAGGGAAGCACGCGCTCGACCGTGTCCTGCAGGCACTCCGTGCTGGGGAGGAGCTCTCCCGGCAGGGAGTGGTAGCGCGGGTCGAACGACGGGTGCCGCTGGTCTCCCTCCGCAAGCGCCGGCGGCCGCACCTTATAGCTGCGCCTCCAAAGTTTCACCTGCTCGTCCCCGTACTTTTGCGCGGTCTGCGCCTTGTTCAGCCCCTGCAGCGCGCCGTAATGCCTCTCGTTCAGGCGCCACTCCTTGTGCTCCGGAATCCACATCAGGTCCATCTGCTCCAGCACGATCCAAAGCGTCTTTATCGCCCGCTTCAAGAGGGAGGTGAAGGCCAGGTCGAAGACCAAGCCGTGCTCCTTCAGGAGCAGTCCCGCGTTGCGGCTCTCCTCCTCCCCCCGCGGGGAGAGGTCCACGTCGGTCCACCCGGTGAAGAGGTTCTCCTTGTTCCAGACGCTTTCGCCATGCCGTAGCAGCACCAGTTGATGCATCCTTTACCTCCGCTGTCTCTATACCGCCCCATCCATCTCCCTACTTCGCGGCCCCGGCGGCCGCAGCCGCGGCTTCCCTTGCATCCTTCAACTTGTCCGTGACGTTGTTCTTGATCCAGGACGGGTCCCACCATTCGATTGGGTTCACCTCCTGGCCCGACACCACCACTCCGAAATGCAGGTGGTCCCCCCCCGCCAGCCCGGTGTCCCCGGTGTCGCCGATGATGTCCCCTTTTTTTACCTCGTCCCCTTCCTTCACGCCGATCCGGCTCAGGTGGCCGTACAGGCTCTGCAACCCCATCCCGTGGTCGATGATGATGCACTGGCCGTATATCCCCAGGTCATCGGCATACACCACCTTGCCGCGGTTGGCAGCGGGGACCTTGGCGTGGGAGAGCGAGGCCAGGTCGATTCCCAGGTGATGTTGCTGGTCCACCTCTTTCCCCTGGTAGTAGTAGCTGCGCAACTGGTTGAAGCTGCCGCGCGGGGCGGAGTTGGGGAGGCGCATAAACTCCCCTTCCCAAAGAGGGGTGGGGGAGGTTTTCAGGCTGCACTGCTGCAGGATCTTCGCGTCGCTTTGCCGTACCTCGCGGTTCACCTTCAGGTACAGCTCGAGCGGGTTCGTTATCTGAGGGAAGCGGTCCTTGAACTCGGTGAAGACCTTTTCCAGGAAGGCGTCGCTCAGCTCGATGCGGTCTTTGGGGAAGGATTTGGCCAGGATCCGGTAATAGATCCCGGTAAAACGTTCGTTCCCCGCCTGGTCCACCGCAAAGATTTTGGGGATGAAACGCTCCGGCGGGACGTCGCAGGGGAAGGGGAACAGGGAGGCGTAGTACCCTTCGGGCTGCTTGTAGCCGGGATAGAACCTGTCCGCGAAGGTGACGCCGGTCTTGACCACGTCCCGGTTCAGCGTGTAGGCGGCCAGGGCGGAGCCTCCCGGTGAGACGTTATGCGCGGTGCTGAGCACGGTTACCACGGGGGGCTTGTTCTGCACCACGAACTCCAGCGCGACCGAGGTGCTGTTGCCCGAGCCGAACCTGAAGACGGAGCGGTCGGCAGTAGATATCCGCAGCGTCACCGGGCCCTCTTTCAGTCCGGGGGGGGGCGGGAGCCGGAAGGTCTCCTTCGCGTCGGTGGTCCCGGCGGCGTACACCTTGTTCAGGATGGTGAAGTTCTTTTCTCCCTGCACCGCCTGCACGTTCAGGGACTTGAGGCCCGAAGCGCGGTCCCGCAGGGTCAGGATCAGGTCTGCCCTGGAGGCGATGGGGCCCGGGCGACGGGAAAGCGCCAGGGCCGGGCCGGAGGTGTCGACGAAGTAATAGATCCCGATCCCTGCTGCGATGGCGACAAACAAGAAAAATAACCCGAGGATTGCCGAAGTTCTCATGGGAGGCCCCCGTTTTCAGCGCTGTAGTTTGTACCCGGCACATTCAGCTTGGCAGGGCGGCTTTTGCCGGGATACGCGGCCCGGGGTATTGGCCCCGGTTAATGCACCAACGGATTCTAGCATCCACACTTTCAAAGTCCAGTCTCCACGCTGTTGTTGGACGATGTCTTCTCAAGCAGCAATTGCAGCTAAGAGTCATAGCTGCGGTGCACATGCTCAAAATAAAATTTGACACTCTCTGTAAATTTCGCTGATGGGTGGTATAGTTAAGCACAGCTAGCTAGCTGTAACAGGATCTCGGAAAAAGGAGGTAGCAACATCGAAGGAGACTCCACCGAAGAGAATTCCAATTACAAGACAGAAGTAAAGGATCCGGTGCGAGCAGCACTGGAGTGACCCCTGCAACGAGGGATCGAACAAGCAAAAGAGGCCCGCGAACCAGAGCAGGCCTCTTTTCTTTTCCACCTCGCGGCAAAGTGTGGTAGCTGTGACAATCATCGGATGTCGAGAGCAGACGTAAAAAGAGAACTTCGCCCCGCAATGAGGATGGGGAGCGGGATAGATAGCATGAATCATAAAAACCAAGGGAGGAAATCATGAAAAGAGTAACAGCAGCGGTACTTGCCATGGTCATCGCCATGGCTTCACTTCAGGGATGCTACGGTAAGATGGCCCTGACCAGGAAGGTGTACCGGGTGAACGGCGAGGTGCACGACAAGTTCCTGCGCAGCCTGGTCACCTGGGTCTTCATCATCGTCCCCGTGTACGGCATAGCGGCGCTTGTCGACTTCGTGCTGTTCAACACCATCGAATTCTGGAGCGGCAACAACCCCGTGGCGCAAGGCGAGAAGAACTTCCAGTACGCTGAAAACGGCGAGCGCTTCCAGGTGAACGCCCGCAAAGACGGCGACAACGTCACCTATACCTTCAACCATTACCGGGGCGATACCTATCTGGACACGCTTTCCATCAACTGGAACGTCAAGAGCGGCAACTCCGTTGCTTCATTCAGGGACCACGGGAGTGTCACACAGTACCAGGCCCAGCGGAGCAAGGGTGGAGTTGAGGTCACCAGCACAGGCATAGGGGCTACGCATAACGCTACGAAGACCGCGGCGGTCTACAACTAGTGGGCTCTATGTCAGTGGGAATTGAACCTGTGTAAATGCGGGGGAGGCCTGGAGAGACAACTTCAGCAGTATATACGGAAATTTTTTTTTACAACAGACTGTTTCTTTCGCGTCAGTGGTGTTAATTTGAAATCAGCTAGCTAGTCAGAGTATCTCGAGCCAAGGAGGTAAACCGTTTTAGAGGAAACTCCACCGATCAGGATTCTCAAAAATTGACGGCTGTAATAGTCCGGAGCTCACAGGCTCCGGCATCCACCCTTGCAAAGGGTTCTCGATGAGAGAGGCCCGCCGAAACCGGCGGGCCTTTCAATTTCGAGGCCCACGCGTTCGTCACCCTCTCCAGCCATCCCGACTCCATTCTACAAAGCTCTCACTGCATACCAGCGGCATCTCCTTATGGGCGCCTTCTTTGCGTCCCCCGGACTGCGCGTCCAGCTGGGGCGCTCGCTGCAGGCGTGGCCGTTCCCTCAAGCGCAAGAACAGTCTGTGCGAGGTGGTAAAAGGCTTGGGTAACTCTGCAGTTGGTGCAGGTTCTCTGTTAGCTGGTGAGGGTTCTCTCATAGGCGGGAGCTGTCTCTGGAGCGGGCAACTGGAGCAGTATACACGCTAAAAAAATATTTCGACAGACTGTTTCTTTGGTGCGACCAGTGATAATGTATGACTCAGCTAGCTAGCTAAGAGAAATCTCGGAATAAGGAGGTAGCCGACCATAGAGGAAACCCCACCGATTAGGATTCTCAAAACTTGAAAGTAGTAACGGTCCGGTCCGCATAGGTACCGGCATCCACCCTTGAAAAGGGTTCCCAATGTAGACGCTACAACCAGAGGCCCGCCGGATTCGGCGGGCCTTTCAATTTTTACTCCAACGGTTTCCCTCCCGTTTTTATCCCGGGCGCGCTCCCCTCGGCTGCAGGTAGCTGGGGGGCAGCCTGGGTTTCGGGCTTATCTTGCGGGGGGCTTTGATCGATGACAGCGAACGTCTGGAAAAAGAAAAGCCCCCTCAATATGAGGGGGCTTTTTTATGGAGCCGAAGAGCGGACTCGAACCGCCGACTTGCTGATTACGAATCAGCTACTCTACCAACTGAGTTACTCCGGCATCTCTCTGTTCTTGCACTAGCTAACCTGCTGGTATCTTTGCCACAACCTGCTGAAAAGCCGGCTGTGAGCAGAGGTATCTTTTAACCTAAAATCAGGTATCCGTCAATGACATTCTGCCGCACGCTCCGGCAAGATAAGAGCCGCTCCGCTACCGGATACTCTTGTCCGCCACACTCCTTTCTGAAAAACATAAAATGGTAACGTTTTGGTTAAATCGCGGTAACTATTGCCGAAACGGGGTTATTTCACCGGCGGCCAGCACCACCTTCGGAAAGCCCACGCCTGGCCCAAATGTCGCCAGAGGTTTTGTTTCTCATCGCAGCAACTCAGTAATTCAATGGTTTACCTTCTTAGTATGAAGCGGCAGGCTGTTTTATCTTATTGACTGAGGGATGTGGGGCATGTTTTTTGCTGCAGGGGGCACACCGTTAGACCAACGCGGCGCAACACGCTACAGGCAAGTGATTCAACATCGCCTGTCACAATGAGCCCGTCGGAAAAGTGAAGTACGGAAAAACAGTTCCTGCAGCTGATAGAGGAGTTACCACAGGCGACACATCTGCAATGGTTGTAATCACTGAGGAGGGAAAGATGTTATCTAAGTATGGAGGACGATGTTTGTTGGGGTTGGCACTTCTGGTGCTGACACTGATGGCGCTTGGTGCCGGACAGGCACAGGCTGCTTCGCAGTACAGCTATGACTGTACCTTCTGTCACCAGATGCCGCCGCTGGATTCCGCCAACGCGAAGAAGGACCCCAACACGGGCGCCATTCCGGGCAACCACCAGGGTCACGCTTCGGCAGCGGTCAATTCCTGCGCCAAGTGCCACGGCGACGTGAGCGGCTACGCCATGGGGCACAGGAACAAGACCATCGAGCTTGCCGACGGCATCGGCTACTCGCGGAAGATCGCAGCCGGGTTCGTGAACCAGACCTCGGTACCGCCGACCCCGATGGGTTCCTGCTCCACCGCGGCCTGCCACAGTAACGGCAAGGGCACCCTGAAGGCGACCCCTGCCTGGGGCGCTGCACCGTTCCAGGCTCCCGGCGACTGCTCCCAGTGCCATGCCGTCGCACCGGCCACCGGCAACCACCCGACCCTCAATAGCAAGCATGCCTCCTACTTCGGCACCGGTACCGGCTCCTGCGTTAAGTGCCATACCGACCACGCGGCGCAGGCGAAGCCCTTCAGCCACGCAACCAGCGCCGGCCGCGCCATCGAAGTGGTGCTCCCCGACGGCGGCTCCTTCGCGGCCAACCAGTGCGCCAACCTCTACTGCCACAGCAACGGCCAGGGTAGCTTCACCCCGCCGACCTGGGGCGCGACCCTTAGCTGCGCCGGCTGCCACGGCGACGCGACCAGCAACACCCTCTCCGGCAAGCACGCCAAACACGTGAACAACGCCGGCTTCCTCGGCACCAACTACGGCTGCGTGGAGTGCCACTCCGCCACCGTGACCGACAACAGCACCATCGGCAACTTCACCAACCACGTCAACAAGAACAAAGACGTTGCGGGCGCCCACGTAGGGACCCCGGTTGCGGGAAGCTGCTCCACCTCTTACTGCCACAGCGATGGCAAAGGGACCCAGAAGAGCGTGACCTGGACCCAGACCCAGGTTCTGGACTGCAAAAGCTGCCACGGCTCCGATGCGGCTCCTGCCTTCGCCTCCGTCGCCGGCGAGCCTAACTACGCCAACGCCGGTATGGACCAACCGCGCGCCAACAGCCACCAAAACCATGTCGTCGGGGCGGCAAACTGCCAGAACTGCCATGGCAGCACCACCGTCGACGGCCTGAGCATCAAGGCCGGCGCTCCGCACACCGACGGCACCCGCAACGTCGTAGCCGGTAACGGCAAGAGCTTCACCATCGTAGGGAACAGCTGCTCCGCAGTGTCCTGCCACGACGGCGGCGGCATCGTAGCAGGCGTAGGGGCTGCCAAATGGGGTCAGTCGCTTGGTTGCGCCGGTTGCCACGGCAACGCAGCAACCCTTACCACCAACGCGCACGCGGCCCACGTTTCCACCAAGGGCTATGCCTGCGACACCTGCCACGCCCAGACCGTTACCGGCAGCACCAACTTCGCGAACAAGGCGCTGCACGGCGACGCGATCGTCGAGGTTGCCGGCGCCAAGGTAACCACCTTTACAGCCGCCACCAAGAACTGCGCCACTTCCTGCCACCTTACCGGCACACCGAAGTGGAACGACTCTACCTCCGGCGCTTGCGGTACCTGCCATAAGGCGCTTTCCACCACCGTGAACGGCCTGGTTTCCAGCAACGCCCACTCCGCCCACTTCACGGCGAGCTACGGCCCGGGCATGAACGGCGCCCTGGCCACCTCCTGCTCCGGCTGCCATACCCCGAACACCGCTGCCAGCCACGCAGACGGCATTGTTAACCTCGCCATCGGCTACAACAAGGTGGGCACCTGCTCCAGCTGCCACAAGCAGTCGACCGACTGGACCACCGGGCGCGTTTCCTGCGAAAGCTGCCACAGCACCGCAGGGGGCCAGCTCTCCGTCATCGGCGCCCTCACCGCTCCGGACAAGACGCTCGCAGCGACCGCGGGCCACGGCAAGGCCGGAATCAACCAGTCCTGCTCCGCTTGCCACGACGCCAACTCCGCACACATCAACGGCGTAGCCGGCGACCAGAAGCGTCTCTTGGGCGCGTTGACCGGCGTGGACAACCAGGAATGTAACTACTGCCACACCGACGCAGTCAAGGTAGCCGGCGCCGCTCTCAACGTGAAGGTGCACCGCCCCACCGGCGCACTCGGCGCCAAGTGCTCCGACTGCCACAACGCGCACGGTACCGCAAACAGCATGATGATTAACGGCACGATCAACGGGACCGCGGTGAGCTTCACCACCGTCAACACCTTCGCCAACGGAGCACGCACCGGCGTCTGCCAGGTCTGCCACACCACGACCCAGTACTTCACCAAGGCCGGCCAGCCGGAGGCGACCCACGTCGACTCCACCACGAACTGCCTCGAGTGCCACCAGCACAACCCGGCAACCGGCCTCGCCTTCGTTCCCAACGGCGGATGCGACGCCTGCCACGGCTACCCGCCGGCTCCGAGAAAGACCATCTCCGCAGTCACCTTCGGCGTTCTCGGCAACTGGTCCACCGCCCGCTTCGAAGACTACTCCGGCGGCGGCGGCGCCCACGTGGTTGCCGCGCACATCAAGAAAGACGCCAAGCCCTCCGAGGGTTGGGCAAACTGCCTCCCCTGCCACAACGGCGGCAACGCAGC
>NZ_AUGE01000024.1 GCF_000426865.1 Citrifermentans bremense R1
AACGCTTTCAGGTGATGTTCAAAGGTAAAGGTCATGGGTCTGTTGCTCCTTGATTGTACTGGGGTGACTGAAGATACCTCATCAAGGGCAGGCTTGAACAGACGCATGAAAGAAAAGGGTGCCGTATGCCTGGCACAAGGCAAGCAATGTTGTGGCATATTCATAACTCCGCAATATCAGTTAGTTATGAATATGCGCCGCGCGTTTTTCCCTCTCCTTGTCAAGAGAAAAATGCCACAACACTGCTTTTTATTCGATTTTTAAAGAGCGCGCTCAGACGTGCAATTTCTTAACCGGACACTACTGGTTTACCCCCTAAAGACTTAAAGCTTTTAAGGTTCACCCCCAAAACGTTTTGATTCTCTCAGATTTTCTCTGTGGCTGATCGTTTTAGATTCTCTCAAGGTTCAGTTTTTACTCAGATGTCCTCAGATGTTCTCCTTGTTAATGGTTTCAGGTTTCTCAGGTTTTATTGAGGGGTTTTATGACTGACAAAGTACGGCTCACCACGATGGTGCAGGCGGCGGGTTGAGCTGCCAAACTGGGCCCGGCGGGCCTGGAAGAAGCCATTCACGACATAACGCGCTCGGACGACCCCAACCTCATCGTGGGGGTGGAAGGGGCGGAGGACGCCGGCATCTACCGGATCGGGGAGGACCTCGCCCTGGTGGAAACGACGGACATCATCACCCCGCTGGTGGACGATCCCTTCACCTTCGGCCGCATCGCCGCGGCCAACGCCCTCTCGGACGTGTACGCCATGGGGGGGAGACCGGTGACGGCGATGAACCTCGCCTTCTTCCCGGCCTGCTCGCTCCCCACCTCGGTGTTGGCCGCGATCCTGGCCGGGGGCTCGGCCGCGCTCAAGGAGGCGGGGACCTGCCTCGTCGGCGGACACACGGTGGATGACAACGAGCTCAAGTTCGGGCTCGCGGTGACCGGCCTCATCGACCCGGCGCGCGTGGTCAGAAACTGCACCGCCCGCCCAGGGGACCTCATCGTCATCACCAAGCCGCTGGGAACCGGCATCATCTCGACGGCCATCAAGGCGGAGATGATCGAACCGGAAGTGGAAGCGGTGGCAACCCGCTGGATGACCACCTTGAACGCCAAGGCAGCGGATCTCATGGTCGCCTGCCGCGCCACGGCAGCGACCGACGTGACCGGTTTCGGCTTCATCGGACACGCCTGCGAGATGGCTCTGGGTGCCAAGGTCAGCTTCAAGATCGAACTGGCGCGGGTGCCGGTCATCCCGGGGGTCCCGGCGCTGATCAACGACGGCCTCGTCCCCGCCGGCTGCTACCGCAACCGCCAGCACTACGAACCGCACGTCTCCGGAAACAGCGGTGATCCCCTGCTGCCGCTCTTCGACCCCCAGACCTCGGGTGGGCTGTTGATCACCTTCGCCCCCGACGACGCCCGCACTTTCCTCTCCCGCGCCGGGAAGGAAGGGCTTTTCGCCGCCTGCATCGGCGAGGTCGAGTCCGCCGGAGGAACCCCAATTGTCTTCATCTAGAAGGCTCGCCGCAGCTTTCGACTTGGGCACCACCACCATCGCCGCGTCCCTGGTCGATCCTGCCACCGGGGAGCGCCTGGCGCTAGCCGGAGCGCTCAACCCGCAGCGCGCTTTCGGCACGGACGTTCTCACCCGCCTTACCGCCGCGGCGGACAGCGAAAAGCTGCGCGCCATGCAGGGAGTTCTCGCGGTCGAGATGGAGCGCATGGTCGACGAACTCCTGGCACTCGCCGGCGCCGCACCCGCCGAACTTGCCCAGGTGGCGCTGGCGGGAAACCCCGCCATGGAGCACATAGCCCTCGCCCTCCCGGTGGCCTCGCTCGCCTATCCGCCGTTTCGCCCGCTCTTCACTACCGGCAAAATCGCCAGCACCCTCGATCTCGGCTGGAAGCGTGAACTCCCGGCTTACCTTTTGCCGCTTCCCGGCGGCTTCGTCGGAGGGGACCTGGTCGCCTTCCTCTTCGGGCTTGCCGAGGAACCGGCGCGGGGGACGCTCTACCTCGACATGGGGACCAACGCGGAGATCGCGCTTTTCGACGGCGAACGCTTCCTAGCCACCTCCGCCGCCGCCGGACCCGCCTTCGAAGGGGGGAACCTGCGCTGCGGCATGTCGGCACTTCCCGGCGCAGTCAGCGGCGTCAGCGGCGAGCGGGATCGTCTGCTCCTGACCACCATAGCCGGCGCAACGCCCCGCGGCATCTGCGGGTCGGGGGTGCTGGAGACGGTGGCGACGCTTCTGGATTGCGGCATCATCGAGCCTAGCGGCAGGATCCGCCCCGCCGCCGAGATCGACTCCAACTTGGGGAACCGGGTTCAGGAGGTGAACGGCATCCCCGCCTTCGTGCTGCACCGCGACGCCTCGGGGCTCGTCTTTCTGGACCAGGACGACGTCCGTGCGCTGCAGCTTGCCAAGGGGGCGCTGCGGGGGGGGATGGAGATCCTGCTGGGGAAGGCTGGGCTTTCCTTGGACGACCTTTCCCGCGTGGTGCTGACCGGTTCCTTCGGCGCGGTGCTGTCGCCGGAGGTGCTAAAAAAGGTTGGAATTTTCAACGAAAAGATGGTAAGAATCACCGGATTCATTAGGGAAGGGGCCCTGGCCGGAGTGGAGCGCATGCTGCTCCTTAAGGATGGCCGGGACCAGATGGAGGACCTGGCGCAAAAGGTCCGGGTGGTACCCCTTTCCGGCACTCCGCTCTTCGAAAAACACTTCCTGGCGAACGTAGACTTTCCAAAATCTTAAAAGCAAAACCTCTAGCCACGGAGAAAATCTGAGGAAAGCAGACCCAAAAGCATCACACAGGGATGAAGGGGATGCAGGGGATAATTGCGAAAACCAAAGGCTTTATGGTTTAAACCAGAAGCTGTTTTTGGTTTTATCCCTTTTATCCCCTTTATCCCTGTTAAATGTTTCTCTGTGCCCTTGTGGTGAGCTTTCGCTTTTTAGTTTCTAGAACCGACATCAAAAAAGGAGTTAAACATGGCAAAGATTGGGCGCGCGCTGATCAGCGTGTCGGAGAAGACTGGTGTGGTGGAATTTTCCCGGGCGCTGGCAGGCTACGGCGTGGAGATCCTCTCCACCGGCGGTACCGCCAAGCTTCTGCGTGAGGCGGGAATCGCCGTCAAGGACGTCTCCGAGTTCACCGGTTTCCCCGAGATGCTGGACGGCCGGGTCAAGACCCTGCACCCGAAGGTTCACGGCGGCATCCTCGGCATGCGCGAGAACCCGGCGCACGTAGCCAAGATGCAGGAGCACGGCATCGAGCCCATCGACATGGTGGTAGTAAACCTCTACCCGTTCGAGGCGACCGTCGCAAAAGAGGACTGCACCATGGAGGACGCCATCGAGAACATCGATATCGGCGGCCCGACCATGCTCCGCTCCGCAGCCAAGAACAACCGCGACGTCACCGTCGTCGTTGACCACGCCGATTACGCAGTGGTCCTGGACGAGATGAAAAACTCCGGCGGCAGCGTGTCGCGCGAGACCAATTTCCGTCTGGCCGTGAAGGTGTATCAGCACACCGCAGCCTACGACGGCGCCATCTCCAACTGGCTCGGTGCCCGCACCGGCGAGGGTGTGGCGCCCTTCCCGGACACCCTCACCATGCAGTACAAGCTGGCCCAGGGGATGCGCTACGGCGAGAACCCGCACCAGTCCGGCGCCTTCTACGTCGAGAAGGGGTCCAAGGAGGCCTCCATCTCCACCGCGCGCCAGATCCAGGGGAAGGAACTCTCCTACAACAACATCGGCGACACCGACGCGGCGCTCGAGTGCGTGAAGCAGTTCACCGAGCCGGCCTGCGTCATCGTGAAGCACGCGAACCCTTGCGGCGTCGCGCTCGGCGCGAACATCATGGAAGCCTATGACAAGGCGTACAAGACCGACCCCGAGTCCTCCTTCGGCGGCATCATCGCCTTCAACCGCGAGTTGGACGAGTCCACCGCCCGCGCCATCGTCGAGCGCCAGTTCGTCGAAGTGATCATCGCCCCCAAGGTGACCGAGGCCGCCAGCGAAATCGTCGCCGCCAAGAAGAACGTCCGCCTCATGGAGTGCGGCTTCTGGCCCGAGAATCCGGCGCCCCGTTTCGATTACAAGAGGGTGAACGGCGGCATGCTGGTCCAGGACGCCGACCTCGAGCTCTTCACCGAGCTGAAGGTAGTGACCAAGAGGGCTCCGACCGACAAGGAGATGGAAGACCTTCTCTTCACCTGGCGCGTGGCCAAGTTCGTCAAATCCAACGCCATCGTCTACGGCCGTGACAACTCCACCGTCGGCGTCGGCGCTGGGCAGATGAGCCGCGTCAACTCCGCCCGCATCGCCGCCATCAAGGCCGAGCATGCCGGCATTCCGGTCCAGGGTGCGGTCATGGCCTCCGACGCCTTCTTCCCGTTCAGGGACGGCCTGGACAACGCCGCCTCCGTCGGTGTCACCGCCGTCATCCAGCCCGGTGGCAGCATGCGTGACGCCGAGGTCATCGCCGCAGCAGATGAGCACGGCATCGCCATGGTCTTCACCAGCATGAGGCACTTCAGGCACTAAAAACCAATTGACGATTGACAATTGACAACGCTTTGTTGCCTTTGTTCATTGTCACTTCACACTGGAGCATGCTGCAGCCCGACAGGTTTAAGGTTTTCGTAACACCAATCATTGACAATGGGCAAATGACAACGCTTTGTTGCTTTTGTCCATTGTCAATTTCGTACGATCCGCAACAGCTAGTAGTGTAGTGCGACAGTTGTTCTGGATCATCGTCAATTGTCAATTGTCAATTGGTTCTGATTTTCTGATTGTCAATTGGTTCTAAAAGGGGTTTGATATGAAGGTTTTAGTTGTAGGTAGCGGAGGGCGCGAGCATGCGCTGGTCTGGAAGATCGCCCAGTCCCCGCTGGTAAGCCAGGTGTTCTGCGCGCCGGGAAACCCGGGCACGGCCACCCTGGCGCAAAACGTGGACATAGCGGTGGACAACCTCCAGGGGCTCCTCGACTTCGCCAAAAAGGAAGGGGTCGCACTCACCGTGGTAGGTCCGGAACTCCCGCTTTCCATGGGGCTCGTCGACCTGTTCGAAGAGAACGGCCTCAAGGCCTTCGGCGCCAGGAAAAACGCCGCCATCATCGAGGCGAGCAAGGCGTTCTCGAAGGACCTGATGCATAAGTACAACGTCCCCACCGCGGCCTACGGGGTCTTCACCGAGGTGGAGCCCGCTGTCTCCTTCATCGACCAGACCGGGATTCCCATCGTCATCAAGGCGGACGGCCTTGCCGCAGGCAAAGGGGTCATCATCGCCCAGACGCGCGACGAGGCGGTAGCCGCCGTGACCGACATGCTTTCCGGCAACGCCTTCGGCGCGGCAGGCTCCCGCGTGGTCATCGAGGAGTTCCTGAAAGGGGAGGAGGCCTCCTTCTTGGCCTTCACCGACGGCGAAAGGATCATCCCGCTGGCGAGCGCACAGGACCACAAGGCGGTCTTCGACGGCGACCAGGGGCCCAATACCGGCGGGATGGGAGCATACTCCCCGGCGCCGGTGGTCACTCCCGCCATCCACGACAAGGCAATGGCCGAGGTGATGCGCCGCACTGTGGACGGGATGAAGGCCGAGGGGCGCACCTACCGCGGCGTACTGTACGCCGGGCTCATGATCGACGGCGGTTCGGTGAAGACGCTTGAGTTCAACGCCCGCTTCGGCGACCCCGAATGCCAGCCGCTGCTCATGCGGATGAAGTCCGACATCGTCCCCATTCTCATGGCCGTAGCCTCCGGAAGCCTGGAGGGGGTAGAGATAGAGTGGCACGACAAGGCGGCGGTCTGCGTGGTCATGGCGGCGGAGGGGTACCCGGCCGATTACCGCAAGGGGGACGTCATCGGCGGGCTCGACGCAGCCGGGAAGATCGAGGACCTGGTCGTGTTCCATGCCGGCACCAAGGCTGCCGGCGAAGGTGTCGTCACCAGCGGCGGCCGCGTCCTGGGAGTGACCGCTCTCGGGGGGACCGTGAAGGAAGCCATCGAGCGCGCCTACAGCGGAGTGAAACAAATCACCTGGCCGGGCGTGCATTACAGGAAGGACATCGGCGCGAAGGCGATGAACCGCTAAAAGAAAAAAAACCTCAAACCTCAAAACCATTGGCACGGAGAACTTCTGAGGGAGTCAAAAACTTTCTGGGTAGAGGCAAAACCTTCGAAACATCAGGCCATAAGGACTTCAGGTAATTGGTATAAGCAGTTTTTAGCTTCTCTCAGATTTTTTTATCTCAGACTTTCTCAGATTTTCTCCTTGCCAATGGTTTTGACTTTTTTTGGGAGACTTGAAAAATGAACAAACCGACCGTACTGATCCTGATGGGAAGCGATTCCGATCTCTCCACCATGGAGGAGACGGCCAAAGTCTTCACCGAGTTCGGCGTCCCCTACGAAATCCACGTCGCTTCGGCGCACCGCTCACCGGTGAAGACCGCCAAGCTCGCCTCTGAGGCGGCCGGACGCGGCATCCAGGTGATCATCGCCGCAGCCGGCGTGGCCGCACACCTGGCCGGCGTCGTCGCTGCGGAAACCACCCTCCCGGTCATCGGCGTCCCCATGGCCGGCGGCGCGCTCAACGGCGTCGACGCCCTCTACGCCATGGTCCAGATGCCGGGCGGCATACCGGTCGGCACCATGGCCATCGGCAAGGCAGGCGCCAAAAACGCCGGTCTCTTCGCCGTGCAGATCCTCTCCTTGGGCACGCCGGAACTGCGCAATAAACTCGCCGCCTACAAGATTAAAATGGCCGAAGAGGTGGAGCAGAAGGACCAGGCACTTCAGGCAACGAGGCGGGGCTGATACGGGCATTATGGTTGATTTTGCTTGACATGACGGCTTCGGTTGTATATTTTCGGCCCGTTAAATATTTTAAAATCTGGAGGAATACTAATGAAAAAGATTGTCGCTGCAGTAGCTCTGACTCTCGCATTTGCTGTTTCCGCAATGGCCGCAGACAGCGTCGTCTACCCCGCCAAAAACGGTAACGTAACCTTCAACCACAAGGCTCACCAGGGCAAAAACGAGTGCAAGGTCTGTCACGGCGATGGCGCACCGGCCAAGATCGCTATCAACAAGGAAGCGGCTCACGGCAAAGCGTGCAAAGAGTGCCACGCAGCCAAGGGCGGCCCGACCAAGTGCGGCGATTGCCACAAGAAGTAATGCTCCTCTAAGAGGACAATTGCTGAATTTGGGGGCGACAGGATATCCTGTCGCCCCTTTTTTTGTGGTCGGTATTGTATTCGTGATTTTTATTTTGCTCTTATCGACAATTTGACTATAATGGCACGCCTGACTTAATCCAAGCTGTACGATCACCTTTCTGGGAGACGGCCTTGACAACGAACAAACGTGGATTTGCACAAGAGGTGTGGGATTTTTTCTGTTCCTTGAAACTTTCAATTTTCCTGCTGATTGGCTTGGCACTGGTCTCGATCATCGGTACGGTGATACAGCAGGGACCTCAACGCGAGTATCTCGCCACTTTAAGCGAAACTAAGATCAAGCTGTACAGTTCCCTCGGCTTTTTTGACATGTACCACTCCTGGTGGTTCATCCTGCTTCTGTACCTCCTCACGCTGAACCTGATCTGCTGCTCCATCAAAAGGCTGCCGCGCGTCTGGAAGGTCGTCTCCGAACCGGTCAAGGTGATGGACGACAACTTCGAGAAGAGCCTCTCCAATGTGAAAGAGTTCAAGCTCAAAGGTTCGAAGGAGGAACTGAAGGACCGGATGGCCTCCTTCCTCAAAGCCGAATTCGCCGAGCCGGTGATAACCGAGCAGGGAGGCGAATACCACCTCTTCGCCCAGAAGCACCCGTGGTGCCGGCTTGGCGTCTATGTGGTGCATCTCTCCATCATCATCGTCTTCATCGGAGCGCTGATCGGCTCCTTCTTCGGATACAAGGCCTACGTCAACATCCCGGAAGGCGGGTCCGTGTCGCAGGTGCAGACCAACAGCGGCAAGGTTATCGATCTCGGCTTCGACGTGCGTTGCGAGAAGTTCTCGGTCAGCTTCTACGACACCGGCGCTCCCAAGGAGTTCAAGAGCATCCTGAGCGTGTCCGACAAGGGGCAGCCTGTCGCGGGCCTGCAGCACATTCCCATCATCGTCAACGATCCGCTCACCTACAAAGGGATCACCTTCTACCAGTCCAGCTACGGCCAGTCCGACGAGGGGGTTGCCTACTACATCTCGGTGCGCAACCGCAACGGCGGCCAGCCGGTGAAGCTGAAGGCGCGCCAGGGCGAGAGATTGGCACTGCCCGGTGGCGCCTTTGTCTCCGTCATGGAAGCGACCATGGACGTGCGTCCCTTCATGAGGGGCTTCGACGGTCCCGGCGCCCAGGTCGAGTACACGCCGGCAGGCGGGAACCCGCAGCCGTTCGTCATCCTCTCCGACAAGTACGAGTCGTTCAACGCGCAGCACGGCGGCGACCTGATTCTGACCTTCGACGGCATGGACCAGAAGTTCTTCACCGGCCTGCAGGTCGCCAAGGACCCCGGCGTCTGGGTGGTCTGGTTCGGCTGCTTCCTGATGGTGGTAGGTATCTGCATGGCGTTCTTCATGTCCCACAAGAGGGTCTGGGCCCGCGTTACCGATAAAGGCGTCACGCTGGGCGGTTCCGCCAGCAAGAACCCCACCGGCTTCGAGATCGCCTTCGACGAACTGGTGGAAAAACTCAACAAGTTATAGTCCAAGGGGGAAAGCCCCCTATTACCGCGCTAACAGAATGCTGACCGGAGGGTAAATACCGATGTCCAGTTCCTCGCTGTTCAACGTCACCATGATCGTCTATATGGTTTCAACCTGCATATTCTTCGCGTTCCTCGCCTCGCGCAACAAGACCATCGGGGCGCTCGGCACCTACGCGGCCCTCTTCGGGTTCCTGGTACAGGGCGCGGCCATCGGCCTGCGTTGGAAAGAATCCTACGACATGGGGCACGGCCACGCGCCTTTGTCCAACCTGTTCGAGTCGGTGGTCTTTTTCTCCTGGACCATCGTCATGATCTTCCTGTTCATCGACTTCAAGTACAAGTACCGCGCCATCGGCTTCTTCGTCATGCCTTTTGCGCTGTTCGGCATGGCCTGGGCCCAGTTGAGCCTGGACAGCAACATCGAGCCGCTGGTCCCCGCGCTGCAGAGCAACTGGCTCATGTACCACGTCATCACCTGCTTCTTAGGCTATGCCGCCTTCGCGGTCGCCTGCGGCATCTCGATCATGTTCCTGATCCGCGAGCAGTTGGAGCAGGGGGGCGGCAACGCCCAGGCCGGCGGGCTCCTTTCCATGTTCCCTTCCATCAAGATCCTGGACGACCTGAACTACAAGGCGATCATGATCGGCTTCCCGCTTTTGACCCTCGGTATCGTCACCGGCGCCGCCTGGGCCAACTACGCCTGGGGCACCTACTGGAGCTGGGACCCGAAGGAGACCTGGTCCCTCATCGTATGGTTCGTATACGCAGCCTTCCTGCACGCCCGCATCACGCGCGGCTGGGTCGGCCGTCGCGCCGCCATCCTCTCCGTCGTCGGTTTTGCCGCAACCATCTTCTGCTACCTGGGCGTCAACCTGTTCCTTTCGGGTCTGCACAGCTACGGCAAATAAGAAAAAGGCAAACTGAGGCCATGCGACACTCCCTCTGGGCACATCCGGTAGCAGCTCTGACTCCGTTCGTTCTTGGGGCCACCCTTCTACCGGATGCCGCCCGGGCCGAAGTTACCTGCAGCTGCCACAAGGGTCTGGTCCGGGGGAGTGTGGTCCAGGACAGCCTCATCTCTTCGAAAGCCTACGGCTTCGGCAGCTGGGAAATTCCCATCAGATTCCAGGCGACCGAGACCGGCGGCGGCTGCTTCGTCGGCTGCCACAGGACGCTTCGCTACGACAGGGTGAAACCCGTTGTCCAGTAGCCCCCCTCCCGACGTTCCTTTACCTGGGGGAGAGTTTCAGCAGGCCTTGCGGCCTGGCCCTGCGGCGCTCCCCAAGTTTTCCATCATCATACCGGTGAAGCCGGAGGGCGAGGTGTGCGCCCTCTCCGGCCTGAGCCAGACGACCTACCCGGAGGAGCTGTTCGAGGTGCTGGTCGCCTACGGCCGTCAGCCCAGCGTGCAGAGGAATGCCGCCGCCCGCGACGCCAAGGGGGAGATTCTTTACTTCCTGGACGACGACTCCCTGGTTGATCCGGGGTTTCTCGAGCGCGCGGCGTCACACTACCGGGAGCCGAAGGTCGCGGCGGTGGGCGGGCCTTCTCTTACCCCCGCCACCGATTCCCCCCTGCAAAGGGCGATAGGGATCGCCTTCACCTCGCCCGTCGGCGGGGGCGGGGTCCGCACCCGCTACCGCAAGAGCGGCAGCGCCCGATACAGCAACGACGGCGAACTCATCCTCTGCAATTTGAGCTTCAGGCGCGATATCTTCCTGACCCATGAGGGGCTGGACGAGCGGCTCTATCCCAACGAGGAGAACGAGCTGATGGACCGGCTGCAGCGGGAAGGGCACCTGCTGGTGCACGACCCCGAGCTGGCCATCGTGCGCAGCCAGCGCAAGAGCTATCGCGCCTATGTGAGGCAGATGTACGGCTACGGCCGGGGGCGCGGCGAGCAGACCCTGATATCGGGAAAGCTGAAGCCGGTCTCCCTCGTGCCGTCGCTGTTTCTGATCTACATCCTGTTGCTCCCGTTTCTCGCCGGGGGCATATTTTTGCTGCCGCTTCTTTGCTACCTGGCGGTTGTTGCGGCTGCCTCCGTTGCCGGGAGTATTGCAGGGCGGGACCTAGCCCTTTTGCCGAGGCTGTTGCTGGTCTTTCCGACGCTGCACCTAGTCTATGGCGCCGGAGTATTGCGCGGTCTTGCGCGCCCTCGTTACCGGGGTGGGAAGCAGACCCATTGGGAAGTAGAAATCAGGCGTGTGAAGGGATTCGCGAATAGCGAGGCATGTTAATTTAACGTTGAACGCAGAACGTTGAACGGATTTTCTTTGGGAGAAACCTGTGGATCTCAGCATCGTAGTCCCCATTTACAACGAGGAAGACAACATCCCCATCCTGCACGACAGGGTCACCGAGGCGCTGGGCGACACCCCGATCGAGTACGAGCTGATCCTTGTCGACGACGGCTCTTCGGACAACTCCTATTCCGGGCTAAAGCGCCTGGCCGCGAAGGACGACCGGGTCAAGGTGATACGCCTGCGCCGCAATTTCGGGCAGACCGCCGCCATGGCCGCCGGCTTCGACTGCGCCTCCGGGCGCGTGGTAGTTCCCATGGACGGTGACCTCCAGAACGACCCGCTCGACATCCCGCTGCTTTTGGCGCGGATCGACGAGGGGTACGACGTGGTATCCGGGTGGCGCAAGGACCGCAAAGACACCTTCGTGAACAGGAAGCTTCCTTCCATTCTTGCCAACGGCATGATCTCCAGGATGACCGGCGTGCATCTGCACGACTACGGCTGCACCCTGAAGGCCTACCGTCGCGACGTGCTGGACGACGTCAACCTTTACGGGGAGATGCACCGCTTCGTCCCAGCGCTGGCGCACCAGGTCGGCGCCCGGGTCACCGAGATGCCGGTGCGTCACCACGAAAGGTTGCACGGCAAGAGCAAGTACGGCATCTCCCGCACCATGAAGGTCATCCTCGACCTGATGACGGTGAAATTCCTGTTGAGCTACTCGACCAAACCGATCCAGCTCTTCGGCCGCTGGGGGATCTACACCCTCGCCGCCGGGTTCCTGAGCGGTGCGGTCACCGTCTACATGAAATTCTTCGACGGCATGAGCATGAACCGCAACCCGCTCCTCATCCTGACCGCGTTCCTCCTCTTCATGGGGGTGCAGTTCATCGTCCTAGGGCTTTTGGCCGAACTCTCCGCCAGGACCTACTACGAGGCGCAGGGTAAGCCGATCTACAACATAAAGGAAAAGCTCAACTTTGGCTGAGGATCCTTTGCGCGTACTGGTGCTGGCGCCGACCCCATTCTTCGCCGACCGCGGCTGCCACGTCCGCATCCTTGAGGAGGCGAGAGCAGCCATAGCCTGCGGCGTCGAGCTGCGCCTGGTTACCTACCACATCGGAAGCGACGTCCCCGGCATCCCCACCGAGAGGATCGCCGGGTTCTCCTGGTACAAAAAGCTAGAGGCAGGCCCCTCCTGGGTCAAGCCCTTCCTCGATCTGCAGCTTCTCTTCAAGGCCATCAAGGTGGCGCGCCAGTTCAAGCCGCACCTGATACATGCCCACCTCCACGAAGGCGCCTTCTTAGGCGCCTTCCTCAAGATGCTGATCCGCGTCCCCATGCTCTTCGACTGCCAGGGAAGCCTCACCGCCGAGATCACCGACCACGGCTTCGTAAAGCCCGGCTCTCTGCTGCAGCGCTTCTTCGCCACGCTGGAGCGTTGGATCAACCGCAGCTCCGACTACATCATCACCAGCGCCACCCCCACTGTGGAACTGCTCCTGTTCGACGGCGTACCGAAGGACCGGGTCCGCGCCCTAATCGACGGCGTCGACACCGGCGTCTTCGCCCCGCAGCCCAAAGAAGAGATCCGCGCGCGGCTGGGCCTTCCCCAGAAGCGTCCCGTCGTCGTCTATCTGGGGCTGATGAACAGCTATCAGGGGGTCGACCTGCTCCTGCAGGCCGCTGCGAACCTGAAGGGACAGGGGGCGAAGCTGCATTACCTGATCATGGGATTTCCCGAAGGAGCTTACCGCGAGAAGGCCGAGGAGATGGGTATCGACGACATCATCACCTTCACCGGGAGGGTTCCGTACAGCGAAGCGCCACTTTATCTTAGTGCTGGAGATCTGGCAGTCTCGCCCAAGGTTTCGCTTACCGAGGCGAACGGGAAGCTCTTCAACTACATCGCCTGCGGGCTTCCCACTGTCGTCTTCGACACCCCTGTCAACCGCGAGATATTGGGAGACGCCGCGTTGTACGCCAAGTTCGGCGATGCGGCAGACCTGGCCGGGGCCATAGGTCGGCTGGCCGGCGATCGGGAATTGAGGGAAGTGCTGGGAGAAGAAGGGCGTCAGCGCGCAAACGCCCTCCATTCGTGGCAGGCGAGGGGGAAGGAACTCGTGGAGATCTACAAAACCCTTAACAAAGGCAAAACCATTAACAAGGAGAAAATCTGAGGACATCTGACAAACCTGAAACAGGAGAGAAACTTTCACGCTTTAAGCCTCTCTCCGTCTTTGCTTTTTCTCAGAAGTTCTCAGATGTTCTCCTTGCCAATGGTTTAGTTTTTGATTGAAAACTGCCTCATTTTATACTACTGTTCAGCCCATGAACGGTGACGATGAAAAGGTTTTAGATACTTATCGCTCTTTCCTCCTCCTCTCGGAGATCTCCGGCGACCAGCAACTCTCCCAGCGCGAACTAGCCAAACGTCTCGGCATCGCCCTCGGCCTGGTCAACTCCTACCTCAAGAACCTGGTCGCCAAGGGCTTCATCCGGGTCAACAACTTCCCCAAGAACCGCTACGCCTATCTCCTCACCCCCAAAGGTTTCGCCGAAAAAAGCCGCCTTGCCTACCAGCACCTGAGCTACTTCTCGGGGCTCTACACCGTGGCGCGCCAGGACTACCTGAAGCTCTTCAATGAGATGGCAGCCCAGGGTGTAAAAAGCGTCGCCTTTTGCGGCATAGACGAGGTTGCCGAGATCGCCTACCTCTCCCTCAAAGAAGCGGGGATGGAAATGGTGATGGCCATGGATACCGACAAAGCCGGCGCAAAGTTCTTCGACCGGGCCGTGGTGACCCCGGCGATAGGCCTTTTGTCAGGCAACCACAACATCGTCATCACCTCCTTTAAGCGCGGCGAGGCCCTGCGCGAGGAACTCCTCAGGGTGGGAGTCGACCCCGGGCGAATTTACCAGGCGGGACAGAAGTAACTTCATGCACCGGAGTGTTAAATGGAAAAAGAGCACTTGGAAATATTGCTTGAGGACATCAACAGCAAGTTCAACTTGGTTCTTGAAGGTCACGCTGCGCTGGACAAGAAGATGGACACCAAGTTCGAGGACCTGAACGAAAAGATCGAGCAAAACACGTTCATGATCGGGGCCGTCAATGACAGCCTTAGCAAGCGGATCAATGAACTGGATGAACGACTCAGCACGAAGCTTGATGCCGTGGCAGCTGACTTGTCCGAGCATCGCGCGGACACTGAGGCGCATCGTGGGGTGTACCGCGTGAAGGAAGATGATCCGGAATTCAAATAGCGGCAGGCAGAGCAGAGAAAGGAACCGATGAATCAGGGATGGGTCAGCTATCTTCCTGCGTTCCTCAAAAAGCGGGTCGAGGGAAGGCAGGAACTTCAGAAAGTACTCAACAACACCGGCTGGCTCTTTGGTGACCGCCTGCTCCGCATGGGGGTGGGGCTCTTCGTCGGCATCTGGATCGCCCGCTATCTCGGTCCCGCACAATATGGGTTGCTGAGTTATGCTGCGTCTTTGGTTGCCGTATTTTCGGCGATAGCGATTCTGGGTCTGGAAGGTGTTGTCATCCGCGAGGTGGTGCGGTCCCCGGAGAGAGAACAGGAAATTCTCGGTACGGTCTTCACGCTGCGCTTGGCTGCTGGTCTTTTTGCTTACCTTCTCACTATGGTGACCGTATTCCTGCTTCGTCCGACCGACCATCTCACTCAGATGCTTGTCGGAATAATGGGATCGGTATTGGTGTTCGGGGCCTTTGACACCATCGATTTGTGGTTCCAGTCAAAAGTTCTGTCCAGATACGTGGTCTACGCGAAGAATGCGGCGTTCATACTCGTTTCTGCACTGCGACTTGCCCTGGTATTGCTAAAAGCTCCGTTGTGGACTTTCGCGGCGGCAAACGCTGCCGAAATCGGTCTTGGAGCCGTAGGGCTTGTCTATGTTTACCGGGCCAATAGCCAGCGCCTCGACAGTTGGCGAATAACGCTCGATCGCGCTCGCAACTTATTGGCAGCCAGCTGGCCTCTGGTCCTTTCAGGGATCGTGTTCATGGTTTATCTTCGCATCGACCAGATCATGCTTGGGCAGATGGCTGATGCGCATGAAGTCGGGGTTTACGCATCGGCCGTAAAGATCGCAGAGATATGGTTCTTCATACCGACAGCCATTGTCTCTTCCGTTTTCCCCAACATCGTCAAGGCAAAGGAAAACGATAAAGCGGAATTTTACGGAAGGCTGCAGAAACTTTATAACTTGCTTGCCTTCCTGGGGTATGCCGTTGCCATTCCTACTACATTTCTGGCAGGTATCGTTGTCTTTCTTTTTTACGGCGAAGCGTATGCCTCGGCTGCTCCTATGCTGGTATTGCTGATCTGGAGCGATCTTTTTGCCAACCTCGCTGTGGCCAGAAATGCTTTTCTGATGGCAATGAATTGGACCCGAGTTCTTCTGCTGATGGTATCAGTGGGGGCATTTGTGAATATAGTTTTGAACTATGTGCTCGTGCCGAAATATGGCGGGGTCGGGGCAGCAGCGGCCTCTTTGATCTCATACTGGATCGCCGGCCACGGAGCCTGTTTTCTTTATAAGCCGCTGCGCAGGACTGGTGCCATGTTAACCAGGGCATTGATATACCCGAGGTTTTGGTAGGTATCAACTTTAAGAGGAAGCAAAGATGAAAGAGAAGTCGGTTCCAACTGAGACTGATTGGACGCTTGATAGTATAAGGCGGTTCTGGAATTACCACGGACAGAAGCCACAGGTGGACTCTGAATATTTCTCATTCCAGGTCGGCGATGCCCTGTTGAACTTGTTGCGCAGGGGTAGTGCGTTTTCAAAGCAGTGGACCGTTCTCGACTTCGGTTGCGGTCCGGGGTTTTTGTTGGAGCGTTTCCTGGCGGTCGGCAACAAATGCTATGGCTTTGATTTTTCCAACGGCACTGTGGACCGGGTGAATTCAAAGTTTTCTACCCACCCCAATTGGAGCGGAGCAGTCTCTTCATCCAGTTTGCCAATCAGCTACGATCAAAACTTCTTTGATCTTGTTACCTGCATGGAAACTCTGGAGCATTTACTAGATGATATGCTCCCTGCGACCCTGAATGAAATACATCGACTTCTCAAGCCACATGGTATTGCTTTTTTCACTACGCCAGCGAACGAGGAGTTGTCGGCAAGCCATGTCTATTGTCCATTCTGTGACCATGAATTTCATAAAATACAGCATGTAAGAAGTTTCACCCAGAAAGATATTTCGGATTTATTGAGCGCCCACGGGTTCAAAGTGATCTACTGCGAGGCTATAGATCTTTTCGAGCTGCAGAAAAACAAGAAAGTGACCAAGCATAATGTGGCCCGATCTGTGAAGTATTACATGAACAGATTTCTTGACGTGGTGAACCCGATCGCAGCACAAGATCCTCGATACCGAGTGCCGAGATGCAGTACCGGCCCCAACTTGTGTGTTGTTGCCGAAAAGGTGTGAACCTATGGAAGATAGTCAAGTCGTGATACGGGCAAAAGGATGGTCTGGTGCTTCAGTACCTCAATATCCGGATGTTTCCGAGTTGCAATCGACTATTGCGGATCTCCTGCTCGAGGGAGGCTTTGGTCGCATAGACAAGAATGCCCCGATGAAAGATCTTATCGAGCCTGGCATGACCGTTTTACTGAAGCCGAACTGGGTTCTTCACAAGAATTACAGTAGCCAGGGAAACGATTGCCTGGTGACGCACCCCAACGTTATCGAGGCAGTCTTGCTGGAGGTGCTCAAGGCGAAGCCGGGCCGGGTCGTCATCGGCGATGCTCCCATCCAGGAGTGTGACTTCGACATGCTGGTGCCGCATGAATGGCGTGAGAGGATGCAAAGCCTGGCATCCTGTCCGGTCGATGTCGTCGACTTCCGCCGCACCGTCCTTCGCAAAGGCGGCTTCGGCGAAGGGCAGGATCGCGAGCTTCGGGGGGAAGATCGCTATCTCCTTTTCGACCTGGGAAAAGACAGCCTGCTGGAGCCCGTTTCAACGCCGGACAGCCGCTTTCGGATCACCTGTTACGATCCGGATCTGCTGGCTAGGCGCCACCACAAGGGGAAACACGAGTACCTGCTCGCAAAGGAACCGTTTGAGGCCGATGTCATCATCAACCTGCCCAAGCTGAAGTGCCACAAGAAGGCGGGGATGACCGGCGCCTTGAAAAACATCGTCGGGCTGAACGGCAACAAGGAATTTCTGCCGCACCACCGGCTGGGCGGCAAAGGGGATGGCGGGGACTGCTATCCCGGCAAGTCGGTGCTGAAGTCCATGGCCGAGCGTTGCTTTGACGAGGCCAACAAAGTCATTGGCACCCAGCAGTGCCAGCGGTGGCTGAAGCGGTCCGGGCGGCTGATCCGGATTCAGAGCCTTGTGGGAAATCCTGAGATCGAAGGTGGGTGGCATGGCAATGATACGGTGTGGCGCATGACGCTGGACCTTAACCGACTGCTGCTTTACGGACGCGCTGACGGGACGATGTCGGACACTGCTGTGCGCCGTGTTTACTCGCTTACCGATGCCGTCATTGCCGGCGAGGGGGAAGGGCCCTTGGCCCCACGCCCCGTCACCCTCGGACTCCTGTCCTTTGCGGCGTCATCGGCATTCGCCGATTTGGTGGGTGCGTCGCTGATGCAATTCGACTGGCGGAAGATACCCGCGGTGCGGGAGGCTTTTGGGCATTTCCGTTACCCGTTGACCGCGCTCTCCCCCGACGGGTGCCGGGTGATCTGCAACGGAGAAAAGATGTCTCCTGACGAGGCCTCAACGCGGTTCGGGAAGTCGTTCCTGGCCTCTGCCGGCTGGCGTGGCCACATAGAGCGGGAAGGGAGCGGTAAATGAGAATAGGGATCCATCCGGACCGTGACAGGGCATTCTCGGACAAGTGGCGTGACTTCCTCACCGAGCGAGGAGTGGAAGTTGTGCTGCTTGACTTGCTTGGTCCGCAAGCGATAGAAGAGGCGAAGTCATGCGATGGGATCATGTGGCGCTGGTTCCACATCCAGGACGACAAGCAGTCGGCTCGCGTCATATTGCAGGCCATTGAAAGCTCGCTGAAAAAGCCGGTGTTTCCCTCAGTCGCCACCTCCTGGCACTTTGACGACAAGATTGCCCAATACTATCTTCTGTCTGCCCTCGGGGCGCCGCAACCTGCAGCTTGGGTCTGGTGGGAGAAGGAGAGGGCGCTGGAATGGACCAAAAGTGCTTCTTATCCCGTCATCTTTAAACTCACCGCTGGAGCGGGTTCGTCCAATGTCGTGAAGGTCGAAACCCGACAGGGAGCTATGTCGCTTATCGACCAGATGTTCGACCGCGGCATATTTCCGATGATGATGAACGAATATCGTCCCGCCTTTTTGCCCAAAACCCGGCGTCAGGCAAAGCAGCGGGCACTGCGTTTTGTAGATGCGGCCAGGCACATCGTCGCCGGGGAGTTTCCCGCCCTTCCCGATGCGTGGTGGAAGCCGGAGAAAGGTTATGCTTTCTTCCAGGAATTCCTGCCAGGCAACGAGTACGACACCCGGGTAACGGTGGTCGGTGAGCGCGCTTTCGCCTTCCGGCGTATGAATCGCCCCGGAGATTTTCGCGCCTCTGGAAGCGGCAACATCGATTGGAATCCCGAAGCGGTCGATCCTGCGTGTCTTGAACTTGCCTTTGAGGTTTCCCAAAAAGCGGATTTTCAGACCATGGCTTACGACTTTCTCTACCGAAACGGCAAGCCCGTCATCTGCGAGATCAGCTATACCTTTGTGGATACTGCCGTTCACAGCTGCCCGGGTCATTGGGACCGGCAGCTTCAGTGGCATGAGGGGCACATGTGGCCGCAGGAAGCACAGGTGGAAGATTTCATCGAAGAGGTCGGCAACCGGCGCAGGGGGGCAACCCCGCAAGAAACGGTACGCGGCGCCACTGGGACAGGAACACAAAGTTGAGTTGCCTGTGACCGATCACACCGAAGCATTGAGGGGGAAGAAGATACTCTTCGTCTTCGCAAGCCTCGATTTAGGAGGGGCTGAGCGACGCGGCATCCTGCTGGCAGACTATCTCCAGAAGCGGCTTGGGGCCTTGGTCCACATCGTTGGCCTTAGCGAAAAACCGGGCAGGCTCTCCCAGTTATGCGAACAGTTGGGTCTGAAATGGTCCGGCGTTCCCTTTCATTGGGGAGCCAGGCGCCGCCTCCCCTCGTTGCTTCGGGCCGTATTCGCCATACGAAGCGCTGCCCCGGACATCGTCCTTTCCTACACGCGCGTGCCGAACCTCGTTTGTGCCTGGGGGGGGAAGTGGATCGGCGCCAAGGCATTTGTATGGAATCAGGCTGATGAGGGGCTGTTGCTAACCGATGCGCTCCCCTACCGTATCGCTGTAGGCGTTCCGACCTGTTTCATTTCCAACTCGACCGGGGGCAGGAAGTTCTTGCTCGATACCTACGGGGTACCGCCGGCAAAAGTGCATTTGGTTCGCAATGGGGTGGCGCTGGCTGCTCCGTGCGCGGACAGAGGTGAGTGGCGCAAGCAATGGGGTGTCCACCCGAACGCCCTTGTGGCAGGCATGGTCGCCAACCTGAGCATCTACAAGGACCATGAAACGCTTCTACGTGCGTGGAGCCGGGTAGTTTCCGAATATCATTGGGAAACCGAACCTTTGCTGGTGCTCGCTGGTCGTTGCGATGGCGTCGAAACCAGGTTGACGCGGCTTATCCTGGAGCTCGACCTACGTGACCGGGTGAAGCTATTGGGCCCTGTCGATGATGTTGCCGGGCTATTGGGGGCAATCGACCTCTTCGCCTACAGCTCTAAAAGCGAGGGCATACCCAACGGTGTCCTCGAAGCGATGGCCGCCGGACTTCCTGTTGTGGGTACCGACATCCCCGGAATCCGGGAAGCGTTGGGGAGCCAGGGAGAGGGTTACCTATCCCCTGTAGGGGACAGTACGGATTTGGCGCAGAAGATCGTCATGCTGTTGCAGGACCAGCAACTGCGCAAGAGCCTCGGACAGTCGTTGCAGTTGAGGATTGAGAAGGAATTCAGCTTGGAAAAGATGTGCAGCAGGACGGCCGAATTGATCTCTTTATCTCTGAAGCGGGCAAGGTAGTCATGACGGCCACGGAAAAAGACCTGCTTTTCATGAAGCTGAACATGTCGTTACCGGTAAAGGTGCTAGTGGCGATCGGCAAACTCCTTGGACGCTGTCTGCCATTAAAGAACCCCTCAGCGCTCTTTTTTTTCTTTCCCTTCTACCACGTAGGGGGGGCGGAGAAGGTGCATGGCGCCATTGTCCGCTGCTTCTCTGCTCACTCGCCATGGGTTTTTTTTACCAAGAAGTCTGTGAACAACGGCTTCTTCTCTCTTTTTGGAAATAAGGCACGGTTGTTCGACATCTGGCCTTTGCTCAAGTACGGCTACCCGTTAAGCGTGGGAGTGATGGCCGGGGTGGTTAACCGCCACAAAGACGCAGTCGTCTTTGGAAGTAACAGTCTTTTTTACTCGCTGCTGGTGGGACATCTTGCTCCCTCGGTAAGGGTCATCGATTTGGTGCATGCCTTTGGAGGCGGCTCCGAGATATTTACCCTCCCTGTTGCCAACCGGCTCGATGCCCGCGTGGCGATAAACGGCAAGACGGTTTCCGATCTGAAAGAGCAGTACCGTGAAGCCGGTTTGCCGCAGGCTCTTGCCGAACGGGTCGTGCTGATAGAAAACTTCGTGGATGTTCCTGCCAACTACCCGGTGAAGGAACAACAAGCCCAACTGAAACTGCTCTATGTCGGCAGGGGATCGGAGGAGAAGCGGGTGCATCTGGTCGGGCGCATTGCTTCCCGCTGTCGCCAGCTGTCGCTTCCCGTCGAGGTGATCATTGTCGGGGATGCGCTACAGGCGGTCGACGGGGCGGACAGGGGAGCTTGCACTTTTCTCGGGGAGCTTGCCGACCAGGTCGAGTTGCTGAGGATCTATGGCGAGGCGGATTTGCTGCTCCTTACCTCGATACGCGAAGGTTTCCCCATGGTGATCATGGAGGCGATGGCGCAGGGTGTCGTACCCGTTTCCACCGATGTCGGCGGCATCCCGACCCACGTCTCTTCCGGCCACAACGGATGGCTGGTATCCGCAGGGCTAAGCGAAGACGGGATCGTCGAGGAGATGGTTGCCATCGTAGCCAGGATGTGCCGTGATCGGGAGCCGTTGAACGCGATGTCGGTCGCAGCCTACGAGTACGCGCGTAAAAACTTCTGCGGCGAGAGGTTCTGCTCCTCGTACCGCTCTTTGCTGTTGGCTGCAGGTGGAGACTGACATGACCGATATCGCGCGCGTGAAGATGTCGATCCTGATCCCGGTCTTCAACTGGGACCTGTCCTTGCTGCTGCGAAGCCTCGCGGCTGAGATCGACGAGTTCCAATTGAGCGATAATGTGGAGGTGGTCGTGATGGATGACCATTCCACCGACGCCACTCTCCGCTCCCGCAATGAAGCTCTCCTTGCCGGCCTAGCGAAGCCCTATCTCAAGCAGAGCACCCTGGAGCGGAACGTGGGGCGGGCTGCCATCCGCAACCTTCTCGCTGCCGAGGCTTCCGGGGAGTTCCTGCTGTTTCTCGACTGTGACGTCCTGCCGGACGGGCCGGGTTTCGTCCGGAGCTACCTCTCCTATGCCGGTCCCGGCGAATTCGACGTGGTGAGCGGGGGGATCAGCTACCGAACCAGGGTTCTCGGCGGCCGCGAGTTCGACTACCACGCCTATCTGGGCGGCAGGAAGGAAGTAAAGGCCGCGGCAGTTAGGAACCGGGAACCGTGGCGGCATATCCTCACCTCCAACATCATGGTCAGAAAGAGCGTGTTCCAGGCGACCCCCTTCGACGAGCGGTTCACCGGCTACGGCTACGAGGATATCGAGTGGGGGGCGCGGCTGGCGGAAAAGTTCAAGATCCTGCACATCGACAATACCGCTTCGCACCTGGGGCTGGTTTCCAAGGCGCGGACCCACGAGAAGATGGTCAACTCGGTCTCCAATTATCTCCTTTTGAAATCCCTTCGTCCCGCGGCGTTCCACGCTTCGTCCATCAGCAAGCTGGCAGCCCTGCTGGAGTCTGTGCCTGATCCGCTCCTTGCCGGGATGGACCGGCTCCTGAAAAACCTGTTCCTGTCCAGCGGCAGCAACCGCCTCGCTTTTCTCTTTTTCCAGCTCGATTTTGCGCTGCTGCTGGCGCGCACCCTCAGGGAGCGGCAGCGTGACCTGCCAGCCCCAAACCCGGCGCAAGGGGGGAAACCTTGAAGATCGTCTTCCTGGCTCCTTTCGGCATCCGCCCCAAAGGAACCGTCATCGCCCGCATGCTCCCGCTGGCTGTCGGACTGCAGGGGCTGGGGCACGAGGTCGTCATCGTGGCGCCTCCCTACACCAACCCGGAGGATTCGGGAAAGAGCGAAACGGTGCGGGGGGTGCGGCTGGCGAACGTCCTCCTCGGGCCGAAGCACAAGGTGCTTGCCGCGCCCGTCCTCGCCTGGCGCATGCTGCGTGCGGCTTTGGCCGAGCGCCCGGACCTGATTCATCTCTTCAAGCCCAAGGGGTACGGCGGCATCGCCGGTATGCTCCTCATCTCGCTGCAGCGCCTGGGAGTCAGGATGCCGCCGCTTTTCCTCGACACCGACGACTGGGAAGGCGAGGGGGGGATGAACGACCTGCACGACTACTCGGGCGCAGAGAAACGTTTTTACCGATTCCAGGAACAGTGGATCACGCAACACGCTGTGGGGGTGACGACCGCGAGCCGGGAGCTGGAGCGGCTGGTTACGGAGATGGGTATCCCGGGGGGGAGAATGCTTTATCTTCCCAACTGCGTTGGTACGGCGCCCGTCGTCGACGGAGCCGCTGCCCGGGGCAGGCTCGGCATCGCTCCCGACGCGCCGGTCGTTTTGCTCTACACCCGTTTCTTCGAGTTCACCCAGGAAAAGCTGCACTACCTCTTCGCCGAACTCTTCAAGCAGATGCCGCAGGTGCGCTTCCTGGTGGTGGGGAAAGGGCGCCATGGGGAGGAGGACCTCCTTGCCAAGGCGGCAAGGGGATCTGGATTCGACAAAGCGCTGGCAATGGCCGGATGGGTTGCCCCCGAGTCCATCCCGGACCTGCTGGCGGCCGGAAACGTCGCCATCTACCCTTTCGCGCAGACCCTGGTGAATCGCACCAAATGCCCGGCAAAGCTTACCGAGATTCTTCTGGCGGGGACTCCGGTCGTCGGCGACCGCGTCGGGCAGTTGGCCGAGTACATCGACGACGGGCGCTCCGGCGTCCTCTGCGACCCGGACAACTGGCGGCGGATGGCGGATGAGGTTCTGGCGCTGCTCCGCTCGCCGGAGAGGCAGCGGCAGATGGGGGAGAACGGCCGGCTCTACCTGCAGGAAAACTTCAACTGGAAGGACGCGGCGCTTCGCCTCGACGCTTTCTACCGCAAAAGCGCCGGCGCATCAAGCAGGTGATGCTTCCCCCTCCGTCCCTGGGTCAGCTTCCGTTCGTTCATCCGGGAATACCGGGGAAAGCTGCTCTTGGTCCCAAAGCACCTTACCGTTGCACAATTCCTGAAATATGTGGATAATGCGGCGCTGAAATGAATATGTTCAAGGAGTTGTCTCCCGATGACCGACCGCAAAAAAGACCTGCTGATACTGTCCGGCCTGCTGGCAGTACTCTTGATCCTTTTCTCTAAAATTCTCTTCACCTCGCAGATCATCCGGGCTCCCGACATCATCAACGAGTTCTACTGGGGGATTAAGGGTTTCGGGAGCAGACCGTTTCTCTCCTTGTTCAAAGTCGACATCTCCAGCGCGGGATGGAATACCTTGCTGAACTCCGGGCACACCAACGAGGGGGGGATGGCGTCGGAGCAGTTCCTCGTCATTCGCAACCTCATCTTCTGGGTCTTCCCGGCGCCCGCCAGCGTGGCGTGGTACATAGTGGCGCAGCTTTTCTTCGGCGCCGCCGGCACCTATTGCCTGTGCCGGCTCATCGGCGCCGGCAGGCCCGCCTCTTTCCTGGCAGGCCTGGTCTTCGCGCTCGCCCCGGAAAACGCTTCGCTGATCAACGCCGGCCACGTGATGAAGATCGCCACCATCACTTTTGCGCCCTGGGCCTTTTACTTCCTGGAGAAAGGGTTCAAGACCAGGCGCTTGATCTTCTTCCTGACGACGGCCGTGGTGCTTGCCTTCCAGTTCTTCCACACCCACTGGCAGGTCGCTTACTACACCTGCCTCGCCATCGGCGTCTACGGCATCGCCCGTTCCATCTTCATCCTGAGGGAGGAGAAACCTGCCGGAAAGGAGGTCGCGAGCCTGGTGGGGATGAACCTGGTTCTGCTCGTATTCTTCCTCACCACCGTCGCCATCTCTCTGGCCCCTCTCGCCAACTGGTCCAAGGAGACGAACCGCGGCGTGAACAGCGGCGCCAACGTCGTTGCGGGGGGGGGCAAGACCGAGGCAAAAGGAGGGCTCGCCCGCGAGGAGGCGATGTCCTGGTCGCTGCCGCCGGAAGAGACTGCCGCCTTCATCATTCCCGGGATGTTCGGCTACTCCCGCCAGGAGGCGGGGGAGAACCCGAAGAACATAGACGCCTACTACTGGGGGCGGATGAACTTCACCCAGACGGTGAGCTACATGGGACTTCTCCCCTGGCTGCTGTTGCCGCTGCCGCTCATCTTCCGGCGCGACCGCTACACCTGGCTCGCGCTCTCGGCCGTGGTCGTGGGGATCTTCTTCTCCATGGGCAAATACACCCTTTTCTACAACCTCCTCTTCGACTATTTCCCGGGGATCAACCGCTTCAGGGTCCCGAAGATGATGATGTTCATCCCGGTGCTGGGTCTTGGAGTGCTATCCGCCCTTGGGCTCGATCTGCTGCTGGACCCCGTGGTGCGCGGCACCCGCGCCTTCAAGCGCTACATCCTGGGAATCGTCCTGTTGCCGGTGGTGCTCCTGGCGCTCTTGGGGACGGAGATCGCGACCGGGCAGTACTGGGTCAACACCTTCATCGACATCCTTTCCCAGCCGACCCGCTACCAGCCCCAAAGCGAACAGCTGGTGCTGGAGCGCTGGAACAACCTGGTCGCCGAAACCGCCATAGCGGCAGGACTTACCGCTCTCTTCGCCGCGGCGTTTGCCCTGTACCACAGGGGCAAGCTCGCCGCGAAACTGGTCCCCCTGGTGCTGATCGCACTGTTTCTGTTGGACGTGGGGCGCGTCAACTCGAAGTTTCTCTTCCTCGTGGACGAGCCGCACAAGGCCACGGCCGTGAAACCGCCGGAGATAGCTTTCCTCGCCAACCAGCCCAAGGAGTACCGCACGCTTCCACTCGGCGGGGACCCGATGCCGTACGCTGCCTCCGGGATTCCGGTGATGTTCACCTCGAACGCGGTGCAGCAGCGCCGCTGGCAGGAGTTTCTGGATAACTTCGACCTGCTTTCCACCATGCCGGACATCCTCAACGTGAGGTACCTGGTGCTGAGCAAGGACCAGTATCGGAAGGACCAGGCCAGCATGGGCAACAAATATCGCCCCGTTTTCACCACGCCTGACGGCGGCACCGTCATCCTTGAAAACCAGAACGTTCTTCCCAAGGCGTGGCTGGCGCCGGTTGCGGTGAAGGCGGCCTCGACACAGGAGTCGCTCGCGGCGCTGCAGAGCCCGGCGTTCAACCCGAGGCTGATGGCGGTGGTGGAGTCGGAGCCCCCCATCCCCTTGGCGCCCCCTACCGCCCAGATCACTACGACGCCGGGGCAGGTGCGCGTGCTGCGCTACGAGGGGGAGCGGATCGACCTGGATGCATCGGTCGCCATGAACTCCCTCCTGGTAATGGGAGAGAAGTACTACCGGGGGTGGCGCGCCACGGTGGACGGCAAGGTCGCCGAGATCTACCCGGTGGACCACGTGCTGCGCGGCATCTATCTCACGCCGGGGATGCACAAGGTGAAGATGGTTTTCGACCCGACCCCCTTCAAGGTCGGCAAGTACCTGACCCTCTTCTCCTTTGCCGTCTTCGCCGCTTTCCTTGGGCGCGAGGTCGTGCTCAGGCGGAGGCAGCCGGTCGGAGCCAAGGGAGCTGAGTCATAAGGCCGGCATTTCATGCAGACGGTGATAACGAGTGGTGAACGTGAAGGCGATGGCTGGTGAAATAATGGAGGGGGGAGCCCTTCAGGGACGAGCAGTAGAGGAAACGCTGGACGAGCTCTCCGGTTACGACCTGCGCATCATCCAGCCGCGGCACGGCTACCGGTTCTCGGTGGACCCGCTGCTTCTGGCCGATTTCGCGGGCGTGCGAATGGGGGAGCGCTGCGTCGATCTCGGTACCGGCTGCGGCGTCATCGCCTTGCTCTTGGCCCGGCTGGGCGAGAACTGTTCCGTTGCCGCCATAGAATTTCAGCAGGTGATGGCGCAGATCGCGGCGCGGAACGTGATGCTGAACGGGCTTGGCGACCGGGTCGAGGTGGTCGAGGAGGACGTCGTCTCGGTGAAGTCGCGGTTTCCCGTGGACAGCTTCGATCTCGTCGTCTCCAACCCTCCCTACCGCAGGCCCGGCACCGGCAAGGTGAGTCCCCGCGCGGGGCGCGACGATTCCCGGCACGAGAGCACCGCGGCGCTGTCCGATTTCCTGGCGGCGGCGAAGTACCTGGTGAAGCCGTCCGGGCGGATCTGTCTCATCTATCACACGAGCCGTCTCGCCGAGCTGATGGCGCAGGCCGCACAGCAGAAGCTGGCGCCGTTGAGGCTGAGGATGGTGCACGGCAACAGCCGGATGGAAGCCCGGATGTTCATGATCGAGTTGGCCAAGGGGAGAAGCGGAGAGCTGCGGGTAGAGCCCCCCCTGATGGTGAGAGGCGAGGACGGTGGCTACAGCGAGGAGAAGATGAGGATTTACCGCAAAGTCGAAAAGGCTTGAAACCATTAGCCACAGAGAAAATCTGAGAGAACCTGAAAGACTTTGGGGTTTACTTCAAAAAGCTTTTCTCAGAAGTGCTCAGATGTTCTCCTTGCCAATGGTTTGGTTCTCAAGAAGTTCTCAGATTTTCTCTGTGGCTAACGGTTTGGGTTTTAGGTTTAGTCTTTGTGTTCTCGGTCTTTACGGATGAGGCTTTCGAATACGGCACGCAGTCCTGGGTCGGCGACGGATTCTGCCTGTTCTTCGATCCACTGCCGTTCCTCGTCGCTCAACTCTCGGCGCTTGGGAGGGGCGGGCAAGTTGGCATCGGAGGGCGGGGTGACCTTGCCACCCTTGAACTGCAGCTCTGTTACGAGCTCTTCCTCAAGGGCGTCGTTCACCTTGCCGATCAGTTCTTTCTTTAGATAGTTGAGCTGCTGCAGCCAGGGGGAACTGTCGACGCTGATGGTGAGGGTGCCGGCCCTGAAGGATGAGGGCTGGGCATGGGAGGCGATCCGCTTTCCGACGGCTTCGTCCCACACGAGCCAGATGCGCCCTTCTTTCAGCCTCTGCTCGGCAGGGGTCCCCCGCAGCATCTGACCCAAAAGGTCGGATACGGGCGCCGGCCGGCGCATTCTGGGACGCTTGTCAGTCGGCTTTTTCAACCTTGTTTCTCTTTCTGTGCATCCTGCCGCCGATCACCTGTCCGATAATGGCACTGGTAATGCTGAAGGGAATGAATCCCCAGCCAAGCCCTGTCTTTATCCTGAAGTAGACGATGGCGGGAATGGAAATGTGGACGTAGAAATACCAGCCGAAGGAAAACTTCGGGTAGGACTGCCGACGGTACCCGAGCGGTATGTTGACTGCAGTAGCCAGGATGATCAAGGCTGCTGCCTTAAGTATTGTATCTGTATCCATGAAGTACCCTCTTGGGTCGATAATAGTATGGGTTTGACCTCCCTTTGTCAATGTGCTTCTATTAGAAATGGTTCTGATCCAATAAAGGAGTTGTTGTGGTAAAAGACGGCGATTACGTTGCGATTTTCAACTCGATCCACCGGGTCATGGAGGCGGAAAGGCTCTTGAAGGACAAGAGCCTGAAGATCCTCCTCATTCCGGCCCCCCGCGCCCTTGCCGCGGACTGCGGCCTCGCCATCCGCTACGCCGAGGAGATCAGGGGCGAGGTGGAAGCGGCGCTTGCCGAGGCGGGATTGCTCCCCCGGGACCTCTACAGAAAAAACGGAGAAGAGTTCGTGAAGATAGGAGAAGAGAAATGAACAGCTTGGATGTCAGGGGAATGGCCTGCCCGTTGCCGGTCGTGTCGGTGAAAAGGGCGCTTGAGTCGGCGGAGGGTGAACTGCGCGTGCTGCTCGACGACGGGGCGCCCCGGGAGAACGTGAAGCGCTTCGTGCAGGGGCGCGGCTATCAGGTGCAGGAAGAACAACTGGAAGATGGTTTCGCCTTCACCATTTCCGGGGCCGGCTCCGGTGCCGGAAAGGGGCAAGCCGCTCCTGTCGAGCGCAGCGGCGCTACCGTGATGCTGATCGGAAGCGACCGGCTGGGGGACGGCGCCGAAGAGTTGGGGCGGCTGTTGATGAAGAACTTCATCATTACGCTCCTCGACATGACCGAGCTTCCCGACCGTATCTTCTTCCTCAACAGCGGCGTCCTGCTGGTCGCGCAGGGGTCCGAAGTGATCGAGGCGCTCGTGGAACTGGGGAACCGCGGGGTGGAGGTGCTCTCCTGCGGCATCTGTCTCGACTTCTATAAGAAGAAGGAACTGCTGGCGGCGGGCGGCGTGACCAACATGTTCACCATCGCCGAAAGCATGCTGCAGGCGCGCTCGGTGGTGCGGCTGTAGGCGTCTATCGACCGCTGTTAACTTACGCTGCAGTGGATAATTTCGCTTGACAATGGGCGAGTTTATCCACTAAAGTGACTCTCTTGCCGCGGGATACCTGTGCGCTTTTGCCGTCACGCGGCGCGGCTTCGTGAAAAATAACAAGCGTTTTCGCTAACTTATAGGTTTGAGATGTTCGCCACACTTTCCGACAAACTTGACCTGGTTTTCAAGAAGCTCCGCGGCCAGGGGGTCATGACCGAAGAAAACGTCAAGGACGCCCTGCGTGAAGTGCGTCTGGCGCTTCTTGAGGCGGACGTCAATTTCAAGGTCGTCAAGGAATTCGTCGAGAAGGTCCGCGGCCGCGCCGTAGGTACCGAGGTGCTGCAAAGCCTTGCCCCGGGGCAGCAGGTAATCAAGATCGTCCACGACGAGCTGGTGCTTCTGATGGGCGGCGAGGAGGATAACTCCCTCGACCTCGCGGCCAAGCCGCCGGTAGCGATCATGCTGGTCGGCCTGCAGGGCGCGGGTAAGACCACGTCTTGCGGCAAGCTTGCCAAGTTCCTGAAGGCGCAAAGGAAAAAGCCGCTGCTGGTTCCGGCCGACGTTTACCGTCCGGCCGCTATCGAGCAGTTGAAGGTGCTGGGGCGTCAGCTCGACATCGAGGTGTTCGGCTCCGAAGCGACGCAGAAGCCGCTGGAGATCTGCCGCGCCGCAAACCGCTACGCGACCCTGAACGGCTTCGACGTCGTCATCTTCGATACCGCCGGCCGCCACCAGATAGACGACTACCTGATGGCGGAACTGGAAGGCATCCGCGACGAGTTGGCTCCGCGCGAGATCCTGTTCGTGGCCGACGCCATGACGGGGCAGGAAGCGGTCAACGTGGCGAGCGGCTTCAACGACCGCCTCGGCATCACCGGAGTGATCCTGACCAAGCTCGACGGCGACGCCAAGGGGGGCGCAGCGCTCTCCATCAAGGCCGTCACCGGCAAGCCGGTCAAGTTCGTGGGCCTCGGCGAGAAGCTCGACGCGCTCGACGTGTTCCACGCCGACCGCCTGGTTTCCCGCATTCTCGGCATGGGTGACGTGCTCACCCTGATCGAGAAGGCGCAGGCGACCATGGACGAGAAGGAAGCGGTCCGCCTGCAGGACAAGATGAAGAAATCCGGTCAGTTCGACCTGGAGGATTTCAGAAACCAGCTGCAGCAGATCAAGAAGATGGGTTCGCTCGAATCCATCATGAACATGATCCCCGGCATGGGGAAGGCGATGAAGCAGATGCAGGGGGCTCAGCCTTCGGAGAAGGAGCTGAAGCGGATCGAGGCGATCATCGACTCCATGACTGCGAAGGAGCGCGCCAACCACACCATCATCAACGGCAGCCGCCGTTTGAGGATAGCCAAAGGGAGCGGCACCAGCGTTCAGGAAGTGAACCAGTTGCTCAAACGATTCTCTGAGGCGCAGAAGGTAGTGAAGCAGTTGCAGAAGATGGGCCCCAAAGGGCTATTAAAGGGAATGAAGGGGATGGGAAAAGGGATGCTCCCCTTTTAACTATCTTCTTTGACGATAGCAACCGATATGGATACAGTTAGCAGATTCGAAACACCACTTACACAAAATGGCGGATCTAAAGGATCCGAGAACACCAGGAGGAAGAAATGGCTATAAAGATCAGACTTGCACGTGCGGGCGCTAAGAAGAAACCCTTTTACCAGGTAGTGGTTGCTGACTGCCGTTGCCGCAGGGACGGGCGTTTCATTGAGAACGTCGGTACCTACGACCCGAACAAGAACCCGGCGGTGTACAACCTGGAAGAAGGGAAGACTCTTGAGTGGCTCGGTAAAGGCGCACAGCCTACCGACACGGTCAAGCAGATCCTCAAGAAGGTCGGGATTTGGGAGAAGTTCGTCTCTCCGGCCGCTTAATTCCTGTTAGTTCCGGCCAGCCGGATATCCCACACTACAGAGGATAGCGACATGAAAGAGCTTGTTGAGACCATCGCCAAGGCACTTGTTGATGACCCGAGCCAGGTACGAGCCACCGAGGAGTTGGAAGAAGAAACCAACGTAATCAAGCTGACAGTCGCAAAAGAGGACATGGGCCGTATCATCGGCAAGGAAGGACGCACTGCGAAGGCGATCCGCACCCTGTTGAATGCTGTTTCCACAAAGGACAACAAGAAAGCGATCCTGAAGATTGTAGAGTGACAGATGTCCGGTAGTAAAAAATTATTGATCGGTAAGATCCAGGGGACGCACGGGATCAAGGGACAATTGCGGGTCATTCCCTTTGCGGGGGATGCTTCCAGTATCTCGCAACTGAACGAGGTCTTCGTAAAGTCTCCGACAGCTGCCTTGGAGCCGTTCGCGGTGGTTTCAGCCAAGGCACACGGCAAAAGGGTGATTCTGACCCTGAAGCCGTTTGACAACATAAACCAGGTGCTGCACCTGGTCGGCCGAGAGATCTACGCCGACCGGGTGTCGCTTCCGGAACTCCCCGACGACGAGTTCTACTGGTCCGACCTCCTGGGACTCCAGGTGGCAACCTCGGACGGGGAAGAGCTGGGAGAGCTGGTCGACATCATCGAGACCGGCAGCAACGACGTTTATGTGGTAAAGAAGGGCGGGCGCGAGGTGCTTATCCCCGCGCTCGAGGATGTCGTGTTATCGATCGACCTGGCTGAAGGGCGCATGACGGTCTCTCTTCCGGAGGGGCTGCTCGATCTATGAAATTCGACATCCTGACCCTGTTTCCGGCCATGTTCGAAGGGCCGCTGACGGAAAGCATCCTGAAGCGGGCCAGCGACAAGGGGCTCATCGAGGTCGCGCTGCATAACATCCGCGACTGGGCCTTCGACAAGCACGCTACGGCCGACGACGCCCCCTACGGCGGCGGCGCCGGGATGGTGATGAAGGTCGAGCCGATAGCTGGCGCCATCGAGGCGGTTAAGGCGAAGAACCCCAACTCGAAGGTGATACTGACCACCCCCTGCGGGCGTCCTTTCAGCCACCAGGTTGCCGAGGAACTCTCACGCGAGGAAGGGGTCGTCATCATCTGCGGCCGCTACGAAGGGGTCGACGAGAGGGTGCGCACCCTGTTCGTGGACGACGAGATCTCCCTGGGGGATTTCGTGTTGACCGGGGGGGAGATCGCCGCCATGGTCATCGTCGATGCCGTTTCCCGGCTGGTGCCGGGTGTCTTGGGAAGCGACGAGTCGGCGCAGTACGATTCATTTGCAGACGGGCTTTTGGAATACCCGCAGTACACGAGGCCCCCCGAATTCAGGGGCGAGAAGGTTCCCGACATCCTCCTTTCCGGCAACCACGCCGAGATCGCCAAGTGGCGGCGCAAGGAGCAGATGAGAAGAACGCTCGCCTCCCGTCCCGAGCTCCTCGATGGGATCGAGTGGAGCAAGTCGGACAAGAAACTATTTGCAGAGGTCGAAAAGGCCAACCAGGAGAAGGTGGCCAGATGACCTCCGCAGCCAATTTCAGCATCGCGCTCGTTCATTACCCGGTGTACGACAAGCACAAGGACGTGGTCGCCACCTCGGTGACCAACCTTGACATCCACGACATGTCGCGACTGACCCGGACCTTCGGTCTGGACCGCTACTACATCGTGACCCCGGTTGAAGAGCAGCGAAAGCTCGTTGAAAAGATAAGAGAACACTGGCTTTCCGGTTGGGGATCAACCTACAACCCGAAGCGCAAGATGGCGCTCGAAACGCTGCAGATGGAAGCCTCGGTCGACACCGCCGTCGCCGACATCGAAAAGCGCACCGGCCGCAGGCCGAAGGTCGTCGTGACCGGTGCCACCGGCCGCGACAACAGCGTCAGCTTTGCAGATCTCAAGGCGCTCATCGACGCAGACCCGCAACAGCCCTTTTTGCTGCTGCTTGGGACCGGATGGGGGCTGATCGAGCAGGTCTTCAACAAGGGCGATCTGGTGCTGGAGCCGATCAGAGGGGCTGGAGAATACAACCACCTCTCGGTGCGCTCCGCGGCGTCGATCATGCTGGACCGGCTGTTCGGGCGGTAAATGAGTTTGTAGCAGGCCGGACCAAAGGTCGCGGCTCTACGAGAAGGGTAGGGAATAAGCGTAGCTAGGCGGAAACGGCGTAACAGCCATAGATTCTAAACTTGCAAGACTAGAGGTTAAAGATAAGGGAGGAAGTACCAAATGAACCAGATTGATGCTATTGAAATGGCGCAGATGAAGAAGAACATTCCCAAATTCATTCCTGGCGACACCATCAAGGTGCAGGTGAAAATCGTTGAGGGTGACAAGAGCCGTATCCAGGCTTTCCAGGGCGTATGCCTCGGCCGTCAGAACGGCGGGATCCGCGAGTCCTTCACCGTTCGCAAGATCTCCAACGGCGTCGGCGTGGAGAGGGTGTTCCCGCTGCACTCCCCGTCCATCGAGGCGATCGAAGTAGTGACCCGCGGCCAGGTCCGTCGCGCGAAGCTTTACTACCTGCGCAAGCTGCGCGGCAAGGCTTCCAGGATCAAAGAGCGGAAATACGTCGCCGGCCAATAACAAGGCTCGCAGCACAAAGGGCCCCGGTCACGTCATGCGACCGGGGCTTTTTTATTTAAACCCCCGAGAACCCGAAAACCATTAACAAGGAGCAAATCTGAGAACATCTGAGACCGCAGACCATTTTAGCGGTTCAGACTCTCTCAGGTTTTTGTTTTTGCTCAGATTTCCTCAGACGTTCTCCTTGTTAAAGGTTTTGCTTCTCAAGCTTTTACTGGAATGCCATGACCGGTCTTTTTCCCGACAACCCGAAGTCGCCGATTGACCTGCTCGCACTCGAAGGGCAGGCGCTTCGTCGCGGCTACTTTCGGATAGCGGGGATCGATGAGGCCGGGCGTGGCCCACTGGCGGGGCCGGTCGTGGCCGCCGCAGTGATGCTGCCTGCCGGTCTGCTGCTCCCCGGGGTTAACGATTCCAAACAGCTTACTGAAGAAAAGAGGGAAGAGCTTTTCGACGTGATCCATCGCGAGGCGCTTGCGGTCGGCGTCGGCATCGGCGACCACGCCCTGGTCGACAGCATCAACATCCTGCAGGCGACCCTCAGCGCCATGCGCGACGCGGTCCGCGCCCTGAGCATAACCCCCGGTTTCCTCCTCATCGACGGCATCTCCAACATCCCCATGAACATCCCGCAGCGTACGGTGAAAAAGGGAGACTCCCTGAGCCTCTCGATAGCGGCCGCCTCAATAATCGCCAAGGTCACCCGGGACCGGATGATGGTTGAGTACGACGCCCAGTACCCGGGCTACGGCTTCGCCAGCCACAAGGGTTACGGCGCCGCGTCGCACCTGGCCGCCATCGCCGAACTGGGACCATGTCCCATCCATCGCAAAACCTTCAGCGGTGTCAAAGAGCATCTTCCTTCCCAGCCCGATAGTGACACTGCAGGGCCTTCCACTGGCTTATTCTCTTTCTGAACAGGAAGTGGTAAAAAGAATCCTTCGCTCAGTCATGTGCACTCTGAACTAGCTGCTACACTGTTGTGGTCTTTGCCGTAGAGCGACATTTCCTCAGAGGTGGCCATGCCGGATAAGAGCAGCAACAGCTCTCTCGGCGGGATAGGTGAGTCTATTGCGGTCACCTTCCTGAAGGGGCAGGGCTTCAAGATAGTGGAGTGCAACTTCCGCAGCGTCTGCGGTGAGATCGACATCATAGCCAGAGACGGGCGCACCCTTGTCTTTGTCGAGGTGAAGTGCCGCAAGAACTATAACTACGGCGTGCCTCAACTAGCGGTGACGCCGTTCAAACAGCGCCAGATCTCCAAGGCAGCGCTGGTTTGGCTTTCCAAGAAGAAACTCTTCGATGCGGAGGCGCGCTTCGACGTGGTGGCCATCGTGCTGCGCGAGCACGAGTTGCCGGTAATAGAGCACATCAGAAACGCGTTCGAGTTGGCGTACTAGACGGTCGGACTGCCGTTTGGCGGGAATTTAATCGACAGGAGGAAGCGAGATGCAGGCAGTAAACGTAATCTACCGGTTGGCAATTTCACTCTGGCTCGGGGGCGCGGCCCTCTTCACTTTCGTGCTCACCCCGATCTTGTTCCGCTCCGAGAGCCGGGACGTGGCGGGGCGCATCGTCGGCCTCTTCTTCCCCGGGTATTTCCGCTGGGGGCTCGCCTGCGGCGTCGTCGCCCTCATCTGCAGGGTCATCATCTCCGGGAAATCCAATTTCGCAGCTGCCGCCATCATCGCGGCAATGCTGCTCCTCTCCTCGTTTCAGGCCTTCTACATCGAGCCGAAAGCGGCCGAACTGAAGCGTAGAATCGTCTCCTTCGAGACCACCTCCAAGGACGACCCGCTGCGGCGCGAGTTCGCCAAACTCCATGGCGTCTCAGCCGTCTGCAACCTCTCGGTCATAGCCGGGGGAGTGGTGCTGGTGATCCTGCTTTAGCGGAGAAGGGCAGCGAAAGGGGATGCCGTTTCCAATGAAAACGCCTCTCCGGGGATTCTCTCAGATTTTAACCATGGCTAAGTGGTTTTAGCCATTGACGTTTGCAAAGACTCTCCCGCTGTGTTAGTAATGAGAAAAAAATTGCGGAGAAGCTCATGGATTTCACCGTTGCCCTGGCCCAGATCAAGCCGAAGCTAGGCTGCCTGGACGACAACCTGGCTCTCGTTGAGGCCGCCATTGAAAAGGGGATCGCCGCGGGGGCCGACCTGATCGTGTTCCCAGAACTTGCGCTTACCGGGTACTTCCTGAAGGACCTGGTCCCCGAGGTGGCGCTGCGTCTCGACGCCCCCCAGATAGAAAAACTGAAGACCCTGTCCAAGCGGATCTCCATCGCCATCGGCCTTGTCGAGGTCTCCTCCGATTTCCGGTTTTTCAACTCGGCCCTTTATCTGGAAGAAGGGGAAATCCGCCACGTGCACAGGAAGGTATATCTGCCGACCTACGGCCTGTTCGACGAGCAGCGCTACATGGCGCGCGGCGAGCGCTTCCGCGCCTTCGACACCCGCTTCGGCCGGGTGGGGATGCTCATCTGCGAGGACATGTGGCACCTCTCGGCCCCCTACGTCCTCGCCATGGACGGCGCCATGACGCTCCTCTGCCTCTCTTCGAGCCCCGGACGCGGTGTGAGCGGCACCGAAGGTCTGGGGTCGGCCGCCGCGTGGCAGAAGCTAACCGCCACCACGGCCATGTTCCTCAACTGCCGCGTCTTCTACTGCAACCGCGTGGGGTACGAAGACGGCATCAACTTCTGGGGTGGCTCCGAGGCCATATCCCCTTCGGGTGAGGTTACCGCCCGGGGGGCGATCCTGGAGGAGGACCTGGTGCTCGCCAAGGTCGACGGCGGCGCGCTCAGGCGCGAGCGGATCTTTTCCCCGATGATGCGCGACGAGAACCTCGCCATCACCGTGAAGGAACTCAAAAGAATCGACAGGGAGAAAGAGTACTGATGGGTGCCCTAACCGTTAATACGGCGCTGTTGCGCCAGATCCTGGTCGGGTTCGTGCGCGACGAGGTTTGCAAGGTCGGACTGCGCAAGGGGGTTTTAGGGCTTTCCGGCGGGATCGATTCCGCGCTGGTCGCCTACATCGCCGCCGAGGCGCTGGGCCCGGAGAACGTCTACGCCTACTGCATGCCGTACCGCACCTCTAACCCGGAGAGCGAGGCACATGCCCGCCTGGTCGCCGACAGCCTCGGCATCAACTTCAAGGTGATCGAGATCACCGGGATGGTGGACGCCTACTTCGACCTCTACCCCGAGGCGAGCAACATGAGGCGCGGCAACAAGATGGCGCGCGAGAGGATGACCATCCTCTACGACCACAGCGCCGAGGTGGCGGGACTGGTGCTCGGGACCAGCAACAAGACCGAGCTTCTGCTGGGGTACGGGACGCTACACGGCGACATGGCGAGCGCGCTCAACCCTATCGGCGACATCTATAAAAGCCAGGTGTGGGAGCTTTCCGAGGCGATGGGGGTGCCGCACGAGGTGATCGAGAAGAAGCCTTCGGCGGACCTGTGGGCCGGGCAGACCGACGAGCAGGAATTGGGCTTCACCTATCGCGACGCTGACGAGCTCCTCTACCGGATGGTGGACCAGCGCATGAGCCGCGAGGAGTTGATCGCGGCCGGCTTCGAGGCGCAGTTCATCGACAACGTGCACAGGAAGGTGCAGGGCTCCCATTTCAAGCGGCGTCTTCCCATCATCGCCAAGGTTTCCAACCGCACCATCGACCGCGACTTCCGCTACGCCAGGGATTGGGGGAAATAAGGAGCCGTTCAACGTTCAACGTTCAACGTTAGAACCCTCAGGTTTTCCAAACGTTGAACGTTGAACGTTGAACCGCCTTTTGCCGTTATGTCCGGAACTCTCTACATCGTAGCCACGCCGATCGGCAACCTCGAGGACATCACCTTGCGCGCCCTGCGCATACTGAAGGAGGTGGACCTGGTCGCGGCCGAGGACACCCGCCACTCCAGGAAGCTCCTCACCCATTTCGGCATTTCCAAGCCGCTCACCTCCTACTTCGACCATAACAAGGACCTGAAGGGGGACAAGATCCTGGACCGGCTCCGCGAGGGGGAGAGCGTTGCTCTCATCACTGACGCCGGGACCCCTTGCATCTCGGATCCGGGCTACCAGCTGGTGCGCGACGCGGTCGCGGGGGGGATCTCCGTGGTCCCCATTCCCGGCGCCTGCGCGGCCGTCACCGCTCTCTCCGCATCGGGGCTTCCCACCGACTATTTCAGTTTCGCAGGGTTTCTTCCCAACAGGCAGGGGAAAAGGCGCGAGCGGCTGCAGTCGCTTGTCGCAGACAGGGCAGTGCTGATCTTCTACGAGTCGCCCAAGCGCCTGCTGGCGACTCTGCAGGACATGCTGGAAACCATGGGGGATCGCGAGGTCGTGGTGGCGCGCGAGCTTACCAAGATGTACGAGGAGTTCCTGCGCGGCAGGCTTTCGGCGCTGGTAACAGAGGTGCAGGGGAGGGAGATCCGAGGGGAGGTGGCGATCCTGGTCACCCCCGCGGAGGAGCCGGAGGCAACCGACGCCCCGGGGATGGAAGAGCTGCTGCAAAAGTATCTGTCTTCTGAAGAGATGACCCTGAAGGACGCCGTGAAGAGGGTGACCCTGGAGACGGGCCTCCACAAAAGCGAGGTCTATGCGGAAGCCCTGAGGATCAGGGGTTAGCTCAGCAGAGCCTGCTGCCGTTGGGGACGGGGCGCTCGGGGATAGCTAGAACTATGTCGCCGTTTTCATCGGCAAAGCCGGTGATGAGCACCTCGGAAAAGAAGCGCCCGATCTGTTTTCTCGGAAAGTTGCAGACACCGATCACCTGCTTTCCCACCAGTTCTTCCCTCTGGTAGTGCTTCGTGATCTGCGCGCTCGACCTCCGCACGCCTGCTTCGCCGAAATCCACCAGCAGCTTGTAGGCAGGCTTTCTCGCTTCAGGGAATTCCTCCACTTCCAGCACGGTCCCCACCCGCAGTTCCACTTTTTCGAAATCGCCCCAGTTTATCTCGGCCACGTCACTTACCTCCTGCCGCGAAGAAGCCTTTGAAGGCGGCGACGGTGCGCTCCACGTCCGCGCTGGTAACGTCCAGGTGGGTAACTAGGCGGATCTGGTCGCCCCCGCCAAGGAGTATCCCTTCGGCGGCGAGAGTCTTGCGCAAACGGTCGGCGCTGCCGGCCGGGGGGGTGACGAAGAGGATGTTGGTGCGCGCCTGGCTCACCAGGAGTTCCTCGATGTGCCCAAGGCCCGCGGCCAGGAGTTCCGCGTTCTCGTGGTCCTCGGTCAGCCGCTGCAGGTTCTTCTCCAGTGCATGTATGCCGGCCGCGGCCAGAATGCCGGCCTGGCGCATGCCGCCGCCGGCTACCTTGCGCCAGCGGCGCGCGCGGCCGATGAACTCCCGGCTGGCGCAAAGTACCGTGCCTGCGGGGGCGCCGAGTCCCTTGGAGAGGCAGACCGAGGCCGAGTCGAAATGGGCGGCGATGGTGGCGACGGGGACCCCCAGGTATGCGGCCGCGTTGAAGACCCGGGCCCCGTCAAGGTGCAGGGAAAGCCCGAGGCTTTGGGCAAGCTCCGCAGCCTTTGTCAGATAGTCGAGCGGCAACACTTTCCCCACCTGAGTGTTCTCGAGGCAGAGGAGCCTGGTGACGGGGTGATGGTAATCCGCAGGCTTCACTACGCGCCGCACCTTTTCGAGATCGAGTGTTCCGTCCTCTTCGAATTCGATCGGCTGCGGCTGTATCCCGCCGAAGATGGCGCCGCCTCCTCCCTCCCACCGGTAGATGTGCGCTTCCTGCCCGGCGATGTACTCGTCACCGCGCCCGCAGTGCGATAAGAGGGCGAGCAGGTTCCCCATGGTCCCCGTGGGGACGAAGAGCGCCGCCTCCTTCCCCAGCAACTCTGCCGCCATGGACTCCAGCCGGTTTACCGTCGGGTCCTCCCCGTAGACGTCGTCTCCGACCGGGGCATTCGCCATTTCCCGGCGCATCGCCTGCGACGGCGAAGTCACCGTGTCGCTTCTCAGATCTACCGTCTTCATCTGTTCCCCTATCTTGCTAACCTATGCTGCGGTACTTGTTTTCCCAGATCTTGTCCTTTACGGCGACGCTCACCCCGTGGTCGCCGTTGGCGGCAAGGTGCCTCAAGATCATGAAGGTGGTCTCCACCTCTTCCGGGCGCGCCAGGGCCAGCGCCATCTCCTCGCCGGTGAATTCCCGGTTCGGTTGCCGCCTGAGCATCTCGAGGATTTCCCCCTGCAGTTTGAGCACGGCGCCGGCGGCCTTCTTCCCAGCCTCGACTCCCGGCTGGTGGTAGGCGTTAACGTTGATGAGCAAGGCGTACAGCCCCACTGCGCGCTCATAAAGGGCGATGAGGGCCCCGACGCTCTCGGGGGAGAGCTCGCGGACGGTGATAGTAACCGATTCCCGTCCCTTTTCATAGAGTGCGGATCGCGTTCCCTGGAAAAAGCCCGAGAGATAATCGCCGGAGGTCGCACCCGGCTCCACTTTCATAGATGGGCCCTGGCGGTCCTTGAGCACCTCGATGAAGGTGACGAAGAAGTTGTGCACGCCTTCCCGCAGCTGCTGCACGTAGGCGTGCTGGTCGGTGGAACCCTTGTTGCCGTAAACGGCGATCCCCTGCAGTACCTCTTTCCCGTCGCGGTCCAACCCCTTGCCGAGGGATTCCATGATGAGTTGCTGCAGGTAGCGGGAGAACAAAAGCAGCCTGTCCTTGTAGGGAAGCAGCACCATGTCGCGGGCGCCTTTCCCCTGGGTGGCGTGGAACCAGGAGAGGGCCAGGAGGGCGGCGGGGTTTTCCCGTGTCACCCGGCAACGCGTTTTTTGGTCGCAGGCGCGCGCTCCGGCGAGCAACCTGTCCACATCGATGCCTTGCAAGGCTGCGGGGAGAAGCCCCACTGCGGACGTGACCGAGGTGCGCCCGCCGACCCAGTCCCACATGGGGAAGACCCCGAGCCAGCTTTCCCTGGATGCGGTCCCGTCCAACTCGCTGCCGCTGCCGGTTACAGCTACGGCATGACCGGCGAAATGCAGCCCGGCGCGTTCGAACGCCTGGCGCGCCTCCAGCATCCCGTTGCGGGTTTCTTTGGTGCCGCCGCTCTTGGATATGACCACTACCAGGGTCTGTTTCAGAGCGGTGCCGATCCCGGAGAGGACCTTGTCCATACCGTCCGGGTCGGTGTTGTCGAAGAACCAGATGCGCAGGAGATCCTTTGGCCCTCCCAGGCTGTCGGCGACGAACTGGGGCCCCAGCGCGGAGCCGCCGATACCGATGATCAAGAGGTCGGTGAAGCGGTGGCCGTCGGGGGCGGCGATGTTCCCCCCATGCACTGAGGAGGCAAACGCCTTGATGGCGGCCAGCGTCGACGTTATCTCCTCGGCAAGGGGCGCCTCCGGCGCCAGTTCGGGAGCCCTGAGCCAGTAGTGCCCCACCATCCGGTTTTCGTCCGGGTTGGCGACGGCACCTTTTTCCAGCGCTTCCATCTCCTGGTAAGCCTGCTGCAGTCGCGGCTCCATCTCCTCCAGGAACCCCTCCGGGAAATCGATACGGCTGGTGTCGACGCTCAGCTCCAGTTCGGCGTCGTGGTAGAGCCGGTTCTTGTACCGCTCCCAAAGCTGCTGTGTCTGCATGTCCCCTCCGCGGGCTTTTGTTAGGCTGCTGGCAGGTCGATTCTCATGTGCGTCGGGGGATGATAGCATAGATTAGTTTTTATTCAAGTCTGCACAGCGGCGCTCGCCCGGAGAACATCGAAGGGGCGAACCTGTTGCGGAACGCGCAAAACGGGTGGCCGCGTGCCTTCGTGCGAGCCATTACGGTTCCCGGGACGGCCGGGAGGTGCCGTCTTCTTGTCTGTAAAAAGTCTCATTAGCAGTGGGGTGAATGGTGTCCATTAGAATGGCGGGTTTTGCACATGGAACAGCTGAATGTGCAAGGTATGAACACGCCGTAAGCGGGTCTTTGCTCCTTTTCTCGCCTGTCGTTTCGATAAAAACCAAATGGGACGGCAGTTTAGGCGCAAGAGCGGGCGGCGCGGACTTTGGTACGGCAGTTGTATCGGTTGAATCTACCGGCGGCAGCTGTGCCGGCTATGGACGCGGCATGGCTCGGTCCTGAACCGCTGGGGCGGGTACGCGGAGGTGGGGTATGGATGATAGATTTGCAGGTGCGAGCGCGGACCACTGCAGCGGCGGGTTCGGCGCCATGGAGGTGGTGCTGGTGAAACGGCAGCCGGCTGCTTCCGCCGAGCGCATTGCCGTCATCTTGACACTGGGGAACGATTCGGACATCTGGCGCTTGGTGAATGAGGACATGGATAGTATCGTGAATAATCTGGTGAGGGTGAACCAAATGAAAAAACAAAACCCGGTGCATGTGGAAGAGAGCGCACAGCTTTTCAAGAAAAGCCTGGAGCCTTTGTTTGCACTGATCTCGGCGACATCGCAGGAGCACGTGATGGACAAGCTGTCGCTATCGCTTAAAAAGGCGCTGCTTTTGATGGCGATGGAGCGTTACCACTGCAACACCGACAAGATGTGCCGGGCGCTCGGGCTCAGCAAGGGCAGGCTCGAGAAGGAGCTGAGGCGATGCGGCCTCTTGAACCGAGAAAAAGAGGCGGCCTGAGCCGCTAAGGGAAAATAAGATCGTTGGGGAAAGGGGGGGGCTGTCCGGCCTCCCTTTCGCGTTCTTAGCCGTGGCCGCAGTGCTTAACCGCTCAAATGCCTTGAATAATGAGAAAGGATTTGCTAAAGTGTCCCGTCGTTCCAAAGCGAACCCACCTTGGAAAATCCGGCGTAATTTCGTAGTGTTAAGAAATCCTAAGCGCAGTGATGCAGTCGCGCGCGCATAATATCGAGGCCTCTTATGGATGCAGCGCTTGCCCTCATCGGGGAAGACCTGAAAAACGTGGAATTGCAGTTCAAGAAGGATCTGCAGTCGGATGTCCCACTTATTCGCAAGGTGGGTGAGTATGTGCTGTCCAGCGGCGGCAAGCGTATCCGCCCCGCCCTGGTGCTCCTGGCTGCCAGGCTTTGCGGCTACGATGGCAATCGCAGCGTCCCGCTGGCAAGCGTCGTGGAGTTTATCCACACGGCAACCCTGCTGCACGACGACGTCGTCGACAACGCCAACCTGCGCCGTGGGCTTGCCTCGGCCAACACGCTATGGGGCAACGAGGCGTCGGTTCTGGTAGGTGATTTCCTCTTCTCCAAGTCGTTTTCCCTGATGGTTGCTGACGGCGACCTGCGCATATTGAAGGTTCTGGCGGACGCCACCACCATCATAGCCGAAGGGGAAGTTTTGCAGTTGGTCTGCACCTCTGACCTCGACATCACCGTGGAGCGCTACATCGAGGTGGTCCGGAGCAAAACGGCGATCCTCCTCTCCGCTGCCTGCGAGGTGGGTGCCATCCTGGGCGGGGCCGACGCCATGCACAGGCAGGCCTTGGCGGATTACGGCATGGATCTCGGCATCGCCTTTCAGCTGATGGACGACACCCTGGACTACACCGCCAGCGAAGAGCAGTTCGGCAAAAGCATCGGCCACGACCTTGAGGAAGGGAAGATCACTCTTCCCCTGATCCACACGCTCAGGAACTGCACCGGCCAGGAGCGCGACCTGATTGCCTCTGTGGTGGAAAAGGAACTCCTCTCGGATGAGGATTTCGCCCGAGTGCTGGAGCTGGTGCAGCGCTACGGCGGCATTGAGCATACCGTCGCCTCCGCCGGCGAACACGTGGTCCTCTGCAAGCAGCACTTGGAGAAATTCCCCACCTCTGCCACCCGCGACGCGCTTGCCGAACTTGCCGAATATGTTGTGACTCGCGTCAAATAACCGTCGCGGTTGCCGTCATATAACTGCGCCACATCCCTCAGGTACGAAAAATAACTTAGTTTAACAAAGGCATCCTTCCATTAATGAGCACCGCTTAGTCGGTGCTCATTTTTTTAACCTCTGTACTGCTGATAGTTTGCCGCTTCCCGTCGAGCATGGTCCGTTTCCCCTCATTTCGTTGGTCCGCTTTTTGCTGTTGAAATGTCCATTCGATAGAAATGAGTTAATTCGGGGGGTAAAGTGGACGAAGAGATGCTGCTACACTCAACTGAGTTGGAAGTCAACGGAGAGACTTTTAGCATCAACATTTTCTGCAGCGCAGCGGGCAGATTCTTCGCCAAGACCTGCCTCGGTGAGGACGATTACATCATCACGGACGGATCTTCGCTCCCCGAGACCCTGCAGAAGCACGAAAACCTGCTCCCGCTGGCCATAGGAACCCGCGAGCTGACGCAAAGCTACCTCGGCTACCCGCGCAGACCGAGGGGGCGTCGACCCTAGCGCCGCTCCTTCGCTTTTCAGGCTCCGCAGTTCAGCTGATGCCGCTTTGCCGCATCGGATGGAAACGCGCGCGCTTTTCTCTCCACCCCGCTAACTGCATCCGCTCCTGCACCCCCTACTGTTCCCTTTCTGAATCGAGCCTTCTAACAAACCCAAAGCTACTCTTCGAACTTTCCTCCCCTGAGGCTCTTCCCGCCGCAAGCTTGCCGGACCGGGTTCATTATAAAAAGGTTGCCCTCCCCGTTCAAATCGGTTAAAAATTGACACTGGCGCCCGTTCCAGCCTCTGGCGCCCTCCCAGGACCTATGCCCGCAAAAATACTAGTCATAGACGACGACAGTTCATTACGGCGCGTGCTCGAGTACAACCTGCAGCAGGAGGGGTACGACGTGTACACCGCTGCCGACGGCGACGCCGGGCTGCAGCTCTTCGCGGAGAAGTTGCCGGCCGTAGTCATCACGGATCTGAAGATGCCGGGAAAGAGCGGGTTCGAGGTTCTCTCCGCCATTAAGGAAAGCTCGCCTGCCACTGTGGTCATCGTGCTGACCGCTTTCGGAGCCATCGACACCGCGGTGGAGGCGATGAAGCTGGGGGCTTTCCATTACCTCACCAAGCCGTTCAACCGTGAGGAGCTGAAGGTCACCGTGCTGAAGGCGCTGCAACTGCAGGGGCTTTCGGAGGAGAACCGGCTGCTGAAGGAGGAACTCTCCGGGCGCGTCGAGTTCAAGAGCATCGTCGGCACTTCCCGTGCCATGGAAGGGGTTTTCTCGGTGGTGCGCAAGGTGGCGGACACCGAGGCCACCGTCCTCATCACCGGCGAATCGGGAACCGGTAAGGAACTGGTGGCGCGCGCCATTCACTCCGGCAGCTCCCGTCGCGGAGCCCCTTTTATCGCCGTCAACTGCGCGGCCATCCCCAGGGACCTTTTGGAGAGCGAGCTCTTCGGCCATGTCAAGGGGGCCTTCACCGGGGCCATCAGGGACAAAGAGGGGAAGTTCCAACTGGCCGACGGCGGCACCATCTTCCTGGACGAGGTGGGGGACCTCCCCCTGGAACTGCAGCCAAAACTGCTGCGCGTCCTGCAGGAGCGCGTGGTAGAACCTGTTGGCGGCACCTCTTTGCAGAAGATAGATCTGCGGGTGGTGGCGGCGACGAACGCGGATCTGGAGCGCTGGATCGTGGAAGGGAAGTTCCGCGAGGATCTCTATTATCGTCTCTCCGTGATCCCGATCCAGCTCCCTCCTCTGAGGGAACGGGTGGAGGATGTGCCGCTTTTGCTGCGCTACTTCTGTGCCAAGTTCGGGGCCGAAGGGGTGAGCTTTGAGAAAGAGGCTCTGGAGAGGCTGCAGGCGTACAGCTGGCCGGGAAACGTGAGGGAACTGGAAAACACGGTCGAACGCCTGCTGATCATGCGGGAGAGCGACCGGATCGGTGCGGACGAACTCCCCGAGAAGATATCGGCCACCTCGTCCCCCGCCGAGGGGAGCGTGCTCAGGCTTCCGCCCGGAGGGTATTCACTGGAGCAACTGGAGCGGGAGGTGGTGCTGGAGGCACTGGAAAGGTGCGACTGGAACCAGACCGCGGCCGCCCGTTTTCTGCGCATACCGCGCCATACTCTGATTTACAGAATGGAAAAATACAATATAGTGCAACCCGGGAGAAAGTAATGAAACGTATCCTTGCCGTGCTGTTACTGCTCCTCGCCGTCATGGCCTCTGGCTGCTCCAAGAAGGAGGTCCCGGCGCAGGAAGGCGCCGCCGCCCCCGACTTCACCCTGAGCGACCTTTCCGGAAAGCAGGTGCAGCTTTCGTCGCTGAAGGGGAAGGTGGTGCTGGTCAACTTCTGGGCCACCTGGTGTCCCCCCTGTCGGGAGGAGATTCCCTCCATGGTGAAACTGAACCAGATCATGCAGGGGAAGAACTTCCAGATGCTTGCCATCTCCATTGACGAGGGTGGGAAGCAGGCGGTGCAGGAGTTCTTCAGGCAAAACGGGGTCGCGCTACCGGCGCTGCTCGATACCGACGGCAGTGTCTCCAGGCGCTACGGCACCACCGGCGTTCCCGAAACCTTCATCGTCGACGGCAAGGGGATGATCAGGAAGAAGGTGATCGGCGGGGTGGAGTGGAGCTCTCCCGAGGTGGTAGGGTACCTTGAAGGGCTGATGCAGCAAAAGTAGCAGTACCGGCGGCGCCGGGCGGGTTCTACAACACCGAGGAGGTACAACCATGCAAGCGCAGAACATCAGCATAGTAGGCGCCTTCGTCGCAGGGTTGTTGTCGTTTCTCTCCCCTTGCGTCTTGCCGCTTATCCCTTCCTACATCACCTACATCACCGGGCTTTCCTTCGCGGACCTGCAGGCTGAGCACCCTTCCCACAAGGTGCGGCAGCAGACCATTATCCACTCGCTGCTCTTCATTGCGGGCTTCACCTGCGTCTTCGTCATCCTGGGGGCCTCGGCCAGCTTTCTGGGCGATTTCCTGCAGGAGCACAAGACGGCCATCAGGCGCATCGGCGGGGCGATGATCGTCATCTTCGGCGTCCATGTTTCGGGGCTCTTCGACATAGGGCTGCTCCTGGGGGAAAAGAAGCTCACCCTGCACAGAAAGCCGGCCGGCTACCTGGGAAGCTTCGTCGTCGGAGTGGTCTTCGCGGCGGGGTGGACCCCCTGCATCGGCCCCATTCTCGCCACCATCCTGGCAGTGGCAGCCACCGAGGGGCGCGGCGTCTGCCTGCTCCTTGCCTACTCAATGGGGCTCGCCATCCCGTTCTTCCTCGCCTCCCTCGCCTTGCACCAGTTCCTGGTGTTCTTCAAACGTTTCAAACGGCACATACGCCTGTTCGAGATCATCACCGGCCTGTTCATGGTACTAGTCGGTATCCTGATCTTCACCAACTCGCTGGTAGTGATCAGCAGGTACACCAGCGCCTGGTTCGGCGAGTAGAAAAAGGTGCAGCCCGGTGTGCCGCCTGCGTCAAACAGCCGGGCTGAAGGAGATTTCGTGGTTTCCCCCTTTTCCATTCAGCTCTCCGTCGCCGACTTGGGCACTACGGAAGCCTTCTACGCGGGGATCATGGGGTTGCCGGTGCACCGGGCGCTTACCGCTGTGGGGGCTCCGGAACACCTGGTGCTGACGCTGGAGGGCTGCAAGGTCTACTTCGTGGAGGATGACGCGGTCGGGCAACTGCACCCGATTCTGGAGGCTCGCCTGGAGGGTTTCCCCAAAGGGGTCGGCATGACGCTTCACCTGAGCGTCCCGGACATAGAGGACGTTTACCAGGAACTTCTGGAGGAGGATCTGGAGATCCTCTACCCCTTGCAGCAAAAGCCCTATGGCACCAAGGAACTCTGGTGCTTCGACCCCGACGGCTATCTCGTGGTGCTGGAGGAGTCGCTGCGCTAGTGCGGGGTCAGGGGGCGCTGATGGTGAACAGGGCGCTCTCCTCCCCGTTTTGATTTACTACCTGCAGCCGGATCTCTTTTGGGGTCGGGTCGTAGGGGTGGCGCTCGTAGACCAGCTGGTTGCAACCCAGATAAATCAGCCGCTCCCGCTCGGTCGCTATCTGCTCTCCCGTCCCGACCCTTTTCCCGTCCGCTACCAGCACCGAACTCTGCTGGAAATTCTTCCCCGTTAGGACCAACTCGTAAGCGCTAACGAACTCCCGGCCGATGGTGACGCTCGCTATCTCCGGCTTCGCGTCGATGAAAAGCGCCAGTACCCCGGAACCCGCGTCGGAAGGGTTCTTTACCTGCACCTGGTGCAGGCCGGCGCCGACCGCCGGGGCGGTGAAGGAGAGTGCGGCCGGGGAAATGAAGCGGGTGGTGAGCGCGGCGCCGTCCAAAAAGACGCGGGCTCCTGGCTGGAATTTGGCGCCGGCTACCGCTACCTCGCGCTCCCTGCCGGTGGAGCAGGCGGTCACCGTGTCGGGGGAGAGGGATGTCGCGACCGGTTTTTGCGGCTGCAACGCGAAGTTGAAAGCCCTGCTGGTGCTGCCGTCCTCCCGCTTCAGGTAGAGCGCGTAGACGCCGGGGGGGAGGTCGGGAAGCTCTACGGTCAGCAGCCGGTTTCCCACCAGCGTCGCCGGGAGCTGCCGGGTCCCGAGGAACACGGCTGTCCCCGTGGTGAAGCCGGTGCCGTTCAGGGTGACGGCGGTGCCGGGTTCGCCTTGTGCCGGGATGATGGAAAGGACGCTCAAGGGGAAGAGGGTCACAGCTGCCGGCTTTTTGGGCGCCGGCGTCTGTGCTGCGGCTACTATCGGGAGGAGCAAGGGGACCAGCAGTAGGAAAAACAGTTTGCGAAGCATGCGACCCTCCATTGAGTCGATCTAACTACACCCAAACATTGTCGATTCCCGCTTGTCAGTTGTCAATCGTCAGCGACAGCCACGCACCCGCCACGAAGAAGATGAAGTTCGTCGCCCAAGCCGCCACCACCGGCGGCAATAGCCCCACCTGTCCCACCGAGATGATCACGGAGTTGACGATGACGTAGAGGAAGCCGACCCCGATGGAGAGGCCGACTCCGAAGGCGATGCCGCTCGACCTTCCGCCGCGCAGCGCGAACGGGATCCCCAAAAAGGCCATCACCGCGCAGCCGAAAGGCATGGAGATCCTGCTGTGCATCTGGGTCACGTACCTGGTGGGGTCGTAGCCGCTGGCTCTTAGCTTCCTGCAGTAGCGGCTCAGCTCCACAAGGGACATGCTGTCCGAATATTTCCCCAGCGTCTTCAAGTCGGCGGGCTTCAGCTGGAGCGCTACCGGCAGCTCCCGGTACTTCTGCGTGGCGCTAACCTCCCCATTCCTGAACTGTCGCACCACCGCGTCCCGGAACACCCATCCCTTAGCTCCTAGGATCGCGAGGTCGGCTTCGGTGCGCTTGAGCGGCTCCCCGGTCCCCGGCTGCAGCTCCCACAGGGTGATCCCTTTCAGCTCGTTTCTTGCCGGCTCGAAAAGGCTCGCCCTAAGCACCGTCCCCTCCTCCCTGAACCAGATGTTCTGCTGCCGGAAAAAGGCGCTGGGGCTTTTCTTCTGGATCAGCACCTCCTGGATGTAGGTGCGCTGCGCATAGGTTTTGGGAAGCACAAACTCTCCTATCGCCAGCACCCCGAGGCTCATGAGGATGGAGATGACCAGGATAGGGAGGCTGATCCGGAAGAGGCTCACCCCGCAGCTGCGGATGGCGGTGAGTTCCGAAGTAAGGGAGAGGGTCCCGAGGGTGAGCAGCGTCGCCATCAGGACGGCAAGGGGCGCCGCATCGATGATCATCTCCGGGATCTTGGTGATGAAGAAGAGGGCCAGGTGCTTCCAGCTCGCGCCGTAGCGCGTGAAGCGGGAGACCTTCTCCATGAAGTCCACCACCAGGTAAATGGCGATGAAGGAGCCGAGGCAGAGCGAGAGCATCTTTACATAGGTCCGGGCGACGTAGCGGGTGAGGATGTTCATCGCTTTCTCCCCTTGCTAAGGCGTCCCCGCAACGCCTCCTTGAGGCGCGGGTAAAGAGAGAAGATGGGGAGACGCTCCTCGTCGGCGGTCTTCTTGAACAGGTAGGCCCCAGCCAGGAGGAAGACCAAGTTCGGGCTCCACCCGGCAAGCAGCGGCGGCAGCGTGCCCCGCTCGCCCAGCGTATCGAAGGCGGAGAGGGTGACGTAGTAAAGGAGGATGACGCCGATGCTCAAAGAAAACCCGGCAGCCTTCCCCGAGCGCCGGTTCTGGATCCCAAGCGGTATGGCCAAGAGCGTGAAGACGAAACAGGAGAACGGGAGTGCCAGGCGGCTGTGGTATTCGAGGTTCCTGGCGAGGATCTCCTTTTGCTGCGTTCCCTTGGGAGGGTGGAGCAACTCGTGGAGTGTCATCTCGCTCACCTTCCTGGTCGCCTTGTTGCTGCCGTCGGCGAGCGCGACCCGGAGGTTGTATTCCTGGAACTGCACCATCCGGTACCCCCCCTGCTCTTCGGCGCGGTGGATGGAGCCGTTACGCAACTGGAACTCCATGGAGTTGTTTTTCGGGTCGGATACCAGGGCGCCGGTGGAAGCGAAGATGGTGGTCGGGGTGCGCGGGTCCCTCTCGTCGTGGACGATCACTCCCCCCATGGTCTGCGCCTTGGTGTCCAGTGATTGCGTGTAGACCACCATGCCGGGAAAGGCGTTGTTGAAGATCTTCTCCTTGATGGCGATCCCGGCGCTGCTTTGGGCGATCTCCACCATCAGCTTCTTGAAGCCGGAGTTCCCCCAGGGGACGGCGTAAACGGTAACCCACAGGCAGGCGAGGGCGGCGCAGGCGGCGAACAGCAAAGGGGGGGGGAGAAGCCCGTAGAGACTGATGCCGCAACTCTTCATGGCGGTGATTTCGCTGTCGCCGGAAAGGCGGCCGAAGGCAAGCAGCATGGCGAGCAAAAGCGCCATGGGGATGGTGAAGAGCCAGAAAGGGGGAAGGAGGTAGGCCACCATACGCACCACGTCGCCGAAGGGGACCCCCTTCTCCACCACCATCTCGGCGAGCTTGAGAAAGCGTCCCATGAGGAGCACGAAGGTGAAGGTCACCATGCCGACCAGAAAAGGGGTGGGGATTTCCTTGAAGATGTAAGCGTACAGGGTCTTTTTCATGAAGTTCGGCATGATACCTTAGATGGGGGGCGAAGTAAAGAAAGGACAGGAGGGGGAGGGGGATTCGATTGTCGCTTGACCTTTGTTTTTGCTTTAGGGTAAAAGGTGGGGATGGAAAATAAAGAGATCATCAAGAAAGCGCTGCTGTTCTCGGGGCTGGAAGACGAATATGTGGCGGAGGTAGCCGGCATCGCCGTGCGTCGAGCCTTCGCCAAGGGCGAGACGCTGTTCACCGAGGGGGAGAAGGCGGAAGGGTTCTACCTCCTCGCTTCGGGCGCGCTCAAGCTCTGCAAGATCTCCCCGGAAGGCAGGGAGAAGGTGCTGCACATGGTGCACCCCATCGAGACCTTCGCCGAGGCCGCGTTTTTCGGTGACGGCAAGTACCCGGCCGAGGCGCGCGGCGTCGAGAGAGGGGAGGTACTCTTCTTCTCCAGGGGCTCGTTCATGGGGCTTTTGGAGCGCAACCCGCGGTTCTCGATGAACCTGATCGCCTCGCTCTCCATGCTGTTGCGACGCTTCGCGCACCAGATCGAGGAGCTTTCCTTCGCCGACGCCCCCGCCAGGCTCGCATCCTACCTTCTGGAACTCGCCTCCAGAAAGAGCACCAGCTATCAGGGGAAAACCTATCTGGAACTGGACATGCGCAAGGGGGAGCTAGCCTCCCGCCTGGGCACCGTCAGCGAAACCCTCTCCCGCACCTTCAAGAAGATGAAGGACGAGGGGGTGATTGAGATGGAAGGCAACAAGGTGACCATCATGCAGATGGAAAAACTGAGGATGATCGCGGGGAAATAAAACCCATTCTAGATGCGGGGCCCCCGGAAGCAATCGGGGATTAAGGCAGATTCGGCAGACGGCAGCTTTCCTACACGGGAGATATGCCGCTTGTTAATCTGCCTTTGTTCATTTTGCTTGGGGGGCTTTACCCTCTACATCGCTTCATTCTCTCTCTCGGCTGGCCCTCCCGGTGTCGCCGCTCCGGCGCTATCCGAAGCTGCCGCGCCCCCGTTTTTAAATCTAAAATATTAATTAATGTTTTTACTTAAAAGCGTACAATGCTCTTGATATGACAAAAGAGACTGCTATAATTTCCCAGTTTCCGCGGTGTCCAGATCATGAAGACGGTTCCTGGAGGTAGCTTGGATTGGGAATGTTGCTGGAGCAAGGAAGAGATCGAACCGGAGAACTGCCCCTATGTCGGTGAGGGAGAGGAAGATCTCTACAGCTCGCACCGCCGCAGGGTGGTAGAGAAATGCGTTGAGTGCCCCCGTTTCAAAAATGACCTGGCCCGCATGAAAGGGTCCGGTTACCCGCTTTCCGACGTCCTTCCTTTCATCATGAACGAGTTCCAGGAACAAAAGGCTCAGATGGGAGCGATGCTGAGCTTCTTAAACAGCAAGACCCGCGAGATCAAGTTCCTGCGCGAGGTCGGCATCGTGCTGCAGACCTCCATCGACCTCGACGAGGTGCTTTCCATCGCCATGACGGCGATCACGGCAGGAAAAGGGTTCGGCATGAACCGCGCCTTCCTGCTGATGACCGACAAGGAGCGCCGCCATATCCGGGGATACCTCGGCGTCGGCCCCAGGGATTACGAGGAGGCGTGGCGGACCTGGGAAGACATCGGCCGCAGCAACTTCACCCTGAGGGAACTGGCCCGCGACTTCCAAAAGACCAAGCTCACCTCGGAAAAGGTCAAGTTCCACGATATCCTGAACCAGCTCACCGTACCGCTTGCCGACCAGGGGCACATCTTCAACCGCGCCCTGCAGGGGAAAAAGCCCATCCTGGTGGAAAACGCGCTGAACAACCCGGACCTCGACCGGGGGCTCGCCCGCATACTCGGGGTCGACTGCTTCCTGGTCATGCCTCTCATCTCCCGCAACCGCCGCATCGGCGTCATCATTGCCGACAACTGCATCACGCAAAAGCCGATCACCCTGCAGGACATGCAGTCCCTGGAGACCTTCGCCTTTCCGGTCGCCTTCGCGCTGGAGCGGGCCTCTCTCTACGAGCGGCTCCAGGAGGAGGTTGCCAAGCAGAAGTCGGCAAACTTGAAGCTGCGCGAGCAGCAGGAACTGATAGTGAAGATGGAGAAGATGGCGCTGGTAGGAAAGATCACCTCCAGCATAGCGCACTCCATCCGCAACCCGCTCATGGTGATCGGCGGCTTCGCCCGCACCCTGTTGAAAGGAAGCGCCGAGGACGACGAGAAGCGGAGCTACCTCGAATCGATCGTGCGTGAGACCCGGCAGTTGGAAGACGTCCTTTCCGAGGTGCTGGACTACTCCGAGTCGCTTTTCCCCGTCACCGATTTCTGGGATCTGAACGAACTGGTGACCAAGGCGCTGTCCGACCTGGAAGGGGTCATGGAGCAGGCTGGGGTGGTTTGCCGGCAGGAGCTAAGCCCCGAGCTTCCCATGGTCCGCATCGACTACAAGCAGATCAGCTACTGCCTGAAGACCATCACCGCGACGGCGCTGGCCTGCATGGAGCAGGGGGGTGAGCTCCACATCGAGAGCCTTAACGACGGGGACGGCGTCCTGCTCCGGATCAGCGACAGCGGCAAGCCTTTAACCGAGACTGCCCAGGAGGCGCTCACCGCCCCCTTCTTCCAGACCCAGGAGATGGGGGAGGGGGTGGGGCTCGCACTGTGCAAGTCGATCCTGGAGCGACAGGGGAATTCCCTAAACATATTCAGCCGCCCTGGCGGCGGCAATACCTATAGCATCAGGCTCTTGACTAAAAAGGAGAATATCTGACATGGCAAAACTGCTGGTGGTAGATGACGAGGCGAATATCAGGCTTTTATATGCGCAGGAGCTAAGCGACGAAGGTTATGCCGTGGTGACCGCCGCCTCGGCGCTGGAAGCGGTGGAAAAACTCGAATCGGACAATTTCGACCTGGCTGTCATCGATATCAAGCTGAAGAACGAAAGCGGCATCGAGCTTTTGCAGCGCATCGTCAAGGAGCGCCACACCCTTCCGGTGATCCTCTGCACCGCCTTTTCCTGCTACAAGGACGACTTTTCGGCCTGGCTTGCCGATGGCTACGTAGTTAAGTCGAGCGACCTGCAGGAGTTGAAGGACGAGATCTCCCGGGTCCTTGCCAAGAGGCAGAAGGGCGCCTTCACCTGAACGGTGAGCTGGTCTCCCGCTTAACCTCAATCTCAATCTCAATCTTAAAATCTTAATCTTAATGTCTTGCGGTTATCTCTGGAGGGTTTCTATGAAGGCAGTGATTATGGCGGGTGGCTTTGGTACCCGTATGCAGCCGCTTACCTGCAACATCCCCAAGCCGATGGTTCCGCTGATGAACCGTCCCATCATGCTCCACATCGTCGAACTTCTGAAGAAATACCAGATTACCGACCTGGTCATGCTGCTCTACCACCAGCCCAGCGTGATCAAGAACTTCTTTAGGGACGGCGCCGACCTCGGCGTGAGGATCACCTACGTCACCCCCCTTGAGGACATGGGGACGGCGGGGGCGGTCAAATGCGCGGAGAAATTCCTGGACGAGCGCTTCCTGATCATAAGCGGCGACCTCCTTACCGATTTCAACCTGCAGAAGGTGATCGACTTCCACGAGAGCAGCAAGGCCTTGGCCACCATCACGCTCACCTCCGTCAAAGACCCGCTGCAGTTCGGCGTGGTGATTACGGACAAGGAGAAGCGGATCACCCAGTTCCTGGAGAAGCCGGGGTGGGGCGAGGTGATCTCGGACACCATCAACACCGGGATCTACGTGCTCGAGCCGGAGATCTTCAAGTACATCCCAGAGGGGGAGAACTTCGACTTCTCGCAAGACCTATTCCCGCTCCTTTTGAAGAAGAAATCCCAGCTCTTCGGTTTCCCGGTCAAAGGGTACTGGCGTGACATCGGCAACACCGACTCCTACCGCGAGGCGCACCACGACATATTGAAGGGGAAGGTAAGCGTCAAGGTGGACGAGTCCAGGCGGGAGATGGCGGGAGCGGACTTGCGCCTGGGGCTCGACGTAAAACTCGGGGAGGGAACGGTGGTCGAGGGGACCGTGGTGGTCGGGGACAACTCCCAGGTCAAGGGGGGCTCCCAGATCAAGGACAGCGTGATCGGCCGCAACTGCACCGTCGAGCCGGGGGTCAAGCTCTCCCGAGCCGTCATCTGGGACAACGTCTACATCAAGAAGGGGGCGAAAATCACCGACTGCGTCATCTGCAACAACGTGAGCGTCGGCCCGTCCACCACGATGGAAGAGGGGGGGGTAGTCGCCGACGACACCTCCATAGGCGAGGAGAGCTACATAAAAAGGGACGTGAAGATCTGGCCCCGCAAGGTGATCGAGTCCGGCTCCACCGTCACCGGGAACCTGATCTGGGGGGAGCGCTGGAAGAAGTCGCTCTTCGAGGGAGAGATGATCAAGGGGCTCACCAACATCGAGCTGACCCCCGAGTTCGTGGCCAAGCTCGGCTGCGCCTACGGCACCTCGCTCCCCAAGGGAAGCCATGTCCTCGTGGGGCGCGACGCGACCCTCTCCTCCCGCATGCTGAAGAGAAGCTTCCTTGGGGGGATCCTCTCGGCCGGGGTCAACGTGCGCGACATCAGGATGGTTTCGCTCCCGATCCTGCGCTACAAGCTGCGCACCTTCGGCGAGGTGGGGGGGGCGCATTTCCGCCAGTCTACAGACGATCCCGCTACCACCGAGATCGTCTTTTTGGATGCCGACGGACTCGATTTCTCCTCCTCCATGGGGAAGAACGTGGAGCGGATCTTCTACAAGGAGAATTTCCGGCGCGCCCATTACATGGAGCCCGGGGGGATTACGGAACTCCCGCAGGTGATGGACTTCTACCGCGAGGGTTTTTTCCGCGGCCTGGACCAGCAGGTCATCAGGGGGGCGGGCGCCAAGGTGGTGATCGACTTCAACCACTCCCCGGCGGGGCAGATCCTGCCTCAGATTCTGAACGACCTGGGGTGCGAGGTGATCGGGCTCAACACCTATCTCGACGAGCAGCGCGGCTCGAAAACGGTGGACGAGAAGCCTAACTCCCTGCAGCAATTGGCCAAGATCGTGGTCACCCTGGAGGCGAGAGCGGGCTTTTGGCTCGACCCGACCGCCGAGGAAATCGTGCTCGTCGACGAGACCGGCAAGATCCACGCGCCGGAGGAGCTCCTCTGCCTCATGACCGCGCTCATGCTGAAAAGCGGCGCCAGGGGCGCTCTCGCCGTCCCGGTCTCGGCCTCCTCGGTCATCGAGCAGATGGCGCAGGAAAACGGCTGCTCGGTGCGCCGCACGAAGAGCATGGAGCGCTCCATGATCGAGGCGGCCATCTCCCCCGAGGTGGTCATGGCCGGATCGATGGGGGGGCGTTTCGCCTTCCCCAAGTTCCAGGCCGCCTTCGACGGCATGTTCACCGTCGCCAAGACCATCGAACTCTCCATCACCGTCGGCACCCCGCTCTCCCACGTGCTCAGGGAGGTGCCGCGCAGCTCCTTCTTGCAGGGAAAAGTCCCCTGCGTCTGGGAGAAAAAGGGTGGGATCATGCGCAAGATGAGCGAGGACAGCCTCGACAAGGAGGCGAGCTTCATCGACGGCATCAAGGTCTCTTTCGGCCAGGACTGGGTGCTGGTGCTGCCTGACCAGTACCAGCCCGTGATCCATGTGGTGGCCGAGGCGAAGGAGCAGAAGCGGGCGGAGAAGCTCCTCGAGCAGTACATGCAGAAGGTGGAGAACTGGAAGAAGGAACTGGGGCAGTAGGGTGGCTTGCGGGCCGGGGGCGCAAGCGCCACTCCGCCGCAAAGGGGTGATGATGACGGAGCCACTGTACGTGTCGTTTCTCTGGCACATGCACCAGCCTTTCTACAAGGATCCGGTCCGGGGGGAGTACGTCCTGCCTTGGGCCTACCTGCATGCGGTGAAGGACTACTACGACATGCCCGCCATAGTCGAGGCGGTCGAAGGCGCCAAGGTGGTATTCAACCTGGTCCCCTCGCTTTTGGAGCAGATCCTTGACTATGCCGGGGGGGACGCGGTGGATCCCTTCCTGCTGCGGGCCCGCCCCTTGCCTGCCGAACTGGGCGATAGCGACCGGCTCTTCCTCCTCGAAAACTTCTTCTCCGCCAACCGGCCGCGCATGATCGAGCCCTACCCCCGCTACCGGGAGCTCTTCGCCCGGGCCGGGGAGGGTGCCCCGGGCGCGGCGGCGGCGCGCCTTGCGTCCTTTGGCGACCAAGATCTACTGGACCTCCAGGTCTGGTTTTATCTCGCCTGGACCGGGGAAGCGGCGAGGAGGCGCTTCCCCGTCTTTAAGGAGCTGATCCGCAAGGGGAGCCACTTCAGCCAGAAAGACAAGGAGCTTCTCCTGGAGACGCAGCGCGAGCTGATCTCCCAGGTGATACCCCTTTACAAGAAGCTGCATCAAGAGGGGAAGGTCGAGCTTTCGGTCACCCCCTACTTCCACCCGATCCTGCCGCTTTTGTGCGATTCGGGGATCGCGCGGGTCGCCCTTCCCAAGGCGAACCTTCCGAGCATCCCCTTCCGCTACCCTGAGGACGCGAGGGCCCAGCTGCTGCACGCGATCGCCAGCTTCGAGAGGCTCTTCGGCTTTCCACCGACCGGGATCTGGCCCTCGGAGGGATCGGTGAGCGACGAGGTGTTGGGCATTATGGCGCAGACGGGGCTTCCCTGGACCGCCTCGGACGAGCGGGTGCTGGCCCATACGCTGCCGGGAGGGCTGGACCGGGAGCGCGATTGCTTGTACCACCCGTACACCTTCAGCAAGGACGGGCGCGAGATCTCGCTTTTCTTCCGGGACCAGGGGCTGTCGGACCTGATCGGCTTCACCTACTCCCAATGGGAAACCGAAAGGGCGGTGGGAGATTTCCTGGCACGGCTGAAGGAGGTCAGGCAGCGCAGCCGCCAGGCCCGCGTGGTGCCGGTGATTCTCGACGGCGAAAACGCCTGGGAATACTACCAGGACAACGGCTTTCCCTTCCTTTCCCGGCTCTACGCCGCCCTGGTGCGGACCCCCTGGGTGCAACTCGCCACCTTTTCGGAGGTGCTGCAGCGGACCGGCGAGCGGCGCGTCCTGGAGCACGTCCACCCTGGTTCGTGGATCAACGCCGACTACGGCATCTGGATCGGCAAGCCCGAGGAGAACCTGGGGTGGGATTACATCGCCAAGGCGCGTGCCGCGGCGGTGCAGGGAAGCCCGGAGATGGCCACCCTTTTGGCTGGGGGGGAGAGCAGCGATGAGGCCGCCCGGCAGGCGTGCATGGCGCTCTACGCGGCGCAGGGGAGCGACTGGTTCTGGTGGTACGGCGACGATCACTTCTCCCCGCATGCAGGGAGGTTCGACCTGCTGTTTCGCAGCCACCTGATGAACGTCTACCATCTGCTGGCCCTGGAGGTTCCCGGGGAGCTGCGCCAGCCGATAAAGAAAGAGCGCCCGGCCGGTTTCGTGCGCGCGCCTGCGGGGCTCGTCACCCCCGCTATAACTGGTGTGGTGAACGACTACTTCGAGTGGCTCTCGGCGGGGCTCTACGACCTTACCCGGCAGGGGGGCGCCATGCACGCCGCCGACAACCTGCTGCAGTCCTTCTATTACGGCTTCGACCTGGAGTACCTGTATTTTCGCATCGACGGAGTACAGCCACTGGAAAAGACGTTCAGGCCGGAGGACAGGCTCTCGCTGCATCTGGTCTGCGGGGGCGAGTGGCGGCTCGACATGCAGTTGGGCGAGGGGGAGGGGGAGTTGCAGGTGCTTAAGGACGGAGCCTGGCATGGCAGCGGCAGCGTCGGCCGCTACTGCATGGGGCGCAGCGCTGGAGCGCGCGTGCCCCTGCCTCCCTTGAGGCTCGAAGGGGCAGGGACGGTGCTTTGCTATCTCTGCGTCACCCGCGCCGGGACCCAGGTCGGACGCTGGCCGGCCGACGCGGCACTCCCCCTGGTTTCCCCCGGGCCGGAACTTGGATGCGAGGCTCATTATAATCATTAACAGAAAAACCTTTACCTAATGGATGTATTAATCTAACATATCCCTTATAATATCAAGGTCTTAGAGGTTTTACATGAAGATTTTGTTTGTGGCGTCGGAGGTCACTCCTTTTGCCAAGACCGGCGGGCTGGCCGACGTGGCCAGCGCTCTTCCCAAGACGCTGAAGAGTCTCGGCCATGACATACGCATCATGATGCCTTTTTACTCCGTCGTGGAGCGCGGCGGTATGGCGGTGCGCAAGGGGCGCAAGAGCGCCTCGGTCATGGTTGACGGCGTCGAGAAAAAGGGGTTCCTGCGCCAGGCCTCCCTGGGGGAGATACCGGTCTACCTGATCGAGAACAAGGAGTACTTCTCCCGCGAGGAGCTTTACGGGACTCCGAGCGGCGACTATCCGGATAACTCTGAGCGTTTCTCCTTCTTCTGCCGCTGCGTCCTCGAACTGCTTAAGAAGATGGACTTCCGACCCGACATCATACACTGCCACGACTGGCAGACCGCGCTGATCCCGCACTACCTGAAGCACGAAAGGAAGAACGACCCCTTTTTCGCCAGGACGGGAATCATCTTCACCATCCACAACCTGGCTTACCAGGGGCTCTTCCCTAAGGAGGAACTCCAGCCGATGGGGCTTTCCAAGGAGTGCTTCACCATCGACGGGCTGGAGTTCTACGGCAAGGTCAACCTCCTCAAAGGCGGGATACTGAGCGCGGACGTGGTAACCACCGTCTCCGAAGCCTACTGCAGCGAGATCCAGACCCCGGAGATGGGATGCGGACTGCACGGGGTGCTGCAGACCCGCAAGGACGACCTGGTCGGGATCCTGAACGGGCTGGACTACGAGGAATGGAACCCCGCCATGGACAAGGAGATCATGAAGAACTACAGCCATGCCTCCCTTTCCGGCAAGATGGTGGACAAGATCGGGCTGCAAAGGCTGGTGGGGCTCCCCAGCTCCCCGGAAATCCCGCTTTTCGGCATGGTGTCGCGCATGGTCGCCCAGAAGGGGTTCGACCTGATTGCCGAGTTGCTTCCCCTCATGGCCAAGGCCCCGATGCAACTGGTCCTTCTGGGTAACGGCGAGGAGCGCTACCTCAAGGCATTCAACGACATCAAGGCCGCCGGGGCCCGCAACATCGCCTTCACCAGCGGCTTCGACCACGCCCTGGCGCCCAAGATCTACGCCGGCGCCGACATGTTCCTGATGCCCTCCTTCTTCGAGCCTTGCGGCCTGGGGCAGCTGATCGCCATGCGCTACGGGACGGTTCCGGTGGTGCGGCGGACCGGAGGGCTCGCCGACAGCGTCTTCGATGCGCTCGACAACGACAAGACCCCCAACGGGTTCGTCTTCGAGGAGTACACGGCCGAGGCGCTCTGGGACGCGATGAACCGGGCCATGACTGCCTACAGGGACAAGGTCTCCTGGAAAAAGCTGATGCGCCGGGGCATGAGCAGTGACTATTCGTGGCAGCACTCGGTGCACAAATACCTGGAGCTCTACAAGAGGGCTGTGCTGCGCAGAGGGGGGGAAGCGTGACGCTTGGGCACGACGATCTGGACGAGCTTGCCAACGAGGTTCGCAGGCTGATCGAAAGCAACAAGGCCTTTTTGGAGCGGGTTACCGACGAGGATTATGACGACGAGGAAGAGGCGGAACCGGCGACGGAAGAGGGCGAGAATCCGGAGGATTACGAGGAATTGTGAGAGACCGGGGGTGTTCCCCCGCAGGTGCAATATGAAAAGGCGGCGCAGGGAGAAAATCCCGACGCCGCCTTTTTGCTTTTTCCTTGTCCCCAGTAGCCTTGGGCGAAGGGGGATGGCGGAGGGGGATTTACTTCGCCGGCGGCTCCTCCTGGACGATTTCGCCCGGAGCCAGTTGCACCGGGCCGCTCTTAAGTGGCGCGGGTGCTGCAGGTGCGGCCGGTGCAGCAGTAGCAGGCGCCGTTGCGGCTGCAGGCTGCGGCGCTACCGGCGCCGCCACAGGGGCCGCTGCCTTGGCCGGAGCATAGCCGGAGGGAACGCTTACCGGGGCGGGGACTTCCTTCTCCTTCTCCTTGGCGAAGAGCGGCTTGTAGGTCTTCATGAGCGCGAGCATCTCGTCGAACTGCCGCGCGTAGAGGACGGAAACCTCAGGTGCGTTGGCGATGGCAGAAGCCTCGGTTTTGGCGAAGGCGGCGTTCACGCCGGCGACGGTCTTGAACTTCACGTCGACTTTTTCGCTCAGGTTGGCCGCGGCCTCGTCGAAATCGGGGTACTGCAGCGGGAAGAAAAGCGGGAACGAGAGCGAAGCCCGCCTGAAGTTGGGGTATTCCCAGACCGTGTTCCCTTCGCGGTCGATCATCTGCGCGGTCATGACGAGGTAGTTGAACTCCGTGTCCAGGTAAGAGAGGTAGTTGCTGGAGAAGACTTTCCCCTGTCTGGTGAGCCCGCTCACCGTGACGAAGAGGACGGCGTCGAGCCCGTTGTCGGTCATGAGCTGCTTCAACTCGTCCTTCTTGATGAAGTACTTGTTGTAGATGATTCCGGCGTCATCCCGTTTTTCCTTGTTCGAGACCAGGGTGGAGAAGAGCCGCGCCGGGTCCCCGTCCACCTGTCTCACCGCGTAGAAGATGCCGGTCCCGCGCAGCCTGGCGATCAGCTCCTTCTCGTTCCTGGCGTTGTAGGTCCGCACCAGCGAGACGATGGCGTCCTTGCTCGGGTGTCTGATATCGGAGTCGGGATCGACGAAGATCGGGGCGACCCCGATGGTCTTCACCTTCTTCTCAAGCGTCTCCTGGGGGATGTTGTAATAGTTGTGCGCGCAGCCAAACATGGTGCCGATCGCCACGGCCAACAGGGCCAGCTTCAAAAAAGTCCGCATCTGTATGAAGCCCTCCTCTAACGGATTCTAACTGCCATGCCGTCTTATATCAGAACCTTACCGGAAGTGCCACAGCTTATTGCTATGCCTCCAGCATGATGAACCCGACCTGTCTGCCGGTATCCCCCCCGTCGCGGCGGTAGGAGAAGAAGAGTTCCTGGTTGCAGCTTACGCAGAGGTCGCTGGACTGGATCTGGTCGGCGCGAAGCCCGGCGTCCTTGAGCAAGAGCCGGTTCGCCTCTCCCAGGTCCAGAAGCCATTTGCCGTCTCCCTGCTCCTTGGCCGCCAGATCCCAGGCGGCGCCGGCCTTTTTAAAGGCGTCGCGGACCGGCTGGTCCACCTCGTAGCAGCAGCCGGAGATGTGCGGGCCGAGGGCGGCGCGTATGTCTTTGCGGTCGCAGCCAAAGAGGGTGGTCATCGCCTCGACCCCTTTGCCGACGATGTTGGCCACCGTCCCCTGCCATCCCGCGTGCAGGGCGGCCACTACGCGCTGCACCGGGTCGTGCAGAAGGATCGGCACGCAGTCGGCCACGCAGATGGCGATCATGATCCCCGGCTGATTGGTGACGATGCCGTCGCATTCGAGCTTCAGGAAGTGGGACAGTTCCGGGTTGGGGGCGTCGATCACCAGGAGGTCCGTGCCGTGCACCTGACTCACGGTCAGGAATCGGTCCAGGGTTGAGCCGAGGCTTCGGGCCAGGAGGCTGCGGTTTCCTTCCACGTTGTGGGAGGAATCGAGGGTGTTGCTCCCCAGGTTCAGCGAGTTGTATGGCGGGCGGGAAACACCCTCGTGGCGGGTGGTGAAGCCGGCTACGACTCCGCCTGCGCCGAGGGCGGGTTTCAGGTATTGGATCTTTCCTGCTTTTTGCATTTCCATCGGTGACACCTCTATTATTTAGTATAGTGGGCGGAGCGTTCCAGCTCCTAGCCCCCAGTCCCTAGCCCCGGTTTTATCCCCGGTTTTTCTCTTCCAAGTAGGCGACGATGCCGGCCATGTCCGGGGGGAGTTCGGTGTCGAACTCCAGGTACTTCCCGGAGACCGGATGCAGGAAACCGAGCGTCTTCGCGTGCAGAGCCTGCCGTCCCATCGACTTGATCATCTGTTTGAGGACCGGGTCCTGCACACCTGAGAGTCTTCCCGTGCCGCCGTACACCTCGTCCGCCAAAAGCGGATGCCCAGCCTCGGACATGTGCACCCTGATCTGGTGGGTGCGGCCGGTCTCAAGCCTCAGGCGTATCAGGGTAATGCCGGGGTAGCGGGCCACCACCCGCCAGTGGGTCACCGCCTGCTTGCCGTGGCGTGCCTTCGCGGACATCTTCTTCCGGTCGGTGGGATGGCGGCCTATGGTCGACTCGATTCTTCCCTTGTCCTCTTTGGGCGAGCCGTAGACGAGGGCGAGGTAGACCCTTTTTATGCTGTGTTCCTTGAACTGTTCGGCGAGGGCGTTGTGGGCCCGGTCGCACTTGGCGACGACCAGGGTGCCGGAGGTGTCCTTGTCGATGCGGTGCACGATGCCGGGACGCAGTTCGCCGCCGATGCCGGAGAGGTCCTTGCAGTGGGCCAGCAGGGCGTTCACCAGCGTCCCCTCCGGGTTGCCGGCGCCAGGATGCACCACCATCCCCGCCCCCTTGTTCACCACCACCAGCTCGGCATCCTCGTAGAGCACCTCGATGGGGATCTCCTCAGGCTGGGGCTCGGCTGGCGTCGGAGGCGGGACCACCACCTGGACCACCTCGCCTCCCTTGAGTTTCAAGGCGGGTTTTTGCTTCGAGCCGTTGACGGTGGCGAACCCGGTCTCTATGAGCCTGAGGGCCGCCGAGCGGGTCAGCTCCGGTACGTTGCGGGATATGAAGCTGTCCAGCCGCTCCGGATCGGAGTCGCTGGGGAAGGTGAGTTCGATCGGTTCCATTGCCTGTTCGGTTCTCCAGGGAGTATTGACTCCCGTTAAAAAAAGCGAGGGCGCGTTTCTAAAGGAAGCGCGCCCGGGGTATATAGATGCACTGGGAAATTTGATGCGTGCTGCTTGCCTACCAGATGGTCGATTCGATCTTCCCTGCCCGCTTGATCAGTACGTCGACCACGGCTATGTCGAATATGTTGGATTGCGCGAGTTCCGGACTGACCCGGGAGACGAAGTGCTCCCGACCTTCGGCTAGCTGGTCGTGCAGGACCTCGAAGATATTGTCGTCCTTGATCCCCTGCTCCACCTTTTCGCGGTTGTAGAGGGCCACATCCGAAACGATGGCTCTAGCGAGTCTTTTAGCCTGGTCTGGATTTTCAATGAGACTCATTGGATCGCCCCCCGGTGCTGAATGTCAGCAACGCACTATACGCAGTTTTTTCGCAAGTTTCTATCTTAATTTTAGGGCGAAGTAGATGCTGGCCGAGCCTCTCCGGACTAGGAGCGCCACGGCGCCGCGTTTGCCGGCGTCCGCCATTGCCTTCTGGTACTCGGCCAGATTCCTCACTTTCCTCTGGTTCACGGACACGATGATGTCGCCGCGCTGGATGCCGCTTTCTTCCGCGATCCCGCCCGGTTCGAGGTCGCTCACCACCACGCCGGTGACGCCGCGGGAACGCGTCTCCGCTCCCAGTTCCTCGACCGAGAGCCCCAGGCCCCCCGCTTCCCGCTCGGCAGGTCTTTGCGCCTGGGCCTGGGCGTTGTCGGCAGGTGCAGTGGTTATCTGGACGTTGATCTTCTTGCCGTCGCGATAGAGCTCCACCGGGACCTTCTTGCCGATGGGCGTTTCGCCGACCAGGCGCTGCAACTGACGCACGTCCTTTACGGCTGTCCCGGCAAAGCTCGTGATCACGTCCCCCTGCATGACGCCGGCCTTAGCAGCCGGGCCCCCTGGAACGACGTCGTTCACCAGTGCGCCGTACGCTTTGGAAAGCCCGAAGGAGTTCGCCATCTCCTCGGTCACCGACTGGATCGAGACGCCTAGCCAGCCGCGGCTCACGTTCCCCTTGCTGATCAACTGCGTCAGGACCTGCTTCGCCATGTTTACCGGGATGGCGAAGCCGATTCCCTGTCCGGCGGCGACGATGGCTGTGTTGATTCCGATCACCTCGCCGTAGATGTTAAGCAGCGGCCCGCCGGAGTTCCCGGGGTTGATAGAGGCGTCGGTCTGAATGAAGTCCTCGTAGGTCTCGATCCCCATGTTGGATCTGCCGGTTGCCGAAACAACGCCCACTGTGACGGTGCGGTCGAGGCCGAATGGATTCCCTATGGCAATCGCCCACTGCCCGACCTGCAGCTTGTTGGAATCCCCGAGGACTGCTGCCGGCAGCGGCTCTTTGGCGTCGATCTTTATCACCGCGATGTCGGTCTTCGGGTCCGAGCCGATCACCTTACCCTTGTAGACGCTTTCGTTGGAAAGCTTCACCTGTATGGTTTCGGCGTCCCGCACCACGTGGTCGTTGGTGACGATATAACCTTCCTTGTTCAGGATGAAGCCGGAGCCCAAGCTGTGCTCCCTGCGGTACTGCGGGCGTGCGCTTTCGCCGAAGAACTCGTCGAAGAAAGGTGACGACTCGAAGAAGGGGCGGACCAGCTTTTTCTTTCCGATGGTGGAGATGTTGACGACGGAGGGGGTCACGGTCTTGACCAGCGTGGTAAAGGCCTGTTGCGTCACCAGGATGTCCTTGGGGACCTCCTGGACCGGGGCCGGGACGCTCTCCTTGCGCTCGGATTCGTAGAAGGAAGCCTGCTCCTTTTTCTTGCAGGCTATCATTAACGTGGAGATGATAAGGCAGACAGCGAGGAGTCTGATGCTTTTCATTTGTCGCTCCTTGGGGGTAATGCTCGGGCAGGAAGTGTAAAGGCTAGCCAAAAAAAGGATTGATGTCAACCTCTTCCGCCGTTTGGGTCGCTGCGAGGGACGGCTGCAAATACCCCTTGACGCGTGATGGCGTTTTGCATATATATTCATGAGGGTCATATCCGGGAGGGGGAGTCGTGCAAGAGAAGATAAAGCAGGAAATTAGAGAGATGAAGCTGGGTGAGAAGGTGCGTGGCCTGCGCCAGGAACAGCGGCTTACGCTCCAGGCACTTGCCGACATGACCGGGCTTTCGAAGCCGCTGCTGTCGCAGATAGAGAACGACCAGGTTACGCCCCCCATCGCGACCCTGTTGAAGATCGCCAAAGGTCTCAAGGTCGGGATCCATTACTTCTTCGAGGAGGCCGGGGACCGTCAGAAATTCATGTTGACCCGCGGGGAGCAGTCTCCGCTTGGCAGCCAGCGCCGGCCCGGCAAGGAGAACATCCAGCACGGCTATATGTATAAGCCGTTGGCCCCCGGGATGCGGCAAAAGAAGGTTGAGCCGTTCCTGATCGAGTTCGAGCAGCGCGCCTGGGACAATTCTCTTTTCTACAGCCACGAAGGGGTCGAGTTCGTTTACCTGTTGGACGGGGAACTGGAATTCCATTATGCCGACGAAGTGATGAAGCTATACGCAGGCGATAGCATCTACTATGAATCCTCGGAACCTCATGGTTATGTGTCGGTAGGCGAGGTCCGGGCCCGCGCGGTAGCGGTTCTTTATACTAAAGGATAACGTGCCCGCAGAGCATCGGCGGCTATGGAAAGCGTAACTGCGTGCAGCGACTTTTTGGCGGTGGCGAACGGAGTTACGCTTTTTTCTGATTGACAAGGTATTTTCTCGCGATTATTATCTCCCCCTGTTCCTGTCTGCAAGTCACAAACTTGCTTGCAACCTGTATTGCCTTCCTCCTCATACTTACTGGCGCTGCATTGTCCCCGACCTGCTCTTCGCATTTACTGGTGTCGGGATCCTGTTGTCTGGTGTGTTAGAGGAAATTATTCAATAAGATGTTGACGCTCGAAGATCGCTTTGCTATAAAGCTGGACTCCGCAGCAAACAGTTCTTTGCAACCGAATAAACGAGCCGGC
>NZ_AUGE01000025.1 GCF_000426865.1 Citrifermentans bremense R1
CGAGTGAAATATAGTGCCTTCGGTTAGAGTAACCTGTTTACGGCAGATACGACATTGGAACACTTTGACTTTGCCACGCCTGTAGTTGCAATGGCATCGCCCCTTGCAGTTGGGACATACAAAACCTTCTGGCCAACGTGCAGATTCAATGGCAGCCTCACATTGATGCTCTTGGCCATACTTGGTGAGGAAAGCATTCAGACTTAAGCCCTGTTGAAACTGGAACCGGTTTTTCACGGCAGACTCCTTTAGTAAAGTTGCCGTGATTATGCCGACTGCATGTGACGGACAATGTCGCGCCACCGCACCAGCGGAAGATTGGCGCTAATCAGGATTGGTTTTAAGAGGTAAAGCATGTCCAAAGAGCTGAGGGTCCTTTTGGTCGAGGACTCGGAAGAAGACAGCCTGCTTCTGCTGAGGGAACTGCGCCGCGGCGGCTACAAACTGATACACATGCGGGTGGAAACTGCGGAGAGCATGCGCCGGGCCCTGCATGACGGGGAGTGGGACGTGGTGATCTCCGACTACCGCATGCCCTCTTTCGACGCCCTCGGGGCCCTGCAGGTGCTGCACGAGACCGGGCGCGACATCCCCTTCATCATCGTCTCAGGCAAGATCGGCGAGGACTTAGCCGTCGAGGCCATGAAATCGGGCGCCAGCGACTACCTCATGAAAGGGAACCTGGCCCGCCTGGTACCGGTTATGGTGCGGGAGCTGAGGGAGGCTGAGGAGCGCAGGACGCACCGGCTCACCCAGGAAGCGGTGCGCCGCGGCAAGATGGAATGGGAAAGCGTATTCGACGCGGTCTCGGACCTGATCATCATCACCGACGCCAACGGCATCGTGTTGCGCTGCAACGGCCGGGTGAGCGCCTACTTTCCCGGCGGGTACGGCGCCATCATCGGCCGCAGGATCGACGAGATATTTTTCGGATCGGAGCAACCCGAGGGAAAGCTGTTCCGCTTCCTGCACAGCGTCCAGAGCGAGGCCGACGAGGATATCCGCTTCCCCAACCTGAGCGGCTGGTACAACGTCGCCAGCTACCCCATGCGCACCGAGGGGAGCAACCGCCCGAACCTGGTCTTCATCATCAAGGACATCACCAAAAGGCGCGAGGTCGAGGAGGAGAAACGGACCAGCGACCGCGAACTCCTCACCCTGTACGCGGTCGCCTTCCGCCTGCAGTACACGAAGGGGGTCGACAAGGTGATGGGGGACCTCCTCTTCCAGCTGCACAACATGCTGCAGATGGACTTCTCCTGCATCCACCTCTTCGAGGACGACAAGCTCAAGATGCGCGCCTCGCTGGGTGTTTCTCCCGGGTTCGAGAAGGCGATGAAGACGCTCCCCCGGGAGACCAAGTGGGCGACCCTGGCGCAGGCGGGGCGCCCCTTTCTGGGAGAGGAGCCAGACGCAAGGTTTCCGGCCAGGGCCAAAAGCGCCGCCATCGAGATGGGGCTGCACTCCTGGTGCACAGTGCCGCTCAAGATCGGGCAGGAGGTGATGGGGGTGATGACGGTGGGGACCGTCTCCGGGCGCAGCTACAGCGACCGCGACGTCTTCCTGCTCTGTTCCATCGCAGGTCAGCTTGCGGTCCTCATCGACAACTACAGCCTCTACGACAAGATGAAGGAGAAAGCCGAGGAGCTCTACCGCAGCAAGGAAGAGCTCAAGGAGAACCTGCAGAAGGTGAAGCGCGCCAACATCGAGCTGGGGCGCCTCAACACGGCGAAGAACAACTTCATCGGCATCGCCTCGCACGAGTTGAAGACCCCGATCACCTCGATCATGGGGGGGGTCGAGTTCCTGCTGAAATATTCCGGCATTCAGATGAGCCCCGAGCAGCACAACATCTTCGTCTCGGTGTACGAAGGGACCATTCAGCTCAGGAAACTGGTGGAGGACCTCCTCTCCATCTCCCGCATCGAGGCGCAGGGGCCGCTGGCCCAGAAAAAGCCGGCGAGCCTGATGCGGGTCTGCCGTGAGGTGCACGACCTGTTTGCGCTGCCGCTATCCGAGCGGCACATTGCGGTGGAGATCACGGGGGACGACGTCCTCGTGCCGGTGGACGAGGCTTTTGCCATGCTCGCGGTGCGCAACCTTTTGGAGAACGCCATCAAGTTCACCCGCGACGGAGGGTGCGTTCGATTAGCCGGACGGGTGCTGAAGCAGGCGCAGCTCAAGGAGATGACGCCGACGCTGCGCTCCTTCTATCCCTCCTTCCCCGGTAACGTCGCTGCGACCGAAAAATACTACCTGCTCCAGGTGCGTGACAACGGCATCGGCATCCCGCCGGACGAGAGGGTCCGCGTCTTCGAAAAGTTCTACGGCGTCGGGGATATCGACCACCACAGCTCGGGCGCCACCGCTTTCATGTCCAAGGGGTCGGGGCTCGGGCTCTCCATCGTGCGCGGCATCATGGAAGCCCATGAAGGGGCGGTCTGGGTCGAAGAGGCCGAGGGGGGAGGAAGCACCTTCTCGCTCCTTTTCCCCGTCGAATGATTTCGGGATGCCTCTGCAACCGCCGCATAACCGGGTATATTCTGCAGGTTGAAAATCGGACACATCCCAGGATCCAGGCGGGAGCCATCGATGCCGCACGCGATCAGGCTGCATGAAATAACCAAGAGCTACGGCGAGTTCAAGGCGGTGGACCGTTTCTCGCTGGAAGTGGAGCGAGGCACCGTCTTCGGGCTTTTGGGCCCGAACGGTGCGGGCAAGACCACCCTGATCAAGATCCTCACCACGCTGATGCGCCCAACCCACGGCGACGCCTTCGTGGAGGAGTTCAGCATCCTCACTGCCGGCAAGTCGGTGCGCCGGGTGATCGGCGTCGTCCCCCAGGAGAACAACCTCGACCGGTACCTGACGGCGAGGGAAAACCTCGCGCTCCACGGCAGGCTGCACGGCCTGCGGCCTGCCGCCTACAACCGGCGCATCGACGAGCTCCTGGAGATGACCGGGCTCACCTCCCGTCAGAACGATTTCCCCGACACCTTTTCAGGCGGCATGCAGCGCCGGCTGGTCGTGGCGCGCGCCCTGGTGCACGAGCCGCGCGTGCTGTTTTTGGACGAGCCGACCACGGGGCTCGACCCGCAATCAAGGCGCGCCCTGTGGGAGTACGTCAGGGGGCTTAGGCGGAACATGACCGTCTTTCTCACCACCCATTACATGGACGAGGCGGACGCGCTTTGCGACCGGATCATGATCATGGACCACGGCGTATGCCTGGCCGACGGCACGGCGGCGGAATTGAAAGACGCCTTTTCCAGGGCCCACGTGTACCAGGTGGAATTCCGGCGCGACAGCGACAGGTACGAGGGGATGCTGGCCGGGCTTTCCTTCGTGCGCAGCGTCGAGCGGAGCGGGAGCAGCTTCCAGATCACCCTGAGCGACGAGGAGTCCATCAAGCCGCTGATGGATTGCCTGGGTGGTGCCGACATCCGCAGGATCTGCCTCAAGGAGCCGAGCCTGGAGGAGGTCTTCATCTCGCTCACCGGGGAAAAGTTGCGGGAGTGAAGCCGTTCAAGGTTCAGCGTTCAACGTTCGAAACGTGCCTCCCTGGGGCCGAGTCAAACTGGCGGCACGGTGATTTCCTCGCGGACTGCCGAGGGCTGGGACGTTGCAGATAAAACCTTGAACGTTGAACGTTGAACGGAGGGGTTGATGTTCAAAGGCGCGTTTTCCATCTGGGGCAGGGACATGATGGTGCTGAGGCGGAGCATCTTTTCCGAACTCGTCGCCGTCATCGCCTACCCACTCACCCTCTACCTCGCCTTCGGCTTCGGCCTCAAGGGGTACATCTCTGAGGTGAACGGCGTCCCCTACCCCCTCTTCATAGCGCCCGGCCTCATCTCCATGACGGCGATCAACGCCGCCTTCGACGAAAGCTCCTGGAGCATGTGGTTCCACCGCCGGGTGCAGCGCACCATAGAGGAGTACCGGGTCACCCCTATCACGGTCTACGACATCGTCATCGGCAAGATCTTCTCCGGTTTCTCCCAGGGGGCCGTCAAAGGTTCGGTGGTTTTCCTGGTGATCCTCCTTTTGACCCCTTTCCGTATCGACTACGGCCACCTCCCCGTTTACCTGATGTGCATCGCCATCTCGTCCATGACCTTCTCCTGCCTGGGAACCATCTGCGGCACGGTGATCGACAAGCCGGAGAATATCGGGCGGGTGCAGTCGGTGGTTATCGTCCCCCTCATCTTCATGGCCGGCATCTTCTTCCCCCTTTCCTCCTATCCCGCTTCCATCCGCCCCTTTATCGAACTCCTCCCGACTACGGCAGTCTTCGAAGGGGCGCGGGACGCGCTCTTACAGGGATCCGTCCCCGCACCCTACCTGCTGAACCTGATAGCCACCGCAGCCGTTTCCTTCCTGGTGGCGGTCTACACCTTCGACCGCAAGATGGCGGAATAAGCGATTCTTCTTGAGTTTCCCATTAATTTCATAGTAAAGTTTGCCCTAAACTTTGTAACCTCCTGGATGCCTCCGCAGCGCTTTTGGCGCGAAGACGGCAAATCGAGCGTACGTTGCCGCAGAGCCTACCGTTTTGGCGTGAAATTTTTTCCTGCCTGACTGATGCGCCCCCCGCCACATGCAACGCTTTTCCAGGGCCAAATTATTGGAGATGCCATGGCCGAAGAGTTCGTACCCAAATGGATCGCCTGGGAGACCACCCAGCGCTGCAACCTCAAATGCGTCCACTGCCGCTGCTCGTCCGAGTTGACCTCTTCCGAAGGTGATTTCAGCACCGAAGAAGGGAAGAAGCTCCTGAAGGAGATCTCCGACTTCTCGAAGCCGGTCGTGGTCCTTTCCGGCGGCGAGCCGCTGATGAGGCCGGACATCTTCGAACTGGCCGAATACGGCACCTCGCTCGGCCTCAGGATGTGCATGGCGAGCAACGGTTCGCTCGTGACCGACGAGGTCTGCGAGAAGATGAAGAAGGCCGACATCAAGATGGTCTCGCTTTCGCTGGACGGCTCGACTGCCGAGGTTCACGACAACTTCCGCCAGTGCCCCGGCTCCTTCGAGGGGGTGCTGCGCGCGGCGGAACTCTTCAGGAAGCACGGCCAGAAGTTCCTGATCAACTCCTCCTTCACCAAGAGGAACCAGCACGATATCGCCAGCACCTTCAAGGTGGCGAAGTCCCTGGGTGCCACCGCCTGGTACATGTTCATGATCGTTCCCACCGGCCGCGGCGAGGACATCATGAGCGAACTGATCTCCAAGGAGGACTACGAGGAGATCCTCGACTGGCACTACCACCAGGAGAAGAACGAGGACGACATCCTGATGCGCCCCACCTGCGCGCCGCACTACTACCGCATCGTGCCGCAAAAGGCCAAGGCGGAAGGGGAGAAGTTCGAGCGCCGCTCGCTCACCTTCTCCACCGGCGGCGGCAAGGGTTGCATCGCGGCGCAGACCATCTGCCTCATCGACTGCTACGGGAACCTCAAGCCCTGCTCCTACTTCCACCGCACTGCCGGCAACGTGAAGGAAACGCCGTTCCGCGAGCTCTGGGAGAACTCGGAGATCTTCAAAGACCTGAGGGACTTCAAGAGCTACAAGGGGAAATGCGGCGAGTGCGAGTACCTGAACGTCTGCGGCGGCTGCCGGGCCCGCGCCGATGCAGTGCACGGCGACTACATGGAAGAGGAACCGTTCTGCAACTACGTCCCGATCAAGCTGCAGAAAAAGCAGAAAGATTAGCTGCTGTTCAAGGTTCGACGTTCTACGTTGAAAACCGATAGCCCCCTGCCCTGAAGCGTCCCCTCTCCCTCTGGGAGAGGGACAGGGTGAGGGACGTTTTGCATACAATAAAAATTCACCCAGGAGGATTACCATGAATACTCGATTTTTAGACGCATGTTGGGGGAAGCCGGTTGATACGGTGCCGGTCTGGCTTATGCGCCAGGCGGGACGTTATCTCCCCGACTACATGCGCGTTCGCTCCAAATGCACCTTCCTGGAACTGTGCAAGACGCCGGAACTGGCGACCGAGGTAACGGTCCAGCCGGTAGACATCCTCGGCGTCGATGCCGCGATCCTCTTTTCCGACATCCTTACCCCGATCGAGCCGATGGGGATGGAGCTCGACTTCACCCCCGGCCCCGTCTTCGCCAAGCCGATCCGCACCATGGCCGACGTCGAGGCACTTAAGATCCCGAAGATGGAGACAGACGTCCCCTACGTGCTGGACGCAGTCAAACTGCTCCGCAAGGAGCTCGCCACCAAGGTGCCGCTGATCGGTTTCGGGGGCGCGCCTTTCACCCTGGCCTGCTACATGGTCGAGGGTAAGGGGTCCAAGGACTTCGCCGCCCTCAAGAAGATGATGTACGCCGACCCAGAAGTGTACGCGGCGCTGATGGATAAGATCACCACCATGGACATGGAGTACCTGAACGCGCAGATCAAGGCGGGCGCGCAGGCGATCCAGATCTTCGACACCTGGGGCGGCATGCTCTCCCCGGCCGACTACGAGCGCTACGTCCTCCCCTACACCCAGCGCCTCATCAACGGCCTGGACCGCACCAACATCCCGGTGATCCACTTCGTCAAGGGCGCAGGGACCATGCTGGAGATCGTGAAGCAGGCCGGCGGCGACGTCATGGGCCTCGACTGGCACGTGAACCTCGGCAAGGCCCGCGACATCCTGGGCGACATGGCGGTGCAGGGGAACCTGGACCCGACCGTGCTTTTCGCTCCTAACGAGATCATCGAGCGCGAGGTGAAGAGGGTGCTGGACGAAAACGCAGGCAGGCCCGGTCTCATCTTCAACCTGGGACACGGCATCCTTCCGACCGTTCCGCCGGAAAAAGCGATCTTCATGGTCGATTGCGTGCACCGGCTGTCGAGGAAATAATGGCAAACCGGAGGGCGGCCGATGAGGCCGCCCTTCTTCTTGACCAGGCAACAAAGGATCCGGTCGATTTCGCAGGCCACGGCTGCCTGCCGCACCGGATCAGCGGGAGTAAACATGCTCAGGCTTTTCAGCATAGACAACGGGCTCATAAAGGAGATGGACTTTGAGAAAAGCGATCTCCCCAATCAGATCCTGCATGCCGACTGGATCGACGCCCACGAGCCGGATGACGAAGAGAGGGACCTGCTCGAGCTGTTGCTGCACACCGACATTCCGGAGTCCGACGAGGTGGACGAGATCGAGATCTCAGCCCGCTGCTTCGTGGACCAGGCCGGGATACACGTGCACCCCCTCTTCCTATCGCAGAGCGAAGGGCGCCACGTGACGCTCACCGTCGCCTGCATCCTGCAAAGCAAGCACCTGATCACCATCCGGGAAGGGGACCTTGCCGATTTCCGGCTCCTGCGCATGCGCGCCAGGAGAGGGCAGGTGGAATGCCGCACCCCGTCCGAGCTTCTCGTGCTGCTCCTGGACCAGAAGGTGGAGAACCACGCGGACACCCTGGAGGACATCCACCGCCAGCTGGAAGGGGTAAGCCACCTTGTGCTCGAAGACGATGATTCCGAGCTGGAAGACGCCATCAGCAAGCTCGCCAAGCTCGAGGACAGCAACGGAAAGATCCGGCTCTGCCTCATGGATACCCAGAGGGACATCTCGTTCCTTTTGCGGCACCTGCGCGACCGGGCCGACCAGAGCGAGACGCTGCGTGAGATCGCCCGCGACGTCGAGACCCTTATGTCGCATACCACCTTCCTTTTCGACAAGATCAACTTCCTCATGGACTCCACCCAGGGTTTCATCAACATCGAGCAGAACCAGATCATCAAGATCTTTTCCATCGCAGCAGTGGTCTTCCTCCCCCCCACCCTCGTCGCCAGCATCTACGGGATGAACTTCGACGTGATGCCCGAGTTGAAACTCTCTTTCGGCTACCCCTGGGCTCTCGCGTTGATGATTCTCTCAGGCATCGCTCCCTACTGGTACTTCAAGCGCAAGGGTTGGCTCTAAAGCTACATAATTCGAAGTCAAAGGGACAGGGCTGCCGTCGCGAAAGGCACACTGTCAGTTGCACCGCTGCCCGATACCGTTCCTCAGTCTGGAACGACCCTCACAACAATCCCTCAAGAGTGTCCTTGCTGCTGCCGATAGATCCAACAGGTATTGTGGTGGCTGTGAGACTGCAGCTTCACACTTTGTAAAGAGGCCGTTCGTGCTGTCGCAGCCACGCAAGGGACGGCAGCGTCAGCACGAGAAGGAAGGAAGATGATGTCGCTTCGCGATTGGTGCCGCGACATATTAGCCAGCCACACCGAAGGCTCGTGTCCCGCCGGGGCAGGAAAGGAACCCTCCTCCCCTGCCGCCGAGGCTAAGCCGAATGAAGCCTTGCTTGCGCCCGACGAACTGGAAAAGCAGCTGTTGCAAGTCCAGAAGCTTGCCGCGGTAGGCGTCCTGGCGGGGAGAATCGCGCACGACCTGAACAACCTCATGATGGGGATCAGCGGCAACCTTGAACTCTTGCGCCTGGCAAAAGAACTGGACGCCGCCTCGCAAAAATACATGGACAACGCACTCGATGCCTCCAGGCGCGCGGCGAATCTCAGCAGCCAGATGCTCGCCTTCTCCAGGAAAGGGAGTCAGGGGGTGAAGTCGGTCGATCTCAACCGGCTGGTTGCCGAAAACCTGGAACTGATGAAGGGGTCGATGCGCAAGGGCATCTCGCTGTCGACGCGGCTGGACCCGGAGCTTCCCTCCTTACAGGCGGAACCGGGCCAGATGCAGCAGTTGATCGTGAACCTGGTAACCAACGCGGCCGAGGCGCTAGGGGAAACGGGCGCCATCGGCGTGTCGACCGGTGTGGGGGACTTGCCTGCAGCGGAATTCACCAGGAGCCGGGTCGAGCCGAAGCCTGCTTCCGGGCGCTTCGTGTTCATCGATGTGTCAGACAGCGGCTGCGGGATGGACGGGGAAACCAGCGACCGTATGTTCGACCCCTTCTTCTCCATCAAGGCGGTCGGCAGAGGGTTGGGGCTTACCGCGGTGCAGGCGATCGTGAAAGCGAGCGGCGGCGCCATACTGGTCGACACAGCCTCGGGGGAAGGGACCACCGTGCGGGTACTTCTGCCCGCTCCGTGACCAATAAAAAAAGGGGACAGGCTACTTTTCGATTTGAAAAAGTAGCCTGTCCCCCTTTCCTGCATTTTCGAGGAAACACAAATGAATTGGCAGGTTTATATCATCCTTTGCTCGGATGGCACCTTTTATACCGGGATAACTACAGACATCGCGCGTCGCCTGCGGCAGCATGCGATCGGCAGCGGAGCGAAGTATTTTCGGGGGCGCCGCCCCGAGGAAGTTCTTTTCCTGGAAGGGGGGCACGACAGGAGCAGCGCCAGCAAGCGGGAACTATACATCAAGGGCCTGAGCCGCGCCGGCAAACAGGCCCTTTTGCAAACTGCGGCAAAGCCGGTGCCGCATCTTCTTCATCTCTCCAGTTAAACCTCTCCTTCGATACCTCACCGATCACTTCAGCTGTGGATGCGGGGTCTGGTCCGAACTCGGCGGAAGCACAGGGTAATCCATCTTCGGCTGTTTTCCCGTCAGGCTCTTCAGGAATGCGACCATGTCGTTCACTTCCGTCTCGTTCAGTTTCATTCCCAGTTGCGCAGACCCCATCACCACCACCGAATCCTTGAGGCTCCACACCTTTCCTGAATGGAAATAGGGTTGGGTGAGCGCGACGTTCCTGAGCGACGGCGCCCGGAAAACGTACTTGTCGCTGGAGGTATTGGTCACCTTGAAACGCCCCGTGTCGCTTTCCGGACGGATCTCTGCCGCCGGGACCTCACGGACGCCAAAGGGGTAGTAGGCGGCTCCGCCGATGTTGATTCCCCCGTGGCAGGCGGCGCATCCTTTCACCATGAAGACACCAAGGCCAGCCTGCTCGCGCGCGTTGAGAGCGCTGGGTTCTCCGTTGAGGAAGTGGTCGAACGGGGCATCCGGAGTCACCAGTGTCGCCTCGAACACCTCGATAGCCTTCGCCATGTTGTCGAAAGAGACCGGATCGCGGTACCCGGGAAAAGCCGCCTCGAAGAGGGCTGGATATCCGGGGATGTTCTTCAAGGTTCTAACTACCAACTCGGGATTGCTGTTCATCTCCACGGAAGCCTGCACCGGTCCCTTAGCCTGGGTCTGCAGATCCTTGGCCCTGCCGTCCCAGAACTGGGCGACGTTGTAGACGGCGTTGAAGACGGTGGGGGCGTTGCGGGGGCCTTTCTGCCAGCCGTGGCCGACGGAGGTTTCCTGGAGGTCGGTCCCTCCCAGCCCGACGTTATGGCAGGTGTTGCAGCTGATGAGTTGCGAGGTGGAGAGGCGGGGATCGAAGAACAGTTTCTTTCCCAGATCGACCTTGGCCTTGGTTGCCTCGTTCCCCTTGATGGCCGGGGCCTGCGTCGGGATCGGCTTGAAGGTCGCCTGGGCCTTGGACATCGTTTCCTTCGCGGTGGCATCGACGCATCCGGGAAGCAGCGGCAAGAGCAGTATGATCCATTTCGCTTTCATGTACGCCTCCATTGACCGGTTAGATTGGAAGACGAGTTAAAACATACTCATTTGAGAAGGGGTGTCAACAAGACGGGGATGGGAGTGGGGGTGATGGAGGCTGGGAAACGGACGAATATTAAAAGGGCTGGTCAGTTTGGGGGATAAGAGTCTCCCCCTCCCGCAAGGGGAGGGGGACGTAAGAGCAACTTTTCCAGAAATTCCCTGATGAACCTGAAAAAGAGAGGGGGCGCCTTGCGGTGCCCCCTCGGTTGTTTCTGCCAGCTCAGGCTAGCCTTTCAGGTACTTGTCGATAGCGGCTGCGGCGCGCTTGCCGTCGCCCATGGCCAGGATGACCGTGGCCCCGCCCCTGACGATGTCGCCGCCGGCGAAGACGCCGGGGATGCTGGTCTCCCCTTCGTCGTTGGTCACGATGTTGCCCCACTTGTTGAGGGTGAGGTCGGGAGCCGTCGCGGTGAGGAGCGGGTTCGCGCTGGTGCCGACGGCGTTGATCACGATCCCGGCGGGAAGGTCGAACTCGGAGCCTTCTATCGCCTGGGGCCTGCGGCGGCCGGAGTCGTCGGCGGGACCCAGTTCCATCCTTTGGCAGCGCAGTGCGGAGACCCAGCCGTCCTCTGTGGCGACGATGGCGACGGGGGCGGTGAGCATGATGAACTCCACACCTTCCTCCTTGGCATGCTTGATCTCCTCGACTCTGGCAGGCATTTCGGCCTCGCCGCGGCGGTAGACGATCATGGCGCGCTTGGCCCCCAGCCTGCGGGCGGTCCGCACGCAGTCCATGGCGGTGTTGCCGCCGCCGATCACCGCTACCTCGTCCCGCTGCAGGATCGGGGTGGAGCTGTCGGCCCTGCGCCCGGCTTCCATGAGGTTCACGCGGGTGAGGAACTCATTGGCGGCGTAGACCCCCTTCAGGTTCTCGCCCATGATGTTCAGCATGGTGGGAAGGCCCGCGCCGTTGGCGATGAAGACGGCGTCGAACTCGCTGCGCAGTTGCGGGATGGTCAGGGTTTTGCCGATGATGACGTTGCACTCGATGGCGACCCCCATCCGGCTCAGCACCGCCACCTCGCGGTCGATGATCTCTTTGGGAAGCCGGAATTCGGGGATGCCGTAGCGGAGCACCCCGCCGGTGTCGTGCAGCGCTTCGAAGATGGTCACCTTGTGCCCCTGGCGGGCCAACTCGCCGGCGGCGGTGAGTCCTGCCGGGCCGCAGCCGACCACGGCCACCGACTTGCCGGTCGGCTCCGGGATTTTATCCGCTAACAGCTCGTCTGGATGCTGCATGGCCCAGTCGGCCACGTAGCGTTCCAAGTAGCCGATTGCCACCGCGTCCCCCTTCTTGCCGCGCACGCAGAGCGCCTCGCACTGCGTTTCCTGGGGACAGACCCTGCCGCAGACCGCGGGAAGCGCGTTGTCGCCGCGCAGCACCTGGGCCGCCCTGGGCATGTCGTCGCTTGCCAGCGCGTCGATGAACTCGGGAATGGAGACCCCGACCGGGCACCCGGCCACGCAGTTCCTGCTTTTGCACTGCAGGCAGCGCTGCGCCTCGGCGACAGCCTGCTCGGGGGAGAGCCCCTGGTTCACCTCCTCGAAGTTCTTGCTTCTCTCGTCTGCCGGAAGCTCCGGCATGTGGACCCTTTCTATAGCCATCCTCTCTTTGGGGGACAAATCGTTGCTCACTTTGCTACCTCCTTAGCTATCTTGCAATCCGTCGCTGCATGCCTCTGCGCCTCTTCCTTGCGGTAGCTGGTGAGGCGGTCGGAAAGCCCGTCGAAATCGACCAGGTGCGCGTCGAATTCAGGGCCGTCCACGCAGGCGAACTTGGTTTCGCTTCCCACCTGCACGCGGCAGCCGCCGCACATGCCGGTGCCGTCTATCATGATGGGGTTCAGGCTGACGATGGTCTCGATGCCGGGCTCCCGCGTCATGTTGGCCACCGCCTTCATCATCGGCACCGGACCTACGGCGAATACCGCCTTGGGCGCGCGCGCCGGGTCGGCGATCATCTCCCCTAGCGGCCCGGTCACGAACCCTTTGGAGCCGAGGCTGCCATCCTCGGTAGTGACCAGCAGGTTTTTCGAGAGTGCGCCCAACTCTTCCGCCAGGATGACGTAGCGGCTGGAGCGTCCGCCGATGATGGTGGTGATTTCGTTTCCTGCCTCCGCCAGAGCCTTCACCAGCGGGAAGAGCACCGCGGTGCCGACGCCGCCGCCCACACAGGCGACGCGCCCCCAGTTGGTTATGTGTGTCTCCTTGCCCAACGGCCCGGCGACATCGCGGATGGAACCGCCCGCCGGGGTGTCGACGATCTTCCTGGTAGAGGCGCCTATGGCCTGGATGAAAAGGGTGATGGTGCCGGCCTCGGGGTCGGCGTCACCGATTGTCAAAGGGATGCGCTCCTCGCTTTGCGCCAGCCTGACCATGACGAACTGCCCGGCCTTCCTGGCCCGTGCGATCCGTGGTGCCACCAGCACCATCTTGTGGAGGTTTTCCGCGAGTATCTCGTTGCTTACGACTTCGAACATGGGGGTCACCTTTTTGTCTAAGGGGATTTGCTGCAGATGTGCTGCGATATTGAATACGATATCAACAACGGAGGGGATTTCGCAAGGAAGTATACGGAAAGCAAGGGGAAGGCAACTTTGAAAGGCAATTAGACAGACAATTGACGATTGACAACGCGGATAGGTCTCTTCTCCCCACGGAGGCGGGGGAGGGGAATTGTGAGATAGGTTCGGCTGAGCCTGCTGGAGGGGGTATGGTGGCTGGGAGCTACGCCCGGATCTTGTAGGTGGCGCAGAGGATGCCTGCGGAGATGAGGACGATGCCTGCGATGTGGAAGGATTGCAGACGCTCTCCCAGGAAGATGACGGCAAGGATGGTGCTGAAGGCGGGCATCAGGTGGACGAATTGCCCGCCTATGTGCGGACCGATCTGGCGCAGACCGTGGTTCCAGGCGGTGAAGGCGACGACGGAGGCGAGGATGCCGACGTAGGCGATGCTGAGGACGGTCGGCTGGTTCAGCGTCATCAACTGCCCCTGGGCGATCTCCCAGGCGTAAAAGGGGATGAGCAGCACCAATCCGGCTACGGTCATGCTGAAAAGGAACACGAACGGGTTAAGCCCCTGCGGGTAACGCTTGATGGCGACGGAGTACAACCCCCAGGCGATGGCGGCCAAAAGAACCAGCAGGTCGCCATGGTTGAAGCTGAGCGTGAGGATGCGGGAAGGGTCTCCCCGCAGGATGATCGCGGCGACACCGATGAGGGAGAGCGCGATGCCGACATGCTGGCGCAATACGACCCGTTGCCCGTAGAAGATGCGGGCGAACATGAGGATGAAGATGGGGATGGCGGAATTGACCAGCGCCGCATTAATGGCGGTGGTGTAGTGCATCGCGGTGTAGATGAGGAAGTTGAAGAGTGTCACCCCGAAGAGGCCACAGACAGCGATCAGCCCGAGGTTTGCCCGCACGATGGGCCACTCCCTGCGCAGCCGCGGCAGCACGACGGGGAGAAGCACCACCAGCGCGACCACCCAGCGCCAGAAAACGAAACCGGCAGGAGGGATCACATTGTTCATTGCCCGGCTGATGACGAAGTTGCCGGACCAGATCAGGGCACTCAGGGTGAGGAGGAGATATGGCATTAGGAATTCCATTCCCATTCTTGCTCGTCCCACTCTGATCGATCACCAAGTTCTGAACCGATAATCCTGTCGTGACCGCGCTCGGCCATTTCTTTGAATTTTTCACTCCAGCCTTGGCGTGGGTGGGTCATTTGCGATCTCCTCCATGGTGGTCTAGGGGGCACACTGTAAATACGGAGGTGCAGTGCGTCAAGAAAATTTGTGGGGATAAGGGTGAATGCCACGAAACTCCTGTTGAAAAGCATAAAATTATTCACTTTCCTTTCCACTAGGCTTATATTCGTGGCCTGCCGAAAGAGCCTGAGCACCTCAGGCAACGCTGACAGAACAAAGGATAAGCATAGATGGCTCATGATGCACTCCAAAACATCGCACAAGTAGAATCCAGCCTGTGGGAAGCCGCCGACCAACTCCGCGCCAACTCAAAACTTACCTCCAGCGAATATTGCATGCCGGTGCTGGGCGTCATCTTTCTTCGGCACGCCAGCAACCGTTATGAAAAGGCGCTGGAGCAGATCCAGGCCGAGCAGGCTGCCGGCAAAATGCCCAGCCGGCCGCTGGTGAAGGGAGACTTCATCAAGCGCAGGGCGCTGATGCTACCCGACAGCGCCCGATATGAATATCTGATCAAACTGCCTGCCGGGACCAATCTGGGCAGCGCACTGGTTGACGCGATGAACGCCATCGAGGAGGATTTCGAGCCTCTACGGGGCCAGCTTCCGAAGGAGTATGACCGATTCGACAACGATCTGCTGGACCATCTGCTGCGCACCTTCGACAGCGACGCCTTACGTAACGCCAGCGGCGATATCTTCGGCCGCATCTACGAATACTTCCTGAGGAAGTTCGCCATGCAGGGCGCCCAAGACAACGGAGAATTCTTCACACCCCCTTCCCTGGTGCAGACCATTGTCAACGTCATCGAACCAGACCATGGAATTGTCTTCGATCCTGCCTGTGGCTCCGGCGGCATGTTTGTGCAGAGCAGCCATTTCATCGAGCGCAAAGGCTTGGACGCCGGCCACAAGGTGACCTTCTACGGGCAGGAGAAGACCGGCACCACGATCCGGCTGGCCAAGATGAACCTGGCGGTGCACGGCCTAGAGGGGGATATCCGGGAGGCCAACACCTTTTACGAGGACGTGCACCCGATCTTCGGCAACTGCGACTTTGTCATGGCCAACCCTCCATTCAATGTCGATATGGTGGATGCGGAGCGGATCAAGGACGACCGGCGTCTGCCCTTCGGCCTGCCTGGGGTGAACAAAGCGAAGAAGGTCAGCAACGGAAATTACCTCTGGATCTCCTACTTCCACAGTTACCTGAGCGAGACGGGCCGGGCTGGATTCGTCATGTCCTCGCAGGCGTCCAGCGGAGGGCACGGCGAGGCAGAAGTGCGCCGCAAACTCGTGGAGACGGGGGATGTGGACGTGATGATCTCGATCCGCTCCAACTTCTTCTATACCCGCACCGTGCCCTGCGAGCTGTGGCACTTCGACAAAGGGAAGCCGGAAGAGCGCCGGGACAGGGTCCTGATGCTGGATGCTCGCAACGTTTACCGCAAGGTGACCCGCAAGATCTACGACTTCAGCCCGGAGCAGCTAGCTAACCTAACTGCCATAGTCTGGCTCTATCGTGGAGAGCAGGCGCGGTTTCTCGGGCTGGTGCGGGATTATTTCGGATCCCTTTGTGCGGAGTTCTCCGCCGTACCAGCCGAGCTTGAGGCGTTTGAGACGACGCTCGCGGATTTAAGTGGACAGTTCGGGGAGTTCTCGGACAGCGTGAAGGATCTGGAGGCTGTAACAAAAGAGCAGCGGCAGTCTTTGATCGATGCCCTTATTGAGTTGAATGAAGCAAAGACTGCTTATCATGCTGACGGGGCAGCGTTACTGAAGCAATTCGCCGCTTTTCAGAAGAAACACGATAAGGCCTTGCCCGCAACTAATGAGGCTCAGCACTCTGCCCGGGAAGTTTTTGATCCGTTAGCAGAAAAAGCCAAGGGGCTGGTGAAGCAAGTTGATCTGCTTTACAAGCTGGTGACACGCGTGGGACAGGTGGCGCAACAGATAGCCGGTGTCGAAGAAGCCGCCGAGTTTCACGACCGCCGCTTGGCCAACAGGCGGCTGAAGCAGCTTGAGGAAGAGCGCAAGCAAGCCGTGGAGCAGCTTAAACAGGCAGCGTACTTTCACCGCCAGATCGTTTGGCTGCAGGATCGTTTCCCTGACGCCGAGATGGCTCCTTTGCCGGGACTCTGCAAAGTCGTAGACCGTGCCGAAATAAAGGCCGCCGACTGGAGTCTTACCCCTGGGCGCTACGTGGGCGTGGCTCCACCGGAGGTGGATGAAGATTTCGATTTCGAGCAGACATTGCGGGATATTCACGTGGAGTTGGCAGATCTGAACAAGGAGGCGGCGGAACTCGCGGCGCAGATTCAAGTGAATTTCGAGGAGTTGGGGGTATGAAGTGGGAAACATACCTCATCGGAGAGCTCGTAGATTCGGGATTGGCCGATATACAAACAGGTCCCTTTGGAACTCAACTCAAAGCCAGCGACTATATCCATATAGGCACTCCTGTAATCAATGTCCGCAACATTGGTTATTCTGATCTACGCACTGAGAAACTTGAGTATGTCGGAGATCAAGTGACAACCCGTCTTTCCGCCCATTTATTGAAGGAAAATGACATTGTGTTTGGGCGAAAAGGTGCGGTTGACAGGCACCTATTCGTGACAAAAGAGCAGGAGAAGTGGATGCAGGGCTCAGACTGTATCCGTTTAAGGTTTGATACAAACAAAATCATATCTAGATTTATCTCATACGCTTTTTTGCTCAGTGGTCATCAACAGTGGATGCTTAAGCAAGCAGGTAATAAAGCGACAATGGCATCCTTAAATCAAGACATCATAAAAAGAATTGCCCTGAGAGTGCCCCTTAGGTCAGTACAAACAGAAATCATAAAAGTTCTGTCTGGATATGACGATTTGATTCAAAACAACCAGCGGCGAATAGTGTTGTTGGAAGAGGCGGTGCGGCAGGTGTATCAGGAATGGTTCGTGCGCCTGCGCTTCCCTGGTTACGAGCACACCCGAATCGTTGATGGCGTGCCTGAGGGGTGGGTGAGGAAAAGCCTGCGTGAAGTTGCTTATATCAATAGCGAGAATTTGCCTAGCTCGTATGATGGTGCGATTGAATACATAGACATAGCTTCAGTTACTCCGGGACAAATAAACGAAACGACTGGATATGCTTTCCGTGACGCGCCAAGCCGAGCGCGTCGTATCGTCAAGCACGGAGACATAATTTGGTCCTGCGTACGTCCTAATAGGCGTTCACATGCTGTTATTTGGAACCCAGCGGAGAATCTCATCGCTTCGACTGGATTTGCCGTTATTTCTCCTCAACATATTCCTACCTCATTTTTGTACCAAGCATTGACCACTGAGGCGTTTGTCGGTTATTTGGTCAACCACGCAAAAGGCGCAGCATACCCAGCTGTTGTGGCGGGTGATTTCGAGAGGGCTGAAGTACTTGTGCCAAAAGATTGGTTACTTGCAGCCTTCAATGAATTTGCAGAGCCTCAGATATCGCTTGCACATAACCTGCGCGTGCAGAACCAAAAACTCCGCGCCGCCCGTGACCTGCTGCTGCCTAAGCTGATGAGCGGGGAGATAAGCGTATGAGCGATGAGCAGAAGATTGTCATTATTGCCGGGCCAAACGGTGCCGGCAAAACAACTTTTGCTCGTGAATTCCTCCCGCAGGAAGGGAACATCTCCGATTTCATCAATGCCGATCTTATCGCGGCAGGGCTTTCGCCATTCAACCCCGACGCTGCTGCAGTCCGAGCCGGCAGGCTGATGCTTGAGGAGATAGATCAGCGGGTGGCCCAACGCAAGAGCTTCGCCTTTGAAACTACACTGAGCGGCCGTGGATACGCTGTAAAAATAAAATGGTGGCAGGATCTGGGCTACCACGTTAAGCTCATTTTCTTGAGTCTGACAGACGCTGACATGGCTGTCGCCCGTTTAGCAGGCCGCGTGATCCAAGGTGGTCATAACATCCCTGAGCAGGTGATACGGCGCCGGTTCAAAGCAGGTTTAAAGAATCTAGAGGAGCTTTATAAGCCGCTAGTGGATGCCTGGATACTCTACGACAACATGGAGAGCAAACTGAACGTGCTGGATTGGGGAGAGAAATGATGAAAAAGAAAGAGCTACCGAAAGACCCTGATTTGCTGGGATCAATGCAGGCTCTCAAAAGATCTGCGGCCAGCGCCCTTAAGCTTGCGCGCCAAACGAACACGCCCTGTTATGTAATGAAGGACGGGAAAATCGTGGATATCGCCGCCCGTCCAGCGAAGACCCCAAAGAAAGCATCAGCGGGCAAATGAGCCGATTATGAGCCGGTAGTCTTTTCCTGGCCGAATGAGCCAATGCTGAGCCAATGCTGAGCCAATGCTGAGCCAATACGGAAGAACCTGATGTTTTTTTGATGTGCCTGGGAGGGCGTCATGATCACCGACATCAACAGCGAAGATCGACTGGTGCAGACTACCTTTGCCGATCATCTGGAAAAGGCGCTCGGCTGGGACAGCGTCTATGCCTGGAATCAGGAAGATTTCGGACCGAACAGCCTGCTGGGACGAATTGATACCCGGGAGGTGGTTCTGAAGCGCGATCTGCGCCAGGCCCTGGTCAGGTTGAATCCGCAGCTCCCCGCTTCGGCCGTAGACGAGGCGATCGCCAAACTTTCCCACCACGATTTCACCCGCTCTCTCCCGCAGCACAATCAGACCTTCCACAAGATGATCCGAGATGGCGTCCCCGTCAGCTACCGTGAAACCAACGGAACGCTGCGCCACGCACAGGCGCGGGTGATCGATTTCAGGGAGTCCAAGAACAACCGCTTCCTCACCGTGAGGGAGCTGAAAATAACGGGCCTGCGCTCGCCCAACTACAATCGCCGGGCGGACCTGATCTGCTTCGTGAACGGCCTGCCGCTGGTATTCATCGAGCTGAAAGCGGTCTACAAGAACATCCGGGCCGGATTCGACAACAACCTCAAGGATTATCTGGACGAGCACATCATCGCCCATGCCTTCCATCACAACGTATTCCTCATCGTCAGTAACGGACATCGGGCGCGTTACGGTTCCATCACCAGCGAATGGGATCATTTCGCGGAATGGAAGCGCCTGAATGAGAAGGACAAGGGGAGCGTCGACGCTGAAGTACTTCTGAACGGCATGCTGAAAAAGGAACGTCTCCTGGATATCGTTGAGAACTTCGTGCTCTTCGATGCCAGCAAGCCGGGGGCGGTTCGGAAGGTCGTGGCCCGCAATCATCAGATGTTGGGCGTCAACCTCGCCGTGGCATCGGTGCAGCGTCAGGAAAAGCTGAAGGAGCAGTTCCCGCCGGATCAGCGCCTCACCTACCGCGTTGTCAACTTGTCGCGGGAACAGGCCACGGATGCTTCCCTTGTGCCGCTACTCTCTTACGTGGAGGGTGAAGAGGAAACAAGCGCGGAGCGACGCATCGTCAATCTCCCGGAAGCGGCTCACCCCGATTTGGGCAAATTAGGGGTTTTTTGGCACACACAGGGAAGCGGCAAGTCGTATTCCATGGCGTTCTTCGCGGAAAAGATCCGCCGCACCATACCGGGCAATTTCACCTTCGTCATAATGACCGACAGGAACGACCTGGATAGCCAGATCTATCGCACCTTTGTCGGCTGTGGCGTGGCAGACGAACAGACGCCACGCGCCGGTTCCGGTAAAGAGCTAGAGCAGCTTTTGAAGCAGAACCATCGGTACGTCTTCAGCCTGATCCACAAGTTCAACCAGGATGTGAACCCGGAAGAGCCCTACAGCCGCCGGGACGACATCATCGTGATCTCCGACGAGGCGCACCGCACGCAGGCGGGGAAGATGGCCCGCAACATGCGCATGGCCCTCCCCAATGCCGCCTTCCTCGGCTTTACCGGCACCCCGCTCTTCAAGCACGACCACCTCACGCGGCGCATCTTTGGCGACTACGTTTCCTGTTACGACTTCAAGCGTTCAGAAGAGGACGGCGCAACCGTGAAACTGGTTTATGAGAACCGGGGCGAAAAACTCGGTCTCACCCGGCTGGACCTGAACGACCGCATCGCTGACGCGGTTGAAAAGGCCGACCTTGATCCTGACCAGGAGGCTTTGCTGGAAAAGCTCCTCGGGAAGGATTACGAGGTGATAACCGCCGATGATCGGTTGCAGAAGATCGCCGCCGACTTTGTCGAACATGCCATCACCCGCTGGGAATCCGGCAAGTCGATGTTGGTATGCGTGGACAAAATAACCTGCGCGCGCATGTACAAGATGATCGTTCCGTTGTGGCGCAAGAAGTTCATGGCGCTTCGGATGGAGACCGCAGGCGTGGTGGCGAAACTCTCCGGCGAGACGGACCCCGAGACCCGAAAGGAGCTTTGCGCCAAGAGGGACCGCCTGATGGGGCAGCTCGCTTGGGTGGAAAGCACCATTGTCGAGGTCATCATCAGCGAGGGGCAGAATGAGGTGAGGGACTTCAAGAAATGGGGCTTCGACATCATCCCCCATCGCCTGGTCATGAAGCAGGGGTTCGAGACAGATGACGGCAAGAGGGTGGATGTTGAATCCGCCTTCAAGAATCCGGAGCACCCGTTTCGCATCGCCATAGTCTGCGCCATGTGGTTGACCGGCTTCGACGTGGAGTGCCTTTCCACCCTCTACATAGATAAGCCGATGAAGGCCCATACCCTGATGCAGGCCATTGCGCGTGCCAACCGGCGTTACCCGGGCAAGGACTTCGGCCTCATCGTCGACTACAACGGTATGCTGAAGAGCCTGCGTGAAGCTTTAGCGCAGTACGCGCTCGGGAACGAAGGGGGGGGAGAAGAGATAGTCGCCCCGGTCGAGGAGCGGGTAAAGGCACTTTTGGATGCCATCGAGGAAACCGAAGCCCACCTTGCATCCCTCGGCTTCGACTCCCGGTGCCTGGTTGGGGCCAAGGGATTCGACCGTATCCTGGCTTTGGCGGACGCTGTGGAAGCTGTATATACAAGCGACGAGGCCAAGCGGCGTTTCGAGATACTCGCTCGACAAGTTTTCATACGTTTCAAAGGGCTGCTGATGGAGCCGTCAGCTTTCCTCTATGCCGAACGCCACGACAACATAGAAGCCGTGTACAAGAAGCTCACGGAACGAAGGGACACTGCCGATGTCACGGCTCTCCTCATGGAACTGCATCGCATAGTGAACGAGGCGATCCAAGCGCAGGAGTCCAGGGTCTATGAGAAGGATGGAAAATTCTACGACTTGAGCAGCATCGATCTTGAGAAGCTAAGAGACGAGTTCGCCCGCAAAGTGCGCCGCAAGGCAACCGCCCTACAGGATATAAGAGAACTGGTCGAAGCGAAGCTGGCGGAAATGCTGGCGCGTAATCCAATGCGGATGGATTACTACAAGCGTTACCAGGAGATCATCTCGGACTATAACCGCGAGAAGGATCGGGTAGCCATCGAGGAAACTTTCGCCAAGCTGGTGGATCTGGCGGCGAGTCTCGATGAGGAGCAACGTAGAGCCGTGGAGGAAGGATTGAGCGAGGAAGAATATGCCTTGTTCAGTCTGCTGCAGCGCGACGATCTCAGCAAGGCGGATAGGGAGCGGTTGAAAAGGGGGAGCCAGGAAATGCTGAAGGCTCTGCATGAGTTGCTGGCGCCCCTTGAACAGTGGACTCAAAAAGAGCAGACACAGGCCGAAGTGGAGGTTTTCATACTTGACCATCTGTACCAGATGCTGCCATCGCCGCCTTTTACCGACGCTGACAAGCAGACGGCGGCCAAGGAAGTCTACAGTTTCATCTGGAACACCAATTTGTCGCCGGCGTACCATGGTGCCGCGCTTTTTTAGGTCAGGTTAAAACTCGAGAAAAGATTGTTTGTAGAACGAAAAGAGGGGGAAAGGCATCGAGCCTTTCCCCCTCTTCTCTTTATTACCCGCCGTTGCTGTGACCCGCGGTTCTCCTAGAACTCCTGCGACATCGCCTTTACTTCGCCGGCGGTGAAGACCGGGCCGTCTTTGCAGACGTAAACGTTGCCGACGTTGCAGCGGCCGCATTTGCCGACGCCGCACTTCATCCGGTTCTCCAGCGTGGTGTAGATATGGTCGTCGGCGAACCCTAGGCGCTCCAGCACGGGGAGGGTGAACTTGATCATGATTGGCGGTCCGCAGACGAGCGCTACCGTGTTCTCGGAACTGGGCGCTGCTTCCTCCAGGACGTTGGGGACGAAGCCGACTTTGCCGTCGAAATCCGGTCCGTTCCCGCCGGGATCGACGCACTTCACCAGCCTCACGTCGTCTCTTTGCTGCCACTCGGCAAGCTCGCGCTTGTAGACCAGGTCCGCCTCGGAGCGGGCGCCGTAGACGATGGTGATGTCCTTGAACTTGTCGCGCAGGTCGAGGCAGTTCCAGATCACGGTCCTAAGCGGCGGGAGCGCGATGCCCCCGGCTATGAATACCAGGCTCTTGCCGAAGAACTGCTCGATGGGGAAGGAGTTGCCGTAGGGGCCGCGCACGCCGATGGTATCGCCGACCTCAAGTCTCCTGAGCGACTCGGTGACCCTACCGACGCTCCGGAAGCAGCACTCTATGTACCCTTTTCTGGTAGGAGCTGAGGCGATGCAAAAGGTGGACTCGCCGGCGCCGAAGGCTGAATATTCGGCGAACTGCCCTGCACGGAAGCTGAAGTTCTCGCGGACCTGCTCGTCCTGGAAGACCAGGCGCAGGGTGCGGACATCGGGGGTCTCGTCGACGATGGCCTCGATAGTGGCAAGGTTAGGCAGGTAGATGTTGTTCGATTGGCACATGGATTCTCTCTCGTGTCTAAGCTCCCTCCCCCCTTGGGGGGGGGGGGGGGGGGGGGGGGGGAAGTGGCCATAGGCGTTGCCGATAGCACCTTCACCCACCCCCCGACCCCCTCCCATCAAGGGAGGGGGAGAGATGGGGTTAATCCTGCTTTGCGTTGATGGTGCTGAGGATCTCGGCTATGTCGATTCCTACCGGACAGGCGCGGACGCAGCGACCGCAGCCGGTGCAAAGTGTCCTGCCGAACTTGTCGTCGTAATACTTGAACTTGTGCATGATCCGGTTGCGGTAGCGCTTGTTCTGCACGTCGCGAGGGTTGTGGCCGGAGGCGTGGTTGGTGAACTTGCTGAAGCCGCAGGCGTCCCAGTGCTTGCGGCGGGAGCCCTGCTCGGTGCTCCCTTCGTCGTTGATGTCGAAGCAGTGGCAGGCCGGGCAGATGAAGGCGCAGGAGCCGCAGCCGACGCAGATGTCCGAGATCTTCTCCCAGAGCGGGTCCTCGAAGTGCCCCTCAAGCCACTTCTTGATCTTCACCAGGTCCAGCTTTTCCGTCCCCTGCTCGGCGAAGGGGGCCGCGTCCGCCGAAGCGGCTTCGCCGAAGAGTCTAGCGTGGGCATCGACCAGGGCCTTTCCTTTTTCCGTGACCGCCTTGCAGGCGTAGGAGCCGTCCTTGAGCGGGGTGAGGAACAGGTCGCTTCCAGTATCAGTATCGGGTGCGAGGCCGACCGCGGTGCAGAAACAGGCGTCGTCCCCCTGGGTGCAGGCGATCCCCACGATGGTGCTCTTGCGGCGGCGCTCCAGGTAGAACTCGTCGTTGTAATCCCAGGAGAAGACGGCGTCCAGGATGGCCGGAGAGGCGGCATCGCAGGGGGGCGCGCCGATTAGCACCGTTTCGGGGAAACGGGAGCGGTCCACGTCGGTCACCTGCATCTTCCCGTCCAGCCTCTGGTAGGAAAGGATGTTTTCGCAGATGGGAAAGAACAGCTCTTTGGCCGAGCGGCGGGGCAGCGAGTCGAGCGTGAGTTCCGACCCGGCGGCAAGCGGCTGGTACAGGACGACCGAGTCCGCCTGTTTGGGTCCCACCACGACTTTCGACTCCTTGACCAGGAGGTCGATCAGATTGCGAAGGTTCTGTTCCGTAATTATCTGCGGCATAAGGATTCTCCTATAAAGCAATTGACAATTGACAATTGACAATGGACAACGATCTTTAGGTGGCCAAGGAGGCCGCGTAGCTGGGCGCGCCTTGACCGTTTTTGCCTTTGAACCCCTCGCCCTCTGGGAGAGGGACTGGGGTGAGGGTGTTGCTAACTGGTAACAGCTTCTACTTTATGAACGACTGGTCGTCGTCTTCCTTGTACTGGTTGAGCGGCCCTTTCTCGGCGGGTGCTAAGCCTGCCTCGTAGTCGTAAAGCTCCTTCAGCTCCTTTGCCATGCGCCGGTTCAGGAGGTTCAGCGGGATGTCCATCGGGCAGACGCGCTCGCACTCGGCGCAGCCGCCGCAGCGCCCGGCCAGGTGCATGGCACGCACGATGTGCCAGGCGGTGTTTCCTGCGGGCCTGGGGGAGTTCTCCACCGCCTGGGGGCGGTTCTTGTCGCACAGGCACTGCTCGCAGTAGCAAAAAGGGCAGACCTGGCGGCAGGCCATGCACCGGATGCAGCGGGAGAAGTGCTCCTTCCAGAAAGCCCAGCGCTCAGCCTGCGGCAGCGCCTCGATGCGCGCCATCTCCTCGGCTTCCAGCGGGGTCAGGCCGGAAAGTTCGGTGGCGGCACCCGCCACAAAATCAGCCCCCTCCGGGTGATGTACCGTGCACTCATGGCACTTCCTGGCAATGTTGGCTTCGGTCACCGACTCGCTGCGTTCGGCCCTGGAGCCGTAGACCCCGGCGCAGTCGACGGCGATGATGAAAAGATCCTCCCGCTTGATCTGGGATTCCCCCATCAGTCCGGCCAGTGCGCGCATGTCGCATCCCTTGGCGACGATACCGATCCGTCCCTGCTTCAGCACCCCTTTCTTTGACTTGGTCAGGTAAACCGAGAGGTTGTTGACGCAGGCCGGCGAGAAGATGAGCTTTTCCGCCTCTTCCGGCGTGGTGATCAAGGCCGGGCGGGCCGTCCCCTTGCGGCGGCCAGGGAGGTAACCGACAACGCCGGCCACGGTTCCATCCTTAAGGACCTGCACTGCCTGCGTGCGGATCGCCTGGGTGACCGCCTGGTAGTAGGACGGCTCGATGCAGCTCGACTGGTTTTTGTTTGCTTTAGCGTTCATATCTTGTCGTAAGCCTCTTTGAGTTCAGGCGTGTTCACGACGCCGGGGACGTCCGCCATAGCTTGAAAGGCAGACCACTGCTCCTCGTGTTCCAGCGATTTGAACTCCAGCATCGGTCCCATGGCGCGCACCCTCTCGGTCAGTTCGGTCACTACCTCGACCCACTTTCCCCCTTCGGCGGCGGAGACCCAGGAGAACTGGAGTCGGTGCAGGTCGACCCCGACGAAATCAAGCAGGGCGCGGAAGGCCGCAAAGCGGCGCCGGGCGTGGAAGTTGCCTGCCATGTAGTGGCAGTCGCCGGGGTGGCATCCCGAGACCAGCACCCCGTCCGCCCCTTTCTGGAAGGCGCGCAGGATGAAGACCGGGTCGATGCGCCCGGTGCAGGGGAACTTGAGCACCCGGACGTTGGCCGGGTACTGCATCCGGCTGGTGCCGGCCAGGTCCGCGCCGGCGTAGGTGCACCAGGTGCAGACGAAAGCGACTATCTTCGGCTCGAAATCGTGCTGTTTAGCTTCAGCGTGCATGGAGAATCCTTTAGATAGCTGAGTCTAAAAGCTCACCACAGAGGTCACAAAGGATCGCAGAGGTCACAGAGAAAAAGAAATCAGGTTCGGGTTTAAAACCCCCAAGCTCTTGGTTTACCTCTGTGTCCTTCGTGAACCTCCGTGACCTCTGTGGTAAAGCTTTTCGGTTTGTTTTACAGCGATTCGATCATCGCCATGATCTGCTCGTCGGTGTAGCCGTCGAGCTCGACGCTCTTGGACGGACAGGTGGCCTGGCAGGTGCCGCAGCCGCCGCAGACGCCGGGGTTCACGTAGGCCACTACCTTGACCAGATTCCCCTGGCGGTCCCTGATCTCTTTCTCCTCGACGGCGCCGTAGGGGCAGACCTTCTTGCAGGCGAGACAGCCGACGCAGTACTTCTCGTTGACCTTGGCGACGACCGGGTCGCGCTCCAGCTGGTCCTTGGAGAAGAGCGTCATCACCTTGGCCGCGGCGGCGGATGCCTGGGAAACGGTGTCCGGGATGTCCTTCGGTCCCTGGCAGGCGCCGGCCAGGTAGATCCCTGCGGTGGCGCATTCCACCGGCTTCAGCTTCGCGTGGGCCTCGGAGTAGAAGTTGTACTTGTCGTAGGAGATGCCGAGCTTCTGGGCCAGGAGGTCGGCCCCGTCCTGGGCCTGCACCGCGGTGGCCAGGACCACCAGATCGGCTTCTATTTCCACCTGCACGCCTACCTGGATGTCGCTCCCCATCACCACGATCTTCTCGCCCTTCTGGTACAGGCGGGAGACCATCCCCCTGATGTAGACCGCTTCCTCTTCCTCGACGGCGCGCCTCCAGAACTCGTCGTACCCCTTCCCCGGGGTCCTCGCGTCCATGAAGAAGACGTACGCCTGGCCATCGTGCACCTTGTGGTGGTAGAGCATGGTGTGCTTGGCCGTGTACATGCAGCAGACCTTGGAGCAGTAGGAGATACCTTTCTCCCTGGCGCGGGAGCCGACACATTGGATGAAAACCACCTGCTTCGGTTCTTTGCCGTCGGAGGGCCTCAAGATCTTGCCGCCGGTCGGGCCGGAGGCAGAGGCGAGCCGCTCGAAGGTCATGCCGTCGATGACATCGGGGATGGCGCCGTAGCCGAACTCGCCGTATCCCTGGATTGGGCTGCCCTCAGGCTTTCTGTCTATGGAGTAAAGCTTAAATCCGGTGGCGACGACGACCGCGCCCACGGCTTCGACGGAGAAACGATCCTCCTGCTGGTAGTCGACCGCTCCCGGGCCGCAGACCTTGGCGCAGACGCCGCACTTGCCGCTTTGGAACATGGTGCAGTTCTCGCGGTCGATGACGGGGGTGTTGGGGACCGCCTGCGGGAAGGGGACGTAGATGGCGGTGCGCAGCCCGTGCCCCTGGTCGAACTCGTTGGGGATCTTCTTTTTCGGGCACTTGGTCATGCAGATGCCGCAGCCGGTGCATTTGGACTCGTCCACCGAGCGCGCCTTGTGCTTCAGCGTGACCTGGAAGTTGCCGATGTACCCCTCGACCTTTTCGATCTCGGAATAGGTGTGCAGGGTGATGTTCGGGTGGTTGGCGACGTCGACCATCTTCGGGGTCATGATGCACTGGGAGCAGTCAAGGGTCGGGAAGGTCTCGGAGAGCTGCGCCATGTGCCCGCCGATGGAGGGCTCGCGCTCGACCAGCACCACCTGGTGCCCCGCGTCCGCGATGTCGAGAGCCGCCTGGATTCCGGCGATTCCCCCGCCGATGACAAGCGCCCGCTTGGTGACCGGCACGGTGATGGGCGCGAGGGACTTACCCTTCTTGACCCGCTCCACCATGAGCTTCACGATGTCGCTGGCCTTGGCCGTCGCGAGCTTCTTGTCCTCGTGGACCCAGGAGCAGTGCTCGCGGATGTTGGCCATGTCGCAGAGGTACGGGTTGAGACCCGCGGCCGATGCCGCTTTCCTGAAGGTCTTCTCGTGCATGCGCGGGCTGCAGGCCGCCACCACCACGCCGTCGAGCTTGTGCTCGGCTACGGCCTTCTTCAAAAGGTTCTGCCCCGGGTCGGAACACATGTACTTGTAATCGCAGGCGTAAGCTACGCCGGGGATCTCCCCGGCGGCACTGGCCACCTGCTCCACATCCACGGTGCGGGAGATATTCTCGCCGCAGTGGCACACAAAAACGCCGATTCTGGACATAAGCTCCTCAATCGTTAGCTGCCGGCCCTTGGGCTACAGCAGTTGTTTCTCTCTTAAAAGCGGCTTCGGGTCGGTGATGACGCTCTCGAAGCCGAGGTTCCCGGAGGGGACTCCCATGGCGAGGGCGGCGAGCTGCGTGATGTAGAAGACCGGCAGGTCGCGCTGGTCCTTGGGTGCTCCTTGCTGCAGCTCGGAGCCGAAGATGTTGCCGAACAGCGTGGAGTCGGGGGCGCCATAGGCGTCCTTGATCTCCTTCTGCCTGATGTCGAGGTTGCCGTGGCAAAGCGGGCAGGCGACCATGATGCAGTCGGCTCCGGCGAGCCGCGCGGATTCCAGGATGGCGTTGGAGAGCTTCAGTACCACGCCCGGGCGCGACAGGGTGAAGTTGGCCCCGCAGCACTCCATCCGGTGCGACCACTTGACCGGCTCGGCGCCGAGCGCGCGCAGGATATCTTCCATGATGCTCGGGTCCTCGCAGTCGTCGAGCTCGGGGACTTCGGGGGGGCGGGTGAGGAGGCAGCCGTAGTAGCTTGCCACCTTCAGCCCCATTAGCGGCTTCTTGACGCTCTCCTCCAGCTTGGACAGGCCGAATTCCCGCGCCAGGATCTCCAGGATGTGCTTGACCGGCTTGTCGAGGGCAGCCGGTCCGGCGATTGCGGTCTCGACCTGCTTCCTCTTCTCCTCGTCCTCTTTCAGGTGGTGCTGCGTGGTCTTAAGCCGCGAGAAGCAGGCGGCGCAGGCAACGGCCAGGTCACCTTCGACCTGCTCCGCCAGCGAGAGGTTCTTGGCGCAAAGGGAGAGCGACAAAAGCTCGTCCACGTTGTGGGCCGGGGTAGCGCCGCAGCAGAACCAGTCCGGCACCTCCTTCAGCCCGACGTTCAGCGCCTTGAAGAGCGCCCGGGTGGAGATGTCGTATTCGCGCCCCGAAGCGTGCAGAGAGCAGCCGGGGTAGTAGGAATAATTGAGCCGTTTCTTGCCAGGTGTCACAGCGCCTCTCCTTTCTTGCGCATCTCCTCGATCCTCTTGAAGATCGCCTCGATCTCACCGATGTTCTTGTTTTTCGAGTGGAACATCTTGAGCTTTCCCTTGGAGATCAGCTTCGGCCCGAGCATCAGGTCTTTCAGGAACTGTCCGCTCTTCATGTTGAACGCGGCGCCCAGCCTCAGCTCGTACTGCCTGCCGTAGGTGCGGATGTTCTCAATGAAGAGCCGGTTGGCGAGCTGCACGTAGCTCTCCTTCGAGGGGCCGTCGGCGTCCCAGGAGAGCTTTCTCAGCGCGTCCATGATGGCGGCGAGGTCGACCTTGTTGGGGCAGCGGGTGGTGCAGGTCTCGCAGGAGGCGCAGTACCAGATGGAGCGGCCGGCGAGGACGCGCTGCCCTTGCCCGAGCTGCAGCAGCCGGACGATCCGGTTGGGGGGGTGCTCCATGAACGCCGACATCGGGCAGCCGGCGGAGCACTTGCCGCACTGGAAACAGCGCCGCACCGAGCTGCCGGAAAGCGCCTCCACCTTTTTCACGAAACCGACGTTCATGGTCTCGTTCGACAGGTGCATCAACTTGTTTTTCACAGCGGACCTCGTGAGGTAGTGGGAAATTTAATAAACGGCGAGAATCATACGACCACTCCGACCGGGACGCAAGGAGAAAGTTCCTTCATATGTCATTCTTTAAGAACATCGTTTTACAAATGACCGTTTTGGCGGGTGTTGAAAAAAAGCAGCTGGAATATACGCCATTTTAAAACAAAAAAGCAAGGATTTGTTTCGCGTTGAAGTCATTGAAAAAGAAGGAGTTTTAAAGAAAGTGGCGCTAATTGCGTGAAATTATCAAGAAATTACGGCGACACAATTCGAAGAAAAATGTAAATTTTAAAACAACGGTGGGCGGACCAGCGATATTAGGCTAAAGTCACTGAAGTTACAGGGAAAAGGAAGCAAATGCGTACCTTGTTGCACCAGCAGCTGAAAGCGGGCGTTTGGTGCGGGTATACACGATTTTAAAACAAAAAACGTTCATGTGGCGGGGGGGTAAAAGCTTTGACAGGAAAAGTGAAATGTAATAATAGTACCGTGGCGTTAGACCCGGACGAGGTGTGCCATCGAGGAACTGAAGAGACTATACCGCTACGTGCGGACCTGCAGGGGGGCCTACCTGGGCGGCGCGCTGCTGCTGGTCGGCACCAACCTGTGCGGGCTAGCGATTCCCTGGCTGCTGAAGCTCGCCATAGAGGAGTTGCAGCATCCGGCTTCGGGCCGCTTCACCCCAGGGCAGTACGGCGCCATGATCGCGGCAGCCGCCGTGGGGCAAGGGATAATCCGCGTTTTCTCACGCACCACGCTTCTTAATGCCGGCCGCCGCATCGAATACCTGCTGCGCGAGGACCTCTACGGCAAGCTGTTGACGCTCGACCGCACCTATTTCTCCAACTGGCGCACTGGCGACATCCTCTCACGGCTGGCTAACGATTTGACCAACGTCAGGATGCTGCTCGGCTTCGGGGTGCTGAGCGTGCTCAACACCTTCATCGTCTACACCGCCGCCCTTATACTGCTGACCCGCATCTCCCCCTTTCTCACCGTCTGCGCCATAGCCCCTTTCCCGTTGATGATCTTCATCGTGAAGAAGCTGAGCGCCTCGATGTTCAAGACCTCCAAGCGGATGCAGGAGGCGCTTTCCAGGCTGACCACCCGGGTGGAGGAAAACGTCTCCGCCGCCGCGGTGGTGAAAGCCTATTGCCGCGAGGATGGGGAGATCGAGACCTTCCGGCAGGCCTGTGACGGCTACAGCGACGCGAGCATGGCGGTCGCGAAGATCCGCGGGTTTATGCTCCCGATCATGGCCTCGACCGGCGCTTTCGGCACGCTCATCATCCTTTTCGTCGGCGGCGCGCAGGTAGTCAGCGGGGAGCTGACCCTGGGCGGCTTCGTCGCCTTCAACGGCTACCTTGCCATGCTGGTGTGGCCCACCATCATGCTGGGATGGATCCTGAACCTGGTGCAGCGGGGTGCCGCCTCCATGGCGCGGCTGGGCGAGATCCTCAACGCTAGCGCCGAGCTGGTCGAGCCGACCGACCCCGTCGATCCCGGCGAGATCAGGGGGGAGGTCGAGTTCAGGAACCTCACCTTCTCCTACGGCGCCACCGAGATGCTGCGCGGGATAACGTTGAAGATACCCGCAGGCTCCCGGGTCGGCATCGTCGGGGTGGTGGGAAGCGGCAAGTCCACCCTGGTCAGGATGATCCCCAGGCTTTTCCCGGTGCCCGATGGCACCGTTTTCGTCGATGGAGTCGATCTGAACCGGATGTCCTTGGAGAAGATCCGCGCCGCCGTAGGGTTCGTGCCGCAGGAAGGTTTTCTCTTCTCGCGCAGCATCGCCGAGAACGTCGCCTACGGAAAGCCCGGGGCGGGGAGAGAAGAAATCGAGCGCGCCGTAAGGATAGCCGGGCTCGCCGGGGACGTCGCGCGTTTCCCGCAGGGGTTGGAGACCCTGGTGGGCGAGAGGGGGGTGACCCTTTCCGGGGGGCAGCGGCAGAGGGTTTCCATAGCGCGCGCGCTTCTGAAGGAGCCGAGCATACTGGTGCTGGACGACCCCCTTTCCGCGGTCGACGCCGATACCGAGGAAGAGATTTTGTCCGCCCTTTCCGGCTACTACGGAGAGCGGACGGTTCTCATCGTATCGCACAGGCTTTCGCCCTTGCGGGGGTGCGACCAGATCATCGTGCTCGAGCAGGGGGCCATCGTCGAGCAGGGAAGCCACGAGGAGCTTTTGGAGTTGGGCGGGCGCTACGCCGCAATCCATAAGGAAGAGCAGTTGAAGGCGGAGATAGAGAGGCTTTAGTATGCACTTCGGCGGGATCTACGAGGACGAGATAGTCGGCAAGATGTACGACCGGCGGCTGATGGGGCGCTTCTTCCCCTACCTGTTGCCGTATCGCCGCCTCATCGCGGCCGCGCTCGTTCTTCTCCCCTTCGTGGCGGCTGCCAAGCTGGTCCAGCCCTGGATCCTCAAGCTGGCGATCGACGACCACATCACCAAAGGGGTGATGGCCGGACTCCCGTCATTGGCGGCGCTTTTCCTCGGCGTCATCCTCGCAGAATCGCTTCTCATGTTCGCGCAGGTCTACCTCCTGCAGTACGTGGGGCAGAAGGTGATGTACGACATCCGGGTGCAGCTCTTCTCGCACATCCAGCGCCTGTCGGCCCGCTTCTTCGACCGGACCCCGGTCGGGAGCCTCGTCTCCAGGCTCACTAGCGACATCGAGGTGCTGGGGGAGATGTTCGCGGCGGGCATCGTCACCGTCGTCGGGGACGTCCTGGTCCTGGCGGGAATCGTCGGCATCATGCTCTTCATGAACGTGAAGCTGTCGCTGGTCACCTTCTCGGTGCTCCCCTTCCTGATCTGGACGGCATTCGCCTTCCGAAAGTGGATGCGCGCTGCCTTCAGGCAGGTGCGGGCCAGGCAGAGCAATTTGAGTTCCTTCCTGACCGAGAGCATCGGCGGCATGGCGGTGGTACAGCTCTTCAACCGCGAAAGGGATGAGGCGCGCGAGTTCCGCAGGTTGAACACGGAGTACATGGAATCGAACCTCCCGGTCATCACCTGGGACGCTGCGCTCTACGCGGTGGTGGAGACGCTCTCTTCGGTGGCGGTGGCGCTCATCATCTGGTACGGCGGAGGGGAGATCGTCAGGGGGACCCTTTCCTTCGGCGCGCTGGTCGCCTTCATCCAGTACATCGAGCGCTTCTTCTCCCCGATCCGGGATCTTTCCGCCAAATACTCGGTGATGCAGGGGGCGATGGCGTCGCTGGAGCGGATCTTCACGCTGCTGGACAACCAGGCGCTTGAACCTGCCCTACTCGCCCCGGCCGCGACAGGCGCCGGAAAAGAGAAGGGAGTCTCGTGCCAGACGGCGCCGGATGAGGCGGGGAGCAGCATCTGTTTCAACGACATCTGGTTCGCCTACAGCGAGGACGCCTTTGTGCTGAAGGACTTCTCGCTGCAGATGAGGCGCGGCGAGAAGGTGGCGCTGGTCGGGGAGACCGGCGGCGGCAAGACCACCGTGACGCGCCTTCTCTCCAGGCTCTACGACGTGAACCGCGGCTCCATAACAGTTGACGGCGCCGACATACGGGAGATCCCGCTGAAGACCCTGAGGAAGCGGATCGGGGTGGTGCTGCAGGATCCCTACCTCTTTTCCGGGACCGTCGCCTACAACATCTCGCTCGGGGATCCGGAGGCGCTGAAGCGCGTGGAAAAGGCCGCGGCCGTGGTCGGCGCGGACCGTTTAATAAGAGAGCTTCCCAACGGGTTCGAGGAGGAGGTGCGGGAGCGCGGGGTTAACTTCTCGGCCGGGGAGCGGCAGCTGATCTCCTTCGCCCGCGCGGTGGCCTTCGACCCCGACATTCTGGTCCTTGACGAGGCGACGGCGAGCGTGGACACGGCGAGCGAGCGCCTGATCCAGCGGGGGCTGGAGGGATTGATGCATGGTAGGACCACGCTGGTGGTAGCCCACCGGCTCTCCACCATCCGCGACGCCGACCGCATCGTGGTCATCCATCATGGCGAGAAGATGGAAGAAGGGACCCACGCGGAATTGATGGATGCCAAAGGCGTCTACTACCGGCTTTACCAGCTGCAGTTCAAGGATTGAGACTCCCCCCCGAACCTTATTTTCTCTTGGAGCAACGAACGATGAAGCATCTAATTCTCGGCACTGCCGGACACATAGACCATGGCAAGACCTCCCTGGTGAAGGCGCTGACCGGCGTGGATACCGACCGGCTCAAGGAGGAAAAGGCCCGTGGCATAACCATCGAGCTCGGGTTCGCGCACCTGGAGCTGCCGGGAGACCTGCGCTTCGGCATCGTCGACGTCCCGGGGCACGAGAGGTTCGTGCGCACCATGGTCGCCGGCGTGGGGGGGATGGATCTGGTGCTCCTGGTGATCGCCGCCGACGAGGGGATCATGCCCCAAACCCGCGAACATCTGGAGATCTGCCAGCTCTTGGGGGTCAAGCGCGGCATCGTCGTCCTCAGCAAGAAGGACACGGTGGAGCCGGACTGGCTCGACCTGGTGACCGAGGAGGTGCGCGAGTATCTGGCCGAGAGCTTCCTCGCCGGCGCGCCCATCGTCGCCGTTTCTTCCCGGACCGGCGACGGCATCGAGGCGCTGAAGGCCGAGCTGACCCGAATGGCGGGAGAGATCGAGCAGAAGCGGGTCGACTCCCCCTTCCGGCTCCCGGTGGACCGCGTCTTCACCGTGACCGGCTTCGGTACCGTCGTCACCGGGACCCTTCTCTCCGGCGCCGTATCGGTCGGGGACGAGGTCGAGATACTTCCTTCCGGCATCGCCTGCCGCGTGCGCGGCGTGCAGTCCTTCGGCTCCAAGGTCGAGAAGGGGGGGGCTGGGGAGAGGCTTGCAGTCAACCTGCAGGGGGTCGATCACACGGACGTCGAGCGCGGCGACGTCGTCGTCCCCAAAGGGCTCTACCAGCCGACCAGCGCCGTCGACGTCCGGCTCAACTACCTCGCCTCCGCAGGGAAGGAGCTGAAGCACCGCGCCACCGTCCGGCTCCATTCCGCGACCTACGAGGTGCCCGCCAAGATCATCCTTTTCGACCGGGGAGCGCTGCAGCCCGGCGAGAGCGCCTACGTGCAGTTGCGCCTCTCCAGGCCGGTGCTGTTGCTGCCGGGCGACCCGTTCGTGCTCCGCACCTATTCGCCCCAGGCGACCCTCGGGGGAGGTACGGTGCTTGACCCGGCGCCCCCGAGAAGGCGCAGGCGCACCGTCGAGGCGCTGGAACTCTTGGCCGCGGCGGAATCGGGGGGCGACCAGGAGAGGATCCGGTTACTGGTGGAGTCGTCGCTTCTGTCGGGGATCTCGGTGCAGGAGATGGTGAACCGCTCCGGCATGTCCGCAAAGCGGATCGAGGCCGCCTTGGCGCCCCTTCTCTCCAGCGGCGCGGCGATTCAGGTGGTGAAGGAGCCTCGCATCTTCCTGGGCAAGGACGCTTTCGCCCAATTGAAGCAGAAGCTGTCCGGGGAACTGCACGACTACCTGGAAGAGAACCCGATGCAAGAGGGGATTGGGAAGGAAGAGCTGAAATCCCGGATACCGAAGCGGAGCGACCCCCGTTTCTTCGGCCCGCTCTTGGCCAGCATGGAGAAGGACGGACAGGCCCTTTCCGACCGGGATCTGGTCAAGCTCCCCGGGCGCAAAGCGGGGGTGACCCAGGACCAGGCGAGCGTGCAGGCGGCGCTGGAGGAGGCGCTGAAAAAGGGATGGTGCGAGCCTCCCACCCTGAAGGAGCTCTGCGACATGCTGGGCTGCAGCGAGAAGCAGGTATTAGATCATGCGAACCTGCTCACCCGCGAAGGGAGGGTGGCGAAGATCAAGGGGGATATCTTCTATGCCCCCGGGGCCGTAGCCGAGTTGCGCGAGAAACTCGTGGCGCGGCTGAAGGAAAAAGGAGAGATCACTCCCCCGGAATTCCGCGAGGTCACGGGCCTAAGCCGCAAGTTCATGATTCCGCTTCTGGAATACTTCGACAGCGAGAAGCTCACCATCAGGATGGGGGACAAGAGGATATTGCGGAAGGGATGAAAAGCAAAACCGTTTTAAGGTTTTACCAGATATAGTCCTTGGCGATGTCCCGCTTGTCCTTGCCGTAGAGGATGTGAAACGCCCGGAGCCTTTTGAGCGCCACCGGCGAGAGGCTCCCCAGCGGCAGATAGATGATCCTCTTCCCAAGGCGCGCCGCCTGCTGCTTCAGATAGCTCCTCGGCGGCTTCGCCGCGGCATATACCACGTCCTTCTCCAACGAATAATCCAGCGCCGCCATCAACAGCACCTCCCCCTTCCCCAGGGCTTCGCGGTAATCCGGGTCCTGCCAGACGTCGTGCATCCGGCGCGGCGGGTAGCTTAACAGGAACCCCCCGTATTCGCAGCGGGAAATGCCGGGGCCGACGATATTGTCGGTGGGAGGTGTGGCGTAAAAAGCCATGTCCGATTCCTGTTCGTGCTCGCCGAGCCAGGTCATGCAGTAGGGGTACCCGGAATCCTCCCGGTCCTCGTCGAAGACCACCACCACGCACCCTACCCCGCTCTTTAACCGCTTGTTTTCCTTTACGTAGATCTTCCCTTCGCGCAGGTTCCTGATGGTCTCGCGCATGTCGATCCCGTCCAGAAGGGACACCGAGAATGGCTCGGTCCGGCTCGCCTCCTCGCTCAGCTGCCGCGCCCCGATACGCTTCAGGTTCCTTCCGTATTCCTCGATGCTTAAGTCCTCGGGGGGATAGGAGCAGATATACGGGTCGTCGAACCCCTCCAGCCAGTCGCCGGGGCGCTTTTCCTTGCGCCGGTTCGTCATCTTGATGCCGGAGCGCCCCTTGCCGCGTACCTGCTCCCGGGGGCGAAAGCGTATCCTGCGGGTCCCCGCCGAAAGCTCGGCCGCGGAAAGCCTCAGGGTCGGGATGTCGCTTTGTTCGCGCTGCCAGGGGTAGTGCGCGGCCAACCGGAAGAAGGCGTAGGCGAAGTTGTCGTCGAGGCACCCTCGGGCGGCAGCGAGCATCTGGTACAGGTCGGGAAGGAGCATCTGCGACAGCAGGGCATAGTTCCTGGCGAAACGGAAGAAGGCCCGCTTCTGCCAGTAGTGGACCTTATCGCCTGTCTCCTGTCGGTAGTGGCGCGCCGCCTCCAGGAAGAGCCGCAGCATGATCTTCTGGCGGTCCGGCATCTCCCCTTCGTCAGCTATGCGGTGGGCGCTGCGCTGGATCGACTCCAAGAGCGCCTGCTCCTCGGGGATGGACTGCTTCCCTCCCAGGATCAGCTCGAAGGCGTTGAAGCTTTTCCGCAAGGAGGCGGCCTGCGTGGGTTCGGGAGGAAGCGGCGATCTCCTGGTCTCGTAGAGGGAGGAAAGAAAGGGATATTCGGCCAGGACCTCGTGGCAGCATTCCGGGTGCAGGTTGAAGATGGCGATCCCTTCGCGGTGGGTGCGGGTAAGAGGCTGCGCCAGAGGCCGCCCGAAGCTTTCCCGGATCCGCTCCAGGTGCGACATGCCGCAGATGAAAAGGACCCTTTGGTGCTGCGCCGAGAGCTGTTGCAGCCTGTGGGCCATGCCGAGCTCGCGGCGCAGGTCCTCCTCGCAAGGCTCCAGGTCGCGGTAGAGCTTTTCCACCTCCCGGTAGAACGGTTCCAGCCCGATGCGCTGCACCGCGTAGGAGTCGGGAAGCTGCTCGTCGTGGGACGGGTAGCTGTCCAGGTCGATGTCGACCAGGTGCAGCGGGATGCGGTGCTTGAGCGCGAGCCGCGCCCCCTCGATGAGAGGGTCGGCGGGTTCGACGAGGAGAAAGACGGATTGGCCGGCGACATGATAGGCGAGGACGGAAAGCTCGGGGAGGCGCGCGACGGCGCGCAGGAACTGCGGTTCCAGAGTCCTGGGGAGCTCGATGGCGATGCAGTCCGGTTTCAGAACCTCATACGCATCCCGCACCAGATGCGCGAACTCCATCCGGTAGTGCAGGATCGGGAGGGCGTGGACGTTGCCGAAATTTTCGAGATGCAGGCGCTCGGGCATAAGTGGTTGGGTTACTTCAGGTAGCGGAGCGCCTCTTCGCCGAGGATCCTCTCCACCGCAAGCGGCAGCAGCTCGCGCGGATCCTTTTCCGTGGCTGCCATCATCTTCAGCGCGTAGCGCGCGATGTTGATGCCGTCCCGCACCGAATAGGGCTCGTCGGAGGCGTGTCCGCGCTGCAGGAACTGCACGACGTAGTTGAGGATGGAGCTCCCGGCGAAGGGTAGGTTTTCTTTCAGGATGGCCAGCTCCTCGTCCGCCTCGGGGAAGTCGATGAAGAGCTGCGGCTGCAGCCTCGAATGGATGTATTCCGGGACTTCGAAGGTGGAGGAATCCTCGTTCATCGTCACCACGATCCTGAAGTCGGGGTGGGCGGTGATGCGCAGGCCGGTGATGATCGATTCGACGTAACGGCGGTCGTCCAGAAGCGGCGCGAGCGAAGCCCAGGCCTTCTCGCTCATGCGGTTCCCCTCGTCGAGGATGAGCACGCCGCCGCTGATCATGGCGGAGACCAGGGAAGAAGCCGCGTACTGGATGGACCCTTCCGGCCCGATCACCGGGGTCACGATCAGGTCCTCGGGGCGCGTGTCCATGGTGGCCTGGAAGAGGTAGACCTTGCGTCCCAGCCTTTTTGCGGCGGCGTAGGCGAGGGTGGTTTTGCCCACGCCCGGCTTACCGATCAGGCGGGGGTTGAAGGGGATGTCCCTTTCGTCGATCACCATCCACGCGGCCAGAAGTTGCTTCAAAAGTTCCTCGTCCCCCACCCAGCGCAGCGGCAGCTCGATGGGGTTGGCGAGGGTGAGGTTGATGCCGTCTAAAGTAATGCGTTCCATGTAAGGCTCCAAAAACGAAAACCGTTGGCAAGGAGGCACTCTGAGGAAATCTGAGCAAAGGCGGGAGAAACCCAAACCTCTAAGGGGTCTCTCTTTGGTTTTTCTCAGATCTCCTCAGATGTTCTCCTTGCCAATGGTTTCAGGGTTTCAGGTGTTCACGTCGTGCCCGTACATCATGACCAGACGGGCGCGGTTCTCGCGGCAGCTGCGGCAAAGCTCGCCAGCGTCCTTGAAAAGCTCTTCCGCCAGCCATTCCCCCGCTTCGCCGTACAGGGTGTCGGGTTCGTTCTCGTCGTACTCTTTCTTGCAGATGCTGCAGGTTTTCATCAGCTTGCCGCCGTTTTCACCAGGTCCGCCAGGCACTCCAGGAAGAGCGGCGATGAATTCAAGGACTCGCTACGGACGAAACGCTCGATGCCGAGCGCCTTCGCTTCCTCGCCGTACTGGATGTCGATCTCGTACAGGGTCTCGATGTGGTCGGAAACAAAGGAAAGCGGAACCATCAGTAGGTTCTTTTTCCCGGCCTTCGCCATCTGCACGATGGTCGCTTCGGTGGAAGGCTCCAGCCATTTGACCCGGCTCGCCTTGGACTGGAAGCAAAGGGTGTGGCTCCCCTCCCCCACCTGCTCCATGACCAGGCGCACCGTCTCCTGGATGTGGTCCAGGTAGGGATCCCCCTCCTCGATGAAGGACTGGGGGAGCGAGTGGGCGGAGAACACGATCTCCACGTCCTTGCGGTCGGGGAACGAGGCCAGCCCCTGCACGACCTTCTCCGACAAGGCCTTGATGTAGAGCGGATGGTTGTAGAAGCGGTCGATGTAGCTGATCTCGAACTTCGCCCCCGACTCCTTCAGCACGCGCTTAAGCTCATTGACGCTCGACCCGGTGGTCGCCTTGGAGTAGTGCGGGTAGAGCGACAGCGCGATCACCCGCTCGATTCCCGCGCGTTTGATCGCCGCCAGCGCGTCGATGGTCGAGGGGCGCGAATAGCGCATGGCCACGAAGGAGCGGAAATCCTCCCCCAAAAGCTGCTGCAGCCCCTCTCCCTGCGCCTCGGTCAGCTCGCGTATCGGGGACTTGCCGCCGATCTGCCGGTAGTACTCCTCCACCTTGGGCGCGCGCTTGTTGACGATGCGCCGGGCGATGAACGGCTGCAGGAAAGCGGGCCCGATTTTGATGATGTCCCGGTCCGTGAACAGATTCATAAGGAAGGGGTGCACGGCGTCCAGGGAGTCCGGGCCTCCCATCTGGAGCAGAAGGAGTGCTGTTTTCGATGACATAGCGACCTCGGCAGTTGGGAAAAGGGGACAGGCTACTTTTTTAAAAAATAAAGTAGCCTGCCCCCCTTTAATAGCAGAAAAAGATGTTCAGGAGAACTCCTTAAATTCATTGGGGTGGCTGGAGGAATGCCGGCAGGAAACAAAAAAGGGGACAGGCTACTTTTTCGAAAAATAAAGTAGCCTGTCCCCCTTTTTGCTGTAGCCGCCGGATTAGCGGACTCCGGCCTTGGTCAGGTGGGAGGTGTAGCGGACGTCGGTCCCCTTTATGTGCTTGACCAGCCAGTTCTGCAGGAATTCGATGACGTCGTGGGTAAGGAGGGTCTCGCCGGCGTTGAATTTCTGCTGCAGCGCCACCACCTGCTGCACCAGGTCCCGGTGCGCCCTGACGTGCGCCTCCTCCTCGGGATAGCCGCTCTTGCGGAAAGCCTCTTCTTCGGCGGCGAAGTGGCTGCCGGTGTATTCGATCAGGCGGTTCAAGACCGAGCCGATCGCTTCCTTGCTCCGCTTGTGCTGCATGGCCTGGTTCAGTTCGTTCACCATGGCGAAGAGCTTCTTGTGCTGGTCGTCGAAGGTGCCGATGTTGGTGGCGAAGCTCTGGTCCCAGACCATGGCGTCGGAGAGCTGGAAGTGCGATACCAGTTGGTGCAGCTCGTCCACCTGCTGGACCAGCTTCCCGGTTGCGGCCCTGGTGTCGCGGGCGCTTTCTACGTTGCTGTTGACCACGCTGGTGATCATCTGGATGTTGCTGGTGATCTCGTGGGTGGTAGCCGTCTGCTCTTCGGCCGCGGTGGCGATCTGGGAGAGCTGCATGGTCAGGTCGTTGATCATCTTGAGGATGCCGTTCAGCGCCTCGCCGGAGCGGCAGGTCTCGGCGGTCCCCTGGTTCACCTGCTCGACCCCTTCTCCCATGGAGCCGACGGCGGCTCTCGTCTCGGTCTGGATCGACTTGATCATGGCGTCGATCTCTTTGGTGGCGCGGGTGGTCCGCTCCGCCAGGGCGCGCACCTCGTCGGCGACGACGGCGAAGCCACGGCCGGTCTCGCCGGCGCGGGCCGCCTCGATGGCCGCGTTCAGGGCCAGAAGGTTCGTCTGGTCGGCGATGTCCTCGATGGTCCCCGCTATGGCGCCGATCTGGTCGGAACGCTCGCCCAGCCCGGCGACGGAGCTGGAGGTGGCCATGACGCGCTGGGCGATGTTCTCCATGAGCCTTGCGCTGTTACTGACGATCTCCGCGCCGGAGGTGGTCTCCTCGGTCGCCCTGTGGGCGTTCTCGGCGGCGTAGAGGCAGTTGCGCGCGATGTCGCCGGAGGTGGCGGACATCTCTTCGCTGGCGGTAGCTATGGTAGCGGCCTGCAGCGCGACGTCCTCGGCCGCGGCAGCCATGGCGTCGTTGGTTGCGCTCACCAGGGCGACGGAATCGCGTACCAGATCGGTGACGGTGAAGAACTTGTGCATGGTCTTGTTCCAGTCGCCCATCATGGTGTTGAATGCGGCCCCTATGCGTCCTATCTCGCCGTCGCCGCCGCCGGTCACCCGGTAGGAAAGATCGCCCGCCGCGGCGCTTTCCAGCGCGATGGCCATTTCCTCCAACGCCCTGGTTTCCCCACGTGACGACAGGCCGCAGGCTACGGCGGAGAGGAGGATTATCACGGCGCCGGCGGCGAACAGACCAACCCCGCTGCCGAAGGCGACGGCAGCGCCAATCGTGGTGGCGACAGCAATGAAGTTGATCGTTAATACGCGAGAGAATAAAGACATACGATCTCCTGTAGATCTTGGCATTTAAGATTCACAGTCGTTTATCGTCCCGCGTAATTTAAAACTTGAGCAATTAGTGAAACTATATGGAGAAAACCGGAGAGGATTACGGATGGGAGGGGCAACTCGCCCAGCGGCTGTCGAGGGCCGCGGGGCGGGCGCTGGAATCTTGGGCCGTTGCCGGCAGTTACCGGGAGCTGTCTACGTTGTGTGCGACCGTACTGCTGTTGGTCCCTGCTTGGCTGTCCTCTGGGCTTGTGCGGATCTCGTTTGTATCCTGCTTCAGTTGGACCTGTTCCGAATGCTCGGCCTGCATCACCAATCCACAGGAGAGGATGATTGCAGCCATGACCAATTTACCGCGGTAATTCTTCATGCCGGCCTCCTTGTCGCCGAAAAGGCGGCGTCGCCGCCCACAGGCTAGATTGCCATATGAGGAATGAGATTGGTACAGTCTAATGTATATGGTTATTAAGTCAAGCTTATTATTTGGCCGGCACATCTTCCCTCTTTTGGCCGAGCAAACCCGCAGCCATGCTCCCAGCGCGGGTCTGCATTTTTTGTCTCAGCAATGGACATGCTGCAACTTTCCATTACAATGAGCACTTGTCTCTTAATGATCTTGGCAAGGCGGGATGACACATGGGTTTTGTAAGGCGGTGGGGAGCGTGGGTGCCGGTTTTGGTGCTGCTTTTTTGGGGCACCGCAGCGGCACACGTGGAAGGGCCCCAGCCGCTTAGTTCCTTTTCCTCCGCCGCCGCCAATGCCCAACCGCTCGGGCTCACCGAGAGGCTGGGCGGCCGCATACCCCTCGATTTGACCTTCCGGGACGAGACGGGGCGCGAACGGCGCCTGTCGGAACTCATCACCGGGCCGACCATCATCCTTCCCGTCTATTATTCATGCACCAACGTCTGCAACTATATGCAGGAAGGTCTGGCCAGGGTGCTCCCGGAGATCAAGCTGGTCCCGGGAAAGGACTACCGGGTCCTGTCGTTGAGCTTCGACGAGCGCGAGACGCCGGAGCGGGCGGCGCGCTCCAAGCGGATGTACGAGACGGTGATGCGCGGGAAATTTCCCGCCGGCAACTGGACCTTCCTGACCGGCGACGCGGCGAGCATCCGCAAGCTCACCGATGCGGCCGGGTTCCAGTTCCGGCGCCAGGGGAACGATTTCGTGCATCCGGTGGCGAGTTTCGTGGTGGCGGGCGACGGCATGATCGTCCGTTACCTCTACGGCACCCAGTTCCTGGCCAAGGACGTCACCCTCGCCCTGATCGAGGCCCGCCAGGGGAGGGTCGGCGCCACCATCAGCAAGATGGTGGGTTACTGCTTCAGCTTCGATCCCAAGAGCAAAAGCTACGAATTCAACCTGTTGCGGGTGAGCGCCACGGTGATCATAGCCTGCGTGCTCGCATTCGCCGCCTTCCTCGTTTTCGGGGGCAAAAAACCGCCGGCGGGGAAAGGGCAGAAAAGGGAATAACAGCGACAAGATCACCTGGCGCCTGTGACAGGGTGCCGGTTCGTTCGGAGGGAAAATGAGTCAAGATACGGCAATGGCGCAGGGCGGTTTCTGGCGGGATACCGGGAGGAGCGGGATAGGCTCCTGGATCTTCTCAACCGACCACAAGCGGATAGGGATGATGTACCTCTACTGCGTACTGAGCTTCTTCCTGGTGGGGGTCGTCCTCGGGTTCCTGATCCGGCTGGAGCTGATCGCCCCCGGCCCGACCATCGTCACCGCCCAGACCTACAACGCCCTCTTCACGGTGCACGGGGTGGTGATGATCTTCCTCTTCATCATCCCGGGGATACCGGCTTCCTTCGGCAACCTGGTGCTCCCCATCCAGTTGGGCGCCCGCGACGTCGCCTTTCCCAGGGTGAATCTTTTATCCTGGTGGCTCTACGCCATCGGCGCCGTCATCGTGCTCGTTTCGCTTTTCACCGGAGGAGGCGCGCCCGACACAGGGTGGACCTTCTACGTCCCCTTCAGCGCCCGGACCAGCACTAATGTCTCCCTCGCGGTCTTCGGCGTATTCGTCCTCGGCTTTTCCTCCATCCTCACGGGGATCAACTTCATCACCACCATCCACCGCATGCGCGCGCCGGGGATGACCTGGACCCGGCTCCCCCTTTTCACCTGGAGCCTCTACGCGACCGCCTGGGTGCAGGTGCTCGCCACCCCGATCATCGCCATCACGCTCCTATTGGTGGTGACCGAGCGGATCCTGGGCCTCGGGCTCTTCGACCCGAACCGCGGCGGGGACCCGGTGATGTACCAGCACATGTTCTGGATCTACTCGCACCCTGCCGTGTACATCATGATCCTGCCGGGGATGGGGGTGATCTCGGACATCATCCCGGTCTTCTCCAGGAAACCCATCTTCGGCTACAAGATGATCGCCTTTTCCAGCCTCGCCATCGCCGCGGCCGGCTCCGCCGTCTGGGGGCACCACATGTACACCTCCGGCATGAGCGACCTCGGTGTCCTGGTCTTCTCGTTCCTGACCTTCATCGTGGCGATCCCTTCGGCCATCAAGGTGTTCAACTGGGTCTCCACCATGTACAAGGGCTCCATCTCGCTTGAGGCCCCCATGCTCTTCGCGCTCTCCTTCATCCTGCTTTTCTCCATCGGCGGCTTGTCGGGGCTGATCCTCGGCGCCGCCGCCACCGACATCCACGTGCACGACACCCATTTCGTGGTCGGGCATTTCCACTACGTCATGTTCGGCGGCACCGGCTTCGCCTTCTTCGCGGCGGCGCATTACTGGCTCCCCAAATACTACGGGCGCAGATATAAGGAAAAGCCCGCCATCTTCGGCTGGATCCTCATGTTCGTAGGCTTCAACGTCATGTACTTCACCATGCAGGTGCTGGGGATGGAGGGGATGCCCAGGCGCTATTACGACTACCTCCCGGAATTCGCCCGGCTGAACTTCGTGGCCACCGTCGGGAGCTGGATCCTGGTGGCAGGAATCGTCATCGTGGTCTGGAACCTCTGGCGCGGCCTGTTCCGGGGCGAGCCGTTCACCGGCAACCCCTGGGGGGGCGCGACGCTTGAGTGGAGCATCGCCACGCCTCCTCCCACCGAAAATTTTGATGAGGACCCGGTGGTGACCCACGGGCCGTACGAGTTCAAGGGGGCAGGCATTCCATGAGTCATGCGGAAAAGGACAGTTTTGGAGCAAAGCTCGGCATGTGGTTGTTCCTGTTCACGGAGATGCTTCTCTTTGGCGGGGTCTTCATCCTTTACTCGGTCTACCTGACCCGGTACCCGAAAGAGTTCGGCCTGGGGGGGCACCAGCTTGACCTGGTCTTTGGCGCGACCAACACCGTGGTGCTTCTGACCAGCTCACTTTTCGCCGCCATGTCGGTCACCGCCATCAAGCGTGGGGCGAAGCAGCTCACCTTGGGGCTTCTCTCCGGCACCATCGGCTGCGCGCTCATCTTCTTGTTCATCAAGTACCTGGAGTGGAGCGCCAAGTTCCATCACGGCATCTATCCGAATTCCCCCAAGCTGATCGCGGGGCCGCCGGGAGAATCGATCTTCTTCAGCCTGTACTACCTCAGCACCGGGCTGCACGGGATCCATGTCATCATCGGCGGGATCCTGATGACCTGGACCGCAGTCATGGTGCAAAAAGGAATACTCAACAGCGCTGACAACGTCACCCTGGAAAACGTGACCCTGTACTGGCATCTGGTTGACCTGGTCTGGATCTTCATCTTCCCGCTCTACTACTTGATTCTTTAGAAACAGATAAAGAAACAGATAAAGAAACAGATAAAGATAGAGATAGAGATAAAGATAAAGAAACCCTTTAGAAACGGATAATATAAAGATTAAAAATTGAGTAAGCCCTGTACACCTGTTTTAGGTTTCTGCCTTAACTCAATCTTTATCTTTATCTGGTTTCCAGGAGCCAACGTGGAACATACGGAACATATCCTGAGTTACGGGAAACTGACAGCGGTCTGGGTGGCGCTGCTGGTCCTTACCGCCGCCACTATCATGGTCACACGGTTCGAGCTGGGGGTCTGGAAGGTCTGGGCGGCGCTCGCCATAGCCAGCGTCAAGTCCGGGCTGGTGATCGCCTTCTTCATGCACATGAAGTACGAGCCGCGGCTATTTCGCATCATCCTGTTCGTGGCCCTCTTCACCCTGGCCGGATTCATCGGGGGCACCTTTTTCGACGTACTCTACCGTTAGAGGGGCATCGTGGAAAATCAGCTAATTACATCGACGCAACAAGCAGTGGACCCGGTATTCACCTTCCTCTTTGGCGCCTGCCTGGTGCTGCTTTTGGGGATCACCGCTACCATGGTTTATTTCGTGGTCCGCTACCGCCGCTCCAAGAACCCGGAGCCGACCTCGCAGGTCTCGGGGAGTCCGCTTCTGGAGGTGGTCTGGACTGTCCTACCCACCATCCTGGTGATGGGGATGTTCTACTACGGCTGGACCAGCTACCTGTCGCTCAGGACGGTCCCTAAAAACGCGATGCAGGTTAAGGCCGAGGCGAGGATGTGGTCCTGGAACTTCGTCTACGACAACGGCAAGCAAAGCGGCAAGCTCTACGTCCCGGTAGGGAGGGCGGTACAGGTGAACCTTGAGTCGAAGGACGTGGTGCACGGCTTCTACGTCCCCGCCTTCAAGATCAAGCGGGACGTGGTCCCGGGGATGAAGAACCACGTCTGGTTCGTGGCGACGAGCCCCGGCACCTACGACCTCTTCTGCTCCCAGTACTGCGGCACCGGCCACTCCGCCATGATCACCACGGTCGAAGCCCTCCCCCCGGCGCAGTTCGCCGCCTGGCTGCAGCAGACAGCCGCAGGGGGCGCGGCTCAGGGGCAGGCGCTGTTGGAAAAATACGGCTGCCTCGGCTGCCACTCGCTGGACGGCACCAGGAAAGTCGGGCCCACCTTCAAGGGGCTCTACGGAAGCAAGGTCAAGGTCGAAAGGGAAAAGAAAGAGGAAACGGTCACCGCTGATGACGCCTACCTGCGCGAATCCATACTAAATCCCGCGGCCGCCATCGTGGACGACTACCCCGCGGTGATGCCCCCCTCCACCATGCCTGAGGCGGATTTGAAGGCGGTGATCGAGTACCTGAAGGGGTTGAAGTGAAAATACTGATGCGACTTTTTCGGCTGCCGCTGGCGCTCATGAACGGGGCCGCGGCGGCGGCGGGTTACCTGCTCTTCCCCTCCCCTGCCCAGCGCCCTACCCTCTTGGCCGTCTTCCTGGGGGTGGCGTTTTTGGCCGCGGCAGGCTCCGCGCTGAACCAGGTCATGGAGCGCGACCTCGACGCGCTTATGCGGCGCACCTGCGGCCGCCCTCTTCCCACCGGAAAACTCACACCGGCCGCCGCCCTCCTGGCGGGACTCGCCGCGCTTTCGGCAGGCGCGGCCCTTCTCTTCCTCGTGGCCGGTACGGTTCCGGCCGCCGTCTCTCTTTTCACCCTCTTCTGGTACCTGGCGCTGTACACCCCCCTGAAGCGGGTCAGTTCGCTGGCGCTTCTGGTGGGAGGGTTGTGCGGGTGCGGTGCGCCGCTGGTCGGGTGGAGCGCCGCCGGCGGGGGGCTCGGGGAGTTTCCGGTCATCCTGCTGGCCGGGGTCATCTACCTCTGGCAGGTCCCGCATTTCTGGCAGTTGCAGCGAAAGCATGCCGACGACTACCGGCGCGCCGGGTTCCCCGTCTTCACGCCTCCCGCCGGCGCCGACGGTTGCGCGCCGCTTTGCCGGCTCTGGATGGCGGCCATGGTAGCCGGCACCCTGATGCTTCCGCTCTTCGGCGTCGTCCGGGTCACGCCCCTTATCTGCACCATACTGCTGCCGGTCCCCCTCCTGTTCTGGTCCAGGAAGCGTTGGGAACCCTTCGCCGGTTTGGTGCTTCATTGCTACCCGCTACTGGTCACCCTTGCTATATTCGGTGCTAAATGACAGGAGGAGCCTTGAGATGGCCGACAAGATAAAGTGCGAGACCCCGCTGAAACACAAGGATCACATGTGCAAGCTGAAAAAAGACGGCAGGACCGAGGAACTGGAAAAGTTCCAGGAAAACCCCATCGTCTTCTGCAACAAGTGCAAGATGCAGGCGAACGACCCCTGCCGGCTCTGCAACCCCAGGGCGATCAAGGGCGGACGCGGCTAACTTTGGTATTAAGTCCCTCTTGATCTCGTTCCCAAGGTCCACCTTGGGAACGCAAGGCCCTGCCGAAGCTCCAGCTTCCCCTTTTGCATAGCTGGGGCTTGGGAACCAGGGGAACAGGATTTCCAAATAAAGAAGCCCCCTCTTTCCCACCAGTGTCGGGGACGAGGAGGCTTTCTTTTTCCGTTCGTGCGATCTCCCGTGTCTTTAGCCGATTACCCCCACGGACTTCCCGATCCGGGTGAAGATGTCCAGCCCCAGGTCGAGGTCTTCGCGGGAGTGGGAGGCGCTGATCATGACCCTGATGCGCGCCTTTCCCTGCGGGACGGTCGGGTAGCCGATCGGCATGGCGAAGATGCCGGGGTCGGAATCGAAGAGCATGCGCGAGAAATTTTGGGCGAGCGTGGCATCCCCGATCATCACCGGCGTGATGGGAGTGACGCTGGCGCCGATGTCGAACCCTGCACTCCGCATACCCTCCTTGAAGTAGCGCGTGTTTTCCCAGAGCCGCTCTACCAGCTCGGTCCCCTCCTCCAACAGGTCGACCGCAGCGAGGCACGCCGCCGTGTCGGCGGCGGTTACCGCGCTCGAAAAGAGGAAAGGGCGCGCCTTCTGCCTGATCCACTCGATGACCGTGCTGCTCCCGGCGATGACCCCGCCCATGACGCCGAAGGCCTTGGAGAGTGTCCCTATCTCCAGGTCGAACTTCCCGTTCAGCTGGAAGTGGTCCACGATGCCGCGCCCGCCGCGCCCAAGGACCCCCTCGCCGTGGGCGTCGTCCACCATGGTGATGATGCCGTGGCGCTCGCAGAGTTCGAAGAGCTGGTCCAAGGGGGCTATGTCGCCGTCCATGGAGAAGACCCCGTCGGTGATCAAAAGGGCCCGTCGGTACTCCCCCAGGTTCTCCTTGATGGCGCGTTCGCAATCCTCCACGTCGCAGTGCTCGTACACCACGACCCGGGCGGAGGAAAGCCTGCAGCCGTCGATGATGCTGGCGTGGTTCAGCCGGTCGGTGAAGATGACGTCCCCCTTCCCCACCATGGAGGGGATGGCCGCCTGGTTGGCGCAAAACCCGGACTGGACGTAGAGGGCGTCCTCGACCCCCTTGAAGGTGGCCAGCCGCTCCTCCAGCAACCGGTGCAACTCCAGGGTCCCGGCGATGCTTCTGACCGCCGCCGGCCCCACTCCCCAGATCTGTACCGCGGCCCGGGCCGCCTCCTTGAGCCGCGGGTGGTTGGCGAGCCCCAGGTAGTTGTTGGTGCAGAAGTTGAGCACCTTCTTGCCGTCCACCACCATCCAGGGGCCGCAGGCCGAACCGATGGTGCGGATATGCGTCTTCAGCCCCTGCTGTTTCAGGGTCTCCATTTCCTCATTGATCCACTCGAACTTCTCGGACATCCTTTGCCTCCTGGCGTGATTTTCACTCCTCGACCCAGTTGAGCATCACCTTCCCGGCGTTGCCGGTGCTCATCACCCGGAACGCCTCTTCGAACTCGGTGTAGTGCATACGGTGGGTAATGACCGGGGTGAGATCCAGCCCGATCTTGATCAGGGACTGCATCAGGTACCAGGTTTCGTACATCTCCCGGCCGTAGATCCCCTTGATGGTCAGCATGTTGAAGATCACCTGGTTCCAGTCGACGGCGAGATCCGCCGAGGGAAGCCCCAGCATGGCGATCTTGCCGCCGTGGCACATGTTGGCCAGCATCTCCTTGAAGGCGTCGCCGTTTCCGGACATCTCCAGCCCCACGTCGAATCCCTCCTTCATCCCCAGCTGCTCCCGCACCTGCGCCAGGGTTCCTTCCCTGACGTTGAGGGCCACCGTCGCCCCCATCTTCTTCGCCAGGTCGAGGCGGTACTGGTTCAGGTCCGTCACCACGATGTAGCGCGCCCCGGCATGGCGGGCTATGGCCGTCGCCATGATGCCTATGGGGCCGGCGCCGGTGATGAGCACGTCCTCCCCCAGGATGGGGAAGGCGAGGGTGGTATGGGTCGCGTTGCCGAAGGGATCGAAGATCCCGAGGATTTCCATGGGTATGGTGGGGTCGGCGTGCCAGACGTTGGTGACCGGGATGCAGATGTACTCGGCGAAAGCGCCGGCGCGGTTGACCCCTACCCCGTTGGTGTCCTTGCAGAGGTGGCGCCTGCCGGCCAGGCAGTTGCGGCATCTGCCGCAGACGATGTGCCCCTCGCCGGAGACGATGTCCCCGATGTTCAGGTCGGCGACGTTGCTGCCCATGGCGGCCACCCGCCCCACGAATTCGTGGCCCACCACCATGGGGACCGGAATGGTTTTACGGGCCCAGTCGTTCCAGTCCCAGATGTGCAGATCGGTGCCGCAGACCGCGGTCTTGTGGACCTTGATCAGCACGTCGTTGATCCCTACCTCCGGGACCGGGACTTCGTCGAGCCACAGCCCGGGCTTAGGGTACTTCTTAACCAGCGCCTGCATGGTCTTCTGCATGTCCTGCTCCTCTAATGTGGGTGACGTAACTTTACGTTAATGTTATCAGGGGAACGGGTCATGTAAAGGAAGGAAACGCCGCAATGCAAGGATGGGTGCGGCATTGCGGATGTGCTATGATAACGGTATCCACTGCAAAAATAAAGGAGATTCCAATGAACGAGTATAAAGAGTGTCCGAAGCTGGCAGAGCATAAGGCGCACATGTGCCAGTTGAAGCGCGAGGGGAGGATCGAGGAGATCGATCTGCATTCGTCAAAACCGAAGTTCATCTGCAACAGGTGCCAGGCGAAGGCCGACGAGGAAGGTTACCTCTGCACCCCCCGGCCGCTGTAACTGATAAGGGGGACAGGCTTCTTTTTTATTGAAAAAAGTGCCTGTCCCCCTTATCAGTCCGTATTGCGCATTTCGTTGTCAATTGTCCATTGTCAACTGCCGTTACGTGCTGTTAAGTTGACTCCTTGCATCATTAATAACTAAAGGAATTGTCCGGTTTACCGATAATTCGAGAACCAGCCTCAAAAGGTCCGCACACTTTCCAGGATAGGTTCCTGAGGTAGTAAATGCTTGCTGTTCCCCGTAAAATCAGCGCGGCTTTGATCTTCCTGCTGGTGTTGTTTGGGCTGCTTTTTATCGGCTACTCGCAGCTGCAGGCGGCTTCCAGACCGCACGTCCTGGTGCTCAACTCCTACAACGACGGTTATGAATGGTCCGACGACGAGATGCACGGGTTGCGGGAGACCCTGACCCGCAGGCTCCCCCACCTGGAGCTCTTGATCGAGCACCTCGACACCAAGAAATTCCCCGCCAAAAAGCACTTCCCCCAACTGGCCGACCTCCTTGCGGCGAAATACAGCGCCAGTCGTTTCCAGGTGGTGATGGCGCTGGACAACGCGGCTTTCGAGTTCGCCCTGCGCTACCGTGACCGTCTATTCCCGGGCACGCCGCTGGTTTTTTGCGGCATCAACGACTACAACCCGCGGATGATCGTGGGACGCAAAAACCTGACCGGCGTCGCCGAACACCATGACATGGTCGGCACGCTGGAGATGGCGCTCTCCCTGCATCCCGGAACCCGGCAGGTGATGGTGGTGCACGACTATACCGACACCGGGCTCGCCATGGCGCATGAACTTACCCAACACCATGTGCAGTTCGCGGGGGTCCGTCTACGTTTCCTCCCGAACCTACCGCTCGAGATCGCGGTGCAGCAGTTGAAGGCGCTGCGTCCGGACACCCTGGTGCTGCTCCTTTCCTACTCGGTGGAGAAAGGGGGACGCTCCTTCACCCAGGGCCAGGTAGCCCAAATGGTGTCAACCGCAAGCCCCGTCCCCGTTTATGCCGTACACGCCGCCCAGCTGGGAAAAGGCGTGGTCGGCGGGCGCATGATGGAGGGGCAGACCCAGGGGAGAAAAGCTGCGGAACTGGCGCTCAGGATCATCTCCGGCGAGAAGGCGCAGAGTATCGCCGTGGTAGACCAGAACCTCTCCGAGGCCATGTTCGACGATGCGGTGGTGCGCAGGTTCGGCATAGACCGGGGGAAGATTCCCGCCGGGGCACGCGTCATCAACAAGCCGGTCGCGGTGTATGCGGTGAACAAGACCGTCTTCTGGCTGGCGCTGGCCGTAGCGGTACTGATGCTGACGGGCCTTTTGACCCTCTACCTGAACAACGAACGGCGCAAGCGGCTGGAAAAAGTGCTGCAGATGTCCGAGGCGAGGTTCCGGCAGCTTTTCGACAACACCGTCGACGCCATCTATATCCACGACTTCGACTTCAGGATACTGGAGGCGAACCAGTCGGCCTGCGACAAAATGGGGTACAGCCACGAAGAGCTGCTGCACGTAAGCCTTTATGAGATCAATCACCCAAGCCAGAGGGAGAAACTGCCGAAACGGCTTGCCGCTGCACAAAGGGATGGGCGGGCCCTGTACGAATCGATGCACCAGACCAGGGCGGGGGAGCCGGTCCCGATCGAGGTCTCCAGCCGGAGGATCGAATTCGGCGCGCAACCGGCCATCCTGAGCGTGGTCCGAGACATCTCCCGGCGCAAGCGCATCGAGCGGCGGGAGAACGCGCGGCTGAAAATACTGGAGCAGATGGCCACAGGCTCAAACCTCGAAGAGCTTTTGGGGGACATTGTCCGCTTCGTGGAGCAGGAAAGTCCCGGTGCGCTCTGCTCCGTGCTGCTCGTGGACGACTCGGGCACCCGCCTGGTCCATGGCGCCGCGCCGAGCCTTCCCGACTTCTACAACCGGGCCGTGACCGGCCTCAGGATCGAACAGGGCATGGGCTCTTGCGGCACCGCCGCCTTCACCAAAAAACGCGTGGTGGTCGAGGACATCGAGACCCATCCCTACTGGAGGAATTTCAGGCTGGCGAGCGAAGCCGGCCTGCGCGCCTGCTGGTCCGAGCCGGTCCTCTCGCGCGAGGCGGAGGTTTTAGGGACCTTCGCCATCTATTACCGGAGCTGCCGCACCCCCAGGGAGGACGAAATTGCCCTGATCGAATCGGCGGCCCACATGGCAAGCATCGCCATCGGCAGGATGCGCAGCGAGGAGAGCCGACAAAAGCTAGAGGAGCAGATGCGCCAGATGCAGAAGATCGAGGCGATCGGGCAGCTGGCGGGGGGGCTCGCGCACGACTTCAACAACCTGCTTACGCCCATCTTCGTCTATGCCGACATCGCCAAGCGGAGCTTTGCCCACGACGACCCCAACTGGAAGAAGCTCGACGGCATCCTCGTCTCGGCCCACAAGGCCGCCGACCTGACCAAAAAGCTCCTCTCCTTCGGGCGCAAGCAGATGCTTACCATGGAAGTGCTGGAGCTGAACGAGGTGATCGCGTCGCTTCTGGACCTGATGCAGCGTACCATCAGGGCGAACATCGAGATCAGGACCAACCTGACCGATTGCGGCGCCCGGATCTTCGCCGACCGTGGGCAGATCGAGCAGATCCTGATCAATTTCGCCGTCAACGCCCAGGACGCCATCAAGGGGAACGGCAGCATCGTGATAGAGACCGGCAACGTGACCATAGACGACGAGTTCGCCCGCGTGAACCCGGGCATCAAGCCCGGCCCGCACGTGCTGCTCTCTTTCACCGACAATGGCTGCGGCATGGGCGAAGAGGTGCTGAGCCACATCTTCGAGCCCTTCTACACCACGAAACCTGTAGGGCAGGGAACGGGGCTAGGCCTTGCGACGGTGTACGGGATCGTGAAGCAGCATAACGGTTGGATCAAGGTGGAGAGCCAGGTAGGCAAAGGCACGAGCTTCCTCCTTTATTTCCCGAGGCAGGCGGCAAAGGCGAAAATGAAGCAGGCGGAGCCGGAGGCTGTGGCAAAAATCGAGCAAAGCGACAGCCGGGCCACCATCCTGGTCGTCGACGACAACGAGAGCATCAGGGAGATGGCCCTGGAGCTCCTCCAGGCCTCGGGCCACCATGTCCTGACCGCGGAAACGCCGGCTCTCGCGCTGCAACTGGTAGAGAAGCGCGCCGTCTCCCTGGACCTGCTGGTGACCGACGTGGTGATGCCGGAGATGAGCGGACCCGAGCTGTACGAGAGCCTGGCACTCTTCCAGCCGGGACTCCCGGTACTCTACATCTCCGGCTATACCTTCGATGTGAAGGTGCATAACCCCAGGCAGCATCAGCAGGTGAGTTTCCTTCCCAAGCCTTTCACCTCGGAGCAGTTCCTGTCTGTCATAGACAAGGCTATTTCCTGAAGCTTATTCGACACATTTCCTTTACTCTGCCGGCCCAACACTCTCAACTATTCCCGTCAATGGATCTGTTTAACACACGCCCCCGGCCGCAGTTACTGTCTGCCCATTTGTAACGCTTAAAAATAATTAATTCATCCTTTATGTGGACATACACTGTCCCTGCTGTAACTTTTTTGCATCTGAACTTCGCAAAGTCACAGGGGACAAGGCGATTATCGTCCAGGCTTTGCCGGCTCGATGCAATGCCGGCACTGAATTTAATGCAAAAGGAGGGGAAGATGAAACGGGAGAAGCTGGTTGGGAAAGCTTTACTGTTGTTAGCGCTGGGCTCGGTGGGGACCTTGTCTGGATGCGCACACTACGAAGTAAACAACGGCCGCGGAAACATCCCGGGCTACTGGATCCGTTACGAGATGCAGGAGGCCGACCGCGCCATCGAGGCTGCGCGCGCCGACGGGAAAGCCGCCCTTTGTCCTGACCAATTCAGGGAGGCCGAGGCGGCGAAGAACAACGCCTACGACGTCTTCCGGGCCTGCCACACCGAGGAGGGGGCCGCCCTGGCGAAAGAGGCGACGGCGAAGGCCAAGGCGCTCTGCCCGCCGAGACCGGCCGAGCCCGCTCCCAAGCCGGTGGTCGCTCCGCCGCCACCGCCACCGCCCGCGCCCAAGGCTCCTACCGACACGCTGCAGGTCAACCCGGCTTCCGTGACCAAGGGTGAGACCGCCACGCTCAGCTGGACTTCCGCCAACGCCAGCGCCTGCGCCATCGAGCCGGAAATCGGGCCGGTCCCGACCGCCGGTACTCTCACCATCACGCCGAAAGACGATATCCTCTACACCCTCGTCTGCACAGGCCCCGGCGGCGCGGCAAGAAGCGATGCCAAGGTGGCGGTGGCGGCTCCCCCGGTCCCGGTCCCGGCGCCGCCGGTCAAACTGTGCCAGCCGGCGGTGATCAACGTCCATTTCGACACCAACAAGTCCGACATCAAGCCTCAGTACCATGACGAGCTTAAGGCCCTGGCGGAGTTCATGAAGGAGTTCCCGAACGCCACCGGGACCATTGAGGGTCACACCGACAGCGTCGGCGACAAGGCCGCCAACATGAAGCTTTCTCAGCGTCGTGCCGACAGTGTCAGGAAGTACCTGGTCGACAAGTTCGGCATAGCTCCCGAGCGCGTGAAGGCGGTGGGCTACGGCCCGACCAAGCCGGCGGCCGACAACAAGACCGCGGCTGGGAAGCAGAAGAACCGCCGCATCGAGTCGAACTTCCATTGCGACTAAGGGAGCGGAAGCTGGTCTGATTCAAAAGAAAAAAGGCGCCCCCGAATTTCCGGGGGCGCCTTTTTTAATCGCACTCATTTACCCGCCAGTTCCTGGACCACCTTTCCGAGTCCCTGCACCACCCGCGTCATCCTGTCGTAGTCGATCCTGTCGGGAGTGTCTGAGGGCTCGTGGTAGTGGGTATAGCGGAAAGGAGCGGTGTCGGTGACCATCAGCCCCGGGTACCCTTGCTGCCAGAAAGACCACTGGTCCGACCAGCCGATCCCCGGTATCCCTGCCGGAGCCGCCACCCCCTCGGAGGGGAACTTGACGCCCCCCCTGCGAAAGGCACCGATCGCCTGGCGCAGCAGCGACTGCGAACTCCAGTTGCTGACGAAGCCGATGAAGTTGCCGGTGTCGGGATAGAAATGGCTCAGCGGCGCGGGGTAGCGCTGGCTCCCGGGCTGGTCCGAGTAGTACCCTATGGTCTCCAGCGAGACCATTCCCACGATCTTATCGCGCCGTTCCTTGGCCCGCCGGGCGTAGACCACGCTCCCCATCTCCTCCCCCTGGAAATAGGGTGCCTCCTCGTTCACGAAGGCGACGAAGCGAACGGTGCGGGCGGGACGCAGGTTGGCGCACTGCCTCGCCAGTTCCAGCAGCGCCGCGACCCCCGAAGCGTTGTCGTTGGCGCCGGGAGTTCCTGGAGCCGAGTCGTAATGCGCGCCGATGACGACGATCTCCTGGGCCTCAGTCGTCCCCTTCACCTCTACTTCCAGATTCGCCACCACCTTTCCGTCCGCTGCGAACGGCTGCTCGCTTACCGAAAGCCCGGCCTTTCGCAGTTCGGCTTTGACGTACTCGGCAGACTTGATCAGGGGGTCGTAATGCGCCACGTTGCGCTCTCCGATGGCGCCGGAAAGTTGAACGACGTGTTGGCGCAGCCTATCGCGTAGCTGCAACTCCTCCAGTTCCAACGGTGGGAGCGCCCCCCGGTAGGACTGTCCAGGCAGGATGACCATGGAACCTCCCGCAATAGCGATAAGCGCCAGAAATAGCGCGCACCCCCCGGCACAAAGGGCCGGAAATTTCTTGTATGACATATATCCCCCTCGCCTGCGTAGACGTCGCGCAGACCAGCTAAAGATAAAATCCAGCAACGGGTTGTCAACTGCCGCAGTTCCAGCCAACGGTATCGTCAGAGCTTAAGCAGCAGTGCGAAAATTTCCTGGTATAGTCTGATCATACTGACATAGCGCCTGTAACAGCGGGTGCCAAAGCCAGTATATCGGCAACTGCTGATGACATTAACAAAAGGGAATAGTGAGCGTTATTATGGATCTGAGAAAAACACATTCGGTAATACTGACAGAAGGGGACCCCGAACAGAAAAGGTCCGAGATACTGGATTACTTCCATGCCACCTTCACCATTGACGAGCGGCTCTATGAGACCTTGAAGGACGAATCGACCTTCTACCTTAAGGGGGACCGCCTCCGGCATCCGCTCATCTTCTACTACGGCCATACGGCGACCTTCTTCATCAACAAGCTCATCATCGCCCGGGTCATAGACCGGCGCCTGAGTCCCCGTTTTGAATCGCTCTTCGCCGTCGGCGTGGACGAGATGTCCTGGGACGACCTGAACGAGTCTCATTACGACTGGCCCACCCCCGGCGAGGTGAAGCGTTACCGGGACCAGGTGCGCGACCTGGTGGACGGCCTGATCAAGACGCTGCCGCTTACCCTCCCCATCACCTGGGAGCACCCCTTCTGGGCCATCATGATGGGGATCGAGCACGAGCGGATCCACCTGGAGACCTCGTCCGTGCTGATCCGCCAGCTTCCCCTGGACCAGGTGCGGCGCCACGACTTCTGGGAGATCTGCCGGGAGTCCGGCGAGCCCGCGGCGAACGAACTGCTGCCGGTTTCCGCCGCGACGGTGAGGCTCGGGAAAGAGGAGGGGCATCCCCTCTACGGCTGGGACAACGAGTACGGAAGCCGCGAGGCGAGGGTGGAGGCTTTCTCCGCCTCCAAGTTCCTGGTATCGAACCGCGAGTACCAGGCCTTCGTCGAGGCTGGCGGGTACCGGGAGCGGGCGTGGTGGACGGAGGAGGGGTGGAACTGGCGCAGCTTCAAGCAGGCGGAGCATCCTCTTTTCTGGGTGGAGCGCGAATGGGGGTGGGGGCTCAGAACCATGCTGGAGATCATCGATCTTCCGTGGAACTGGCCGGTAGAGGTGAATTACCTGGAGGCGAAGGCGTTCTGCAACTGGCTCTCCGCTAAAAGCGGCAAATCGATGAGGCTTCCGACCGAGGATGAGTGGTACCGCCTGCGCGACCTGGCGGGGGTGCCGGACCAGCCGGGGTGGCGCCGGGCGCCGGGCAATATAAACCTCGAATACTGGGCCTCCTCCTGCCCGGTGGACGGCTTCGCCTTCGGCGATTTCTTCGACCTGATCGGGAACGTCTGGCAGTGGACCGAGACGCCCATCTATCCCTTCCACGGCTTCCGGGTCCACCCCTGGTACGACGATTTCTCGACCCCCACCTTCGACACGCGGCACAACCTGATCAAGGGGGGCTCCTGGATCTCCACCGGCAACGAGGCGACCCGCGACTCGCGCTACGCCTTCAGGAGGCATTTCTTCCAGCACGCCGGTTTCCGCTACGTCGAAAGCGCGCACCCGGTCGAGATCCACGAGGACCCGTACGAGACGGACACGCTTGCCGCGCAGTATTGCGATGCCCACTACGGACCCGAGCATTTCGGCGTCCCCAACTTTCCAAAGGCCTGCGCGGAGATCTGCCTGGATCTGACCCGCGGTCGCTCCCGGGGGCATGCGCTCGACCTGGGGTGCGCCGTCGGGCGGGCCAGCTTCGAGCTTGCCCGGGGCTTTGACCAGGTGACTGGGCTCGATTTTTCGAGCCGCTTCTTCCGCCTGGCCGCGAGGATGCAGGAGGAGGGGTTCCTTCGCTATGCGCTGCCGGAGGAGGGGGAGGTGGTTTCCTTCCACGAGCTGGAGCTGGCGGATCTGGGGCTCAAGGAGGTCAGGGAGCGGGTCGAGTTTTTCCAGGCTGACGCCTGCAACCTCCCCGACAAGTTCACCGGCTACGACCTGGTGCTGGCTGCGAACCTGATCGACCGGCTATATTCGCCGCGCCGCTTCCTGGCGGCGATACGCGAAAGGCTCAACCCGGGGGGGCTCCTGGTGATCGCGTCTCCCTATACCTGGCTTGAGGAATACACGAAAAAGGACGAGTGGCTGGGAGGTTACCGGGAAGCGGGAGAACCGGTGTGGACTATAGATGGACTATCGCGGGAACTTTTGCCATACTTCACGCCGCTCGGTGCTCCGCGCGAGATCCCGTTCGTGATCAGGGAGACGCGCCGCAAGTTCCAATACAGCATCGCGCAATTGACGGTATGGGAGCTTAAATGACCAAAAAGTTCGACTTCGACGAGATCATCGACCGGTGCGGCACCTCCAGCGAAAAGTGGGACAAGTACCGCGACCGCGACATCATTCCCCTGTGGGTGGCGGACATGGATTTCCGCTCCCCCCCCGCCGTCATCGAGGCGCTGCACGAGCGGGTGAGCCACGGCGTCTTCGGCTACACCGCCCCTTCGGAGAGCCTCATCGAGGCGGTGCTCCAGTCGCTTAGGGACGAGTTCGGCTGGCAGGTGGCGAAGGAGTGGATCGTCTGGCTTCCCGGCCTCGTCACCGGCCTCAACGTCTCCTGCCGGGCGGTCGGCGCGGCGGGTGACGACGTGATCACCCTCACCCCGGTCTATCCCCCCTTCATGTCCGCGCCCCCTTTGTCCGGTCGTAACGCCATAAAGGTGCCGCTTCGATGCGAAGAGGGGCGCTGGAGTTTCAGCCTTGAGGACCTGGAGCGCGCGGTGACTCCCGGTACGAAGCTACTTTTGCTATGCAGCCCGCACAACCCGGTCGGGCGCGTCTGGAGCCGCGAGGAGCTGACGCAACTGACGCAGTTCGCGCAAAAGCACGACCTGGTGATCTGCAGCGACGAGATCCATGCCGGCCTGGTGCTGGAAGAAGGGGTGCGGCATATCCCTCTTGCCACCCTCTCCCCCGAGATAAGCGCGCGCACCATCACGCTTCTGGCCCCCAGCAAGACCTTCAACGTTCCGGGGCTTGGCTGTTCGTTTGCCGTCATCTCCGACGACACGCTGCGCCGCGCCTTCAAGAAAGCGATGGGAAGGATCGTCCCCCACGTGAACCTCCTGGGGTATACGGCTGCCGAGGCCGCTTATCGGCACGGGGAAGAGTGGCGGCAGGAACTGATCGCGTACCTGCGCGGCAACCGCGACTTGGTCGCGCGTGAAGTGTCGCGGATGCCGGGGCTGACCGTGGCGCCGGTGGAGGCGACCTACCTTTCCTGGATCGACCTGCGCGAAACCGGGATCGAGGATCCCGTAACTTTCTTCGAGGAGGCGGGGGTGGGCCTTTCCGGAGGGGCAGACTTCGGGCTCCCTGGCTACGTGAGGCTCAATTTCGGCTGTCGCCGCGACCTCCTGATCGAGGCGCTGCGGCGCATGCGGGTGGCGCTGGATGCGCGTACGGGAAACTGACACGACCACACAGGAGATAACAATGAAAAGGACAGACATATTTAAGATCACACTGGCAGGGATCGCCGCAATCGTGGCGGTTACCTTTGGAGCGCCCCGTAATGCCGCAGCCCATTGCGACACGCTCGATGGCCCCGTCGTCCAGGATGCACATAAGGCGTTGGAGGCGAAGGACATCACCCCTGTTCTCAAATGGGTGAAAGCGAAAGATGAAAAGACGGTCAAAGCGGCATTCAACAAGGCACTCGCCGCGAAAGGGGCTAACGCAGAGGCTGCCCACCATAAATTCTTCGCAACCTTGGTGAAGATTCATCGTGCCGGGGAAGGTGCTCCCTTCACGGGATTGAAACCAGCCGGAGAGGTGGAACCTGCGGTAGCCGAAGCAGACAAGGCCTTGGCCGGCGGTTCGGCTGATGCACTGGTAAAACTGGTTACCGACGATGTCACGGCAGGCATAAACAAGCGTTACGAGCGTGCCGCTGCCGCCTACAAGCATAAGGATGAAAGCGTAGTCCAGGGGCGTGAGTTCGTAGAGGCGTACGTGGAGTTCACGCACTACGTGGAAAAGCTTCACATGGATGCTACCGGCAAAGGTGCTCATGGCGAACATAAGGAACCGGCCAAGGAGCACGGCGGCCATGCCGGGCACGGCGCCGACAAGCATTGACGGGTCGACGAAAGAACAATCGGCTTGAGATGAAAACAGAAGTGCTAGTTGCGATTGCCGCAGCTGGCACTTTTTTCGTTGGTGCCTCTCCGATTGTCTCAGGGCGTCTCTTCATCTGGCAACATTAAGCATATATTCTGACAAAACATTGGAATGTGGTAGTATTCCAGTATCTTACTCCAATGCTTTTAGGTCGCGTGTAACAGCAAATGCTGCAATCTCTAATACCTGCTAGTCATCACGGAATGACACTACTTGCAAGGAGCAATTTTTATGACTGAAGCACTCGTTCAGCATACCTTGGGAGCCTATCTGAAAGCCCTTTTTGATACGGACAAGGCCACAGCTTTGCGGATCGTCCAGGAGGCTTTGGATAACCACATGACCCCGGAGAGCGTCATCTTCGACGTGGTGGTCCCGGGCATGGAGCAGATGATCGGAGGGATGATTTCCGATAACCAGATCACGCTCTCGCAGCATTTCCTTGCTTCCCAGATTGCCGAGGAAGTGACCGACCGCCTCCTACCTCTCTTTTCCTCGGCCCCTGCGATTCAAGGTACCGTGGTCATCGGGACGAGTTTTGGAGATTTTCACGGCTTGGGCAAGAAAATCGTGACCGGGTGCCTGCGCGCCAGGATGTTCCAGATTATCGACCTGGGGATCAACGTTGCACCGGAACGCTTCATTGAAGCAGCCCTTGAAACGGGGGCGGAGGTCATCGGCATTTCCTCGATGATGGTGCATACAGCCACCGGTGACAGGGGCCCCAAAAAGGTTCGACAACTGTTAAGGGAACAGGGGCTGGAGCAAAAGATACGGCTTATCGTAGGAGGAGCTCCCTACCGGTTCCACGAAAATCTTTACCGGGAGGTGGGAGCGAACGCTTGGGCCGACACAGCGGCCAGCGCGCCTGCAGTAGTTGCCGCTCTGGTCAAGGAGGTACGGCAATGACCACGGGCATGGATCGTTTTGCCGCTCTTTTGACCGGCAAAAGGCCTGACAGGGTGCCGATCGTCTGCAATCTCCTTGATCAAGGGGCAAAAGAGATGGGGGTCTCACTGAAGGAGTACTACTCCCGCGGCGATCTGGTGGCTGAAGGTCAACTACGGATGCGCGAGAAATATGGTTACGATACGTTGCTCGGGATGTTTTACTCAGCGCTTGAAGCTGAGGCGCTTGGCTGCAGGAACATCATATACGCCGACGATGGCCCCCCCAATATCGGTCATCTTGTCATAGGTTCAACTGGGGACATAACAAAACTTCGCCTGCCCGAGGACCTCGACGACAACCCGCGGTTCCGCGAGATGACCGCTTGTATTGGTCATCTTAAAAGGGAGTCTGCCGGCCGTTGGCCCGTTCTCGGTGTGGTGACCGCATCCTTCTCACTTCCTGCCATGCTGATGGGCATAGGCCCCTATATAGACCTCTTTCTCAACGGCGACACGAAGCTGTTGGATCATCTGTTGACCCTCTGCTCGCAGTTTTGTTCCCGACAGATCATTGCACTTCGCGAGGCCGGAGCTGACCTGATCGTCTACGCCAACCCGGTAGCCTCGGCAACATTCATCACGACGTCTAAATTCCGGGAACTTGCTCTTCCTTGGGTCATCAGGGATTTGGAGCAGCCCGGCCCGGCTGGCGTAATCTTCTTCAACGGCGGGGGGAGGATAAACCCTATCCTGGCCGACCTTAAACGGCACACGGGCTTAGGCGCTTTCTACCTTAATCCTTTCGACGATATTGCAGAAGCCAGGAGTACGTTGGGACCCAATGCCTTGATAGTGGGTGCGATAAATGACATCAGGCTGATCGACTGGTCGCCTCTGGAAATTGATCGAGAGGTAGAGAGGCTTATGCTGACCGGCAAGCAAGCCGGCGGGTTTATTTTCGGCACCTTGTTAATGCCGTTCAGTATTCCGGAGCCAAACATCCGCGCTATGATGTCCGCCGCTGTCAGCTACGGCAATTACGGTTCGGAGGACGCATGTGCGAACCAAAACTAATCATCGGCTGCGGAATCTTGCAGAAAGAAATTAATTTCTTGATCGTAAAAAATGGATGGCGGCTGGCAACCACATTTATCCCCTCCGGGCTCCACGTGGATTTCGACAAACTCGAACACAGCCTGACCAAGGCACTGCAAATGCGCAAAGATGAGCCGGCCGTCGTCTTTTACGGTGCTTGCCACCCCTGCATGGATGAGGTCCTGGGTGAGACCAACGTGGTCAGAACCCCCGGGCAGAACTGCGTCGACATCTATCTGGGGCATGAGATGTTCTGCCGGGAATTGGAGCAGGGGGCCTTCTTTTTATTCGAGGATTGGGCTGTCAACTGGAAGAATATTATTGGCAGCGTAATGCCGGGTGACCCGGAAATCATGCGCGGCATCTTTCGTAGCGCGCACAAATATCTCCTTGCCGTTCGCACTCCCTGTTCGGGCGATTTCCGCGCCGAGGCCGAGGCGATAAGCCTTATGACTTCGCTGGAACTGCGTTGGGTGGATGTGGGATTGGAGCAGCTGGAAGAGAACCTTGCAACGACCCTTGATCGGGTGAGGGCTTTGAAACAATGAACGACGAGCTTCAGGTGGCACTTTCGCGGCTGGAAGAGTCTGAACGGCGCTTGTCCGAACTGGCAAGGCATAAGTCGCGCGTCGAACTGGTCAACAATTTGCTGGGCAGTCTCAGCTCGGTGGTCGGCCTGGACAACATGGTTCAACGCATCATCAACATTTTGATGCAGACCATAGGGGCTGCCAACATTTCCGTCACTTACAACATAGGCCAAGTCTGGCAGATGCGGGACGTGTACGGCGCTTTCCGCGAGTCTAAAGATCCAGGCGACTCTCATGTAATCAGCGTACTTGAAACGGGAAAGCCTGTTCGCATCACCAATACCGAGGTGCAGGTTCCCTACCAGGGGGAAACCGGAGCGGTCACAGCCCAGAACTGGATCTTTCCCTTGTTGTCGCAAGGCCGAAAAATCGGCGCTGTGTGCATGGAGGGGATGCAACTTAACGATTTTGGTATTTTCGAAGAACTGCAACCTTTCTTCGCCTATGCCGGTCTGATGCTGGACAATGAAATATCCAACTTCTCGCTTTTGGCAGAAGCCCATCGCCGTCTGCAGGAGTCTGAGAACCTCTATCGAACCCTGTTCGAGCAATCGCCGGACGGCATCGTTCTGTGGAGCTTGCCCTCTCTAAGGCCAATCCAGTTTAATACCACTGCCCATACCCTGCTGGGCTATAGCCGCGATGAATTTGCCCTTCTCACTGTGAACGATATTCATCTGTGTGAAAATCCGAAGCAGATCGATGGTTACCTTGAGGCGGTGGCCAGGGGAGAAAGTACCACTTTTACTGCCGTACACCGCACCAAAGACGGCAAACGCCTTACCATGACGGTATCGCTCAAAATGTTCGAACAAGCCGGTCAAAAAATGATTTTAGCGATTCATCATGACATCACCGAACTCAAGGAGTCGAACCGAAACCTGGAGTTGTACCGTTATTCGCTTGATAATGCCCGTGACTCAATATTTCTTTTACAGAATGACGCCCGTTTTTGCTTTGTGAACCTGGCGGCCTGTGCAGCGCTCGGGTACACACCTAAAGAATTTACTGCCATGCACGCGTACGATATCGACCCGGATCTTTCCCGTAAGGTGTGGAAGAAGCACTGGGAGGCATTTAAGGCGCACGGAACGCTCAGTATGGAAAGCCGCCACAGGACAAAAGACGATGAGTTGATTCCAGTGGAAATCGGAATCAGGATGTTTGAGTTCGAAGGAGTCGAATACCTTCTGGCAGTGGCTCGCGACCTTAGAGAACGCATGCGCCTGGAGGAGGAAAGGCGCAGCCTCGAACAGAAATTGCTGCAAACACAAAAGCTTGAGAGTCTTGGGGTTTTGGCTGGAGGCATCGCTCACGATTTCAACAACATCTTGATGGCCGTCCTTGGCAACGCTGATCTTGCGCTTATGAGGCTCAGCAAGGAATCCCCCGCTATCGAGAACCTGAAGAATATCGAAAAGGCGGCTGCGCGGGCCGCCGATTTGGCGAAGCAGATGTTGGCTTACTCCGGGAAAGGCAAATTTGTGCTCGAAACTCTTGATCTCAACGCTTTACTCGAAGAGATGATGCATATGCTTCAGGTTTCCATTTCCAAAAAAGCGGTATTACGCCTCAATCTGACCGACCCTCTCCCGTCCGTGGAGGTCGACGCCACACAGATCCGGCAGATAATCATGAATCTGGTTATTAACGCTTCGGAAGCCATTGGCGACAAAAGTGGCGTGATCGCCATAACAACCGGGTGCATGGACTGCGACAGGAGTTACTTGAAAGACGTCTGGCTGATGGAGAACCTCAGTGAGGGGCTGTACGTTTATCTGGAAATAGCCGATACCGGCTGCGGGATGGACAAAGACACCCTTTCCAGAATCTTCGAGCCGTTTTTCACTACCAAGTTCACCGGTCGTGGGCTCGGTATGGCAGCTGTACTTGGTATCGTAAAGGGGCACAAGGGCGCAATAAAAGTTTACAGCGAAGAGGGAAAGGGGACGAGTTTCAAGGTACTGCTCCCTTCCAGCGATCGGCCTGCGGATTTTTTTCATGGCGAAGACAGCACGACTGACTGGCACGGAAGCGGAACCGTGTTGCTAGTGGACGACGAGGAGACGGTGCGTGGTATCGGCGCCGCCATGTTGAAAGAGCTCGGCTTCGTCCCGGTTACCGCAGAGGACGGGCGTGCAGCCATCGACATCTTTAAAGATAGGCCCGACATAATCTTCGTGATCCTGGATTTGACAATGCCGCACATGGATGGTGAGCAGTGCTTCAGGGAATTGCGTCGATTGAAGCCTGATGTGCAAGTTATTATGACCAGCGGATACAGCGAGAACGATGTTGCCCATAAATTCCTCGGCAAGGGGCTGGCCGGTTTTATCCAGAAGCCCTACAACCTCTCCGCGCTCAAGGAAGTAATCAAAAGGGCAGTAGGGGCAGGTTGAGGGGCTGGCCTCCGCCGATTCATCGCATTGAGCCAGCAGTTCATCCAAGGTGAAAAAAAAATG
>NZ_AUGE01000026.1 GCF_000426865.1 Citrifermentans bremense R1
CTAGCGTGCAGGGGATCTTGTACAACAACGTGCACAAACCGGTGGCAAGCAAGATGTGCAACCAGTGCCACGAAGAGTCCGCCTCGCCCAACGCCCTGAAGACCAAACGCCAGGGCGGCGAACTTTGCAAGGGTTGTCACAACGACATGTACAACTCGACCTTCGGCAAGAGCAAGGTCCACTCACCGCTGTTCAGTAAAAAAGGATGCCTCACCTGTCATAACCCCCACGCGGGTAGGGAAAAGGGGTTGCTGAAGGAGTCGATGCTGATTGTTTGCGGCAAGTGCCATGCCGACACTATTCAGCGACAGAACAAGTCCGTGACCAAGCATGAGCCGGTGGCTTCTGGTAACTGTACCGCCTGCCACGATCCGCATTCCTCGAACTACCAATTGCTCCAAAAGCAGGGCTCAGTCATCGACGTGTGTGCCACCTGCCACGATTGGATGAAGCACTCTACGCACCCGATCGGCGACAAGTACAAGGATCCGAGAAACAAGAACGCAACGCTTAACTGTTTGAGTTGCCACCGTTCTCATGGGACCGAGTACAAAGGTCTGATGCCGTTCAACACGGTAAGTGAACTGTGCGTCCAGTGCCACGAAAAATTCCGGAGGTAATTGACATGCGAGCCTTGATATACGCCAACCTTCTGCTTCTGGTCCTGCTTGTGCCGGTCCAGTCATTTGCCGCTGGGTCACTTAAGCTCCGGTTCCTTACCACCATCAGCGCCGATGACAAGGAGGGGCTCATCAAGAGCCCCGAGGGTGTCGCCTGCAACGACCAGTCTGATGTCGTGGTCGCCGACACAGGCAACGGACGGCTTCTGCGTTACACCTTTCAGGACAGGGCTCTCAAGGGGGGGCAGGAGATTAAACTCCCCCAGGTTCAGTTTCCTGTTAAAGTGCAGTTCGGCGCAAAGAACGACATCTTTGTCCTTGACAGCAAGCAACAGAAGGTTGCACATCTCAACCCTGATGGCAGCTTCGCCGGTTTCGTGACCCCCTATGGTGTGACTAAACCGGATAAGTACCTCATCAAGAGCTTCAAGGTGGATGGCGCTAACAATATCTACCTTCTTGACATAAGCGGCGAGCGCGTGCTGCATGTGGCCGTGGACGGTAAACTTCTTGGCCAGATACCGTTCCCTGCGGGATTTGGTTTTATCACGGACCTTGCTGTGACTCCTGGCGGCGACGTCATCCTGCTCGATTCCGTTGGTGCCAGACTGTATGTGGCAAAAAAGGATGCCACCCAGTTCACGCCGCTCACCAAGGATCTGCATGACTACATGAATTTCGCCAGTTATGTGACTGCCGCTAGCCGGGGAGGGGAATTCTACCTGCTGGATCAGGATGGCGGTGCCGTCGTGACCATAGCCCCAGATGGCAGCTTTCAGGGGCGCCAGTTGGGCCTGGGCTGGAAAGCCGGCCAGTTGTACTACCCTAGCCAGGTTTGCTTTGACAAAAACGGGAATGTCTTCATAGCCGATCGTGGAAATTCCCGGGTGCAGATCTTCGAAAGCTTCAAGTAGCCCTTGTAAAGACCGTCACCTCCATACCAACGGGTGATCTGTCACCCGGACTCTTGCATGGCTGAGGATAACGACGATGAAGAAATCTCTGCCCGGTTTTGTTCTGTTGGCATCTTCTCTAATCTGTTCCCTTGCAATTGCAGCCAGCAATTTGGACATGGCCGAAAAAGCCCTAAACGCCGGAGATTATGAAACGGCCTTGCAACTCTACCGGGCGGATGGCGGGGCGCAGGCCCTCAATAACATTGGCCTTATGTACTACAGAGGAGATGGTGTTCGTCAGGACAAAGCCGAGGCGGTGCACTGGCTCTTGAAGGCCGCCGTTCTCGGTAATGAGGATGCTCAGGTGAACCTCGGGCAGATGTATAGAACCGGCGACGGCGTGGAGGAAAATCCCGCTGAGGCCGTAAAGTGGTACCGCAAAGCAGGTGCGCAGGGCAACCAGGAGGCGCAGGCCGAGCTTGAGCGTTTGTACGCCCTTAAAGAAGACGTAGAGACCAAATGGTACCGTCGTGACGCCGAGCGCGGAATGGTGCGCGCCCAGGTCAATCTGGGCCTGATCTATTACTTAGGTCGGGATCTCGGGGTGGACAAGCGCGAAGCTGCCCTCTGGTTTAGCAAGGCTGCCGGACAGGGCGATGCTCAGGCGCAATACTACTACGGCCTGATGCTTTCTGAAGGTGACGGCATCGATCCGGACGCGGTAGAGGGCGCCAGGCTTTTGCTGTCAGCTGCCAAGGCTGGGCACGGCGATGCGCAGTACCAGATTTCAAAGTGCTACCTGCATGGTAAAGGCGTCGCTCGCAACGCTGACGAGGCTGTGGCATGGCTTCGCAAGGCTGCAGCGCAAGGTAACCATAATGCAGCATCTGAACTTCAGTTGCTCGGGAAGTAGGCGAAGGTCCGCAAAAGCCGTCAGAAAATGTGTCAAAATTCAGGAACATAGTAGGTCAGGAGGTAGGGTGTGAAAAGATTAGTTGTGGGAATTCTGGTGTTTGTTTCCCTGGCCACCGTCATATCGTGCAGCAAACCCGAAAGCAGGCTTCTTGGCAAATGGGTAGGCAAAAGCGGCAGCTTTCAGTTCAATGAAAACAAGACCGGGATCATGAATCCCCCCGCTGGTGTGAATCTTCCGCACGACATCCGGTTTGTCTGGGCGCTACGTGATGATGATTCCATCCAGTTGAGCATTCAGCCCCCGGTGGGGAAAAACGTGCTCGCCAGATTCCAAGGCAAGAAAGTTCTCGTCATCGAGGACGACAAGTTCGTGAAGGAGTAGGCATAACTTTTATGGACGAAGTAAAGGTATTACCAAGGCGCCAAGGAGAACTTGATGAAAAGAAGAATCTTTAATAAGTACATACTCTCCACTGCTGTTATTGCCGGAGTTTGCTTTTTAACGTCGCCGGTTCGAGCCGACTACGGCAAAGGGCGTGAGCTGTACCTCATGAAGGACTACCAGAACGCCATGAAAGAATTCATGTTCGACGATGACCAAGGCTCGCTTTATATGGTCGCTTATATGTATGAGCACGGCGAAGGCGTCACGGAAGATGGTGTGAAAGCTAGTGAATGGTATATGAAAGCGGCCGAGAAAGGGTCTGTCAAGGCCATGTACCGGCTGGGTGTGATGTATGCCAATGGTTACGGGGTCGACAAGGATGAGAGCGAGGCGATAAAGTGGTTCAAAAAAGCTTCTTTCAAGGGTTTTGCCCCTGCCAAAGACGCTTTGAAAAGGCTCACGAAGGGAGCTGACTAGGGGATTTCAGCTGCGTTGAACATCGATGGCATAAGAAAAAGCCTCCCAAAGATATCGTCTTTGAGGAGGCTTTTTTGTTGCTATAACCTGCCGCAATTATATCTTTTCGAACTGGAGCACGGTCATTTCAGGATGATTAGGGACATAAAGGAACGACACCTTTGTCTGCTTTCCGTTCCAAACGTAGGTCGACATATGCGAACCCTGCTTGCCTGCCTTCCCTTTGCCGTACTGCTGAATGAACTTTTGCTTTAGTTTCTCCACGCCTGTTTTGGTTACGTATTTACCTTCAAATGTGACAGCGACGCTCACCATCAAGCCGTCCTTGAAGACAAACATGCGAGACGCTATGGTTTCATCCGGTTTCTCCTGGGTGTACACCATCTGCTTGTTGTACTCTGTCATTTTACCCTTGGGGTATGCTTCCACGATTTTGTGAAACATGGTGCCCCATCTGATGTCCTCATAGCCGTTTGGAATGGTAGCGGCATGGCAGTTGATGGACAGTAAAAGCAGTGCGATAGCCAGTAAAGCGGTGGTAAATCTCGTCATTCGAATTGGTCCTCTAGTAATTGGAATAGGCATAACCCCGGCTATTTATAACACTGTCGATCAGATATTAATAGCTTTTACTACCATTGATTCCAATTAGACTTGCCCCCCGCTGGCTATCAATCTTTGGCGTGGCACTTATTGCAGAGACTTCTTTGATACACGGCGAAATCAGATGCTCTTCTGCCATACATCGCCATCTTCACTTCGGTAGAGGTCCGTCCCTGCGCTATGGCTGCAGGGGCACCGTTATCCGTGCCTGGATACTTTCCGTCGTACACGATAAAGGTCGTGTTGGCGTTCCACCTCATGCTGCTGTCCCAACCGGAGGCATGGGCACGGTGGCAGGACAGGCACATGACGTTGGAGTCCATCGTAGCACCGCTTCTGTTCGAGCCGTTGCTGTTGGCTGTCGACTTGAGCACTGAGTAATCATCTGTTCCCATTTCAAAAGGCACCAGAGAGCTGTAGGCGGTCGCGGCGGAGCCATTCAGGTTTCCTGAGGAGAGATAGGCATTGTAGTTGTAGGTGATCTCTGCGCTCAGTTTGCCTTGTTTCCCTGAGGGGTGCTGGGTGGCTCTGCCGGTGCCGGCATCGTGAATCGAGCCATGGCAGTTGCTGCACCATTCGGACACCCCGCTTCCATAGGCGACTCGTGTATCAGTTGAGGATTCCTCCCTGTTATAGGCCGATGGCGCTACCGCAGTCGGCGGGTCGGCGGTGAACTCGACGCCGGGCGCGGCACGAAATCCCTTGCCTGCCAGCATCCTGTAGACGCTGACGGTGCTGAATGCATCTGGCTCGGGACTGTTATTGTAGGAGCCTGAGGCGATGATGGGTTTGCCGGCATTGCTGATCGCTCCGTCTACGGACCTACGGTAGTTGCCGTGCGGGTCGTGGCAGCTGATACAGGATAACGCGTTGGCAGGGAAGTTACCCCCCGGCGCTGTCGAAAGTTTGGTGTCCGCTGAATAGCCGTAATCCGCAGCTACTATGTTGTGACCGTGGCGCTCTCCCTGGCTGGCTTCTTTATCCCGGCCTTCACCGGACCATCGGTAGTTTTTTTTCAACCAGCCGAAGTCACCGCCGGGGGTGAGTTCTCTTGGAGCGACCCCTTCGACTAACTCGATACCGCTGGTAGCGACTTGATAGGGTTCGTGTTGAAACCCTTCGGGGGACTGGTGGCACCGGAGGCACGTGGAACTTGCATCGCTACCTAACAGGTTACCGCGTCGGGGTGCTCCACTGTCGACGGCGCCAGTTGAATGACACTCATTGCACTCTCCGGTGCCGCCGTTATGAAAGGGCTTGGCGTTGCCGCTCAAATATGCTGCATGGGAATTGTTGGCCCAGAGAAAGATGCTTGCGGTCGTCAATAGACGGATTGCAAACATTTTGGTTGACTTGTGCTTAAGGCAGGTCGTGAGCATGATGGTTTTCCTCCCTCATTTTGGCTTTCACTGACTACCTGTACAAATTGTACGCCAGATGATACTTAATAGGGGAGGAGTCAGCATCTCGTTGAATTTAAAGCGAAATATGCGTTAGTCAAAAAAACTATGAAAAAGGTTATCCTTTTGCAGCTGTTCTACAAACAGGCAAAGGTCTGATCAGATCTTGCCTCTTGTGGAGTAAGCTGCAGGAATTATAAATGTTTTGCGAGGTGGGTGGCGCGGTGCAGGTTTTGAACAGTGCAGGGGCGCCGGGGCAGCAGGCCATTTACTGCCCCGGCTGAAGAGGTGCATTTTCAGAGAAAACAGGGGGACGGCTGTCTCTGAAAAGGCATTTTGGGGGGAAGGGTTACTTTAAAACGATGACGAGGGCCCGGCGGTTTTTTTTGCGACCGGCCTCTGTCGCGTTATCGGCGATCGGTTCGGAACTGCCCATGGTGCGAATTTCGAACCGCTCGGCAGAGAGATTGTACATTTTCATCAGGTACTGCTTTGTTCGCACTGCGCGTTTCTCTGAAAGCGCGAGGTTGTGGTCATCGCTGCCGGTAATATCGGCGTGTCCATGGATCTGTGCAATGATCTGTGGGTTTCGCTTCATGAACAGGCCGATTTTTCTACCCACATCGGTGAAGCTCGGTTTGATTTTGTAGCTGTTGCGGTCGAACTCGAAGGTGGCTTTGAGCAATGGGGCGGCAACTGCCACGGAAGGTGTTGACGCTGGTTTTTTTTCAGCTTCTGGTTCTATTTGTTTTGCCTGGTCTGTTGCTTCGGTGCTGGCGTTCTCTCGTGGTGCCGGTGCCGTTTTTGCAATTTCTGCAGCCACAGGGGGAGGCTGCACGCTTGATGCAGAGGAGGCAATGCCGGGCGTGGCGATCGCTGGAACGTCAAGACTCTGCGGCGTCTTTGCAACAGTTGCAGGCGCGGGGGATGATGGGGATACGGGGGATACGGGAACTGGCTTAGGAGTTTCCCTATGCGTCATAACAGGCTGGTCTTTAGCCGTTTGTGTCGGCAGGCTAGTCGAGGCAGCGGTGGACGCAGGATTCGTCACAGGTGTCGCTGTGGCAATCTGTGGGCGTGCCCTGTGGCGGGGCTGCTTCTTTTCTCCGCCGAAGACGAAACTTACCCCTGCAGTTAATTCGAAACTGTTTCCCTGGCTGCTTGCGGCGACATCCCGGAAATCAAACCTGAAGGCGACATCCTTTTTTATGAAGTACTTGGCTCCGAGACCGAAGTTTACTAAAGGGCTCGATGACCCTTTGTCAGCTATGAGTCCGCCAGCACCGAACGTCAAGAATGGAGTTAAATTGGGGCGTTCGAGAAAAGGATAAATAGTCTGAATGGTGACTAGGTATAGGGTAGTGCTGCCTGACGATTTTGCGTCGGCACCTACCATGCTGATGTCTCCCTCAATCCCAAAAGCGTCTGTCAGTTGTTTGTCAACCTTAACCCCTGCCATTAAGCCAGGCTTGAGGGAACTGAAGCTGCCTGGACTGAAGATACCTACTACAGGGGTTGTGGTGAAACTGTCGTATTTGTCCGCCGCTAGGCATTGCGTGTGTAGAATCAGCAGCAAGGCAATCAGTGCCGGTGGAATGAACACGCGCGTTATAGCATTCATTATTGCGATCCTTTTCATGGCATTGTATTCGGCTCACACAGGAAACGCCGCATCTCGCATCCCGCGCTGCGGATTTGTTGTAATGCCTAATGACTTCAAGTGCGTGGAATATACTTTATTTATCAGCAAGAGTCAAAAGCTGTGTGAAGCCAATCTTATCCTCTTCTATAGCATGGGCCTCCTAATAGTTTGGGGCGGCGCTAACCGCCGAGAGGCAGATCTTTGGAAATGGTAGGATTCGCTTCCGCATTCACACAATTTTATTAGGCCGTGCCACCCCTCTAGAACCTGTGGATGTGAAAATGCCGCTTGGATGATTCTGTCACGGAGGATGTTTTTCTTCGCACACATATCTGCTTGTTTCCGTGTGGCCAGTAGTGGTATTTTGTTTGGCGATGAAACGATCATGCCTGGTATTTGGCACCACTTCAAAAGCGAGGAGTTGTGATGAAAAAAATGATAAGCATGTTGACCGCAGTCCTAGTAACTTCTGCTCCTGGGTTTGGGGCCTGCTCCGATGTTCCCCTGAACAGCATGGGGGGCGCCATGGCGGTGAACTCTGGGGTGACTGGCAAGGTTGTAGAGACAACGACTGCAGGGGATTATACCTATATCAACCTAGAGAAAGACGGTAAAAAGGCATGGGTAGCTTGTCCTCCCATGGCCAACGTGAAGTTGGGGCAGCAACTTGGGTTTACGGGATGCACTCCCATGATGGACTTTGAAAGCAAGGCTTTGAAACGGACTTTTGATCTGATCATGTTCTGCGGTGCTCCGCTGTCTGAGGCGCAGACGGATTTACTCAGCAAAAAGTCGACCGGTAGCAGCGGACAGGTGCCGGAATCGAAGGAACAGATCGTTGTTGAAGCGGCTAAAGGTGCTGACGCACACACTATCGCAGACATTTATGACAAAATCGACGAACTTGACAAACAGACGGTCTCGGTTTCTGGGAAGGTGATGAAGGTCACTCCCCGGATTATGGGCCGGAACTGGCTTCACATACAGGACGGCTCCGGTTCTGCAATGCAGAAAAACAACGATCTGGTGGTTACCACGAATGCCCTACCAAACGTTGGGGACGTGGTGACCATATCTGGGACCCTAGCCAAGGACAAAGATTTCGGGTCTGGATACAAATACAGGGCCATTCTGGAACTTGGAAGCGTGAAATCCAAATAGGAGGGGACGGCAAGATGACCTGAACGGTGAAGGGATATGGCCCCGGATTGCTGAAGTTGCCAATCTCCAGGCGTAGAAAATAAATCTCGACCGGCGCCTTCTTGTGAAAGATCGGCGCCGGTTTTCATTTCACCCCACACGCATGGGGAGGGTGGGATTACACCTTGTCGATCAGCGCGAGGAGTTCCCCTGTCTTCTCGTTCATAAGTGCCTGATCGCCCCTCGACTCGACGTTAAGCCGCAGCACCGGTTCGGTGTTGGAGCAGCGCAGGTTGAAGCGCCATTGTGCGAACTCCATACTCATTCCGTCGGTGTCGTCGATGCTCAAGGCGCTTTCCCTGTGGGTCTTGCCGATCCGCTCGATGGCGGCTAACGGGTCGGCGAGCTTTCTGTTGATCTCGCCGCTGGCCGGGAAAAGGCGCATCCTCTCCTCGACCAGTTCTTCCAGCGTCTTCCCTGTTTTCCCCATGATGTTCAGGACCAGGAGCCAGGGGACCATGCCGCTGTCGCAGTAGGCGAAGTCGCGAAAATAGTGATGGGCGCTCATCTCGCCGCCGTACACCGCATCCTCGGCCCTCATCCGCTCCTTGATGAAGGCGTGTCCAGTCTTGCTCATCACCGGCACGCCCCCCGCCGCCGTCACCACGTCGACCGTATTCCAGGTGAGCCTCGGGTCGTGTATGATCCGGGCGCCGGGGTGCTTCTGCAGCATGGCGGCTGCCAAAAGCCCGACGATGTAGTACCCCTCGATGAAGTTCCCCTTGGCGTCGAAAAGGAAGCAGCGGTCGAAATCGCCGTCCCAGGCAAGCCCCAGGTCCGCTCCATGCGCCAGTACCGCCTCGGCCGTGGCGGAGCGGTTCTCAGGCAGCAGGGGGTTCGGAATGCCGTTGGGGAAGGTGCCGTCGGGCTCGTGGTGAACCTTGACGAAGCTGAAGGGGAGGCGGGATTCAAGGAGATCGATGGTTCTCCCTGCGCAACCGTTGCCGGCGTTGACCACGATCTTGAACGGCTTCAGCGTGTCCGGGTCGAGATAGCCCAAGAGATGCGAGACGTAGCTCTCCTCGATGTCGAACGGGTGCACGCTACCCTTCGCCGAAACCTCCCCGAACCGGTTTTGCTCGGCCAGGTCGCGGATGGCGTTCAGGCCGGTGTCGCCGCTGATGGGGCGGGAGCCTTCGCGCACCAGTTTCATGCCGTTGTAGTCCATGGGGTTGTGGCTCGCGGTTACCATGATGCCGCCGTCCATCTTCTCGCTGAAGGTGGCGAAATAGACCTGCTCGGTGCCGCAGATGCCGATGTCGTACACCTCCACCCCGCTGTCGGTAAGGCCGTTGGCGAGCGCGGTGCAGAGCGAGGCGCTGGAGAGGCGCACATCACGCCCGACGATGACCTTCTTGGGTGCGAGGAAAGTGGCGTAGGCCCGGCCGATGCGGTAGGCGAGGTCCTCGTTCAGCTCATCAGGGACTCTCCCCCTGATGTCGTAGGCTTTGAAGCAGTGCAGGTCGCTCACCAGAAAATTCTCCCCATACATTTAAGGGGGACAGGCTACTTTTTGGTCTGAAAAACCAGCCTGTCCCCTTTTATTTATTTCCGGAAGTTGCCCTGGTTCTCCCGGAACCACTGGTAAGACTTGGCGATGCCGTCCTTCAGTGTCACCTTCGCTTCCCATCCCAGCACCTTCATCCGGGATACCTCTTGCAGCTTTCTCGGGGTACCGTCGGGCTTGCTGGTGTCGAAGATAAGCTGCCCCTCAAAGCCGACTATCTCGCGCACAGTTTCCGCCAGCTCCCTTATGGTGACGTCGACGCCGGTGCCGAGGTTCACGAAACAGGGCTTCGGGTAGGTGGTGAGTTCTTCGGTTATGGTGCTGTCCGGCAGATTCATGAGGTGGAGGCAGGCCTCAGCCATGTCGTCCACGTACAAGAATTCGCGGCGCGGGGTGCCGGTCCCCCAGACCACGACCTCCGGCTGTCGCTGCTCCCTTGCTTCGTGGAACCTGCGGATCAACGCGGGGAGCACGTGGGAGTTGGCCAGGTCGAAGTTGTCCCCGGGGCCGTACAGGTTGGTCGGCATTACCGCGATGAACTTGGTGCCGTACTGGCGGTTGTAGGCTTCGCACATCTTGAGGCCGGCGATCTTGGCGATGGCGTAGGGCTCGTTGGTCGGCTCAAGCGGCCCGGTCAAAAGGTGCTCCTCTCGCATCGGCTGCGGCGCGTGCTTTGGGTAGATGCAGGAGGAGCCAAGGAAGAGCAGGCGCTTCACACCGTTTAAGTGAGCCTGGTGGATCACGTTGTTCTGGATTACCAGGTTCTGGTAGATGAAGTCGGCAGGGTAGGTGTTGTTGGCGTGTATCCCTCCCACCTTGGCCGCGGCCAGTACGACATACTCCGGTTTTTCGCTTTCGAAGAAGGCCTTGACCCCGATGTGGTCGGTGAGGTCGAGCCGCTTTTTCTCCGGGGTGAGGAGATTGCGATAACCGGCGCTTTTGAGGCTGCGTGTCAGCGCGGAACCGACAAGCCCTTTGGAGCCTGCGATAAAAATCTTGGCGTTGGTATTCATATTGGAACTGACGGTCCTCGCTGCTACTCGTGATAGCTGTAGGTGCTGAAGCCGTGATGCTTGCAGAGCTCGTCGCGGCGCGCTTCCTCCAGATCCGAATGCACCATTTCGGCCACCAGTTCCTCGAACGTGGTCTTCGGAACCCACCCTAGTTTCTGCCGTGCCTTGCTCGGGTCTCCCAAGAGGGTTTCCACTTCGGTCGGCCTGAAGTAGCGGCGATCCACTTTCACAATGGTCTGTCCCACTTGCAGGTGGCCGGCGGCGCCCCCCTCGGTCTTGGTGCCGTGGCTGTCTATGGACGCAACGATGCCGATCTCGTTGACGCCTTCGCCCTCCCAGCGCATGCCGATGCCGACCCCCTTGGCCGCTTCTTCAACCATCTGCCGGACGGAAAACTGCTTACCCGTGGCGATGACGAAATCATCCGGCTCATCCTGCTGCAGCATGAGCCATTGCATCTCGACGTAATCGCGGGCGTGCCCCCAGTCGCGCAAGGCGCTCAGGTTGCCGAGGTAGAGGCAGCTCTGCAGCCCAAGGGAGATGCGGGCTATGGCACGGGTGATCTTCCTGGTGACGAAGGTCTCTCCCCTGATCGGGGACTCGTGGTTGAAGAGGATGCCGTTGCAGGCGTACATGCCGAAAGCTTCACGGTAGTTGACCGTGATCCAGTAGGCGTAAAGCTTCGCAACCGCGTAGGGGGAGCGGGGGTAGAAGGGGGTTTTTTCCGATTGAGGCACTTCCTGCACCAACCCGTAGAGTTCGCTGGTGGAGGCCTGGTAGAACCTGGTCTTTTTCTCCAGCCCAAGGATCCGGATCGCTTCCAGTATCCGCAGCGTCCCGAGCCCGTCGGCGTTTGCCGTGTACTCGGGGGTCTCGAAGGAAACGGCGACGTGCGACATTGCGGCCAGGTTGTAGATCTCGTCGGGCTGCACCTGCTGAATGATCCTGATCAGGTTGGTGGAGTCGGTCAGGTCGCCGTAGTGGAGGATGAAGTCGCGGTTCTCGATGTGCGGATCCTGGTACAGGTGGTCGATCCGGTCCGTATTGAAGAGCGAGGCGCGGCGCTTGATGCCGTGCACGACGTAACCCTTTTTGAGCAGGAATTCGGCGAGGTATGCACCGTCTTGTCCGGTAACGCCTGTGATAAGAGCTACTTTTGCCATGTAACTATCTCCTCTTTTGTTCCGTCGAAGTTCCTGAAGCCGTTCTCGGCCGCACGGCCATGCTTGAACCGCTGCGGGAGATGCCTCTGTCTGAGCCGATCCGGCCCCGCCCCTGTTTGGGGGACCAAGGGGACCGACAAGGGGGCAGCCGAAACCGCGGCAGGGGTGGGTAGCGTCCGGGAAAACCCTCGTGAAGAAGCGCTGGATGGGCCGGCGGCAGGGTGGGATCCTGTGCCGAAGGCGACAGATATTAGTAGTTTAATATGAGGTAAAAAGCAACCAAAAAAGGAGCAGAGTGCCAGGGTTTACGCGGGATTACGCCGCTTTGCGGGGTGCGGCTGCATGCAAAAATGGAAGCGGAGCTTCGGTATGGCGATATGCAAGGAACCAGCAGTTGCACGGCAGAGGGTTCCCAAACTGGAGCTTGGGAGTCAGGGGGGAAAGGAAGGCCTCGATGGTTTCGCCACGAGGCCTTCATGTTTAGGCAGCTATATGTCGGTGAATTCGGAGTCGACGTAGTTGCGGTAGCCGGTGGTGGTGTGGCAGCGGACGCAGTCGTCTTGCACTGTGTTCGCGGGGGAGGCCGGCGCCGAGGTTCCCATGGTCTTGAAGTCGAAGGTGGTAAGTGCGCCGGCGATCTGCGGTTTTCGTTATTTGGCGACAGGGCCACCAGAGAAGATGATCTTGTCGAAGGTGCGATTGAGACTCTTGCTGACGAAGTTGGTCATCACGTTCCCCGGAAGGATGGCCATTTCATCGCCGACGTTGGCTTTCAAGCTAGAGACTGCCACCCAGGTCTTGTTGCCATCATGTTCCAGGCAGACATAGGTATATCCTCCTCCGCCGCCGGTGCGGCCGGTGCAGTCGGGGCTATGGCACCTGCCGAGAAGGTGATCTTTTCAAAGGTGCGGTTCAAGGTTTTGCTGCTGAAGTTGGCCATCTGGGCCCCGGGGAGCAGTTGCACCTCCTGGCCGACCGATACTTTCATTACGGGAGCCGCCACCCAGGTCTTCTGGCCGTCCTGCACCGGCCCTCAAGAAAGATCCTGAATCCCATGATTGCGGATCTGGCGCGCCACTTTATGGCCCAAGAAGGGTGGACGGGGTGGTGGGAAGTTATACGTATTTCTCCACCAGTTCCTCGATGATCTCGCCGATGGTGGTTCTACGGTACGCCGAGGCTATCTTTAGCTTCAGGTGCAGGTCCTGCCTGATGTTGGCGGTGAGGCGCACATCCCCCTCGGGAACGAGGCCAGAGACAGCCTTCACCGGCACCTTTGCCTGCTCTTTCTTGCGGGACGCCCTTTTCTCCGGTCTCTCACGGCGGACGGCAGCGGGGCTGTCGGCCGGCTTTGCTGCGGGGCGGTGGCGTGGGCGGGGTTCGGGCTGCGGCGGGGTCACCGGGGCTGCGAGCGGCTTTTCGGGCAGGAGTTCTCCCGATTCGAACAATCCCATCTGGTTTTCGGTATCCGACATGCTGCCCCCTCAACTGTTTTGATCGCCGCGCACTATACCAACTCAGGCCTGGTCCGGGCAACCGTTTTCAGGCTTTACAAAGGAATCGTTAATGATGTATCTTTCGGCGCGTGCGTCCGTAGCTCAGCCGGATAGAGCAGCAGGCTTCGAACCTGCGGGTCGGGAGTTCGAACCTCTCCGGGCGTGCCAGTTACTTCTTCTTCAGCTCGGCCTTTCTTCCTTCGTGCCAGATGCTGCCGCTCATGATGTACAGCGCACTCCCCTTGGAGCCGCTGTAGCCGATGCGCCAGCACCTGTTCTCCACCGTAGCGAATTGTTCCACGGGGTACCTGGGACCCGTCGCGGCTACCCATTTCCCCTTTTCCCTCCATATGAGTTCCATCTGCAGCTGCCGTTGGCTTCGATGCGCATTAGCCCTGCCGCAGTTGCGGAGCTGACATGGAGGATGTCCTACTCAGCTAGCCCGCTGGTGTGGCAGAGAAAACTGTATCAAGAGGGATTTTGCCGAAAAAGTGCTGTCATCCGGTTGATTGGAATGGGTCGGCGCTTGGGTGCCAATCCGGCAGACAATAACCCGATTCGCGTGGTATTGGCAAAGACAAAATGCCTTCTGTGGCAGTGGCCCACGCCGTTGCTGATTGACAGTTGTGAGTGCGTCTTTAGAATTGTCCAATTGTGGCAGGGGCAGTACGCAGAAGTGCCTGAAGCAGCGCTGGTAGCATCAATGGCAGCATCACCAAATTAGCTAGGGAGTGTAAGATGAATCCTGACCTTGCGAAATTGACTCCGGGGCAAAAGCTTATGAAGCAGGCGATACACGAGATAGATGATTATTTCGGAGAGGGTGTGGCTTTCAAGAACATCGAGTTTCTTGGTGGATACATGCAGACATTGGCCATTTTGGAACTGAAGGAAACCCTGAGGAACAAGCTCTAAAGCTAAAGGCGAGCCCGGCGGTAATTTGCTGCTTCCTCTAGGGCGACTGGGTTAGTCCCTTCGGGAGCGAGAACCAGAAGGTCGCTCCGCCATCGACTGCGCCCTCAGCCCAGACCCTGCCGCCGTGTCGCAGTACGATCCGCTGCACGATAGCCAGCCCGACCCCGGTTCCCTCGAACTCCTCATTGGCATGCAGACGCTGGAAAAGGCCGAAAAGCTTGCTCGCGTAAGCCTCGTCGAACCCGACCCCGTTGTCCCTTACAAAGATCTCTGTTTCCTGCTCCCGGTCGATGGCGCCAATGGCGATTTTTGCTTCTTCCCGCGACCGGGTGAACTTGACCGCGTTGCCGATGAGGTTGATGAGAACCTGACGCAGCATTGCTGCATCCCCTAGCACGATGGGGAGCGTGGCTACGTCCCATTGGATCTCCCTCTCTTTGCTATCGCTTTCCAGGTCGTTCACTATCTCTCTCACCAGCAGCCCCAGGTCCACCCACCCCTTCATCATTTCGCTGCGCCCCATGCGCGAGAAGGCCAGCAGGTCGTCGATCAGCAACCCCATCTTGTTGGCCGCCTCGCTGATTACCTCCAGATAGTGGCGGCTCTTCTCGTCCAGCACGTTCCCGGCCTTGGCGTTCAACAGGTCCACGAACCCGATGATGTGGCGCAGCGGGGCCCGCAGGTCGTGGGAAACCGAGTAGCTGAACGATTCCAGCTCCTTGTTGCTTGCCCCCAACTGCTCGAGCTGGTTTCTCAGGGCAAGGTTCAGCTCCAGTATCTTCGCCTCACCTTGCCTTTGGCTGGTTATGTCTCGGATCACGGCGAAGACCCAGGCCCCGTCCGGTGTCTCGATGGGGTTTAGCATGATGTCCACCGGGATCTCGTGACCATCCTTGTGGCGGCCGTACAGTTCGAGGCCGATCCCCATCTTGCGGGCGCGCGGGTCGGCGAAATAGTTGCGCCGGTGCTGACGATGGTGCTTGTGATAACGCTCCGGGACCAAGAGCTCGATGCGCTGCCCCAGCATCTCCTCCCGCATGTAGCCGAAGGTGATCTCCGCCTGCTGGTTCGTCCTGCGGATGACACCGTTGTCGTCGACCACTACGATGCCGTCCGGAGCCGTCTCGAAGAGCCGCTCCAGCATGTTGCGGCTTTTCACCAGCGCCTCGTCAGAGGCGCGTTTCTCCGTGTTGTCGTGTGCGATCAGCGCAAATCCGGCGAGGTTTTCTCCCTGATCGTAGATCGCGGTGAGCGTGATTGCAGCCCAGAAGCGGCTACCGTCTTTTTTCAGCCGCCACCCCTGCAGGTCCAGGCTCCCCAGCGAGCGTGCAATGGCGAGCTCCCTTTCTGGCGCCCCAGAACGCAGTTCCTCCTTGGGATGGAGCAGCGAGAAATGCTTTCCGATTACCTCGCTACCCCGATACTTGGCGATCTGCTCGGCCCCTGCGTTCCACGAGGAGATGTTTCCCTGCGGATCCAAAAGCGCCACGGCGTACTCCTTCACCTGCTCCACCATCAGCCGGAAGGGAAGCTCCCCCCGCTGTTGCCCGGGCTCCTGCTGGTTGCGCACCCCTGAATTGGCATTGCGATCTTTATCGGTCATGGCTTTTTCCTGTCCCGCGTCAACGGGGAGCTACTACCCGCTCGAAGCTCTGCATCCATGGCGTCTCGTCGCGCTCCAATCCGTTTCCGCTGTCGCTGCCCCGGTACTTGTAGGTGAAGCGGAGCCTGTCGCCCGGCTTGACCGCCGTCGGCAGCCGCACCGAGAATGGGGCGCTCTCGTCCAGCTTGAGATCGGTCGGTATGATGAAGCTCACCTCGCGCTGCAGCGGCTTTCCCTGCGGGTCAAGCAGTGCCACCCAGATCTCCAGGTCGCGCATCACGAAGTAGCGCACGTTTCGCACCACGCCGTCTATCGCCGTCCGGCCGTCCTCGACCCGGGTCTCCCACCCCATCGCCAGGTCGAACTGCTGATAATGCTCCGGCAGTGCGTTCATCCGCTGGCGGTAGTCGGTAGCAGTCGTGGCGCAACCTCCTAACAGCGTTCCCAGTAATAAAAGTAACGCGATCGTCATTCTCATTTGAATGCCCCTCCGTTTGGCGAATCTAATTGTACGCGAGGAGCAGGAATTGACAAAAAAAAGCTCCCCCGGCCAAGGCCAGGGGAGCGGTGAGGTGAGGTGAGGTGAGGTGAGCGTTTGTTAAAAACCCTCTCCTTCCATACCGCCGTTCTCCAAGGGGACGGGCACCTTCGGAGCCACTCCCCTTTGCTCTCCGCGCTTTTTCTGGAGCACTTTCAGTTCGGCGGCCTGCGCCGGGGTGAGCAGCGCCAGGAACTGCTTCGCTGTCCGCGCCCTGCTCACCGCCAGGTCCGCCTGCAATGCCGCCACCTTGGCCGCCTGCTCCCTGATGGCGGCTTCGTCGGCGCTCCCCGAGCGTACCAGGTCCTGCATCTGGCTCCGCTCTGCCCTAAGGCTCTCCATCAGCGGCTTATGCTCGGCGCGGCTGCTCTTGAACAGCGATTTCGCCTGGGCCTGCTGCTGCTCGGTCAGTTTCAGCTCACGCGCCATCTTCTTGAAAAAGTCGCCGCCCCGGTGCCCCTTTCTGTGCTTTTGATGCTGGCCGGCTTCGGGAGACGGATCCGTCCCGGTGTACCCGGCGAACGCGGTCTGGCCGCCAAAGGCGGCGGTTGCGGTGATGCAGGCAAGTAGGGCCAGTTTTCTCAGATCTCTTTTCATGATGAGGCTCCTTTGGATGTGTTCTTAGGTGCGCTAGGCACGATATGGTATGAAAGGTAGCCGACAATTGAGGAGGCAAAGTGGAAGAAGTGTGGAAATGCTATCTGGCTTTCGCTGTGAGAGTGGTCTTTTCTTTTTTGCGGGAGCTGAACTTGATATCGGAGAAATCCATTGATAGAATGTGCTAACGCTTGCAACAATGATCTCTTAGGGGGGTGCCATGAAAGTCCCGGTTGTGTTTGCAGATGAAAGACGCGGCTTGGTAAAGGCAGAAGATCTTCAGGAACTGATCGAGCAGGCTGCCATTGTCTCTTTCCTTCGCAGCGACGGCGAATGCGTTCAGATCGGTGCCGATGCTGTGAGAGGGATGGGGGGGAAGAAGTACCGCGGTCCAGAGCGCAGAGGCAACGTCCTTTTCTGCTGATCGCGCAGTTTCTAGCAAGAGCCACCGGCGCTGACCGAAGGCCGACCCTCATTTGGCCGGCCTTCGGCGTTTCAGGGCGCCGTCCCCCCACCTGATTTACCCCGTTGTTGCCCCTCCCTTTTTTCCTCCCCCTTGATCCGTGTTATACGAATCGCGACAAATTTACAAATTTGCAAAACAGAGCACCTCCCTTTCGCATATCTGCGAATGCCTTTCGAGCGAGCATTAGCAGTGATCAACGTGCTGATATTACGGACGCATTGGCTGAAAGCCGGCGCAGTCTCAGCGGTACCGCTTTTTGCTGTTATGCGAAAAATGGGGTAGGCGGTTACTTCCCCCGGCTTTCGCTTGGCATTGCAACTAGCTGTTTTTTCGTGTTTTTGCGGGATATACGAAACTTTAAAACGTTGGTATGCAAGTTGCTAACGTGAACGGTAAGAGCGGTCAATTCCAACATGGAGGTATAAAGGCATGTCCAAAACAACATCTAACAAGGGGTGGCAGGTAGTCATGGCCGGAACCGGAATCAACCTGGCGCTCGGGGTGCTGTATGCCTGGAGTATCTTCAAGGGTGCCATCAAGGCATCCATCGAAAAAGGCGGCCCGGATGCGTTCCAGTGGAGCCTGAGTTCCATCAACGACCCGTATGCTCTTTGCTGTCTCGCCTTTGCTTTTTCCATGATCCTGGCCGGCAAGTGCCAGGACAAGATCGGCCCGGCTAAGACCGCGTTGATCGGCGGCATCCTGGTCGGCGCCGGCTTCTGCCTCATGGGCTACTCCAACAGCTATGCAGCCTGGGTCACCGGCTTCGGCGTCCTGGCCGGCTCCGGCTTCGGTTTCGGCTACTCCGCCGCCACCCCTCCGGCGCTGAAATGGTTCTCATCCAAGAAAACCGGCCTCATCGCCGGCATCGTGGTCGCAGGCTTCGGGCTCGCGCCGGTGTACATCGCGCCGCTCTCCAGCTACCTCTTGGGCGCTTACGGCATCCAGCAGTCGATGTACATCCTCGCCGCCGGCTTCGCCGTCATCGTCTGCGGCCTCTCCTTCGCCTTGGCCAACCCGCCCAAAGGGTTCGTTCCCGCCGAGCCGGTGACGAAGGGTGAAGAAGGCAAACCCGCTCCCGCCAAGAAGGCGGTGCACGACGCGACCGTGTCCGAGATGCTCCGCTCCCCCAAGTTCTACATGCTGTGGACCACCTTCTTCATCGGTGCGGGCGCAGGCCTGATGGTGATCGGTTCCGTGGCAGGTCTCGCCAAGAAGAGCATGGGCCCCATGGCCTTCGTCGCCGTAGCCATCATGGCGATCGGCAACGCCTCCGGCCGCGTGGTTGCCGGCGTGCTTTCCGACAAGATCGGCCGCCGCGCCACCCTGACTATCATGCTCAGCTTCCAGGCGGTGCTGATGTTCGCAGCCGTCCCCGTCGTGGGCTCGGGTTCCGCGATGCTGCTGGTGCTCCTGGCCTCCCTGATCGGCTTCAACTACGGCTCCAACCTGACCCTCTTCCCCTCCTTCGCCAAGGACTACTGGGGCTTCAAAAACTACGGCCTCAACTACGGCGTGCTGTTCAGCGCCTGGGGCGTAGGCGGCCTCGTCATGGGGCGCGTCTCCGAGATGATGAACGCGCAGCCCGGCGGCCTGAACAAATCCTTCATCCTCGCTGGTTCCTGCCTTGCCCTGGGCACCATCGTCACCTTCTTCCTGCGTGAGAAGAAAGCGGTCGCTGTCGAGGCTACCGAGGTGGTCGGAGAGAAGGTCGCGGTCAAGGTTTCCGCCTAGTTTGGCTTTGGTATCAGGGTGATAAAAAGCGGGGCCATGCATTTTGTGCATGGCCCTTTTTTTAACTGATGCTATTATGGCGCACCTGCTGGGTTCACCTTCTTAATTAGTCGAGAGGATCTTCAATGGATACTTCCTACGTCACCATCATGCTGGTGGTCTTTCTCGTGCTGACCGGTCTCGCCATAGACATCGGCTACATGTATGTAAGCGACGAGGACTTGCAGCATTCCGCGGAAATGGCGGCCCTGAGCGGAGCCGAGTCGCTGAAGCAGCGGCTGCTCTTCCAGGCGCAGCAGTCCCCGGAAAAGCTGGCGCAGGTCTTCGCGGACCCTCTGCAGTCGGCGGCACGCAGCACCGCCGTGGACACCGCAACGGGAAAACACAGCGCCTCGGCACTCGTCGCCCTCATGAACGATAACGGCAACGCCCTCTCCGAAAACAACGACATAACGGTCGGCTTCTGGAACATGAGCAGCCGCAGTTACACCCCGGGGGGGACCCCAGTGAACGCGATGCAGGTGCGGGCGCGGCGAACGGCGGAAAGCAGCTCCGTAGGGCTTGGCAGCCTCGGCACTTTCGTCGCCAAGATAAGCGGTACCGCCTCCTTCGGCTCCACGCCGGTTGCGGTGGCGGCCCTGGTTCCGGGCACCCGCTCCAACATCGCCATCTGCGCCGCCGCCTGCGAGCCCTCCTGCAGCTATCCCGACGTCTGCAGCATCCCGGAACGAAAGATGAGCCATGCGCCATGGGATCCGCGCAGGGAAAATTCCAGCGCCAACCGCTACCTATACACCTCGCTTTTGCACCCGGTCACCATCACCAACACCATGTCCGACTTGGTCTGCCAGGAGATGCCGGTGCAGGAAGTCTGCGGCCTCCCCATCTTCACCGCCGCCATGAAGAGCGACGCCATCCTGCGCGACCTGAAGGCGATGATGTACGACCCGAACGTGGACAGCTCCAACAAGGAATACGACAACAACGGGAAGCTCGCGGGATGGTGGGTGGTGGTCCCCGCCACCGACTGCGCTGGCTTCCAGGCGGGCGAGAGCTTCGAGCAGCACACGGTGGCGAAGTACTCGCTGGTCCGCATAAGCAGGATCTGCGCCGGCGGTGAGCCCGGATGCGGCAAGGCCTCGGACCGCGCCGACCAGCCGGCAGCCGCCTGCGTCCCCGGCGGGGAAGGGCTCTATATCGACCGCATCTCCTGCGTCGGCTGCGACAACGTCTCGAAGGGGCAATTCTTCGGGCTGCGCCCGGTCCTGGTCAACTAGCGGCACGCCATGGCATGCCAAAGCGAACAGCCGCCAAGCGAACTGGTCCAGGCGGTAGAGGAATTCAACCGCGGGGAGTGGTTCGACTGCCACGAGACACTGGAAGAGCTCTGGGTGGGGGAGAAGGGGGAGCTGAGGGACTTCTACCAGGGGGTGCTGCAGATCGCGGTCGCGCTGCATCACTGGCATAACGGCAACTTCAAGGGCGCCCTCATCCTGCTGCAAAAAGGCGGCGACTGTCTGCGGCGCGTGTCGGCTGTCTGCCTGCAGGTGGACGTGGCGCGGCTAAGGGACGATGCCGCTGCGTTCCTCGAAAAGCTTTCCGCAGCGGGCGAGGAGCGCATGGCCGAGGTGGAGCCAAGCCTGGCGCCCAAGCTGCATCTGTTTTCTTGAAACAAAAACAGCCGCCTTCCGGTCAACCCGGGGGCGGCTGCTCTTTTTGCGAGGTTCAACGGTGCCTCTACTTGAGGATGGTGACCTTGCCGTCGTCCAGGTCGTACTTGGCCGAGACGATCTTGATCTTTCCTTCCTTCACCAGGTGCGCGACGATCTTGGACTTCTTGGTCAGGTCGGCAGCCACATCCTTGGCGTTTTGTTCAGCGGCGCACTCGATGATTTCCTCTTTGGATTTCCCCTTGCACTTAGCCTTGGCCTTCTTGGCTGCGGGCTCGATCGCCTTCACTATGGCCTCGATATTCCCTTCAGCCTTGCCTTTGGCCCCGACGGTTGCGGTCACTGCGCCGCAACGCTCATGCCCCAGCACCATGACTAGCGGGGATTTCAGGTGTTCCGCCGCGTACTCGACGCTTCCCAGCACCAGCGGGTCCGCCACGTTGCCGGCTACGCGGATCACGAACACCTCGCCCAGAGCCTGGTCGAAGACGATTTCGGGCGGAACGCGTGAGTCGGAGCAGGAGAGGATGATGGCGTACGGCTGCTGCCCTTTAGCCAGTTTGCCGCGGGCCGTAGCGTCGCAAAGAGCCGACGAATGCATTTTGCTTTCCACGTAGCGGTTGTTGCCGTCGATCAGTTTCTGCAGTGCCTCGTCGGCGCTGATCCCTGCGCCCGCGCCCGAGGCGAAAGCGATGCCTACCGTTGCTGCCAGCGCCGTTGCCAGCGCCGCGATCCTGCCTGCCACCTTGCTGCTTTTCATGGTTGCTCCTCCTTTTGATGGGAATCTGGAATACCCGTAACTCTCTTCGGGTGAACGACGCTTTCGCGCGACCTAAAAAAGCGAATTAATTTACATGAAAAAGGTAATTATTCCAAATTAATTCTTTTATTGCCTTTGCTGTGCTTTGCTGGAGGGGCTACAGCTGAAGGGGACGAGGGCGTTGTCGTGTTGACAACCGGTGACGGTTCGGGCACATTAGGCGGGTCGAAAATCCGAAGGAAAAGAGGTTCTTCAAAGATGTTCTGGCTGCAATTGGCAGGTGTGGCGGCGCTCGTCACCGTAGGGATATTCGGTATCGCATTTCTTGAAGAGAAGCTGGTGAGCGGTCCGCGCCGCCGGCAACTCCAGGAGAAGGCCCGCGAAAAAATAAACGCGGGCACCCGCCGCGAGGAATAGGGGCTCCATAGCTTTTCTCCACCACATCACCCCGCGCGGCGTCGGTCTTTGGCACGCAGCACCTTTCGCCAATCCCCGTGCCGCCATGGCTTCACTGCTCCCGCTGCATTAATCCGCCGTCCCACCCCCTGACTTTTCCACTATCCTCACCTCGTTTCTTCATCCGCTGGCAAGGCGACTTACCTGCGACTTACCGGTCCGCATAGCGGCCTCATCCGCACTGCTGCGGCAAGAAGTGCTGCACAAACAATAGGCTAGTCTGCCTCTTTTTTCATTGGAATGGTAACAGGGACAGCGCAAGCGCTCTGTGCAGTTCTCATGAAATTGATGACTTAACGAGGCTTTGCCGGTGTGGCATGGCTTCTGCTATCTCTGGGCAGGACGCGAAGCACAACGAAGTGCAGCGGACGATTAGGCAGGCAATGGCGCCTCTCCACCTTGGTGGGAGGCGCCTTTTTTTGTTCATCGAAAGGGGGAGGATCAGCCGCGGCGGCTGACAGGCTCACACGGTTAAGGCAGTACCAAATCCAAAATTACAAAGGAGTAAGCAGATGAAAAACAGCATGAAGACCCTGATTATGGCAACGGCGCTGACCATGGCAACCACCGGAATCGCAATGGCGACCCCTTCCACCCAGATCTGGATCCCGTCGACGGACGTCCAGGGTTACAAGAGCCTGCACCTGGGCATCGACAACTACACCCGCACCTCCAACAACTCCGCCGTGAGCCACGTCTACGACCTTGGCCTCACCGCCGGCGTGCTTCCCTTCGAGAAGCTGCAGGGCGAGGTCGGTATCGACTACATCACCAACGGCAACAACGGTTACGACAGCCAGCCGCTCTACTTCAACGCCAAGTTCGGCACCCCCGAGGGCTCCCTCTTCGAAGGCTCGCCGGCCCTTGCTGTAGGCGGTTACGGTTTCGGCACCAACAGGGATCATGGGAGCGCCTACCGTACCGACCAGGATGTAGTCTACGGCCTGGCGGCCAAGACTCTTCCCGTGGTAGGGCGTCTTTCCGCCGGCTACTACGTCGGCAACGACAAGCTCTTGCTGGACGTCAACGGCAACAAAGAGAACGACGGCGTGCTCCTTTCCTGGGACCGCACCATGAGCGAGATCTCCGACAAGCTCTGGGTTGCAGTCGACTACCAGGGTGGCGACAACGCCCTCGGCGCACTGAGCTTCGGCGCTTCCTGGGCCTTCGCGAAGAACGTCTCCGTCATCTTCGGCTACGACATCTACAACGAGAAGAAACTGGCAGGCAAGAATACCTTCACCACGCAGCTCGACATCAACTTCCCGTAGACTGTCAGTTCCATGATGTTTTGGTGTGATGCAAAGAGGAGAGGGGAGACTGGTCCCTTCTCCTCTCTTTTTTGGGCTGAGGAGGTACTGTCTCAGGGAAGCGCCGTCACTCTTTGAATTTTTTTGATAAAAGGGTTGACTGTAGTTGGAAGCCTGTGGTACAAGTTTGGACTCAATGACGCGGGGTGGAGCAGTCTGGTAGCTCGTCGGGCTCATAACCCGAAGGTCACAGGTTCAAATCCTGTCCCCGCAACCAAAACGATATTAGGGACTTGCGCTAACCGGCAAGTCCCTTTTTGCGTTTCCTGGCCCGATTTCCCCCTGATTCTTCCCCTGGTGACCGGAAAAACATGCGATACATGGGACCTGCCGCCCGACCACGAGGAGGCGGAAAAATGGCGTGTCTCAGAAAGAAGGGCAACAGGTACTACATCAAGGATTACGTCGGCGGCAAGGAGAAGTGGCTGGCAACTGGGTCGGACGTTTTCAAGATCGCCGACCACATGCTAACGCAATACAAGCTGGAAAAGGCGCAGGGCCTAAGCCCGTTCCCGACGGAGACCCCTTTGGAGGATGCGCTCAAAGGGTTTTGCAAGCATCTTCGGGGCGTTTTGCGGCCGGAGAACTATAGTAAAGACCTTTCCCGCCTGCGGATGATTTTTGGCCATGCCTGCGCCGACCTTGGACGCTCCGACGTTGAGGCTGAACCGGACCCTCTGCCGAACGACGATCTTGTTATCAAGGTCAAAAACCTCGAAGATCTTACCACGTGCAAGGTCACCGATTTCCTTGACGACCAGGCCGAAGAACGTGGCCTTTCCCCCAAAACTCTTAACAACTACCGCGAAATGCTTCATCGCTTCGTCAGTTGGGCCATATCGCAGAAGGGCAAACGATTTCCCGGCCGCATCAACCCTATCGATGAGGTCGCTGTTCGCGAAGTGAAGCCGGTGCCCATCAGTTACCTAACCATGAATGAGATCCGGCAGCAACTCGCAGGACTGGATACGTTTCCCGTGCTACAGGTGATGGTGGCCATACTGATCTATGCGGGGTTGCGGCGCGAGGAGCTTCTGTGGCTCAGGACGGGCGACATAGTGAAGTGCAGTGATGGCTTCAGGATTTTGGTGCAGGCAAAGATCGTTGACGGGGTGTACTGGAGGCCAAAAAACAAGGTTGACCGGTATGTTCCTGTTAGTCCCACCCTGTTGCCGTATCTGGAAAGGGTACTGCCTACAGATCCCGAAGACCGCTGGTTGTTCACCACCCCTACCGGAATGCGCTGGGATGGTGACAACTTTAGCGCCATGCTGCGTGAGGCAAATCAGGCTGCGGCGAACAAACTGGCGGAAGAGGGGGAGGTGCCGATGCCGATATGGAGTTGCCTCGACTTCAGGCATACCTTCGGCACCATGCTGGCTTCGCATAACGTAAGCCTGTACATCATAGCGGAATGGATGGGAAATTCACCAGAGATCTGCAAGAAGCATTATGCGAAACTGATCCAAAACTTGACAGACCGATATGTCGACTTCATGAATCCTCTTGGGGCTGTTGCAGTGACGTCCCGCTCATGCGAAATTGTGCCAGATCCGCCGACTGTGCAAGCGCACGAGACGGACTCATTGCCGGTACTGCTTACGGTCGAACTGCCCCGATCCCGACCGCGCCTGCGGCTGGTGGTGAACCGCTAGCCTGGTCGGAAAAAACAGAACAGCCCCGGGGGACTTGCGGATCTCCGGGGCTGCTCTTTCTTGCGGGGTGGTATTCGATTGTGGGGTGTCGGCTAGGTTAGCCGACGGTTTTCATAGGCGATCACCTCCTTCAGCAAGTACCTGACTGAGCCGTTTTTGCCCTCACCGGCGGGGAAAAACTGCTTGAATTTTTCGCGCTTGGCGACTCGATCCACCGAGGACCTGGAGGTGTCCCACCGCTTGGCTACGTTGATTGGGCTGATGTACCGGCCGCAGCTCTCGGTGGCGTTGCGCTGTTGCACCGGTGCTCGGCTTGTTTCCTGTTTCGGGCGAGCGGTTGTTGCCTTGCTTTTCGGTCTGGTTGTTTTGGGCATTCGATTCTCCTGTACAATTGATCAATATGGTTGTATCGTATGACCAATGCGGTTTAATTGCAATAGGGCGGAGCAAAAAAACTTTTTGCACTGGAGGATGCAGTCATGGGATATGGTGGCAACTTGCGGCAGATAATTGGTGCTCGATTAGCCGCGCTGAGGGCGGCGAAAGGCTTCACGCAGAAGCAATTGGCAGAGATCCTTGGCGTCTCGGGTACTTTCGTAAACCGAATAGAATCAGGGGCCAAGGCTGTGCCCGACGGTCAGATGGAGACGTTGCTGGACGCTTTAGGAGCTTCGGTCGATGATCTTTTGCAATCCGAAAAGGTCGAGACGACTCCAGAGGAAGAGGCGCTCAGGGAGATTGCGCAGGTATTTTACTGTGCTGGTGAAGATGAGGCGAGACTGGGGCAGGGGCTGCTGAACTGCTTCTTGAAAGGAGCACCAGGGGAGAGGGTGATGCTCCTAGATGCTCTTCAGGATGTGCTGGCGGCACGATCCATCCGCTCGATTGCAGAGATGCAGCTGATTGCGGCTATAAAGAACTACATCAGAGCAAACACCAAGGACAAAAACGCCGGGGCTGTCGAGGAAAACCATGCGTGACGGTCCAAGACTGCTGGTAAGGCGAAGTAACAGGCGTAACGAAGTTACAGTGCGCTAAATCTTGTGATTACGCCATGTTGTTTGGCTGTTGTTGTTACTACCCAGAACCTGATAAAAGTAACGTGGTAACTAAACCGTTACCACGTTACTTCCGTGTAACGACTATGCAGCCGTAACCAGTAACGCCAGAACTACAGCTAAAACGGCAACTCTTCCCCGGCTTCGGGTGCGTTACCTATGTTACTCCGCCACTGAGTGCTAGGCGTGGGGTGTGCCCGAACCGCAAAAGGGTTGATGCTCGGATCATACGTCCATTCGACTGAGAGTGGTGCTGATTCAAAGGGGTCTGGAGCATTCTCGATGCCCTCTGTATGTTCCCCATCATCGAAAAGTGATGGAAGTACATGGTAGCATTTCGTCGGGTTGATGCCGGGAAAACGCCGCGTAATGTACGGATTGCCGCTTGCACTGACTTCCAGATACCCCTGTTCAGCGAGGTAACGTGACATGGTCTTGGCGTTGCATCCGGTGCAGATCTCTTTTGTCCATGCCCCCGGCAAAACAAAATATTCGAAAGCGCCGCTTTCTTTGTCCAAGCTTCTGAATCCTGCACGGTTGTTGATTGGTCGTGCATCGGGCAACCAGTCAAGATCCACGAAACGGCTTTCCCCGTGCTGCTCAAGAAAATGTCGTACTTTGGCCCTCATTTTCTCGTGTTCGCTCTGGTCGGTTCCGTCTCGGCCACTGAGCCAGGCTTGCAGACAGGTTGTCACACTCCTGGCTGCTTCGCCTTGCTTCCACCCGGTTATACCGAGCTTGGTGGCCAATTCTCCCGCAGCAGCGACCAGGGAGAACCTCTCGGCAACGCGGTAAACCTGTCCCCCGGCACCTTCCAAGTGAAGGTCATCCATGAAGTCTTTCTGCTTGGCCTTGACCTGCGCTTCTAGGTTGCACGAGGACGTATCGCTAAGCTTCTCAAGCCATGCGGCCAGCGGTGTGCCATGGTTAGCCGCCGCGTTCTGTTTCAGCGCATCGGCAAACCTGCTTGGTAGCTCCATACCGTGAATATCCTCGAAAATCCCCATACCCTTACCGGCATCGGCCGGGACATCCGCGAGCCGGGTCTCTTGGCCAGCCATGGACTCCTTGCCGGCAGAGGCCATGTGCGTCGATAGCGAAATCTCACCGGCTGACAGGAATAGAAGCCGCCAGGCGGCTTTTTCCTTAATGCCACAAGATTTCGTCGCACGCGCCTTTCCGCTGCCGTTGGCGAGCATGTACACGACCTCCCCGGCGATCCGTGGATCAACTTGGGCTAATTCGTCGAGCACTAGGAACCCGTCGTTGTGCAGTGCGGCGACGGCTTCCAGTCCGTTCGCGGTTCCGCGCCACCGTTGCAGGTATTTGGGGCTGCCGCAAACGCTACCTGCAACGTACAGTGCCGTCGTTTTACCGGAGCTGCTGCCACCGCACAGATTGAATCCGCCAGATTCTGCCCCGACAGAATGGAGCAGGGGGCCAGCAAAAGCGGCACTAGCTGCGAAAACTAGCCGGGAGTTGCCTACGCACAGCCTACCAACATTTTCCTGCCAGCCAGTGAGGCTCCCTTTCTCTTGAAATGCGTGGCTACTGCCGTGACTTGACTGATAGATGACCAGCTCGTCGGATTTCCCAAATGACTTCTCCGGCAGCACGTAAAGTCCGGTGTCATGCCATCCAATTCGGTCGGTGCACCTTGCCATAGAACAGGCGGCAGGGCGAAACTCCTGGATGTAGCTGGACAGAAGCCTCCTGTGCTGTGGGTTCGTCGTTATCGTAAGGCCACCAGAGAGAAGCTGACGGATGCACTCATCGCCGCCGCTGCTCAGGATAGCCATCGGGATAGATAGCCGATGCAGATGGCCATCAGGGTCGGAGAAGGCAAGCAGCCTTCCCCAATTTTCTTGATCAGTGTCTCGTGTGTAAGCGACTATTTCCAGCGGGGAACTCAGCCAGACTGGTTCCGGCGACTCTCCGTTTTTCTTTGCCGGGGGCACGAAGAAAACGCCCTTTACTGCCGAGAAAATGTATTGCCCCTGGGTTACTGAATCAGGTGCTGGTTTAATCTCAAGAATCTCTGCCACGTTACTTTCCTCCCGAAAATTGTGAATTAAGCCAGTCGGTTATGTCTTCGGGACGATACCGAATTGACCTGCCGATACGGACATAGGCAGGACCTGTGCCAACGGCTCTCCCATTGCGTAACCAACTGACGCTCATTTCCAGTAAGAATGCTGTTTCACGCTCATCCAAAAGTTTTTTCATTTTGTTTTCTCCCGTACTTCGAAGTACACCAGGTAACCTGGTGTCACTTGGGGAGATATTTTGTCCTGCAAGAAAACAGTAAAACCAGCGCGGTACTGGCCGCCCGTTGGGGGCAAACTGTGCTGCTGCCGGAAAAATGGCACGCCACTTTCTGCTGCCCTGGCCGATAGCGCCGCCGTCAGCACTATCCGCGCCATTTTCTTGCCGTGCGCGCCATTCTATCGTTACTGGCATGTAGTTCCGCTCTCGCTCTGTCAGCATTCGCTGACAAAGCGAGAGCGGGCATGGTTACTGCTAATACAGAGTGTGAGCGCAACGGAGGAGACGCAATGACAACTGAGCTACTTTATGAACTGGCTGAGGTTCGTGGCCGCCGACAAACAACCAAGCGCCAACGGCGGTACAAGAGCCGACTTGACCAGTTTCGGGCCGAGCTTGTGGCGCTCAGAAGCGCAGGCGCCACCATTGGCGACCTGGTGGCGTGGCTGCGCATTCACCGCTGCCGGGTCGCAGGCAGCACCGTCTGGCGTTATCTCCGCAAATTGTCCGAAATGAGGAGGGGTGATGCCAAGCTTTCGTAACCCAAAAGCTCAAGCGGAGCATGCCATTCGGCAGAAACTGGCAATCGGATCGTCACGCCACGATAACCGTGAAGACGGCATGGTGCATAGCCTCGGTACTGCCAGGACTTACGCTGAAACGCTCGGCACCTTTGCAAGCTGGCTCAGGAATGAGCAACTTGGCGATCTGCGCACAGTTGGCCAGGAAGTAGCGCAGCGTTACCTCGCGCACAGGTCTGAAGAGGTTGGCCAGCAACAGCTTGATAAAGACCGGCAAGCCATCCAGGTTCACTTAGGACAGCAACTCCCGCGCGTAAAGAGCGAGGTCGAGACACTGAAGTCGGCAACTCGCTACACAAACGAGCAGATACAGATGATTCGTGAGCATCAGTCTCCGCGTCATGCGTTGGCAACGGAACTTGTCCAGCGCTGCGGCCTACGAAGCCACGAGCTATTGACCCTGCGGCCAGCTATTGCGCAACCTCGCAGCACCCACCGCGAGTGGCGTAGTGATATTCATGCCGGGCAGGATGGCCCCGTGTACACGGTTGTTGGGAAGGGGGGGCTTTGTCGTGAGGTGGTAATCCCAGATTTGGACTTAGCAGCGCGTCTTGAGGCCGTGCGATTGCCTGCGGCGGTCAAAGTCAGAGACAGGGGGATTCGATACGAAAGCTACTATGCAATAGGAGGGCAAGCGTGGTCTGCCTCGTTTTCAGCCGCGAGCCGTCGTGCTCTCGGATGGTCGGATGGTGGCCACCATGTCAGAGGCTGCTGGGCGAGGGATCGAGTGGCTGCCCTGCAAGAGATGGGATATAGCATTGCCGACGCAAAGGAGATATGCAGCCAAAATCTCGGTCATTTCAGGCCCGATGTTCTTGAATACTACTTGTAAAGGAGATAAACGTTTTTCTTGCGTAAGGTCGTATTGTCATAACATGGAAGGAAACTTTGTTCAGGATCTGTCGTGGGCGACGATCTTGGAGGCGTGAACAGTGCCAGCCTCGCGGGAGCGAATGGGTGCGAATCGGGGAGGCAGACCAAACCCCGCCGTCAAGGGACGGAATGGATCTAACGAGGCTTAACCGGCCGCAACAGCGGCATAGTACATAGGTTCCACGTCCCTGAAGCTGCCAGGGACGCCCACAGCATCATGCCGCCGCCCTGGACGCGGGGCTGCAAGCAGCAGCGGCAGGATGTCGGGAAAAACGGAGGCGCAGGGTAACCCCCTGCGTTTTCTGTTTGTACGGAGCCCTTTGGCGCTACTCGGTGCCTGAATTAGCTTGTCAGGGCCCCTTGGCTTACGTTAAATTGCAGAGACCAGCATGGGATGTGCTTAATAGCCTGCTTGCGCCCCAGCAGGATACAGGCCAGGCAGGGATTCTGTTGACTAAGGTGAATTATGCAGAAGCATCAAAGAGAGATTGTTTCCAGGCTTGAGGCGAACTCATTGGGAGAGGCGCGGAGTAAAATCTTTTCAGGTGAGTATGGTGATATTGGCAGCCCAAATTATCTGACCGCCATTGCGTGGCTGAACAGTAAGGAGTCACAAGCAAGGGAAAAGCAGGATGCGGAGGTCATGGATATCTCAAGGAAAGCCCTGCAGGCCTCTAGCAACGCTAACAGAATAGCACTGGCGGCGATAGTCATAAGTTTATTGACAGCAATAGCTATTGCTGGCCTCCAGGTTTACTTCAAATAAAGTCCACCAACTACGGCAGACAGTCTGCGCGAAAACCCTGCACCATGCCACACTCGGCTCATTTCAAAACAAGTGCCCCCGGAGGGGCATATTGAGGAGCGATAATGGGATTCCTTCAAAACCATGCGATCAAAAAGTCATGCAAAGGGTTGGCAAGAGAGCTGTTAAATCATGTAACCAGCTATAGCTCTCAATTGCCTGAGAGTAAAAAAACCAATTTCGACCAAATAATCTTACTTGGCCTTGAAAACTTTGTTGATGATTTTCGCGCATTTCCCGGTGTTAATATGGATCTGAAAGCGATCAAGTATTCCAATTGGCGTGACTTGTATCACTCCATATTGCTCCTGGGAGTACATGCTGACCTGTCATATGATTCATCTATCGGTACAGATGAACATAACAAGTTGATTATTGAAATTGGACAACAAGTCTTTGATGCATGGGTGGATTCACTACGTAGGTACGTGTAATATGGATCGGAAAGGCATGGCTTGCTGACCTTTAGAAGCTGGGACAGCGAGCCACAGCCAAAGGAAAGCAGCTTACGGCAAAGACACAGCCGATGTGCTCCCCGTGCTTAGTGAAAGGCTTCCCCTGAAACTTCCCCTAGAGGGCTGGAAATCTTGCGAAACATGTGATACATTAACCTTGAAATTATTGCGTTTTTTGTCGCAATCCCTAAAATCGTCGTCCTCATAACCCGAAGGTCACAGGTTCAAATCCTGTCCCCGCAACCAAAAGAAAATCAGGGACTTGCAAAGTATTTGCAAGTCCCTTTTTTCATGTCTGTACCCTTTTTTGTACCCCGTCCCGGGGCAAGGGGTTGCTGGCCTGTACAAATGGACTTGCGGAGGATCTTTATGGCAAGGCTGAAGAAGCGGGGCAGGGCCTACTACGCCCAGTATTACGAAAACGGCAAACAGAAAAGGGCGAATCTGCATACGGAGTCCCTTCAGGTCGCGAAGGAGAAGCTGCGCCAGATCGAGTCGGCGCAATTTCGCGAAGAGGAGATGTGAACCGGCGTGGAACTTTGACCCGGCATCGGCGTCCAAGGTTGACCCGTCTAATGGTCCCAGACGCTTAAAATTAGATAGTTAGAAGTTGAGGTGGGTCACTGTTGGGCGCCGATGGTGGGTCAATATTCAAATCTGATCTACACCACCATGGCCTGGCAGGGGTTCATCGCCCCCAATGTGAATTTTTCCGAACCGGACGAATTCTCCGCCCAGCTGAACATCGTCGCCGAGACGATCCCCCGTGCGCCTGAGCACGTACTGTGCAACTCTGCCGGCTTCGGCGGTACCAACTCCTGCCTGGTGTTGAGGTTCGCCGATTGAGGTACGACTTCGCCGTTATCGGTGCCGGCGTCTCCGGCATCACCTCCGCCCTCATCCTGGCAAAACACGGCCGCTCCGTGGCGCTTCTGGAAAAGGCGCCCCGCACGGCGCCCCTTCTGCGCGGTTTCTCGCGCCAGGGCGTGCAGTTCGACACCGGCTTCCACTACACCGGCGGAAATCGTGGAACTGATTAACAGCTCCCTCGCCGAGGAGTTCGAATACGACGTCGCGGCCATGACGCCGGAGACCACCCTCTTCGAGGAGATGGGGCTCGATAGCCTGGACGTTGTGGACCTGGTGAGACGCCCAGTAGGTGACCGCCCGCGACACATCCCGGCGCGCCGGGGGCGGAGCCTGCTGGACGATCCGGATGCTGCTCCTGAACCTGACCTTCTACCCGCTGATGATCCTCTGGACCGCCGTCGGGATAGTCGCGTCCGCGATCTGCCTCATCCTCTGGAAGCTCACCACCGGCTGGGACCTCGGGCGGATCACGCGGCACCTGATGTCTACCAAGCGTGTACCACGGGCACTGTTATTTCTTTCTGCCTCGGATGGATTTCTCTATCGCATTGTCGTGCTGGTGTTCAAGGCGATAGGCAAGCTGCGCCCGGGTCAATCCGAGCATTCTCGCTGCAGCGGAAAGATTTCCTTTTGCCTTTTCCACGGCGGCATTTGCCAGGATATTGTTGGCCTGTTCCATGGTTATTTTGCCGCTCAGGATGGTGTCGCAGAAGTTTTCACCGCTCGCCACTTGGTGGGCGGATAGACCTCCTTCTTGGTCCAGCGCAAACTCGCTTTGGTCGTCGTTTCTGTAGGAAGGAAACATATTGTTTATGGTTATGTGGGTGCCGTTTGGCGCAAGCATCACGCCGCGTTCCACGACATTTTGTAGTTCACGAATGTTGCCGGGCCATTGATAGGCGAGCAGGGCCAGCTTTGCCTTGTCTGAGAATCCGCGCAGCTTCTTGCCATTGATGGCAGAGTATTTCTTGAGGAAGTGCTTGGCGAGGAGCAAAATATCCAACTTGCGCTCCCTGAGCGATGGAATGTGAATCTGCAACGCATTGAGTCGGTAATACAGGTCGGTCCGGAATTTGCCTGCTTCAACCAGGTTGCGCAGATCAATATTGGTTGCGGCTACCAGTCTGACGTTAACCTTGTGCGTTTTTGTCCCACCAAGACGCTCGACCTCTCCCTCCTGCAACACCCTGAGGAGCTTTGCCTGTGCTGAAAGAGGCAGATCTCCCACCTCGTCGAGAAACAAGGTGCCGCCGTCGGCCCGCTCAAAGCGCCCGGGGCGGGATATATGGGCGCCGGTAAAGGCGCCTTTTTCCACTCCGAACAGTTCGGATTCGACCAGATCATGGGGTATGGCTGCACAGTTTATGGCAATGAAGGATTCGGCGCTCCGTGCCCCCTTCTCATGGAGCATTCGGGCAAAGACCTCCTTGCCAACCCCTGTTTCGCCCAGGAGCAGCACGGTAATCTGGCTGTCCACCGCTTGCATCAATAATTCGTAAGCAGCAATAAAAGCAGGCGAATTGCCCAACACATCGGCAGGTAATTTTTTTTCACCCATTGCGGAACGTAGGTGGACCACCTGATTTTGCAGGCCGAGGATCTGATCGGTAATGGATTCCTGGTTCACCATGAGGGAGAAGTCACTGGCATCATCCCATTCTTCGATTGGTTTCCCTACAAGGTAACAGTGGTTCGAACCAGCAGCAAAGCATTTCACTTCCCGGCAAAGAACCGGCTTGCCCATAAAAGCCGAGCAATAGCCACTCGAATAGCCATGCAAAAACCAACACACCCCTTCGCTGGCCTCGCCATAATGACGCAGGTATGCCTGACTCTCCCAGGAGTTTTCCAAGAGCGCCTCCACGTAAAACCTGCCGGTTTTACGGTCGATTTCCAGTTTGGGAATGGTAGTTTTAGCGTTGCCCTCCAGGGTGAACAGGAGTGGCCCGGTCATGAAGTTTTCAAAGTCATTCCCTCCCCCCTTGCTGATATGGGTGAGCTCGTAATCGCTTATCCCCGTCGCATACCCGAAACGCATGATCATCCCCCGCGCACGGCCCACGCCGAGGGTTTCGATTAACTCACGGCGCAATTTCGCATGAGAAACCACATGCACAAGTAGCATACGCTGTTCGTGCAGCCAGATCTCACCGGATCCACTGGTAAAGCGCAACTGCGAACGAAGACTGCTGACTGCATCATCACTGGCAGAGGTTTGCTTTGCGATCTTATGCTTTTTCACTGCAGTGCCTTTCCTGCTGCATGATTTTCCAACATTGTTTTACATATACCATATCCGTGCAAATTGCAATTCATTCAACGGGCCATCCATTCGATGGTTTTAGGTTGAATCTCCATATAAAGCTTCGGAGCTGCCGTGCTGCATGGTTTTTTGCCGATGACAAAAAGTGTTTAATTATTTTCTGAAATACTGGGACTATTGAAGTTGTATTGAGAAAATAAGCAAACTTTCCTACCGCCATTTCCCCCCTCTTTCAGGTGTATTCGACGGGATATATGCATTGATCTTTTCTCCTGACAATGTAGCAAACATTATTTTACAACAAAAATATTTTTGTAATACCTTGTTTTTTAAGTTGTTATTTTTAGTTTGCGGATGTGTTGTCTCTTGGTGTTTACGTAGGTGGCAAAACTGGTGGAACATTGTTTTGGCATGTCTTCTGCTAATGGACTGGTCAGGAAGTGGTTACCGGCAACACCAGAGTCTCCGACCGCCAAGGAGGTGCACCATGCGCACGCCACTCATCACCGAGATACAAAGATTCTGCTTACATGACGGCCCGGGCATCAGAACTACCATCTTTGTCAAGGGATGCCCTCTCCATTGCCCTTGGTGCCACAACCCGGAGAACATCCAAGTTAAACAGGAATTTTATTTTCATGCAAACAAGTGCAGGGGGTGCGGACAGTGCGTGGGCGCATGTCCATCGGGTGCCTGCACTCTGGACCATGGCGACGGTAAGGGTACGAGAAGGGAGGCAACGCATTGCACCTCATGCCTGCAGTGTGTATCTGCCTGCCGGTTTGGCGCCCTGGAAGTAGTGGGCAAGGCCATTTCCCTGGACAGTATTCTCCAGGAGGCGGTGTCGGATCGGATCTTTTACCAAAATAGCGGGGGCGGGGTCACGATCAGTGGCGGAGAACCCTTGCTGCATCCCGAATTTACCCACGATCTAGCTTACAGACTCAAAGTCCAGGAAAACCTCCACGTGGCCATACAGACCTCGCTGTTTGCCGAATGGGAGGCAATTGCCCCACTCTTGAATCATGTGGATCTTTTCATCGTCGACATCAAATCCCTGGACCCTGAGAGGCATCGGCAGGTCATCGGCGGTTCCCTGCAGACGATCTTGACAAACCTGGACCTGCTTCTGAAAGCGGGAGCGCAGGTACGGATTCATCTGCCGATCATCCCGGGCATCAACGATACCGATCTGGATTTTGAGCTTTATGCGGCATATCTGGGGCAGTTCGCGGACGGTCTGATAGGTGTCGACATCCTTCCCTATCACTCCTATGCAACGGAGAAATACAGGCAACTGGGGCGCAACTATCAGTTCTTGGGGATTCCCGATCTTTCGAGCCAGCAGGTCGCTCCCCTGGCTCATGCCCTCAGGCTGCAAGGCATCAGAGAAATAACCCTCGGCGGTATGGGGGGCTCGACGGCAGCAGGTAAATCTGGCGGCTACAAACCCTTGGAGCAAAGGCGAGACCCGCTGCCACGCCCGGTTCATCTGCCGCAGGGAAAGGGGGTGGTTGTCACGCAACTATGATAGCGATGTGTTCCGACAATCCGCAGAATGCCAAACTATGTACATAAAGGAGATTCAACATGACCACTTGTAAGAATTGCTCATTCTATTTTGCCGTTCCCGAAGATGCAGGGGACTTTGAAGCGGGCAAAGGGGACTGCGTTTTGGAAAGGGAGGACGCAAAGGGGAAATACTGGCTGTCCAAGCCGACCAAGAACGATTCCGCATCATGCAAGGCATTCAAGAAAGCATAACACATGACCCCAAAGGAGGTTATTCATGTCCACGGTTGCGGCATCGATTAAGTACAACGGTAAGGTTGTTGATTTCCCACTGGCGAATCCAGCTGAAAATGAGATAGCGGACGAAGTACTGCATGAGAACCTTGCCCGCCCCACTACCGAGAGAACCAAAAGACTCAAGGCACGCTGCCGCTGGAAGCATGCCGCGGCCGGAGAATTTGTCGATGCGGAGGTTCGGGCCGGCATCGAGAGAATGCGCTACATAACTGAAGCCCACAAGGCAAGCGCAGGGCAGCCGGAGGTAATCAGAAGGGCGCTGGGGCTTGCCAATATTTTGAATAAGAGCACGCTGGTTCTGCAGCAGGACGAATTCATCATCGGGTACCATGCCGAAGATCCTGAAATGTTCCCTCTCTATCCTGAACTCGCCTATATGGCGGTGCAGGACTACCTGATGAGTGACTACTCTCCCCAGCCAAAAGATGAAGCTGCGGAGATCAACGAATACTGGAAAAAATACAGCATGCAGGCCAAGGGGGAGCGTTACTTCACCCAGGAAGAACTCCTCCAGATGTACCAGGTGAGCACCATGGAAGCTCCCGGTTTCGCCACCGGATACAACAGCATCAGCCCCCCTTACGAGACGGTGCTGCAAGACGGGCTGCTGAAACGCATCGAGTCGGCCAAAGAAAAGATCGAGCATGCCAAAAAGGAAATGCAAAAGATTCCCTGGAATGCGACTACCGGGCTTGATTGGATAGCGAGGATCGATGTCTGGAAGGCAATGATCATCGCCGATGAAGCCGTGATCAACTGGGCCAGGCGCCATGCCCGCCTGGCGAAGATTGTTGCGGAGAATTTCGAGACAAACCCTGCCAGAAAGGAAGAACTGCTGGAGATTGCAGAGATAAGTCAGCGCGTCCCGGCAGAGCCGTGCAAAGGCTTAAAGGATGCGTTCCAGTCCAAATGGTATACCTACCTGATCTGCCATGCCATTGACCGCTATGCCAGCGGTTACGCCCAAAAAGAAGACGAAATGCTGGAGCCTTATTACAACATAAGCGTCAAGGAGAAATCCTTCCAGCCCATGACCCACACCGACGTGGTCGAGATGGTCGAGATGGAGCGGCTGAAGATCTCGGAACATGGCGCAGGAAAATCCCGGGCATACCGTGAAATATTCCCCGGTTCCAATGACCTGTTCATTCTGACCATTGGCGGCACCAAGCCCGGCTATGTGGATGCCTGCAGTGATATGACCGACGCCATTCTCGAAGGAGCACGGAACATAAGGACCACGGAACCCTCCATCGTCTTCAGGTGGCACCCGGTCGGCAGGGAAAAAACCAAACGCCTCGTTTTCGAATGTATCCGCGATGGTCTGGGGTACCCATCTATCAAGCATGACGTCATCGGTACGGAGCAGTTGAAGTATTACAGCCAGTTCAGCAAAAACAGCAATGGCGCAACTGATGAAGAGGCCCATTACTGGGGCTTGGTGTTGTGCATGTCTCCTGGTGTCTGCGGCAGGCGCAAAACCCATAAGACCAGGTCCGAAGGGGGGGGGTCGATCTTCCCGGCGAAGATGATGGAAATCGTCCTGGCCGACGGGTTCGACTGGTCCTATTCGGGCATGCAATTGGGGCCCCACACCGGCGACCCAACCACCTTCAAGACCTTCGAACTGCTGTGGGAAGCCTTCAGAACCCAGTACGCCTATGCGATCAGCAAGGTGATTCGCGCGAAGGACATCATGCGGTATTTCGAATCCAAATTCCTGCAGATGCCGTTCGTCTCCAGCATCGATGACGGCTGCATGGAACTGGGCGTAGATGCCATGGAGCTTTCCGAACAGCCCAACGGCTGGCATAACCCGATCACCACGGTCGTTGCCGCCAACTCCCTGGTTGCCGTCAAAAAACTGATTTACGACGAGAAAAAATACACCATGGCCCAACTCGTCACTGCTCTCCATGCAAACTGGCACGGTTACGAGGACATGCGCCAGGATTTCCTCAACGCGCCCAAATGGGGCAATGACGACGATTACGCCGACGCCATCATCAAGGATTTTTATGAGGACATCATTGGCGGCGAGATGGCAAAAATCACCAATTACTCCGGCGGACCCGTACTCCCCGTAGGCCAGGCAGTCGGCCTGTACATGGAGATCGGCTCGCGGACCGGCCCGACTCCCGATGGACGTTTCGGTGGCGACGCCGGTGACGACGGGGGTATCTCGCCGTACATGGGGACCGACAAGAAAGGTCCCACCGCCGTATTGAAGTCGGTTTCGAAGGTGCAGAAAAACCAGAAAGCCAACTTGCTCAATCAGAGGCTTTCCGTGCCGATCATGCGCAGCGTGCATGGTTTTAACATCTGGAAATCCTATATGGACGCCTGGGAGCAGCTCAATATCGATCATGTCCAGTTCAACTGCGTCAGCACGGCGGAGATGAAGGCCGCGCAAAAGGAACCGGAGAAACACCAGGACCTGATCGTCAGGGTTTCAGGGTTCAGTGCTCGCTTCGTCGATATACCCACCTATGGCCAGAACACCATCATCGCCAGAAATGAACAGGCCTTCGGTGCCGATGATCTGCAGTACCTGAATACGCAACTCTAACCATTCATCCCCTGGAGACATTCCTAGCGGGATGTCTCCAGGTCTCGAGATAGGAGGAACAATGAGCGCTACAGGCAATGAAAAGATGATGCATGCAGAACCGGGGACGAAGAAGCCGTGCCAAATATGCAAATGGCAGATAGCAGACCCCACCAACCCGCTGCGGGGGCAGTGCACCGTCAACAGAAATACGCTGGGCGGCGTCTGGAAACGATGGGTAACGGACGTAAACGGGATGACCTGCGCCAAGCATGAAGTCGGCAAGCTAAGCTTCAGAGAACATGTGTGACACAGGCCAGACGGAATGACCTGCGCAATCCGGTCCACCCGCATTGATGACATCCGTTATGACATGGCAGGAACAAGGCGGTACCGATGATCGGTACCGCCCATCACCTTTACCTGAAGATCACCCCGAGGGCCCATCGTATGTCAGCCAGTAAACAGAACAATTTATCGGTACCCCAGGAAGACCCTTTTTTTTACGTAAGCAAGGACCTGGCAGATACCTTCCAAAAAATCCACCAGTTATCGCAAAAAAAACCGGTGAACGTGCTGATCTCCGGCAGGCAGGGATGTGGAAAGTCTTCCCTGGTAAGGCAGTATGCCGCCATCTACCAGCGCCCTTTATCGACGTTCCAGGTGGGCATACTTTCCGAGCCAGGCCAGCTGTTCGGCGAATACGCGCTGGAAGCCGGCGAGACCAAATACAAACAGTTTCTGTTCCCTGAAGCGATCCAGACCCCCAACTGTGTTATTCACCTGGAAGAGATCAATCGGCCGGAGCACCCGAAGGCCTTGAATATGCTTTTCTCCCTTTTGTCCGACAGCCGAGAGGTCTGGCTGGAAGAGCTGGGGCAGGTAAACGTGGCGGAAGGGGTGGTGTTCTTTGCCACCTTGAATGAAGGGGACGACTTTGTCGGAACCGAACTTCTCGATGCCGCCCTGCGCGATCGTTTTTACTTTTTGCTGATGGATTATCTGCCGAACGAGGTGGAAAAAGAGGTGCTGGTAAAAAAATCCGGCATCACCGCTGAGCAGGCAGACGACATCATCTCCGCCCTTAACTTCCTGAGAGGCCACTCAGATCTCCGCATCGACGTATCGATCAGAACTGCCCTCATGATCGGCGATATGATGGCCGTCGGCGCAAGCCTGCGGCAGGCCTTGGCCGTCAGCCTTCAGACCAGCCAGGAGGCGCTGGAGTCAGTGCTTATCGGCCTCCATGTCAAAAAGGGGTACACCGAGGGGGTCAGTAATGAATACGTCCTGTTCGACCACGCCTGGCAACAGCACAGCAGAGAATAGCGATGATTCCTTCTGAAAAAGAGCATCGGGACGTTAGGGGTCCGAAAAGTTTCCTGATAGCCGGTGAAAACGGCTTTTCCGAATACTGGCGCAGGGACAAATCGCCTGTTGAGATACTGGAACTCGCGAAATTGCTGCGCGGCATCAGAAAGATGGTTTCTCTAGTCGGCAGGAACAGCGGCAGCGTGGTCTGGGAAGGTATGCCCATTACCCAGCCCGACAGCATCGAACTTGACCCCTCACCGATCATGGGACGCTATCCGATCCCGGCAGTTCAGGCGGACATTGCCATAGGGCTCGCCATCAGAAGAGCCTACCTGAAGACGGAATGGAGCGGCCATGTCCTGAAGCTGGCCCAGACAAAACTCCAACTGCCTCCCATGTACGCATACAAATTTCATCTCTACCTGGATATTGCAGAAAAGGTGTATGCGGATCTCGTTGCCAACAGGAACATTCTCGGCAGGTATGCGGCAAAGGCCCGGGAGTGGGAAACTGCCAAGGCGGCAAAACAGTTCATAAGCCCCCCCTCATTCAGCGAACTGCTGCATATCTGGTGGCGGATCGCCGCCGATGCGGAGCATGAAAGCTACAAGCAACCGTACGAGGATCGTTCCGTGGTGGAAATGGCTGGAAGGACCTCGGCGAGCCAGCCCTATGCCAAGCCGATCGCGCTGCTCAACTCCATTGTGGAAGATTTGATCATACGCTGCGCCGCTTTGCCAAGCGTGACGGAACGCTGTGAATACCGGTTGAACCGGTATGCCTCGATATTCAACCAGTTGCTTGAAATGGTCAAATTCTGGCCGGCCGACAGGAAGGACCCTTTTCTGCTTTCCGCGGATCTCACGGAAGACATGGCACGGGAAGACCAGGACCTGGACGCAGTCAAGGCGGCCCTGCTGAGTTATGCGGACGAGATCGAACGGACCATGGAGACGAAGCGCGTGGATTTTACCGAGCAGGTACGATTGCTCGTGGCCAATTTTGGCGATGTGGTCCGCGTGGAAGGCAATGATATCGTCATGCCGGCGAAGAAAAATATAGATAACGCTCTCCTCTACAAGCTGAAAACAATGCTCCAACTGGCTGCCCAGCGAAACACCTCCTTCAGCAGAGGGCTCGATTCGGGCAGGATCGATCGCACGCGCTTGTATCGGGCGCCGACAACTGGTTCTATTTTCAACCTGAAAAAAGCGAAGTTCGAATTGCACAACGATATTGTGCTTCTTGTTGACTGCACTGGTTCCATGGCGGAACCAACGAAATGGTCAAAGGCGGAACTCATCTACCAAACGCTCTTTACCGCCATCCATGATTACAACGCCAATGCCCGCATCTTTGCCTACAACGAACGAAGTGAGACCTGCCGAATCACGGAAATTTACAAGCAAGGCCAATTCTTTTCCGTCATGCCCCATGGCAGGACCGCTTCCGGTGAGGCCATAATCGCCACCGCCATAAGCCTCAAGCCCGGCGCCCGTAAGCCATTCATCATCCATGTCACCGATGGGGCCTCGAACTGGGGGTGCGGGGTGCGGGACGCCATCGCGTACTGCAGGAAAAAGAAGATCAACCTGCTGACTCTTGGGCTTGAATGTGACCCCATGAGCAAGACTGCCCTGTCGGAAGAATATGGTGAACTGATCCAGTTTGTTCAAACGATAGAGCAGCTTCCCAAGCTCTTAAAAAAGCTTCTTGCACCCAGGTGAAGAAGAATTGGCGATCAAGGTTGGCAGTGACTAACAACAAGGTTCACTAAGGTGACAAAAATGAAATTGAAGACAGTAACTCCCTGCATCCTGGCAATGGTCGCCATCATGGCGCCGACTTCGCTGCAAATGGCGTATGCAACGGATGTGTTTCGGTTCGAGGGGGTTGGTCCCGTTTCGCGTGGCATGGGTGGGGCCGCAACGGCATTTGATGTTGGCGCAGCGGGGATGATGACCAATCCGGCAACCCTGTCACTAATGAACTCCGGTTCCGAAATCCACCTGGGCCTTGATTTCGTCATGACCGATATTTCAGCCGAAAACAAGACAACAGGGGAAAAGGCTTCGTCCGACTCCCACGCCCATAACCGTGGCCCATATGCCGCGCCCGAAGCAGCATTTGTCTATCGCGCCGCCCCGCTGACCCTTGGTTTTGGTGCCTTCGCCCAAGGTGGACTGGGCACGGAGTACGGAAGGGACACCTTTCTCTCCCGTGCTTCCGGTAACCTCAACACGGGGCTTGAAAATTCCAGTCGTCTGCTGGTTTTGAACATCCCCTTCGCAGTCAGCTACGATGTCAGCGAAAAACTGACTATAGGAGCCGCTCTCGATGCAATGTGGGAAGGCCTGAACCTGGAATTGCTGATGCCGGCAGAAGATGTTGGCGCCCTTATCCAGGGGGGGCGCGTTACGGGCAGTTTGCTTCCGGTCCTGGGAGGGCTTCCCGACTTACGCGGCGCTCATTTCAGCATGACCAAAGATCATCCCCTTGCCAGTGGCATAGATGCATGGGGGGTCGGCGCTCGGGTCGGGGCGGTCTACAGATTGTCCAAGGACACCATCGCAGGAGCCGCGTACACCATGGAAAGCCAGATAGCCGACATGGAAGGCAACGCCACCATGACTGCGGTCGACGGAAGTGCGGGACAGATTCCGCTCAGGGGCAAGATAAAGTTGCGCGGCTTGCAGATGCCGGCCCATCTGGGTATTGGCGTGAGTCAACGGATCAACGAACACTGGCTGGTGGCTGCAGATATCTCTCGCGTTTTTTGGGAGAGTGCCGTGAAAGACCTGAAGGTCTCTTTCTTGGCCGATGACGGTAAGACCATCGATATCCGATTACCGCAGAACTACAAGGATCAGATGATATATTCCTTTGGTGTGGCGTACCGGACGGGGCCATGGACGTTACGTACCGGTGGGCGCATTGCCAACCAGGCTATGCGCTCCGATACAGTGATCGCGGTCATCCCGGCCATTCCTACCAAGCATGCATCGGCAGGATTCTCGTATGATTTTTCCACGGCGAGCACGGTAGATTTTGCCTATTCCCACGCATTTGAGGAATCCATCGACAGTCCGACGACACGGCTTGTGCATTCACAGGACAACTTCAGCATTGCCTATACCTACAGATTTTAAAAAGCCTGATGGTTGCCAAACGGCACCCGGGATCGGGATGAATCCGTCAGTCCGTTGGGACAAGACCGTTGATGTGGTTGTCATAGGCTATGGTGGCGCCGGTGCGACGGCTGCCATTGCGGCCCACGATGCCGGCGCCGCCACACTGGTACTGGAAAGCGCCTCTGAAGGGGGAGGCAACACCCTGGCCTCTTTCGGCGGGTTCGTCGGCCATGACGACCCCAGCAAGGCGCTTGCCTATTTTACGGCCCTCTTCAAGGCTTCCCATTCGGAGCGGGATGAGCAGTTGTTGCGGGTTTTTGTCGAAGAATCGGCAAAAACGCCGGACTGGCTCAGATCTTTGGACCGTGACGTTGCCTTGCAAAGCTACGGCGGCGCCAGCTATCCCCAGGTTGCCGGCGCCGAGGCCATAAAGAGATATGTGATCAAGGGGAAAAACAAAGGGGCGACGGCCTTTGCCCAGCATCTGTGGCGCCTCTTATCTTCCGCCGTCGAGCAGCAGCGGCACATCCCGGTTCTCCGCCAAACACCGGCACAACGCCTGGTTACGGGGCGTAACGGTGACGTCGTCGGCGTCATCGCCAAGGTCAACTGGCAGGATCTGGCCATTCAGGCCAAGCGCGGCGTGATCCTCGCCAGCGGCGGCTACGAGTTCGACCAGGCAACCCTCAAAAGCAGCGTCAAGGGAAGCCCACTGCATTCCCTGGGGCACCCCGGCAACCGGGGGGATGGGGTGCGCATGGCACAAAAGGTCGGTGCTGCCCTGTGGCATATGAACGGTGTCTCCTGTGCCTTTGGGCTCAAGGTGCCCGCCTTTGCCCCGGCGCTGATGATGTCCATCGGCAATGTCGGGCAGATCTTCGTCGACAGAAACGGCAACCGTTTTGTCAACGAGGGCGCCATCGAACGCCATGCCGCACTGTTGGCCGTGGATTTCTTCGACAGCCAGGCCCTTTCCTACCCCCGCATCCCTTTTTACCTGATCTTCGACGAAAAGACTCGTAAGCGGGCGCCCCTGTCCCGCTCGGCCGGTCTCGGTTCTGCCGGCAGTTCCTACACCTGGAGCAAAGACAATCAGAAGGAGATTGACAACGGCTGGATCAGCAAGGCCGACACCGTGGCAGAGCTGGCCCGGAAACTTGGGATCCCGGATGCGAATCTGAGCGACACCGTTGGGGGGTGGAATGCAGCGGTGCTTGCGGGACACGACGGGCATTTCGGTCGCGAGATGCCGGAGGATGCAGCGTCGGCCAGGATCGACACCGGACCGTTTTATGGCGTGGAGATTCATCCTGCCCTGATCAACACCCAGGGGGGACCCCGGCGCAATGAACGGGCACAGATCGTCGACCCCTTCGGCAAGCCGATACCGGGATTGTATGGAGCCGGTGAACTTGGCTCCCTGTGGGGATTACTCTATCAGGGTGGCGGCAATATTGCCGAATGTCTGGCCTTTGGCAGGATCGCCGGGGCTAATGCGGCAGCAGGCAGGTGAAAAGCCGCAGAGTGCGCTTTGTCGGGCGATCTGCGGCTTTTCACCTTTTTTCGTGCCGTCAGTAAGAGCCTACATCATCAGTGCAGGCGGGCGAGCACCGCTGCGGCCACGTTGTTCATCAGCACGCGCCCCAGGGCCTGATTCCTTTCCGATATCTCCCGCAGCATCACGCCGTTGATATCAACTACCTTGACCGGCTTGGTTGCCCGGGCAGATGAGGTGTATTGGTATGGCTTGATCAATGATGAAACGCCGAAGATCCCCCCGGGGACGATGGAACAGACCGGGGCATCCGCAGTGAATCCCGCTCCGCTGCCGCTGTAGAACAGTTCCACTCCCCCTTCCAGGAGGAGCATCAGGTTATTGGCAGTGGTATGTTCCTTGAAGATGATGCTACCCGTGGGAAAGGATTTTTCTTCGCCAATGGTGGCGATATCCGTGAGTTGTTGGTTGGTCAGTGAAGCGAAGAATCGATAGGCCCGCAAGCGTTCTGGTGAAATCATCGCTGTTTCTCCTTTGCACCCGTGCACGCGGTCTGCCCATGCTGCCGCTTTGGTTAGGGTGCGCATCCTGCCGTCGGCAGGGACTTATCTCAGGCAGGCTCCACCCTCAGGTACGACTGGCCATCTTCCGAACGTGCCAGGCGAATTTTCATCCCTCCGGGAAAGGTTATTTCCGTAGGGAAAAGCTCATCGTTACTGGTGTACTCCAATGGGGCGCTCTGTTCCTTTTTCATGATCGAACCGTCCTTTCCCACCCTCTGGTGGCGGTGACTGGTGCCGCCGACTGTGTTCCCCAAGGCATCGTAGGGTACCGCAGCTGGCAGCAGTTGTTCCGTACCTGCTAGCCGGCGAAGAGACTTCTCCCGCCACAGACATAGAAGACCTGTCCGGTTATGAACGAGGCCTCGTCATCCAGGAAAAAGAGGACCGCGTTGGCGATGTCTTCGTCCTCGCCGATCTTGCCCATGGGCTGCTTGGCAAGAAAGCCGTTCCGGTTCTTTTCCGGCAGCTCGTCCCACATGGGGGTATGGATGAGGCCGGGGGCGATGCAGTTGACCGTTACCCCCTTGCGCCCAAGTTCCAGGGCCAGGGTCCTGGTCAGCCCAACCAGGCCGGCCTTGGCAGAGGAGTAGGGTGCCTGCCCCGCACCTCCGAGCCATGCCCTGGAGGCGATATTGACAATCCGCCCGCCTCCTCTTTCGATCATGTAGCCATGCACCGCCTGGCTGCAGAGAAAGGCCCCCTTGAGGTTGACGTTCACCGTCAAATCCCAGTCCGTCTCACTGAGATTTCTCAGGGCCCCGGCCCTCTCCATCCCCGCATTATTGACCAGAATGTCCAGGGAGCCGAACCTTTCCACTGCTGTCTTCACCATCTCCTGAACGGCGGAGGTCTTGCAGATGTCGGCAACCACGCCCATCACCTCAAACCCCTGCGCCGAAAATTCCTGAACCGTCTGATCGACTTTTCCCGGGACGATATCGTTGATGACGATCTTCGCCCCCCGTTCCGCAAGTCGCTGGGCGGTTTTCTTGCCCATGCCGCTTGCCGATCCGGTTATCAAAGCCACTTTGCCTTGTAAGCCTGCCATGATCTTCCTCCCTGTGACATCCGCAACTAAGCGGACATTGACGAATAGATACTCTTCCCGCCGCAGACGATAAGGTTCTGCCCCGTAACATAGCCGCTCTGGCCGGAAGCAAGGTACGCAGCGGCATAGGCTATATCCTCCGGCTTGCCCAGTCGCTGCACCGGCAACTGCGCAGCGCCTCTCTCCTCCTGTTCAGGGGAGAGGGGAGAATCCGCCGACTTGATGTCCCCCTTCAGGATTTGGTTTACGGTGATCCCGTCTTGGGCCAGCTCAAGGGCAAAGGAACGGGTCAGGCCGAAGATGGCTGCCTTTGCGGTGCTGTAGTTGGCCTGCCTCGATGTCCCGAGGTAGTCAAGGCTGCCGATGTTGACAATCCGGCCATATTGCTGACTTTTCATCACCGGGATCACATTCAGGGAAAAAGAGACCAGCGGGGAGATGTTTTCCTTCAGGGAGCGCTCCCAGGTCTCCATGGTGCCTTCAGTGATCGGGACACCGTCCCTGTGGTCGATAGCGTTGACCAGGATGTCGATCGAACCATGTTTATTGACAACCCTTCCTACTGCTTTCTTGACGGCGCTCGAATCTGCACCGTCAACGGCGATAACCTCCGCCGCACCCCCCCCCGCCGCCGCCACCAGGGCGAAGACCGTGTCCAGACGCTGCCGATCCCCATCGATCAGGACGACCTTCGCCCCGAGCTTGGCGAACCGGACGCTGATCGCTCCGCCAATATCGTTTGCCGCGCCAACTATCAGTGCTGTTCTGTCTTTCATGACTGCATCTCCTTACTGTTGCTGAGGATTAATTGATCATACGCCTCGCTTACCACCCTTTGACCAGCATGTGCATGGTGCAGGCCGCATGCTCGGTTCCGGAGAGCCCGCCGCCGGTGACGTGTGACATGGCTACGTTGGGGGTCGGACCGACCTGGTAACCGCCGCATTCCCCCCGCAACTGCATCACATTCTGGGCGATCTGGGCCGCACCGGAGGCGCCGATCGGGTGGCCGTAGGAGAGCAACCCACCCCGGGGGCTCACCACGCACTGGCCGCCATAGGTTGACTGGCCATCCCGCAGGAACTTGAGCCCTTCCCCCTTGTTGCAGAGCCCCATGCACTCATAATAGAGCAGCTCGGCAATGGTAAACGCGTCATGCAATTCGAGAATATTCACCTCTTTCGGACCGATCCCCGATTCCTCGTAGAGCTTTTCCGAGGTGGTCTCGGTGATGTCGTCGCCGGTGATGTCCCTCGGCCGGTTATGGTACGGGCCTGACTCCACCACCACACCCGCCACCTTGACCGGCTTTGCTATGCCCAGCTTCTTCATCATTTCCTTGGAGCCGACCACCACCGCGGCCGCGCCATCGGCAATGCCGCAGCACTGCTGGAGGGTCATGGGATAGGCAACCATACGGGAATTGACCACTTCGTCAACCGTGATTGCCCCCTTGAACCAGGCATTGGGGTTATGGGTGGCATGCTTTCGGTTCTTCACCGTGATCATCGCCAGGTCCTCGATGGTGGCGCCGGTCTCATGCATGTAGCGAGTCGCCCGCATGGCATATTTCCCGGTCATCACCGCCCCGTGCATGGTCTCGATGTCCGACCTGGCAGCACTGAACGCGGCCCCGCTCTGGCGATGCATGGTGTGGTTCTCACAGCCGATGCCGATCGAAAGGTCGGTGAGTCCGGTGGCCACATCCTTGATGGCGCAGTAGACCGCCATGGCCCCGGCGGAGCAGGCACTTTGGACATTGACGATGGGAAGCCTGGGGCCGCACATCCCAAGCCCCCTGAAAACGGCTTGGCCGGTGGTCATGTCGTTCATGCCGTTTCCCACGTAGGCGCTCTGGATCATGTCGGGCCGGTCGATGTTGGACCCCCGCATGGCCTGGAGGGCGGCTTCCCTCCCCAGGACGTCGAAATCGACGATGTGCCTGCCGAATTTCGTTTCTCCCACCCCTGCTATGTAGACTTCACGTTGTAATTTCATATATCCGTCTCCTGTTTCTCCCGGTCGGTAAGTTGCGTTCTCGTTATGCTCAGCCGATTTTCTTGAACTTGTAGCTTGTGATGGGGAGGCCGTCGTTGTTCATCCGGATCGCCCCCAGGGTCAGCTCCACCTCTTCGTCGCAGCGATAGGTGTTGACCTCCCCCTCCAGCTGGGCGAAGACCCGCAGGTTTTCGGGGAGATCCACATAGGCGAAGATGTACGGAGTCTCCAGCCCCTGCTGGCCGATATAGATGTCCGAGAAGCTGTAGACCTTGCCCCGGCGGGAGAGGGGAATTATTTCAAACTCTTGGCTCCAGCAGCTGGTGCACATCTCGGTCTTGAAATCCACTTGCCCGCACTTCTTGCAACGGTACCCCTTCAGGTAGGGAAGGGCGCCATCCTTGGGCACTTCCAGTATGTCCGGGTGAAAAAAGGTAATATCGGGTTCCTTTTCCTTGGTTTTCTTTTTTGGTGCTTCTTCCTGAGCCATGACGCTCCTCCTCAAAGTATTTTTCCAACCTCTGTTATGTTGAAAAGCAATAGGTCTATTGTCTGCATGGGGACCACCTCAGGTGCTGACCAAGGTTTGTGGAACGCCCTGCGCGCCCGATTCCATCCGGCTGCAGACCAACTCGGCAATATCCTTCACCATCTGCTCTTCCGTGAACTTCTTCAGCCCGTCCGTCAGCATCAGCATGCAGAAGGGGCAGGCGGTGGCGATGGTTTTGGCCCCCGTGTCGAGGGCCTCTTTTGCCCTGGTCTGGTTGATCCGCGTTCCCTCTTCCTCGGTCCAGTAATTGCCCCCACCGGCACCGCAGCAGAAGCTTTCGCAGCCGTGTCTCGGCATTTCCACCAGTTGACCCACCGAGGAAACCACACTGCGCGGCTCCGACAGTACCTGGTTGTGCCTTCCCAGATAGCAGGGATCGTGGTAGCAGATGGCCTGGCCGCTGTTGGTCAGCGTTATCTTGCCGGCTTCTATCAGCCCCCGCAGGAGTACTGCATGGGGAACGACGTCGAACTTGGCCCCCAGCAGCGGATAATGGCGGGTAAAGCTGTTGAAACAATGGGGGCACATGGTAATGACCTTGGTCACCCCCAGATCGTTGAACTCTTCGATGTTCTGGCCGGCTATCTCCGTGAAGAGGAACTCGTTCCCCATCTGCTTGGCAGGGTCGCCCGTGCAACGATTCTCTTCCAGGATGCCGAAGGAGACCCCGGCATGTTTGAGGATGGCGACCATGGCCCGGGCGATGCTTTGCGTCCGCTCCTCGTAGGCAACGGAACAGCCGATCCAGAGGAGGTACTCGGTGGTGCCCTTTTCGTAGAAGGGGACATCGATCCCCTTGCGCCAGTCATTGGGGCCGAAACCGGTGCCGATAAAGGGGTGATGGCGGGCCTCCAGGCTCCGGTTTGCCTGCCCCATGATCTCGGGCATCTCGGAGCGCTCCATGAGCAGGTGCTGCCGCATCTGCAGGATGGCGTTGGGCTGGTTCACCGATACCGGGCAGGCCTCCATGCAGGCGGCGCAGGTGGTGCAGCTGTAGATGGCGTCGGTGGAGATCGCTTCCAGGAGGGATTCGTCGTCCATCCTTCCGTGCTGCAGGTATTCGGCAAGGGTGACCATGACCCCCTTGGGGGAGAGCTTTTTGCCGGTCTGGGCGGCAGGGCAGACCTCGTGGCAGCGGCCGCATTTCAGGCAGGTGGAGGCATCCAGCAGGTTCTTCCGGCTGAAATCCGCCAGCTTGCTCGCGCCCAGGCTTGGCGTCTCGTCCCCGTCCCCTTCGAACGACTCGAAATCGATGACCCCCATCTTGGGGCCGGGGACCGGCACATCGAGCCCGGCGTTGGCCGGGGCCAGCACCAGGTGGACCAGGGGAGAGAAGGGGATGTAGGCGATGGTTGCCAGGGCAAGGAGGCCGTGGGTCCACCAGAGGTAGCGATGGAGTTCCAGTCCCCCTCGCCCGACCGACAGCATCGAGCCGAGCCAGTTGCCGACGAAGGAGCCGGGATCGGCGCCGTTTTGGGCGATCCTTGCCCCCTCGATGAAGAAGCCGGTGACGACGATGGCGATGATCCCGATCTCCACCTGGATGAAGCCCGAGTTGGCCCTGAAGCAGGTGAGCCGCTCCGGCGGGAAGAGGCGCCGGATGAGCAGGTACACTACCCCCGCAAGTGCTGCCACCCCGGCGGCGTCGAGGGCCGCCCCCATGAACCAGTGATTGAACTCCCCCTTGAACACGGGGAGCCTGAAGAGCACATTGGCGAACACCAGGATGGTGCCGGCGGACAGGAGGACCATCCCCCAGAACAGGAGCCCGTGGGCAATGCCTGTGCAAAGTTTCCTATAGATTCGGGTGCCGACGATCCCCCTGGTGAGAAACGACCGGATATGGAGCGGTCCCAGCTTCAGGGCGTCCAGGGTAAGCCCAAGCTTGACGCTCGCCTTTCCCTGGCGGATCCGTTTCCAGTGGCCGTAGATGCCGTACCCGAAAACGGCCAGGGCTGGCAGGGAAAGAAGGTCGATCAAAAGGCCGTAGCCGATGTTCCAGTAGGGGATTCGTTCCATCTCAGGCACTCTCCTTGAGGGCGTTGATCAGGGCCGGGACCGCATTTTTGTAGTCCCCGACGATGCCGAACCTGGCCCGTTTGAAGATGTTCGCCTCGTTGTCCTTGTTGATGGCCACGACGCATTTGGCATTGGAGATACCGGCCAGATGCTGGCTGGCGCCGGAGACGCCGACGGCGAAATACACAGTTGGCGCGACGATCTTGCCGGTCTGGCCGATCTGCGCGCCGGGGGGCATCCACCCCTCGTCCACGGCCCCCCGGGAAGCCCCGACCGCCCCCTTCAGCAGGCCGGCCATGTCCTTCAGGACGGCAAAGCTGTCGCCGGTGCCGAGCCCCCGTCCGCCGGTCACCACGACCTCGGCATCTTCCAGGGGGATACCCTGCCGCTCTTCCTCGATCTCTTCCAGGAGGGCGATCCTCTGCGCCCCTGCCGGCAGCTCCACGGTGGGAGTCGCCCCTGCCAGGTCGGCTGCCTCGAAATATTTGCGCTTGATGGTGAGAACCACTGGCCCGGATCCCACCTTGTAGCGGGCAACCGCCTTGGAGCCATAGAGGGAGCGCTCGATGGTCAGGTCAGCCGTGATGGCGGTGACCTCGGTGAGGATCGGGGCGCCCAGGCTTACCGCCAGGGGACCGGCCAGGCCGCTGCCTATGGCGGTCGAGCTCAAAAGGATCAACTCGTACCCTTCGGTCCTGATGAGGTCGGCAAGCCCCGTCCCCAGATTGGCCCCCAGGGTATCGGCAACCCGGCAGGCCTTGCCGTAGCTCCCCCAAAGCTCGCCGTCTCCAAGCACGACCACATCCGGAGTCTGGCAGAACAGCCTGCTTACGGTGACAAGTTCCCCGAGGATCTTCGGGTTGGCCGTTTCGACGATCAGCGTTTTCATAGGTACCGCTCCTCCTTGAGTCTTCTCAAGAGCACACGGACGGCTTCGTCCATGTCCTCGGCCGGGATCAGTTCGCAATTGGACTCGACCTTGGGGATGGCCACCGACAGTTCGGAAACGTTCATTTTTCCAGTCCCGATCTCAGCCAGTTTCTCTACCGGCTTCTTTTTGGCGGCAAAGATCGCCTTGACCGCGGGTATCCGGGGGACGTTCTCAGGCACGCTGGTGATGGAGAGCACCCCCGTGCCGGAGAGTTTCAAAAGCCGCTTCCCCGTCTCGGTTATCTGGGCGATTTTCCAGCCCCCGTCAGCACTTTCCACCCCGCAGGCCTGGGGGACAAAGGGGAGGTCGAGCATGCCGGCCAACACACCCGGCACGACCCCCCGATCCATGTCCGAGGACTGGCGCCCAGCAAGGACCAGGTCCACCGCCCCCTGCCGGTCGATGGCTTCCTTCAGGTTGGCGGCGATCACATAGGGGTCGTCGGAAGTTCCTTCCACCAGGACCACCTTGTCGGCCCCCATGGCGAGCGCCTTTCTCAGGAACTGGACATCGTCGCCCAGGCCGTAGGAGGCAACGGTTAGATCGGCGCCGAGTTTCTCCTTCAGCTGCACCCCAAGTTCGATGGCGTTTTCGTCGTAGAGGCCGATCATTCTCGTGTAACGGGGATGGGCCCTGTTCCCCACCAGTTCGAAGTCGGCCGAAGGTACCTCGTAATCGGGGACTACCTTTGCCAAGACGATAATGTGCATGATTTGGCTCCTGGTTATGCTGGATTTGGTTCTAATTGCTTTTGCCTTGCCACTCACCCGGCCTTCGGCCCCCCTCTCACACCATGGGGAGAGGGGAAGTGTTGAGAAGGCCTCCTGGTCACCTGCCGCGATACTGGGGCGCCCGCTTTTCGGCAAAGGCGGTGAAGCCCTCTTTCCGGTCTTCCGTGTCCCGCAGGATTCCCCACAAAAGGTAGGAGAAGTCGATGGCATGGGGAAGCGGCATGTCCATCCCCATCACCGCCGCCTGCTTGGCTGCCATGACGCTCAGGGGGGCGTTGCCGGCGATCTTCTCCGCGTACTTCCTGGCCAGCGCCATCAGCTGGTCCGGCTCGGCAACGTCGCTGACCAGACCGACCCGGTGCGCCTCGGCGGCGTCGATCATCTCGCCGGTCAGGAGCATCTTCATGGCCACCGCCTGCGTAATTGCCCTGGGGAGGCACTGGGTCCCGTTCAGACCGGCAAGGCTCGCCACCTTGGTCTCGGTCAGGCCGAACTTGGCCGTGGTGCTGCAGATCCTCAGGTCACAGGCGAGGGCCATCTCCAGCCCGCCGCCAATGGCGTAGCCGTTGATGCAGGCGATGATCGGCTTCCACATCTTCATATGGGGGATGATCGGCTGCCCATCACGGTAGTAGAGGACGGCCATGCACTCGTCCGGCACCTTCGACTTCTTCATGTCCGTGCCGGTGCAGAAGGCCTTTTCTCCGGCCCCGGTCAGGACTGCGACGCGAATATCAGGATTGGTCTTCACCTCCCCCCAGATCTCCGCCAGTCGCACCAGCCCCTCGGGGTCCAGGGCGTTCATGGCGTCGGGGCGATTCAGGGTGATATAGGCCACATTTCCTTCTGTTACGAAATCAACTCCCATTGCATCCTCCTGGTACTGCGTATAGTTTTATAACTCTTGGCGGTATGGGACTCCCTCCCTATCAATCCTCATCCCCGGCGACGATGAACGGGTTGTACGGCTTTTTCTCTTTCAAAAGCTGCCGGGCGATCAGCCACCGGTGGACCTCGGACGGCCCTTCCACGATCCGCCAAAGGCGCACATGCCGGGCCACGTATTCGATTCCCAGTTCATGGGAAACACCGACGCCGCCATGGATCTGGATTGCCCGGTCGGCAACCCGGGTCAGCATCTCTGTAGCCGCCACCTTGACGTGCGCCCCTTCGATACGCAGGTCCTTGTGCCCCTGGTCCGATTTCCATGCAGCGTAGTAGAGCAGCCAGCGAACCTGTTCCAGTTCCATGGTGGAGTCGGCAATCCAGTTCTGGATGGTACCCCGCTCTGCCAGGGGTTGGCCGAAGGTGATCCGGTTGTTGGCCTGGTCGATCATCATCTGGATCAGCCGCTCCGCCATGCCGGTGCAACTGGAGGCAAGCTCGATGCGACGCACGCCGAACCTGTTCTGCAGCGGGATGAATGCCTTGCCCACCCCGCCGAGAATGGCATCGTCATCCACCTCCACATCCTCCAGGATCAGATCCCAAGTGGGCATGGGGCCGATAACGGGGATCTCCTTACCGATCCGCACCCCCGGGTGTTCCCGGTCGATGAGAAAGGCGGTGAAGCGGTCCTTGGAGGCGGCCGCAGGGGCGGTGACGGCGATGACGATGAAGAAGACGTTGTCATAGTCGCATTTGCTGATGAAGGTCTTGGTGCCGTTGATGACCCATTTGTCCCCTTTTTTGACCGCTCTGGTCTTTAGACCGCTCACGTCCGAGCCTGCTCCCGGCTCGGTACATGCCATGGCAGAATCCACCTCGCCATTGCAGTAGGGGACGAAGTACTTCTCCCGCTGTTTTTTGCCGCAGCACTCATGCAGGTAATAGAGGTTAGGGGCGTCGGGGGGGAGGGTGAACCCGTGGTTGGAGAAACCAACCAGGCATTTGGAGAGCTCTTCCACCACGAGGGTCTTGGCCAGCATGCCCAGCCCCTGGCCGCCGAATTCCTCCTCCACCTCCAGCCCCCAGAACCCCAGCTCCTTCGTCTTCTTCATCAGGCGTTTGTGATCCTCTTCCGGGATGAGGTGGCCGGGCTTTGTCCAGAGGGAGAGTTCCCGCTCCAACAGGGTCTTCTCCAGCGGCATCAGCTCGCGCTTGACGAACTCCCGCATCGATTCTTTGAGCATCATGTATTCTTCGGGTATGCTGAAATCCATTCTCTTTCTCCTGGTGGTAGTTTTGAAAACCGCAGCTACACGAGCACTTTTTCCTCGGTGAGCGTGGCGATTTCTTCATCCGTATAGTCGAGCATCCCCTTCAGCACTTCCCTGGTATGCTGCCCCAACAAAGGTGCGGCGGTTACCATCCGGAGCGGGGTCTTGGACAGGCGGATCGGGGCCCGGTTGTACAGGGTGCGCCCCATGACCGGGTGGTCCAGGTACGACCAGAATCCCCGTTCTCTCAGGTGCCCGTCCTCGATGGCGCCCCGTGCATCGTTGACCACGCCGGCCCTGACCCCGTTGCGCAGCAGTTCGGCCATGAGCTGGTCTCCATGCAGCCCCCTGGTCCAGGCCTCCATATGGTCGTTCAATGCCGCCTCGTTGTCCTTGCGCCCCTGCAGCGTGCCCAATTTCCGGTCCTCCGCCCAGGCTGGGTTCCCCATCACCTTTTTGAGCGCCTGCCATTCGCCCTCGCTGAATACTGCGATGGCGATCCATCTGCGGTATCCAAGCGTTGTGAACAGGCCGTGGGGGGCTGCATTGGGATCGCCCAATCCCGCCGGTCCCAGGATGTCGCCGTTTGCCGCATAGGCCATAGCGCTCATGGGCGCCATACTGATGGCGGATTTCAGCTGGGAAATGGCGACGGTCTGCCCTTTTCCGGTTTGCTCCCGTTCAAGCAGCGCTGCCATGATGCCAAAGAGGGTGTGGCTCGGGGCCATGACATGGTCCGTGTAGTTGGTGCCGGTGCCGAAGGGGCGCTCGCCGGGGAAACAGGCCTGGGCGGTCAGCCCGCACAGGGCGTTCAGGTTGACCCCGAACCCCATGTAGCTTTTCTGCGGCCCTGTTTCCCCCTGCAGGCTCATGGTGACGTAGATGATCCGCGGGTTGATCTTTTGGACGTCATCCCACCCGAGCCCCCATTTCTCCATCTGCCCCACGCGGAAGTTGTTGATGATGATGTCGCTCTTTTTGATCAGGCGCACCGCGACAGCCCGGGCTTTGGGATGGCTCATGTCCAGCGCTATCCCTTTCTTGTTGGGATTGCGGTTGGCAAAGTAGCCGCTCCGCTCCAGCCCATCGTTGAACCCGTCCTTGAAGGGGCCGCCGGTCCGAAGCAAGTCCGGCCGGCTCTTGCTCTCGATCTTGATCACCTCGGCACCGCACTGGCCAAGCACGTTGGTGGCGATCGGGCCGGCACCCACCCAGGAGAAGTCGCATACCACGATCCCTTCAAGGGCTTTACTAAGATTTGGCAACATGGATGACCCCTTCCCTGTCAAGCGCGTTAATTTCATCGCGGCTATAACCGCATTCGACAAGCACCTCTGCCGTGTGTTGGCCAAAGATTGGAGCGAAATCCCCCAGGCTCCACTTGAGACTCCCGAAATCGTAGGGGGGGCCGGGGCAGAGCACCTCACCTCCGACCGGCTCGTGGTAAAGCGGCTTCCAGAATTCGTGGTAGTTCAGCTGGGGGTTTTCCAGCAGGTCTTTCCCGTTGCTGACCGGGCTGATGGCGACCCGATGGGCTTGGCCGGCGTCATAGAGGTACTGCTTGGTGTGTTTCATGGAGAACCGCTCAAAGATGCGGCAGAACAGGTCGTACCCTTCCTTGGACTCCCGGTAGGACGCGTTGATCCAGTTGGCGTTGTCAAAGATTTCCCACTCCTCCACCCCCTCGTCCTTCATCCACTCAACGAATGGATCCCACATCACCTTGTTTCTGCCCATGATGGCGACGAGGGCCACGAAGCCGTCCTTGCAGGGATGGATCGTCGCCGTCCCCGCCTCGCGGCCCCGCCCCCTTCTCAGCACCCCTTCCAGGTCCCAGCACTGGGCCGCCGTCTCCAAAGCCATACCGACCGCCTCCATGCACGAGACGTCGACGAACTGGCCGACCCCGGTCCGCTGGGCGAACAGCGCGGCAATGGAACTCCCCACGGCTGCATAGACCTCCGCCATCCGGTACGACTGGTTGTCACAGGCCCGTACCGGTTTCTCGTTGTCGATACCGGCCAGATACAGGAACCCACCCAGGGCGGAACAGGTCAGGTCGGACCCGGGATAGCTGCTGTATGGTCCGAAGCTGCCGAAAGGGGTGATAGAGGTCTGGACAAGCTTGGGATTGACCGCGCTCAGTACATCGTAGGAAAGGCCCAGGCTCTCCAGGTACCCGGGGGGGAAACTCTCAAATAGCAGATCTGCATCTTTACAAAGTTCTACAAATAGTTCCCTTCCATTTTTCTTGTTCAAGTCCAGGGCTATGCCCCTTTTCCCGGAATTGTAATAGACAAACTGCAGGCTGCTTTCTTTTCCTGCTTGGTTCTTATAAAACGGGCCAACGTCGCGTAATGGATCTCCGGTGATCGGTTCAATATGAATTACATCCGCACCCAAGCCAGTATACAGTTTCGAAGCATATGGCCCAAGCTCTCCAGTAAAATCAATTATACGTAGGTTTGATAATGAGCCGCATTTATTCACTTGGTTCTCCCGTTTCATCGCATATGACGTAAGTTCACAGCAAATCAGCAGTACCTATTCCGGCTGATTGACATTGGTTGTCGTACTGTTTATGCATATTCATGTGTCCTATAAAAGCACGCATCGTGCCAAACAATATTTGTTAACAACTTGTGTTGACCTTTATTGTAGAAGATAAACGCATTTTAAAAAATATGTTATTTAAGTATATTCAGTACTTACTGTGTGATATTTTTTTAAAATAATGTTTTTTGTTGGAATGTGGCAGGGGCGAGACCATGCGTGGACAAGTCCGAATTGAGGAAGGAATGGCAGGTTTGAATTTCATGAACTGCAGGGTTTCTGGATAATTACAAGATTGACAGGATGTGTGGACAGGAAAACGGGAGCAGTGTGGGGGGAGCAAGGAAAACTTTCATTATTTTCTAAATTAAGGTGCTACTGCCTTCCAGTTTTACGAAAATGGTAAAAATCCTGAGAGCGAAAAATCTTCCGGGAGGCCAGGCCAAATTGCCCTCATAACCCGAAGGTCACAGGTTCAAATCCTGTCCCAGCAACCAAAAGAAAATGAGGGACTTGCAAGTATTTGCAAGTCCCTTTTTTCATGTCTGTACCCTTTTTTGTACCCCGTCCCGGGGGAAGGGGTTGCTGGCCTGGCAATTTTCCCCTCTGGCCAGCCGGTCCGCGTCGAGCCGGCTCAGATCATTGCAGTTCGAGCTTGTAGCCGAAACCGCGCACAGTCTTGATCAGATCGCCAGCCGCTCCCATCTTGGTGCGCAAGCGGGTAATATGGGTATCGACAGTTCGACTGTCATCCACGAAGTTGTAGCCCCACACGTCCCGCAACAAAACGTCCCGGCTCTGCACCCTTCCCAGTCTCTGCGCCAGAGTATGCAGCAGTTTGAATTCAGTGCTGGTGAAGAAGATCTCCTCTCCGTTCACCATGACTTGATGACGGTCGGTATCAATGGTGATGGGGCCCAGCTCGATCATCGTGCTGGAGACGGTCTCGGTATTACTGCGTCTGAGCACGGCCTTCACGCGCAGGTTCAATTCCCTGCTCGAAAACGGCTTCACTACGTAGTCGTCCGCTCCGACTTCGAATCCGACCACCTTGTCGATCTCTTCCCCTTTGGCGGTGAGCATGATCACGGGGATGCCCGCGGTTCTTTGAGACTTCTTGAGGTTCTTGCAAACCTCTGTGCCCAGCATGCCTGGGAGCATGAGGTCGAGGATGATCAGGTCAGGGTGGCAATCGCTGGCGTTTGCCAATCCTTCGATGCCGTCGGCCGCGATAAGGGTCTTGTATCCCTCTCTCTCGAGGTTGAAGGCAAGAAGCTCCGCAAGGTCCCTCTCGTCTTCGATGATCAATATGGTCTCCATTGCCCCCCCTCTGGTATCGTAGTCATACCTTTCATACATATCTTTTGTGTAGAACCTGTTACAGAATGGTTAAATCTCTGCACTGCTATCTCGGAGATTCGGCCAGAAGCAACAGCGGGGCTATCCCGTGCGAATCTACGTGGAATGAGAGCGGCAACGAAAAAGCCACGGCGGTTGCTGTGGCTTTTTCACACTTCAATTACTGCGGTACGGAGATGCTCCTGATGGTCTTTTCCACCTGGGCGGACCAGGTGTCGGGGAGCGGGGTGTAGTGCAGTGTGGAAGTCATCTTCTCCGCCTTTTTCAGCTGCCAGTTGAGGAACTCGATCAGCTTCCTCCCCTTGACCGGGTCCTGCTGGTCACGGTACACCAACAGCCAGGTGAGCCCGACGATGGGATAGGCGTCCTTGCCCGGTTGGTTCACCAGCGACAGGCGGTAGTCCGATTCCGCATCCTTTTTCACCTTTTGTTTTTTCATTCCCTGCACGGCGGCGGCCCTGGTGGAGAGCATGGTCGGCGTGACGAACTTACCGGCCCGGTTCTTCAGCGCCGCCATATCAAGTTCGTTCTCCAGCGCGTAGGCGATCTCCACGTAGCCGATGCTGTAGGGAACCTCCCTTATCTTCTTCACCACCGTACTGCTCCCCTTCGCCCCGATTCCGGCAGGCCAGGCCACGGTCGTTCCCTTGCCGATGCTTTTTGACCAGGATAGGTCGACAGAGCTCAGGTAATCGGTGAAGATGCTGGTGGTGCCGCTGGAGTCGGAGCGGTGCACGACGACGATCTCTTCAGCGGGGAGTTTGAGCTTGCCGTTCTCCTTGGCGATGAGCGGGTCGTTCCACTTGGTGACCTTCCCCTGATATATCCCCGCGAGCGCCTGCGGCGTCATCTTCAGGCCGGAACCGATGCCGGGGATATTGTAGGTGACGGCGACCGCACCCATCACGGTAGGAATGTGCAGCAACTTGCCGGGCGCTTTATTCAGCTCTTCGTCGGAGAGGAACTTGTCGGAGGCGCCGAAGTCGACCTCGCGGGTCAGTATCCTCCTGATACCCTCGCCGCTCCCCTGCGCGTCGTAGCTGAAGGTGACGCCGGGATCCTCTGCCTGGTAGTCCCTGAACCACTTGCTGTAGAGGGGATGGGGGAAAGTGGCGCCTGCCCCGGTGAGCGCAGTTTCAGCGTAGGCCGAACCGGATGCGGCCGAGAAGGCGATGGCTAGCGCGAGGATGCTTTTGACAAGTCTGTTCCACATGATGTGCTGTCTCCTTTTTCCCTTCATTCTGACGGAGGAACATAGCAGCTTCATGTGACGGTTTTGTTACCGCTTTGATCGTATTCTGTGAAATGTGCCCAGTGAAAAAGGTGGGTTTCGGCAAAAATAAAAGGACCGCGGTTGCGGTCCCTTTTGCGTGTGATGCCGGGGAGGTTGTGAAGCGGTGGAAGCGTCACGCTATGGTGTGGCGTATGTCCTTCCCCTTGATCATAAAGATCACCATCTCGGCGATGTTGGTGGCGTGGTCGGCGATGCGCTCCAGGCATTTGGAGACCTGGATGATCTTCATGGCACGGCTGATGGTCTTGGGATCGGCCAGCATGAACGTAAGAAGCTCCCGCTGGATCTGCTCGTTCAGTTCGTCGACGCACTGGTCGTCCTCGCATACCTTGATCGCCAGGGCATCGTCGCCGCGCACGAAGGCGTCCAGCGCCTCGGTGACCATGTTGGAAGCGGCCTGCGCCATGCGCGGCAGGTCGATGTAGGGCTTGAGCGACGGCTCCTGGTTCAGCTCGCGGGCGCGCTTGCAGATGTTGGCGCACTGGTCTCCGATTCGCTCCAGGTCGGTCACGATCTTCAGCGCCAGGGTGATGAAGCGCAGGTCGCGCGCCGCCGGCTGCCTGCGCGCCAGGACCTCCAGGCACTTCTCATCGATCACCATCTCCAGGGTGTTGATCTCGTGATCGAAGGCGATGGTCCGCTCGGCAAGCTCCGTGTCCCTCTCCACCAGGGACTGCATGGCGTTGCCGATCATCACCTCGACCTTGCCCCCCATCTCAAGAAGCCTTTCCCTTATCTCGTTCAGCTCGGTGTCGAACTGCTTGCTGAAATGCTCTCTCTCCATTCTCTTTCTCCGGTACCCAAATAAAGTTGTCTGCAATCTTGCCGCGGCGTCGATAACACGGTCTCCCTCACCCCAACCCTTTCCTAGAGGGAGCGGGGGCGCAGGTCTCCGTTGCTACCCGAAGCGGCCGGTGATGTAGTCCTCGGTGCGCTTCACTTCGGGGGTGGTGAATATCTTCTTGGTCTCGCCGCACTCGACCAGGTCCCCCATGTACAAAAACGCGGTGTAGTCCGATACGCGCGCTGCCTGCTGCATGTTGTGGGTGACGATGATGATGGTGTAGCGCTCCTTCAACTCCTCAATCAACTCCTCGATCTTCAGCGTCGAGATGGGGTCGAGGGCAGAGGCGGGCTCGTCCATCAGGATCACCTCCGGCTTCACCGCGACGGTGCGGGCGATGCAGAGGCGCTGCTGCTGGCCGCCGGAGAGCATCATGGCGTTACTTTTCAGCCGGTCCTTCACCTCGTCCCACAGCGCCACCCTTTTCAGGCAGCTTTCCACGATCTCGTCGGCCTCTTCGCGCGGCAGTCGGCCGTTCAGCTTGTAGCCGGCGATGACGTTGTCGTAGATGGACATGGCCGGGAACGGGTTCGGCTTCTGAAACACCATGCCGACGCGGCGGCGTATGGCTACCGGGTCGACGCCCCTGTCGTAGATGTCGCCGTCGTCCACGAGGATCTTTCCGGTGACCCGCGCCGAGGGGACCAGGTCGTGCATCCTGTTCATGGAGCGCAAAAGCGTCGA
>NZ_AUGE01000027.1 GCF_000426865.1 Citrifermentans bremense R1
GAACACTGGGAACACTGGGAACACTGGGAACACTGGGAACACTGGGGAGGTGGTTCTGTGCCGGCTCCGCTCGACTCCCCCCCCGCCCCTCGCCCTGTGGGAGAGGGGCGGGGGGGGAGGGAGGTGGCCCAAGGAAGAAGGGGCGCTGAACTAGTTGAACCCTTTGCGGATCTGGTAGAGGTCTTCGAGGTTCAGCCCGTTAAGTTCGAAGAATTCGCGCTCCAGCTCCTCGACGTAGAAGCGGTCGAGGCCTGAGTTCTCCAGGAAATCCTCGCGCAGCAGGCAGTTTTTCTCGTTGATGATCTGGGGAAGCAGGTTGTGGATGTAGACCGCCTCTTTCTTGATGGTGAGGATCGCCTCCTGGAACAGCCGGTCGGGGATCTCGCCTGAGAGGATCTTCTTGTGGACCAACTCTTCGGCGAGTTCTTTCTTCAGGGCGTCCTGGTCGCCCTTGGTGGCGTATTTCGAATAGAAATTGCGGATGCGGTCTTTTACGTGGTCCAGGAGGGTGAGGTAAAGGCGCTCGTCGCTGTCTATGCGCACCAACTTCTCCAGGAGCCCGGTCGTGGTCAGGCGGTTCTCCTCGATCAGCTTAAGACCCGCAGCCAGGTTGGTGACCTTCTTGCGGCCGTAGATCCCCAGGTACTTGTCCTCGAAGATGCCGGAGAGGAAGAGCTTGGTGAAAAGATCCGGGGCCAGCATGTCGAAGGCGCTCTTGTTCCCCAGAAGGCTCCGGATCATATCTTCTGATATCTTCACGTTCTCCATGAAGGCCAGCTGGTTGATGGCGGACGAGGTGGCGTCGTAGCGGTCGAAGTAGGTGATGATGTAGGAGTACCCTTCGAGGATCGAGATGTCGGCGCCGTCGCGGATCTTCTCGTCGCAGGCTTTGCTCGCGTCCAGAAGCATCTCCTCGAAGGCGTGGTCGCGGTTTTCCGCCGCCTGCTTCTTGGCGAAGAGGAGCTTCAGCATGTCCTCGGGCTCGATGGTGCTCTCGATGTGCCGCTCGGATAGGAACATCCCTTCCAGGATCTGCCTGGTCTCGGAGATGTAGTTGCTCTCTTCCAGGTCGACCAGCTTTTTGTCCTTCTTCAGCATCTCGTCGAGGGTGTAGAAGAGCGCGCCGGGGATCTTGTTGCGTACCGAGAGGGTCTTCAGGCGGGTGAGCCTCGCGTTTTCGAGCTTGTTGATCTCCCCTTTGCGGTTGCAGGCGATGAGGATGTTCCGGTACTCGTCGACGATGCGGCGGTTGTCGGGGTGCTTGTACATGACGTCGATCCGGATCCGTTCCTGCTGGTAACGGTCGATGCCGTAGCGCTCGGCCAAACCTGCCAGCGCCTGGAAGTCCGAATCGGTGATCTTCTTGTTGTTGAAGTAAAGCGTCTTGAAGTGGTCGCCGTATTCCCGGTGCCTTACGTTGATGAGCTTGAAGAGGAAAAGATGGGCGCCCGGGTCGTCGACGATGTTCAGGATCTCGTCGATGATGAGGTTGTCCTGCTCTTCTCCGACGGCGTCGGAGCGCTTGAGCGCCTTCCCCAGCACCTTGACGATGCGCTCCTGCTGCTCGTGCATGGCGCCGGTGAAGGTGGAGCCGGTCAGGGCGAAGAAATAGTTGAAGATGGCGTTGCCGTCGAAGAAGATCTTGTCGTAGCTGTGATAGCCTTCGGTGCGGTCGCTGAATTTGAGGGTGCCGGTCCGGTTGTCGTAATGGGTGCCGTAGACGATGAGCCGGTTGGAGACCTCTTCCTTGGCGAGGTCGGCGATAGGCTGGTCCACACCGAACATGTATTCGCAGAAGGAGCCGCCGTTGCCGCGGTGGGTGATCCCTTTGCGGCCGATGACGAACTCGTTGCCGGGGGAGAAGAAACGGATCTCGTCGGGGTCGGAGGGGTCGGTGTTGAAGAAGTAACGGCTGTACGCCTCGGTTCCTGCCGTGATGGCGTAAAACTCGATCTGGTCGTTTGCATAGCCGTGCAGTCGAATGTCTTTAAACATCGGTTCCGTCCGTTTCTGGATAACTTCTATCTCTTCAAAGTTCGACTGTCATGCCGTCGTAGGCGAATTCGACCCCTGCGGGGAGACGGCTGCCGTCGCTGTGGCGCACCTCGTGGGTTAAGTGCGTGAAGAGCGTACGGCGCGGCCGCAGTTTTTGCGCCATCTGCAGCGCCCCCTCGATGTTGAAATGATTCGGGTGCGGGGAAAAACGCAGGGCGTCGATAATGAGAAGTTCGAGCCCCTCTAAGAGGGCCAGGGACCCCTCGGGGATCTCGCTGCAGTCGGTCAGGTAGGCAGCGTTGTCGAACCGGTAACCGGTGGCATCGAAGGAACCGTGCTTGATCGGCACCGGCACCACCCGGCATCCGAACAGCTTGAAAGGGTCTTCGACGGGGAAGGGCTCAAGTAACGGCGAATATCCTTCGGAGGTGAGCCCGTCGAAGATATAGGCGAACTTGTCGGTTGCCGACTGCATCGTTCCCGGGCTGCCGTAGCAGGGGATGATCCGGCGGTGGATGAAATAGAAACCGCGGAGGTCGTCGATGCCGTGAATATGGTCGGCGTGGGTATGGGTGAAGAGAACCGCATCGACATGCGGAATCCCCTCACGCAGCGCCTGCGCCCTGAGATCGGTCGAGGTGTCTACCAGGATGCGCTGTCCGCAGGACTCGACCAGGATCGAGGCACGTGTTCTTTTGTCGCGCGGGTCAGTGGAACCGCAGACCTGGCAGTGGCAGCCGACCATGGGAACACCCGTCGAGGTGCCAGAGCCGAGGATGGTAATCTTCATGTGTCGCCCCTCGGAATGCTGGGTAAGGTAACATGGAATGAGCCAGTGAAGCAAGGGGTTTATCCCTTGCCTTGCGCGGGTTTTGCGGCTATTATCACACGCTGGCCGGCCTCCCCTGGCGGTCGTTTTTGAGCGAAAATTCAAGCAGAGGTTCTCATGCGCGTCGGCATAATATCCCCAAACTACTTCGCCGAGGAAACCGGCAACGCCGTGACAGTGAGGCGCATCGAACGGCACCTGAGATCGCTCGGGTGCGAAGTCAAGGTCTTCGCGACGGACCGCGTGGCGGGGGAACAACTGCAGGCGGCGGTTAAGGAATACGCCCCCGACATCCTGCACGCCTTTCACGCCTACCACGGCGGCAGGGTGGCCTGCGCACTAGCCAAGGCGCTGGGGGTTCCGTACCTGGTGACCTTCACCGGCACCGACATCTACAAGGCGCTCTGCGACCAGCGCAATATGGAGCTGCATGCCGCCCTGAGGGGGGCGTCCCGGCTGGTCGCCTTCCATGGCTGCATCCGCCACCGGCTGGCTGAGCACATGCCGACCCTGCAGGAGCGGACCGCCATCATTCCCCAGGGGGTCGATCTCCCCGACGACTGCAGCCCGCTTCCACCAGCAGAGGAACAGGCTTTCACCTTCTTGCTCCCCGCGGGGCTGCGCCCGGTGAAAAACGTTCTCTTCCCGCTGGAGCCTTTGGCTGAGCTTTATGCCGATCATCCCCAGGTGCGCCTGCTCCTCGCCGGCCCCGTGCTCGACAAGGATTACGCCGCGCAGGTGATGGAGGCCTTCGAACGCTATCCCTTCGCCAGGTATCTTGGCGTGGTGGGACACGACCGCATGGGCGAGTTGTACCGCCGGGTCGACGCGGTGCTGAACAGCTCGCTAAGCGAGGGGGGGATGGCCAACACCGTCCTGGAGGCGATGGCTTATGCCAAGCCGCTTCTCGTTGCGGACATAGAAGGTAACCGCTCCGTGGTCAAAGAGAACGTCACCGGTCTTTTGTATCGCGACGCCGGGGATCTCGTGGCCAAAGCCGGGCAGCTTGCGGCAAACGCCAGGTTGCGGGAGAAGCTCGGCTACAATGGCAGAGCGCTGGTTCGCGCCCTTTACTCGCCCGACAAAGAAGCTGCCTCCTACCTCACTCTCTACCGCGACATACTGCAAAAAAACTGATCCTCTCTCACTTCTCGACTCCTTGTTCGAGTTCTGTCAGCCAACCAACTCCCGCCGTCTCTTAGCACCGTCATAGCGAAACTCCCCTTTGAAGCAACGAGACTAAGGGGATTTCCTGCTGGTGCACCAGAGACAAATCCCCCCTGTCCCCCTTCTCAAAAGGGGGAACGCGAACTCTCTTGCAGCGCTTCGTGGACGAATCTGCTTCAGTTCCCCCGGAACCTTTGTCAAAGAGCAAAGTGGAACAGTCATCGGGGCGAAAGATGGTGCCAATCCATTTTTAAAAAAAAGAGTATTAGCTCTTGTCAATGAGCTTGCAGTCCGTAGAATATCCCTTCGTGACTAAGGAGGGAGACATGGACCGCATTATCGACATAACCGAACTGGCTCTGCGCGACGCGCACCAGAGCCTTATCGCTACGAGGCTCGGGATAGACGACATGGTTCCGGTGTGCGAGGACCTGGACCAGGCGGGCTACTGGTCCATCGAGTGCTGGGGCGGGGCCACCTATGACGCCTGCATCCGCTTTCTCAACGAAGATCCGTGGGTGAGGCTCAGGACCTTCAAGGAGCTGATGCCGAAAACCCCGCTGCAGATGCTTTTGCGGGGGCAGAACCTTTTGGGATACCGGCATTACCAGGACGAGGTGGTGGACCGGTTCGTCCAGAAGAGCGCCGAGAACGGCATCGACGTGTTCCGGATCTTCGATGCACTGAACGATCTGAGGAACCTGGAGCGGTCGGTCCAGGCGGTGAAGCAGTGCGGAAAGCACGCGCAGGTCGCCATCTCCTATACCATCAGTCCCATTCACACCACGGCGAAATTCGTGGAGCAGGCGAAGCGCCTGGTCGACATGGGGTGCGACTCCATATGCATCAAGGACATGGCGGCGCTGATCAAGCCGCACGCGACATACGACCTGGTGAGAGGGATCAAGGAGGCCTGCGGCGACCGGATCCGGATACAGCTGCATGCGCACGCCACCAGCGGCGTGACCATGGTGAGCTACATGAAAGCGGTGGAGGCGGGCGTTGACGGCGTGGACACGGCGGTGAGTTCCATGAGCCTCGGGCCGGGACACAACCCGACGGAGAGTTTTGCGGAGATGCTGGAAAGTACGGGCTACACCACGCGCATCGACCTGGCCCGGGTGAACAAGGTGAAGGAGCACTTCGCCAAGGTGCTCCCCAGGTACTCAGAATTCCTCTCCACCATCACCGGCGCGGAGACGGAGATCTTCAGGAGCCAGATTCCAGGCGGGATGCTTTCCAACATGGAGAGCCAGTTGAAGCAGCAGGGGGCCGGGGACCGGATGCGCGACGTGCTGGAAGAGATACCGCTGGTGAGAAAGGACACGGGATACGTCCCGCTGGTGACCCCGACCAGCCAGATCGTCGGGACCCAGGCGGTGCTGAACGTATTGATGGGGCGCTACAAGGTGCTGACCGGGGAGTTCGCCGACCTGATGCTCGGCTACTACGGCCTCACGCCGGGAGAGCGGAACCCGGAGGTGGTGGAGCAGGCGCGCCGCCACGCGAATAAGGAGCCGATAGAGTGCCGCCCCGCAGATCTATTGGAGCCGGAATGGGGCAAGCTGCGGGCGGCGGCGCTCCCCTTGGAGGGTTGCGACGGCAGCGACGAGGACGTGCTCACTTACGCCCTCTTTCCGCAGGTGGCGCCGAAGTTCTTCGCCACCAGGAGTGAAGGACCTCGAAATCTCGGGCGCGATCCGGTCACCGGAGCTTCGGAAACCAGCATTCCCGAAGGGCATCCGGGGAAGATCACCGGCCCCGTCACATACACGGTCACCTTGAGCGGACAGCCGCACAAGGTGACGGTTGCACCCTACGGCCAGGAATAGGCGCCGCACCGACCAAGGAGCGAGCTCATGTCCATAGAAGAGAAGATAAAAGGGCTGAACGACAAGAAGAGCAAGCTGAAGCTGGGCGGCGGGCGCTCGAAGATCGACCAGCAGCACGCCCAGGGAAGCCTGACCGCCCGGGAGCGGATAGAGACGCTGGTGGACAAGGACAGCTTCCAGGAAATCGGCATCTTCGCCAGGCACCGTTGCACCAATTTCGGCATGGCCGGGAAGGAACTGCCGGCTGAAGGGGTGGTCACCGGCGCCGGGAGCGTGGGCGGGAGGATGGTGCACCTGGCGAGCCAGGATTTCACCGTCGCCGGGGGATCGGCGGGCGAGGTGCACAGCGACAAGATCGTGCAGGCGATGCTGGGGTCGCTGAAGACCGGAACTCCCTTCGTCTTCATGAACGATTCCGGCGGCGCCAGGATCCAGGAAGGGATCGACTCGCTGGCCGGCTACGGCAAGGTCTTCTACCACAACGTCATGCTTAGCGGGGTAGTGCCGCAGATCTCGCTCATCTGCGGCCCCTGTGCCGGGGGGGCGGCCTACAGCCCGGCGCTCACCGATTTCATCATCCAGACCGCCAAGGCGCGTATGTTCATCACCGGCCCTTCCGTGATCAAGGAGGCGACCGGCGAAGAGATCAGCGCCGAGGAGCTGGGAGGGCCGCTGTCGCAGATGAACCACAGCGGCGTGGCGCATTTCGTGGCGGAGAACGACCTGGTGGCGCTTCGCATCTGCAAGAAGCTCCTTTCCTACCTCCCCTCCAACAACATCGAGGACCCGCCGCAGTTGGAAAGCGACGACGTCATCGTCCCGGACAAGACGCTGAACAGCATCGTGCCGTCGGAGCAGAAGAAGGCCTACGACGTGAGGAACGTGATCGCGCGCCTGATCGACGGCGGCGACTTCCTGGAGGTGCAGCCTCTGTTCGCTGGCAACATCGTGGTTGGGTTCGGCAGGATTCTCGGGCGGAGCGTCGGCATCGTCGCCAACCAGCCATCGGTCCTGGCGGGGGCTTTGGACATCAACGCCTCGGACAAAGGGGCCAGGTTCGTCCGGTTTTGCAACGCCTTCAACATCCCGCTGGTGACCCTGGTGGACGTTCCAGGTTTTCTCCCCGGGGTACAGCAGGAGAAGGGGGGGATCATCCGCCACGGCGCCAAGATGCTCTTCGCCTACTCCGCGGCTACCGTCCCGAAGATCACCGTCATCATGCGCAAGGCGTACGGCGGCGCCTTCCTCGCCATGTGCGGCAAGGAGTTGGAGACCGATCGGGTTTTCGCCTGGCCCAGCGCCGAGATCGCGGTCATGGGGCCGCAGGGAGCGGTCAATGTCATCTTCCGAAACGAGATCGCCCAGGCGGAAGATCCCAAGAAAAAGCGCGACGAGCTGATCGCTTCTTACCAGGGAACCTTCGCCACTCCCTATTCGGCCGCGGCACGCCGCGATGTGGACGACATCATCGAGCCCGCCGATACGAGGCGCCACCTCGCCATGACGCTGGACATCCTGAGCACCAAGCGCGAATTCAGGCCCATGAAGAAGCATGGCCTCATTCCGCTGTAAGGGGGAAGCCGTGGACGAAGAGATGGAGCAGGAACACGACCCGGACATCACCCCCGAACTGCTGATGGTGATGTCCGCCGCGATAGCAGCGTATCTGGGCAAGACCGTGAGGATAAGGCGGGCCAGGTTCGTCGACCCGAATCTGATCAACGCCTGGGGACAGTCGAGCCGCGTGGTGCTGCAGGCGTCGCACAACTTGAGGAGATAAACGCCTCCGTCACCTGGAGATAACCCCTTCCCTCACCCCGGCCCTCTCCCAGAGGGAGAGGGAGCATGGACGGAGAGGGGGCAATGGCTACAGGGGGCAACTAGAGGGAGGGGCGCCGGAACCACACGCGGCCACAGCATTACTTAAATAGGAGATTACCGTGCAACTGACCATGACCATTGACGGAAAGAAGTACCGGGTGGACGTAGAAGTCGAGGAAGGGGAAGAGGTGCGTACGGAAGGGGCCTTCCCTCCCACCGCGACCATGCAGGCGTACCCGGTGTATTTGGCGCATCCAACCGCGACCCCGCCGCTGGCCGCGCCGACCCCGGCCTCCGGTTCGGAAAAGATCTGCCGCAGTCCCATCGCGGGGGTGGTTTTCAAGATCGTGGCACAGGTGGGTCAACATCTGGAGGTGAACGACCTGCTGGTCGTTCTCGAGGCCATGAAGATGGAGACCAACATCACGGCGCACATGTCCGGGAAGGTGGAAAAGATTCTGGTTTCCGTGGGCGAAGCGGTGCAGCCTGGACAGGCAATTGCCGAATTTGCCTAATGAACCTTACCCTTCAAAAATATAGTGCTTTTTGAATGTAAAGGGTATAATCGGGGCAGTGGTACTACGAAGGCAGTAAAGGAGGCAGGAGATGAAAAGGGTAAGGCTGTTACTGTTGGTAGTGCTGGCCGCATTCTTTGCCGTATCTACTGGCTATGCCGCTGAGCACAGCTTTAAAGCAAAATTGAGCCCGAAGGAGGAAGTCGGCAAGCCTGACGCGAAGTCCTCCGGCAAGGCTGAGTTCAAACTCAGCAAAGACGGCAAGGAACTGACCTATAAGCTCCACGTTAAGAATGTCGTAGATGCAAGCGCCGCCCACATTCACGTCGGCAAAAAGGGTGAAAACGGTCCTCCGATCGTAGGACTTTTCAGCGGCGGCAAAAAAGGGAAATTCAGCGGCGTTCTTTCCGAGGGCAAGGTTAGCGGCAACGACCTTATGGGCGACTACAAAGGGAAATTCGACGAGCTCGTTAAACTCATGAGGTCTGGCGATACCTACGTTAACGTCCACACCGACAAGTACCCGGACGGCGAGATCCGCGGACAGATCAAATAAGCAGTCTTTTGATTGCTTACATATAACCGCCGGCATCGGTTCCATGGATCGATCGCCGGCGGTTTTGTTTTGCCTCTAGCCTCTCCCCCCGGAGGGGGGAGGTTGGGAGGGGGGAAGATGGAGGAAGATGAAGGAAGCGATCCTGCCTTACGCTTCATCGAGCAAAATAACTTCGCTCTCCGGCTCCGTCGCGGCGCCAAACTCCCCGCCCAGCAATCCCTTCGCTTCATGCTCCGGCAACTGCTCGATCCCTTGCATCTTCCGCTGGATGCGGCGGGTGCGGGTCGCGGCGGTGTCGATGCTGGAGGAGGCCTCGTCCAGCTTCTTCCTGGTTTTTTCCAGCAGGGTCCCGAAGGTCATGAACTCGGTCTTTATCGCGCCCAATAACCGCCAGACGTCGCTGCTCCTTTTCTCGATGGTGAGCGTCTTGAAGCCGAGGCTGAGCGACGAAAGGAGGGCGGCGATGGTGGTGGGGCCTGCGACGATGACCTTGTGCTCGCGCAAGATGGCGTCGAAGAGCCCGGGGCGGCTTAACACCTGGGCGTAGCTCGCCTCGTTGGCCAGGAACATGACGGCGAAATCGGTGGTGTCGGGAGGGGCTAAGTACTTCTCGCAGATGAGCTTCGCCATGGCGGCGACGGTCTTGTCGAACTGCCTGGTCGCCTCCTGTACCGCGGCCTGGTTCCCCTGCTCCTGGGCCTCGACCAGCCGCAGGTAGTCCTCCTGCGGGAACTTGGCGTCGACCGGGAGCCAGAGCGGCTTGTCGTCCTTGCCGGGAAGGCGTATGGCGAACTCGACCCGCGCGTCGCTCCCGGGCTTCGTGGCCACGTTGGCGCCGTACTGGTCGGGGGTGAGTATCTGTTCAAGCAGGTTGTGCAGCTGCACCTCGCCGAGCGTCCCGCGGGTCTTGATGTTGGAGAGGACCTTCTTCAGGTCGCCGACCCCGGAGGCGAGCGACTGCATCTCCCCGAGCCCCTTGTGGACCTGCTCCAGTTGGCCGCTTACCTGCTTGAACGACTCCCCCAGCCGCTTTTCCAGGGTCTCGTGCAGCTTTTCGTCGACCGTGGCGCGCATCTGCTCCAGCTTCTTCGAGTTGTCGTCCTGCAGCCACTTGAGGCGCAGCTCCACCGTTTCGCGCAGCTTGTCCAGGCGCTGCTCGTTGCTGGCGGTGAGGCTGCCAAGCTGCTGAGTGAACCCTTCAAGCTGTCCCTTTTGCAGCGAGGCGATATCCACCATCCGCTTTTGCACCGCTTCCCCGAACTGCCTGAGGTTCCCCCCCAGCTCCTCGCGGTTTCGCCCCAGTTCCGCCTGCAGGGTGCGCTCCAGCCGCTCCAGCCCCTTTTCCAGTTGGTCGAAGCGCGCTTCGGCAACGTGCGCACGTTTGAGATGCAGGTAGCAAAGGAACGCGACCAAGAAGGTGGCGGCGCTAAGCAGCAGGATGATCAATTGAAAGAGGTCAGGCGTCATGTGTAATCCCGCTAATCAGGAAGCGAATCGAGGAACTCGACCAGCGTCTTGTTGAAGAGTTCCGGCTGTTCCATGTTCACCATGTGCCCCGCCTTCTCGATGATTTTGCTCCGGCAGCCGGGGAGAGCGTCGATGAGCACCCGGGCGACTTCAAGCGGCGCGGCCCGATCCTCGGTTCCGGCGATGACGAGCGAGGGCTTGCCGAAGGAGGCGAGAAGTTGGGTGTATTCCTTCCTGTCCTTCATGGCGAGGAGTCCCCCGGCGAGTCCATTGGGCGTGGTGGCGCGCATCCAGGAGGTGACCTGAGCGATAAGTTCCGGGCGTGACACGGTGGTGTCGGCGGCGAAAAGAAGTTCGGCGAAGATCTTTGTAATCGGGTTTGCCCCCAGTCTTTCGGCTTGGGCGGCCATTTCACTTCTGCGCTGGCGTGCAGCTTCGTCGTCGGCGTTGCTCCTGGTGGCGATGAAGGCTGCGGCGCGGACCCGGTCGGGGTGGCGCTCCAGGAGGTTCATGAGGATGTATCCCCCCATGGACATCCCGCCCACCACCGCCTTGTCGATCTGCAGCGCATCGAGCAGCGCCACCAGGTCGTCGGCGAAGCGGTCCATGCTGTAGCCGGTGGCGGGAGCGTCGCTGGCGCCGAAGCCGCGCAGGTCCGGCGCGATGGCGCGATAGCCGGCGTCAGCCAACGGTTTTAATTGCGGCTGCCACATCTGGCGGTTCAGCGGGAAGCCGTGGATGAGCAAGACGGCCGGGCCGTTTCCCTGGTCGTCGTAGGCGATCTTTGTGTTGTTGATTTGGAGTAGCATAAAAACCCTTTGAACCAATTGACGATTGACAATTGACAATGGTTTATTTTTTGTTGTGCATCTTCGTTGTTTTAATTATGGATGTTAGCAATCTTAGTAGGCATTTTGAGTCCGCAGATATAGATTGATAATACTTTTCTTCAAGATAATTGGACTGGTGGAGGAGTTCTAGCCAGTACTCTGTTTCGTTGGCTTCTTTCAGGGCTATTGCCAATTTGTGGACAAAGTCGGCTCTACTTTCCGCCTGTTCGGCTTCGCGCACCAGTGCACCGACAGCGGTGCCGGACCTCAGCAACTGCTTGCTGATCACGAACTCCTTTCGCTCGCAGAGATACTGGTACAACTTGATAATTCTCAATGCGAATGCGAAAGACTTATCTTTGACCGCATTGGTTTCCATCCGAAAGGTTGTAATCGTCAATTATCAATTGTCAATTATCAATTGTCAATTATCAATTGGGTTTTAGCCTTAATTGCCTCTCCACGTTTTTCGTTGTCAATCGTCAATTGTCAATTGTCAATTGGGTTTCCACGTTTTGTCTCTCAGTCCCGACCGTCTGACAACTCTGCGCTGCACCGTGGCCAGGAAGAGTTCCTGGTTCGCCAGGATGTCGACCGACGTTTTCGCCCGGGTTATGGCGGTGTACAAAAGCTCCCGTGTCAGGACCGGCGCGTCGCGGTCGGGCAGAACCAGCAGCACGCGGTCGAACTCGGAACCCTGACTCTTGTGCACGGTCATGGCGAAGGCGCACTCGTATTCCGGAAGCCTGAGCGGCAAGACTTTCCTCATGCCGCCGGTGCCGGAGGGGAAGAAGGCGCGCAGCTCTCCTCCCGTTTCGGCGTCGGGCAATATCAGCCCCACATCGCCGTTGAAGAGCCCCAGGTTGTAGTCGTTCCTGGTGATCATGACCGGCTCGCCGGCGTACCAGCGGCCGCGGGGGTGGATCATTCCCGCCTGGGCCAGCCGCTGACGCACCAGCAGGTTGATCGCCTCGACTCCGAACGGGCCGCTGCGCATGGCGCAAAGGATACGGAACCGGCTGAACTCAGCGAAGGCTGCTTCCGGGCTCTCCTCCCGCAGATAGGCGCCGTAGCCTTCGGTAATCCTTTTGGCGAGTGCGTCGGCCAGGGCGGCTGCGGTGGGGAGCGGCGCCAGCGTGACGCCGGCTACGGCGGAGTCGAGGCAGGCCGACAAAGCGCCGGGAGCGTCCCCCGCGTTGACCAGCGAGCCTACCTTGCCGATGCCTCCGGCGGAGGAGAAACGGTAGCTCTTCTGCAACTGCACGACGGCGTCGCCGAGCGGGGACATGCCGGAGCTGGAGGTAACTGCGTCGCCGGCGACGTCGGCTGCCAGGGCGGCGAAAGCGGGGGAGAAGCCGTGCACGCCGCCGGTGTCGCAGATGTCGCCCAGGACAGCGCCGGCTTCCACCGAGGCGAGCTGGTCCCGGTCGCCCAAAAGGATGAGGCGGGTGTCCTGCCGCAGGGCGCAGACCAGCTTGGCCATGAGGGGAAGCGAGACCATGGAGGCCTCGTCCACGATGACTACGCCGTAGGGGAGCGGGTTGTCGGCGTTGTGGCGGAAGCCGCTGGACCCCTTCAGGTAACCGAGCAGGCGGTGCAGGGTGAAGACGTCTTCCGGGATTAGTCCGCGTACCCCCTCTTCCGCAAAGCGGGCTCCGTCGCTGATCGATTCCTTAAGCCTCGCGGCCGCCTTGCCGGTGGGGGCAGCCAGCGCGATCCTGAGGCCGGCGCCGGTTCCAGCCTCCTCCGCCTGCTCCAGGAGGAGCGAGAGCACCTTAACCACGGTCGAGGTCTTGCCGGTTCCGGGCCCTCCGGAGATGACGCAAAAGCGCCTGGTGACGGCGGCGAGCGCCGCGACCCGCTGCCAGTCCGTTTCTCCCGGCGTGGGAGGGAAAAGTCGCGCGAGCCCCTTTTGCAGCAGCTCCCGGTCGAACTGCACCGTCTCGCCGCGCTTCATGATCGCCTCGGCGAGCTCATACTCATAGCGCCAGTAGCGCTGCAGGTAGAGGCGGTCGGCGTGGTCCAGGATGAGCGGCTTGAACTCGCCGGGCTCGCCGACTACCTGGTGGGTGGCGAGCTTTTTGCGCCAGGCGGCTATCGATTCGATGCGGTACCCCGTAGCGCGCGCGTCTTCCAGAGCGCTCTCCAGGTCGAGGCAGACGTCCCCCGCCGTCACCCCGCGGCTCAAGAGCGCCGCCGCAGCCTCAAGGTGTGCGTCACGGCTTGCCGCCTGCCGGCAGATGAATGAGGCGAACTGCCGGTCTATGTCGTTGAACTGGAATGTTTCAGCGGCCATTTGGTTTCCTGATGACTTTAATCGAAGAGATCCAGGCTGAGCTGCCCTTCTATCTCCGTCTTTCTCGGCTTCTTCCCAACTCCCCCTCGCCCGGCGGGAGAGGGCAGGGGTGAGGGGATTGGTTCATCAATCCGGGAAGGTCTCGCGCTCTCCGGGAGCAGCACCTCTGCCAGATGGGCGATGAGTTCCCTGGGCGGCCGGTCGGCGTAGACCCCGTTCCCCGTGCCGTCGACGCCGCGCAGGAAAAGGTAGAAGACGCCGCCGAAGTGCCGGTCGTAATCGTACCCGGGGACCCTGAGCCTCAGGTAGTTGTCGAGCGCCACCGTGTAGAGGAGGTACTGCAGCGGATAGAAGTTTTCTTCCATCTCTTTTTTCAGCGTCGCCTGTCCGTAGTCGCCGGGGGTGTTACCCAGGTGATTGGACTTCCAGTCCACGATGTAGTAGCGCCCACCGTGCTCGAAGACAAGGTCGATGAAGCCGAGCAGCATCCCCTGCACCGGCGCGAAGGACAGGCGGCTGAAAAGATCGGCCAGATCGACCGGGAACTGCGGGGCTCCCGCTGCGCCGTGTCCGGCCGTGAAGCGGGCGGCGGCTTCCTTCAGGCGGTCGGAGGTAACGTGCGAAAGCGGGAAGAAGAATTCCATTTCGGTGAGACGCCGCTCCAGCCCAACCTGCGCCAGCGCGATTGCCCCATCCCCCAGCGGTGCCTGCAACACGTTTTGCACCATGTCGCGCACGGCCTGGCTCCAGTCGGGGGCGAAGCCGTGCTTGTCCAACTGCTCCTTCACCAGGGGCGAAAGCTGCTCGCCCATCCTTGTGAAATCGAGGTCCTCGAAGATCTTGTGCAGGAAGATGCCGGCCTTGGCCCCCTTGGGAAAGGCGAAAATCCCGGTCGGCTCGACATCCTGCACGGGGCGCTCCTCGACCGCCCCACCCTCGTCGCGGTCGGGAAGCTCGGCTGTGTGGTGCTTGTGGCTTGAGAGCGAGGTGAAACTCGCCACACGCCAGTCCCGGGAGATGGCACCGGTAAAGGGAAGCGGAGCCAAGTCGGGCGCCTTCTTGTCGTGCGCCCGGTACGGCGCCAGGTCAGCCGCAGGGAGATCCAGGACCTCGATTCTCCCGGCGGAGGAGGCCGCCAGCGTGTCGAGTCTTTTGCGGATGTCGGCATCGCTTAAGCTCACCTGCCCCTTGACCGGCGTCTCGCCTGGGTGCAGCAGGTAGTGCAGCGCGCTGTCGCCGGCATCCTTGAAGGCGCCCCAGGTGAGGTAGGTCCGGTGCTTGCCGCGGGTGAGGGCTACGTAGAGAAGCCGCAGGCTTTCGGCCAGGGCCTCCCGCGCGGCCTGCGCCTTGTGCTCTCCCATCTGCTCGGAGCCTATGTCCAGCACCACCCGGCCGTCCTCGTCGTGGAAGAGCGCCCCCTCGTCCTTGCCGGCGTACTCGGCCCAGCAGAAAGGGAGGAACACGATGGGGTACTCGAGCCCCTTGCTCTTGTGGATGGTGACCAGTTGCACCGCGGCTTCGTCGGTCTCCAGCCGGATCTCGTACTCATCCTTCTTGGGCTCTTCAGTGATGCGGCAGGCGAGCCAGGAGATGACCGCTTCCATCCCCAGCCGTTCGTTGACCTGCGCCTGATGAATGGTCTCGATGGCGTGCAGGAGGTTGGTGAGGCGCCGCTCCCCCATCGGTTCAGCGAGCAGCCGTTTCCTCACCTCGCGTTTTTCCATGAACTGCAGCGCCATGGACATGCAGCTGCCGCTGTTCCAGGTGTCATGGTAGCCCCGGAATTCCTCCAGGATCTCCTCCCAACCCTTCTCGTCGTCCATGAGCCGGGCCAGTTCCGTCCCGCTCACCCCGACCAGGTCGGTGGCCAGCGCCCCGCGCAGAAGCGACTCGTGCCCCGGTTGCGCCACCGCCGAGAGGAGTCGGAGCAGTTCCGCCGCCTCGTCGGACTCGAAGAGGTTACCCGCGCTACAAAGGACGCTCGGTATCCCCCTGCGGGTGAGCGCCCGCTGCATCAGCTTCGCCTGCCGGTTCGCGCGCACAAGGACGGCGATATCCCTAGGCTCGACCGCGCGCTGCACCCACTTCTCGGACCCATCCTCCGCGTCCTTGCGGAGCTCTTCAATCGTCAGCTTCCCCGCCGCGCCGTCGCGCAGAAGCCGGGAGATTTCCGCTGCCACCGTTTCCGGAAGCTGCTCCCAGGCGTCCCCCTTGTTGATCGGCTTGCCGAGGTCCTTGCGCGGGGCGAGCCAGAGCTTCAGCGGCGCCGTCCTCTGTCCCGCTTCCACGAGCCTGCTCTTTTCCTTCGGAGCCGCTTCCACCTTGTTGAAGCCTATCTGCGGGTAGAGGAAGGGGAGCTCGCGCGACGCGAAGAGGGCGTTGACGGCGTCGATAAGCCCCGCTTCGGAGCGGAAGTTCTGCAGCAGGGTGTGGCGCTCTTTGGTCGCCTGGGCCGCCCCCATGTAGGCGAAGATGTCGGCGCCGCGGAAGCTGTAGATGGCCTGCTTCGGGTCGCCGATCAGGAAGAAGGGGGCCTCGTGTCCCACCGGGTAGATGGCGTCGAAGATGGCGAACTGCAGGGGATCCGTGTCCTGGAATTCGTCGATGAGGGCCGCCTGGTAGCGCTCGCGGATCAGCCGCGGCAGCGTCGATGCGGGGCGCAGCAGCGCCGCGTGCAGGTCGAGGAGGAGATCGTCGAAGGAACGCAGGTTCTTCAGCCGCTTCCGTTTCGGGAGCTCGGCGCGCAGGTAGTCGAAGAAGCCGCGCTTGAGCCCCTGGAGCCAATCATCCAGCTCGTTGGCGTCGGCGGGCGGGTCCGGGATCACTGCGGCGTTCGGGTCTCCGCAGACCCTTTGCACCAGCTTCAGCAGGGACTCCGGGGAAACCTTGGCGGCGCCGGCCGCGGCGATCCTCTCCTCAGGCTGGCCGTAGCAGTTTATGCGCCAGTAGTCCTGGGCGATCTCCATCAGGATCTTCCCCTGGTCGGTGACAAGCTCGGTGTCGCACAGGGAGCCGCTTTCGAAGGGGTTGTCCTGCAGCATCCTCTGGCAGAAACCGTGGATGGTGAAGATGGCGGCCTCGTCGAAGCTCCGTATGGCGCTCGACAGAAGCCGCCGCGCCTCGGAGTGGTCCGGCGTCGACTTGAGCAGCCCCTCGATCAGGAAGTCGTTCGTGGTGCCGGTCAGGAAGCCGTTTTCCGCTTCCTTCAGTTTGTTCCTGATCCGCTCCTTGAGCTCCTTCGTCGCTGCCTCGGTGAAGGTGACCACCAGGATGCGCGAGACGTCGAATTTCTGTTCCAGCACCAGGCGCAGGTAGACCCCGGCGATGGTGAAGGTCTTGCCAGTGCCGGCGCTCGCCTCGATCAGATTGCGCCCGGCAAGCGGGGTATGGATGAGGTCGAATCGTTTCATTTGCCTTTACCCTTGGCCCCCTGGTGATCCAGGAGCGGCTCCCAGACCTGGAGCGCCAGGGCCGCGAACTCCTCGTCCAGCGGCGCGTCGTCGCCGAAGCAGCGGCGGCAGTGCTCGTCCTTTCCCTCGCCCTCGTAAAATTCGCTGCCGTGCCACTTGCCCATGGCATCGGCGAGCGCCTTCGCCGCCTTCTTCGGGTCGCGCGACTTTTTGGCGTACTCCAGGGAGCTCTCCGGGAAGAACTTGAGCGGGCAGGTCATACCCAGTCGGTACAGCTCCAGGAGCCGGTCCAGGTGCTCCGTGCATGCCTCGACGGGGGGGAGGTGGATGGTGCTGTCCGAGGCGACGAAGCTGCTCTCCTGCGGATACCCTTCGGCCTTCGCGCAGTTGAGCGCCAGGTGCTCGACCCAGAGCCGCAGCTGATCTTTCGCCTTCAGCTTGGTGTAGCGGTAGCGCACCATCCGGTCGGTGCGTAGGTTTTCGATGCGCCCGATGATCCTCCCGCCGGGAAGTACCAGGTCGATGTCCAGGGGAGGGAGCGGCTCACCGTCCGACGCCTCGACCACCTTGGCGGCGAACTCCTGAGCGGGTTCGCCGAGCTTGCGGAAAAGGGCCGAGCCGCAGACTCCGGGAGGGAGGTCGCCGCGCGCGCAGGCGACGGCGTAAGGGGTGTCGAGCTCCTCTCCGCGCAGGAGGGCCGTGACCATCTCCTGCTCCAGCTGGTACTTGGCGAGGGTATCCAGCGCGAAGGGCTCCGATTCCTCTAGCGGTTCCACCCCCTGTTCTATGCGGATGCCGAGCCGGCGCCGCAACAGTTCCTTGGCGGGGTTGCAGAGGAAATCGATGAGCGCCTTGAGCGTGACGGTCCCTTCTTCCTCCCAGGCGGGAAGGGGCGCATCCAGAAACGGCTCCCGTGGAGCGGGGGGGGAGAGCTTGGCTTTCGCCCCCTCGCAGTTTTGCTCCGAGTAGCTGAAAAGGGCGGAGTCCCGGTTGAAGTATTTGGGACTGAAAGGCTGCAGCGGGTGGCGCGCTACTTCTGCTGCGGGCTTACCCTCAGGCGTGATGAAAGCGCGTTCCAGGTAGTCCAGAAGTTCGCTCACCAGCACGCTCGGGGGGAGTTCGGCGTTGTCCTTGATGCTCTGCCCCACGTAGCTTATATGCAGCCTCTTGCGGGCGGAGAGGAGGGCCTCCAGGAAGAGGTAGCGGTCCTCGTCCCGCGGGGACGAGTCGCCGGAGCGGGGCTCCCTGGTCATCAGGTCGAACCCCTGGGGCGGGTTGCGGCGCGGGAATTCCCCCTCGTTCATCCCCAACAAGGCGACCACCGGAAAGGGGATGCTCCGCATCGGGAGCATGGCGCAGAAGGTGACGTCGCCGGTGAGAAAGCCGAGGTCCCTTTTCGAGGCCCCCAACTGCTGCTCGACCCAGTAGCGCACCACCTCGATGCCGATCTCTTCCTCGAAACCGGCCGCAGCGGGAGACTCCCCCAGCTTCTTCGCCATCTCTATCAGGAGGAGGAACTCGCGCTCCCCTTCCTGGTCCGGGAGGATGAAGTCGTCCAGGATCTGGCGCAGCGCCGGCACCCACTCGGACGGCACGCGCGGGCGGGAAAGCGCACCGGTCTGGGCGAAAAGCTTTTCGCAGAAGGTGAGGAAGCGCCCGAAGGAGAGCGCCACGCCACCCTCCATGTCGTCGTAGGGGAGTATGCCGTCATAAAACGAGCGCCCGTCGCCGTTCATGGCGTAGCCCAAAAGCAGCCGGTCGAGCCCGGCGGACCAGGAGTTTTCGCTGAAGGGGGGGACGCCGTGTTCCGCGCGCTGGGAGGCGTCGATGCCCCACCTGATGTTGGCTCCCCTGAGCCAGTCCCGCACGTTTTCCAGGTCGTCGCCGGAGAGCCCGAACCGGCGCGCCACCGGGGGGGACTCCAGGATGTCCAGCACGGTCGCCACGCCGTAGCGGCCGCCGCAAAGGCCGAGGATGGCGACAAGGGCACGGGCCGCTTCCCCCTCGTTCTTCAGGCTTCTGTCCGCGATGGAATAGGGGATGCGTTTGCGATCTTCTTCCGGGTTGTCGAAGACGGCGGAGATGTAGGGGGCGTAAGCTTCGATATCGGGCGTCATCACCAGCACGTCGCGGGGGGACAGCAGGGGCTCGGCGTCGAAGAGGGAGAGAAGCGTGTCGTAGAGGACCTCCACCTCGCGCATCGGGGAGTGGCAGGAATGGACCTTGAGGGAGAGGTCGCCCGCCTGCACCTGGCGCGGCCCCGCCTCGGCTCCCCGCAGTTCCACGATGTCCGCCTGGACCTCGTGCAGCAGCACCCCCTGCGGAAGCTCGTAGAAGCTGTCCTCCCTTTCATGGTCGCCGCAGTCGTCGATGATCGCCTTGAAGAAGTCGCGGCCGAGCTTCCCCCACGAGGCAAGGAGCGGGTTCCCGGTCTCGTACCACTGCTCCTCCCCCTGGCCGTGCTTCTCCAGCCGGGCCAGCTCCCGCTCGGAGACGATCTCGCCCCAGTACTGGCGGCAGGGGTTCAAGAGGAACAGGTTGACCTCGGCGTGCTCCGCCACCTTGGCGAGGACGTCGAGGTGGAAGGGGGGAAGCGAGGGAATGCCGATCACCGAGACGCGGCGCCGCCAGGAACGGTCGTTTTTGCGGGAAGCGAGGAAGTCGTGCAGCAGCCGGGCGCGGTGCTTCTGGCCGGCGCCGTCGTTAAGAGCCCGCCAGAGCTGCGCCTGCCAGTGCTCCTCTTCCCCCTGCTCCCAGCGGAGCAGTTCTTTGGGACGGTAGATTGTGTACCGGTCGAAGGTGTCGGAAATGCGCCGGGCCAGCTGCATCCGCTTGAGGCCGTCGCCGTCGTCGGCAAGGTACCCGGCGACCTCCTCGAAGCCGGCTCTTCCGGCGGACTGCTGCAGCAGCCCCAGGATCCTCCAGGTCATCACCTCCGGGGCGAAAAGCGGAGCGTCGGTGGGGCTTTCCGGGAGCACATGGGCGAAGACCTCCTCCACGAACTTGTTGGGAAAGAGGAAGTCGCCGTTGGCCCAGACACCGATGCGGGAGGCAAGCTCCATGGAGAGCCAACGCTGCATCCCCTTGTTCTGCACCACGACCAGTTCCTTGTCGAAGGTGGTGCAGGGGGCGGGACGGGGGGCGCGGGCCACCCTTTCCAGCTCGTCCACCAGGCGTTCCATGCGGTTGCTGGTATATATCTTCAGCGGCATTTCCCACTCCCTCGTCTCTGCGATTCAGCGCCCCTTTCCAGCCCCCGGGCGGCTGCAAAGGAAGACGGAAAGATAGCACATCGTCACTTGGCTGTCTCTAAAAAGGGGACAGGCTACTTTTTCAAAAAATAAAGTAGCCTGTCCCCTTTTCTGATGCGGCTTGCGTTGTCATTTTGTTTGGCTATATTTTGTCTTTGTGTTTGCTAATTAATGACTTGGCGAGCGCTGTTAAGGAGCGGTTCCGTCAACCCTGCGGCCTTGGCTGGCGGGCTTCGGGGCCGGCTCGGGCGACTCCTCTTTCTAATGGGAGAGTGTGAGAGAGGTAAAAGGAGAGCCGCATGAAGCTGATCACGGAAGAGATGCTGGCACGCGCGTACTACTGGGTGAAGCCTCTGATGTCACGCAGGCTGCAGATTCTCCTGCGCGGCGTGGTGGCAAGGCGCAAAAGGACGCTGCACCGCTCCACCTGGCCCATCGATCCCAGTGCAGGCGGCAAACCCGCGGGCTTTCCGGGCTGGCCCAATGGGAACCGCTTCTCCGTGGTCCTCACCCACGACGTCGATACAGCGCGAGGCCTCAAGCGCTGCGAGGAGCTGATGGAACTGGAAAAGGAGATGGGATTTCGCTCCTCGTTCAACTTCGTGGCCCACGATTACGTGCTCCCTCCGGAGCTGCGCAGGAAGCTGGTGGAGCAGGGGTTCGAGGTGGGGGTGCACGGCCTGGAGCACAACAGAAAGCTGTACGAGTCGTCGGACACCTTCGCCCGGCAGGCGGCGCTGATCAACGGGTACCTGAAGGAGTGGGGCGCAGTCGGCTTCCGCTCGCCCTGTGTCTACCATAACTTCGAATGGCTGCACCAGCTGGACATCAGCTACGAGGCGTCCGCCTTCGACACGGATCCGTTCGAGCCGCAGTCCGACGGCCTGAGGACCATCTTCCCGGTGCACCAGACCGCGGTCCCGGGGCGGGAATACGTCGTGCTCCCCTATACCCTGCCGCAGGACTTCACCATGTTCATCCTGTTCAGGGAAAAGGGGATCGGGATCTGGAAAGAGAAGCTGCGCTGGATCGCGGAGCACGGCGGCATGGCCCTCTTGATCACTCACCCCGATTACATGAGCTTCGGCGGCAGCCGGCAGTTCGACGAGTATCGCTGCGAACTCTACCGGGAGCTTTTGGAGCACATAAGGAGCGAGTACCAAGGTGAGTACTGTCATCTCCTCCCTCATGAAATCGCCTCATTCTGGACCGAACGTGTCGCCTTCCGGTAACGTGGGCGCCCCTTTTGCGCCAGCGCCTGTGGGCGACAGGGGCGGACCTGACCCGGTCCCCGGAGGTGGCGCATGAGGCCCGTTTTGTGGTTGAACCTCCTCTACGCGGCTGTCATCGCAGCCATCGCCCTTTCCCACCGGATAGGCGCCGACCGCTTCTGGCCCGGCGCCTTGAACCTCTACCTCCCTCAGGTTATGTGGGCTCTGCCCGGCATCATCCTGCTGCCGGTTACCTGGAAAGCGGAACGTCCCTGGGTTTGGCTCCCCCTTTGTGCGCTTTTGTGGGTCATCGGCCCGGCGATGGGGTACAACTGGCCCCTGAACCGGGAGAAGGGGGACGTGTCGGGGACCCCGCTCAGGGTGATGACCTGGAACATCAAGTACGGAAAGCATGACCTCATGCCGCTGGTGGAGGAACTGGAGCGCAGCCGCCCGGACGTCGTCCTTTTCCAGGACGCGGTGCGCGCCGGGGCTGGTCCATTGGCGTGGTACTTCAGGGACTGGCACCTGCTCAGCCAGGGGCAGTACCTGATTGCCAGCAGGTATCCACTCTCGGCGGCCGAGGTTTTCGAGCTCCCCTATTCGGGGCGGAGGAAGGAGTACTTCCTGCGCTGCAAAATGCGGGTCGGTTCCTCGGAGATATCCCTCTACGACGTCCACTTCAAGACCCCGCGCCGAAGCCTGAACGCTTTCAGGAAAGCGAAGCACGGTCCCTGGTATATACCGGGGGCGGTGGAAAGGTTCGAGGACAACGTGACGCTGCGGCTCATCCAGGCCAGGACGGTCGCCGGATACCTCTCTCGCGAGACGGGGCCGGTGCTGGTGGCGGGGGACCTGAATTCACCCGACCCTTCCCTTGTCTGCCGCACGCTCAGGGAAGCGGGGCTCGCGGACGCCTTCGCCGCGGCCGGAAAGGGGTACGGCTACACCTACGGGCATTTCCTTTTGAAAAACAGGATCCCGTGGCTGCGTGTTTCCTGGATGCGCATCGACCACGTCATGACCAACTCCTGGCTCACCGCTTCCCGCTGCCGGGTCGGGACCGGCAGGGCGTCGGACCACCGGCCCGTGATAGCCGATTTTTTACTAAAGAATTCCCCGTAGTTGCCGTGGAGTTCCCCCACTTGTAATTGCACTTTTCAACCGAGCATGCTAGTTATGGTCGGTCTAACGAACAAGCGATCGGGCCAAGCACGAGCGCCCGGACTGGAGTCTTTCAGCATGCTCATCCTCACCCTCAACTGCCGGACCTTTTCCCTGCAGTATCAACTTTTCGACTGGGGGCAAAACCGCACCCTGGCCAGCGGGAACGTCGAGCGGATCGTCATCGGGGATACCTTCCTCATCCACAAGGTCCCCGGCAAGGAGCCCAGACAGGTCGACGCCGATTGCGCCGATCACACCCAGGCGCTGCAATTCGTGTTGGACACGCTGACCGACGCGAAGGACGGGGTGCTCCCTGATGTAGCAAGCATCCGCGCCATCGGGCACCGCGTGGTGCATGGGGGAGAGAGGTTCACCAGGTCGGTGCTGATCGATGACGACGTCGTCGCGGCCATCAAGGAGACCGCAAACCTCGCCCCGCTGCATAACACCCCGAATTTGGCGGGCATCCGGGCGGCGCAGGAGCTCTTGCCCAGCGTGCCGCAGGTCGCCATCTTCGACACCGCCTTCCACCAGACCATGCCGGAAAAAGCCTACATCTACCCCCTTCCCTACGACTGGTACAAGCAGCACGGCATCAGGCGCTACGGCTTCCACGGGCAGTCCCACCTCCATGCCGCCAGGAGGGGGGCGGCGCTCGCCGGCGTTCCCCTGGAGCGCTGCAACCTGGTGACGGTGCACACCGGCAACGGCGTGTCGCTCTGCGCGCTGAAAAACGGGGTCTCGGTGGATACCAGCATGGGGCTCACCCCGCTCGAAGGGGTGATGATGGGGACCCGCTGCGGCGACATAGACGCGGGGATCGTCCCGTTCATGATCAACGAGGCGGGCATTTCGGCGGCGGAGATGGATCTTTTCCTGAACCAGAAGAGCGGGCTCGCGGGGATCGTGGGGCGCCGGGTGAGCCGCAGGACGGTGGTGGACGAGGCGGTGGTGGGAGACCCCCGCTGCCAGCTGGCTCTCGACATGGAGTCCTACCGCCTGCGCAAGTACATAGGGGCCTACATCGCCGTGATCGGCAAGCCCGACGCCATCGTATTCACCTACGGAGAAGGGTGGGAGGACTGGCCGGTCCGGGGTATGGCGCTAAAGGGAATGGAGCATTTCGGCATCGAGGTGGACCTGAAGCGGGACGAGGAGGCCCTGCGGGGCGAGCGGGAGATGCTGATCAGCGCCGACAGCTCCAAGGTCAAGGTGTTCGCCCTCCCCAGCGGCGAGGAGATGATGCTCAACGAAGACGTGGCCGCCATCATGGGGTGGCCGGTGCGCGAGGCGGGTGCCGCCTAGACCTTGACCCGGTCCAGGAACGACTCGACCAGCGGGGTGAAGGTCTGGTGCTCCAAAAGGAAGGCGTCGTGGCCGTAGGCCGAAGTGATCAGGTGGTACTCGACCTGTTTCCCCAGCGTCTTGAGCGACGTGACCATCTCCTCGGTCTGGGCCGGCGGGTAGAGCCAGTCGGAGGTGAAGGCGAAGAACTGGATCGGGGCGGTAACCGGCGCGAAGGCTTCCTCCAGCGATTCGCACCCCGAGGCGACATCGTAGAGGTCGAGCGCCTTGGCGAGGTAGAGGAAGGAGTTGGCGTCGAAGCGGTCCACGAAGTTGTAGCCGTTGTAGGTCAAGTAGCGTTCCACCTCGAACTGCCCGAAGAAGTCGAACTGCCCGTCGCGGGCGGAGAAGCGGCGGTCGAACTTGGCCGTCATCGATTCGTCCGAGAGGAAGGTGATGTGCCCGATGCCGCGGGCTAAAGCCAGGCCGTCCTTGGGGTTCTTCCGGTATTCCCCTTTTTTCCAGTTAGGGTCGTTGAAGATGGCCCAGCGCGCCACCGCGTTCAGCGAGATGGCCTGCGCCGAAGGGCGCGGCGTCGTGGCGAGCACCACGGCCGAGCCGACCCGATCCGGGAACTGGGTCGCCCACTCCAGGGCCTGCATTCCCCCCATGCTCCCCCCCAGCACGCAGAAAAGCTTCTCGATCCCCAGCCGGTCCATGAGCAGGGCCTGGGCCTTCACCATGTCGCGCACCGTGATCACCGGGAAGGCCAGGTTGTAGCGCTTGCCGGTCTTCGGGTTGACGGAGGTGGGGCCGGTGGAGCCGAAGCAGGAGCCGATCACGTTGGAGCAGATCACGAAGTAGCGGTCGGTGTCCAAAAGGGCGCCGGGGCCGACGATTTCGTCCCACCAGCCCGCGCGCTTCTCGTCTTCGCTGTAGCGCCCGGCCAGGTGCGCGCTGCCGGTCCAGGCATGGGTCACCAGGATGGCGTTCGAGCGCGACTCGTTGAGGGTGCCGTAGGTCTCGTAGGCTATGTCGATCGGCCCCAGGATACGCCCGCTTTCCAGCCGCAGTTCCGTATCGAAGGGGGCGATCTGTTCTGTCACTATGCCGTAGGACATGTTTCTCTCTTAAATGATGCGCCGCATGCAGCAGGCATTAAAAAAAGCCCCGTCTCGGTATGAGAGAAGGGGCTTTTGTGGTGATGGAGCTAAAGCGCCTTTCTCATCTTCGCCTTTCGGCAGGATTTAGCACCTGTCGCCCGTTTCCGGGCCGGTTGCTGTGGCTTCGCAGGGCCTTTCCCTCCACCACTCTAGATAAGCAGGTCTTTTTATTCAATTGTCGCTGCAGGATAAGGGAGCCGTTTATATTTGTCAACGGCAAACTTCTCCGGCGGTTTACAAGTCGTGGCGGTATTTCACCAGCAGGTAAAGGCAGACCACCCCCGCCACAAGCATCAGCGCGTCGCGCCCCCACGGTATGGGCTTGTCCAGCCCGGAGTAGATCAGGGGATCGAGGAACGCGCTGGTGAGGAGCGTTACGGCGGCCAGGGAGAGGAGCTTTTTCACGAGGCGATCGCCTTGAAGACGGCGCTGAAGTCCTCTTCCGAGAACCCTTGCGACCTCGCCCTCTTGAAGCTTTCATTGGCGGCGGAGGCGGAAAAAAGCGGCTGCCCCAGCTGATCCCCGAGCGCCACGGCGAGGCGCATGTCCTTTTGCATGTGCTTGAGGGGAAAGGCGGCGGCGAAGTTTTCCTGGCAGATCTGCGCCCCCTTCAGCTTGAACATCGGGTTCGCCATGGCGCCGGCGTCGATGACCTCCAACAGGTCGGGGCCTTCGAGCCCCGCCTTGTCAGCGAGCGCGAGCCCCTCGCAGAAGATGGTCATCATCCCTCCCATGACCATGTTGACGATGAGCTTCATCTGCGCGCCGCGCCCCACCTCGCCCAGGTAAAGGCTTTTCTTCCCCATCTTCTCGAAGAGCGGGAGCGCCTGGTCGAAGAGCCCCCGGTCGCCTGCGGCGAGGATGATGAGGGTGCCGTCCTCGGCCGGCTTCTTGCTGCCGGAAACAGGAGCTTCCAGGAACCTCCCCCCCTTGCCGGTGACGGCCGCGCCGATCTCCTGTGCCGTCGCGGCATCGACCGTGGACATGTCGACGTACCCCCTCCCGGCGCCGATCCCTTCCAGGGCGCCTTTAGGGCCGAAGCAGACCGCATGTGCCGCCGCCGGGTCGGCCAGCATGGCGATGGTGACGCTGCAGGAGGCGGTGACCTCGGCGGGGGTGGCGGCGACCGAGGCGCCTAGCGCCGCGAACTCGGCGCACTTTTCCTGCGAACGGTTCCAGACCGTCACCTTGAAACCCGCCTTGAGCAGGTTTTTGGCCATCGCGCTTCCCATGATCCCCAATCCTAAAAATCCGTATTGTTCCATCTTCTTCTCCTTGGGAAATAGATTTATCGACTGCTATCTCTTCGAAATCAGCGCCGCCGGGCGCCACTTGCGCACCGAGTTTATCAGAAAGAGCGCCTCGGCATGGCCGCACCCCCCCGGTCGAACGCCGCCGCGTCCAGCGATGGGCGCCAGTCGCCGCAGTAGAAAGGGCTTTCATGGGGCGGGAAGGGGGCCTGGGAGCGGTTTTGGTAGAGGCCGAACCAAAGTAGCGGCAGCTTTCCCGGCGCACAGGTGGTGAGGTCGCCGTTAAAGGCGCCGGCTGCCTCGTAACTCACAAACCCTGCCGCGTGCAGCCCCGAGGCCACCTGGCGTTCCAGGGACTTAAGCGCGGGGACGACCTGCTCGAGCGTGACGGCGCAGATCTCGCCCGCCGGCGCGCAGAAGCTGTAGCCATGCAGGTATGCGGGGGAAACGGCGGTCAAGGCGATCCAACCGGGCAGAGCCCGGCGATGGGGCAGGCGACGCACTTCAAGTGGTCCTTGCCGTCGCAACCCTCGGAGATCCCCAGGTGGCAGATGGAGAAGTCGTATTTCACCGGGTCAGCCGGGTCGAGCTCGCGCAGCGCCGCGGTGATCTCGCGCGCCATGCGCCAGTCCGCCTGCTTGCGGGCGGTGAACCCCAGAAGCCTGCAGATGCGCTGGATGTGCGCGTCCACGGGGATGACCAACTGGTCCGGCCTGATCCCCTTCCAGATCCCGAGGTCGATGCCGTCGGCTGGGCGCACCATCCACCTGAGATACATGCAGAGCCTCTTGCAGGCGCTCCCCGAGGCGGGGGAGGGGAAGAAGAAGGGGAAGTAGGAGTCGTCCGGGGGGGAGGCGGCGCCGAAGACGGGGGCGAAATCGAGGGACTTCACCGCCTCGCTGAACCCGGAGAGGGTTCCGGTCAGGTCCTCCTCCCCCTGGCCGTGGAACTGGAGCAGCCACCCCTCCACGGACCCCGCCTGCTCCAGCATGGTGCGGCAGGCGAAAAGGAGCGCGCAGAGGTCACGGGCGTCGTTGAAGCGGTGCTTGAAACCGGCGAAGAGGCGAAAGCCTTGCTCCGGCTCGAACCCCTCGACGAAGCGGCGCGGGGAATCCCCCATCCGGTCGAAGATCCAGGCGAGGTTCTTCTTGATGATCTTCACGTTGCCGTAGGCGAACGAGGAGGCGATGAGGCCGGCTATCTCCTGGTCCCGCGGGTCTGTGTAGCGGTGGCAGAACGAGAGGGGGTCGTTGGCGAGGTGCTCCTGCGAACGCGCGGCGTAAAGTGAATCGAGTACGGTTTTAAGATCCAGCGAGCTTCTCATTGGCACAGCGCTCCCACCTGTTATGGACAATCCTTTTGAACCTGCTAAGTTATCATAGTGCTAAATCAGCTTAAAGGAAAAAGGGGGCGCAACACATGAGACTTGCAGAACTCTTTCCGGAGGGGGGACGAGGCATCATCGCCACCGCCGACGCGGCAGGCGTGGTCAACCAGGCGGTCTTCGCCATACCTCATGTAGTGGACGAGCAGACGCTGGCCTGGGGCTTCAGCGAGGGGCGCACGATCGCCAACTTGAGGGAGAACCCGCACGCAAGCTACCTTTACCTCGCACCCTCCAGGGGATACAACGGCTGGAGGCTGACCTTGACCATGAAGGAGGAAGCCGGCGAGGGGGAGATGCTGGAGAGCATCAAGGAGAAGACGGCGCAGGTGGCGAGCCCTCAGGCGAGCGCGGCAGTGACCCGGGTGGCCTACTTCAAGGTGGAAGAGGTGCGCCCCCTGATGTGACTAACGCTTGGGCGGGGTCTCCAGGATGAAGGTCACCGGGCCGTCGTTCACCAGGGAAACCTCCATATCGGCCTGGAAGATCCCGCTTTGCACCGGCACCCCCCGCTCCCATACCTGTCCCATGAAGTAGCTGTAAAGGCGATTCGCCTCCTCGGGGGCTGCGGCGGTGTCGAAGGAAGGGCGGCGCCCCTTGGAGCAGTTGCCGGCCAGGGTGAACTGGGAAACGGCGAGCATCTCCCCCTTCACCTCGGGCAGCGCCAGGTTCATCTTCCCTTCGTTGTCCGCGAAAATCCTCAGATTGACGATCTTTTCCGCCATCCAGTCCGCCTGGGCGCAGCCGTCGCCGATCTCGACCCCCAAGAGCACCAGGACGCCTTGTCCGATCTCGCCGACCACCCTCCCCTCAACCGAGACCTTCGCCTCTTTCACCCGCTGGATTACTGCCTTCACGAAAAAACCTCCTGCAAAAGCTCTCGATAAATCTGTTCCGCCTCGGGCGAAAAGGGGACGACGACCACCTTTTTCAGGTCCGGATAGCGCTCCAGCGCGGCCTTTGCCTCTTCCAGCGCGATCCTGCAGGCGGGGCGCATCGGGTAGCCGTAGACCCCGGTGCTTATGGCCGGGAAGGCGATGCTGGAGAGCCCATTTTCGTGGGCCAGGCGGCAGGCGTTGCGGTAGCAGGAGCGAAGGAGTTCAGGCTCGCCGCGGCTCCCGCCGTGCCAGACCGGGCCCACCGTGTGTATCACCTGGCGCGCGGGGAGCCTGTAGCCGGCGGTGATCTTGGCCTCGCCGGTGGCGCACCCCGACAATGTTCTGCACTCGGCCAGAAGCTCGGGGCCTGCGGCGCGGTGGATGGCGCCGTCCACGCCTCCTCCCCCCAGAAGTGTGCCGTTGGCGGCGTTGACGATGGCGTCGACAGCGAGCTTCGTTATGTCCCCGCGGACAATCTCGACCCTTTCACTTAGCTTCACAGCGCTCATGAAGGCACCCCCGGCCCGGTCACCCTTCGACCAGGCTCCTCAAGAGTTTCAGGTTCACCGCGTCCATCTCGTCGGCATCCCCCTTGGGCGTCTCGATGAACTTCGGCACCAGCTTGAAGTGCGGGTCGTTCAGGATGAAGCGGAACGGCTCCAGCCCGAGCGCCCCCGCGCCTATGTGCTCGTGGCGGTCTACCTTGCAGCCGAGCCCCTTCTTGGAGTCGTTCAGGTGGAAGGCCATCAGCTTGTCGATTCCCAGGGCGCCGTCGAACTCGTCGAAGGTCCGGCGATAGCCGTCCCGCTCGGCGATCGGGTACCCCGAGGCGAAGGCGTGGCAGGTGTCGAAGCAGACGCCGAAGCGGGTGGGATAGGAACTACCCTCCATGATCGACTTCAGGTGATCGAAGCGGTAGCCGAGGTTCGTCCCCTGGCCGGCGGTGTTTTCCAGCAGCACCTTCCCGGTGAACTCCGGCACCTCGGCGAAGAGCTGGTCGAACGCCTCGCAGATGCGCCGGATGCCGGTCTCCTCGCCGTCGCCTGTGTGGGAACCGGGATGCATGACGATCTTGTCGATGCCGAGTGCTGCGCAGCGCTGCATCTCCTCCTTGAAGGCGATGAGGCTTTTGTCCTTCACCTCGCCGGGGGCGGCCGCCAGGTTGATCAGGTAGATGTCGTGGCTGACGACGTGAGAGAGCCCGGAGGCGGCCAGTTTGTCCCGGAAGAGCTGGGCGTCGGCTGCGGAGACCGCCTTTCCCTTCCACTGGTTCGAGTTCTGGGTGAAGATCTGGATCACGCCGCAGCCGGAGCTTACCCCGCGGTCCACGGCGTTATGGATGCCTCCGGCGATGGAGACGTGTGCGCCCAGCAGGTCCATGGTTTTCCTTTTGGCTTGTGGCCCCTTCGGTGAAGGGGGAGAGACGTGTTGCGGGCGCTAGCCCAGGATGTTCTTCAACTGTGCCTTGATCAGCGCGGCCCGCTCCCGGTACTCCTCGGGTTTGAGCACCACTTCCTGGTGCGGCTCGCTCCACTGCGGACGGGGCCAAAGCGGGTCCTTGGAGCGGCGCGGCACGATATGCCAGTGCATGTGCGGCGCCATGTTACCCAGCAGCTCGTAGTTGATCTTGTCCGGGTTGAAGACGCTGTGCAACGCCTGGGCCACGGCGGTTACCTCGGCCATCACCCCGTTTCTGACCTGCTCGCTCAGGTGGAACAATTCGGTGACGTGGTTCCTGGTATAGACGAAGCAGTATCCGGCAAAGAACTGGTCCCGGTTCAAGGAGACCAGGGTGTGCTTCAGTTCGACCACCCTCTGGTCCGGATCGTCCTGCCATTTGCTGCAGATTGGGCAGTTCATAAAACCTCTTAAAAGCAATTGACAATTGATAATTGACAATTGACAACTAAAGACGAAGGCAATTGTCAATTGGTTTAAGATTGTCAATTGGGGTTACGTTTACACGTCGATTTCTCCGGTGAACACTTCAACCGCCGGGCCGGTCATGTATATGTTGCCGTCCTCACCCCACTCCATCTCGAGATCGCCGCCGGTCAAGTGGTTCAGGATGCGCTTCTCGGTCAGCCCGTTCAGGACGCAGGCGGCGGTGACGGCGCTGGAACCGGTGCCGCAGGCAAGGGTTTCGCCGGCGCCGCGTTCCCAGGTGCGCTGGCGCACCTCGGTGCGGGAGACGATTTGAACGAATTCCACGTTGGTGCGGCGCGGGAACAGCTCGTGATTCTCGATCAGCGGACCGTACTTCTCGACCTGGAACGTGTCCACGTCATCCACGAAGATGACGCAGTGGGGGTTCCCCATGGAGGCGCAGGTGATGTTGAAGCTGGAGTGGAGCACGTTGAGCGGCACGTTGACCACCCGCTCCTCCGGTTCCCCCAGCATGGGGATTTCCTTCCTGGTCAGCCTCGGCGGCCCCATGTTCACCCGCACCTTTTCCACCTTCCCGCCGGCGCCGGTGAAAAGCTGCAGGGTCAGGATCCCGGCGCCGGTTTCCGCAGTTATCTCCTTTTTCGACATGATGCCGTGGTCGTAGGCATACTTCGCCACGCAGCGGATGCCGTTGCCGCACATCTCGCTTTCCGACCCATCCGAGTTGAACATCCGCATCCTTACGTCGGCCACCTCGCTCGGCATGATCAGGATCAGCCCGTCCGATCCGATGCCGAAGTTGCGGTTGGAGACCTTTATCGCCACCGCGGCAGGGTCGTGCACCGCCTCTTCGAAACAGTTGACATACACGTAGTCGTTGCCTGCACCCTGCATCTTTGTGAATTTCATAAGGATAGACCCCCCGCCCGGAAAAATATCATTCTCTAATAGCAAAATCGGCTGGGTCCAACAAGAAAAAACCGGAGTAGCTTGACCGTTGGGGCACCTTTTAAGTAAGATCGGTGAAAAATTAACTCGGAGGCTTCATGGAGCTGAAAAACAGGATATGGATGAACGGCAATCTCGAATGGTACGCCTACATAGGCGACGCCGAGGTCTTCCTGGGGAGCCGCGAGGTCCCCATCCCGATGGAGGAAGGGGACAAATGGACTAACGCCTATGGCGACGTTTTCGAGATCATCGACTCGGCTATCGTCCACGTGGGAAGGGTCGAGCCCCCACAGAGATACTGGTAGTTATGCCCCTTTGCGCCGGTCGGCAATGTCAGGTCTGTCCCGGTTTAAATTGTTGACATGGCAAATGTGGTATTGTATCTTCTCTTATCCACAAATCCAGGGGAGATACTACCATGAGATTATCGACCAAGAGCCGTTACGGGCTGCGAGCTCTTTTTGACATCGCCTATAACGCCGGGAGCCAGCCGGCGCAGATCCAGGATATATCCCGCCGGCAGGACATCTCGCCGCGCTACCTGGAGCAAATTTTTCAGGGACTGAAGAAACACGGGATTTTGAAGAGCAAGCGCGGACCGCAAGGGGGGTACTGCCTCGCCAAGAGCCCTGAGGAAATCACGGTGCGCGCCGTCATCGAGGCGACCGAAGGGGATACCCTCATCGTCGACTGTGCCGGCCGGAAAAAAGGGGAGTGCAACTTCGACGGCAGCTGCGTCACCCAGACCGTGTGGGAAGAGTCCAACAACAGGTTGAACGAGTTCTTCGAGTCGGTCACGCTGAAGACCTTGTGCGACCGCGGCGAGACGCTCGGCATCAAGCGGGAGCAGGACCACCGCTTCATGTACTTCATCTAGGGGCTGGGCGGAAAGGGGAACTGTCGGCAAAAGAGATGCTGCCGCGGCGCCGCCGGCCCTGCCCGCAAAGAACTATGCAAACTGCCCAGGACAAGTACTTGAAGCTGCAGGAAATTTTGCGCGAAATGGGGTCGCTCTTGGTCGCCTTCTCGGGCGGCGTCGACTCTACCTTCCTTCTCAAGGCCGCCTTCGACACCTTAGGTGGCGAACGGGTGCTGGCGGTTACCGCCACCTCCCCGACCTATCCCGAATCGGAACTCGCCGAGGCGAAGCTGCTGGCAACCCGGATCGGGGCCCGCCAGGAGCTCGTAGTATCCAACGAACTGGAGATCCCCGGCTTCAGCCACAACCCCAAGGACCGCTGCTACCACTGCAAAAGCGAGTTGTTCCGGATCTGTACGGAGAAGGCGCGCGAAAAGGGGTTTGCCTTCGTCGCCGACGGGAGCAACACCGACGATCTGGGTGACTACCGCCCCGGCCGCACCGCTGCCTGTGAACTGAAGGTGAGTTCGCCGCTTCTGGAGGCCGGCCTCTCCAAGGGAGAAATCCGCGAGTTGAGCCGCGCGCTCGGGCTCCCCACCTGGGACAAGCAGGCCTATGCCTGCCTGGCCAGCCGTTTCCCCTATGGCACCGAGATAACCGAGCAGAGGCTGAACCAGGTGGAGCGCTGCGAGGAGTTCTTGAAGGGGGAGGGGTTCACCGTGTACCGGGTGAGGTTTCACTTGGAGAGTGCGCGTATCGAATTGAGCGAGGCTGAACTGCCGCGCATGCTGGAGCCCTCCCTGAGGGGGAGGACCCTGGAGTTTTTCCGCACCGCCGGATTCACTTACGTGTCGCTGGACCTGCAGGGGTATCGTACCGGGAGCATGAACGAGGGGTAGGGCGCCCGGCGCCCTATTTCACTTCGACTGTGGCCTGCATGACGCCGGTTTTGGGTATGACTATGGTGAGGACGCCGTAGTCGCAGCTGGCGCTGACGGCATCGGTGTTCAGATCCGCGGGAAGCGCGAAGCTCCTCTGAAAGGGGCCGAAGTAGCGCTCGATCCTGTGGAAATTCTCCTTCCTGATCTCCTCGGAGTGCCTGCGCTCCCCCTTCACGGTGAGGGTCTGTTCCTCGACCTTGATCTCGATGTCCTTTTGCTCCATGTCCGGAACTTCGACCTTGATGGTGACCGCCGAGGCGTCTTCATAGACGTCGGCCGGGGGATGCCAGACACCCTCCCTGATCTCTTCGCCGACCTCCCTGGTCCACGCCATGTCCAAGAGCCGGTTCATCTTGTCCTGCATGCTTCTAAGCTCGCTCAACGGGTTGTACCTGACGATCGCCATCGCGTTCCTCCGTCCGGCGCCTGGGCGCCCCAAAATGTAGATATCAAATTAAGAGGAGGGGGCCGTCTCCTCAAGCCCCCTCCCCGTTGTTCCTATTCCGCTCTCTCTCAGACTCTCTTACCTTTGGGAACTGTGTGTTTCAATTTCTTGGAGCCGTCATAGAGGTGTTGCTTTGTCAGTTCTCGTTGTGCTTTGAGGTCTTTTCTGTCGTAATCCACTGCCAGGTTGATTTCCATCTCCTGTGCCAATTCGTCGATGGTTCTCTCTTCGTTTCGTGCCATGCTGGCTCCCCTTGATCCTGGTTGTGTTGGCGTCGATTACCAAATGTCTTGAACCTGCTGCACCCCCTTTTTAGTTTTCCAAATCATAGCAGTTTGACACTTTTTTGCAATAGAACATTTCGCCTTGAACCACAAGGGGTTATCGGATAATATGGGCGGGAATTTGCCCCCAAAGAGGAGTGATTATGCTGCAGTACAAGGTGGTCGAACTGAATCACGTTTCCGATGAAACTATCGAAGAAGCGTTGAACGAATGGACCCACAAGGGATGGAAATTCGACGCCCTGCAGTTCGCCATGCGCGACGCAAGCCGCCGCCCCGCCATGGCCTTTGTAGTATTCACACGCGAGGAGCCCTAGTGACGACTGAAACAGAGACGCTGTACCTTCTGGACGGCTCTTCCTATATATACCGCGCCTATTTCGCCATCAGGCACCTCTCCTCCCCCAACGGTTTTCCCACCAACGCGCTCTACGGCTTCACCCAGATGCTCCTCAAGGTGATGAAGGACCGGGCTCCGGCCCACGTCGCCGTCATCTTCGACGCCGGCAAGATCACCTTCAGAAACGAGCTCTTCCCCGCCTACAAGGCGACCAGGAGCGCCATGCCGGAGGATCTCGCCCAGCAGATCGAGCCGATCAAGCAGATGGTGCGCGCCTTCAACATTCCGGCGCTGGAGCTGCCGGGGTTCGAGGCGGACGACATCATCGGGACCATCGCCAGGAAGTGCGAGGCCCAGGGGATGGCCTGCGTCGTCGTGACCGGCGACAAGGACCTGATGCAGATCGTCTCCGACCGGGTCACCCTGCTCGACACCATGAAGGAGAAGAGCTTCGGCATCGCGGACGTGTACGAGAAGTTCGGGGTGGCGCCGGAGCGTGTGGTGGACGTGCTGGCGCTTTGGGGGGACGCTTCCGACAACATCCCCGGCGTCCCCGGCATCGGCGAGGTGACGGCCAAGAAGCTCCTGCAGGAATTCGGCTCTCTGGACGAGCTTCTGGCCCGCGCCGGCGAGGTGAAGGGGAAAAACGGCGAGAGGCTCGTGGAGTTCGCCGACCAGGCGCGCCTTTGCCGCACCCTTGCCACCATCGACTGCAACGTCCCCATCGAGTACAGCATCGACGATTTCGCCGTGACCCCGCCGGACAACCGCCGCCTCGCGGCCCTGTTCCGGGAGTACGGCTTCGCGACCCTGTTGAAGGACCTGACCAGCTCTCCCACCCTCTCCTGCGACCGTTACTCGCTGGTCCTTACCGAGGAGGAACTGCGCCGTGTGGCAGCCGAACTGGAAGCGGCCCCCGCCTTCGCCATCGACCTGGAGACCACGAGCCTCAACCCAAGGGAGGCGCGCGTCGTGGGATACGCCGTCAGCTGCCGTCCGCACGAGGCCTGGTACATCCCGGTCGGGCACCGCTATCTCGGGGCGCCGGAGCAGCTTCCCGAGGCCCTGGTGCTGGAGGTGCTCGGACCGCTTCTGAAGGACCCGGCGCGCCGCAAGATCGGCCAGAACCTGAAGTACGACTACCAGGTGCTCCGGATATCGGGGGGCGAAATTGAGGGGATCTGGTGCGACACCATGCTGGCCGCCTATCTCGTCAACCCGGCACGCAACAGCCAGGGACTCGATGCCCTGGCCTTGGAGTACCTGGACCACCGCATGATCTCCTACGCGGAGGTGGCGGGTAGCGGCAAATGCGAGCTGAACTTTTCCGAGGTGGATCTGGACCGCGCCGGCCCCTACTCCTGCGAGGACGCCGACGCCACTTACCTCTTGCACGAGATCCTGCTCCCCAAGGTGCGGGAGCAGGGGATGGAAGAGCTCCTCTTCGACCTGGAGATGCCGCTGATGCGGATTCTGGCCGACATGGAGCTCCACGGGGTGAAGCTGGACGTTGACCTCATGAAGGAGCTTTCCACCGGCTTCGGCAAGCAGCTGATCGAGCTGGAGGCGCAGATCCACGAGCACTGCGGCGGCCCCTTCAACATCAACTCCCCGAAACAGCTGGGGGAGATGCTCTTCGAGCGCATGGGGCTTGCCGTCGGGAAGAAAACCAAGGGGAAGACCGGCTGGTCCACCAACGTGGAGGAGCTGGAGCGGCTGGCCGAGGAGCACGAGGTGGCGCGGCTCCTTTTGCAGTACCGAAGCATCTCGAAGCTGAAGTCGACCTACACCGACGCGCTCCCCAAACTGGTCGATCCTGCCACCGGCCGGGTGCACACCTCCTATAACCAGGCGGTGACCAGCACCGGCAGGCTCTCCTCCAGCGACCCCAACCTCCAGAACATACCGATCCGGGGCGAAGAGGGGCGCGGCATCAGGCGCGCCTTCATCGCGGAGCCGGGGAGCCTCATGCTTTCCGCCGACTACTCCCAGATCGAGCTCAGGGTGCTGGCGCACCTCTCCGGCGACCGTGTCCTCTGCGAGGCCTTCGCCGCCGGCGAGGACATCCATCGCCGCACCGCGAGCGAGGTGTTCGGCATGTTCCCGGAGCTGGTGACCTCCGAGATGAGGCGCCAGGCCAAGGTGATCAACTTCGGCGTGATCTACGGCCAGGGGGCCTTCAGCCTCGCCAAGGAGCTGGGGGTGACCCCTAAGCAGGCAAAGGCTTTCATCGACAGCTACTTCGAGCGCCACAGCGGCGCGCGGAGCTTTCTGGACAGCTGCATCAGGGAGGCGGAGGTCTGCGGCTTCGTCACCACCATCATGGGGAGACGGCTCTGCATCCCCGAGATAGCCAGCAAAAACGGCAACGTGCGCGCCTTCGCCCAGAGAAATGCGGTCAACTACCCGATCCAGGGATCGGCCGCCGACATCATCAAGGCAGCCATGCTGAGGGTGATCCGCCGCATGCAGCAGGAGCGGGTGGCGAGCCGGCTCATCATGCAGGTCCACGACGAACTGGTCTTCGAGGTTCCGGAAGCGGAGCGCGATCTCATGGAGGAGCTGGTGCGGACCGAGATGGAGGGAGCCCTGCCACTGTCGGTGCCGCTCAAGGTGGACCTCAATTTCGGGCTTAATTGGAGCGAGGCGCACTAGATAAGGGAGCGGAGTGGCCAGCGATTAGGCTGGGCAGGTTCCCGATAACCTAAGGCGTTTCCGGAGAGGCGATCATGACCGAGCAGTTGGAGCAGTACCAAGCGCATTTCCAGGAAGGTGGGCGGGTCAGGATAGGGGTGCCGCTAAAAGGGGGGGGTGCCTTCTCTGAATGGGGGATAGTGGCCTCGCTGGACGACGACCTCCTGCAGCTCTACCTCTCCAGGGACTCGCTTCCCGAGCAGGCGCGCCTGGAGCTGGGGCGGACCCTGGATCTGGCGCTCGACGGAAAGCAGGGACCCCTTGCCTGCCGCGGCGTGCTGGTCGCCGACCATGCAGCGGAGCACCGGCTGGTGCTGCGGCTGGTGGAGGACGTGGTCCCGTATGAGCCGAGGGAATACTTCCGTCAGGACGTCTACCTTCCCCTTATCTACCGGCGCACCTTGAGCCAGGTTGCCGAGGAGGTCCGGCTGCGCTGGGAGCACTCGCGCCGGGAGATCGAGCTGGCCGCGCAGGACCCGGATCCGGACGAGCCCGAGGAAGTGGCGGACGCAAGGGAGGAGATCAGGGCGAGGTTGGAAAAGCGCAAGACGGCGCCCCCTTTGGCCGCCAACCTAAGCGGCGGGGGGGTGAGGCTCAACATCGCCGAGCGCTTTGCCGAGGGGGAGTTGGTGGAGTTGAGCATCTACCTGCCGCAGCACTCCAGAATGATAGAGATGATTGGGGAGGTGGTCCAGGTGACGGCGCTTCCGGACCGGGTCCGTTTCAGCACGGCGCTCAGGTACCGCTTCATCGACGAGGCCGATCGGGACCGGCTGATCGGCTACATCTCCACCGAGCAGTTGCACCAGATGTCGCAGCATGGACCGCGGGTGCTGCTCCCCCCGCCGGAGGGGCCTTCAGTTTGGCGCCGCCGCCTGCAGGTGGCCTTCGTGCTGGCACTTCTGGCTGGATTCCTCGGCTGCCAGGCGCGGGCCATCCTGGTGGCGAAACAGCGGGGCGAGAAGTGGGAGGTGCAGCGGGTCTTCGACGAGGGGTTCATGGAATTCCTTAGGCGGCAGAGGTGACGGTGACCATCTCCATGGCGTCCTCGATGGTGATCTCCAGCTCGGCCAGCATGATCTCCTTGATACCCATCCCCTGGGCCTCGAAGGTCGCGGCGAGCATCAGGTTCGGCTCCGGCGGCGAGCCGAGCCCGAGTTTGCGGCAGGCGTGATCCACCAGGCGCACCAGGGTGAGGAGCACGTCGCTCGTGTCACTTTGCTCCTTGTGGTGGTCCCTGACGATGGTGCAGTAAATCTCCGGGAGGTTCCACTTCTGCATCAGTTGGTACCCGGTTTCGGCGTGCATCGCCGTCATGATCTCCTTGGTCAACTCCCGTGACACCCCTTTCTGCCCGCTGTCCGCGAGCATGATCCCCTCCAGCACCCTGAGAATCAACAGGCAGCCGATGTCGTGCAGGAGCCCGGCGATGAACCCCTCTTGTGCCAGCTGCTTGTAGCCGCTTTTCTCGCACAGCCACCTGGTCCCGATGGCGCAGCCGAGGGCGTGCTTCCACAAAAGCTGGGAGTGGCTCTTCAACTCGGGGATGGTGAAGCTGTTGTAGCTGCTTTGCTGCGAGGCGAGCATGGCGACGCTGGCTATCTCCCGCGCCCCCAGCCGTATTACCGCATCGGTGATGGTGGTGACCTTGGCGAGACCGCTGAAAAAGGCGGAGTTGGCGAGCCTCAGGATCTGGCTGGTGAGCGCCTGGTCCTTGATGATCAGCGCCACAACCTGGTCGATGCTGAAGTCCGTGGCCGCCAGGATCCCCTGCAGCTTGAGGGCGATGGGGTGGAACACCGGCAGGTTGAGCGATTCCGATTCGAGCTGTTCCTTTACTATCTCGACAAAGGGTCTGCTGTGCATGTCAATCCCCCAAAAGGCGCCTGATCTCCGAAATCGGGCGCGGTTTGCCGATCCTGGGGAGGAGCCGCACCGTGTCGTGCAGCGATACCAGCCCCGCGGCTGCCTTGCAAAGCCCCGATTCCAGGAGCGTAACCATTCCGGTGCTCTCCGTGGAGATCTTCCTGATCTCGTAGGAGGTCTTCTTGCTGAGGATGGCGTCCTTCACCAGTTCGTTCAGTATCAGCATCTCGAATACGCCGACCCTGCCGCGGTACCCGCTGTACCTGCACTTGGCGCAGCCCCGCCCGATCCTGAACTCGGCCCCCCGCAGGTCGGCGTTGCTGTAGCCTATCCTCCGGAGCTCGGTCGGGGTGGGAAGGTAGCTCTCGCTGCACTCCGGACAGATGCGGCGCAAAAGCCGCTGCGCCAGGACGCAAACCACGGTGGAGGCGATCAGGAACGCCTCGATGTTCATGTTCATCAGGCGCAGAAGCCCCCCGACGCTGTCCTCGGTGTGAAAGGTGGTGAGGACCTTGTGCCCGGTGAGCGCCGCCTGGATCGCGGTTTCGGCGGAGAAGCTGTCCCGGATTTCCCCCAGGACGATCACGTCGGGGTCCTGGCGCACGATGTGCCTGAGGGTTTCCTCGAAGGTCACCCCGATCTTCTGGTTGATGGAGCACTGGGCGATCCCCTCTATCACGTATTCAACCGGTTCCTCGGCTGTGACGATGGAGGTGTTGAGGTCGTTTAGGTGGTGCACGCAGCTGTACAGAGTGGAGGTCTTGCCGCTGCCGGTAGGGCCGGTGACGATCAGGACGCCGCTTGGCGTATCCAGCGCGTCGTCGATGAAGCGCTCCAGCATGCGCCCGGGCATGCCGATCTCCTTGAGATCGAGCAGTTCCGCTTTCATGCTTAGAAGGCGGAGCACGATCTTCTCGCCGTGGATGGTGATGTAGAAGGAGACCCTCATGTCCAGGGTGTTGCCGCTCTTCGCGCTTTCGTAGCAGATCCGGCCGTCCTGGTGCCTTCTCCTCTCGGCGATGTCCGCCTCGGCCATCACCTTGATCCTGCTGCTGATGGGAAGCGCCAGTTCCCTGGCGAAGTCCTTGTATAGGACCAGCATCCCGTCCCGCCTGAAGCGCACCCTGAGCGCGCTGCGCATCGGCTCGATATGGATGTCGCTCGCCCCCTCCTTCAGGGCCTCCTCGAAGATGGAATTAACGATGCCGGTCACCGTGTGCTCGTCGGTCGCCGTGCCGTCCCCCTGCACCATCCCCCGCTTCAAAAGGCTGAGCGCGTCGCGGATCGCCTTCATGGTGCAGATGGCGAAGGAGGTGGTGTTCTGGCCGAACAGCTTCTCCGCCGTCTTTTTCCCCTCCAGGTTCAGGGGGTCCGCGATCGCCACCAGGACCCTCCCCTCCTCCTCCTTGACGGGAACGAAGCTGTGCTGCGCAAGCCAGTGCTGGGGGACCCGGCCCAAAAGCGCCCGGTCGATGCTGGAGGCGTCCAGGTCGATGAAGGGAAACCCCAACTGGAAGGCGAGCACCTCCGCCAGGGTGTACTCCTCGATAAAGCGCTGTTCCACCAGGATCTCACCCAGCATCTTGCAGTTTTCCCCGTCCCGCTGTATCCCGAGGGCGGCCTGCAACTCTCCCGGTTTCAGGTAGCCGAGTTCCACCAGCAGGGCTCCGAGCTTCACCGATACCATGTTGCTCCGGAGCGTCTCCCTGAGCTGCTCCCGGGTGAAGAAGCCGAGCTCCAGCAGCACCCCGACCAGGGTTCTCGGGGAGAGGAGTTTCGCCTTGACCCGCTGCGCGTAACTGAGCTGGGTGTCCGCGAGGTAACCCGACTTCATCAGCAGGGCCGCGATCTCGAGACCGGAGTCATCCACCCCTTCCTTGCGATCCGCCTCTTTTTTATAGTTGCCGTGACTATCCATACACCATCTCCTGCGCCCGTGCTGATCGCCCTCTCTTTACATTGGTTCCGATCGCAGCCACTCTTCATTGACATGGGTCCCGATTCCTTGGTAGTATACCATGCCGATTGGAGTGGGCTAATTTAACTCCTCTGAAGAAGTCGCCGTTTGTTCGCTGAATTTTACCCAGGTATATTGAATAGTTATCCGACGGAAGGGCGGTGGCCGCCGCTGCAAAAAATGTGGCGCCTGCCGCCTTAGTTCCCTTGGCAAGACGATCGGCGCAGGGTTGGAGCGATTGGATCGCCATGTTCATTAGATTCAGGGCGCACTCCGTTCCAAAAGGGGACAGGACAGCAGCCGGGGTGAATAGATAGAGAGGCCGTAGCATGAAGAAGAAAGAGAAGCCGAAACAAAAGCAGAAGGATTTCAGCGCCTCCCCATTTAAGGCGTTGAAGGGCGCCGCACTGGATTTGAGTGCTGAGGCCCGGCCCCAAGCGCGGGCGCCCCATAAGCCGCAGGGAAGCGCTCCGAACCTGAGCGACGAGCTCCTTTTCCTCGACGCCGTAGCCGATGTGCGCCCCCTGCGTGCCGCTGCGGTCACCCCGGCCAAGGCCAAGGCACATGGCGTCGCAAGGAAGGAGCGCGAAGAGGAAGAGCAGCGGGCGTTCCTGCAGGCCCTGGAGCAATTGAAGCTCGATGTCCGTTTTCAGGACGAGCTCGCGGAGCAGGAATCCCCAGACCGACCGGCCCCGGTGAATCGGCTGCGGCAGATAAGGCGCGGCGGGATCAGGATCGACCTGCAGCTCGACCTGCACGGCCTGACCCGGGACGAGGCCCTGGAGAACCTGGACCGCTTCGTCAAGGGTGCCTATAACCGAGGGCAGAAAGGTGTGCTGGTGATCACCGGCAAGGGGAACAATTCCGCTGGCGAACCTGTTCTCAAGTCCGCAGTCGCCGGCTGGCTCAGGGAGAAGGGGAAGGGGAAGGGGATGGTTTCCGAATTCATCCAGGCCCCCAACGACATGGGGGGGAGCGGCGCGGTAGTGGTCTTTCTCAAGGAAAAGAAGGCGCCGGAACCGGAAGAAAGGTAGCGCCCTCTTTCCCGCAGCAACAGGAGCAGCGATGCCGGCATCGGAGCCGTACCGCATAGGAGTGGATCTGGGCGGGACCAAGACGGAGGTCGTGGTGCTCGATCCGCAGGACGGGGTTGTCTTCAGGGAAAGGAGGAAGACCCCGCTGGTTGAGGGATACCATGCCGTGCTGAACTGCGTGGCCGACCTGGTGCGGGATGGCGCCTGCCGGGTGCCGGCGGCTAATAGCTGCACGGTCGGCATCGGCATCCCGGGCTCCGTCGATGCCGTCAGCGGAATGGTGCGCAACGCCAACTCGGTCTGCCTCATAGGGCGCCCGCTGCAGGCCGATCTGGAGCGGCTTTTGGGGAGGAGGATCGGGGTGAGAAACGACGCCGACTGCTTCGCCCTGGCCGAATGCCGCAAGGGGGCGGGAGCGGGTTACGGCCTTGTCTTCGGCGTCATCATGGGAACCGGTTGCGGCGGGGGGATCTGCGTCGACGGCGTGGTGCGCGAGGGACCGCACCGGATCTGCGGGGAGTGGGGGCATTTCTCTCTCGACCCTTCCGGCCCCCCTTGTTACTGCGGCAACCGGGGGTGCATCGAGACCAAGATCAGCGGCTCCGGGGTAGAGGCCGCATTTGCCGCGCGCTACGGCGAGAGCCTCAGCATGAAGGAGATAGTGACGGGGGCAAGGCTCGGAGATCCGCGCTGCGCGACTGCCTTCAACGCCTTCCTGGACGACTTCGGGCGCAGCCTGGGCGGCGTCATCTCCATTCTTGACCCCGATGCGGTGGTACTGGGCGGGGGACTTTCCAACATCGACGAACTTTACCTCGCAGGCGTCGAGCGGGTGAGGCACTACGCCTTCCACAACGACCTGCGCACCCCGATCCTGAAGCACATGCTGGGGGATTCGGCCGGGGTTTTCGGCGCGGCCTGGATCGGCACCGGTTCGGCTCCCTGAGCGACGGCTGCTGTCTCATTGGTTTGAATTTATAATTGCTGCTATAGTTTGTCTTCGTGCCGGCCCCCGGCAGCCGGAAACAGCGCAGCCCGCTCCCGACAGCCGGGCCCACCAAGCCACCAGCTCTCACACAGGCGGTGCCCCATGGAAACGCAACCAGGCAAAAGGGTCAACATCAGGTACAAATGCAAACTGGATGACGGCAGGGTCTACCTCGTCGGCGAGCGGAACACCCTGGAGTTCCTGGTCGGCTCCGGGCGCGTTCCGCAGTCGCTCGAGGCGGGGCTTTTAGGAATGCAGCAGGGGGACCATCGCGTGGTACGCGTCCCGGCCGCGGAGGCGGAGCTCTTCCCCTTCCCCAAGGGATCGCATTTTGCCTTCAGCACCGGAGGGGCACCGGGAATCGCCTACGATTTCGGCCCCGGGGCGGGAGGGGACGTATCCCACTCCATCCCTGGGAACCGGGACTACCGGGAGCCGCTTCCCGCAGGCGCCGACATCCTGTTCGAGGTGGAGATGCTTTCGGTCAAGGACGAAGTCACAGCTTCTCCCGGACACTCCTGATCTTGTCCTCCATGCTCTGGTTCCGGTCGGTCCGGGTCCCGAGCTTGATGGTGGTGGTGATGCGGGGAGCCCCCATGCCGTGCACCACCTCGTGACACCGCTTGATAGCCGCGAACACCTCGTCCCATTCCCCCTCGATGTTGGTCCCGTAGCTATGCAAAGCGATCTTCAGCCCCGCCTCGGTAAGTACCTTCTCGCATGCGGCGATGTAACTCGATACAGAGACGCCGACACCAAGAGGAACGACGCAAAGATCTACCAGAACTTTCATCTCTTTTTCTCCTGTCACGACATATTTAGGATGACAACTCCGCGGCAATCATAGACCAAAGGCAGTATCAAATAAAGTTAAAGCTGTTACTGTCGCGATCCAGACAGTAACCCTTTATCATCCTGCCTTATTGCGCCCGCCCTGGTTGACATACCCTGCGCGGTACCTAAACTAAACCCTGTCGACGACGGAGTTTTATGTGAGTCGGGGGGGGGATGAGCACTTCCAACAGCAAAAAAGCGATGGTCCTAGTGACAGGGGCTACCGGGTTCATCGGCAGGAGGTTGGTAGCCGCCCTAGCCGAAGAGGGGATACCGGTGCGCTGCCTGGTGCGCAACGTCCAGTCGCCGGTTCCCGCCTGCGGGGAGGTGGTCCAGGGGGACCTGCTGCAGAGAGAGACCCTGGACCGGGCGCTGGAGGGGATCGAGACCGCCTACTATCTGGTGCACGCGATGTCCGGGGATCGCGCGGGCTTCGAACGCCGAGACCGGGAAGCTGCCGAGAATTTCGCCGCCGCCGCCGCGAGGCAGGGGCTCAGGCGGGTCATCTACCTGGGCGGGCTGGGCGATGAGAAGGACGACCTTTCCGAGCACCTGGCCAGCCGGCTGGAGGTCGCGCGGATCCTGCAGGGGGGTCCCTTCAAGACCACCTACCTGCGCGCCGCCGTCATCATCGGCGCCGGCGGGGCCTCCTTCGAGATGATACGTGCCCTGGTGGAGAGACTCCCGGTCATGATCACCCCGCGCTGGGTCTCCACCTGCTGCCAGTTCATAGCGGTCGGGGACGTAATCGCTTACCTGGTGGGGTGCCTGCTGCACGAGCAGACCGCGGGTAAGACCTACGACATCGGCGGGCCGGAAATCCTCTCCTACCGGGAGATGATGGAGCGCTTCGCCGAGATAGAGAAGAAGTTCATCAAGATCCTGCCGGTTCCCTTTCTTACCCCGAAGCTCTCTTCCTACTGGCTCTGGCTGGTCACGCCGATAAAACCCTCCATCTCGGCCCCTCTCATCGAAGGGCTTGGCGTCGAGGTCGTCTGCCACGACGACAAGATTCGAGAAATTATTCCCTTGAAGCTGACGGGTTACGACGACGCGGTGAGAATTGCACTCGAGGAGGAGAGCGCTCCACCCAAAGAGCCGTCCTGAAAATCGCCACGCCCCCCCTGCATTGCCCCTGCATAAATCAAAGATCAAAAGCTCAAGATTAATTAACTGCGTCCGAAGAGACTACTGTTGCCGGAGCTTTGGTTTCCGGCGGATCAAGGTATTGTGACCCCCGCGGTGCGCAACCGGCGAGGTGGCGAGGGAGCAGCATGAACTGTCTTATCGTCGAGGATAACGAGTTCTCCCGCGAAGCCCTGAGGCTTTTCCTGGCGCCTCACGCCGAGATAGAACTGGCGGCGGACGGGCAGGAGGGAGTGGAACTTTTCCAAAATGCCCTTGCCCGCGGCAACCGGTTCGATTTGGTGCTGCTTGACGTGGTCATGCCCAAGCTGGACGGCCAGCAGGCCTTGAAGTTGATGCGCCAGGCGGAAAAGGATTATGCGGTAACGGAAAAGCAGAAGGCCGTCATCATCATGACCACGGCGCTCACCTCGGCAGAGCAGATGCAGCAGGCCCTGTGGGATGGCGACTGCACCGACTACCTGGTAAAGCCTATAGTGCGTGCCGACCTGCTGGCGCTATTGCGCAGGTACCGTTTGCTGGTTTGATAACCGCGCGCCTCGCGCGTGGCAAGGACATGGGCATGGAACCTTATTACTACCGGGAAAACATCAGGAAAACGCTCGAGGAAGACAGTGCCGAGATAGCCGCGGGGTTCATCGACATCATCAAGGGAAACCTCCGGGTTCAGCTCAAGCTGGTGAACTATTTCAAAGGGCTCCCGATCAGCTATCCAGCCACCCCCGTCGAGATGGCCGGTTGTGTCCTGGAACTGGACGTCCATCCCCAGCAGGCGGTGGCGTTGGAGCAAACCGGTTCCACTTTCATAAAGTGCAGCTACTTCGACCGCCCCATGCTGGCCGACGTCAAGGACGCCGACGTGCGCAGGATGATGGCGTCGCTTTCCAATTTTCGGTTCGTAGAGATCCTGGCGGAACAGCGCGTGTCTTTGAGGCTTAAATTGGAGCCGCCATGCGACGCCCAGATCGTCGGCGATGGCGGCCCCGTCGACGGAAAGGTGCTCGACATCTCCCTGGGTGGCGTTTCCATCAGGACCTCATGTCCCTCAAACCTGCGCGAAAGCGACGAGGTAAAACTGAAGCTCATGGTGCCGAACCTGCTGCAAAGCGGAGGGACCTCGTTAGAGGTAAGGTCAACCGTGGTTGCGGTCGGCAGCGAAGAGGAGGGGGAGGTGTGCCGGTTTGCCATCGAATTGGACCCGCATGTGGAGGGGGTCATCTCGCGCTTCATCTTTCAGCGGCAAGTGGACCTGATCCGGGAACTGAAGGAGCAGAGCTGAAGCCGCGGCGGCAAGCGAGCCTTGGTGCCAAAGGAGTAGACCGTGCCCGACAATCTCTTTATCCCGTCCGTCGATTTGAGGATCGGCTCGCTCGAGGAGTACAACCGCAGGCAGAAGGAGAAGGCCTCCATGCGGCAGGCGAAGGCGAAGCCGCGTCCCTGTATCACCATCTCGCGTGAATACGGTTGCACCGGGTACCCCACGGCGGAACTGCTCCGGGAGCGGCTGATGCAAAGGACCGGGGATGAGTGGGTACTGATAGACAAGGCCGTGCTTGAAGAGGTGGCAAAGCGCCATAACCTTTCGGAGGAGATCCTGCAGACGCTGGGGGCCGAGAACCGCATCCTGGACGAGATACTGGCCACCTTCTCGCCGCGCTGGAAAAGCAGCTACGACTACTTCCTGCCGCTATCCCGGCATGTGGTCGCCTTGGCCTAGCAGGGTAACGTCATCATCCTGGAGCTTGGAGGCGCCATCATCACCAGGCACATCGAGAATTCCTACCACTTCAGGCTCTTCGGGTCAGCCTCCTTCAAAACGGCGACCCTCGCTAGCCGGCTCGGGCTGGAAAGCGAGCCGGCGGAAAAGCTGATGCACAAGCAGCAGAAAGCCCGCGACCACTTCACCCGTGATTTCCTGAACCAGGACGACCACGATCCCGGCCTTTACGACCTCCTTTTCAACAACGACCGCTGCCCCGCCGACCGCATAGCAAACGCCATAGCCGACTTCGTGTTGGCGAGGTAGGCCTGCGCCGGGCGGTGTGGGGGGAGGGTGCTGCTATCGCAAGTGCGGCACCGGCAGGATCTTTTTCATCGCGGCAGCGGCGCATTCCGGACAGTAGCCGTGGCTGAAAAGGGCCTCCGAGTGGAGCGAGATATAGCTCTCCAACTGGTTCCAATATCCCTGGTCGTCACGGATCTTTTTGCAGGTCATGCAGATGGGGAGCAGCCCGGAGAGCTCCTTGACCCTGGAGAGCGCTTCCTGCAGTTCCTGGTTTTTCCGGGTGAGGGCTTCTTTTTGCGACTGCAGTTCGAGATGCACTGCGACACGATGGCTCAGGATGACGGGATTGACCGGCTTGGAGAGAAAGTCTACCGCGCCGGCTTCGAATCCCCGTGATTCGTCCACTTCATCGCTCAGCGCGGTTATGAAGATGACCGGGATGTCCCGGTATCTGGAATCGTCCTTCAGGATACGGCAGACCTCCAGTCCGTCCATTTCGGGCATCATGACGTCGAGCAGGATCAGGTCGGGACGATTCTCGGCCAGGGCCAGCAGCGCTTCCTTGCCGCTGTTGGCACCGAGGACCTCGTACTCCTTGCGCAAGATCTTGTAGAGAATGATCAGGTTTTCCGGCGTGTCGTCGACAACCAGCAGCTTTTTCTTGACCACGGTATCCTCATTTCTCTGTGGCAATGCACAGAAACTGCATCAGGAGTGGATGTCGTAATCCAGGAGGATTTCTCCGACTGTATTAAGTGCGCTTTGGCAATCGAAGTGCCGTATCTGCTGGTTCAGCTGTTCTAGAAGAGGTGAACCTGGAATCAGTACGGAGAGGTCATTTACCTTGTCCAAGACCTTCATGTTTCTTTGCCGCAACAGCGAGCTGACTGCAGTGAGTATATCTGCAAGCTGCTGCCTGTCCACTGTGCCAAGCTGGTGTGCCGCGGGAGTCGTGGGAACTCCGTCGGCGGCGTCGCCGTTGCCTGCTGTGTCAAGGTCGGGCAGGTGCAGACAGCGCTTCATCTCCCGCAACAGCGTGGGAATCTCCACAGGCTTGGGTACGTACCCGTCGTAGCCTAGTCCGAGAAGCATCTCCTGGTGGCTCGTAAGCACATGGGCGGTGAGGGCGATGATGGGGGTCCGCTTTCCCAGCGGGGTCTCGGTCTCCCGGATCACGCGGGTCGCTTCCGTGCCGTCGATACCGGGCATCTCGACATCCATGAGGATGAGGTCGAAGTTCCCCTTTTCCCATTTTTCCAGCGCCTCGCCGCCATCCGCCGCACTTTCCAGATCGTGCCCCAGTCGCCCCAGGAGTTTCTCCATAATGTTGCGGTTCATCTCCTGGTCGTCGGCCAGCAGGATGCGGAGCTTGGCCCCGTCCCAGACGGCTTTCGTGGCGGTATTGAGGAACGCCTTATGGGGGGGCTTCTTGGCGCAGAGCCGGAAGGGAATCTCAAAGTGGAAGGTGCTGCCGGCGTTCTTGCGGCTTTCCGCCCAGATCCGTCCCCCCATGAGCCGGACCAGCTTCGTGCTGATGGAAAGCCCAAGACCGGTGCCGCCGTACCTCCGGGTGGTGGAGGTGTCTTCCTGCGCGAACGGTGCGAAGATGCGGTCCAGGGACTCCGGCGCTATCCCGATGCCGGTATCGGTGACGCTGAATGTGATGCGGGCCGCTTCCTCTTTTTTTCCCGCCAGCGCTACCGTTACCGCAATGCTGCCCTTTGCGGTGAACTTGATCGAGTTGCCGATGATGTTGAGTAGCACCTGCTTTAGCCTTAGCCGGTCGCCGACCACCGCATCGGGGATCTCTTCCGGGATACTGACTTTCAGCTGGAGCCCCTTTTCGTGGGCCGCCGCCGTCTGGGTCCTGATGATTTCGTTGATGCTCTGTCTGAGGCTGAAATTCCGCGACTCCAGTTCGATCTTCCCCGCCTCCACTTTCGAAAGATCGAGGATGTCGTTGATGATGGCAAGGAGACCCTCCGAAGAGGTGAGGATTCCGTCGACGTACTCCTTCTGCTCGGCTGAAAGCTCAGTGTAGGCCAGAAGCTGCGTCATCCCGATGATGCTGTTCATCGGGGTGCGGATCTCGTGGCTCATGTTGGCCAGGAACTCGGTCTTCGCTTTACTGGCAGCCTCGGCGGCCTCCCTTGCCAATACCAGCTCCATCTCCGCACCCTTGCGGTCGGTGATGTCGAAGCAGTAACCGATATACCCGGCGAAGCTGCCGTCGAGCCCGGAGAAGGGGCGGCCGATGTCCAGGATCCAGCGGAATACGCCGTCGTGGCGTCGCAGCCGGTACTCCATTTCAAACGGGGCCTTCTGATGAAACGCCCCAAGCCAGATGGCAACGCAGCGCTCCAGGTCGTCGGGGTGGACCCCCTGTGCCCAGCCGTCGCCGTATTCCTCTTCCATGGTGCGGCCGGTGAAAGAAAGCCAGGTGTTGTTGAACCAGTCGCACTTGGCCTGCGTGTCCGCACGCCAGATCAGTGCGGGGGCCTCGGCCAGGATGTTCAGGTAGTGGTCCCGCGCCTCTGCCAGTTGCCCTTCGGCGCGCAGGCGCTCCTGGATCTCCTGTTTCAACTCACGGGTTCGCTCCTCGACCTTCTGCTCCAAAAAGGCGAAGCTATGGTGGTCACGGCCTTCGTCCATATTCGCTGCTCTCCTAGGAAACGGCGTACGCTATGGTCGCAAAAAAAAATGGGTACTGCAGGAGTTACTTAGCTGGGCGACATTATAAGCAAATTGCCATGGCCGCCATAGGCAATTATGAATAGATGCTGCTAATGAACCGGCCCGGGTCGAAGCCATGCCGGGTAAGGATGCTGCGGGCTTCACGGCTCAGGTAGCTATCGGCGGGAATTGCGCGGGCCTTGGGCGAGAAAAAGCCCCTCGCCCTGGCGGGCGGGAGGCTTGTGGAACGGCGGGGGGTAAGGTGGGAAGGCCCCGGCGAACAGTCGACTTGCCGGAGGCGTTGGCGTTTACTGGTCCCATCGGAAGGGAGAGGATTTCGCCAGAGGCTTGACGTGGGCGCCGATCCTCTCCAACTCTTTTAGGACCGCCCCTTTCATCGTCTCCACCTGCAGGTTGACCTCTGCGGTAAGCTCAGAACCCACAGCAATGGACTTGGGCTGTACGCCGATGAGGACGAGTTCCGGGAGGGCGTGCCCGGTCAGTTGGGCGACGCCCAGCAGGTCCTTCAGCCCGATCTGGTGCGGCGAGAGCTTCGCTTCCAAAGCGGAAGGGAGTTCCTCGCCGGTCAACCTCACGCAGGAACCTGGCCGCTTGCCGGTTTCGACCGCGTCTACCATGATGACATGGCTTCTCCCTTCCAAAAGCGGCAGCAAGTCGAGGCCCATGGTCCCCCCGTCGACGACGTCGACGCCACTGGGGAAATGGAACTCCCGCTGCAGTTCCCGAACGACCTTTGCGCCCACCCCGTCGTCGCTCATTATGGTATTGCCGATGCCGAGAACTAGAATTCTCGGCGATGAATTTTGGCGTAAAGTCATCTTGCCCCCCTGTCGAACCCTCTCCAATCGCTGTTCCAGCCTCGTTTACAGGATACATCTCGCTGCCGGCTGCACCGCGTATAGCTATCCATCGTTACTCCACTCGTACCAACCTGCGGCTTACAGACAAATCAATGATAATAAAAAATGGTTTTAGCGCAAGAGGAATTCTGAAAATAATATCCCTTCTTTTCATGATTTTTCACGGTTTTATCCATAGAACAAAATTTTATAATTAAAGCATATAGGTGCAGTTCTCTGTCTCGGCAGACGCCGGGCCTCTCGGCGGCCTATCCCCTTGCTCCCACTATCAGGCCCGTTCGAAAAACGCCAGGAAAAGCTCAAATCTTGAACAGCACCCGCTGTGCTCCGGCGTGCAACTTGTTGTAAATAGGTCTTTTCCAACTGGCATGCATAATGCTTAGATTTAATTGATTAAAAATATTAAATTTGAAGGTCCTATGCCTGGGGAGATGTATCGCAACCGCGCGCCGCCTTCCGCCTGGTGCTGAAGCTTTGGGGCGCCCGACTGGGACGCTTTCGACTGATGTGAAAGCATCACCGGGTTTAACTATGGAGGTACGAGATGAAAAAATTAATGGTGATTGTAACGCTCCTTGTCACGTCACTTCTGTTCGGCTGTGGCGGAGGAGGCGGCGGCAGCGGCAGCAGCAGTAATAATAGCGATACCGCCAGTAACAGCGCCGACAGCGGAACAGGAGGTAGCACCGGCGGTACCGCAAACCCCGTCGGCGGAACCGGTGACAGCGCTGCAGGCGTGAATGGTGGAGGCGCGGGAGACACCGGCGCCACCCCAGTCCAGCCCCCGGCGGCGGCCATTCCGGGGGCACCGGCCGAGGTCATGCTACAGCCGGGGAATGGTCAAGTCACTCTGTCCTGGAACCCCGTCGCCGATGCCACCTCGTATAACGTCTACTGGTCTACCGCCAGTGGCGCGGCGCTGAGCCAGGGCGCGCGAAAAACCGGCGCCGTCTCTCCTTGCCTGGTCACTGGATTGCAGAACGGTACGACTTATTACTTCGTTGTCACTGCGGCCAATCAATATGGAGAATCCAGGGGCTCGGCTGAAATGAGCGCCGCTCCGGCGGTGTTTTTCGTTGCAGAGATGGTAAGCGGGAAAAGCTTCGACTACACCTTCTCCACAGGCGCAGCGGGAACCGTCAGCTTCAACGCCGACGGGACCTTCACCGGCCAGAACTTGAGCGTAGGAATGCCTTTAACCGGGCAGTGGGTCATCAAGGATGGCGTGTTGACCTGCGTGTACCCCGGAGGAATAACGGAAACCCTGACGCTCATCTCGAGCACCTCCACCTCGTTCATTGTTACCTACTTCGTCACCTATGCCGACGGCAGTAGCAGCAACAGCGTGGAGGGTACTTTCGTGATGAAATAGCAGTAACCGGCTTTGGCGGCAGTGTCATGAGGCGGTCCTGGACCGCCTTTTTTTTGAGGAAATTCCAAGCGAGGGCAAAAAAAGGCCTCCTTGCGGAGGCCTAGGTGAGGTGTCGGTCGGTCAGCTGTTGATCAGGCATTGCTTCTTTTTCTCAACAAGCCAACTCCTGCCAACCCGAAAGCGAGCAGGATGAAGGTGGAAGGTTCTGGAATGGGGGCAGCCTGCGGGGAAAAATCGATTTGTTTGACTTGTTCGAGGCCGGTGTTAACACCGTTTTGGTCGGTGACGTTGACTTGGATTGTCCCGGCTGACACAAGCTGGCCCCGGAAAGAGAAGTCTCCATATTTCTCTTCGCCAAGAGGGGTAAAGGTGAGGGAGGTTAGCAAATCGGTCCCGGACTGCTTGATGTTAGCGTAGCCACTGGCGACAGTGACGGCTCCCATGGTAACCACGTCAATGGCGGGG
>NZ_AUGE01000028.1 GCF_000426865.1 Citrifermentans bremense R1
TCGTTCTGAGCCAGGATCAAACTCTCCAGTTTAATTTGAAACCGGAAAATCCGATTCTAGTTTGAAACAACTGACTTGTTACATTTTGAAACCCACAAATGCTGTTTCGTCTACTATTTAGTTTTCAAAGACCAAGCCGCCGTTTGCGACAGACTCAGCACCCTACCCGAACCGGACCAACCTGTCAAGAAATTCTTTTCAGATTTTTTCGAAACTCTTTCCCCGTCTCAGTCATCGATGAGATTGCGAGCTTCACGCTCTCAACTTCAAGCTGCTGACTATCAACAGTTAACGAACTTCTTTCCGGCTTATTCGGTTGCAAAGAACTGTGCTGCGAAGTCAGACTTTATAGCAAAGGCGTTTTCTGCTGTCAATGCTTTTTTTCCGACCCGCTGCCGAACAAGTGGTGCGTTCGTCAGCGGATGGTGGTTATAACAAAAGCCCTCACCCGCGTCAACGGGTTTGTTGTTTGTTTTTTCCAATGGTGGGAAAGGGCAACGGTCGGTGCGCTGTGGCGGCTTTTTATGGACTCGATGGACGGGGTGGACGACCTCATGGACAGGCGAATATACACACAGAAAAGGGGGGCGATGCTTGCGCATCGCCCCCCCTACTAACTGCTCTAACGTTTGCGGCTAAGCTTGCGCCGCTTTCAGGGCCTGCTCTATGTCGGCTATGATGTCCTTGACGTCCTCTATGCCTATGGAGAGCCTGATGAAGTCGGGGCTCACGCCACTTGCCAACTGCTCTTCTGCGGAGAGTTGCTGGTGAGTGGTGGACGCCGGATGGATCACTAAGCTCTTTGCATCGCCGATGTTGGCCAGGTGGGACAGCAGCTTTACGTTGTCGATGAACTTCATGCCTGCTTCAAGCCCACCCTTGATGCCGAAACCAATGATGGCGCCTGCGCCGTTCAGGTACTTCTTGGCGTTCGCGTGGTCTTTGTGGCTCGGCAGACCTGGATAGTTAACCCAGCTCACCAGCGGATTCTGCTCCAGCCATTCGGCAACCTTCTGCGCGTTCTCTACGTGACGCTGCATCCTGACATGCAAGGTCTCTATCCCCTGGATGATCTGGAAGGCGTTGAAGGGTGAAATGCAGGCGCCCATGTCGCGCAGAAGTTCTACCCTCATCTTGATTATGTATGAGATGTTGCCCAACGCGTCCCAGAACTTCAAGCCGTGGTAGGAGGGATCCGGCTCTGTGAACTCGGGGAACTTGCCGTTGTTCCACGGGAAGGTGCCGCCGTCGACTACGCAACCGCCGATACTGGTACCGTGGCCTCCCAGGAATTTGGTCAGCGAGTAGACGACGATATCGGCGCCGTGCTCAAGCGGTTTGAATACGAACGGCGTGGCCGCGGTGTTGTCCACGATATAGGGAATGCCTGCATCGTGTGCGACCTTGGCAATGGCCTCGAAGTCGTCGACGTTATTCTTGGGGTTACCTATGGCCTCGCTGTACACCAAACGGGTGTTCTCATCGATGGCTTTGCGGATGTTCTCCGGGTCGGAGGAGTCGACGAACTTCACGGTGATGCCGAGTTTCGGCAGGGTGTAGTGGAACAGGTTGTAGGTACCGCCATAGAGATAGCTGGTGGAGATGATGTTCTGCCCGGCACTGGCGATGTTCAACACCGCATAGGTCGTGGCCGCCTGGCCGGAAGCCACTGCGAGCGCGGCAACACCGCCATCCAGCTCCGCCACTCTCTTCTCAAGCACGTCGGTGGTGGGGTTCATCAAACGGGTGTAGATATTGCCGAACTCTTTGAGCCCGAAGAGGTTGGCGGCGTGTTCTGAGTTCTTGAAGACATATGAGGATGTCTGGTAAATGGGAACCGCACGGGACAAGGTGGCAGGATCTACAGTCTGGCCGGCATGAAGTGCGAGGGTATCGAATCCGAATGAATTTTCTGACATAGGTTCTCTCCCGTCCTTTTCTGAAGTTCTTTTATAAAGAATGCGTGATGTATTCTCTATACAAAAACAGCAGCCGCACTGTCAACAAATTTACCGCGGCATCTCCAGCAAATTAGTCTGGCAACCTGCCGTAAAGTTCCGTAGCCCGTGCGAGTTTGGCGGCAAGCCTCCCGGAGAAGGCATCAGTAGGGCATCTCCAGCTCCAGTTGCCTCCGGCTACGCCCGGAACGTTCATCCGGCCATTGCTAGGCAGTTCCAGCAGATCCTGCATGGGGATGATGGCATAGTCGGCAACTGAGGCGAGGGCGCATTTCACCATCTGCCACACGATGTCGCCTCCATCCCGATCAAAATAAGCCAGCACGTTCTTTTGCTCTTTCGTCTTCAGCGTATCGAACCACCCCGCAGTGGTGTCGTTGTCGTGAGTCCCGGTATAGACCACGCAGGAGCGGACATGGTTGTGCGGCAGATATGGATTTTCGGGGCCGGATCCGAAGGCGAACTGCAGAATCTTCATGCCGGGGAAGCCGAATTGTTCCCTGAGAGATTCCACCTCCGGCGTAATGATGCCGAGATCCTCGGCGATGATGGGGAGATTTCCCAACGCGTTGCGCAAGGCATGGAACAACGCCTCACCCGGCCCTTTCACCCACCGGCCGTTGATCGCCGTCTTCTCCCACATTGGCACTTCCCAGAAGGCCTCGAAGCCGCGGAAGTGATCGATGCGCACCATGTCGTAGAGGCAAAGGTCGTTTCTCAGCCTCGCGATCCACCAGCCGTACCCCTCCTGGGCCATCTGTTCCCAGTTATAGAGCGGATTCCCCCAGAGCTGCCCGGTCTTGCTGAAATAATCCGGCGGCACCCCTGCCACTACGATGGGAACCCCTTTCTCATCCAGGTGGAAAAGGTGGGGATTGGCCCAGACATCTGCGGAATCGTAGGCGACGAAGATCGGCAGGTCACCGACTACCGAGATACCGAGAACGTTCGCATAGCTCTTCAACTTCTTCCATTGCCGAGCGAACTGCCACTGCTGGTACTTCTGCTCGCCGATGGCGGTACCTAATTTCTCGCTCCAAAAAGAAAGCGCAGCAGGCTCCCTACTAGCCAGCGCATCCGGCCAATCCTTCCAGCTAACACCCTTGAACTCTTCCTTCAGCGCCATGAATAGCGCGAAATCGTGCAGCCAGAAGGTGCCATCGCAGAACTGCCAGAATTCCTCTTTGCGCTTTTGCGGCGCCTCCGCGAAAAAACGCGCCGCCGCATCCCTCAAGCGCCCCAGCTTGTACTCTTCGACCGTCGGGAAATCAATCCTGTCGGTGGAAAGGTCGGGCCTGTTTTCCTGGGGCAATAGATCCCCATCGTCCTGGACTGCTTCCAGGTTGACCAGAAGGGGGTTGCCCGCAAAGGCCGAGTAACAGGAATATGGGGAGTTTCCATAGGCGGTAGGGCCAAGGGGAAGGATCTGCCAGAGAGACTGACCGGATTTGTGCAGAAAGTCAACGAAACGCCGCGCTTCTTCGCCAAATGAACCTATGCCTCCGGCTCCTGGCAACGAGCTGGGGTGCAGCAGTACCCCACTCTTTCTCTGTCTCACCATGTACACCTCGATAACATTGAAATAGAAATGAAAGTCATACGGAATTTTAGCAGTGAGTACTATGACATAAATAAGTTGTAATGCAATACTGTCAGGGTTTACGAGGTCTGCAACAAATGGTATAGTGCCGCCCATGGAAACTATAAAGACAGCAACTTTTGAAGCTTTGATGGAACTGGCCGTAGCTGACGGCGACGGCTATGTTTTCACCTTGGACGGAGAGACCTTCAGGATCAAGGATACGCTTGAAATTACCGGGATCGCTACTAAGAAGGGTTACATCATAATCTACTAGTCGGGGAAAGGGTCCGGCTTTGTGGACCTGGTGGACCGTTGACCGCATGTACTGCCTGGGACACGATTGAGTCACGCTCCCGACAAAATCTCGTCGACGCGCTGGCCGTCAAGGGTCTCTTCTTCCAGTAACGCCGCCGCCAATGCATCTAACTTGCTCCGATTGGCACTCAAAAGCTCCAGTGACTTACCTTCGGCTGCCCTGATAAACGACGCTATCTCCTGGTCTATCAGCCAGGCCATCTCTTCGGAAAATGTCTTTTCTTCCGCGAGCTTCATACCGAGAAAGGGATGCTCCTCTCCTCTGGAGAAGGTCATCGGCCCTATCTTCTCACTCATCCCCCACTGACATACCATCTTTTCCGCCAGGTCAGTTACATGCTTCAGATCGCTCTGGGCACCCGACGACACGTCGTTGAAGACGATCCGCTCGGCGACCCTCCCCCCCAGCGCCACGCACAGACGGTTGACGAGATAGGCGCGCGGGTAGTGGTAACGGTCGTCTTCGGGCAACTGCTGGGTAACCCCAAGAGCACGCCCCCGCGGCAGTATGGTTACTTTGTGGACCGGATCGGTGCTCGGAAGAAGGCGGGCCACCAGGGCGTGCCCCGCCTCATGGCAGGCCGTGATCCGCCGCTCCTCGTCCGAGATCACCATGTGCCGCTCGCCCCCCATCAGGAGCTTGTCCTTCGCCCGTTCCAACTCGTCCAGACCGACGACATGCTTGTTCTCACGCGCGGTGAGAATCGCCGCCTCGTTGACCAATCCCTCCAGGTCCGCTCCGGTCATCCCAGGTGTTCCCTTGGCGATGACCCCCAGATCGACATCGGCTGCCAGCGGGATCTTCTTGGTATGAACCCTCAAGATCTTCTCGCGGTCACGCCAGTCCGGCCGCTCTATGACCACGGTGCGGTCAAAGCGCCCGGGGCGAAGCAGGGCAGGATCGAGGACGTCGGGCCTGTTGGTGGCAGAAATGACGACCAACTCTGTGTGGGGATCGAAACCGTCCATCTCCGAGAGCAGCTGGTTCAAAGTCTGTTCGCGCTCGTCATGCCCACCGCCGAAACCCGCTCCACGGCTCCTTCCGACTGCATCCAGCTCGTCAATGAAGATGATGCTGGGGAGCGATTTCCTTGCCGTGGCGAAAAGATCCCGCACCCGGCTCGCGCCCACCCCGACGAACATCTCTATGAAGGCCGATGCGGAAATGGAGAAAAAAGGTACACCAGCCTCCCCCGCCACCGCCCTCGCCAAAAGCGTCTTGCCGGTTCCCGGAGGCCCGACCAGCAGCACCCCTTTGGGGACCTTTCCTCCTACCTGCTGGAACTTCTTAGGCTCTTTCAGGTATTCCACCACCTCGCGCAGTTCCTGCTTGGCCTCTTCCATGCCGGCCACGTCCGTAAATGTCACCTCGATCCGCTCGGAGGTATACGCCTTGGCGCCGGAGCGGGCGAACCCGCCCATCATCCCGGTCGGTCCCTGCTTTCTCATCCCCCGCATCACCAACCACCAGACCCCGAGGATGATGAGCCACGGCAGGAGGTACAGGAACAAGGTCCCCATCGCTGACCCTTCCGTGGAAACGACCGAGACGTCGACCCGTCTGCTGTTAAGCTCGGGCAACAGGGTCATATCTTCTATAGACGGTAATGTGGTGGTGAAGTTGGAGACGCTGACGGTCCCCCCCTTTTCATCGACGGTGGCCGCGGGAACCTTGACCTGATTGCGGAACTGCCCTTTGACGTTCTTCCCCTTGAGCGTGACCTTGGTCACGTTGTTCGCTGCCACCTCGTCCCGGAAACGGGTGTAGCTGATGTCGGCCCCGCGCTCCGCCGTCGGCTTCACGACTGCACCGTAGAACAGGTCGACCAACAGCACGAACAATGCGGCGATCATCAGGGGTTTCCAGATGCCTTGTCCCATGAACAGGCTCCTGTAGTTGTACTAACGTTAAAATACCACCGAATTCTAGCTGAGATAACTATCATTACAAGAGATTAATCTGCTCTGACAGGGGTTCTAATCGCGTTGCGGTGCGGCAGTGGGGTCTTAAAGCGGCAGGAAAGGCTCAACTCTCTACGCGGTAAGAGCCAAAGCCAAAGGAAGCACCTTTGCCGAGATGGGTGGCCATCCCAAGTTGCAAGAGCAGGTGAAACGGCTCGAGATCGCCGCCAAATACCGCGGTTCCGGCGATCCCCGCCGGACGGCCGTTCCACGAGACCAGCCGGCAGCCGTACTCGAGGGTTTCCACGGCATCGCTGCTCTGGGAGAGCCAGCGGTAATCGAGGGACGGCTCCGCCCCCTCGTAATGATAAGCAAGCGAGGAGATGCGGCGCATCAGCGACCGCGCGAATTGGGCGAAGGTGAAGGTCTTCAGCAGCCTTCCCTCATGGACGAGTTTCAGCGGGGTGAGCAGATGCAGGGTCACCGTCTCCGTCGAAAGCGGTCCTGCCAGCACCGGGTCCTGTGAACTGAGCAGCGGGACGCCGCAGGCCGCGTCGATCGGGGTACGCCCTCCTCCCGGAGCCTCCGCTTCCACCCGCAAGACGCGCCCTTTCCTGGATTCTACGAGAACCCGCACCGCACAAAGGTAATAGAAGACATGCTGGACAGCGCTACCGACCAGGTGTAGAGCCAGCTGATGGTTCGTGCCGCGGTTAGGGGATGGAGGTAGCACAGGGAACTGGAAGATGAAGGGAAGCGGCGGCTTCTGGTGCCGCCGGACCGCTTCCGGGTCCTTGGCTATCTGCTGCCCGAAGGTGGCGGGAAAAGGACAGGGGGCCGCAGGAAGGCAGCCGGCGCAGTCGGACCTGCGGCAGGCAAGAGAGCTTCGGAAGGCGCTCTCGAACTCGGCGCGGGTGACAAAAAAAGCGTGGGGGTCAGGAAGATCCGACGCGAGGGTAAAGGTGAACAGCAGCCTGGCGTAATGCAGCTCCACAAATAATCTCCACTTCTTTGCGCGCAGCCGGACTGGGAGCTCGCTGAAGGGGGACAGGCACCTTGCGGAGCCAGTCCCATTCAGGGATGGCTTGAACCGATATCCGGCGGGGCGGTTACTTCTGGTTGATCGCGCTCAGCTTCCAGGGGTTGTTGCCGACCGTCCTGGTGAAGGTCCAGTACTCCTCGAATTTGACCGGGTCGGTCTTGCTCCCAGAGACGACGGCCCCGGTAGCGTCGTCAGTCGTGTAGTCGAGGAGGTTGGCATAAACGAGGGCGGTGATGAAGTCCTTGCCGCTCTCCTGCCACGCCTCCGAGATCTCCACGTTGCGCACCGCGATGTTCTCCAGCCGGTTCACCCTCTTCTCCCGCAGCAGTTGATCGACGTCATTCTGCATGGCGGCCCGCATTTCATCGGTGAAAAGAGCGGAGACGCCGGAGAGGTCACGGTTCATCCAGGCCCCCTGGATCTTGAAGAACATGTCCATGACGGCGTCGTTGAAGCGGCCTTCGTCAAAAGAAGGATCCATCTGACGGATGTGCGAAAGCCCCTCCTCGACTTCGTCCTGTGCCTGCTGGTATCCCAGGGACTGCGCACTTCCCTGGCTGACCTGATAGTGATCGATGTCGATCACGTTGGGACGCTGCCCGTAGACATCTGCTTCGGGCTCACGCTTTTTCTTGACCATCCGGTAGATGAGATAGGCGATGCCGGCCAGAAGCAGGATATCGAAGAGGCCGATGCCGCCCCCCATGCCCATGCCGCCGCCAAAGCCCAGAGACCTGAACAGCATCCCTCCCAGGAAGCCCCCGGCGAGCCCGCCCAAGAGGCTCCTGCCAAAGCCGCCGAAGCCGCGCGAGGGCTGCTGGTAAGGGGGAGTCATGGGACTTGGGGTGGGGCTCGGTGCGTACTGACGTGACGGCGACTGGGACGGCGGAGCGACGGGGCGCGAATAGCTCCGGCTCCCTCTGCTTCCAAAGGAGCGTCCGCCGCCGGCGCGGGCATCCGCGTTCTGCTCCGCTATAAGCAGCACCATTGCCAGCAAAACCATTACGATTGCGCTTCGACCGAGGTATCTGTGCATTTTTTGCTCCTTTTTCTCGATGAACACCTTTAAGGGAAGGTTCAGGTAGTCGCTATGCAGTGCCGCCGCCCTCTTTCAGTCGCTGTTCCAGATATCCCCGCACCTGTGCCAGCACGTCGGCGACCGCCTCGTCGGCGGGGAGGATGGCAGCGAACTGCTCCAGCACGCCCCTCTCGCGGATAAGCCTGAGAGCCGAGACGAAGTTGATGTCATAGATCCACGACAACTGCAGGAGTTTGAAGTCGTTCAAGCTTCTCAGGCTGGAGAGGTGCACCATCTTCCCGTTTCTCACCGCATCCATCACTTCGGGAGAGCACCCCGGCAGGTCTGGAAACCCGAGGCCGGCGGCGGAGGGGCGCTCCTCTTCCGGAGTTTCGAAGTACTCGATGAAGACGCGCCAGATGTCGAGTTTGTCGGCATCGCGCAGCAGACGCAGCAGTTTTTCCGTCTCAGGCGGGAGTCCGGCCGGAACCTCGAAAGCGTTATGCAGCCGAACCGCGATCTCCACAGCTTCCCTCTCCTCACGGGGGAGAAAATCGAGCAGCGCGTGCTGCCGGGCCACCTGGGCCGAGAGATGGGCATGGTTGACGGAATCGCTGTCTTTGAAGGTGTGATAGTCCCTGAATTGGGGGAAGCGGCCCAGGTCATGGCAAACGGCGGCCACCTCGGCCAGTATGCAGAACCTCGGGCTCTCCCCCTGCGCGATGCGGCGGGCGGCAAGGCAGACGTTGCGGGTATGTTTTTCCTTGAGGTCGAAGTTGCGCTGCTGTTCCGGGTCCGCGCCGCGGAAGGAATCGCAGTACGAGGCAAACCAGGCCCGCAGCGGTTCCAGACCCGGAACCTCCGCGTCACTCATCATGCATCTTCCTGACGATGTACTCGGAGAACTCGGCCATGACCTTGGACTCGTCTCCCCCCTGGTAGGAGATGATGCTGCGGAGATGGGCGAAGGATTCGATGTCCATCTTGTCGAAGGCGCACCCGATCCCCCCCGGAACCAGCCTTGCCACCGTCCCCTTCACGTTGATGACGACGGGCTCGGTGGTCGCGGAAAGGTAGATGGTGATCTCCACAGGACTCCCCATCGGTATCTGCTCATCGGTCTCCATGTAGAGACCGTGCAGACTTACGTCCGTTACCTCGCCCTTTATCGCCACACCCTCTGCCTGCAGCAACGCCGAAACCCTGAACTCGACCCGTGAAAAATTGCGCCTGTCTTTCATCGTGATCCCCTTTCGGACACCCAGTCAAAAAAGGGGGGCGCGGCGCCCCCCTCGTGTTCCGCGAATCGCTGCAACGACGGCTTTTTAGTCTTCGAAGTTACCCGCAGGCCCTTTATCCCTGGAAAGCCCGGCAGCCTGCTTCGGGAGCATTTCCTTGGTCCACTGTGCCGGATCCTCGACGCGCTTGCCCTTGGGGCCGAGATCGTAAGAGCCCGCTTTGAGGATGGCGTCGACGGCAAGCGGCGCGGTATCGCCGGAGTTGAACACCTCGGTGATGAGCTTGTAGGCGAAATCCTCGACCCGCTTGGCCATCCTGTCACGCGCCTCCTTGGGCTGTGCCAGGAGCTTGTTTTCGAACGGGAGGTTGAGGTTTTTGTAATCCCCTTTCTTCCACCCCTTGGAGTCGGCGAAAGCGACCATTTCGGTCCAAAGCTCCTCGGTCATCCCCTCGCCCTTCACCTTGATGAAGTTGCCGTTCGCGTCGAGCTTGGCGTTGCCGTAGTCGTTGACCTCGAGCCCCCACGAGATGAACTGCAGCGCCGTGGCGACGTTGGCCTTGGTGGTGCGGGTCTTCTGGGCGATCTGGCGCAGCCTGTCGTAGCTGTTGCCGGAGGTGCCGTGCTGGGCGCCGTTCACGCCGTATTGCTTGATGGCCTCGTGGATTTCGGCGGTCAGTTCCACCTGGATGCCGGCGTCGGACGCCTCGATCCCGTGGGTGGTGCCGTTATTGAGGGCGATCCAGTCCGGGAAGACGCCGTGGGCGTTCAATCCCTTGATAAGGAAAAGCGCCTCGGGCACGGTGGAGAGCCCCTCTTTACCCTTGATCTCGCCCACCTCGGTCTCAAGACCTGCCCAGGCAGGGATGAACTGGTTCAGTTCCAGGTTCGCCAGGAGGTTTTCTTCGTCGGGGAGGTGGGATGCGTCGATGGCGATGGAGGTGATGCCGGCGTCGAACATGCTGGGGATCTCGACCTTGGCCGACTTGATGTCACCCTCACCCTTGATGCCGTAGTGGTCGGCATGGATGGCGACCGGAATGGTGATGCCGAGTTCATTGGCGACGGCGTCGACCTGACGGGCCATGTTCCAGTAGTTGACGGGGCAGTACGCTTTCTGGCCCCCCTCGGATTTGGCGATCTCGATGAGGACGGCGGCGTTGGCCCTTTGTGCCGCAGCCAGCACGCCGCGGATGACGAAGTGGTTCCTGCCGTTGGCTGCCAGTGCGAGGGCGTGCCCCTTGGCGTTCATGGCGCGATCGATCACCTTGCCGCTGACCAGCAAAGCCTTGGAATTGGGGAAAAGTTTCGCGACGTTGGGGGGACGGCCTACTTCGAGGGCTTTGACGAAATCTGAAGACGTTACGGGCATATCTCCTCCTTCTCACTGGGATTGTAGTCACTTCATCACAAAAACCGCTTCCTTATAGCATCTTAATCATACAAAGGCAAGGACAGATCGGTAATCGCGAGCCCTCCGATCGTCCCAGGTACAGTCACTTGGCTAGGGAGAATTCCGTGGCTCCGCCACCTGCGAACCTACCGCCGCCGAGGTATTCGCCATGCCAGAACAGGTACCCCTCACCCGGCGGAAGCCCCGCCTCGACCGCGGTAAAGGAGAGGCGCGAGGGAGGCGATCCCTTTTCCGCACCCACCACCGCTTGCAGCGGGTAGCGCGACAGCGTGGGATATTCCCCCCGTACCGTCTGCGCTTTTACGGCTTCCGCAACGGTCCCCCGCGAGACGGCATACTGCACCCCCTTTTCGCGCCGGGGTAGCCTCGCGTGCAGCAGCAACTCCCCGCTACCTTCTCCTGAGACGCGAAGGTCGTAACAGGGTGTCCAGCGCTCGTCCTGCAAAAGGTAGCTGACCCGCGCCTTGCCTCCGGCCAGCCAGATCCTTGCTGCGGCCACTCCCTTGGCGGCCGCGGCTATTTGCCGCTCCACCTCTTCGAGGTTGTTGCGGCACTTGCGCTTACTGCGGTACACCGACTCCATCTGGTTCAGCGCGAAGTCCGTTCCCTGCTGCAAGGACCCCAGGGGGTCGGGGTTCGCCTTGGTCTTGCGCGGCGCCTTGCCGCTTTGCGACCTGGCCGCAGCGCTGAAGATCTCCTCGCGCCTTTCCAGGACTGCCATGCGGTCCTGCAATTCGGCCTTGCGCTCCTTCAGGCGCGCTATCTCCCCGGCACGCCGCCGCTCCTTTTGCGCCGCCACCAGTTCCACCCGGAGCACCCCCCCGCCGGACGCCGGCTTCACCCGCAGCGAGCCCGGGGCGAAGTTGTCGGGGAGAGGGAGCTCGACGTAGCCGTTAGCAGCGGGCAGCTCCTGCTCCACCCGGGCGCCGTCCAGGAAATAGGTGACACTCTTCTGTCCGGCCAGGGCCTGTCCGCTAAGCGGCAGGGAGAGCAGGATAAGGGCAAAAGGCAAAAAGCGCATGCGGCACCTCGCAATGAAACCCTGTAGGGTCACCGGCAAAAAACACAGATGACAAATCTACAGGACCGAAGGGTCATTGCAAGAGCCGGAAAAGCTCTACTTTTCTACGTCCAGCAGTTCCACATCGAAGATCAACGTGGCGTTCGGGGGAATCACCCCGCCGGCCCCTGACGCGCCGTAACCAAGCTGCGGCGGGATGACCAGCTTTCTTTTGCCGCCGACCTTCATGGAGATGACACCTTCGTCCCACCCGGGGATCACCTCGCCCGCACCGATGCGGAAGCTGAAGGGCTGGCCGCGATCTACGGAGCTGTCGAACTTGGTGCCGTTTTCCAAAACGCCCGTGTAATGCACGGTCACCATCTTCCCGGAGGTGGGAGCGGCGCCGGTACCTTTAACGATATCGGTATAGGAGAGCCCGGAAGCAGTCACCGTCGCGCCGGCGGGGGCCTTGCTCTCGGCGGCCTTTTCCGTCACCGGCTTCGCCTCTTTCTGGGAACATGCGGGAATGGCCACTGCTGCCAGGAGCAGCAAAACGACGATGAACTTCTCTACGTTGCGCATCTACTTCCTCCGTCTGTGTTTTGTTCTTCTTGTCGGTGAGAACAGCAGTTTTTCTAGTCGAGCATATGGATGAACAGACCGCTTCTGAGTTTGGGTTCGAACCAGGTCGACTTGGGCGGCATGATCTTGTCCACGTCGGCAAGGGACATAAGCTCCTCGATGGAGGTCGGGAAGAGCGAGAAGGCGACCTCGTATTCTCCGGAGTTCACCACCCTCTCCAGCTCCTCGACCCCGCGGATCCCCCCCACGAAATGGATGCGCTGGTCGGTGCGCGGGTTGCGCACCCCGAGGACCGGGTTGAGCAGGTTGTCCTGGAGGATGGAGACGTCCATCGACGCCACCGGGTCCGTCTCGGAAAAAGACTCTTCGCGGGGAACGAGCTCGTACCACTTCCCGGCCAGGAACATGCCGAACTGGTGCCGCTCGCCCGGCTTCACCGGGCCGCAGACCGGGGTGACCTCGAAGCGCTCGGCGACCCGGGCCATGTACTCGGCCACGCTCCGGCCGTTGAGATCCTTCACCACGCGGTTGTAGGGCATGATGGTCATCTCGTTGTCCGGGTAGATCACGGTGAGGAAGTAGTTGTACTCTTCGCTGCCGGTGTGCTTATAGTTCGCGTTTTTCCTGAGGTCGCGCACCCGGCTCGCCGCGGCGCTCCGGTGGTGGCCGTCGGCGACGTAGAGTGTCGGGATGGCCGCGAAGCTGCTGGTAAGCGAGTCGATGAGGGCGCGGTCCGCAATGGTCCAAAGGGCATGGGAGACGCCGTCGTCGGTGGTGAAGTCGTAGACCGGCTCCCCCTTGGTCACCTCTTCAATGGTCCGGGTGATGCCGGGGTTGTTGCGGTAGGTGTAAAAGACTGGCTCGTCGTTGGCGTTCAAAACGTCGATATGCCTGACCCGGTCCTCTTCCTTGTCGGCACGGGTCAGCTCGTGCTTCTTGATGGTGCCGCTTTGATAGTCATCCACGCCGGCGCAGACGACCAGGCCGGTCTGGGTGATCCCCCCCATCTTCTGGCGGTAGACGTAATACTGCTCGCTTTCGTCCTGAACCAGCACACCCTGCGCCAGGAAACCCTTCAGGTTTTCATGTCCCTTGATGTAGACCTCTTCGGAGTGGACATCGATCCCCTGCGGCAGGTCGATCTCGGGGCGGGAGATGTGCAGAAAGCTCATCGGGTTCCCGGCGGCCATCGCGATGGCCTCTTCGGTGTTCATGACGTCATAGGGGAGAGCGGCCACTTTCTCGGCCAGCTCCTTCTTCGGGCGTACCGCTTTGAACGGTTTGATAAATGCCATAACTGCTCCTGTCTTAGCTTCTTTTCTACCTTCTATGTTCTTAGCGCCGCGCCCGGTTTTGCGCGCCACTCTCTGTCCGAAACGCGAGGTTCGGAAGCTAGTGGCGCGGCTTACCATTAACCTATCGGCATGACGCGGCTTTTCCTTAAAAATACCTTTTAGCGCCGATAAATCGTTTCTGGAAGTACGACTCGTCCATGGAACTCACCTTGATGTCGTCCCCCCTGCGCGGGGCGTGGACGAAACGGCCGTTGCCGACGAAGATCCCGACATGGTTGATCTCCTCGGGGGAGCCCCCGAAAAATACCAGGTCGCCGTCCTTCAATTCATCCCGCCCCACCACGTCCCCCACGCGGTACTGCTCCCGTGAAGTACGCGGGATGTTGACGCCGCACAGGTTGTAGACGGCGCGGACGAATCCGCTGCAGTCCATGCCGTCGACGACGGTGTCCCCACCCCAACGGTACGGGATGCCTACGAAGCGCTCGGCGGTGCGGGCGGCGATCCCCCCCATGTCGCTTCTGTCGCGCTTGGCCACGGATTCCTCGGTTTTTCTTGGCAGCGCCGGCGGCTTGGCGATGGAGGGAGAAGGAGCCTTGTGCAGCGAGGGCTCGCGGACCGCCGGGGTCCGCTCGGCCTGCGGCGTGGCGATGAAATACGAGGTTACCACCCGGTCCTTCACCAGCTTCTGGGCCACCTGCCTCGCGTCCTCGCGGCGGGGGAAGTCGCCGAAGCGCACGGCGTAGATGCCGTTCTCCTTCTTGAAGTAGAAAGCCTCGATACCCTGTTCCTGCAGCTTGCGGGTGACGCGCTCGGCGTTTTTGACGTCGGAGAAGGCCCCTACCTGGATGGCATAGCCTACGCTGGAAAGTCCTGCGCGCTGGGCGGCGCATCCGGTGGCAGCCGGCGCCAGGAGCATCAGGCAGATGGCCAGTACGTGAATTTTTTTGAACATTGGATGAATCCTTACCCTAAATATCCTTGGTCTCCCGGCGCACTCCCATAAGGTACGGGACCACGAAGTCGTCGAGGGAACCGTCGAGGACGGCGTCGGGGTTGCCGCTCTCCACACCGGTGCGCAGGTCCTTCACCATCTTGTACGGGTGCAGCACGTAGGAGCGGATCTGGCTCCCCCAGCCGATTTCCTTCTTCTCGCCCGCTATGTCCGACGCCTTTGCCTCCCGCTCGCGCAGCTCCATCTCGTAGAGCTTCGAGCGCAGCACCTTCATGGCGGTGGCCTTGTTCATGTGCTGGCTCCGCTCGCTCTGGCAGGCGACCACGGTCCCGGTGGGGATGTGGGTGATCCTGATGGCGGAGTCGGTGGTGTTGACGTGCTGCCCGCCGGCGCCGCTGGAACGGTAGGTGTCGATGCGCAGGTCGCTCTCGGCGATCTTGATCTCGATGTCTTCCTCCTCGATTACCGGGAAGACGAAAGCCGAGGCGAACGAGGTGTGGCGCCGGGCGGAGCTGTCGAAGGGGGAGATGCGCACCAGCCGGTGGATTCCCGCCTCGGCCTTCAAATAGCCGTAGGCGAATTCGCCGGTGACCGCGAAGGTGACCCCCTTTACCCCGGCGCCGTCGCCTTCCTGGTAATCGGTGATCTCGGTCTTCCACCCCTTCTTCTCGCAGTAGCGCAGGTACATCCGCAACAACATCTCGGCCCAGTCCTGGGACTCGGTCCCCCCCGCCCCGGAGTTGATGGAGACGAAGGCCCCCGAGGCGTCGTGGGGGCCGGAAAGCATCCTGCGGAATTCCGCCTGGGACACCCCGGTCTCCAGCTGCGCGTTCATGGCGGCTACCTCGGCCAGGGTCGCCTCGTCCTGCTCCTCGCTCCCCAGCTCGATCAGCTCCTTTATGTCCCGCGCCTGTTTGTCGAGGCTCTCCCAGGTGGTGACGTCCTTTTCCATCGCGGTCCTGGATCTGAGCACCTTCTGGGCGTTGTCCGCATCGTTCCAGAAATCCGGGCGGGAGGTCAGCTCCTCGAGTTCCTGCATCCGCTCCTTCTTGTCATCTACTTCAAAGAGACCCCCGGAGCTTGTCAATACGCTCGGTGAGTTCTTCTACCTTGGCAATTTCTTCTCTGAACATCTGATTCTCCTTATCTCTCTTTAATCCCCCAAGGGGAGTGCGTTTGGTTGCAGCGGCTGGTGCCGCTTCTACAGGTGGCGCTGCACCTAAAAGCGTTTCTTTCTGAAGCAGGCCGCGCCGAGCGCGATGCCGGTCCCCAGGCAAAGGAGGGCAAAGATGTCGCCGTAGCGGCTGTAAAAGGTGCCGCCGGTCCCCATCCTCACCTCCCCGGAAAGGGTCGCCTCCTCGAAGAGCGGGGTCATGCCCCGGATGTGACCCTTGCTGTCTATCACCGAGGAGATCCCGGTGTTCGCCGCGCGCACCAGCGGAACCCGGTTCTCGACGGCCCGGAACACCGTCATGGAGAGATGCTGATAGGGAGCGGAAGAGCGCCCGAACCAGGCGTCGTTGGTGATGTTCACCAGCATGGTCGCCCCGTTTTCCACGTAGGCGCGCGCCACCTCAGGGAAGATCCCCTCGAAGCAGACCAGGACCCCGATCTTCCCGTTGCCGGTCTTAAGCGGTGCCGCCCCCTTTCCGGGGGAGAAGTCGCCGATCCCCTCCACCAGCTTGTTCACGAAGGGGAGCAGGGACGCCAGCGGCACGTACTCGCCGAAGGGAACCAGGTGCAGCTTGTCGCTTCTTCCGGCAACCACGCCGGCCGGGGAGATCAGGAACGCGCTGTTCAGGTAGCGCACCTTTTCTCCCTCCTGGTCGTAGGCGGGGCTCCCGGTCAGCAGGTAGCTTTTCAGCTCCGCCGCCAGGGCCTTAACCCGCGCGGCATAGAGAGGCTCCGACTGCAGGAAGAAGGGAAGCGCGCTCTCCGGCCAGACCACCAGGGTGCCGGGGCTTTGCGCACCCTGGCGGGTGAGCCGCTCGTAGGTCGCCACGGTCGATTGCTGGAAGGCGGGGTCCCACTTTTGTTCCTGGCGGATGTTTCCCTGCACCATGAGGACCCGCTGCAGCTCCCCCTTCTCGGGGCGGCTGAGCGCGATGACGCCATACCCGATGGTCGCTGCGATCAGCACCAGCAGCGCCAGCAGGCCCGTCACCGGATAGCGCTCCCTGTGGCGCATGGATACCCAGATCCGGTAGAAAACCACGTTGGCGAAGGCGACCAGGAAACTGACCCCGTAAACCCCGGTGAGGTCGCTGATCTGGATCAACGGCAGGGTCCGGTACTGCGAATAGCCGAGGTTGGCCCAAGGGAAACCGGTGAGAAGATAGGAGCGGACGAGCTCCCCCGCCACCCACAAAAAGGGAAACGTGAGCATCAGCCCGATCCGCTTCGACTCGCAGCGCCGCGTAAGCCAGAGGACGATCCCCGGGTAGAGCGCCAGGTAGCCTGCCAGCGCCAGGTAAAGGGCGACGCTCGCGGACAGGGGGAGCTTCCCGTAGGTAGTCATCACTATGTTCAGCCAGTAAAGGATGCCGGCATAGGCGGCGCAACCGGCGGTGAAACCGAGCCTGAAGCCCTCTCCCGGTGAAGCGCCGGCTGCGGCCAGAAACAGCGGCACGAAAGCGATCCAGGCCAAAGCCGAGATGCCCGGCTCCGGGAATGCCAGCGCCAGCATCCCCCCGGAAAGAAGCGCCAGCAGGTAGCGCCCCGCAGCAGACCTCCCAAGGTTCATCTTGCTTTTTCTCACGGCGCCTCGGACTCCTTGTCCTGCGGCCGCGCCTCGCGCCTGGAGATATGCACCTTGGCGATGCGCCTCTCGTCAGCCTCCAGCACGGTCAAGACCAGGTCGTCGCTCTCGATCACCTCTCCGGCGGCGGGGATGCGCCCGGTGAGATGGAAAATGAGCCCCCCCACCGTCTCGAACTTGTCCTTCTCCACCACCACGTCGAAATGCTCCTGCAGCTCCTCGATGGGAAGCCTGCCGTCGGCCACGATGGAGTTGTCCGCTTGCACCGACAGCCGCTCGGTCTCCAGGTCGTACTCGTCCTGGATGTCCCCGACGATCTGCTCCAGGAGGTCCTCGATGGTGACGAGCCCGGCCGTGCCGCCGTACTCGTCGATGACGACGGCCATGTGCACCCGCCGCTTCTTGAAGTCGTGCAGCAACTCCTCCAGGTTCTTGGTCTCGGGGATGAAAAACGGCGGGCGGATCAGCTTTCTAAGCTCAATCGCGTGGTCCGGCTCCCCCCAATACCGAAGCAGGTCCTTGGCGTAGATGAGGCCGATCACGTTGTCGATGGTTCCTTCGTAGACCGGGAGGCGGGAATGGCCGGAGGCGATGATGGATTTCAGCACCTCGCTCACCTCGTCTTCGATGGAGACGCAGGACATCTCCATGCGCGGCAGCATGATCTCGCGCACCATGGAGTCACCCAGGCCCAGGATGGAACGAATCATCGCGTTCTCCTCCTGGTTGATGACCCCTTCTTCCTCGCCGGCGTCCATCATCTCCTGGATCTCGGCCTCGGTGACCCGCTTCTTGCCGTACAAGAGCCTGGTGAGGGACTCGATCAAGCCCTGCCCCTTGCTTCCGTTATCCTCTTCCAAGGACGTTTCTCCTCCGTTGTTGCGTTAACCGTTTGATCTTCCCTCTCAGGCGAAGGCGTTGAATAGCAGGTTCACCGCCACGGTGATCGAGATGCCGGTGAGCGCGCCGTACACGAGTTCCCGCACCGTGTGGATCTTCAGCAAAAGCCTTGAGTGGCTCACCATGAGGGCGAGTATCAGGCACAAAAGCGCGATGAGCGGGTCCTGGGTCTGCAGGGTGACCGAGGTGGCGATGGAGAAGGCGACCGCCGAGTGGCCGCTGGGGACTCCCCCCTTGAGCGGCGTGCCGCTGCCGGTCACCCCCTTCAGTATGATGACGGCGATGAGCACCAGGATCACCGAGACAAGGATCCCCAGCTCCGAACCGGTTCCGACCATGGCAAGCAACCTCTTTTCCACCGGGAAAATGTACTTCGACAGCACCAGGTATCCCATGATCGCCGTCCCGAAGGCAGCCACGAGCACCGCGCCCGCCGCGACGTCCTTGGCGAGCTTCGCCATGGGGTTGAACTCCGGGGAGATCATGTCCACCACCACCTCGATGGCGGTGTTCAAAAGCTCGGCAAAAAGCACGAAGCTGATGGCGAGCGCCAGAAGCATGAACTCCAGCAGGGTGACCCGCAAGAGGAGGGCGGCGACCAGCACCACCAGCGCGGCCAGAAAATGGTGCCTCATGTGCTTTTGCGTCCGCGCCGTGTAGAGGATCCCCTCTATGGCGCAGTTCACCGATTCGACGAAGCTCGTGGGCTTCATCGCTTCCCCCTGCGGACGCTAGACAAGACCTTCCCCGACCAAGAGGGCGAAGATCTCGCGCTCCTTCGCCTCCATGCGGGCCGCCTCAGCCTCGCCGCTTCTTTCGTGATCGTATCCGGTGATGTGCAGGATGCCGTGCATAAGCAGGAAGTAGAGGCGGCTTAGGAAGGTCTCCCCCGCCTCCTCCGCCTCGCGGAGGGCGGTGTCCACCGAGATCACCACGTCCCCCAAAAGCTCCGGGTTGACTGCGCCGAACTCCCCTTCCTGCATGGCGAACGAAATCACGTTGGTCGCCTTGTCCCGCCCCAGGTAATCGCGGTTGATGACCCTGATGGCGCGGTCGCCGACGATGCTGATGGAGAGTTCCGCCTCAGGACATCCCAAGGCGTCTAAGATCCTCTGCGCCACCTTTCGCAACGCCGTCGTCCCGACCGGGATCCGCCTTTGGCGGTTCGCTATCGCAATCCTCTGGGCACTTCTTGACAATGTTCTTCTCCTTGTAGGCCGGCTCCGGGTAGTCTATGCGCTGGTGGTAGATCCCGGCGAGTATCTGGTTGAAACTCTTGGCTATCTCGTGCAGGTTCTTGAGCGTCAGCTCGCACTCGTCGAGCTGCCCGTCGATGAAGATGTTGTTGATGATCTTCTGCACCATCCCCTGGATCCTGGCCGGGGTCGGGTCGGTGAGGGTGCGCGAGGCGGCCTCGACGCAGTCCGCCAGGAGCACGAGGCCGGCTTCCCTGGTCTGCGGCTTGGGGCCGGGGTAGCGGAAGTCCCGCTCCTCCACCGGCGGGGCGCCCGGGGTCTCCAGCCCCTTCGCCTTCAGGTAGAAGTAGCTGATCAGGGAGGTGCCGTGGGACTGGCGGATGATCTCGATGATCGGCTGCCCTACCCGGTGCTCCTTGGCGAGCTCCACCCCTTCCTTCATGTGCGAAATGAGGATCAGTGCGCTCATGCTCGGGGAGAGCTTGTCGTGGCGGTTCTCGCCGTCGCGGATGTTCTCGATGAAGTACTGCGGCTTCTTGAGCTTGCCGACGTCGTGGTAGTACGCGGCTACCCGGGCCAGGAGCGGGTTCGCGTTGATGGCCTCGGCTCCCGCCTCCACCATGTTCCCCACGAGCACGCTATGGTGGTAGGTCCCGGGGGCGCGGATCATCAGCTCGCGCAGAAGCGGCGAATTTAGGTTGGCGAGTTCGAGGAGCTTCACGTCCGTCGTGTACTGGAAGAGCGCCTCGATGAGCGGGATGGTTCCCGAGGCGAAGACCGCGTTGATGAGGCCCCCCAGAAGGGCGAAGGCTACGCAGTATACGGTCTGCAACGAGAAATGGCTGTCGCTGTAGACGTAGAAGCAGACGGCAAGCGCCATGTTGACCACGCTCACCTTGAAACCGGCGCTGTAGATGGTCCCGCGCTCCTTGCACTGGCGCACGCCGTGAGCCCCGACGATACCCCCCAAGAGGGCGTAGATCACCACCAGCAGCGAGTTGTTAAGCATGATGCCGGTGAGGGGGGCGGTGACGGCGCAGTAAACCAGCGCGACCTCGGAGTTAAGGATGATCCTCACGATGATGGCGCTGGCGGCAAAGGGGAAGACGTAGAAATAGCTGGCGGTGTCGATGCTGGGAAAGAGTCCCCCCATGGCGGTGGAGACGGCGGAGACCAGCTTCAGCACCGCGAAGTTCCCCACCGTCAAGAGCGACAAAAGCAGGATGTCCTTGTTGCTCGGGTTGAACTTGCGGATGTTCTTGCGGCCGAAGCGAAACGGTACGTAGCAGAGCACGACGACCAGCCCGAAGATCCCCAGCCCGGTAAGGATCGGGGCGCGGCTCTTCGCCTTGTAGATCTTCTCCAGCTTCATCGCCTGCTCGGAGGTGACCCGCTCCCCGACCCGGACGATCATCTCGCCGCGTTTCATCTTGAAAAGGACCGGGCGTACCGCGGCGCGCGCCTCGCTTTTCTTGTCGTCGGTGAGGTTGCGGTCGAAGCTCAGGTTGGGGGCGATCATCCGCTGCGCCACCTTCCTGAGAATTTCGAGGTCATGCGCCGAGGCGCCCTGGGTCAGGTAGACGCCGCTAAAGGCGCGCCTGGCCGCGGGGAGGTCGATGCTGGATGAGTAGTCTCCTCCCGCCACTTCCTGCCGCGTGGTCTCGTCCAGTACTACGATGCCGTGGCGCAGATCCGCGGCGAAATTGGAGCGGTCGGCGACGATACGCTGACGGTAAATGGGGGCGAGCTGCCTTCCCAGATCGGAGAGAAAGGCACGCTCCTGCCTGATCCGCGACAGCGCCCCGAATTCCTGGGTCGAGATGTCGACCCCCAGGACGCCGGCGATGGCGTTGCGGCGCGCCTCCCCCTGCCCGGAATCGCGCATGAGTTCCAGCGCCTCCTCGAAGCGGCGCACCAGGTCTATGTTTCCGTTTTGGGCGAGACTGTAGATAAACGGGGCCACGGCCTCGGCCTCGGCGCGCTTTTTCTCGGTGAGCAGGAGATCCTCGATGAGGTAATCCTGGGTGGCGCGGATATCCGAAGTAGCGATGTCGCCTTCGCGGTAGTTGACCGTGAGGAACTGCGGGCTCGGGATGATGAGCAGGGTGAGGAATAAGGCTGTGAGGAAGAGCATGATAAAGCGGCTGCGCTTTTCATACTTGTCACAGGAGAAGCCTTCGGCAACTGCTTCCAACCATCTGTCACAGAGCCGGATGAGTGAGCTCTTCTGTTTTTTGTCGCCGCTTTCGGTGGGCATTATATCTATAGTTCCCGTGTCATGAGGACAGAGGCTGCAGGTTGGCAGGCAAGGGGACAATATATATCTAATGCCGGATTACTGTCAATCTAAACCAAAAACCTTGGGAACAGCAGCTCTGACAGCAAGTTAGCAAAATTTTACAAAAGTCCCTTCCATTTAGGTGCAGAAATGTTATATAACGGAACTCAATTAAGAGGGGAGTCGTAGTCTCTTCATAATTTAAATTCAACCTAGGGGGGAGAGATGAGCCAGATAACCGACGTTTATGCCAGAGAGATCCTTGATTCCAGGGGGAATCCTACGCTTGAGGTAGAGGTGTTCCTGGATTCCGGCGTTATGGGAAGGGCTGCGGTTCCGTCCGGCGCATCGACCGGCGAGCGCGAAGCACTGGAGCTGCGTGACGGCGACAAGGGGCGCTACCTCGGCAAAGGCGTGGAACAGGCCGTTTCCAATGTTAACGACATCATCGCCGACGAGATCACCGGCATGGATGCGACCGACCAGGTCGGGATCGACAAGAAGATGCTGGAGCTCGACGGCACCGAATTCAAGAGCCGCCTGGGCGCCAACGCCATCCTCGGCGTTTCCCTCGCCGTTGCCAAAGCCGCAGCGGAAGAAGTCGGAGTGCCGCTGTACCAGTACATCGGCGGATGCAACGCAAAAGAGCTGCCGCTGCCCATGATGAACATCATCAACGGCGGGGCTCACGCCGACAACAACGTCGACATCCAGGAATTCATGATCATGCCGGCAGGCGCGGCCAACTTCAAGGAAGCTCTCAGGATGGGCGCGGAGATTTTCCACGCGCTGAAGAGCGTCCTCAAGGGCAAAGGGTACAACACCGCCGTTGGCGACGAAGGTGGCTTCGCGCCGAACCTCAAATCCAACGAGGAAGCGCTGGAAGTCATCATGGAAGCCATCGTCAAGGCCGGCTACAAGCCGGGCGAAGAAGTGCTTTTGGCGCTCGACGTCGCGTCTTCCGAACTCTTCGAAAACGGCGTCTATACCCTCGAGAACGAGGCGGATTCCAAGAAGACCGCGGACCAGCTGGTCGACTTCTACGAGAACCTGGTCAACAAGTACCCCATCGTCTCCATCGAAGACGGCATGGCCGAAAACGACTGGGACGGCTGGAAGAAGCTCACCGACCGCCTCGGCAAGCGCATCCAGATCGTGGGCGACGACCTGTTCGTCACCAACCCCTCCATCCTCAAGGAAGGGATCAAGAAGGGGATCGCCAACTCCATCCTGATCAAGCTGAACCAGATCGGCACCCTGACCGAGACCCTCGACGCCATCGAGATGGCCAAACGCGCCGGCTACACCTGCGTCATCTCGCACCGCTCCGGCGAGACCGAGGACACCACCCTTGCCGACCTGGCAGTAGCGGTGAACGCAGGGCAGATCAAGACCGGTTCGCTCTGCCGCACCGACCGCGTCTGCAAGTACAACCAGCTCCTCAGGATCGAGGACGAACTCGACGATGTAGCGCAGTTCCGCGGGCACGAGGTCTTCTACAACATCAAGAAGTAATCGGGTCGATTCATGGCTGAAAAAAGGGGCGCCTCCTGACGGGGGGCGCCCCTTTTTTTCCGCCCGCTGCGTTTTTGCAGCAGCGGCCCGCCCGGGCTTGGGGGCTCCACGCTGGCAGCGGGTGCCCGGAAGCCGGTCGGCGCACGGGGATTCGCTTGCGCCTTATAGCTCATGAGGGTATACTCCGCCCCATGTTAACCTACCAGATAGACGCCAAAGACCACTGCAGGCGCATGGACAGCTTCATGCGCAACCTGCTGCCGACCGCCCAGTTTTCCTACCTCAAAAAGCTGATCAGCTCCGGACACGTCAAGGTGAACGGCTCCCCCGTCGAGGCGGCGCAGCTGCTAAAGTTCGCCGACCAGGTCACGTTGAAGGAAAGTTCCAAGACCGCGGCCTTCCTGGCGCGCCTCACCCCGGAGCTCGACATACTCTTCGAGGACAGCTGGATCATCTCGCTCAACAAGGCGCCGGGGCTGTCGGTGCACCGGACCGAGGATCCCGACGAGGTGAACCTGGTTGACCTCGCCGAGACGCTGCTGCAAAAACGCGACGGCGTCGGCAGGCTCCGGCCGGTGAACCGATTGGACAAGGGAACTTCGGGAGCCATCATCCTCGCCAAGAGCGCTGTGGCCGCCGGGATGTTCGGCAAGATGGTCCAGGAAGAGGGACTGGGCAAGCTCTACCTGGCGCTGGTGGAGGGAAAGCTCCAGAAGCAGGGCGTTATCGATGCGCCGTTGGACGGAAAGGAATCGCAGACAAGTTACCTGAGGCTTTTTCATGGGGGAGGGGTTTCGCTATTGGCGGTATACCCGATCACGGGTCGCATGCATCAGATCAGGCAGCATTTCAGGATGATCGGTCACCCGATCCTGGGGGACAAGCGCTACGGCGGGAGGGGTCTGACCGGCTTCACCGGGCACGCCCTGCATTCCTTCAAGACGACCCTGGTGCACCCGGCAACCGGCGAAGAAGTGAACATCCCGGCCCCGCTACCGGAGCAGTTGATGCGGCTCGTGTCGCGCTACAGCGCCGTGAGCGAGAAGAACCTGCTCGACACCCTGGACCAGCTGCCCGCCTCAGGCCCCCTCCCCGCCTAGCTCACCAGCCGTGCTCGCCGATCAGCGGCACGAACCGAACCGGGCAGAGCTGCTCATGGCGGAAATGCCCATCACGCGTCCGGCGCACCCGCACCAGCTCCTGCAGGTGCTGGGTGGGGCCGACCGGTATCACCAGCCTCCCCAAGGGCGCCAGCTGGTCCAGCAACTCGCGCGGCACTTCGGGCGCCCCCGCAGTCACCACGATGGCGTCGTAGGGCGCGTGTTCCTCCCACCCCAGCGTGCCGTCCCCGAGATGGACGGTGACGTTGCCGTAGCCAAGCTCTTTGAGCCTCGCCCGCGCCCCCGCTGCCAGGGAGGGGATGCGCTCCACCGTGTAGACCTGGGCGGCGCAACGGCTAAGAACCGCCGCGGCATAGCCTGAACCGGTGCCGATCTCGAGCACCCGCTCCCTGCCCAGCAACTCGAGCGCCTCGATCATGTAGGCGACGATGTAGGGCTGCGAGATGGTCTGCCCCTCCGCGATGGGGAGCGGACCGTCGTCGTAGGCAAAAAGTTCCATCCCCAAGGGGAGAAAGGCTTCCCTGGGAACCTCCCGCATCGCCTGCATCACGGCCGCGTCGCGAATCCCCCGCGCGGCAAGGTGCTCGCTCAACATCCGCTCCTTCCTGGCCTCCATCGCTCTTTTCGGGTCGACAGTCATACCTCCTCCCAAGGTGCAAATGGGAACATACAGCAATCGGCAGACAACGGGGCTGGCCTGACAGTCACAGCCCGATTTCAACAGCCGCCATTCTGGCATCAGATGCCCCCCGTACAGCTTTAGCGGCATCTAATCTTATACGGAAGCGTGGCCCATTCAAGTTGTTGACTCTTTTTTGGGGCGAGCGTAGACTAAAATCATAGCAGAGAGGTCTTTGAAATAGCTCTGGAGTACAGGTACAGAGGCAGCATGAGGTTACCCTGATTATTCCACACTTACAATTTCCCAGGTTTCAGACGCGGTGTGCAATTCCCTGAAGTAAAAGGAATTACCTAAAGCGTTTTCCGGGGAGATGCTTCACAAAAGAGCGTGGTCTCACCAACCTCTACCGTACTTTGGAGCTCATAACTGGCGCTTAAGGAGATCAAGCCGATTGGCCTAAAATAATCACATCCGCCATGCGCGTTTAAACCGCTTCAAAAAGGGGGAGTAAACGGAGTGCAACGGGTGGCATGGTCAGTAGAGAGCATGCGCATCGACACCACCTGCAATCGTTCCCACCGACGGATATGTGTAAAGGATTCTCCGCGGTTAAGCGCCAGTTATATTTCTGGGGAAAAGGTCCAGTGATTTCATTCACTGGGCCTTTTTTCGTTTCCACTCCGCATCGGGGCATGCCCCGGTTGCCGCTGCTCAAACCGGGACAACTTGTCGGTATCTGAGAAAAGGTCCGGGAAGCTGGGCCGACTGGAGGGACCCCATCCGGAAGATCGATCGACTCAGGCATGAAATCTCGGGCAGTAAAATGCGGGGTATGATCGGGATGCTATACTGTGGTGGCTTTAAAGGAATCTAACGCAACACGGAGGTAGCCATGCCACGAGGTGCCAGAATAACCATGGAGGAAAAGGGACAAAGGGCGGTACGGAGCTTGGAGCCTTACCTGTCCAAAGGCGGACTCCAGGAGGGAACCGTATGCAAGGGGTGCGGCATCGTCTACCGCAACAAGAGATGGCAGATTGAAACCACCCCCGGCGCACATAGCGGCGAGGTGTTCTGCCCGGCCTGCCAGCGCATCCAGGGGGAGGACCCGGCGGGAGTGGTGACGCTGTCCGGCCCTTACCTGGCGCAGCACAGGGAAGAGATACTCAACAGCATCAAGCAGCAGGAGTCCAAGCACCGCGAGAAAAACCCGCTGGGGCGCATCATGGAGATCAAGGAGGAGAACGGCCAGATCACCGTTACTACTACCGAGGACAAGCTGGCCCAAAAGATAGGTAGGGAGATCTACAAGTCTCAGCGAGGCGAGCTTCACTACCAATGGAGCCACGACCAGCGCATGGTCCGGGTGGCGTGGAAGCGTTAGGTTTTCGGTCGCCGCTCCTTCCAGTGCCACATAAAAAAGCCCCCCTTGCCACGGCAAGAGGGGCTTTTTGTTTGGTTATCGCCTGCGTAAGGGGTCGAACAGGTATTCCAGCCCGTTCACCTTCACCTCGTAGATGCACTGCAGCATGGCGCCCAGTTCTCCCGCGGGAAACCCTTTCTGGCGCATCCACACCAGGTAAGGCTCCGGGAGATCAACCAGGAGGGTTCCAAGGTACTTCCCGTAAGGCATGGTCGTCTTCGCCAGCCGGAGCAGGTACCCAGGGTCAGGGACCAGATCCTCCAATCGCCTACCCCTTCAGCTTCGCCTTCAGCAAATCGCCCAGGGTACCCATCCCCTTCGGCGCTTCGGAGACGGTCTTTTTGTAGGCGTCCATGGTTTCGGCTTGCTCCTGCTCGGCGCGGCTCACCGAGGCAAGCGACAGCGAGATCCTTCTCTGCTCGCGGTCCACGCCTTCAACCTTCACCTCGACTTCCTGCCCTTCGGCAAGGACCTCGCGCGGGTGCTGAATCCTCTTGCCGGCGCCCAGCTTGGAGATGTGAATCAGGCCGTCGACGCCGCTTCCCAGCGTGACGAAGGCGCCGAACGGGGTGAGACGGGCTACCTTGCCGTTCTGGTAGGAGCCTTCCGGGAAGGCACTGGCCGCCTCTTCCCAAGGATCGGCCAGGGTGTCCTTGAGGGAGAAGGAGATGCGGTTCTTTTCCCAGTCGATCCCCTTAACCACCACTTCGACTTCCTGCCCGACGGTGAGCACGTCGCTTACGTGGTTCACCCGGGCCCAGGCCACCTCCGAAACCGGCAACAGACCCTCGACCGCGCCGATGGAGACGAAGGCGCCGAAATCGCGCAGGGAGGTAACGGTGCCCTTGACGCGCTGCCCAACATTCAGGGTCTCTTTCAGCGCATCCTTTTGCTGCTGCATTTCCTCTTCCAGCAGCGCGCGGTGCGAGACGACTATATTGCGGCCGTTTTCGGCGTACTCGACGATTTTGAAGGAGAGCTGCTTCCCGATGAAGGAAGCCGTATCCTCCACCCTTCTCAGGGCGATCTGCGAGAACGGGCAGAAGGCGCGCGAACCGGCGACCTTGACTTCGAAGCCGCCTTTGACCTCTTTCTCTACGGTGCCCCCGACCGGAATGCCTGCTGCGTAAGCCTCTTCCAGCTGGGCGTTGCCGGCCGACTGGCCGCTCCCGGCACCGATCTTGGTGGTGAAGCGCATTTCGTTGTTGCGCGACGAGATGAACCAGGCGGTGACCTTGTCGCCGACCTTGACGCTCACGTTGCCTTCGGCATCGGTCAGTTCCTTTATGTCCAGGACCCCTTCGCCCTTGCGACCGGTGTCCAGGAAGACCCAGTCCTTGGTGATCTTGAGGACAGTCGCCTCAACCTTGGAGCCCGGCTCGAGGCGCCCGGCATCCTTTTGGCTGCGCTCGAACAAGTCAGCAAAGCTTTCCTCTTCCGTCTCCATCTCATCCCTGTTTTCGTTATCCATTTAAGTGACCTCATCGACGTTTTTGTTGCGCTTTCGCAACCCGTGGAGCATACAGGTGACCCCGCACCCTTGTCAACCACGTTTGAGCAGACAGAGGTCCAGTTTTGGCATTATTTATCAGGGGTATTGCCGCACGTCTAAGCAAATTCGCTCATGAAATTAAAGTTACCGCTGCTCCCCTCCGATAGGTCCTGTGATGCTTGAGGAAAACATCACTTTGCTATACCAGGAGGAACAGCATGGGCATCTTGGTCTGCTACGACGACTTCACTTACGATGTAGTCAACGATTTTCATTTTGACTACCTTGTTTCCACCGGGTCCATTGTCGGGTTTGATCGGTCAGGGCAATGGGTCAAGCAGGAGGAAACAATTCCAACGCCTCATCCTATCGAAGCTGCCAAGGCTGAGCACTCGGCCTAATCACATCACAGACAGCAGGGGCAGCAGTTGCCAGGCCTCCAGTGAGGATATGCAGCTCTCCCCTTCTCCTGCCAACAGGATTTTACACTTGCCGCAGTGACTCTTGTGCAAGCGGCCGCACCGCTATGCCACCCGCTCCCCTTCCCGCCGCCCTGATCTAAGCATTGTTTTCGGACAACTTAGATTAAATTATGATAACATCTCCCGGTGCATGGCCATGAGAACCGTAGCAACGGAGGAGTTATGAACGTACCGGCGGCGCTAAAGCGGATCACAGATCAGGTATGGGAACTACCGGTGAGCTACAAGGAAGGGATGCTGGTACCCGCACGAATCTTCGCCTCGGAGAAATTGGTCCGGGAGATGGATGCGGGCGTTTTCGAGCAGGTCAGCAACGTCGCCACGCTCCCCGGCATCCAGAGATACGCCTACTGCATGCCCGACGGCCACTGGGGCTACGGCTTTCCCATAGGCGGAGTCGCCGCCATGGATCCGGGAACCGGCGTCATCTCCCCTGGAGGGATAGGCTTCGACATAAACTGCGGCATGCGGCTGGTATTGACCAACCTGACCGCCGACCAGGTCCTCCCCAAACTGCATCAACTGGTCGATCGCCTCTTCGCCAGGATACCCACCGGCGTTGGATGTCATGGTTTCGTGAAGCTGAAGCAGGACGATTTTCGTTCCATAGTGCAGCAGGGTTCGCGCTGGTGCCTGAAAAACGGCTTCGCTACCCAGGAAGATCTGGATATGACCGAGGAAGGGGGCTGCTTCTCCGGCGCCGACGCCTCGCACATAAGCGACAAGGCGGTGGAACGCGGCTACAACCAGCTCGGCACACTGGGGAGCGGCAACCACTACTGCGAGATCCAGGTGGTTAAGCCCGAGAACGTCATGGATGCGGAACTGGCGGCAGCGTTCGGGCTCACCACGGTGCCCAACCAGGTGGTGATCATGTTCCATTGCGGCAGCAGGGGCTTTGGCCATCAGGTGGCAACGGACTACCTGAAGCTGTTCCTCTCGGTCATGGGGCGCAAGTACGGCATCAAGATAGTCGATCGGGAACTCGCCTGCGCTCCATTCCATTCGCCGGAAGGTCAAGCCTACTTCAGCGCCATGAAGTGCGCGGTCAACATGGCCTTCGCCAACAGGCAGGTGATCCTGCACCGGATCAGGGAGGTCTTTTCCGACCTGTTCCATGCCTCGCCCGACGAACTCGGGCTGCGCATGGTGTACGACGTGGCGCACAACACGGCGAAGCTGGAACGGCACGAGGTAAACGGGCCCCGGAAGGAACTCCTGGTACACCGCAAAGGATCAACCCGCGCCTTCGGCCCTGGCGCGGCAGGCTTACCCGGGTGCTACGCCAAGACCGGCCAGCCGGTCATCATAGGGGGTAGCATGGAGACCGGCTCCTACCTGCTCGCGGGGATGCAAAGCGGCGCCGACGCCTTCTTCACCACCGCCCACGGCAGCGGCAGGACCATGAGCAGGCATGAGGCTAAGAAAAATTTCAGGGGGGACAAGCTGCAGCGTGAAATGGAGGCGCGGGGCATCTACGTCCGCACCGACTCGTTCGGCGGGTTGGCGGAGGAGGCGGGGTCCGCCTACAAGAATATAGACGAGGTCGTGGAAGCCACCGAGCTGGCCGGCTTGAGCAAGAGGGTGGCCCGCCTGGTTCCGATCGGCAACATCAAGGGGTAGCCCCTGCAGAACAGGGGACCTGTGGAGGAAAGATGCCGTACCAATACCGCGGTGACATAGCCCATGCCGACGTCGCATTCGATGCCTGGGCTAAGACCCTGGAAGAACTCTTCCGTGATGCGGCACGGGCGACCGTGCAGGTGATGGCGGAAAACCTCGAGGGGATCAGGCGGACGCAAACGCTGGAAGTGAAGCTGACCCAGGAAAACGAGGAGATGCTCCTTTTCGATTTCCTGAACGAACTGATCTTCTACAAGGACGCGAGGAGACTGCTCCTGCTCCCTGCGGAGCTGACCATCATAAAGGGAGAGAGCGGCGTCGAATTGCGCGGCACGCTGCAGGGCGAGGAGATCGATCCGGCAAGGCATGAAATGAACACCGACGTTAAGGCGGTTACCATGCTGAGATACGCGGTGGAAAAAACCGACGAGGGTTGGCATGCGACGGTGGTCTTGGATGTCTGAAATAAAAGGCTAGCCGATGGTGTAGGAGGGGTCGACGATACGTTCGCTGCGGCATACCGGGCAGCGTCCGGGCTTTCCCAACCGCTCCCGTTTCCGAAAAGAAAAACCGCACTCCAGGCAGGCAGGAGGTGTCACCACCAGCCTGCCTCGGAGTGCGATTCGTATGTGCTCCAGGTGCTCCAGCACCTCTTTCTCGCCAATCCCCACCTGCCCTGAAATCTCCCTGGCCGTCATGTTCTCGCCGGTCAAAAGCGAGACGGTCTCATGGCGCACCGTCTCGCGCCGGTCCGGAGGGACGCGCGGCCCCTTCGGCCTGCTCCTCATAGCCCAGTCAAGACCAGCTTGTTGACCACCTCGTTCACCCCTAGCACGTACCACACGTCCGACTCCGCCGCCCTCTTGTTGTTCGGGGTCGGCACCGTCCCTTCCATTGTGACGATCCCGTCCCGGCTATGGACGGTTATCTGCGACGCATTCACCAACGGGTCCTTCTCGAGCACGATCCGGATCAGGTCGACCAGCTCTTCATCCTGCTCCTCGGCGTTGGAGAAGAGGTCGATCCCGTTGACCACGTCGCTGCTGCCGGGAACCCACCAGCTAAGAACCCCGGCCAGGCGTTTATGAGAGATGCTCTCGGCGACGCCGTTAAGCACCACCACGCCGTTATCAACCTCCACCTCGAAGTAGCGCTCCTCCTGAACCGACCGGACCGGCTCCATAGCCTGCTTAACCAGCGCCCTGACCGAGTACGACCGGAAGGCGGGCTCGCTGGTGAGGGCGTTGCAAACATGGTCGCGAATAGCGCCGTCCTCCATAGGCTCCGAAGGCTCAACCCGCAGCCGGTCCACGAGGCCGGAGACGGGGGAAGGCTTCGCGGCTATCGCGAGCGCGATCTTCTTGGCGGCGATGCCGCCGACCTCGCCTGAGATGGTGACCACGCCGTCAGCGAAACTGAGTTCAATGGGATGGTTGTGCAGGTTCACCCTCGGCTCGCGCTCTAATGCGGCGCGGATGGTGCCGACGACCTCGTCTTCTCTTATCATGATGATCCCCCTTTTGTGCCTTATAATTAGGAAACGGCGGCTCGCAATCTGCTGGTTTCACAGCTGTTTGGGTGGGAGCAAAACACATTAACGAAAGCCAAGGCGCAAACGAATTAGATTGTATCACGGGGCAATGGGTTGTCGAACGAGAGGGAAAACGCGGTAAAGGTGGGGACGGGGCGGCTGGCGCCCCGATTTTCCATCACATGATACGGTTGAGAAAGGACTGAATTCTGTCGTGTTCCATCTGGTTGCTGAAGAAGTCTTCGGGGGTTCCCTGGGCGACGAAGGATCCCTTCTCCATGAAGATGACCCGGTCCGCCATCTCCTTGGCGAACCCCATCTGATGGGTGACGATGATCATGGTCATCCCCTCCTTGCCCAACGACCGGATGGTGTCGAACACCTCGCCGATCAGCTCGGGGTCGAGGGCGGAAGTGGGCTCGTCGAAAAGCATGAGCTTTGGCCGCATGGCCAGCGCCCGCGCTATGGCGACGCGCTGCTTCTGCCCACCCGACAGGGTGGCCGGGTAGACGTCGCGCTTGTCGGAAAGCCCCACCTTCGCCAGCATGTCCAGGGCGATCTCGCGCGCCGCCTCGGGGGACTTCTTCTGCACGGTAAGCGGCCCCTCCATCACGTTGCCGAGCACGGTCATGTGCGGGAAGAGGTTGAAGTGCTGGAACACCATGCCGATCTCGGAGCGAAGCTCGCAGATCTTCGCGGGAGCGTCCAGGTGGCGCCGGCCGTGCTTGCTCTTCACGTAGCCTATCTCGTTCCCTTCGAAGGTTATGGACCCTTCTTCGATCTCCTCCAGGAAGTTCACCGAGCGCAAAAGCGTCGACTTTCCCGATCCGGATGGCCCTATGATGACCACGATTTCCCCCGGGCAGACGTCGAGGTCGACGCCGTTTACCGCGGTCAGGGCGCCGAAGCGCTTGGTGATCCCCTTGAGGCTTAGCAACGGTTGGTTAGCGGTTTTCATAGATGCCGGCCCTGATCTCGATCTTCTCGAATATGAAGGTGAAGATGGTGGTGAAGAGGAGGTAGATGAACGCCGCCAGAATCAGCGCCGTCACGTTGAAATAGGCGTTGAACATCTGGTCGGCGGAGCGCATCAGTTCCACCATGGCGATGGTGGAGACCAGCGCGGTGTCCTTGATGAGCGCTATGAACTCGTTGCCGATGGGGGGCATCAGCCGCTTGTAGGTCTGCGGGATGATTACCCGGCGCATCGCCTGCCAGTAGCTCATGCCGATCGCCTTGGCGGCTTCCATCTGCCCGTGTTCTATGCTCTGAATGCCGCCGCGGATGATCTCGCCCAGGTAAGCGGAGTAGTTGAGGCCCAGCCCCAGGATGGCGGCGGTGAAGGGTTTGAAGGTGATGCCCAGAGACGGAAGGCCGTAGTAGATGAAGAAGAGCTGCAGCAGAAGCGGAGTGCCGCGGAAGAGCCAGATGAAGAACCAGCAGAGTCCGGAGACAGGCTTAAAGGTGCTGATGCGCCCTAAAGCTATCAGCAGGCCGCCCAAGGGGGAGATCACGATGATGCAGACCACCAGGGTGATGGTCATCACCGCCCCCTTCAAGAGCTGCGGCAGGAAGCGGAGACAGTCCTCCAGGAAGACTACGTAGCGCGGCTTCTGTTCCTTTTTGACCGATGCGATGAAGTTGAGCGCCTCGCTGTTGTCGGGGTAGAGGGCAAGGACCTCGTTCGCGCTGGCGCTGGCGGCATTCATGTCCTTGAGGGCGAACTGAAGCCTCGCTATCTGCATCCGGCTCCTGACGAAGGCGCCACTGTCGTCGCCCTTGTCCGGTTTGACCTTTTGCAGGATAGCGATGGCGGCAGGGAGGTCACCGCTTCCCATCGCGTCGTTCGCGTCGCTGAAGATCTGGTCGTAGTCCGCGGCGTAGCAGGCCTGGACCAGGAGGAGGAACAAGCATGAAAAAAGCAGGATCGTTTTCTTCGAGATCCTGCCGGAAAAAAGTCTCATCGGCACACCTGAATTATTAGCTGTAACGGTCCCCCTCCCCGTTGCCGGGGAGGGGATAGTTCGGTCTATTTCCACTTCTTCGGGTTGGTGATGTCCTCGCCGAACCATTTCTTGGAGATCTTCGCCATGGTCCCGTCCTTCACCATCTTGTCCAGGGTCTTCTGCACCGCCTCGCGCAGCTCTACGTCATCCTTGCGGAATGCGACGCCGAAAGGCTCCTTGGTGATGTTGCCGGGGATGATCTGGAACTTGCCGGGGCGCTTGGCGATGAAGTCGCGGCCGGTGGCGTCGTCGATGACGACCGTGTCAAGACGCTTGGATTCGAGGTCGAGCAGAGCCTTGGGGTTGTCCTCGTACTCGCGCACTTCGGCGGGTGCTGCCGGGAGTTTCTTGACCGCTTCCACGGCGGAGGAGCCTTTCTGGACCCCTACCTTGGCCCCTTTCAGGTCCGCAAGCTTCTTGAACTTCTTCTCCCCGAAGCGCACCACCGCCACCTGCCCGTCCATCTTGTAAGGCTTGGTGAAGGCAACTTCCTTCTTGCGCTCGTCGGTGATGGTCATCCCGTTCCAGATGCAGTCGAACTTCTTGGAGTTGAGCGCGTGCATGACGCCGTCCCAGGCGGTCGGCTGCCACTTGATCTTGATCCCCAGGCGCTTGCCTACTTCTTGCGCGGCGTCGATGTCGAAGCCTACTAGTTCGCCTTTATCGTTGCGGTAACCCATGGGGGGGAAGGCATCGTCCAGACCGATGGTGAGGGTGCCTTCTTTCTTAACCCTTTTGAACGACCCGTCCGCGGCAAAAGCCGAAACGGCCAGCGTGAGTACCAGCAAGGAGGAGAGGATTGCCAAGATCTTTTTCACGTTTACGCTCCTTTTCTTTCCTGTTTTATGGGGGTGCGGCTTAGAAAACTTTGATGTAGACAAACAGGGGTTAGGACCGGCGGATTATTACAGAATATGGGAAAACCGTCAAGCAGGTATTGGTGATGCGGTCAGACCGCCTGACAGGATGTTGCACTGTCACAAATGCCGCTAAAGAACGAGAAGATACAGTATAGACCCGGTACCGTATACCATGTTGCCCCCATTTTGCCAAAACAGTATAATGCCGGTAGTTGGATTGTTATCAGCTGAGAGGATGTGACGAGGCTTTAGCAAATGTGCAAGAAGATATTCATAGCGGCGACCGGGCAGCACTGCGGCAAGACCACCATCAGCCTGTCCTTGCTGCACCTGGCCAAGAAGAAGTACGCCCGCGTCGGATTTATAAAACCCATAGGCCCAAAGGTCTTCATGCTGGACGGGGTCGAGATGGACATGGACGCTGCGCTGATCGCCTCTGTCTACGGGATGGAAGCCGACCGCGCGCTGATGTCCCCCGTGGTGCTCGGCAAGGGATACACCAAAAGATACCTCTCCGGCGAGATCAACCCCGAGGCGCCGCTGGAAAGCATCAAGAAGGCGTGCCGCGAGCTTGAGGCCAAGAACGATTTCCTGATCATCGAAGGTTCTGGGCACGGCGGGGTCGGCTCCGTGGTCGGCGTCAACAACGCACAGATCGCCCGCACCCTGGATGCACCGGTCATCATGGTGGCAAGCGGCGGCATAGGTTGCGTCATCGACTCGGTGCAGTTGAACCTTTCGCTGTTCCAGCAGCAGGGAGCGGACGTCAAACTGGTCCTGGTGAACAAGCTCCTGCCGAACAAGCGTGAGGAAACGCTGGGCTTTCTGCGCAGCTTCTTCGAGAGCCGGCAACAGCAGGTGGCCGGAGCGTTCGACTACTCCCGCACCCTGGCGAACCCTACCCTGCTCGACCTTTCCAAGCTGCTGAAACTACCGCTTCAAGGGGACCAGCAGGGAAAGAACCGCATCATCCACAACATCCAGTTAGGCGCAGCATCCTCCCAGCGCGTCATCGACACCTTGCAGGATTCGACGCTTCTCATCACCACCAGTTCCCGCGACGAATTGATAGTTACCACATCGGCACTCTACAATATCCCCGCCTACCGGCAGAAGCTGGCCGGCTTGGTGATCCCCGGCATCGCCCCCATCTCCGCCATCAGCCAGAAGATTCTGGACGACAGCCATATCCCCTACATCCGGACGCTGCAGAACACCGCCGAGGTCTTCATAACCCTCTCCGAGCACGTCTCCAAGATGACCGCTGACGACGATGAGAAGATCAACCTGATCAAGGCGACGGCTGAAAGCGTCTTCGACTTCGACGCCATCGACGCCATGAGCCGTTAACAGAAAAGCCGGCGGGGGGTTCTATCCCCACGCCGGCTTCCCGCTTCAATCCTGCCGCAAACCTTCTTCCCTACTCCCGCATGTCAGCTAAAGCGTCATAGATGCCATAAGGGGTCGATTCGACCACCTGAACCGTCTTCCCCAGTTCCCGCTCCAGGTCGTCCATCGTCAGGTCGTCGAGAAATACCCCCTCCCCCTCCTTAAGCATCACGTCGGGGACCAGCACCAGATCTCCCAGCTCTACGCCCTGCAGCGCGGAAATGATGTCCCTGCCGCAGACGAGTCCGGTCACGGTGACCGACGGGCCGAACAGCCTGTTTTTCACCGCCACCGCAGCTATGGAGGCGCCGGTCGCCGTCGAAAGTTGCGCAAGAAATCCCGCCAGGTAGTTGTAGGGCGACTCGCCGGTGACCACCGTGACACGCGCACCCGGTACCGGTTCGGCCTCCTCCAGCACCTGCTCCGCCTCCGACAGAAAGAGAGGGATCATTCCCACGCCGTTTTCCAACTGTGGCAGGTCGCCGTAGCTCGCCAACGGGGGGAAGGGAATCTCCCCCTTGATATAAAACTCGTCGGCGAGAAACAGAAACGGCTCTCCGAGCCTCTCTTCCAGAAGCCGCGCCTTGCCGCTCCATTGCTCGACGAAGGAGGCTGCGAACTCTCTCGTCAACGGGACAAGCGGCGGAAGATGCTTCCGGTGCTCGGTAAGCCCCACCGGAACCACCGCCAGCGAGGCGACCGCCGGATACATCGACGCCAGATCCTCGACGGTACGGGCAAATGCCTCCCCATCGTTCCATCCCGGGCAGAGCACCACCTGGGTGTGCATGGTTATCCGCGCCTCGGCCAGCTCCTTCATGACCTCGAGTATAGGGAGGATGCCGCTTTTGCCCAGCAACTCCTCCCTTAATTCAGGCTCGGTGGCGTGAACCGAGATGTAGAGCGGCGACAGGCGCTGCTCCTTGATCCGGTCCAGCTCGGCACGGCCGATGTTGGCCAGCGTCACGTAATTTCCATAGAGAAAGGAAAGCCGGTAATCCTCGTCCTTGACGTAGAGCGGACCGCGCAGCCCCTTGGGAAGCTGGTGTACAAAGCAGAAGACGCAGTTGTTGCCGCAGCGTGCCGGAAGAGGAGCCTCGAAGGAGAGGCCCAGCGGTTCACCTTCCTCCCGCTCCACCTCCAGCTCCCAAAGCTCGCCATCCCCCTTTTCGAGTTCGAGATCGAGCAGGTCGTCCGCCGAGTAGTAGTTGTAATCAATGACGTCGCGCAGCGGGTGCCCGTTCACCGATATGAGCCGGTCTCCCGGCTCGATCTCAAGTTCATCGGCGATGCTTCCCGGCATCACCCTGTCGACAATAAGGCCTGACATCCACTTCCTCCTCTTCGCGTCCCTTTGGCGAGCGCCCTGCTATACCGGCTGCGTAAGAATCCGTTTTCGACAGCGCTGTGGCACCGGGCACTCTTCCAGACACAAGCAGCAATCATATGAGGAGAAGGAGGATTTTGGCAATAGATAAAAAAGGCAGCCGGCTCTTTGGAGCCGGCTGAAGATGGAGAGGTTTCCCGCTAACCCATGGCTGCTTGGACAAGTATTTTATCCGTAGCGGACTGGATCTAGCGATGAAGTTGGCTGAATAATTACTGGTGCAGACGGAACACGCCATCTACTGAGGTGATGCTGCAGATAGCATGTTTGTAAATGAGGATATCGCCGTGAACTTCCATGAGAACGGAAAAGTTGTCGAAGGATTTGATGTGCCCTTCAAGCTTCTCACCGGACATTAATTGCACCAAAACCTTTACGCGTTCCTTACGAGACTGATTCAGATATTGGTCCTGGATGTTAAAAGGCGTTTTCGGCATGATTCCGCTCCTTTACGCAAGAAATTCAATCACATGTCCAAGGATAGTAGCAAAACTTCCGGGATATTCAAGCCAATAAATATCATTTTCCTTGCCGAACCATGTCATCTGCCGTTTGGCGTAGCGCCTCGTGTCTCTTTTTATGAGGGTAACTGCTTCATCCAGCGTCATTTCCCCTGCCAAATAAGCGGTTATTTCCTTATAGCCGATTGAGCGCAAAGCTTTCAGCTCATGCCCGTACCCCGCAGCCAGCAGCGAGCGGACCTCTTCGACCAGCCCATCCTCGAGCATTTTCTCGACTCTGAGGTCTATGCGGCGGTACAGTTCCTGCCGCTCCACCCGGATCGCCATTTTGAGCGCTTGGTAGTGAACGTCGGAGAAGGCATGTTCCGAGCGGAACGCGGAAACCGGGCGCCCGGTCTGCGTGTACACCTCCAGCGCCCTTATCAGGCGAATCCTGTCGTTTGGGTGCAGGCGCGCCGCAGTCTCAGGGTCAACCAGCGACAGACGCCTCAGCAGTTCCTCACCCGGCACGTCATCGAACTGCCGGCGCAATTCCGGGTCACCTGTGGGAGAGTCCACCAAGCCGTACAGCAGCGCGCGAATATACAGCCCGGTCCCGCCGACAACAATGGCCCTTTTCCCTCTGCGCTCAATGTCGGCGATGGCGGCGGTCGCCTCGCGCCTGAAATCGGAGGCGGTGAAATCCTCATCCGGATCGAGGATATTGATCAGGTGGTGGGGGACGCGGGCCAGGTCTGCAGCGGACGGCTTTGCCGTCCCGATATCGAGCCTGCGATAGACCTGCATGGAGTCCGCATTGACGATTTCTCCGCCGATCTCTTCCGCCAGCTTCACCGCGAGGTCGCTCTTGCCGGAACCGGTGGGGCCTCCAAGGACGATGACCTTGATCTTTTTTCCCTTATCCTGCAACTGGTGCCTCACTTCTGCGTAACGGTCGACACCGCTAGATTCTCTTGAACATCTTCTCCACTTCTGAGAGCGTAAGGGTCTGCATCACCGGCCGGCCGTGAGGACAGTTACTGGAGAAATCGGTCTCATCCATCTGCTTGAATAGTGCCGTTATCTCCACCGGGCTCAGGGTGCGCTTCCCGCGGACCACGCTGTGGCAGGCGATGCGGGCGAGCAGGTCCTCTTGGATATCGCTGAAGGCGCGGCTGCGGCTGAGGCTTCCCAGTTCCTCGAGGATGTCGCGAATCGTGTCCACATACCGCGTCGCCGACAGCACCTGCGGGACCCCCTTCAACAGCCAGGTATTCCCGCCGAACTCTTCGAACTCGAACCCGAGGCGGGCAAGCTCCGCCAGGTGTTCCCGCAAAACGGCCGACTCGCGGAAGGAGAATTCCATGGTCTCCGGGAAGAGAAGCCCCTGACTGTCCACCTCCCTCCCGGCGAACTGCCCTTTCAGCTTTTCGAACGCGACCCGCTCGTGGGCTGCGTGCTGGTCGATGAGAACGAGGTCGGTCCCTCTTTGACAGAGGATATAGGAGGCGTTGAATTGCCCTATGACGCCGAGCGAAGAGAAGTATCCCGCTGCAGCGGGGTCCGCCGTCTCGGGTTCACGGACCGGCACCGGCGCAGCAATGGGGGCATGGGGCAACGCCTCCTTGGACGTCACAGATCCCTGATACTGCGGTCGAAGCGGAGGCTGCGGCCTCGGCTGAAAATCCACCAGGAGCTCCCTGACCTCTGCCACCCGCGCTTCGCTGATCGACAACTGCTGCGGTTGAGCCTGCGGTGCGGGAACCGGTTTTTCAGACGTCAGCGCCGGCCGGGGCTGCGGCGTCACGGGCAGCGGAGCTTGCGACCCCTCCATGGGGGGAACAGCTCGCGCTGCTGCCGCGCCCTTCTCCGTCGGCCGGGATACTGCTGCGACTGCAGGGCGCTTTAGCCACGGCGTTTCCTTGAGCACCGACTCCACCGCGTTCTGGATGGCGTCGTGCACCCGCCCCTGCTCCCGGAAACGAACCTCGTGCTTGGTCGGATGCACGTTCACATCGACTTCGCCCGGTGCGATCTCGATGAAAACGGCGACGACAGGGTAACGTCCGCGCTCCAGGAAGTTGCGGTACGCCTGGAGGAGGGCGTGCTGCACCACCTTGTCCTTGATGAAACGTCCGTTTATGTAGGTGTAGAGATGGCTCCCGGCACTGCGGCTGCACTCCGGCGCCGCAACCAATCCGCTCACCTTGAGCCCCCCCTCCTGGTAGGAGACGGGGTACAAAAAGGAGGCAATGGAACGCCCCAGCATGGTGGCGACCCTCTCCTTCAGGTCCGCATCCAGCGCGCGAAACACCACCTTGCCGTCGTTTTTATAAGTGAAGCGGACCTCCGGCCTGGAGATGGCGAGGCGGGTCAGCAACTCCCCGACGTGCCCCCCCTCCGTCTCGGCGCTCTTCATGAATTTGAGCCGCGCCGGCGTGTTGAAGAAAAGATTCCGCACCGAGATCACCGTCCCGACCGCCATGCCGCATTCCTTCACTTCCTTGATCCGTCCCCCTTCGGCGTAAATCTCCGTCCCCTCGACCGAGTCGCTGGTCCGGGTAGAGATGGTGAGGCGGGAAACCGAGGCGACAGATGGCAGCGCCTCGCCTCGGAAGCCGAGAGTGCAGAGAGAGAAGAGATCTTCGTCTGTCGCGATCTTGCTGGTTGCGTGGCGTTCCAGGGCGAGCAAGGCGTCGTCCCGGGACATGCCGCAACCGGTATCGGAGACCTTGATGAGCCGCCTGCCACCCGACTCTATCTCAACCACGACTTCCTTGGAACCTGCGTCGAGTGCATTCTCCACCAGTTCCTTCGCGACTGAGGCCGGACGCTCCACCACCTCTCCAGCGGCGATCTTGTTGGTTAAATTCTCAGGGAGTATGCGAATCTTCGTTGCCAAGCCATTCCTCTCACAAGCGTTGTAGGGTGAGCCAAGATACCTTAACCAGCGCCTGTTTGTAAATCCAAGATTGAACCCTTTCTCACACGTCACGCCCATGGGGCCGTTGCAGCCATAACAAAGAGTGCTATAACCAAACGATGAAAATTTTTTCATCTCTAAGAGTGCTGACATTGACTGCGGGGATACTATTTGCTGCCGTCTGTTACGCAGACGCAGACTCCTCACCGTTTGTGCATCCCCCCTCTGCCTACCTTATCCAAGTCAACGGACACACCTACAAGGAAAGAAACGCACACATTCGCCGCCCTCCTGCAAGTCTCACCAAAATCATGACAGCACTGATCGTGATGGAGATGTGCAAACTTGACGAAGTAGTAGTTGTGAGTCGGGGCGCAGCCAGGGAAACAGGGAGCAGGATTGGCCTTAGGCGAGGCGAAAGGCTGACTGTGCGGGATTTGCTTGCTGCCACGCTCATGGCCTCAGCCAACGACGCCTGCCGGGCACTTGCCGATCATGCCTGTGGCAATCAAAGGGATTTCGTGGTACAGATGAACGCCCGGGCCCGGGCCCTGCAATTGCAGAACACGCGCTTTACCAACGCCTGCGGCCACGACAACGCCGGACTCTATACCACCGCCCACGATCTGGCACTCCTGACCGAGAAGGCGATGCAAAAGCCATCCTTTGCAGAACTAGTCGCCAGGAAAGAGATGCGCATCCGCACGCTGAACAGCAAGCGCTCCTACTACCTCAGGAACAAGAACCAGCTGATAGGGCGCTATCCAGGTGCAATTGGCGTAAAGACAGGCACGACTCCCAACGCCGGGCAGTGTCTGGTTGCAATCGCCGAGCGTGAAGAGCGCAAAGTGCTGCTGGTTATCATGCACGCCAGAAATCGGTGGCGGGTAGCACCAGCTATGCTCGACGCGGCATTTGCTGCTGATTCCGCAGATATCGAGGAAAACCCAGGCAACACCATGAAGGCAACGGTAGGAGATTAGATGAAGCATTACCGTAAGGAACTCTGGTTCCAGATAAAGTCCAGGCGCGGCTTCGTAAACATCACCGGTGACATTCAGGAGGCACTGCGGGAAAGCGGGATAAAGGAAGGGCTCCTGCTCTGCAACGCCATGCACATTACAGCCAGTGTCTTCATAAACGACGACGAGTCCGGACTGCACCAGGATTTCGAGCAATGGCTGGAAGGGCTGGCGCCGGAGAATCCTCACTCGCGCTACCGGCACAACAGCGGTGAAGACAACGGCGATGCGCATCTCAAGAGGACAATCATGGGGCGGGAGGTTGTTGTTGCAGTCACAGGCGGAAAACTCGACCTGGGGCCCTGGGAGCAGGTGTTTTACGGGGAATTCGACGGAATGCGCAGGAAGCGGGTTCTGATCAAGATCATCGAGGAGTGAATCGGCTAGTCGCCGCTAAATCTCACCACCAGTACGGTTATGTCGTCAGGCTGCGGGTCAGGCTGCCTGGTGAGAGCAATGAGCCGATCCACAGTCTCCAGCGCGCCCTCCTCACTTCTAATCTGCCCAGCAAGTATCTCATGGGTCAACTCAAGCTGCGGGTTGGCGTCGATGAGCCCATCGCTGTAAAGAACAAACACATCCCCCTTTTCGAACTGTACCCTCCCTTCCAGGTAAACTTCCCCCTCCTGCACCCCCAGGGGAAGCCCTCTCGGCGAGAGAGTCTCCATCGCGCCAGTGGCTCTCCTGACAAACACATAGCCATGGCCGCAATCAACGAAAGAAAGGGTGCGTGTGACGGAGTCGAGCTGGGCATGAAAAAGGGTGACAAAGCTCTCGGAATTCTCCAGATCCTCGTTGAGCGCCTTTTCCGCCAGGTGCACTGCCTGCGCGGGTGTGTTGTACAGCGTGACGGCGTGAAGTGCCGCTCTAACGGTCGCCATGAGCATGGCCGCCGCCATCCCCTTGCCCATCACGTCACCAAGAGTCAGATTGAAAACGGTTGGGGTCACCTGCTGCCAATCATAGAAATCCCCTCCCACCTGCTTCGCCGGCAGACACCTCGCGCTTACATCAAAACCGGGGATATTTGGATAACTGCGCGGCAATAGCTTTGCCTGGATTTCCGCGGCGTAAACCAGTTCCAATTGCAGTTGGTAGCGTCGCAGTTCGCTCTCCCTGAGATCTGCCTCAGCTTTCTTGCGCTGGCTGATATCCCTGAAGATCGAGATGTTGCCGGTCACCACGCCGTGCCGGTCCAGCCTTTTCATCGCGTAAAGTTCGCCGATGAAAATTTCGCCGCCTTTCCTGCGGAAGTTCAGCTCTATGAGTTTCCCGTCCACCGGTCCCTCGACGTCGAAGACCTCTTTACCGGTGCTGTGAAAGTCATCCTCATTCGCGTAGAGGATGATGCTGCTTTCTTCCACCACCTCTTCGGAGCTGTAGCCAAACGTGTCAATGAGTGCCGGTTGATTGACATGCAGGATGGTCCGGTTGTGGTCCGCCACCACGATGACGTCCCTGATGCTGTTGAAGAGGTTGCGGTAGTCCTCCGCCCGCTTCTCTATCTCAGCGTATGCTACCTCCAGCGCCTTCTCGGTTTGGCGCTGCTTCGCGCGCTCCGTTGCCTCAGTTAGCGCCCTTTGTACCGCTGGCCCAAGTCTGGACAGCCTGCTTTTGAGCACGTAGTCGGTGGCGCCGCTTTTAAGCGACTCAATCGCCGCCTCTTCACCAAGCTTGCCCGAGACAAAGACGAAAGGAAGATCAGGAAGCTTGGCCCGGACCATGGACAAGGCGCTCATCCCGTCAAAGGCAGGGAGCGCAAAGTCGGCAAGAATGAGGTCCATTCCACCCCGCTGCAACGCTTTGTCGAACTCATCCCGCCTCGACACCACCTGGACCTCACAATCGAGCCCCTCTGCGGTAAGAGCCATCAAGACGAGTTCGGCATCCATCGGATCGTCCTCTAGATGCAGTATGCGCAATCGCTGCGTCATCTGATCCCACCTCTGTGCTGAACCGGAGGCGGCTCGTTCACTATGGCCCAGAACGCGCCTATCTCCTTTACAGCTGTAATGAATTCGTTGAAATTCACCGGTTTGACCACATAAGCGTTGACACCAAGTCGGTAGCTTTCCACTACATCCTTCTCTTCACGCGAGGAGGTTAGAACCACCACGGGAATGCACCGTAATTTCTCATCCGCCTTGATAACGCTCAGCACCTCGAGCCCGTCCACCTTAGGCAGTTTGAGATCGAGCAGGATGACAGCGAGGTTGCCGGCTTCGCTGCCTGCATATTTCCCCTTTTGCTGAAGGTAGTCGAGCGCTTCGGCCCCGTCGCGGACAATATCCACCTCGTTCGCTAAGTTGTGCTCGGCCAAAGCCTCCATGGTGAGTTCCGCATCGTTAGCATTATCCTCAACGAGGAGGATACGTTTTAGCTTAAACGTACCCAGCCTCTCCTTAGTCTCCGCAGCCATGAGTACCTCCCAGACACTCCTTCCAGATGAATACGCAGCTACTGAAAGACGTTCTGATTTTACCATGCCTTCCAATCCTTACACGCAACAGCTTATACTGAATTGGACGCACCTGTCGCATTAAGTACCCCAAGTGGCGGGCGCCAGATAGTTCAAGTGGTTTACCTGCGAGGAAAAGATCTATGGAGGGAGTGAATGGCCAGGGGCCGGTCCCCTGAAGAGAGGGAAGAAGAACCGGCCGGTTCAAGGTAGACAGAGTGAGTGCGTCACTGATGACGCTCTGAGGCAAACAACCCGCGGGAACCTGGTACTCCTATAGGTATGAACGCAACGCGATCTCCGGGATGAACAAGGTGATCGAGAGTGTAGATCTTGTGGTTGATGAATACTCCATCCACCTTTTCAGGCGGCAAGTCCAGCCGCTGTGCTATGCTGATAGCGGTACACCCTGACTCGGGCACGTCCATTTCGACCTCTGTCGGCTGGCCACGTTCTTTCCTGATACCGTGGAGGGCTCCGAACATGCGGACTGTAGCACTTGCTTGACCTGCCATAACAACCTCCTTTAATTTAGGGACTCCGGCTGGAGTAGGTTGTTACGAGCCAGAGCGCTTGGTGGCTCAGCCGCGGTTAAGGTAGGCTGAGTATACGTTCCCGATAATACCCCTCTGGCATTTGATGTCAATGAGGGAAGTCAAACAGCAGCAGCAAGAAAAATATGTGTTATATCTTTTTGTCACAAGCAAATTTGATAGAAAGGAGTAACAATGAAAACGATACTCGCACTGGCACTCATCTTAACATCTGCCACCTTGCTGCAGGCAGCACAAGAAGTGCCGCCCTCAGGAACCAAACTTGGCAGTGTTACAGGAGGGGTATTCAAGGATGCTCACCTGGTGATCGACAACAAATGCGTTTCCTGCCATTCGGCACAGCGGATTGAGCAAGCCTTGGCGGCCGGCAAGGACATGCAGAGCATCCAGCATCGCATGGAGCAAAAAGGCGTCAAGCTCACTGCCGACGAACAGACTGTGCTGGGAATTTTTTGGAAAGATAGCCCCTTGCGAAAGAAGAAGTGAGCTGACGCAGCCGGACATGCCGGTGGGGTTGAGAGTTACTGTGCCAGACTCACCTCCACCGGCACGCCCTTTTTTTCCAACATGGCACGAACCAACTTCGAAAAATCCGTTTTTGCTAGCAGCCCCTCATCATAGAGTCGCTTCAGCGCCTGGCCTACAGTCGGTTCATTCTCCCGGCATCGATGTACTTCGATCAGGACCTTACCGTCACGTACACAGATCTTCAACGGCTGGTACACCACTACGACACTCATACCAACATGCGCCAGTTCGAATAGGGTTGTTATGTCTTCAGGGTAGAGCCGTAGGCAACCGTGGCTTGACCTGCGGCCAATCCCCCACGGTCTGTTAGTGCCGTGAATGAGGATATTGGCCCGGGAGAGGCGCAGCGCATGTGTGCCCAGGGGGTTGCTGGGCCCTGGCGGCACGATTGGCGGTAATCCTGGCACTTCATGTCGTATTGCGTCTGGGACATGCCAGGAGGGGCTGGTTATTTTTTCTATAACTGTGTAAGTGCCCAAGGGGGTTTCAGCACCTTCGTCCCCAATGCCCAGCGGGAAGGTAAAAACGGCGCCAGATTTTCCCTGTGGGAAAAAATACAGGCGGTACTCCGGTAAATTGACAACGATGTCAGGATCACTCTGGACACGCGGCACAATCCATTCAGTCGGAACGGTGACAATTGTTCCCGGTTTGGGAACGAACGGGTCGATGCCAAGATTGGCGTTGACGATCGAGTAGTAGCCAACATCAAATCGTCGCGCTACCTCTACCAGGGACTCGCCTTTGCCAATGGTGTACTGCTGGATGGCGCCAATGGTGCCCCCGGCCTCCTGGAATGTGGCAGCGGAGGCAAAGGAAGGCAAGGCGGCAGCTATTAACGAGACAATTATAGATAAAGTTATTGAAGCGAAACCTAGAGAAGGAGTGAAACCATGACGCGATGGAGAGGTGGCCATGGCGATAGAGTTATTTTTTCTGGTTCAGTTCAAAGATCTTCTGAGCCCGTTGCGCAGACTGTTCAGCAGCAGCAGCGGCAGCTTCAGCTCTTTGTGCGCTCGCCGATGCCGTAGCAGTCGCTTCATCCAGCATCGCTTTATTTGCCAGTTGGGCTTGGTTCACCTGGGCTTCTAAAGCAGCTACGCGGGCCTCAAGTGAATCAGCTTTGCTCTGAAGAGAAGCATTTCGATTTTCGAGGACGTCGACTCTGCAACTGATGGGGTCGAGCTGCTTCTGCACAAAGCTCTTTGAGGCGCAGCCCGTTGAAAGAAGCAAAATAGAAACGACTCCCAGAGAGTAGATCTTCACTTTATACCTCCCTTGCCAAATTATTACATGAGCCTAATTTTAACGATGAGGGTTTGAATTTGCAATGCAAGGGAGGTGAAACACGAAATTAATCTATGACTAAATACGAGCCCAAACAGCAAAAAGCCCCGTCGGGAAATCCTGACGGGGCTTTTCTATTAAATTCCCTGCGGCGACCTACCCTCCCACACCGTTACCAGTGCAGTACCATCGGCCCTGAGAGGCTTAACTTCCGTGTTCGGGATGGGAACGGGTGTGACCCTCTCGGCATAGCCACAGAGAAACTCTTAGCTCGAACCTCTACGGCTCTCGCAATATATTTCTCTACAATTGCATCTTCGTGATTTGTAGGTTTTGACCGCTAGCAGTTTATGATCGGGGGGTGGGAGACCCACCCCCCTCTCTAAGAATTTTTTATGGTCAAGCCTCACGGCCGATTAGTACCGGTAAGCTGAATGCATTACTGCACTTACACACCCGGCCTATCAACGTTGTGGTCTACAACGGGCCTTTAGGGGATTGCTCCCAGGGATACCTAATCTTGAAGGAGGCTTCCCGCTTAGATGCTTTCAGCGGTTATCCTTTCCGTACATAGCTACCCAGCGACTGCTCCTGGCGGAACAACTGGAACACCAGAGGTACGTTCAACCCGGTCCTCTCGTACTAAGGTCAACTCTTCTCAAGTATCCTACGCCCACAGAAGATAGGGACCAAACTGTCTCACGACGTTTTAAACCCAGCTCGCGTACCGCTTTAATTGGCGAACAGCCAAACCCTTGGGACCTACTTCAGCCCCAGGATGCGATGAGCCGACATCGAGGTGCCAAACCTCCCCGTCGATGTGAACTCTTGGGGGAGATCAGCCTGTTATCCCCGGCGTACCTTTTATCCGTTGAGCGACGGCCCTTCCATACAGAACCGCCGGATCACTAAGACCTACTTTCGTACCTGCTCGACTTGTTGGTCTCGCAGTCAAGCTCCCTTATGCCTTTACACTCTACGGCTGGTTTCCAATCAGCCTGAGGGAACCTTCGCGCGCCTCCGTTACTCTTTGGGAGGCGACCGCCCCAGTCAAACTACCCATCAGACAGTGTCCCCGATCCGGATGACGGACCTGGGTTAGACATCCAAACAAACCAGGGTGGTATTTCAAGGATGACTCCACCGAGACTAGCGTCCCAGCTTCAAAGTCTCCCACCTATCCTACACAAGCTTATTCGAATGTCACTGTCAAACTGTAGTAAAGGTGCACGGGGTCTTTCCGTCTTTCTGCGGGTACTCGGCATCTTCACCGAGAATTCAATTTCGCTGAGCCACTGGTTGAGACAGCGCGGAAATCGTTACGCCATTCGTGCAGGTCGGAACTTACCCGACAAGGAATTTCGCTACCTTAGGACCGTTATAGTTACGGCCGCCGTTTACCGGGGCTTCGGTTCAAAGCTTCACCTTGCGGCTAACAAATCCCCTTAACCTTCCGGCACCGGGCAGGCGTCAGACCCTATACGTCGTCTTGCGACTTTGCAGAGTCCTATGTTTTTAGTAAACAGTCGCTACCGCCATTTCTCTGCGACCCTCCAAAGCTAAGAGAGCAAGTCTCTTCACCAAAAAGGGCATACCTTCTCCCGAAGTTACGGTATCATTTTGCCGAGTTCCTTAACCAGTGTTCTCTCAAGCACCTTAGGACATTTATCCTCACCCACCTGAGTCGGTTTACGGTACGGTCACCTGCTGTCTGAAGCTTAGAGGCTTTTCTTGGAAGCATGGGATCAACGACTTTATGGGGATACCCCCTCGTCATCAGCTCTCAGCGTTGAATGGAGAAAGGGATTTGCCTCCTTCTCCCGCCTACGACCTTAAACCAGGACAACCAGCGCCTGGATCGTCTACCCTACTCCGTCCCCCCATCGCAACAACAGGTGGTACGGGAATATTAACCCGTTTCCCATCAACTACGCCTTTCGGCCTCGCCTTAGGGACCGACTAACCCTACGCAGATTACCTTTACGTAGGAAACCTTGGGTTTTCGGTGACAAGGTTTCTCACCTTGTTTTTCGCTACTCATGTCAGCATAATCTCTTGTGATACCTCCAGCCGTCCTCACGGTCGACCTTCGCAGGCTTACACAATGCTCCCCTACCACTCGCTTCTTAAGAAGCGAATCCGCAGCTTCGGTACTACGCTTAGCCCCGTTACATTTTCCGCGCAGACCCACTCGACCAGTGAGCTATTACGCTTTCTTTAAAGGGTGGCTGCTTCTAAGCCAACCTCCTGGTTGTCTGGGCATTTCCACATCGTTTTCCACTTAGCGTAGATTTTGGGACCTTAGCTGGCGGTCTGGGCTCTTTCCCTTTCGACCGCGGATCTTATCACCCGCAGTCTGACTCCCGCAATAACAGTTAACGGTATTCGGAGTTTGGTTAGGTTTGGTAATCCGGTAAGACCCCTAGCCCATCCAGTGCTCTACCCCCGTTACTTACTTTGCGAGGCTATACCTAAATATATTTCGGGGAGAACCAGCTATCTCCGAGTTTGATTAGCCTTTCACTCCTATCCACACCTCATCCCCTGGCTTTTCAACGCCAGTGGGTTCGGGCCTCCACGAAGTGTTACCTTCCTTTCACCCTGGACATGGATAGATCACCCGGTTTCGGGTCTACCCCCAGCAACTAATGCGCCCTATTAAGACTCGCTTTCGCTGCGGCTCCGTTCTATGAACTTAACCTCGCTGCTGAGGGTAACTCGCTGACTCATTATGCAAAAGGCACGCGGTCACACTGGATTGCTCCATAGTGCTCCCACTGCTTGTAGGCATACGGTTTCAGGTTCTATTTCACCCTCCTCATTGGAGTACTTTTCACCTTTCCCTCACGGTACTGGTTCACTATCGGTCAGAGAGTAGTATTTAGCCTTGGGAGATGGTCCTCCCGGATTCCCACGAGGTTTCACGTGCCTCGCGGTACTCGGGGACACCCTAGGGTGAATCATGGTTTCGGATAAGGGGCTATCACCCACTATGGCCGGCCTTTCCAGACCGTTCTCCTACCAATCATCAATCCCACGTCGGGGCCCCACAACCCCCGCACCATCGAAATGGTACAGGTTTGGGCTGTTCCGCTTTCGCTCGCCGCTACTGACGGAATCACTATTGTTTTCTTTTCCTGAGGGTACTTAGATGTTTCAGTTCCCCTCGTTCGCCACGCATGGCTATGTATTCACCATGCGTTACTGAAGCATTACCTCCAGTAGGTTTCCCCATTCGGAAATCTCCGGGTCAAAGCCTGTTTAGCGGCTCACCGAAGCTTATCGCAGCTTACCACGTCCTTCATCGCCTCTCTCTGCCTAGGCATCCACCGTACGCCCTTAGTAGCTTGACCATAAAAAAACTGTAAATCGATCAAAACTGCTATGCATACCCCAGAAGCAATTGACAACTGACAAGTCAATTGACAACTAACTCCCGGTTGTTACCTACAAATTCACTATATGCAATTGTCAAAGAACACTTGAACCAGATTAAGATTCAGATTAAGTAAAACCTTAATCTTTATCTTAGTCTGCTTCTAAGATGGTGGAGGTGAACGGGATCGAACCGATGACCCCCTGCGTGCAAGGCAGGTGCTCTCCCAGCTGAGCTACACCCCCATTTTAAATGGGTTTGATAAATGTGGTGGGCCTAGGTGGACTCGAACCACCGACCTCACGATTATCAGTCGTGTGCTCTAGCCAGCTGAGCTACAGGCCCCTATCCAGAAGCAATTGACAGTGGACAATTGACAATTGACAATTAAACCAACTGCCACTTCTCGCGGCCCGTCATCGCTAACCATTCATCTCTTAACTTTTAAAGAACAAAGGCCCCAGACATCGAGGCTGTAAGCGTCGTCAATTGTCAATTATCAATTGTCAATTGATGTCGCTTGGTCCTTCAAAACTAAACAGTAGACGTCATGTCAATTGTGGGATTGACCTGGATTACCATGACCAGCATCTTACGTGAGCAAGCTCACTGGCTGGTTAGGCTCCTTAGAAAGGAGGTGATCCAGCCGCAGGTTCCCCTACGGCTACCTTGTTACGACTTCACCCCAGTCACCGGCCATTCCTTAGGACGCTGCCTCCCTTG
>NZ_AUGE01000029.1 GCF_000426865.1 Citrifermentans bremense R1
TTGTAAAAGAGCAAAAATCACGACAACAGCAGTTCAGCAAACGTCAGCAAAGGCTGTTGCTGACATCCGCCGCTTTATTTCAACGGCCTGCTAGATTGTCTCTATGCGGGGCGGGGGTTGGTACATCGGCCTGTGCGCCTGGTGGGAGTCGGCTGAACATTTGGGATTATGTTCGGGAACCGTTTTTTCGGCGGTTGGGGGGGGAGGCCTAGTATAGTTGCGGTTTCAGCGTCGGGCCTTGTGCCTACTATTCATTTTTTGTAATTATATTATAGCGTCAGATTTGATATCTGTCAATTATAAATGTCATACTTATATATATTATACGTACAGTCACACCGCTCCATCACCAAAAGTCTCCCATCAGTTGCAGAAGACAAGGTCGCAGTAAAAATTAACTTACTGGAATGGCAAATGAAGGTCTTGCAGATAGGAGGGCAGGGAATCGAGGTATGGAGGCTCATTATGCGGGCTTTTGTCACTTCATTTTGTCTGCAGTGCTTTTCGCTGTCCCAGCATTTGCGTTTCATTCTGGTGGTGTCGGCGCCTGCGAAGGTTGCCATTCCATGCACAATTCGGTGGGTGGTTCGGTAAACGTGGTTAATGCCGCGCAGTATCACTCGGGGCCGTACCTGCTGAGGGCTCAAAATGCATCGTGTGCCTGCCTCAATTGCCACCAATCGCCCTACAACGTTGGCCCGCATTTTCTTATTTCAACAGTTGGGAATTTTTTCGTAGGGATTGATTCGGCTCCGGCCAACCTACCCCCCCAGTGGCGACTTTGGCTCGTTGAGGATGGGGGCTGGCGGAATTCCGAGATATTTTGCCTGCAAATAGCGACCGCCATGGCCACAACATCATTTGTGAGGATTTTGTATACACCCGGACGAGGTACAGAGTTTTGCGCCAGGCGACGATTACCCGGCAACTAGGTTGGCCTGCACCTCCTGTCACGCCCCCCCACGGCCATTTCCGACGACTGGCCGACGGGACATAAAAACAGCTAGGGATAATGCTGGCATCCCGCCTATCTGTCGCGCACCGGGTTCTTACGGCGAATCGCATCGACCTCACCGGTGTCCCATTCACCGATGGCAGATACTCATCAGCAGAAGTTTATCGACTCCATGGCACAGATTGCCAGCACTGGCGCAACTTTAGCATTGCGCTCCATTCGCTGCATTTACAGGCATTACAACACATATTGTTTATTTTGTCAAGCTAAGTTACTGATTTTATTATATTTTTATTGACATTCCGAAAAATATCAGTAACCATACGTCATACATTCAAATCAAATTTCCCCTCAAACATGAAAGGAGAAGAAGATGCATTGGAGAGAATTAATTGGACGGGACATCGATGGCCATTGGCAAATGGGACGCGAGATAGTCAAGTTTTGCGGTGATTATCATACAGCGTCTCTTCTATCACAACTGCTCTATTGGCGAGGAAAAACTAAAAACAAAGCGGGCTGGCTGTACAAAACCGACGAAGAATGGCTCGATGAATTATTTCTCTCAAGGGCTAAATTGGTCAAGGCCCGCAATAAACTAAGAGAAATGGGGGTGCTCGAAACCAAAACTGGCGGCAATCGGAACAAAACCCATTATCTGCTAAAAATTGATGCTCTCAAAGATCTTTTTCCACTTGCTGATACAGATAATAATAATGCTGTAAGACTTATAGTAAATTACCTGAACCATTTAACAGGATACAATTTCGAGGTATCTGATAGCAGTACTTACAATAAAATCAACCAAAGAGTTATTAGCCATGGCATAACCGCTTGTATAAACGTTGTATTTCACATGCACTGCGAATGGTCTTCATCCACGATGGAAAGAAATTTAAGACCATCTACGCTATTTGGAACAAAATTCACAGAATACTTAAGTATTTCTGATTACATTAAAAAAGAAGCTGATACAACCGCACTCATACTTGACGAAATAATGACGATAGAAAATGATTTTAATTTTTATGAATACGGAATCAGTATCATAACCGGTGAAAACTTTGTCGATATTGCCACCGACAATGAGGTAGACCCGGACATACCTCACCCCACCCACCAGGATAAATCCATTAGTAGCTATGATTATTGTTCAGGAGAATTCCTAGATGACGATTTTATAATTGGGCCTTAATGCCTAGAGTGGTTAATTGTTTCCACTGATTGGACACCAGCATTCCACACGACGGTTCACGGTAAAAATCATACTAGTTTGATATTTTTCGCAAACCAAGTTGCGTAATTCGTCAATCTGAATTGGCATTATAAACAAACTGGAATCGCATATTCCTGCAATCTATAGCAGAGAGTACTCCAGAAGATTACTGCAGATATTTCGCAGAGGAGTACAACAACACTGGCCGCTGATATTGTACACATTTATCTTTGTCGGCAAAAGCTAAACCGCAATGCCGGCAGAACATGATTTCGTCGCGAACAGCCCGGTTCTGCTTCGCCGGATTTCCAATTTTTAAAGCAAAAAACCAGTTAAGGAAAATCAACACCAGTTAAGTCAGTCTGGCCGATAAGGATAAAATCCTATAGGACAAACCTCCTTTATCGGCATAATCCTCATTATCGTGGGCGGAGGCTCTTGCGGAGCCCAGCTAATAATCAGAACAACCCAGAGACACAGACAAACCAAACAGCAAACACCAATAGCAAACACCAATAGCTCCGAGGTGGTATCATCTCGCAACGCTCGATATCGCCAACAGTTCGGCTACGCCGGATTCAGACAAAGCCAAAAAGGCCAGAAATGCCCTCTGATGGCATCAAAACAGCTCATGGCTGTATTGCACCTTGCCGTTGATTCAGAGCAACTTCTGGCCCATAGCGACGCATTGGACACCTCCAGCGATGATGCCATATCCCTCAACCTTCGATTGTCGGCATAAAAATCAAAATCTGTCGCCGCCGGGAAATTTGGTTGGCAGGCCAATCCGTTGCCTGAAATTCCTCATCAGCGGCCAATTCGCGTCACCAGAAGCACCAAAAGAACCACGGATAGCCTACGGTTTACGCTGGCTGCAAAAAAACGCTGTAGCGCAAATTTAAGCGTTTACTGAGCCGGCAAAAAAATGATCGCCGGGTTTGCGCCTTGCCGCCTTGCCGCCTTGCTGGTTTGCTGGTTTGCGAATTTGCGGACTATCTGGTTGCGAGATTTCTGGCAAGGGGGATTTTAACGTTTTGCAGGTCTGCGGGTTTCACCCGACTTGAAGTCCGGTTTTCCCCATGACGATTTCTTTGTCTAGCAAGAATAAATACAAAGTTTCTTTGTGTATGTATCGAAATAGCAAGAGTTGGGTCTGGCAAGGGTGACGAAAAACCTCGTAATTGCAAAGCAATAACGCAGGTCTTGTCAACCTCCCCATGACGATTTGCTAGTAAGAATTCTGCAAGGAACGTATTGGGAAATTCCTCGGGCAAGACTTGAAAAACAAAGCCTACCAAAAACGACCCCTCCCTTTTCGAGTCTGGGAGGGATGGCTATCTGCGAGAGGCCCAGAAACCGGGGTCTCGGAATCTGTCTCACCCCCCGCGGAGGCGGGACGGAGCTGCAATAAACTGTCGGAGACTCTCCTTAACTTCTGATGCAGCCACCCAGTCGGTGGCCACACCGGACAGATCCTGCGTCGAGTAACGCAGGCCAGCCTGTAAAAGCCTCACCATAAAGCCGCCGTTCCATATAGCCTGATTCACCATAAAGCTCGGGCCTCTAAGGGAAAGACTGGCGAGCGTGGAGCGTAATTTTTAAGAAAAAATCGTCTAAAAGTTTAGGTTAAACTCAACTTTTAGGCTTTTTTTCGTAAAAAAACAGCTCAGCGTAGCCAGTCCCGATAAATCCTCATGTTTTCGCTCGTGTTTTGACTCTAGGTTGTTGATCCTATTCGTGTTTTGACTCACCGGAGGAGTGGGCCTGGGCTGTTCACAAAGCCTGGCCAGCGACGGGCGAATCGAAGGCCCGCCAACGTAGCCCCCTGTGGGCGAGAATTCACCTCGAGTCATTTTCGGGTCTGCCTCTGTGAGTTTGCTCCATTTCGGGTTGAGCTTCTGGACGTAGCCGCCTGCTGGCGGAGTGGATCTTAGCGGTCACCTTGACAATATCGGACACTGACACTAAATAGCATCGAGCGAGGACTGGACAGAGGCCAGGAACCACAGACCGGAGATGCCCATACAGCCCAGACAGCGACCAACGGGAGCGCCCACCGGTCTGTGAATTCCGTGCCGGCGGCCAGAACGAGCGAGAGAATCAAAAGGAGGGTAAAGAGGAGGGGGCTTTAGGGCATGTCTTGGTGCCCCGCGAGGAAAAAAAGTCCTTCAATGTGCACAAAAGCTCCAGTTCGGAGCAAAAAATGGTTTTTGATGTGATCGAAATGCTAATAATAAGAAGAAAAGGGGTACATCAATAAACACATTATCCATGTTTCTCTATAAAGATGTTTTTGGTACCATTAAAATGCTGAAACGAGTACATCAAAGGCAACAAAACTGATCATTTTGCCCAAAATATAGTTTTTGATGGTATAGGCCAGATAAAACGAGCACATCAATGTGTCACAAATCGTACATTATAGCTTAAACGTTGTTTTTGATGGTACCAAGGCGTGTACTCAAACGGGAGCTTGTTGACGTTGTTATGGCTGTATTTTCCTCTCCTGCTGGGCGATGCATTCCCGTTCCTCTATTTGCTGCTGGGAGTACGAATCGTCGATTTCGTCCCAGATGTCCTCATTCACATAGCCCTGAAAAAACTCTTCCCGACGTTCCATCTCCGCTGCCCACTCGGCTTCCAGGTCAGGATCTTTAACGTGGTCAATCCAACTATCGAGCCGATTGAGCGGCTCAATGTGCGCCTGCGGTGACCGCAGACTCTCGATGTACCGCTCCGTTATTTGCAACGATGAGTGGCCCAGCAGTCTGCTAATAGTAACCGTCGGAGTTGTCTCGGCTAGCGCCGACCCGAAGACATGCCTCAAACCATGGAAAACTGCATCCAGAGATGTATCCACTGCGACCGGTTCAGGTAGAGGCTCCAATCCCTGCGCGACCAGTTCTGCATTGATTTTTGCGCGTTTGGTTACCGACTTTTTGTCCATCCGCACTCGCAACTTGGCTTCAGCGAGAATATTAAGCCAAGACTCATTTAGGGACTTCCATTGATGGGTTTGTCTTTTATTAGGAGTGGGATTGTAGAACACCCACGGGACATCTGGACGCCGGACAGCCAGCCGCTCCTCTAATATCCGTTTTATCGGCGCAGAAAGTGGAAGCACGTGCTCGCCTCCCCCAGGTTTTTTGGGCGGGGTCTTTATCTCGTTCCGCTGAAAATCTATTTGATCCCAGGTGAGGCCATAGATGCGCGATGCGCGGTAACCAGTCACGACAGCAAATCTAATAATATCGCATAGATGTAAATTTCTTTGGTGGGCGACATCCAACAGACTGTGCAGTTGCTCTTTTGTGTATGCCCTTTTAGTTTTGCTCGGTTCCGGCATCCTTTTAACGGACATATAAAGGTGATCGAGTTGCTCTTGAGGATAGGTTCCTTTGCTGACTGCGTAGCCAAGCGATTTTGTAATGTAGGTTCGGTAGCGGTTTTTGGTCGCGCCAGCTAGGCTGAGAGAGCTGAGGAATCTCGATACGACGTTAGAGTCGATGTCAGCGACCCGGTAGCTGCCGATGGGGATGCCAGGGATAATCTCAAATCGAGCGAACCTGTGAAGATTATACCGTTCTTCCGACATACTGGTAAGGTGAGAGATGGATGCAAGATAACCAACATGTTCCATATCCAACAATTCCTGATACGTCGCGTTGAGGAGCCGCTCAGCATCAGAGAGTTGTGCCTCGATAATGGCAACGTCGGGTCGCATATGAATCTTGCGAAGGGCCTTGGCTTCTGCCCTTTTTCGGGTCACGAGGATTTCTGCAACAGCAACGTTGTCCGTGTCGGCAGATTCCCGGATGCGTCTACCGACGTGGTCAGTGTAGGCAATCCAAAGCTTACCGTTGTTCCGCCAGACGCCGGCCGGGAGTTTGTCGACACCAGTCTTCTTTTTTGTTTTTTTGGGTGTTTTTAGGGTGGGGGACTTCTTTTTAGCAGAACCAATTTCGTGGGTTGAAGATGACATGATTTTACCCCTGAAAAGCAAAAAAAAAATCTACAGGAGAAAAATTGTCATAAAATTGTCATAATGTCAACGAAAGTTTCGTAGTAGATTCAAGCCATAACTTCAGCTAAACAATTGATTTCGAACTGGTGCGAGAGAGGGGACTTGAACCCCTATTCCGTGAGGAGCCAGATCCTAAGTCTGGTGCGTCTGCCAATTCCGCCACTCTCGCGAAGATAAAACAGCAAACCCCGCTATTAAACGGGGTCTGTGGTTATTTGGGGTGGATAGTGGGGATCGAACCCACGTATGAACGAGTCACAGTCGTTTGTGTTAACCGCTTCACCATATCCACCATATTCAATTTTGGTACGCCTGAGAGGGTTCGAACCTCTGACCTACGGCTTAGAAGGCCGTTGCTCTATCCAACTGAGCTACAGGCGCAGAGAAAGCTGCAATGAGTGGTCGGGGTGAGAGGATTCGAACCTCCGGCCCCCTGCTCCCAAGGCAGGTGCGCTAGCCAGGCTGCGCTACACCCCGATTCAAGAAGCACGTTTATAGCACAGCATTTACGGCTGTGCAAGCAGATTTTTCCCGTAAACAGCAAAACGAATTGACTCAAACAATACAAACACTAAAAGGCGCTTTCACAGGGATGAAAGGAATAAACCTGTTAGAGAATCTTTTTTTGTTGTCTTGATTTTCTTTGCGCCTTTTCGTCTTAGCGTGAGACGTCTTCCCGTTTTTGCAGCGCCTCTTTGAGCATCTGCATGGCGCGACCGCGGTGGCTGATGGTGTTCTTGATCTCCATCGGAAGTTCGGAGAAGGTCTGCCCGTGCTCGGGAACCAGAAAGAGCGGATCGTAGCCGAACCCCCCCTCCCCGCGCGGCGCCTCCAGTATCTCCCCCTTCAGCATGCCGTCGAAGGTCTGGCAGCTTCCGTCTGGGAGGCAAAGGGCGATGACGCAGTGGAAGGCGCCGGTGCGCTCTTCGCGCGGCACTCCGGCCATTTCCTGCAAGAGGCGCGCGTTGTTGGCGGCGTCCCCGGCCCCCTCTCCGGCAAAGCGCGCCGAGTAGACGCCGGGGCGCCCCCCAAGGTGGTCGACGCAGAGCCCGGAATCGTCGGCCAAAACCGGTTTACCGGTGAAGAGCGCGGCGGAGCGGGCCTTTTTCAGGGCGTTCGCCTCGAAGCTGTCGCCGTCCTCCTCCACCTCGGGAAGCCCCGGGAAGTCAGCCGGGGAGAGGATGGTCTCCACCACCCCCTCCAGAAGCTTCTCGAATTCGCGCAGCTTCCCCTTGTTCCCCGACGCTACCAGGAGCTCTTTCATGCCTGCAAAGCCTCCTGCTGAATCTCGAAGAGGCGGGAGAGGCCGAGCATCGCGTGGCTGCGCATGGCATCCATCTGGTCGAGCGTGAAAGGCTCCGCCTCGGCAGTCCCCTGCACCTCGACAAAGCGCATGGACGAGGTCATCACGAAGTTCATGTCGACTTCAGCGGTGGAGTCCTCGGGGTAGTCGAGGTCGAGGAAGGGAACGCCGTCGACGATCCCGACGCTTACGGCGGCGACCGCCTCCCTGAGGGGGCTCTTCTCGAGTTCGCCGGCCTTGACCAGGTTCTGCAGGGCATCCGCCAGGGCCACGTAGGCGCCGGTGATGGAGGCGGTGCGGGTGCCGCCGTCGGCCTGGATCACGTCGCAGTCGATCACGATGGAGCGCTCGCCCAGAAGCTCCAGATCGACCACCGCGCGCAGCGACCTGCCGATCAGCCTCTGGATCTCGTGGGTGCGGCCGGAGAGTTTCCCCTTGGCAGATTCGCGCTGGTTCCTGGTGTGCGTGGCGCGCGGCAGCATGCAGTACTCCGCCGTGACCCAGCCGCTTCCCTTCCCTTTCAGAAACGAAGGCACCCTCGCCTCGACCGTTGCGTTGCAGATGACTTTGGTGTCCCCAAACTCGACCAGGACAGAGCCCTCGGCGTGCTTCAGGTAATTGCGGGTGATCCTAACTTCTCTCAGGGCGTTGGCCGCGCGGCCTTCTCTGCGTATCATGATTCTCCATCCTCTCTGGGTATCAGGTTTTTAAACCAAAGCTTTTTTTGCGCTTTCCCCTGTGTCTTCCGTGAACCTCTGTGACCTCTGTGGTGAGCTTTAAGGTTTTCCCTTTGAACCTGCTTCAGGCGGTGCTGTCAGTCGCGGGGTGGAGATGACCTTCCCCGCCCCACCGTTGTCGTAGATTTTTGGCCCGGCCGCCCCCCACCAGTTGCCCGGCGCCCGGAACTCCTCCTTGCCGGCGTTGTAAAGGTCGTAGCCGTTGTCGTGGATGGCGTTGTCCCAGGCGACTGAAGAGCCGTCGAAGACCAACAGGCCGCTGTTGCCGTTACCGGTCACCTGGTTCCCCGTGACCCTTATCCGGGATGCGGTGAGCGAAATGCCGTAGTCGCTGTTGCGCGCTACCTGAACACCGGTGACCGCCCCTTCGCTCTCGTACAGGGTGATACCCCTGGCGTTGTCCGACACCGCCCCCCCCTGCAACCTGACCCGGCAACTGTCGCACGAGAAGGCGGAGCCGTTCATGGAAAGGCTTCCCTCCTGCGTATAAATGGAACTGCGCTGGGCGACGAGCCCTTTGCGGTTTCCAATCAGGTTCAGGTTGCGCAGGGTCGCCTCGCTCTCGGAGAGGTTGAGGCCGGTATCGCAGTCGCTGGTCCCGCCCCCCTCCATCACGACCAGGGCGTCCTGAAACCTCATTCCGGTCTTACTCCGCTCGGCCCGAACGCTCTTCAGCGTCAGATTGGAGAAAATGGCTTCGAGCCCGGTCTGCGCGCCGTCGATGTGGCAGTTCTCAAGGACGTTTCTCTTCTCGCTACCCAGGAGCATCACCCCCTGCCAGTCCCCTGCGGCGGACACGGCAAAGCTTGAGGTGAAGACGATGGGGGATTCCTTGGTTCCGGCAGCCGCCAACCGCCCCTGCACCACGAGCGCCGCGCCGGAAGGCTCCTTCCCCCTGAAACGCAGTACCGTCCCCGGCTCGATGGTCAGCGTCGCCTGAGGCGCAATGGTCACCGCCCCTTCCACCAGCACCACACCTTTCCAGACGGTGTCCTCGGTGAGCACGCGGTCGCCGTAGCGAAAAGTGGGGATGAACTCCGCTTCGGTTCTTGGTTGCGCCGCCCCGGCCTCGCCCGGCGCAGCGGCGGTTGTGGGCGTCGCGGCCAAAACGGGCGCGCCAAAGCAAAGGGCCCCCACTAGCAGGAGGCCCGTCAGAAAATGTATGCGATATCGGTTCATGGCGCGGGGATCTGTAGGCTTTCCTGGTGATAGACCTTGTTCTTGCCGCAGCGCTTGGCAAGGTAAAGGAGCGAATCGACGATGTTGAAGAGTTCGTCCATCTTGTCGGCATTGTCGGGGTAGCTCGCCACGCCGATGCTGACGGTCACGCCGCGGCCTGACCCGTCCACCGGCCGGTTCGCAGTGCCGGACTGCACGCTCTCGCGCAGACGCTCGGCGGCGAGGATAGCCTTGTCTAGCGTGGTCTCGGGGAGCAGCACGATGAATTCTTCCCCGCCGTAGCGGAAGGCGACGTCCACGCCGCGGATGGTCTGCAGGATGATCTCGCCCATGAGGGCCAGCAGCCTGTCGCCGGTGGCGTGGCCGTAGCTGTCGTTGTAGGACTTGAAGTCGTCCACGTCCATCATGATGATGGAAAAGGGCTTGTGGTAGCGCTTTGCACGCCCCATCTCCTGCCTGAAGTACTGCTTGAAGTAGCGGTGGTTGTGCAGCCCGGTGAGCGAGTCGGTGATCGCCAGGAGCTTGGTCCGCTTGTGCAGCGTCGCGTTGTGTATCGCCATGGCGGCGAAGGAGGCAAGGATCGAGAGCATGTTCATCTTCTCCCGGTCGAACTCCCTCGGCTTGAAATCGTCAAGGTAGAGTATGCCGACGATGCGCGACTGGAAGATGAGCGGCACGCAGACCAGAGAGCGGATACCCTCGTTGAGCGCGATCGGGTTCTTGAAGAAGGGAGTCTTCTCGGTGTCCTCGATCAAGAAGATCTCCCCCGCAGAGAGCACCTGTTCGGTAAGCCCGCCCGGGGCCACCTCCCAACGCTCCTTCTTGACGAAGTCCGCCGTCAGCCCCGAGTGGGCATGCAGGCTCAGCTCCCGCTTGGCGTCGTAATAAAGGGCGACGCTTCCGGCGGGGGTCTCGGCAAATCCCATGGCACTGTTGAGGATAGCCTGCAGCACCGTATCCAGATCGAGCGTCGAGACGACCGCCTTGGCGACCTCTATCAGGTCCTTCAGCGCCTTAACCTGCGATTCGAGCAATTCTTTTTGGGTACCGCAACTACACTCGGCCATATCAGCTCCGTCGAGAAATTTAGAAGCGGATATTAATAGCACAGCGCCGGCCATGTTGTAAATGGCATAGGGAGTTATCGGCCCCGCTGCCAGAGATTTTTCCGTCCGCCGCCTTTTAATGTTTTAGCTCTTGACTTCGTCATACATCTTGTGGTTTATTCCTGGCCGGCCACTAAATGTGGTGTCGGCGCAACCAGCATGGTGACATGATATTTATCCAAGGAGAACGAAACGTTATGAAGAAAACAGTCGAGAAGGGAGTAATACCGGGCCTGACCAAGAATGCATTGACCGTACTAGAGAAGCGCTACCTGAAGAGAGATCAGACCGGCAAGACCCTTGAGACTGCCTCAGACATGTTCCGCCGCGTGGCGACCGCCATCGCGCAGGCCGACGCCGTTTTCGACAAGAAAGCGGACATCGGCGCACTCTCCGACAAGTTCTACAACATGATGACCAACTTCGAGTTCCTCCCCAACTCCCCGACCCTGATGAACGCCGGTCGCGAACTGGGTCAGCTCTCCGCCTGCTTCGTGCTTCCGGTGGGCGACAGCATGGAGGAAATCTTCGAATCGGTCAAGTACACCGCCCTCATCCACAAGTCCGGCGGCGGCACCGGCTTCTCCTTTTCCCGCCTGCGCCCGGCCAACGACGTGGTCATGTCCACCACCGGCATCTCCAGCGGCCCCCTCTCCTTCATGAGGGTTTTCGACGTCGCCACCGAGACCATCAAGCAGGGGGGCACCCGCCGCGGCGCGAACATGGCGATCCTGCGTGTCGACCATCCGGACATCATGGACTTCATCATGTGCAAGGCGGACCAGCGCCAGTTGAACAACTTCAACATCTCCGTCGGCATCACCGAGGCGTTCATGAAGGCCGTCGACGCGGACGAGGAGTACACCCTTTACAACCCGCGCGACAAACAGCCGGCCGGTAAGCAGAACGCCCGCAAGGTGTTCAACCGCATCGTGAAGCAGGCCTGGGAAAACGGCGAGCCTGGCATCATCTTCCTGGACCGCCTGAACAAGGACAACCCGACCCCGCACATAGGCGAGATCGAATCCACCAACCCCTGCGGCGAGCAGCCGCTGCTCCCCTACGAGTCCTGCAACCTGGGCTCCATCAACCTGGGCAAGATGGTCATCCACGGCAAGGTCGATTGGGACAAGCTGAAAGAGGTCGTGCGCACCTCCGTCCACTTCCTTGACAACGTCATCGAGGTGAACAACTACCCGCTCCAGCAGATCGACGAGATGACCCGCTCCAACCGCAAGATCGGCCTGGGGGTCATGGGATGGGCGGACATGCTGATCATGCTCGGCATCCCCTACGGCTCCGAGGAGTCGGTGGAACTGGGCGAGAAGGTGATGCAGTTCATCAACGACGAAGGGCACGCGGCGTCGCGCCAGCTTGCCAAGACCCGCGGCGCCTTCCCCAACTTCAAGGGCTCCGTCTACGACAAGCCCGGCGCCGAGCCGATCCGGAACGCGACCGTCACCACCATCGCTCCGACCGGCACCATCTCCATCATCGCCAACGCCTCCTCCGGCGTCGAACCGCTCTTCGCGGTCTCCTACGTGCGCCAGGTCATGGACAAAAACATCCTGGTCGAAGTGAACCCGCTTTTCGAGAAGATCGCCAAGACCGACGGTTTCTACACCGACGAACTGATGCAGCGGATCGCCGAGCACGGCACCGTCCAGGACATAAGCGCCATCCCCGAGGCCGTCCGCGAGGTATTCGTCACCGCGCACGACATCACCCCGGAAGAGCACATCACCATGCAGGCCGCCTTCCAGCGCCACACCGACAACGCCGTCTCCAAGACCGTGAACTTCCCGTGCGAAGCCACCATCGAGGACGTCGAGAAGGTCTACCGCCTGGCCTACGAGAGCAACTGCAAGGGAGTCACCATCTACCGTGACGGTTCCCGCGACGAGCAGGTCCTCTCCGTCGGCAAGAAAGAAGAAGTAAAGGCCGCAGCACCGGTGCATGTCGAGGACAAGCGCACCGGAAAGCGCGAGCGTCCCAAGGCGCTGAAGGGTTGGACCTACCAGATGCAGACCGGCTGCGGCCCGCTCTACATCACCATCAACGAAGACAACACCGGCCTCTTCGAAGTCTTCACCACCATGGGCAAAGCCGGCGGCTGCGCCGCCTCCCAGTGCGAGGCCATCGGCCGCATGGTGTCGCTGGCCTGGAGAAGCGGCATCCAGGGGCGCCAGGTAGTGAAGCAGCTTCTCGGCATCTCCTGTCACGCGCCGAGCGGTTTCGGCGACAACAAAGTATTGTCCTGCGCCGATGCGGTCGCCAAGGCGATCCAGTCGCACCTCTCCCTGACCGGCGCAGCCGACGTCATCGAAGCCCCCGCCTTCGACAGGGGCGCCTGCCCCGAGTGCGGCGGCGTAGTAGAGCACGAAGGCGGCTGCGCCGTCTGCCGCGTCTGCGGCTACTCCGAGTGCGCATAAAGAGACAGTAGTACAACGATAGGGGGATCCCGCAGATAGCGGGATCCCCTTTTTTGTTACTGAATGCTAAAGCTGTCTCTTCGATGCTGCGGGGACGGTATTTCTTATCAAGACACTACACACATAGTTGCAGCCATTGACGATCTATTAAATATTACAAAAAATTCTAAGAGCTGACTATAGACGCTGCCGGTCCAAGTCGTTTGTTTATTTACTGTCCTCTCCCCCCTAAAGAACTCACCGTAGAAATTAGTACCCATGATTTATCTGCCATTCTTGTACGCAGTTGATTCTGTTCTATACTGGATTCCACCAATTTGAAGCTCTGTGGAAATGGGTGGAGGTAGAACGAAATGCCGGAACTGATGCCTGCAATCTTCTTCGGACATGGCAATCCGATGAACGCAATATCGACCAACAGCTACACCGAAAGCTGGCGGCGTATCGGAGCGCAGATAGCGAAGCCGAAAGCCATCCTCGCGATCTCGGCGCACTGGTATGTGCCGGAAACCAGCGTTACGATCAGCAGCATGCCGAAGACCATCCATGACTTCGGTGGCTTCCCGCCTGAATTGTACCGGGTGCAGTATCCCGCGCCAGGTGACCCTCAGCTTGCCCATCGCGTCCAGCAACTGCTCGCGCCCTTGCCTGTCAGCCTTGACGACGCCTGGGGACTCGACCACGGAACCTGGTCGGTGCTCGTGCATGTCTATCCGAAAGCCGATGTCCCTGTCGTGCAACTGAGCATCAACGAAACCGAGCCCGCTTCCTTCCACTACGAACTCGGTAAAAAACTCACGCCGCTTCGGGAGGAGGGCATCCTCATCGTCGGCAGCGGAAACCTCATCCACAATCTGCACACCTACGCCTGGGGCCGACACATGCCTGACCCTTATGTTTGGGCGGTGAATTTCGAGCTGGAGGCAAGACAGATGATGCTTGCGGGCGATTTCGAGCCGCTCGTCCGCTATGAAAAGCTCGGCCCGGAGGCAAAGCTATCCATTCCGACGCCGGACCACTACCTGCCGCTGCTTTACGTGCTCGCGACCCGGCAACAGGGCGAAAGCATCACCTTCCCGGTCGAAGGCATCGACGGCGGATCTATCTCAATGCTGTCCGTTTGTGTAGGTGGATAAGCCAGCCTGCCCTTCCTGCCCCTAAATCAACCGTCCCCCACCGTCAAATGTTCCCGGGCGAAAAAACGCACCCGTTGCCGGCCCCAGAAATAATTTGTCGGCTCCCGAAATACAAAAGTGGTTCCGGGAATAGCAATTCTGGCTCCGGGAAAATATAAAAGTGGACAGGATCAGGTTAGGTCCCAGGCAAATTCGCTCAGAGCCCCTAACCTGACCGAAGCCTCTCTTACTCTATTCTCAGTTTCTGTCTGATTTCCCGTGCAGAGGCGCTGGTCGCATATACGGGGGTCCCCACGTCAAAAAGCTTGGAACTGCGTAAACCTGGGACGACGACTGGCTCCAGGCCCGCTCTCTGAGCCAATTCAACTGCGGCATCCAGCGCTTCCTGATCGTCACTGGCTATGGGGATGCCGATCGTCTCGCCGTTTTTATTCACGGTCTTCTTCAGATCCTCGAAGTACACCGAATTGAAGGCCCGCACGATTCTCGCTCCAGGGAGAAGACGCGCCACGACGCTCCCCATGCCACCGGGATCTTGTCTTGCCTCAACCGCAATCGCCCCGTCTCTCTCCGGGTATGGGTTCGACGTGTCTATGACGATCTTCCCTTTCAGCGCCAGCCTCGTTTCGTCATCCAATTCCCGATACGCCTTCAGCGGCACAGAGAGGATGACCACGTCTCCAAACGCGATTGCTTCGTCCACCTTCCCGGCTCGCGCTGTCGGCCCGGCGGCTTCTACCAGACCCTGCAGATTTTCCGGATGCCTCGAGCTGAAGAAAACCTCGCACCCAGCCTTGGCAAGCAAAATACCCAGGTTGCCGCCGATGTTTCCGGATCCGACAATAGCTACTTTTTGAATTCTCATTTCCGCTCCTCCTCATGTTGACCACGCCTTGTCCGCTAAACGGTCGCCCCCGGTTGCTCGCAATAGGGCGACGCGCATCGCGTAGCCTTACCCACCATTTTAGTACAGCTACAAAATAGTTGCCCCAATTTATTAAACCGCTCCTATAAATCTATAGCGATGGAAGTCCAGGACGTTGAGATATTGTCTGCCGGCTGCGGAGGGTGCAATTACCGGGGAGAGAGGATGTTACAAATCGCCGCATCTGACAGAAAAACGGAAGCCATTGACAACAAAAATTGAAGGTACTACAGTGACGGCGGTTTGGCCTGTATACCGAGGAATAAGATCAATTTCCGAGCCAACGCAGCTAGATGAAACGAAAATGAGTGGGGGATGTTCATGGCAAATGTAATCAGCAAATTGGTACTCGTCGTTGTTGTCCTGCTTTGCACCGCTTTCACTTCGTTCGCTGAGGACAAACCGGTAACGGTGACTTCATACGATAAAGCTGCCACGTGGATGAAAGAAAACAACAAGTGGGGACCGGAAGCCGGTATCGTCAAATCTTTCAACCAAGACCTGGAACAGGCCAAGAAGAAAAAAAAGACCACGTGGGAAATCGGCTGGGGGTTGACTAAGTCCAAGAACGCGTACTTCCTGCAACTTACCGCCGACGATTTCACTGTCACCGAACTTTCGCCAGAAGAAGCGGCCAAACGTGGAATTCGCGAGATGCGCAAAGAACTCGTCTTCTATTAGGACATCATGACGCCAAAGGGGAACCTTATGAAACGTCTGAAGTTGTTTTCTCTTGATTCTCGTTTCCACCGGAGGGTATTGCTATTTTTAACCGACTGATACTGTCATTGTTATTTTTGGTGCTGACTTCTGTGTGTGCATCCGCGGCAGCACCACCCTCGTCGATCAACCTTACCGTTGAAACATCCGCGGCGGATCTCGCCGCCATAATCAACCAGTCTCTACCAAAGGAACTCTACAAGGGACAGGGGGGACTGGGGACATCAGTCTCTGTCCTTCGCACTGGCCCGATGGTGGTGCATGCGGCGGACAATTACCTCTACCTGACCTTGCCTGTTCAACTGACATTCAAGTACGTTATGTACGAGAGCTACCCGCTCAAGGCCGGACTCAAATTCAGGGTAAAAGTCAACGTCACTCCGGACTGGCGCCTCAGGACTGAGGTTTACTACATGGGCCTGTCTGACAATCTGGCCGATGACTTCAAGGTAGGACCGCTGTCGCTCAAGCCCAAAAGCATGGTCGACAACATCAGCCAACCGGTCCAAAAGCTTCTCGCGCCTGTAATAGACGCCAAGGTGAACGATGCCGTCCAACTGAAACCAAAGGTCGCTCGACTCTGGCAGAATGCCTTTTCCCCGACCCTCGTCAGCAAAGAATTTAATGCATGGCTAAAGCTGGCACCGGAAAGGATCGTCATGAGTCCACTTTCGGCTGCCAACAACCAGGTCCGGCTCAGCATCGGCATAGTTACCGGCGCTGAGATAGTTGTCGGGCCGAAACCCACCCCTGCTCCTGTGAAGGCGCTGCCTCAGGTGCAGCAATTACAGGCATTCGACAAGGCGTTCCGCATTCAGCTCGGCACCGACATATTCTACGCCGACCTGGTCGAAGCCCTGAAGCCGGTGCTGCTGGAAAAGACCTTCGGCGAAGACAAGAAGATCACTGTGAAGGGTTTCAACCTAAAGGGTGAGGATGGTCGGCTGGTTGTCATACTGAACGCGACCGGAGACTTCAACGGCGAATTAACCCTTCTGGCGAAGCCGGTGTACAACCCGCAGAACAACTCTCTGACCTTTGAAGACGTAGATTTCGACACCAAGGGGGCGGGAGTGCTGATTAGTGCCGGCAGTTGGCTCTTCAGCAGCACCATCAAAAAGACCATAAAGACGAAGCTCGACAGCTCCGTCAGCGAGCAGTTGGAGAAGGCTCGGGGCAAAGCTTCCTCGGCACTGGCGTCGGTGCAGATCGCCGAGCACGTAAAGCTGACCGGTGCCGTAAAGTCCTTAGGCCTCGGCGAGCCCGTAGTATTAAACGACCGCTTATCGCTCCAGGTCGTAGCACTTGGCGAGTCCAGCGTCAGCCTTAAATAGCAAATCCATTCCCCCTGCAGCTTCTCGTGAATCGGGAGTAATATAAAGAGAGGATGGTAATGGAAGTACCGAAATCCATTACCGAGGGGGAATCGTCATGAGTAAAAACGTACATCATGGACATCAACGTCATATATCCATCCCCGCGCAAGCGGAAATTCATCCGCAGCAACAAAGCTATGCGGGAGCGGACTTGACCCCGGGCAGGGACCCCGCTGAAGGCCCTGACATCGAGTTTTCGTCGCCGATTCATGAGAGATGGGCGCAGGACACCTTCGATCGCGATCCCGCCGAAGGGCCGAACCTGGCGGCACCAGCAAAGGCCGGCAGAGCACGATGAGAAGCGTAAAAAGCAAAGGGTGACAAAGGCAAAGGAGCTGACGGTATGAACCGCCGGCTCTTTTTGTATTTACCCCAATCCTTTCTCTTTGAAGGAAGAAATAGTACAGCCACGGCCACGGACGGGTAGGCAACGAAGCTGCTTGTGTTATCCTGTTGCAAGTTTGGGAGCCAAACAAGAGCAGCAAAAGGAGCGCATCGATGGCAAAAGAAGGTTCGCTATGGCCGAGGGGAGTCCTGCCCAAGACGAAGTTGAGTATTGCAATTGCAACAATGGCAAGGTGGCTTAGCCTCTGCTTACTCACAATCTCGATCTGCATCGGATGTGCGCATAAGCAAACTCTGCAGCCGGACCGGCTTAAGACAGTCCAGGCCCGGCCGAAGACAGTCCCGGACCGGCTGAAGACCGTCGCCACCTTCAAGGGAGTACAGGTCACCGGGGTTACCTCGACCAATACCGGTCGGCTTTTCGCAAACTTCCCACGGTGGCGCGAAGGGGTCCCCTTCTCCGTAGTGGAAGTGTCGCCTGACGGCTCTTTTAAACCTTACCCGGACACGGAGTGGAACCGGTGGGAAGGGTACCCGCAGCCCAACCGTTTCACATGCGTGCAATCGGTGGTGGCGCACGGCGACTCTCTCTACGTGCTTGACCCAAGCAATCCGCAGTTCGCAGGCGTGGTCGGCTCGGCAAAACTTTTCGTCTTCGATCTGAAGACGAACCAATTGAAGCGCTGGTACGAGTTCGACAGCGGAGTCGCCCCGCAAAGATCCTATCTCAACGACCTGCGCATCGACGATGCCGCCGGCAAGATCTATATCACCGACTCAGGCCTTGGGGCCATCGTCGTTGTCGACATCGCGACAGGCAACACCCGCCGAGTTCTGGCGCAACACCCTTCCACGAAGGCCGAGGAGATCACGCTCAGGATCGACGGCAAGGAGTTCCTGCGCAACGGCAGACCTCCTCGCATCCATGCCGACGGGATCGAACTCGACCGCAAAAACGGATACCTCTACTACCACGCCCTCACCGGCTACCACCTCTACCGGGTCCCCACCAAGGCGCTCGTGGCAGCATTTTACGATCCGAAGCAGGAACCCGCCCTTGAGGCGAAGGTGGAAGACCTGGGAAAGACTCCCGCTCCCGACGGGATGATGTTCGATGCGGAGGGGAACCTCTATCTGGGCGATTTGGAGCACGATGCCGTCGTCTACCGCACTCCGGCCGGCGAGATACTGACGCTGGTCCAGGACCCGCGCATTCGCTGGGCCGACACCTTCACCATCGATCCAAACGACTCCCTCATCTTCACGGCATCCAGGATTCACCAAGTACCGCAAAACGGCGGGATAGACGACATGGAGTTCCCCATCTATTCTCTGCAGTTGCCTCACTCCGCCGCGCCTCAATAAATCCAGGGGGGACGAAATCCAGGGGGACAGGCACCTTGCGGAGCCAGTCCCCCTATTAGGCAGCCCCGGCCGTTCAGAAGCGGTGGCTGAGTCCCAGGTGAAGCGCCACATCGGGAGACGCCTCGACATTGAGATCCTCGGCCAAGGCGATATCCAACGCGGTAGCCGGTGAGAAGGCATAGGTGCCGCCGAACAACAAGACCACAGCCGGGGACGTCAAAGGCTTCATGTCGCTGTCGCTATAGAAGGGAGTGTGGGAAGAGAACTCCACCTTGAGGGCGAACTTTTCCATCGGGGACCACCCTGCGCCCAGACTGCCAAACCCTACCAGATTCTCCCGCTGATCTTTCAGCACCTGCCCGTCGGTCATTGCCATACCACCCAGCGCCCCGAAAACGGTCGCATGTCCCCAAGAGAGAGCATAATCGCTGCTTCCGCTCAGCCAGAGGGCCAGGTCCGTGCTGCCGCTGCCGGTCAGCCTGGAGCTGCTGCCGGTGGGGAGCTTGAGACTCGCCCGCAGCGCCACCGCCTTGGGGTTTACGCCCCCGTCATGGTACAACTGCCAGCCGCCAGACACCCTGACATCACCGAGGCGGACGGTGGAGTTGTCCATCCTCAGCCGCTCCTGCCCTTTTTTGTCATACTCGAAGAGGAGACGGTCCTCCTTTGTCTCGGTCCGGCTCCCCTGTGGTAGGCCAAAAAATCTGTGCCACTCCTCGATGAACCCGTCGAATATGCCACCGCTGTAGGCCACCACCGGGACATCCAACCCCAGTTCCACCCCCCTGGCGATGCCATAGCGTAGCGCAAGCGTCATCCGCTCGCTCTCACCGTCAAGGATCAATTTTTCCTGCGCCGTCTCCCAGTCATAGGAAGTGTTCGCAACATCCAGGGAAAGCAGTGCCAAAGCCTTCCCGACGGGCTGAACGGTAGCACTTTCAGCTGAAGGGAGTCCGTAGATCTGGACCAATGGGGATTGATTGAAGGTGTAAAAGGGATCGATAACCAGCGGATCGGCATTGACGGGACCTGCCACAGCCCCCACTAAAAACGAGATGGCGATGAGATGCTTTACGTATTGCAATAGACATTCCCTCCTTTCCATGAATTCATAGGCTCAGCCAGCAAGCCACACACAAGGTACACGAACCGGCACCGGCAAAACAATGAAAAGTGCCGGATGTTACTTGGAAAACAGATCCTGCAGCCGCTTTGGTTCCTCCCCCAACCATTGCGGGTTAGTTGCGGTCCCGTCGAACAACGAGGTGGTCTTGAACGGCTCGTAATATCCAGTCATGGCGGCTTCGGCAGTACGAGCCAGCAGGTCGCCCACCTCAGCACCGTTGAGCGGCCGGAAGGACTCAACGGCTTGGGTCACCTGGTCCAGAATTTCCATGCTGTCGATGCCGGTTATCACGACTGAAGTGGGAAGAGTGAGCGCGTAATGAAGGCATTCGATGGCGGTAACGGTGCCGGACTTTAGCAGGATGCCGTTGGCCATCGACTTCATGCCGAGCACGCCGATCTTCTCCTTGACCAGCTCCGGAAGCACAAGCTTCTCGAAACTGCGAAAATGCGCGTCCATGACGTTGAGAGGCATCTGCACCGCGTCGAACCGGAAGTCATGCTCACCCGCGACTTTTAGCATGTGCAGATGAATCTGGGGGTCCTTGTGACCCGTGAAGCCAATGTAGCGGATCTTCCCCGCTGTTCGCGCCTCCAAAAGCGCCTGGTTCGCCCCCTCCTCGTCGAAGATGCGGTGAGGGTCCTCGAAACGGAGCACCTCGTGGTGCTGGACCAGGTCGATCATATCCACCTGGAGCCTTTTCAAGGACTGGTCGAGTTGCCGGGCAGCCTCCTTCTTGGACCGGCCATCGATCTTCGTCATGAGGAAGACCTTGTCGCGATAGCCGTCTCTTAGGGCCCGTCCCATGCGGGTCTCGCTGACGCCATCGCTGTAATCCCAGCAGTTGTCCATAAAGTTGACGCCCCGGTCGATGGCGCTGCGGACGATGCGGACGCTCTCTCCCTCAGAAACCTGGGGAAGCCCCAGGTGCCAGCCGCCTATTCCTATGGCAGATACCTTCTCGTAGGTGCTGCCCAAAGTGCGATAGATCATGGCTCCTCCAATGCTTACTGGGGCTGATAGATACTGTGCCCAACCCACCCGTAATTCTACACACTTTAAGCCATGAGGCTATGGAGCCTAATTGTCAGGAGTGGTAGACATAGGCGCGCGTAAACCGGTTATGAACAGATTATGCACGCTCTGGCGAAGGGTCTGCTTTACGATGAAAGATGAAGAAGAGAAGGAACAATTGGGGAGTATCGCAGATGGGGAGTCTACTGGCGCGAGCTTCCCTGGAGTTGCGGCAGGGAAGCTCGCGTAGATAGAAAGCTATGAGCTACATAAACAACCAGAAACCATTGGCGAACTGTACTAGACCGCAGATGCCGACTGCCATGCCTGCAACCCAGACCCACTGCTTCTTTAAAAGCGCGGCAACGGATGAAAGCAGTATAGCGATTTGCAGGAAGATCACAGCCACCCCGAATGGGCGGCCATGCCGTAGAACCTCGTCCCGTTCTTTTTCCAACAGTTGGGCGCGCTCCTGGATCTTACCCTTCTCTTTTTCATACTTGGCAATGCGGTCATTGCACGCCTTCAGTCTCGCGGCAAGCTCGGCGCCGCCGCCCCGGTTCCCCTCCCGTTCCAGTTGGCCCCGCTCGTTCTCTGCCAGGGCCTCCTTTATGCTCTTGGCCTGAAAGAAGGCCCACTGGTCCGAGGCCTGGTTCTGCATGAGCACAGACCTCGTCGAATACCCGCCTCCTTTAAAGGTGGACAGCGTTGCACAGACGGCGATCACCACGGTGCTAAGAGCCAGATAATTCAGCCACGGTTCTTTCTTCGGTTCTTCTTGCCCCACCCAGCTACCTCCACAACGGCGCATTGCGCCGTTTAATTTTCTGCGACGACAAGGAGGATAGCTTAACCACGCGGGGTTTTCCATGCCATTTTGGCTAATTAAAGGCAGTGGAGCATACCGGCGAGGCTGCGAGTGAGCTCACGCGGCTATGCAGCCGACGCTGAAGTCTTCAGCCGTTTTTTTACATTGAATGCGGACGCCGCGTGACATGCTCCGCCGTCGCCGGCCTGAGCTTCACATAGATTTTCTTCACTGCGACTACACTTAACATTCCATCTTCTGTTATAATGTATGGCAGGTGGTGACATAAACATTCGCTTCTTTCTCTGGCAAAAGGAGGACAAGTGATGAACGTATTCGATTGTGCTATCAAAAGAGAAGAGGACACTAGGACTTACTTTATGGGGCTCGTTGAAAAGGCGACCGATTCAGAGTTGAAGATCCTTTTCTCAATGCTGGCCGGCTGCGAGGATGAACATAGGAAGAGACTGCTGGACCTCAAGAAGGGTATGGAGAGCAAGACGACAGTGCTCGCAGACCTCGACGTTTCAGTCTGCAGCTACCGCCCCTTCCTTACTCAGAGCGAGCTGCTTGAGGAAAAGGACAAGGATCCGGACCTGTATCTGTTCACCGTTAAAAAGGAGGAGCAGGACATCAGCTTTTATCAAGAACTGGCAGCAAGGGCCGGGGACGAACAGACCCGCAAGAGCCTGCTCATGCTGGCAGACGAGGAACGCCGTCACCTGGAACGGATGGAGGAAATTTATGCCTTCGTGGAGACTCCAAGGACGTACCTGGAAAACGGTGAATTCAGCAATCTGAGAACACTGTAGTTTAAACAACCACTTCAACTGAAAAAGCCCGCACTAGGCGGGCTTTTTTTTCATTCATGCAGCGTAAGGGAATTCAAGGTTCTTCGGCCAAAGCGTCGTCATAGGCGCTGTCGGGATCGAATTCGGGCCGCAGGTAGCACTCCAGTTCGTCGAAGAGACGGTCGGTGGTCAGTTTCACAGCCATCAGGGTATCCAGCTCAAAGGTGATGCCGTGCTGCATGAAGCCCGCGTGCATCCGGTCCACCAGCCCCTTCAATTGTTGGATAGAGCAGTAAGTGTCCCTCAGCATCTGGTAATTGCTCTCTCCCAGTTCCTGCAACCGCTCGTCCCTCAGTTCGGTAGTCATCGCCACCCTCCCCCGGGCGCTCCCAAAACTAGCGCCAGTGTATGCAATTCACGGGACAGCTGTCTATCGCCTCTTGGATCTTTGCCTCTCCCGCGCTGTTTTGGTCAAAAACCTCCGATACCCCTGCATCGTTCAAGCGGAACACCTCCGGGACTATGCTCATACAGAGCCCGCACCCGATACATACCTGCTGGTCTACGTATACTTCCGCTGCCATCGTTATTCTCCCTTCCCCACCTGAATTACCTGCGACATGAAGATGATGATACCTGACTCAGCGCGAATGTCGATTGCTGCGGTCGGTGACGCGCAGCCTGGAAGAAGGGATGCGGGAAGGGGGCGAACCTGGTTTGGTGGGTCGCGGTGGAGTTGGTGGCGGTTATTTGGGCTTGTAGGTGAAGCAGTCCGGATGGGACTCGTGCACGCCGACATCAACGCTTTGCGCGGTGCATTCGAGGGACTGGTTGTAACTGCAATTCTCGACCTTGCAGGCGCCAATGCCACCTTGGACGTCCATCACGCCGCCCTTTTGGTTGCTGTGCATGTAGGTATCGCAATTAGGACAAGTGTCGCCGGGACCACCGACCGTTATGGCCATAGTGTGGCAGGAATTATGTTTGTTGTATGAGCAATCCGTGACGTTGCAGGATGCTATTTTGACCATGGGTTTATCCATTGTTTCCTCTCCTTTTTTCGCCGCCCCCTTCACGCATTAGGAATGTTTAACAGTTTTGAAGGGATAGTCAAGAATTGCAGACGTTAGCGAAAACGCTGCCGGCAAAGGGAAAAACATGTTAATCCGTATATTTGCATCGAAAGAATGGCCAAGGCCGCAGCGGGCGAGCTAGCCGCAGCAGCCGCTGCCGGTGAAGCCGGGAATCCTCTTCTCCCTGAGCCACTCGTTGATGAGGCCGCTGGCGCACCCCACCCCGGCATCGACGTTTATGGCCGCGGCAGGGCAGTTGAGAGCACAAGCCCCGCACTCCATGCAGGCTTCCCGGTCCGCCAACAAGGCCCGCTTTTCTTCCAGCTGAAACACCTGGTGCGGACAAACCTCGATGCATCTGCCGCACCCGACGCAAAGCTCCCGGTTCAACTCCAGCGTCGCCACCCCTTCTAGATACCTGAATCCCTTCATACGTTTTTCTCCATCATGAGAGCATTCGTCCCACGGTCACGAGGAGCAGCGCGGCCAAAATCGCCCCCCCCAGGACCGGCAGTCCCAGGCGCATCTCCTTCTTCACCCCCGATTTCGAGGTGTAGGTGGTGCAGCCGGTGAAATTGAGGGTGTAAAAGGAGGTGACGGCGGGAAAGGCGAGGAAAGCCGCCAGCGTCACCGGCAGGCTCCAGCCCTCGCCTCCTGCCGCCAGACGGAAAAGGAAGGTGTAGACTAGGCCGGCGGCGCCTCCCTTGACGGCGAAGCTTCTGGAGGGGAGCAGCGGAAGGAGCACCGGCGCCGCGGCGACCCCGGTGAAGACGGCGCCGGCATACCCGGCGACGACGGTCGCGGCCGCCCCGGGACCTGCGGCGAGCCAGGCGGCAAGGTAGAGAATGAGCGCAACCGGAAGGGAAGGTTTCAGCACCAGGACCAGTTCCACCGGGACCAGCACCAGCCGTTCGTACCAGTTGAAGCTGAGCTCGCGCATGGACGCCGTCGTCCTGCCGCCGTTGTCCAGGTACTCGGGAAGGTCGTCGGCACGGATGGCGGCATAGGCGACGTCGAAGCCGGAGCGCCGCTTCACCTGGTGGGCCGACACGCCGGGCGCTCCGAGGATCGGGAGGATGAGCCTGCGGTGCGAAACCACGCCGGAGAGAGCGGTCGCGGCGACCCGCCGTACCAGTTCGTCGGTGCCGAAGGTCCCCTTCCCAGCCGCGCACCAGACGTTGATGCCGAAGGTCTCCAGAACGAGGAGCCAGACGTTGCGCCCGGCCAGCGCCTTGCGCACCAGGTCGAAACTCATCTTGTAGTTGGCCGTGACCACGACCGGCGCTTCCGCGTCCGGCGCCCCGATGGCATAGAGGCCGGCGGGGACCAGGTAATGCATCCGGTTGATCCCCCAGCGCGCCTTGCAAGCCCCGAGGCGATCGGCTGCGGTCAAGCTGGTGGAAAGCTGCGGCACCTGGCCCTGGCCCGCCGGATACCAGCGTATGAATCCCGGGACCTTGTCGTTCACTTCTCCGCCGCCGGCGGAGGTACGCGGCCCTCAACAGGGGGGAGCGTCAGGGTCCTGGAAGGCACCCGGGGCGCATCCCGCAGCGGGCATTGGCTTAAGCACCGTGATCTTCTTGAACTGGCGCGTCTTCATGGTTCCACCTTTCTCACTTTCACGGCGGTCGGCTCGTATCAGGCAACCGATCAGCTTATCCGGGTTTGCATATATATATCTCGCAATCGGGTCCGTTGGTCAAGCGATTCCAGCACACAGGATAAAAAAAAGAAGGGACAGCAGCGCGCCATCCCCTCTTCTTCATGATCATCGCTCACAGCTATCGCGGCGCCGAATCAAAGACGCCGCTTAACCTCAGGCTCCCCCAGCCGATGCACCTTCATCAGGTTGGTGGTTCCCGCGGAAGAAAGCGGGCTTCCCATGGTTATCACCACCAGCTCCCCCTTGTTGAGCCAGCCGGTTTCCAGCACCGCCTTCTCGACGGAGATGATCTGTGATTCGGTGTCCCCCTCGATATCTACGCGCAGCGAATGCACCCCGGCATAGAGGGCGAGCACGCGCCGCACCTCTTCGGAGGGGGTTACGGCGATGATGGGCTGGGCCGGGCGGCACTTGGAAACGAGGGCCGCGGTCCCTCCGGTCTGGGTGAAGGCAAGGATCGCCGATGCCTTGACGCTTTCCGCCGCATGGCAGGCGGCAAGCCCGATCACCTCGGAGAGGTTCGGCTCCGCCTCGGCCCGGGCGATATGGCAGCTTTGCGCCATGAGCTGCGGGTCCGCTTCCACGTCACGCGCCACCTGCACCATCATGGAGACCGCCTCCACCGGATACTTGCCGGACGCGGTCTCGGCGGAAAGCATGATGGCGTCGGTGCCGTCCAGAATGGCGTTGGCGACGTCGGAGGTCTCGGCGCGGGTCGGGCGCGGGTTGTTAACCATGCTCTCCAGCATTTGGGTGGCGGTGATCACCGGCTTGCCGGCATCGTTGCAACTGCGGATGATCCGCTTCTGGATGAGCGGAACCTTCTCGGGGTTCAACTCCACCCCCAGGTCGCCGCGCGCCACCATGACCCCGTCGGAAACCTGCAAGATGGCGCCGAAGTTGGTCACGGCCTCCGGCTTTTCGATCTTGGAGATGATGCGGAGCTGGGAACCGCGGCTGTCGATGATGCTCCTCAATTCCTGGACGTCGCTTGCCTCGCGCACGAAGGAAAGGGCGACGTAGTCAAGCCGCTGCTCCATGCAGAACTCGAGGTCGTCGCGGTCCTTGCCGGTCATGGCGGGGGCGGAAACCTTGGCGCCGGGGAGGTTGATCCCCTTGCGGTCCTTGAGGAGGCCTCCAGTCACGACAAGGCAGCGCACGTCGTGCCCCTCCACCCCAAGGACCTTCAGCTCCATCAGGCCGTCGTCCAAAAGGATGCGGTCGTCGGGCTTCACGTCCCCGGGGAGCCCCTGGTAGATGGTCGGGATGAGGTTCCCCTCGCCTAGCAGCTCCCGGGTGGTGACGATCACTTCGGTCCCGGCGGTGAGCTGCATCCCGCCCCCCTTCATGAGGCCGGTGCGGATCTTCGGCCCCTGCAGGTCCCCGAGAATGGCGACAGAATGCTCATGTTGGTCGCAGAGTTTGCGGATGCTGCGGATGACGGCGGATTTGGCGGCATGGTCGCCATGGGAGAAGTTGAGGCGGAAAACGTCGACGCCGGCCTTTATCAAGGCGCCGAGCATCTCTTCGGATTCGCTGGCGGGTCCGACAGTGGCAACGATCTTTGTGTGACGGAACATGGGATCTCCTCGTAGGCGGGAATGAGCGGCCGGCAACGGCAACGGGACTGGAAACCCCTGCGCGCGCCGGCGCCTGTACAAATTACCCGAAATCCTTGCGCCGCGCAATTGCTGTTACAGGTTTTCTCCAATGTTCCCGCCGAGCTCCGCCCAGCGGAAGCACTCCACCGTGTGGTCGTTCACCATCCCCACCGCCTGCATGAAGGCGTAGCAGATGGTGCTCCCCACAAAACGAAAGCCGCGCTTTTTCAGGTCGCGGCTCAGCTGGTCGGAAACGGCGGTCGAGGCAGGGACCTCGGACAGGGTGCGCCGGGCGTTTTGCAACGGAAGGCCGTCGACGAAGCGCCAGAGGTAGGCGTCGAAGGAGTCGAACTCCTCCCGCACCGCTAGAAAGGCACGGGCATTGTCGCGGGTCGAGGCGATTTTCAGGCGGTTGCGCACGATGGACTCCTCGCTGGCAAGACAGACGAGCTCGGCGTCGGTGAAGCGCGCCACAGCCTCGGGGTCGAAAGCGGCGAAGGCGCGGCGGTATCCCTCTCGTTTGCGCAGGATGGTGATCCAGGAAAGCCCTGCCTGTGCCCCCTCCAGGGTGAGGAACTCGAAGAGGAGACGGTCGTCGTGCACCGGCACTCCCCATTCCTGGTCGTGATAGGCGCAGTAAAGCGGATCGCTCCCGGCCCAGGCACAGCGGTTGATGGAGGTTGTTTGCATGGATCTCCCGGAAGGTCAATCGACAATTGATAATTGACAATTGACGATGAAAAGCGCAAGCGAAGTGCTTCAATTGACAATGCCCCCCCGTCGTAGCAGTTTGGACTGGCGCAGAAGGCATCAAAGTGACAATGGACAAAAGGCAACAAAGCGTTGTCCTTTGTCCATTGTCAATTGCATCACTTAGTCGCGCCCGCGGCGCTCCCCGTCGGCGCGCCTGTCGTCGCGGCGGTCTTCCCTATCCTGGCGTTTCTCCTCGCGGCGCTGCTCCTTGTCGTAGCGCTTCTCCTCATGGCGCTGCTCCTTGTCGTAGCGCTTCTCCTCACGGCGCCGCTCCTTGTCGAAGTGCTTGTCCTCGCGATGCGCGGCTTTCCAGTATCCCCTGTCGGAGCGGTGCCGGCCCGGGTAGTGATCGCGGTCACGCTGGTAGACCACGTATTCCCTGGTGCGGTACTCCCTGATCCGGTCGATCCGGTGCCGGCGCATCGGGGGGGGAAGTTGGCGGTAGCTGACCGGAATCCAGCGCCCACGGCTGCTGTAGGACCTGAGCCAGCGGCCGTCCCGGAACATGTAGTAGCTGTTGTTGTAGAAGAACAGGTCATAAGGGACTCCGACCGCCACATAGAACCCCAGCGGCTCCGGATAGACGAACTCGACCTCCTCCTCGACGTCGTCGTCATAGTAAGGGGTCTGGGTCACCACGGCAGGAGGCGGGGCCACCACCACCGCGGGGGGCGGGACCACTACCACCGGGCGCGGCTGATTGCCGAGATGGATGTTGACGTCGACCCCGACGTTGGAGGAAGCATAAAGCTCCTGTGCCGACATAACCGGCAGCGCCGCGATCTGCAGCAACAGCGCCAGCGCAATGCTTTTTCTGGACATGGGTGTGATCTCCTTTTCTCTTGGATTGCCTGTTTGAAGGTAGACATTGGGGCAAAAAAAAACGGGTTGCCGGCTATCTGGTCAGAGATATTTCGGCAACCCGGCTGTCTCTGAGAGACCCTGTAGGCTTTCCGCCCCATCCTCGCGGATGGTTTAGTATTATCGTTATCTTCCTGGGGAGCGCTTGCTGTCCGCGCCGCTCCGACCTCGGCACGCAATACCGTGCCTCCCGCCGACTAGACCTTTAACCAGAAGCTGCCGAAAAAGTCAAACAAAATTAAGCATGCCGGATCAGGATACGCGTCCGCCTTTCCTGCCGCAACGGCACGGTGACGGTCACCTCGGTCCCCTTCCCCGCCGTGGCGCTTGACGATGCCGTAGCTCACGCCCCCGCCCGCGTTACCCCTGCGCTGCCAGTTCCTTCAGGAGCCGGAACAGTTCATGGGCGTCGTAGGGCTTGGGGGAGGCGGCGCAGAAGCCGTACTCCCGGTAGCGGTTCATCACGATGTCGTTGCTGTAGCCGCTGGAGACGATGAGCCGGGCCTGCGGGTCGATGGCGAGGATCTGGCGGGCCGCCTCCTTCCCGCCGCTGCCGCAGGCGACGGTCAAGTCGAGGATGGCCGCAAGAAAAGGGGTCCCGGAGCGGTAGGCATCGCCGTAAAGTGCGGCGGCTTCCTCGCCGTTGGCGCAGACGGTGACCCGGTATCCCTGGGAGGAGAGGACCTGGATGGCAAGGTTGCGGATCATCTCCTCGTCGTCCATGACCAGGACACCGCGACCCAGGATGGCGGCCGCGGTAAGCGGCTTGGCGGGCTGCTGCTGCGGCTGCGCCTCCGTGCTGAATACGGGGAGGTAGAGGGTGAAGGTGGTCCCCCTGCCGAGCGCGGTGTCGAAGGTGATAGCCCCGTCGTGCCTGGTGATGATGGAGTGCACCGTGGCAAGCCCGAGCCCCGTCCCAAGCTCGGCCTTGGTGGTGAAGTAGGGGGTGAAGATGTTGGACTTGTCCTCGTCGCGGATGCCGCACCCCTGGTCCCGGAAGCTCAACTCGACGTAGCTGCCGCAAAGCGGCGCCGGGAAACCCTCGTGGGCGGAAGCGACGCTCCTGCCGGTCACGGTCAGCATCCCCCCGTCGGGCATCGCCTGCACCGCGTTGATGCAGATGCAGTTGAAGGCCTGGCGCATCTGCCCGTCGTCCACGTACACCGGAGGGAGGTCGGCGGGAAGCTCGACGGCCGCAGTTACGTTGGAGCCGCTTGTGGCAAGCTGCACGCTTTCCTCGACTATCCTGGCGACCGGCACCGCCTTTCTCAGGGGCGCGCCCCCTTTGGCGAAGCTCAGGAGCTGGTTCGCGAAACCGGCCGCGCGCAAGGTCGCCTTCTCCGCGTGCAACAGCAAAGGGTGCGCGGCGTGGGACTGGTCCAGGTACTTCTTGGCGAAGGAGATGTAGCCAAGGACCCCGGTCAGGGCGTTGTTGAAGTTGTGTGCGATCCCCCCCGCCAGCACCCCGATGGATTCGAGCTTCTGGTTCCTGACGATCTGCTGCTGCAAAAGCTCCCGATCGGTCAGGTCTATGACGATGTCGACGGTGCGCGAGCCGGAGCGCTGGTTGCTGCAGTTCAGCTGGCGCTGCGAGCCGTCGCTGCAAAGCGCCTTCACCTCGTAGAAGGTCACCTGGTTATCCCGCTCCCAGCCGGCGATGGCGGCGCACCTTTGCGCGGCGACCCGGTCGCGGTAGCAGGGATCGGGACAGACCCGGGAGAGCCACTCGTCGACGTTGCGGGCGTCGCGGTAGCCGATCCTCTGCGCGACGAAGGCGTTCAGGTATTCGATGGCGCCGTCGTCGTCGGACCAGATGATCCCCAGCGGCAACTGCTCCACCAGGTTCTTCAGCTCCTGGCGCGCGCGGCTTCGTTCCGCGATCTCCTTTTCCAGGTCCGCGTTGATGGATACCAGCTGCCTCTTCGAGGCGATCTCGAAATCCATCGAAGCCAAGAGTTCCCTGTGCAGCCGGCGGTTCTCCTCTTCGCGCTGCCGGAGCGATTCGGCCAGCTCGTTCACCGAAGCCGACGCCCTTCCCGGCTCGTCATCGGAGGTGACCGCGATGCGGGAGACGTAATCGCCGCCGTGGACGTTCTTCAGCCCGCGCATCAGCGAGTTGAACGACGCGGTGACCCGCCGCAGCAGCAGGCAGCAGGAAAAGGAGACTAAGAGCCAGCAGCCGAAGGCGAGCAGGCACGAGTACCAGGCGAGCCTGCGTCCCGCCTGCCAGAGGTCGTCGGTGCCGCGATAAAGACGTACCTCACCGATGCGGTCTCCCGCCGCCGCCTCCAGCGACTGGTCCTGCGACAGGTGCAGCGGCAGGGTGCGCACCTGCGCCCCCTCTACGATCAGCTCCTCCCCGGCGGGGGGAAGAGCCGGAACCTTGACCTGCAACTTGCCGTTTCCCCCCACTATCTCCACGCAGCGGATCCCGGGGAGCCGCAGCGTTTCCCGCGCGTACCAGTCGAGGAGCTCCATGTTCTCCGCGTACAGGGGAAGGCGTATGGAGCTGGCCAGGGTGCGGGCCTCGAGCCGGAGCTGCTCGGAGACGTGCCGCTTGTCTTCTTTGATCTGGTAGATGACGAAGAGGGTAACGCAGAGAACGGTGATGGCCGCGGCGAAGAGCGTGAAGCGGAGCAAAAGCTTGAACTGAAAGCTGGAGCGGAAGGTCGAGAGTTTTTGAGAGAGGATCATGCCGGTCTCCGTAGGCATCTCTCGTGGGCAGGTATGATTGCCGCGTCGCCATTTTCAAAACTGAACCAAGTCGATCCCGCGGAATGCGAAACAGTCAAGGCCCAGGCAGAGGCGTCACATAACAGCTGATACAAGCACCCAAACAATACACTAAAGACGCGCGACAACGACACCAGCACAGAGATTTTAAGCAGCTGAACAAGCTATACCAGAAAAGGGTACAATAAATACAGTTAATTTAAATTTCTTTGACACAATTGTGCCGAACTGATACCAATAGCGACTGGCGAATTTGTTCTTTCCAGAAAATCTCCCTGCTGTCAATCACTCTTTGCTACAGGCCGCTCGCTTGAGACGTAACTTCATAACCAAATTACTGTTTCCATGCGCGCTGTTGTCTGCCGTCCTGGCCGCGGCTCCCGCGCTGGGATCGGGACAGGACGAATTGAGCGATTCATTCGGCCTCTCCGACCCCACTCCCGAGCTCACGCCCTTTCCCCGCCCTGCCTCCCGCATCGCCGAAAATGTCACCGTCGTCACGGCGGAAGATATCGCCCGCATCAACGCCCACACCGTCGCCGAAGTGCTGCAAACACTCCCCGGGATCCAGATGGACCAGCTGCAGACGCCGGGGTCAGTCCACTTCTTCCAGGTTCTGGGCGCATCGAGCCGGCACATCCTGGTGCTGATCGACGGCGTGGCTCAGAACTTCATCGGGTCCGAGAACGTGGCCCAGGTGGGACTCATCCCGGTGCAGATGATCGAGCGCATCGAGGTGGTGAAAGGGGGGGCTTCGGCGGCCTGGGGATCGGCGCTGGGCGGGGTGATCAACATCGTCACCAAGAGCCCTGCCGCGGACCGCGCCGGCATGGTTTCGGGGTCCACCGGCAAGAGCGCTACCCGTGACCTGCGCGCCGAGGCGACCGGCAGCGGGGAGCGCTTCGGCTACTACCTGACCGCCGGCAAGCTTAGCTCCGACGGCCTCGTGGCCGGCAACGACACCGACATGAACCACGGCTTCGGCAAGCTGAGCTACGACTTTCCCAACGGGGGGGATCTTTCCCTGAGCCTCGACGCGCGGCACAGCATGGTCGGTCTCGGGGAGTCGCGGCAGCTTGATTTCCACGACACCGGCGCCGCCACGCACACAACCGGCAACCTCTCGCTCAAATATCCCTTGGCGCAGCGCCTTGCTATGGAGGCGAACGCTCACGCGGGGAGGCGCGAAGTCGCTACCCGCGCCGCCCGCCTTACCACGGGCGTCCCTCTCAACAACGCCCGAGGGAACGAGGCTTTCCGGGGAGCCGACGCCGCGCTCAGCTGGGGAGACGCAAACCACGCCCTGAAGGGAGGAGTCGCCTACGAGGAGACCGAGGTAGGGCTCCACGAGTCGGTGCGGCGGCTCCCGCAGCAAAACTACGAGCTCGCCCTCAGACGGGAATCGGCCTACCTGAACGGCACCTACACGGTGGGGAGACTCTCCATCCTGCCGGGGGTGCGCCTGGACCGCCTGAGCCTCATGGAAGACCCGGTAAGCTACACCCTCGGGGCCACGCTGCGCCTGACGGATAACACGCTGCTGCGCGGCTACGCGGCGTACGGCTACAACATGCCCATCGTCAGCAACATCGGCATGCAGAACGGAGAGGTGCGGCGGGACCTGCAGCATGTGCGTACGGTGCAGATGGGGCTTGAGAGCGCGGACCTACCGTTTGTCTGGGTGAAGACCACCTTCTTCTACGCCGAGGTGAACGTCCAGGACTTCGACCCGCCGGCGCCGCCGCAGCTCAGCCAGCAGGTGAAGCAGGGCGCCGAGCTGGAGTTGAAGAGCTCTGCCTGGTACGGCTTCACCCTGAGCGGCTCCTACAACTTCACCGATGCCCGCGACCAAAAGACCGGAAAGGTGCTTTCCGCACTGGATGCGGGGCCGCGGCAGGCGCTGAAAATCGGGGTAAGGTACGACAGCCAACCGGCCGGGCTCTCGGCTACGCTTCTGGGGGACTGGGCGAAGCTGCACAACCCGGGGCCCTTAGGCAAGGCCAAAGGGGAGTTCTGGGACCTCCACCTGACCCAGAAGCTCTCTCCCGCCTCGGACAACTCCCCGGAGCTGTTCCTGTCCTGGCACAACATCTTCAACAGCGAGCGTTACTTCTACGACTTCCGGGCCAACCCGCCGCGCTGGTTCGAGGCAGGGGCGAGGTGGTTTTTCTGATGCGCGCCCTGGCCCTATTCCTACTGCTGGCGTTTTGCCTCCCCCCCCTCCCCTTAGCGCAGGGAGCCGAGCTGCTCATCCTGGAATCGAGCCGCAGCGCAGTCTACAGCGAGGCGCTGCGCGGCTTCCGCTCAGCCTGCAGGAGTTCCGAGCAGACCGTCGTCCTCTCAGACTACGCCGAGGTCGACGTGCAGCGACTGGTGAAGGAGGAACGCCCCAGGGTGGTGGTCGCGATCGGAGACCGGGCCCTTGCCGCCTCGCGCAAGGTCCGCGAGCTGCCGGTGGTGGCGATGCTCTCGCTCAACCTGGGGCGGCATGCCCCCGACAACATCGGCGGCATCTCCATGACCGTCGCGCCGAGGGAGTACCTGAACCTGTTCCAAAGCCTCGGAGTGAAGCGGGTCGGGCTCTTCTACGACCCGAAGAAGAGCGGGCAATACGTAAAGCGTGCGCAGCAGGAGGCCCGGCAGGAAGGGGTGACGCTGTTGGCCGAGCCGGTGCGTGACCCGCGCGACCTTCAGGCGAAACTGGAGAGGATGAAGGGGGAGATCGACGCGCTCTGGATGCTCCCGGACGCCACCGTCGCGACCACGGTGAACATGGAGGCCCTGCTCCTTTTCTCGATGACGCAGAGCGTGCCGATGGTCACCTTCACCAGCCATTACCTGAAAAACGGCGCGGCGGCGGCGCTCGACCTCGACCCGGCAGACATTGGGGTGCAGGCAGGCGAGCTAGCCTCTTCGCTGCTCAAGTGGGAAACCCACCGCGTCCCCGTCCTGGACCCGCGCAAGACGCACCTGAAGAGCAACGAAAGCGTGCTGCGCAAGCTGCGCCTGCGGAGTCCCTGATTCAGGTCAGGACGGCATGGACCGGGGTATAGGGAAACCCGAACGCCTCGGCCACGGCGCGGTAGGTCACCTGGCCCAGCGCGATGTTGATCCCCTCCTTGATGCCGGGGTTTTGGCGCGACGCCTCCTGCCACCCCTGGTCCGCGAGCGCCACGGCGAAGGGGAGCGTGGCGTTGGTGAGCGCCACCGTAGAGGTGAGCGGGACCGCCCCCGGCATGTTGGCCACGCAGTAATGGAGCACGCCGTCCAAAAGGAAAGTGGGGTCGGTGTGCGTAGTCGGGCGCGAGGTCTCGAAGCACCCTCCCTGGTCGATGGCGACGTCCACCAGCACCGCGCCCGGCTTCATGCTCTTCAGCATCTCGCGCGTCACCAGCTTGGGCGCCTTGGCGCCGTGCACCAGCACCGCGCCGATCACGGCGTCCGCCTGCGGCAGGAGTTCCCTGATGGTGGCGGGAGAGCTCATCACCGGGAAGCAGTTCTTGGGCATGGTCTCGCAGAGGTGGCGCAGGCGCTCCAGGCTCAGGTCGAGGAGATAAACCTTAGCCCCCAGCCCGCAGGCCATCTGCGCCGCATGGGTCCCCACCACGCCGCCGCCCAAAACCACGACCGTCGCCGGCGGCACGCCAGGAACCCCGCCCAGGAGGATGCCGCGCCCACCCTGGGACCGTTCCGAGTACTTGGCCGCCTGCTGGGCCGCCATGCGCCCCGCCACCTCGCTCATCGGGGTGAGCAACGGCAGCGTGTCGCCCGGCCCGGTGATGGTCTCGTAGGCGATGGCGACCGCCTTGCTCTTCATGATCGCGCGGGTGAGAGGCTCGCTGGCTGCGAAATGGAAGTAGGTAAAAAGGACCTGCCCCTCGCGGATCAGATCGTACTCGGACGGCTGCGGCTCCTTCACGTGCATCACCAGCTGTGCGCGGGCGTAGATCTCGGCCGGGGTCGCCACGATCTCGGCCCCCGCGAGCCTATAGGCGTCGTCGGAAAACCCGCTTCCCACCCCAGCCGACTGTTCCACCAGCACCGTGTGTCCGTGGTGCGCCATCACCTCGGCGCCTGCGGGGGTCATGCTTACCCGGTTCTCTTCTACCTTGATCTCCTTCAGAATGCCTACGATCATGTTAGCTCCCTTCCCCGACGAAATTAATTAGCAGTGGGCACGATGGAATTGTACCGCATGAGCTGATGCGCCGTACCCTCGATACGGCAGGAGCATAGCAGAATCCCGGCGGTTTTTCCTTGCGAATTCCACTCCTCAAAGTTTATTATTCGACAGAAAATTCGAACATCGGAGGCATTAGGTGAACAATATTGCGCCATCCGGCCTGGATCAGATAGATAAGGCCATCCTGACTGAACTGCAACGGGACGGGAAGCTTTCCAACGTGCAGCTGGCCGAAATGGTGGGGCTCTCCGAGTCTGCATGCCTGCGCCGGGTGCGCCTTCTGGAGCAGACAGGGATCATCGACCGGTACGTGATGCTGGTGGACCAGGGGGCGGTAGGCAAGCCGGGTAACGTCTTCGTGCGGGTCACGCTGGACGGCCAGCAACGGGAGAAGCTCGCAGGCTTCGAGGAAGCGATCGGGAGCGTTCCCGAGGTGATGGAATGCTACCTGATGTCGGGTGACGTCGATTACCTCTTGCGGGTCATCGTGAAGGACACCGACGACTACCTGCGGCTGCACAACAAGCTGACCGGGCTTCCCGGGGTGCTGCGGGTGCAGTCCTCCTTCGCGCTGCGCACCGTGCTCAGCAAGACGGCGCTCCCCATTTAGATACACGTTCCCTTCTCCCCTTCTCCCCTTCTCCCAGCCCCAGCCCCCAGCCCCCAGCCCCCAGCCCCTAGCCCCTGCCTTGCCCCTAGCCCCCAGCAGCGTTGCCACACCCCCTCCTCCTGCTAGACTACGGTGAATTAAAAACCACCAACCAAGGAGGAGTCGCCATGAAAGCTGTCGTTTGGCACGGAGTCGGGGACATAAGGCTCGACGAGGTTCCCGATCCGCGGATAGAAGAGCCCACCGACGCCATCGTTCGCCTCACCACCAGCGCCATCTGCGGGACCGATCTGCACATGGTGCGCGGGACCATGCCGGGGATGAAGGAAGGGACCATCCTCGGCCACGAGGGGGTGGGAATCGTCGACGAGATCGGCGCCTCGATACGGAACTTCATGCCGGGGGACCGGGTGGTGATCCCCTCCACCATCGCCTGCGGTTTCTGCTCCTACTGCCGGGCCGGGTACTACTCCCAGTGCGACAACGCGAACCCCAACGGCCCCGACGCCGGCACCTGCTTTTTCGGCGGCCCCGAGTTGAGCGGGCCGATCAACGGGCTGCAGGCGGAGAAGGCCCGGATACCGTTCGCCGGCGTCGGGCTCGTCAAAGTTCCCGACGAGGTGACGGACGAGCAGGCGCTGCTTCTCTCCGACATCCTTCCCACCGGCTACATGGCCGCGGAGCTGGCCGAGATCAAGCATGGGAACACGGTGGTTGTCTTCGGCTGCGGGCCGGTCGGGCAGTGCGCCATAGCAGCGGCGAAGCTGATGCAGGCGGGGAGGATCTTCGCGGTGGACAGCGTCCCCTTCCGGCTCGACCTGGCACAGGAGCAGGGGGCCGAGGCGATCGACTTCTCCAGGGAGGACCCGGTCGCCATGATCCGCCAGTTCACCGGCGGCATCGGCTGCGACCGCGCCATCGACGCCGTCGGCGTGGACGCGTCCGCACCCCACTCCGGCCCAGGGAGCCGGGAGTTCAGGGAGCACCTGCAGGAATTCCAGCAGGAACTCGCCCAGGTGGCGCCGCGCACCAACGTGCAGGGTGAGAACTGGCAGCCCGGCGACGCCCCCTCCATGACGCTCGTCTGGGCGGTGCAGTCGCTCGCCAAGGCGGGGACCCTCTCCATCGTCGGGGTCTATCCCCAGACGGTGAGCCTCTTCCCCATCGGCGCCGCCATGAACAAGAACCTCACCTTGAAGATGGGGAACTGCGACCACCGCAGGTTTATCCCGAAGCTGATGGAACTGGTGCAGGGAAAGGCGCTGGATCCCGCGAAGATCCTGACCCAGAAGGCCCCCTTTTTCAACGTCATCGAGGCCTATCAGGCCTTCGACCTTAGGAAGGAAGGATGGCTCAAGGTGCAGCTGCAGATGCAGGGGGCGATAGGATAGAGCGCTAGGAAGCGAGGCAGGAAAAAGCGATGGGGCAAAGGAAGGGGGCCGGTTGGAAACGGCCCCCTTTTTCAATCACATCTCCACCCGGGTCACGACCCCTTGGAGCTTCGCGGGGGGAAGGTTGTGGAACTGCACGAAGTTGGGAGTCTGCCGCTTGATGGTGGCGAAGAGCTTCCAGACCGGGTTGTCGGTGACGATATCCTCGACCCCGTAAAAGATCACCTTCTCCTGAATCCCGTTTTCCTTCAAGACCGCCTCGATATCCAGAATCTCCAGGTAGCCGGCCTTGATCTCGATGGCGTCGAGCCCTACGGAGAGGTCGCGCTTCAAGTCGACCTTCAGGCCGTACGGCTCGTCCGTGCGCAGGATCGAGATCAGGACGTTGCGCTCGTAGATGATGTTGCTGCGGATGATGCAGTGCACCAGATAAGGGGGAATCACGCTCCATTCCTTGACGAAGAAAAGGGAGGTGCCGGGTATGTTCTTTTCTTTCGCGTAGATCTGGCGGTAGGCGACGTCGAAGGTGTCGAGGTCCAGCGGCTTGAGCGCGCGGTACAGGGCGCGCTGCCCCCGGGTCCAGACCATGATGATGCAGAAGGGGATGGAGCCTAACACGATGGACCAGTAGCCGCCGTGGGGGATCTTGTTCAGGCAGGAGAGGAAGAAGATGAGGTCCACCACGGTCACCGCGACCGCCAGGGGGACCTTCCACTTCTTGGTGGTGCGGGAGAAGATCATCACCATCATGATCCCGGTGATGGTCATGGTCCCGGTGACCGCCAGCCCGTACGCCGCGGCCAGATGCTCGCTCCTTTTGAAGTACAGCATCACCACGAGGACGGCCAGCATCAGGATCCAGTTGACCGAGGAGAGGTAGATCTGCGACTTCAGGTGCGTCGAGGTGAACTCCACCCGCAAGAGGGGAAGGATGCGGGTGGTGATCCCCTGGTAGACCACGGAAAAAACGCCGCTGATCATGGCCTGCGAGGCGATGACGGTGGCGAGCACGGTGAGGATCAGGAACGGGATGTAGAGAAACGGGGCCTGGTGCTGCACCATCCCGAAGAGGTAGTTCTTCGCCTCCGGGTGGCTGAGCAGGAAGACCCCCTGGCCCAGGTAGTTGATCACCAGCGCGGCGAAGGCGAAGTACCAGGCGCGCAGAATAGGCCTGCGCCCCAGGTGCCCCATGTCGGCGTAGAGCGCCTCGCCGCCGGTGGCGCAGAGGATAACCTCGGAGAGTACGAAGAACCCTCCCAGGCCGTGATGCAGCATGAAATCCAGCGCGTAGTAAGGGTTGATGGCGCTCAAGATGGAGGGCATGGAGCTGATGGAGGCAAGGCCGGAAAAGGCGAGCGCCCCGAACCAGACCACCATGATGGGGCCGAAGGCCCCCGCTACCTTGTCGGTCCCCTTCGACTGCGCGAAGAAAAGCCCCACCGCGATCACCGCGGCGATCAGGATCAGCTCACCCTGGCCGGTATGCTCCAGGCCGGGTATCAGCTCGAGCCCTTCCACCGCGGAGAGGATGGAGATGGCCGGGGTGATCACCCCGTCGCCCAAGAGCAGGCAGGCCCCAAGGTATGAGAGGAAAACCACGAAGGCGAGCTGCCGCCCCGGCTTCAGCATCCGGACCAGGATCTCCTTGAGGACGATGGTCCCCCCCTCCCCCTTGCGGCTTAGGCTCATGGCGAGCCAGGCGTACTCGGCGCTGACCAGCAGCGTCATGGTCCAAAAGACGAGCGACAGTATCCCGAAGACGTTCCCGGGCGTTGCGGGGGTGAGGGCGAAGATCACGGTGAGGGTGTAGATCGGGCTGGTGCCGATGTCCCCGAAGACGAGCCCCATCGCCTTGACGATGCCGCTCCAGTAGGATTGGGGCGCCTCGTTTTTCATGGTTGCGCCTGCTTGAACCGGTAGCCTACCCCGGGCTCGGTGGTGATGTGCCTGGGGCGCGAGGGGTCCCGCTCGACCTTCTTCCTCAGGTTGCTGATGGTGACCCTGAGCACCTGGGGCTGATCCTGGTACGCCACCCCCCAGATCTGCTTCAGGATCTGGCTGTGGGTTATGACCTTGTCCGCGTGGGTGATGAGCAGGCGCAAGAGGTCGTACTCGGTGGGCGTCAACTGGACCTCGGCTCCCTCCACCGTCACCCGGCGCAGGTTCAGGTTCACCGTGAGGTCGCCGCTTGAGAAGACCGGCTCTGAGAGCTGCACCGCGGAACGGCGCAGGGAGGCCCTCATGCGGGCCAGCAGTTCCCCCACCCCGAAGGGCTTGGTGAGGTAGTCGTCGGCCCCGGCGTCGAGAGCCGCCACCTTGTCGTCCTCACGCTCGCGCACGGAGAGGACGATGATGGGGACCTGGGACCACTCGCGGATGCGGCGGATCACCTCGATACCCTCCAGGTCGGGAAGCCCCAGGTCCAATAGGATCAGGTCGGGCCTCAAGGCCGCGGCGGCGGATAGCCCGCCGTGCCCGGAATCGGCCTCGTGGAGGATGAATTCATCCGAGGAGAGCGCGGAATGCAGGAAGCGGCGGATGGCCGCCTCGTCGTCGATGACGAGTATGCGCTGCCCGGTCGCCTCTTGGCTCTCTTTCATGGCTCCTCTGCTCCTTGCTGCAACGGCAAAAGGATCTCGACCGCGAGCCCCCCCTCCGGGCGGTTCCTGGCCGCGATCCTTCCCCCGTGCGCCTCCACGATCCCCTTGCAGATGGAAAGCCCGAGGCCGGTTCCACCGGTTTTCTCGGGGACCTGCACCCGGTGGAATTTGTCGAAAATATGGGAGAGTTCCGCTTCCGGCGCCCCCGGGCCCCGATCGGCGACGGTCAAGGAGAGCCAGGCGCCGGTGACGCGCGCCTCCACCTCGATGCTCCCTCCCGGAGGGGCGTACTTGTTGGCGTTGTCCAAAAGGTTCACCAGTACCTGGGTCATCAGCACCAGGTCCAAGGGAACCAGGGTGAGCCCCTGCGGCAGCTCTACCTTCACGTTGCGGTCCCCAAGCCGGCTCTCCATGGCCGAGATGGCGCAGCCGATGAGTTCCTGCAGGTCGCACGGCTCGATCCTCGGGCGGAGCGCCCCCGCCTCCAGGCGGCTCAGGTCGAGGAGGTTTCCGACGAAACGGTTCAGCCGCTCCGCCTCGTCGTTTGCCGTCTCCAGCAGATCCCGGCGCGCCTCGGGGGAGAGGCGCCCCCCCTCTTCCTTCAAGGCCGAGAGCGCCCCCTTGATGGAGACGAGCGGCGTTCTCAGGTCGTGCGAGATGGAATTCAAGAGCGCCCGTTCCAGGTTCTCCCGGGCTTGGAGGATCCTCGCCTTTTCCGCCTCGTGCGAGAGCCGCTCGCGTTCCAGGGACTGCTCCCTCACCTTCGCGACCAGCGAGCTTATCATCACCCCTACCACGAAGAAGCCGAGGAAGGTAACCAGGTACTCCTTCTCCGCTACGCTGAAGGTGAGCCGAGGGGGAACAAAGAAGAAGTCAAAGGCGAGGACGCTGGAAAAGGCGGTCGCTATGGCGGGACGCCGGCCGAGCTTGGCGGCGGCCGCCACGACAGCCAAGAGGTACACCATCACCATGTTGGTCGGGATCAGGTGCGGCCGGACCAGTTCGCAAATGGCCGTGGCGCCGGCGACGAGCAGCAGGCTGATCAGGTAACCCCGTATCGCGACCACAACTTCCCCTTCTCTTCTAAAATGTATCGCTGGAAAAACCTGAAGAGCGTATCAGCTTTGCGACTGGATTTCCAGTCAAAGGAGCTGACAATGAATCGCGGTCTGTGAATGGGGGAATGCGCCTTACTGTGACAGGTGAGGTTTCTGGGGGACTTTGAGCAGCATCCAACTCTGTGTCGTCGCGTTGAAGACAGGGACCTCCCCCTTGGCGTAACGTGGAGGAGCTATCGGAGTGAGGGCATCAACCCTTTCCAGGTCCCGCTCATCCAGAAAACCTTCGCCTTGATAGACACCGCTCTCGGGGCTGAAATAAAAGACTCTCATAACGCTCACCTTGATATAGAACACGCCTGCTGTTGCACGGACTTCGCCTAGTATCAGGGTAGAGCAAAGGGTGTAAATTTTGCGTTAAAATGCGGGCCAGAGGGATAAAGATTTCGTAAAGAAACGAGGAGAGGGGGGGCCAGGAAGGGGGGGGGCGCGGGAAGAGACAAAAAAGGGTTAGCCCGCGCAGGCTAACCCTTTTCTTTGATCTCGTTGTTCTCGTTCCCAAGGTCCACCTTGGGAACGCAATGCCGAGGAAGCTCCAGCTTCCTCCGTGCCCAAAGCTGGAGCTTGGCTTGCCTTGGGTTCCCAAGCTGGAGCTTGGGAACCAGGGAAAGAGACTAGGCACCGAGCGCGTGTTGCAGGTCCTGTTCAGCGGTGGTGATGGGACCGAGATCGTAGTTCTGCACCAGGAAGTCGAGCACCGCCGGCGAGACGTAGGCGGGAAGCGAGGGGCCTAAGCGGACCCCCTTGATCCCCAGGTGCAAAAGGGTGAGCAGGATGACGTGCGCCTTCTGCTCGTACCAGGAGAGGATCATGGAGAGCGGCAGGTCGTTCACCTGGCACTGGAAGGCGTCCGCCAGGGCCACCGCGATCCTGATGGCGGAGTAGGCATCGTTGCACTGCCCCACGTCGAGGAGCCGCGGGATGCCTCCTATGTCGCCGAACTGAAGCCGGTTGAAGCGGTTCTTGCCGCAGGCAAGGGTGAGGATGACGCAGTCCTTGGGGACCTTCTCGGCAAGTTCGGTGAAGTAGTTGCGGCCGCTTTTGGCGCCGTCGCAGCCGCCGATCAGGAAGAAACGGCGTATAGCGCCGTTTTTGACCGCATCGATGACGGGGCCGGCCACCTTGAAGACCGCCTCGTGCCCGAAGCCGACCAGGATCTCCTGCCCCGGGTTCTCCGGCAGGTCGGGAAGCGAGAGCGCCTTGTCGATCACCGGGGTGAAGTCCCACCCCTCCACGTGCGGAACGCCGGGCCACGCCACCTCGCCCCAGGTGTAGAGGCGGTCGGTGTAGCTTGCCTCCGGCTTTTGGATGCAGTTGGTGTTGAAGATGATGGCGCCGCTGAAATCGGGAAGCTCGCGCGCCTGGTTCTGCCAGGCGGTGCCGAAGTGGCCGGCGAAATGGGAGTACTTACGGAGACCGGGGTAGCCGTTGGCGGGAAGCATCTCCCCGTGGGTGTAGACGAAGATCCCCTTCCCTTCGCTTTGCTTCAGGAGTTCCTCAAGCATCGGGAGGTCGTGGCCGGAGACCACGATCCCCTTGCCGCCGCGGGTGCCGAGGTTAACCGGCATCGGCTCCGGGGCCTGCAGGCGCTCCTCGTGTCCCTGGTACAGGAGCTCCATGGTGCGCAGGTTCATCTCGCCGCACTCAAGCGAGAGGGCGACGAAGTCCTGCAGCGTCGCCTGCGGGTTGGTGGTGGCCGCAAGCGACCGGTGGATGAAGGCGTAGATCTTCTCGTCCTCCTTCCCCATCTCGGTCGCGTGCCAGGCAAACGCCCCCATCCCCATGAGACCGTAGATCAGGATCTCGATGGTGGAGAGGATGTTCGGGTCCTGGTGCCAGGTGAGGACGCCGTACTGGCGCCCCTGGTCGATAAGCGCCTGGGTGTCGCCCGCCGGGGTCCAGGTGGCGGGGCCGTCGGTGATCTCGGGGGCTGGTCCCCCCTTTTGCCGTTGATGGGCGTCCTGGTACAGCGACTTCGCCCTTTCCTTCATCTGGAAGCATTTCTGCAGCCGCCTCGCGATGTCATCGGGGTCGAAGTTGACGTTGGTTACCCTGGTGAAAAGCCCGTCCAGCATGAAGCGGTCCACTTCCTGGTCCTTCTCCCCCAACTCGCGCGCAAGGTTAGCGTAGACCGCCGTCCCCTTGAGCCCGTGGATCATCAGGTCGAGCAGGGCCGATACCTGCGGGTCCTTGCCGCAGTTACCCATCACGTCGCAACCCACGCCGCGGGCCGCCTGTTCACACTGTCTGCAGAACATCGCCTGTGCCATGTCACATCCTCCCTTAGATTAGGTTTTTACAATCCAGAGAGTCTTGCAGAAAAGAAAGGTATTTCAAGAAAGTTTGCGCCGCAGCGATTTTTGGGGGGACGTTTACTGGAAGAGCCGTAAAGGGAGGGGATGGGAGAGGGGCGGAGGTGAGGGAGGTGGTGCAGCCGAAAGTTTCCGGGGACGTGCGCCTGGCGGGTCAGACGGTAAAGACGCCTACCCTCTCGCTCAGGCTGTGGGAGTGGTCGTTCAATTCCGAGACCCTTTCGTCCAGGCTTTTCGCCACGGTCATGTTGGCGATCGCCTGGCGTCTTACCTCTTCGATGATCTCGATGATCCGGTCGGATGCGCTCTCCTGTTCGGACGTGGCGCCGGCCACCGTTTTCAGGCTTACCAGCGTCTCCATGATCGACTGCGAGATCTTGTCCGACTCTTCTGCCTGCACCGAGACCATCTCTTTCATCGATCTGATCAGGTCGCGCATCTCGCCGGTGGCCGTGATGATCCCCTCGGAGATCTCGCGCTGCTGCACGGTGTTCTGGTTGATCTCGTTGGCCATGGCGCTTACGTGCTGCATCGCGTCGGATACCATGCCGATCCCGGTGGTCTGCTCCTTCGCGGAGCGGGCGATGACCAGTGCGTTGTCGAGCGACTGTTCCGTGCGCAGGATGATCCCCCTGAGCGCCGTCTCCGCCGCTTGAGAGTCCACCACACCGGCATCGACCTCGGCCGCGCTGCGGCGTGTAGCGGTGACCGCCGAAGAGGTAAGGCGCTGGATGGCCTGCACCATGTCCGCGATGTCGTTGGTGGAACCGGTAACCTGCTGAGCCAAAAGCCGGACCTCTTCGGCCACCACGGCGAAGCCCCTGCCGTGCTCACCCGCTTGCGCCGCGAGGATGCTGGCATTGAGCGCTAGGAGCTTGGTGCGATCGCTGATGTCGTTGATGATCTTCACCACGCGCCCTACTTCCTCGGAGACCGGCACCAACTCGTCCATCGCTTTGATGGTGGCGCTGACCTCGGTGCGTATCCGCCCCATCCCGTCTTTGGTCTGGCAGATGGCGGCAAGCCCCACCACCACCGCCTCCTCCTTGACCGCCCGCGCCAGTTCCGCCTGGGCCTCGGATCTCCCGTTGATCTCCTTGGCGACGGCGCTTACCTGCAGCGCGGAAGCGGCGACCTCTTCCGCCCTGCTGGTGACCGACGCCACGTTATCCGCCACCACCTGGAAAGAGGTGAGGTTTTTCAGCATCGCCTCCGTGGTCTGATCCGCCTTCGCGTCCAAGTGATGCGTTTTGCCGGCGATGTCTTGCATGGTCGCCGAGATCTCACCCGCGGAAGAAGAGATGTTGACCATCGAGGCCACCACCTCCTCGGTATCACAGGTGATGCTGCGGATGGCCGCGTCGAGCTTCTCGTTGGCTGTCACCGTTTCCTCCACGGCTTCAGCCTGATGCTCCGCGGTGTTCCGGATCTGTTGCGACGCCCCCTCAAGCGTACCCGCCGTGGTGGCGAGATGTCCCGATACCACCGAGATGTCGGTAATGGTCCCCTGGAGGTTCTCGGCAAAGCGGTTGAAGGCAAGGCAGAAGCTTCCCACCTCGTCGTCGGTTTGCACCGGCAGCCGCTTGGTCAGGTCGCCGCGCCCCGAGGCGATGTCGTTCAGCATGTCCCCCACCGAGCGCAGCGGCCGCATGATGCTGTTGAAGAGAAACCGCCCCCCCACGGCCAGCAGCAGGGAGACCGCGACCACAACCGCCACCAGCACGTTCTGCGAAAGCCGCTTCAGGCCGGCCGCCTCCGCCTGGTTCTTCTTGTAGGACGCGGTTATCTGGTCACCCAGCGCCGTCAACTGGGCGAGAAGCGGTTCGGCGTACTGATAGTCCATCTCTTCCATCATCTTCGGCAGGGCCGGGTCGCCGTACGGCAGTGCCATGATGGTAAGCGTCGTCCCGCGCGTTTTATCGTACAGCTCGTGAACCTGCGCAATGACAGCGCGTTCCGCGGGTACAAACAGCGGGAAGGCGTCGATCTGGGCGAAAATTGCTTTGACCCTTTTGTCCTGCTCCTCGAAGTGGTTCTTATAGCTGGAGCTGCCGGTGATGATATAGTCATTGCCCGGCATGACGGACTTATAGGCTGCCAGTTCAAGAGTGGAGACAAGATGAAGTTTAGTAGCTTCCTGAGTGAGGAATTGCAGTTGGTGGTTCAGGCGGCTCTGGGTGACCAGAGAAACCGCTCCCAGCATGAGGACCAGCAGGCAAACGATGAAAACACCTATCTTGAACTTGGCTCTGATTGATACGCCCATCAGGTCGGAACTCCTTAGCGGGGATGGTCGGGAAATTGGGCAGTGCGGCGTGCAACACCTCACCAAGAGTTATCGGCATCTAACCTCAATTCTGTAGTTCTCTAATACGTCTTGAAAAAAAATGAAAGCAAGGATTTGGGAGGATGTCTTCAGAGAGAGCGATTTCGTCGCCGTTACCGCCAGGCAGTGCAGTAGCCCCAGTAGCTGCCGGCGCCGACCACCAAAAGCAGCAGGACGTGTTTTATCACCAGCATCCTGCGCCGCGTCCGTTCAGCTTCGGGGCCGTAAAAATTGTTGACGTAGGTGAAGCTGCGCATCCCGCCGGTGGCGAAGATGGCGGCGGCAGCCCCCACCGTGTTCCAGAAGAAGAACCGCTCGATACCGGAGAGGATCACGGTCACCTCGGGGATCCCTCCCCGGAAACCGTGCAGCAGGTAGATCGCTATCAACGCCGAGAGCCAGTAGCCCGTGGCGAAATCGTGGATGAAGCCGTTCAGCACGATGGCTGCCTTCTTGATCGAATCCATGTTGCTCCAGAATCTTGTCC
>NZ_AUGE01000030.1 GCF_000426865.1 Citrifermentans bremense R1
CCCCCCCCCGGACTTGAAATGGAAACTGAAGCCGCGGTAACTGTCGTGCGGCACGGTGTCCCGGGAAACGGCGGAATAGAAGTTCTCGCCGATGGGGATGATGCCGGCCATGGAGGGGAGCGTCAGCTTCCCTTTCTTGACCGCGGCACCTACCGTCTCTATGTTCTCCACCTTGATCTGCGTGAAGAGGCGGGAGAGTTCGGGGGAGATTTCGCCGGAGAGTTGCGCGGCTGCGGGGGGCGGGGTGGCCAAAACCAGCCGCGGCGCCTCGAAACCCTCGCCGCCGGCGAGTTCGATGACGTAACCTTTCCCCCCCTGCGCCACCCGGGCCACCTCGGCGCCGGTTACAACGGTGATGCCGGCAGCGGCGGAGAGCTTGTCGATCACGGTGTTGAGCCCCCCCTGCAGGGTGAAGCTCTTGATGACGTCTTTTCTCCTGGGTCGCTTGTTGAAGAGCATGTCGGCGGGAAAGTCGTTGGCGCGCTGCGAGATGACCGCGTTGAAAGCCGGTGCGAAGACCCGGTCGTAATTCTTGCGCCCCACGATGCGCCCGTAGTAGGAGGCGACGCTCTCCCCCTCTTTTTTAAGGGTGAAGATCCGCCATGCCGAGCCGAACAGCTCGGGGAAGGAGAGTTGCGAGGTTATGCTTTTAATCTCGTTATCGACAAGCATCTTGAAGGAGACTTTCTCCCTGGCCAGGATGCTCTCCATCATGCCGTGCTGCTCCATAAGCCCGATCAACCCCTGGTAGGAGTTGTAACAGGTGTGCGCCCCCAGTTCGAGCCAGAAGCCAGCCGCTTCACCGTCGAAGCGGTGCGAATGGAAGCACCCGCCCACCCGGCCGCTCTTCTCCAGGACCAGCGTGTTCAGTCCCGCGGCAGCGGCGTAGTTGGCAAAGCTGAGTCCGCTGATCCCTGCACCTATGACGATGGCGTCGAATTGCTTCATCTGACAGCTCCTCGCGTTAAAAAGTCGTTAATCACGCGCTTATATAAGCCCGGCTGCCGCAGCTTGTCAAGGTTTACAACATGTTGACAACCTTTGTTCCAGCTATTACATTCTGGACAGCTTATCCCATAGCAATAAGAAAGGACGTTACCCATGGCACAAAGAGATTATTACGAGGTCCTTGGCGTAAAGAAAGGGGCCTCTGTCGACGAGATAAAGCGGGCCTACCGCAAACTCGCCGTGAAATACCACCCGGACAAGAACCCGGGAGACAAACAGGCCGAGGAGCGCTTCAAGGAGATAAACGAGGCGTACGCGGTCCTGTCGGATCCCAAAAAGAAGGAACAATTCGACCAGTTCGGTTCCACCAACTTCCATCAGAAATTCTCCCAGGAAGACATCTTCAGGGGGTTCAACGTCGACGACATGTTCCGCGACCAGGGGTTCGGCACCGACGACATCTTTTCCCGTATCTTCGGCGACGCCCTAAGGCGCCAGCGCGGCGGCGGGCACGGGCGGATGGCGGCAAAGGGCGAGGACTTCTCCATGGAGATCCAGGTTACCTTCCGCGAGGCGTACGACGGGGCGGAGAAGCGTGTCGCCTTCATGCGCGACGGCGCCCGGGAGGAGCTGTCGGTGAAGATCCCGGCGGGGATCGAGAGCGGCGCGAAGCTCCGAGTCGCCGGGCGGGGAGGCGCGGGGCGCATGGGAGGTAGCTCCGGGGACCTCTACCTCACCGTCACTGTGGGGGCGGATCCGCTCTTTACCCGCGAGGGGGCCGACCTGGTGCTGAACCACGAGGTGAAATTTTCGCAGGCGGTGCTGGGGGGATACATCGAGGTCCCCACCATGTCCGGCGCCAAGCGGATCAAGATACCGGCCGGCATCCAGGCGGGTACCAAGGTGAGGCTCAAGGGGCTCGGGTTCCCTCTGGTCGGGGAGCAGGCACGCGGCGACATGTACGTGAGGATCGCGGTTCATGTCCCGGAAAAACTGAGCCACCGCCAGCGTGAGCTGGTGGAGCAACTGGCGGCAGAAGGGTTGTAACTTCAGGAGCAAAAGTAAAAAGCCGCTCCCGGATTCCGGGAGGGGCTTTTTTTGTCCCTGATCAGTGGGTTGCGGGAGAGGAGCTAGCGGAGTTCGATGGCTGCGCCGGCACGAAGCTCCTTCACCCACTGGGCGAAGCGCTCGTCGGACTTCTTCTTGTAGAGGGTGTCCTCGATGGAGTCCTTCACCTGATCGAAGGGCCGTCCTGCTTCCTGCTTCTTCCCCTCCAACTTGATGATGTGCAGCCCAGCTGGGCTGCGCACAATGGAGCTCACCTCGCCAGGCTTCATCGCGGACACGGTGTCCCCTATCTCGGGGAGCATGTCGGCCTTCTTGAAGGTCCCCAGGTCGCCGCCGTCTTTGGCTGCCGCCGGGTCGTCGGAGTACTTCTTGGCCAGAGCCGCGAAATCCTCTCCGGCGCGCGCTTTGGCCAGCACCTCGTTGGCGCGCGTTTCGGCCTTGGAGAGCTCCCCGGCGCCCCCCTTCTTGTCCACCTTGAAGAATATGTGGCGGGCGCTGTAAACCTCGCTGCCGCCGTATGCGGCGATGTTCGCCTGGTAGTATTCGCGCATCTCCCGCTCCCCCACCTGGACCTTGGAGCGGACCTCCTGGCTCATCAGCCTCAGGCGCTCCATTTGTTCCTTCAACTGGGTGCGGTACTGGGCCAGGGTCAACCCCTGGGTGACGAGCGCCTGCTCCAGGTTCTCCTGGGTCAGGTTGTTCTGCTTCTTCACGTCCTCTATGGCAAGCCGCACTTCCTCGTCGGAAACGTTGATGTTGAGCTCGCGGATCTTCTGCTCGATCAGTTTCCTCTCGACGAGGCGGTTCAACGCCGCTCCCCGAAGTCCGCTTTTGTCGGAGCCGGGAACCTTGTCCGCGTCCTTCTGGATCTGGAGGTACTCCTTGTCCAGTTCCTGGGTGGTGATGATTTCGTCGTTGACAATGGCGGCGATGCCGCTTACCTGTTTCGCGGTGGATGCTGCGGGGTGCAGCGCCAAAAGCGCCAGCACGGCGATGCCGATAATGATCTTGGACATGATGCTCTCTCTATTGCTTTTGCTGCCGGTTAGTAAAAACGGCCGGGCTCATGCCCGGCCGCCGTTGGTGCTGCCTTGTTCCTGCAGGCGCTAGCGCGCCTTGGGCTGTGCCGGCTGCTGTGCCGGTTTCGCGGCCTCTGCCTCGGGTGCGGCGCCCGCTCCCTTGCCCCCTTCTGCCGGCGCGCTCTTCAGCTCCTTCAGGGCATCTTCCTTGATGTTAAGCTTGGCGTTCTTCTTGAGTTCTTCCTTGAGCTTCTTGAAGGTCTCCTGCTGCCTTTCCGGCACCATGGCCGCCTTGATCTGGTCCTTCACATCCTCGAAGGAGCGTGCACCTGCGGGGCGGTCGCCGGTTTTCTTGATGATGTGGTAGCCGAACTGGGTCTTGACGATCCCGGAGGTCTCCCCCTCCTTCAGGCCGAAGGCGACCTTCTCGAAGTCGGGAATCATGGAGCCTTTGCTGAACCACCCGAGATCCCCACCTTTCTGCGCTGCGCCGTCTATGGAGTGTTTCTTGGCCAGTTCCTCGAAGCTTGCGCCGTTTTTCAGCTGGTTCTGGATATCTTTAGCCTCGGCTTCGCTCTTGACCAGGATATGGCTCGCCCTGATCTGTGCGCCGCTTTGGAACTTTTCCTTGTTCTTCTCGTAGAAGGCCTTCATGTCGGCGTCGCTGATGTTGCCGGACTCTTCGACCTTCTTCTTCAGGTATGCTTCGACGATGACGCGCTTTTTCAGGTCTTCGAGCTTCGCCGCCACTTCAGCGCTGCTGTCGATGCCCTCTTTTTTAGACTGCTGCAGGATCAGCTCGCGCACCACCATGGTGTCCAGCATCTCCTTTTTCCCTTCCGGGGTCTCGGTCATCGGCTTGAGGTAGGGGGGGAGAGCGGCCTGCTCCTTGTAGAAGTCGTTATCGGTGATCTTCGCGCCGTTGACCTCTGCCAGAACGATACCGTTACCCGGTCCCTTCTTCGCTTCGCTCTCTGCCTTTTGCTTGCATCCGGTCGCGGCTACGCAAAGCGCGAGTAACAGCACTGCGGCGGTCTTGGTGAAATGCACGGTTAGCTCCTTTTTCCAAAAAATGTAAGTGTATTCAAATGCGGTCGAACGCTAGCATATCAGCCTAGGCATTTCAAGAGATTTCTGGCCTCGGAAAGGACCCCCTCGAAGGAGCCGTCGGCCAGGCGCGCGTAGAGGCGGAAGTCCGGCGTGAACCGGTATTTCCCCTTCTCCTTCCTGAGCAAAGCCATGATGGCGTCGGGCGAGACGGGGGTTCGCTCGTGGAAGGAGAGGACCAGCTCGTTACCGGCCAGCTCGATCTCCTTCACCAGGAGCCGCTTCAGCGTCACCCGCAGGCGCATCACCTCCAACAGGTAGACAGCTGCCATGGGGAGCTGGCCGAAGCGGTCGGCGAGTTCCGCCCGGATATCGTCTATCTCGGCCTCGTCGGTCGGCTGGGTCAGCTTCTTGTAGATCATCAGACGCTGGTTCGGGTCCCGTACGTAATCCTCCGGGATGAAGGCGGGAACCTTGAGCTTGATCTCCGGCTCGACCCGCTCCGGCAGGGCCTCACCCTTCAGGGTGCGCACCGCCTCGTCCAGAAGTTCGGTGTAGAGTTCGAATCCCACCGCCGCGATGTCCCCGCTTTGCCGCGCCCCCAAGAGGTCGCCCGCCCCCCTGAGCTCCAGGTCGTGGGTGGCGATCCTGAAACCCGCCCCCAGCTCGGTCAACTCCTGCAGGATCTTCAGCCGCTCCCGGGCCTCAGGCGAAATGGCCCCCTCGCCGGGGATGAGGAGATAGGCGTAGGCGCGGCTTTTGGAGCGCCCCACCCTGCCGCGCAACTGGTAGAGCTGCGACAGCCCGAAGGTGTCGGCCCGGTTCACGATCAGGGTGTTGGCGGTCGGGATGTCGAGGCCGCTTTCGATGATGGTGGTGCAAAGAAGGAGGTTGGTCTCGCCATGCATGAAGGAGAGCATCACCTGCTCCAGCTCCTTCTCGGCCATCTGGCCGTGCCCCACCGCGATCTTCGCCTCGGGGACTATCCGCTTCAGTTCCTCGGCCATGGCCCCTATCGTCTGCACCCGGTTGTGGACGAAGAACACCTGCCCGCCGCGCCTGAGCTCCCTGAGCACCGCCTCCCGGATCAGCTCGTCCGAGGAGCGGGAGACGAAGGTCTTGATGGCGAGCCGGTCCACCGGCGGCGTATCGATGATGGAGAGGTCGCGTATCCCCATGAGCGACATGTAGAGGGTGCGCGGAATAGGGGTAGCGGTGAGGGTGAGTATGTCGACCACGGCGCGGAACTGCTTGAGCCTTTCCTTGTGGGCCACGCCGAAGCGCTGCTCCTCGTCGACGATCAAAAGTCCCAGGTCCTTGAAGACTACGTCCTTTTGCAAAAGCCTGTGGGTGCCGATGACGATGTCGACCTCCCCTTTCTTCACCCCCTCCAGGATCTGCTTTTGCTGCTGGGGGGTCCTGAAGCGCGAGAGCATCTCCACCCGGACCGGGTAATCCTTGAGCCGCGAGGCGAAACTCTCGGCATGCTGCTGGGCGAGGACCGTGGTGGGGACCAGGATCGCCACTTGTTTCCCGTCCAGGGTCGACTTGAAGGCGGCGCGCATGGCCACCTCGGTCTTGCCGTAGCCGACGTCGCCGCAGACCAGCCGGTCCATGGGGCGCGGGCTTTCCATGTCCGCGATCACCTGATCTATGGCCTGGGCCTGGTCCGGGGTCTCCTCGAAGGCGAAGGAGGCCTCGAAGGCACGGTACATGTCGTCGGCGGGGGAGAACTTGAAACCCTGCTGCACCTCGCGCGCGGCGTGGATCTTCAGGAGTTCTGCCGCCATCTCCTGCACCTCGGCCCTGGCCTTCGCCTTGGCCTTTTCCCAACCCGCCGCGCCGAGACGGTCGAGCCTCGGCTCGATCCCCTCCGCTCCCACGTAGCGCTGCACCAGGTTGATGCGGTCCACCGGGAGGTAGAGTTTGTCGCCGCCGGCGTATTCCAGGAGCAGGAAGTCCCCCTCCAGCCCGGTGAGGCTCAGGTGCTGGAGCCCGCGGTAGATGGCTACCCCGAAGTCGACGTGCACCATGTGGTCGCCCGGCTTAAGCTCCGCAAGCGAAGTAAGCAGCTGCTGCTTCTTCGCCTCGGAGAGCCCGCGCCGCTTCACCCTCTTGCCGAAGATCTCCTCCTCGGCGACCACGACCAGGCGCTCTTCCTCAAGCCTGAAGCCGCGGGAGATCTCCCCGGTCAGGATCTCGACACGGCCGGGGGGACGCGCGGCCACGTCCGCGAAGCAGTCCTGGGTGGAGTCGAGCGGGAGGCGGTAATGCGAAAGGAGCTCGTAGAGCCTTCTGGCCTGTCCCGCCTGGTGGCACGGGACCAGCACGCGGTTTCCCGCCGCGATCCAGGTCACCATCTTCTCGGTCAAGGGTGCCAGGACCCGATCCCCCTCAGGGCTCACCCCTAGCTTCAGGTCGCTGTTGGCGACACATTTCAGGCGGAGGGTCTCCCCCCCCTCGCCGGCTAGCTCCAGGCGGGGGAATTCCAGGCGGCGCCCGGCGTTCAGCGTGTCGTGAAACTCTTCGGGGGCGAGGTAGAGGTCGGCGGGGTCGCAGATGATGGCGTCGCGCAGCTCGGCGCGGGCCGCCGCCTTGGTGAGATCCGCTTCGAAGCGCTCGCACGCCTCCGCTATGGCGGCCGGGTCGACGAGGACGCGGGTAGCGCCGGGGCCTGCGTAGTCGAAGAGCGTCTCCAGCCCCGGATGGAAGAGCGGCTGCAGGAAATCCACACCGGGGGGGTAGATGGCGTGCTGCAGCTGCTCCAAAAGCTCGCGGCGCCGGTCGGCCCCGATCCCCAGGTGGTCGCAGCGCCGCTTCAGCCTCGGCGTGAACTCCTTGACCACCCCCTCCGACAGGATCACCTCGCGGGAGGGGAGCAGCACCAGTTCGTCAAGAGGCTCCAGCGAGCGCTGGGTGACCGGGTCGAAAAGGCGCATGGTCTCGACCAGGTCGCCGAAGAACTCGATGCGCACCGGCCTCTCCTGGTCCGGGGGGAAGATGTCCAGGATCCCGCCGCGCACCGAGAAGCTGCCGCGATCCTCGACGATAGGGACATGGGAGTAGCCCAGCTTCACCAGCTTCTCGACCAGGGTCTCGCGCTCGAGTTCCTCGCCGGCCACAAGGTACTGGCAGACGCCCCCCAAGGTCTCGCGCGGAATCACCCGCTGCAGCGCGGCGGCAAGCGGCACCACGACGGCCCGGGCGCCGCCGTCCATAAGGCGCAAAAGAGCGTTCAGCCGCTCCCCCACGAGGTCCGGGTGTGGGCTCGCCGCCTCGAAGGGGGTGACGTCCCAGCCGGGGAAGGGGAGTACCGCGTTGTGGCTGCAGCTGAAAAAGCGGAGCTCGCGGGCAAGCTCGTCTGCGCTCTCCTGGTCAGAGGTGATAACCACCAAGGGGGGGCCGGACTCGGTCATGAGCCGCGACAAGAGATAAGCAGGGGCGGAGCCGTCCACCCCCGCGAGGCTCAACCGGCTCTTTTCGGGGGCGAGTTTTTCCTTAATGCTCTTCAGGTATTCGGGTACGGGTATGGTCATCGCTGGAGACAGGGCCTTTCTCGGGTGGTGGGTGGCGCGAACGCCGATTGAGCATAGCAAAAACAGGGCCGATTATCCACAAAGATGGGCGAGAACTTTTGCCCGGAGAGCAGAAATATTTATAAAGAAAAAACGGGGGAGGCCGAAAAGTCATTTAAGTAAGGAAACCGCCACCGAAAGACCTGGTCAGGGGAGAACCCCAGTGCATATAGCCACACACATAGGTGAACCGATGAAACAAGAAGACATCCTGCACTCCGACGTGATCAATTACTTCGCTGGGGAGTTTGCCGCACTGGAAGAACGCCTGAAAGCGGGCCGTCTGGAGGACTACCGGGAACGTGTGCTGGTCAGCCGCAAGATCGCGGAAGCGTTGCACCTGCTGGCGCCGTACGTCCGCAGCGACCCCAGGGCCAGGCACCTGGTGAAAAGCGCCGAGACGCTGAAAAAGGACCTGCTCTCGGTCAAGTCCATCATAGAGAAACAGCTGCTGCAGCAAAAGGACCAGCAGTCGCTGTTGCAGGCCATCGTCAGCAAACGAAAAAAGGCGCGCCACCCGGACGAAACTGCCAACTGAACTCCCCCAGCGTCGCCGGGTGCGGCCTACGGGAAAGCCGACCCGGCAACTCTTTTCCTCCCAATGAAGAAATCGCTTTACAATTCCGACGGCGTATATTATATATCTCGCTCTTGTTGTGGAGAGATGTCCGAGTGGTTGAAGGAGCACGCCTGGAAAGCGTGTGTACGTTAATAGCGTACCGAGGGTTCGAATCCCTCTCTCTCCGCCATACTTACTAATTCCTTGCGGATAGACCTGATAGCTGGGTCCCGCGCAACGGAAGGTTATGAACCCCGTCAGGTCCGGAAGGAAGCAGCGGCAGTAACCGCCACCGTGTGCCGCGGGGTAGCCCAGCTATCAGCTCTTTCCGCAATCCCCCAGCCTCCCCCCGCCCCACGCGAACCATTGAACCAAACACCATGAACCACGACGCCATAGAGGTATGCCCCCTTGTCCTATCTCGTACTCGCTAGAAAATGGCGCCCCCAGACCTTCAGCGATCTGGTCGGCCAGGAGCATGTCAGTCAGACCCTGAAAAACGCCATCGACGGTGGGCGGGTCGCGCACGCCTTCCTCTTCACCGGGGCCCGCGGGGTGGGGAAGACCAGCTCGGCGCGCATCCTCGCCAAGGCGCTCAACTGCGAGAGCGGGCTGACCGTGGAGCCGTGCAATACCTGCTCCACCTGCCTGGAGATCACCGAGGGGAACTCTGTCGACGTCTTCGAGATCGACGGCGCCTCCAACACCGGCGTGGACGACATCAGGGAGTTGCGCGACAACATCAAGTACCTCCCGTCGCGCTCGCGCTACAAGATCTTCATCATCGACGAAGTCCACATGCTCACCACCAACGCCTTCAACGCGCTATTGAAGACGCTGGAGGAGCCTCCCCCGCACGTCAAGTTCATCTTCGCCACTACTGAACCTCACAAGGTCCCCATCACCATCCTGTCGCGCTGCCAGCGTTTCGACTTCAAGAGGATCGCGCTGCCGCGCATCGTCTCCAGGCTGCGCTACATCGTGGACCAGGAGGGGGTGCAGGTCTCGGACGAGGCGCTTGCCGTTGTGGCCAGAAAAGGGGACGGGAGCATGCGCGACTCGCTCTCCACGCTGGACCAGGTGCTCGCCTTTTGCGGCAACCAGGTCGCAGACGCCGACGTCGCGGCACTTTTGGGCGTGGTGGATCGCCGCCTGATCATGGACGGCTGCCGCGCCGTGCTCTCGAAGGAGGTGCGCTGCGCCCTGCAGATCGTGGCGCAGGTGGATTCCTTCGGTTACAGCATGAGGCAGTTTTGCCGCGAGCTGATCGACCAGTTCCGCAACGTGGCCATCCTGAAGGCGGTCGGCGAACCGGGGGACCTCTTGGAACTCTCCGAGGCGGAGCTTGGCGAGCTGCGCGCCCTGGCCGACGGCGCTTCGGCGACCGACCTCCAGCGGCACCTGACGCTGCTCCTGAAGGCCGAGGCGGAGATGGCGCATGCGAGCTTCCCGCGCCTGGTGCTGGAAATGACCATGATGAAGATGGCGACACTGGCGCCAGCGGTCGCGGTGCAGGAACTCCTCTCCCGGCTGGACTCGCTGGAATCCGGAGCGCCCGCGGCTCCGCGGCCGCCCCGCCAGGAGGGCGCCCCCCGCGCCGCCGCGCCGCCGGTCCAGGCGCCCCCTGCCGCCCGGGACCAGCACGCCGCACGCCCGGCCGCGCCCCCTGCCGCTCCGGCTCCCCAGCCCCCCCCTGCCCCGCCGGCAGCTTCAGTTGCGCCGGCAGCCGCCGACGCGGGGAGCGGCGAGCTTTGGGGGAGCTTCGTGCAGTTCGTCAAAGGGAAGCGTCCCATGCTAGGCACCGAGCTGGAGCAGGTCTACCCGGTCCAGGTCTCCCGCCAACTGCTGGAGATCGGCTGCCTGAACGGGACCTTCGAGCTGAAGAGGATGCAGGACCCGGAGCGGGTGGCGGAACTGAAGGAACTCGCCAAGACCCATTTCGGCGGAGCCCCGGCGGTGAGGATAACGGTGTTGAGCGAACCCCCGAAGGACGCGCCGCCGAGCCTGTCGGAAAAAAAAAGCCTTGAAAACGCCGAGCGACAGGCAACCCTGAGGCGCGAGGCGGAAGAGCACCCGCTGGTGGCCGCAGCGGTGGCGCTGTTCGACGGGGAAATCGCCGAAGTGAAGGAAATCCCCGGCAAGGATGTCATACAATCATAACGATGTTCCGCGGTACGCTTAGATCAATAAATGGAAATCGGAGGATAAGATGTCGAAAGGTTTAGCGCAGATCATGAAACAAGCTCAGATGATGCAGCAGAAGATGGGGAAGCTGCAGGAAGAAGCGGCGGCCAAGACCGCCGAGGTCGCCACCGGCGGCGGTGCGGTCACCGTCGTGGTGAACGGCAAGAACCAGGTACTCTCCCTGGTGATCAAGAAGGAGGCCGTCGATCCTGAAGATGTCGAAATGCTTCAGGACTTGGTGCTGACCGCTGTCAACGAGGCCCTGAAGAAGGTGCACGCCGAGATGAGCGAGGAGATGAGCAAGATCACCGGCGGGCTCAGCATCCCGGGCCTTTTCTAAGGGTACGGCCACCTGACAGCGGGATAGGTATAAAAGATGAGGGTGCACGCCGTAAGGTGTGCACCCTTTAATTATGGATTTCTTGGCTGAAAATTTTTTTCGTAAAATTAACCAGTAAAAACTTGTTTTATCCGTGGTGGGAATATGCTACATTTTTCGGGCTCGTTGACCAGGCTGGTTGGGGAGCTGAAGAAATTGCCCGGGGTGGGCGAGAAGAGCGCGCTGAGACTGGCCTTTCATCTGCTGAAGCATCCCAGCAATATCGAGGCGTTAGCGCAAAGCCTCCTGCAGGTGGGAGAAAGGGTGCATCTGTGCTCGGTCTGTTTTGCCATCACCGAGGACGATCCGTGCTGGATCTGTTCCGGCGAGCGCGATAGCGGCACCATCTGCGTGGTCGAAGAGCCGCAGGACCTTCTGGCACTGGAAAGAAGCCGCGCTTTCGGCGGCCGCTACCACGTGCTGCAGGGGGCACTTTCACCTTTAAACGGTGTTACGCCCAAGGACCTGAGGATTGCCGAGCTGATGCAGCGGCTTCAGGGGGGGGAGGTGCGCGAGGTGCTGATCGCCACCAATTTCACCGTCGAGGGCGAAGCTACGGCGCTCTACCTGACCAGGCTGATAAAACCGCTGTCTATAAAGGTCACCAGACTTGCACACGGCATACCTGTCGGCAGCGACCTGGAATATGTCGATGCCGCGACGGTGCAGCGGGCAGTCGAGGGGCGCTCCGAGTTGTAGCGGCGACCGGCGACCGAGAAGGAAGAGCCGCCGGAAAACAACGTTTGCCGCGGGGTGGATCGCTGTCCGCTGCCACACCGCAACAGGTCTTCAGTCACGGTTTAATGTTCCGAAAGCGTTTTTTCAAGGTCCAGTAATCTTCACCTACAGGAGGAAATCAATGTCCCGCAGAATGGTAACGATTGACGGCAACACTGCAGCAGCGCACGTGGCACACGCCACCAACGAGGTGATCGCAATCTACCCGATCACCCCTTCTTCCGTGATGGGAGAGATCTCCGACGAGAAAAGCGCCAAGGGCGAGAAGAACATCTGGGGAACGGTTCCCTCCGTGTCCGAACTCCAGTCCGAGGGGGGCGCTTCCGGCGCGGTCCACGGCGCACTCCAGGCAGGCGCCTTGACCACGACCTTCACCGCCAGCCAGGGCTTATTGCTGATGATCCCGAACATGTTCAAGATCGCCGGCGAGCTCACCTCGACCGTGTTCCACATCTCCGCACGCGCCATCTCGGCCGCCGCCCTCAACATCTTCGGCGACCACTCCGACGTCATGGCCGCCCGCGCCACCGGCTGGGGGATGCTCTGCTCCAACAACGTGCAGGAGGTCATGGACTTCGCGCTGATCGCCCAGGCCGCCACGCTGCGCGCCCGCGTCCCGTTCATGCACTACTTCGACGGCTTCAGGACCTCGCACGAGGTGCAGAAAGTCGAGGAGCTGACCTTCGACGACATGCGCGCCATGATAGACGACGACCTGGTGCAGGCGCACCGCCTGCGCGCCCTCACCCCGGACCGCCCGGTGATGCGCGGCACCGCGCAGAACCCCGACGTCTACTTCCAGGGTCGCGAGACCGTCAACGCCTACTACCCCGCAGCCCTCAAGATCGTGCAGGAGGAGATGGAGAAGTTCGCCGGGATCACCGGCCGCAAGTACTCGGTCGCCGAATATGTCGGCGCCCCCGACGCCGACCGCGTCGTCATCGTCATGGGCAGCGCCGCCGACACCGTGCAGGAGACCATCGAGACCCTGGCTGCCCAGGGGGAGAAGGTCGGTCTGGTCAAGGTACGCCTGTTCAGGCCCTTCCCGGTAGATGCCGTAGCAGCCTGCCTGCCGGCCTCCGTCAAGAAGATCGCCGTCCTCGACCGCACCAAGGAGCCGGGCTCTCTCGGCGAGCCGCTCTACCTGGACGTGAGGACCGCCATCGGCGAGGCCATGGCCGACGGGAAGACCTCGTTCAAGAACTACCCGATCATCGTCGGCGGCCGCTTCGGCCTGGGCTCCAAGGAGTTCACCCCGGGCATGGCCAAAGGGGTCTTCGACAACCTGAAAGCGGACAAGCCGAAGAACCACTTCGTCATCGGCATCAAAGAGGACGTGACCAACTCCTCGCTCGACTTCGACAAGAGCTTCGTGAACCCCTCCGCCGGGACCTACGCGGCGATGTTCTACGGTCTGGGCTCCGACGGCACCGTCGGCGCCAACAAGAACTCCATCAAGATCATCGGCGAGAAGACCGACAACAACGTCCAGGCCTACTTCGTCTACGACTCCAAGAAAGCCGGTTCCGTCACCACCTCGCACCTGCGCTTCGGCAAGGGGGCCATCCGCTCCCCGTACCTGATCGACCAGGCCGACTTCATCGCCTGCCACAACTTCTCCTTCCTCGAGAAGTACGACATGCTGACCAACGCCAAGCAGGGGGGCACCTTCCTCCTTTGCTCTCCGTTCGACAAGGAGCAGGTCTGGGACTCCATGCCGGTCGAAGTGCAGCAGCAGATCATCGACAAGAAGCTCAAGTTCTACGTGATCAACGCCATCGCGCTCGGCGAGAAACTCGGCCTGGGCGCCAGGATCAACGTGATCATGCAGACCGCCTTCTTCAAGATCTCCAACATCATGCCGCTTGACACCGCGCTCGCAGCCATCAAGGACGCCATCAAGAAGAGCTACGGCAAGTCCGGAGACAAGGTTGTCGACATGAACAACAAGGCGGTCGACGCGGCGCTGGAGAACATCTTCGAGGTAACTGTCCCGGCCAAGGCTAGCAGCGCCCTCAGGAAGCCCCCGGTCGTCGGCGCCCATGCGCCGAAGTTCGTCCAGGAAGTCACCGCGCAGCTCATCGCCGGCTACGGCGACGAGGTTCCGGTCTCCATGATCCCGGCCGACGGCACCTTCCCGACCGGCACCTCACAGTACGAGAAGCGCAACATCGCAGTCGACATCCCGGTATGGGACGAGCAGCTCTGCATCCAGTGCGGCATCTGCTCCTTCGTCTGCCCGCACGCCTCCATCAGGATGAAGGTCTACGACGCCGACAAGCTCTCCGGCGCCCCGGCGACCTTCAAGTCGGCCGACGCCCGCGGCAACGAGTTCAAAGGGATGAAGTGCACCGTGCAGGTAGCTCCCGAAGACTGCACCGGCTGCGCGGCCTGCGTGGCCAACTGCCCCGCGAAGTCCAAGGAGGACGCCAACAAGAAGGCGATCAACATGCAGTTCCAGGCGCCGCTTCGGGCCTCGGAAGCCGCCAACTACGACTTCTTCCTGGCGATGCCGGAGACCGATCCCAAACTGGTGAAGCTGGAGACCCTGAAAGGGAGCCAGCTGGCACGGCCGCTCTTCGAGTACTCCGGCGCCTGCGCCGGTTGCGGCGAGACCCCGTACCTGAAGCTCATGTCGCAGCTCTTCGGCGACCGCGCCATGATCGCCAACGCCACCGGCTGCACCTCCATCTACGGCGGCAACCTCCCCACCACCCCGTGGGCGAAGAACGCCGACGGCCGCGGCCCGGCCTGGTCCAACTCCCTCTTCGAGGACAACGCCGAGTTCGGCTTCGGCATGAGACTTGCCGTCGACAAGTTCAACCAGGCCGCGACCGAGCTCCTGGACGTGGTCTCGCTCCCGGCAGAGCTGGTAGCCGAGATCAAGGGGGCCGACCAGCAGACCCAGGCCGGCGTCGAGGCGCAGCGCGCACGCGTCGCCAAGCTGAAGGATCTCCTGGCAGGGTCCAAGGACGCCGCAGCCAAGAAGCTCCTCTCCATCGCCGACTACCTGGTGAAGAAGTCGGTCTGGATCGTGGGGGGCGACGGCTGGGCCTATGACATCGGCTACGGCGGCCTGGACCACGTCATCGCCTCCGGCAAGAACGTGAACCTCCTGGTCCTCGACACCGAGGTCTACTCCAACACCGGCGGCCAGGCCTCCAAGTCCACCCCGATGGGCGCCGTGGCCCAGTTCGCTGCGGGCGGCAAGCCCCAGGCGAAGAAGGACCTCGCCATGATCGCCATGGCCTACGGCAACGTCTACGTCGCCAAGGTCTCCCTCTCCAACCCGGCCCAGGTGGTCAAGGCGTTCATCGAGGCGGAAGCGTACAACGGACCGTCCCTCATCCTTGCCTACAGCCACTGCATCGCCCACGGCATCGACATGGCAACCGCGGTCGAGACCCAGAAGCGTGCGGTAGCCTCCGGCCACTGGCCGCTGGTCCGCTACAACCCGGACCTCGCCGAGCAGGGCAAGAACCCGCTCCAGCTCGACAGCAAGGCTCCGAGCATCTCCCTCGAAGAGTACGCCTACGGCGAGAACCGCTACCGCGTGCTGAAGAAGAGCAACCCTGAGGCTGCTGCCACCCTCATGGCCCGCTCCTCCGAGCTCACCGCCCGCCGCTTCGATCTCTATAAGCGGATGGCGGAAATGGACTTCGAGAACAAATAATGCTCAAGACCGCTTGACACCGGTAAAAGCGCTGCATAAAATCTTCACCTGTGCCGGGGCCGGTCCCGGCAGATCAACCGTAAAGCAGCAACAGGAGATGTGGTAATGGCTAAAGGCGTAGTGAAATGGTTCAATGACAGCAAAGGGTTTGGTTTCATCGAGCAGGAGAACGGCGAAGATGTCTTCGTGCACTTTTCCGCGATCCAGGGCGAGGGGTTCAAATCCTTGGCAGAGGGCGATTCCGTCACCTTCGACGTCCAGCAGGGCCCCAAAGGCCTGCAGGCCGCCAATGTGACCAGGGTTTAAAGGAAGCTTTAAACGTGAAAAAGCCCCCGGAGCTTAGAGCTCCGGGGGCTTTTTCGTTTTGCAGCGACTCAAGGTCCCGGCGCTACTCGATGCAGCTTCCGACCGAACCTTTCCGGCAAACCGTCTTGTCGGTCCAAAGCGCCCCCTCAAGCTTCGCGCCCGCGAGCCTCGTTCCCCGCAGGCGGGCCTGGTTCAGGGAGGCGCCGCGCAGGTTGGCGCCGGTCAGGTCAGCCAGTTCCAAGTCCGTCTCATCAAGCTTGGCCCGCTCCAGGTTGGCGCCATGGAGGTTGGTCCTGCTTAAATTGGCACCGGTCAGATCGTAGCCGACCAGGTTCACCCCACTCAAGTCGGTGCCGGAGAAGTCGCGCGTTGTCGATAGGATCCCCTGCAGCTCGGCCTGCGTCATGTGCCGGTTCAGGACCTTCACCTTCGCTTCTGCAGACTTCGCCCCTTTTTTCACCTCAGCGGACTTAGCCGCTTTCTTCGCCTTCTTTTTCGCTTTCGGGCCCGCTTTGACCGCTCCTTTTTTCTTTTTTTTAGCGGGCGCCTTTTTCTTCACTTGAGCCTTCTTGTCGGCCGCCGCCGAGGGGCCTTCGCTAGCCCCCTCCTTGGCCAAGGCCGCCAGCTTCGCCTTGGCCTCATTGAGCGCGCGGGCGTCAGCGCTGGCGGCATCTTTTGGCGCGGCACCGGTCGTAGCGGGAGCGGCGCCAGCCTTCGCCGGGGCTGCGGGGGCTGCCGGGGTCCCTGGGGCGGCCGCACAAGCGTCGGTCGCGGGGAGAGCCGCGGCAAGAAGCCAGGCAGCGAGGGAAATATACGCGGTATGGGATAAAAGACGGCGATTCATGGACGCCTCCGTGACGATATATGTTCTGTCCCCGGGACAGCCGGGGAAGGATGAAACTTTTCCCCTTATCGGCAGAAGGCCCCAAAACTGAAAGACGAATACATTAGCCCCCGTGTCTGCGGAGTCTCATTACATTGGCGGATGCATTAGCAAGGGGGGCTGTGCTATATTTGTCAATCGTGCCGCGCTGGGCACGGCCTAAGACAACTGTTACGGGAGCAACATGGCAACGGACAAGATCATCATCAAAGGTGCCTGCGAGCACAACCTCAAATGCATAGACGTGGAAATTCCCCGGGACCAGCTGGTGGTGATCACCGGCATCTCTGGGTCGGGAAAATCCACCCTCGCCTTCGACACCATCTACGCCGAGGGGCAGCGCCGCTACGTGGAGTCGCTCTCCGCCTACGCGCGCCAGTTCCTGGAGCAGATGGAAAAACCCGACGTCGAGTCGATCGAGGGGCTGTCCCCTGCCATCTCCATAGAGCAGAAAACGACCAGCAAGAACCCCCGCTCCACGGTTGGCACCGTCACCGAAATCTACGACTACCTGCGCCTGCTCTTCGCCCGGATCGGCAAGCCGCACTGCTACAACTGCGGCCGGCTCATCACCTCCCAGACCGTTTCGCAGATGGTGGACCAGATAGCGGCGCTGCCGCAGGGTGCGAAGCTAACGCTCCTCTCACCCATCGTGCGAGGCAGGAAAGGGGAGTACAAAAAGGAACTGACCCAGTTCAGGAAAGACGGCTTCGCCCGTGTCGTCGTTGACGGCGAGACCTATGACCTCTCGGAAGAGATCACCCTGGACAAGAAGAAAAAGCACGACATAGACATCGTCGTCGACCGCCTGGTGGTGAAGCCGGGGATCGAGAAGCGGCTCGCCGATTCGCTGGAGACGGCACTCTCGCACGCGGAGGGAATCGTCAAGGTGGCCCTCTCCCCGGACGCGGAGCGCGGCATCAAGGAAGAAACGCTCCTTTTCTCCGAGTCGGCCGCCTGCATCGAGTGCGGCATCTCCTATCCAGAGATGACCCCCCGCATGTTCTCCTTCAACAACCCCTACGGCGCCTGCCCAGACTGCACCGGCCTCGGCACCAGGATGTATCTGGACACCAACCTGGTGGTGCCGGACCACGACCTCACCCTGGCCGAAGGCGCCGTCGCCCCCTGGGAGACGCGCTTCTCCGGATGGTACCAGCAGACCCTCGCCGCCTTGGGCAAAAGCTACGGCTTCGACCTGCACACCCCTTACAAGCAGCTCTCCAAGAAGGCGAAAGACGTGATCCTAAACGGCTCGGGGGGGGAGCTGGTCGATTTCTGGTGGGTGGACGACGCAGGGAAGCGGCACACTTACAAGAAGGCGTTCGAAGGGGTGCTGAACAACCTGGAGCGGCGCCATCGCGAGACCGACTCCGAACAGGTGCGGGAGGAGCTGGAGAAGTACATGGACGTGATGCCCTGCCCCACCTGCCAGGGGGCGAGGCTCAAGAAAGAGGCGCTCTTCGTCAGGGTGGGTGGAAAAAACATTCAGCAGGTAACCGCCTATTCCATCCAGGACGCGCTCTCCTTCTTCGACTCTCTGGCGCTCACCGAGAAGGAAGAGGACATCGCCCGGAGGATCCTCAAGGAGATCAGGGAGCGGCTTAACTTCCTGGTCAACGTCGGCCTCGACTACCTGTCGCTGGATCGCTCCTCGGGAACCCTCTCCGGCGGCGAGGGGCAGAGGATCCGGCTCGCGACCCAGATTGGCTCCTCGCTGGTCGGGGTGCTCTACATCCTGGACGAGCCTTCCATCGGCCTGCACCAGCGCGACAACGGCAGGCTCTTGTCTACCCTGAGGCACCTGCGGGACATCGGCAACACGGTCCTCGTGGTTGAGCACGACGAGGAAACCATCTCCGAGGCGGACTGGGTCATCGACATGGGACCCGGCGCCGGGATCCACGGCGGCGAGGTGGTGGCAGAAGGCACCCCCGCCGAGATCATGGCCAACCCCCATTCGCTCACCGGCCGCTACCTCTCGGGCGCGCTGACGATAGCGATCCCCAAAAAGCGCAGGAAAGGGAGCCGGTTCCTCTCCATCGAGGGGGCCAACGAGAACAACCTGAAGGACGTCTCGGTCGACCTGCCGCTCGGAGTAATGACCTGCATCACCGGGGTGTCGGGGTCGGGAAAGTCCTCGCTCATCATCGATACCCTCTATAAGACCCTGAACCAGCGGCTCTATAAAAGCAGGGAAAAGGCCGGCGCGGTCCGGGCCATCCACGGCATGGAAGTGCTGGACAAGGTGATCAACATCGACCAGTCCCCCATCGGCCGCACGCCGCGTTCCAACCCCGCCACCTACACCGGCCTCTTCACCGAAATCAGGGAGATCTTCGCCCAACTCCCCGAGTCGAAGATGCGCGGCTACAAGCCCGGGCGCTACTCCTTCAACGTGAAGGGGGGGCGCTGCGAGGCCTGCGCCGGGGACGGCATCATCAAGATCGAGATGCACTTTCTTCCCGACGTGTACGTGCAGTGCGAGGTTTGCAAGGGGGCGCGCTACAACAGGGAGACGCTGGAGGTCCGCTTCAAGGGGCGCTCCATCGCCGAAGTCCTGGATATGACAGTCTCCCAGGCGCTGGTCTTCCTGGAGCATATCCCGCGCCTGAAGGGTAAGCTGCAGACCCTGGAGGAGGTTGGGCTTGGTTACATCAAGCTGGGGCAGTCCGCGACCACCCTGTCAGGCGGAGAGGCGCAGCGCGTCAAGCTCGCCAAGGAGCTTTCCAAACGTGCCACCGGGCGCACCATCTACATCCTGGATGAACCGACCACCGGCCTGCACTTCGCCGACATAGCGAAGCTCTTGGAGGTGCTGCACAAGCTGGTAGATGCGGGAAACACCATCGTGGTCATCGAGCACAACCTCGATGTGATCAAGACGGCGGACTGGATCGTCGATCTGGGTCCCGAGGGGGGAGACCGCGGCGGCGAGGTGATAGCAGTGGGTACCCCGGAGCAGGTTTCCAGGGTGGAGCGGTCCTACACCGGGCAGTATCTCAAGAAGATGCTGCCACAAGGTTAGCGAACGCGGTGAATCTAGGAGAACTCGATGAAGGACAAGCGCGACAATCAATGCGGCTGCAGCATTGAGCAAAGACATAAAAGTTGCGCCACCTGCAGCGGCGAGGATATTTTCTCTTACTGGTGCAAGACCTGTGACCGTTCCGTTCCCGAAGGGCGCTGCCCGTACTGCGGCTTAAAGGCACAGAAAAAGAAAGGAGAAATGGGGGAGCTTTCAGACAAAACGTGAACTATCTCTAACCAGAGCTGACGCTCAAAATTTTTGCGTTATAATTGCCACGTTCTTTCCCTGGCTGTATAAGTCGCCTTTATATAAGGCATTTATCATGCGAAAATTCATCCTCACACAAGCCGTGCTGTTTTTGCTTTTACTCACCCAGGCGGGATGCACCCACTTGCTGCCGCGGGGCAAAAGCATCACCGAGTCCCCTTTCCAGAACTATTCCGACGCGAAGACGGCCTTCGACCAGATAGAGATCGGCAAGACCACCGTCGAGGATCTGCAGAAGCTGGGGTTCGACGTGACCTCGGCTCCCAACTTGAAGCTCCTGAACTACCTGGACATAGCCGCGACCGTCCAGGCGATCCCGAACAAGGACCTGGATCCTGGCCTGCAGGCCTGCCTCAAGGCCAGGGCCGACTGCCGGGCCTATCTTTTCGAACCGAAGAGAACCTATACCAAACGGATAGGGAACTTCTGGCTCGATATCTTCAACTTCAAGCGCAAAAGCCAGGAGACAGGGTGGCGTTTCAAAGCCCTCATCGTCTTCGTCAACCACCACGTAGCCTACAAACTCTCCAGCGGCGAACCGAAGATCGACCAGGTCAACGACCAGGTCAACCCCCTCGGCCCGTTCCAAGCCCCCGCGGACTTTGTCACCCGCGCGCTTTAACCCCCCCGCCTACAGTTCCACTGCAAGACCTTTCCCCAGCCGGGCCAGCCTGAGGGTTCCGCGGCCGCGCCCGTCTCTTCGCTTGGTTTTCCGCAATGAATGGTGATATCTTAGAGGCGCTGGGCCGATCAGGGCGCCACGCAGAGGAGAAGCGCCATTTATGAAAGAAACCTCCCATCCCTTTTCCACCCTCACCCCCAACTTCATCATGGACGCCGTCGAAAGCCAGGGATTCCGTTGCGACTGCCGCACTTCCGCCTTGAACAGTTACGAGAACCGCGTGTACCAGGTGGGGATCGAAGAAGAAAAGCCGCTGATCGCGAAGTTTTACCGCCCTGGGCGCTGGAGCGACGAGCAGATCAGGGAAGAGCACCAGTTCTGCCTCGAACTGGCCGGACACGAGCTGTCGGTGGTCGCTCCTTGGGTGAACCCGGCTGGCGAGACCCTGTTCCATTTCGACGGGTTCAGGTTCGCCCTCTACCCGCGCCAGGGGGGGCACGCCCCCGAGTTCGACAACGACGAGAATCTGGTGATCCTCGGGAGAATGCTGGGGCGCATTCACAGCATCGGCGCCATACGCCCCTTCAAGGTGCGCCCCACCCTGGAAAGCCGCAGCTTCGGGCACGACAGCGTAGCCCTCATCAAGGAACGCTTCATCCCCGAGGAGTACCGCGCGAGCTACACGGCGGTCACCGACCAGCTCCTTTCCGCCATCGACGCTGCCTTCGCCAACGCGCAAGGGGTGACCCAGATCAGGGCGCATGGCGATTGCCATGCCGGCAACATCCTGTGGCGGGACGGCGCGCCGCATTTCGTCGACTTCGACGACGCCCGCATGGCGCCGGCGGTGCAGGACCTCTGGATGATGCTTTCGGGAGAGCGGTCGCGCCAACTGGTGCAGCTGGAACAACTGGTGAAGGGATACACCGAATTCCGCGATTTCCACCCCGGAGAACTCAGGCTGGTGGAGCCGCTGCGCGCACTGCGCATGCTGCACTACAGCGCCTGGCTGGCCCGGCGCTGGGAGGATCCCACCTTCCCAATCACCTTCCCCTGGTTCAACACGGTGCGCTACTGGGGCGAGCATATCCTGCAGCTGCGCGAGCAGTTGTCTGCGCTCGACGAGCCGCCCCTGGAACTTCCTTGAAAGCATAAAAAAAGGCGATCGTGACCGATCGCCTTTTTTTATAACCACCGCGACAGTTGCAGCTTGCAGCCGCCCCCCGCGCCATTTCCGTCCGGATGCCCGGCAATCAGCGCGCGCTTTTTTCCAGTTCCTGATCGAGCTGCTTCAGCCGTTCGAGGTTCTTGTTCAGGTCGTTGACCTCCTTGGTGAGGGACTGGTTGTTCCCCTTGAGGCTCTTGTTCTGGCGCCTCAAATCGTCCGCCACCTCGATCAGGTCGTTCAGGTGGTCCGCCTGCGCGGTCCAGGGGCTCTTGGGGTACTCCCTTGCCAGACGCTTGAGAAGCTGCTGGGCCTGTGCCGATGCCGGCCGTTCCAGCCCAGGCTTCAAGGTCAAAAGGGCCAGACGGAAAAGCGCCTGATCGGTTACTCCGGGAGCCGCGGGTGCGCTGACCACGGCATGGAGCGCTTTGACCGCACCGGCCTTATCCCCCTTCTCCAGCATCTCATCGGCCTGCTCCAATTGCCTGGACGCCGCATAACGCTGCACCAGGTTGCCCTGAGGGCTCTTGCCTGTGATGGCGCATCCCGAGCAAAGCGAGATGACGATAAACAAAGCTGCTTGCTTTTTCATGCTGCATCCCCTGGTGTCCCTACAAGATAGTTGCTTCCCGGGGTCTCCTTGGCGCTGTCCTTCACTTTGGCCGCTGCCCTGGCAATGTCTACGGCCGAGGAGAATTGGTCCCTGCCGCAGATGATCGCGGCGATGGAAATGGTGACCACCGGGAAGAAGCGCTGCACCCCGTAGCGGTCGCATCCCTCGATGCCGCCTGCCTTCAGGTCCTGCTGGCTGTAGTGCTTCACAACCTCGGCGTTGAAGTTCGCAATCACCGTCTCGCAGACGGGTTTTACCCTGTCGGTCGGTACCACCATCACGAAGTCGTCGCCTCCCACGTGGCCGACGAAGCCGGCGCCGCCTGCTTGCGCCTTGACCGCCGCCTGGATCAGGTCGCCTGTCAGCCGAAGCAGCTCGCTCCCCTTGGCATAACCGTAATGATCGCCGAACGGCTTGAAGTTATCCAGGTCGGCGTAACAAAAGGCGAAGGATGCCCCGCTTTTCAGCCGCTCCTCCAGTTCCCGTTCGATGGCGAAATTGCCGGGGAGCCTGGTCAGGGGGCTGGCATCGAGGCTCATCTGTTCGAGTACCTTTAGCCTCGCCGCCATCTTGGTGAAATCCCTCGCCAGGTCGCTGATCTCGTCCCCGAGCGGGATCTGCGGGTCGTAGTCGAAATCCCCGGCGGCGATCCTGTGCGTTGCGCTTTGCAATTTCCTGATGGCGCCGAAGATGCGATAGGTGACGAAGGGGGCGACCCCTATGGCCAGCAGGAACCCGGTCAGGGAGATGGCCACCGTCCACCAGATGGTGGCCTTCTGCTGCTCGTTCGCCTTTGCCAGCACCGCGTGCAGGATCGCTTTACGCTTAATGTAGGTAGCGTCCACCGCGTCCAGAAGCTGCCGCGCCGACCGCCGCAAGCCAATTTCGCTCCCCGGGGTACCGGAGAACAGTTTCGCCGACGCGCCCTGGTAGCTTAGGTACAGCTGCTTTAAATGTGTTACGTCCTGCTGCGCGCCTGAGCGCTCCAAGACCGCCAGGTTATGAAGCGCTTCCGACTCGCGCTGCCGGAACAGTTCGATGAAAGCGGGATCGTGCAGGATGGCGTATTTACCGGCAAACCCTTCCTGGGCCAGAAGCGAGGTGCGAAGTTCAATGAGGGCGCTCATTACCGGAAGATCGTTGTTCACGATTTGCCTGGAAGTGTTGTTGCTCTTGTAGATGTTGAAAGTAGAGAAGACGAGTGCTGCCATGGTGAAAAAGGCCATGGCGGCATACCCCGCGCCGATCTTCTGTATCAGGGTCAGCCTTGGCAGGCTGAGCTTCGCGGGAGCATTTGTATTCATGGGTGATGACATGGGCTAGATATTAGAGGACGCTGAGAGCAAAGTCAACGCTGTCGGTCCGAAGCAACATACTCCTTCCACTGTGACAGTACCCTTGCTGCCGCCTCTTGTGTGGTGCAACTGTCTAGCAGAACCACTATCTGCGCATGCCTGCGATAAAGCGGGAACCTCTGTTCATAAAGTTGTTCCAGTCCGCCTTCATCCATTCCGACGATGCCGCGCGGCGCTTCCAAAGATATGTGGCTCCGGATGGCATCAATGGGAAGATCGAGAAAAACAACCGTGGAGATGGAACAAAGGTGGCGCATGGCGGCCTCCGAGTAGACGACGCTCCCGCCGGTGGAAATCACGGTACGCTCCGCCGGGTCCAGGCTCAGTACCGTTTCCTCCTCTATCAGGCTGAAGGCCTCAGTCCCCACCTGGTCGATCACAGCCTGCAGCTTGAGGCCAAAGCGCTGCTCTATGAGCCGGTCCGTGTCCAGGAAATCCCAGCCCAGCCTGTCGGCGATGATTCTCCCCACAGCGCTCTTACCCGACCCGGGCATCCCAATAAGTGCCATCGTCTGCATAACCGCTCCAGCGCCGAAATGGTTGTCGACGCGCTGCCGCAGGCCCCATCCCTGAAGCCGCCTCAAGTCCTAAGCCAAATTCAAGGCAGGGTTCGGTCAGTTCTTCGCCGGCAGCAGCGTCGCTTCCAGAAGTTCGCGCAGCATCTTGTTGGCGCCGGCCTCGCGGTTCACGATCGCCTTGCGCTCCCGGCGCGACAGGAAAGCGCAGAGATGGCCCGCCGCCTCTGCGGTGCTTCCCGCGATGGAGGTGGAGAGGTGGCAAAGGATCTGCACCGGCAGGCCGTTTTTGAAACCCTCAACCAACTTGCCGATCTCCTCGTGCCGCTGTTCGTAGCTCCAGGTCTGATAGACTTCATCCCCGATATTGTTAAGCTGGTTCAGCATTTCTCCTCCATGTCCGGCTCTCTCGTCGCTACTTCTTATGCTCGTGGCTGAAGATATGATCCCTGCAGTAGCCGTACTGTCCGTTGCACTTGGGGCAGTAGCGGAAATCCATCTCGGGGTCGGTTTTGTCGGTGATGCCGCAGGTGGTGCACTTGTGGGTCAGTGGCTGCTCCTTCCTGGGCGCCTTCGCCACCGTCCTTGCTATCTGCCGCCGCCCCTGCCTCAGATTCAGCAGGATGTCCCTGGCGAAAAAGATCAGGAAGTTGGCAGTCGCCGCCAGCACCATCACCCGCGCCGTCCAATCCCCGAAAGTGAACTGGTAAGCGTAGCCCAGCCAGGTAAGCAGGGCAAGCCACTTGATCTTCACCGGGAGTATGAAGAAGAGCAGGATCTCGAATTCAGGGAACAAGGCGGCGAAAGCAAGGAAAACCGAGCCGGCGAGAAAGGCGTTGCTGATCGGGTAGGCCGGCACCAGGAAGGACGCCCCCAGCGTGATCAGGCACCCAAGGAAAAGGTAGGCGTTGTAACGGAAGGCCCCCCAGTACTCTTCAAGCGCCGAGCCGAGCATGTAGAAAAAATACCAGGCGATCAGCGTGAAGAGCACGCCGGAACGCGGTGGGTCGAAAGGTATGGTGAAGATGCGCCACCACTCTCCCGCCATCAGCAGATCGGCGGAGAAGTAGGTAGAACTCCGCTCCAGCTTGCCGGTGAGGTACATGACGTAGAAAAACGACTGTCCAGCGATCAGATATAGGGTCAGGTTCGGGATCGCGAAGCGTCCAAGCTTTCTTTCCAGCAGGTCTATGATTCTCATTGCGCGGGATCGGGTCCTTTTTGAGCCGGCAGCACGCTGCCGAGAGTTAGCGAATCGGCCCTCATGGTCGGAATACGTCGCGCAATCTACCACATTACTTTATTAAAGCGCAACCATCGCTCTCGTTATCAGGCAGGTGCCCTGGAGCTGCAATTTGATCCCATGGGTTGAATAATATTGATTATTGCGCTCCCCTCCCCTAAAATGTCGCGAATTCTAGATGAAAAGGAAAACATGACCAGCGTCCTCTTAATATCGGATACCGAAAGGGTGCAGCGCATCTTCCAAACCCTGGAAGGGAAGGAAGTGCTGAAACTGCATACGGCATCGACCCTCCCCTCGGGCGAGGCGCAGATCACCGCTTCCCCGTGCGACTTCACCTTCGTGCAGAGCCGCATCTCCGGTTTTTCCGGGGACATACTGCTGCGGCACTTGGAGAAGATGCTGCACAAGGGTGCCGTGCTGGTGCTTTTGGCAGGCGATGCCGAGGATGCTGAACAAGCGCGCAAGCACGGCAGGCAGTCGGTCGACCTCACCCTTGCGGACGACCTCCTGGCGCAGACTCTGCTGGCGGTAGTGACCGGCGCCCCGCTCCCGGAGCAAGGGGGCATCGAAGCGCCTTCGGCGACCAAGCCTGCCGCCGCGAAAGAGGCCGCGCCGCCCGCGTCGCCACCGGATACGGAAGAGAAGGAAGCCGAGCGCTCTGGCGCTTTCGCGGCTTCCCCCTCCCGGGTTGCCGACCCGGAAGCCTCCCCTTTCGAGGAGGCAATACAACGCGCCGCAGCTAACGTCGCCCCCATCAAGGCAAGCCTCCTTGAGGTTGAGGAGCGGGTCGAGATCGGAAAGAGCGGCGCCGGGACAGGAAAAACGCCAGCTTCGCCCGTCGCTGCCGGGCAACCGGTGCGGCCGGACGACATTTATGCCGGAGAGACCCTGCTGGAAGCGATGCGCCGGGCGGAAAAGAAAAAGAGCCGCCGCCCATACCTTCTCATCCTGCCCGCCCTGGTGCTGATCGCCATCCCGTTCATCTCCTACACCGTGGGCAAGAGGTCGCCGGCAAATATCGAAATCGCACAGGCTTTCAAGCCGGCGGCGAAGCCATCCGCCTCCCCCCAAGCCCTGCCGCCGAAGGCAGCCCCTGCCGCTCCGCCGGCCGCCCTTGCGGAAAAGCCCGCCCCCCCCCCAGCACAACCGGCTCTACCGCCCGCTACTCCCCAGACGGCAAAACCAGCGCCGCCACCGCCACCCGCTACGGCTGCGCGTCCCGAGCCGACCGCGCCGGCTGCACAAAAGGCGGCCCCGCCTGCCGCCACTGCAGCGAAACCTGCCGCCAAGCGCGGAGCCGAGCGGCTCCCCCCGGTGCTGAAAGGAACCAAGCCCGACCTGCAATACGGCAAGACCCACCCGGGGTGGGAGCGCTACCTGGGGCTCAGGGCGGAATACAAGCTCTTCCGCGAGAACCACCTGTACAAAGCCCTTCAGGTGGTTTCTGTCGACGGCGGGGCGATTTCCGAGGACCTCTTCAGGAGGATCCTGCGGGAGTTCGGCGGGGCGGACGACTACCGCGTCGAGTCGAGCGAAAAGAAGGGAGGCTACTTGGTCGAGCAGGGCAGCACCAAAGGGAACACCGCGCTCACCATCTATCGCAACCACAACAACCGCACGATGAAGGGCTTTGTCGTTTATTACCGTTGATGGCCCCGCCGGTCCTGAAATAAAGGAAGTGAGGTAACTTGATGACCAATCCGACCAAGGCCAAGGGAATGCTCCTCTTGGCGCTCCTTTCGCTGCCGTGCCAGTTGCACGCAGCACCCCCCCAGTATGAAATCGACCTGAAGGAGTTGGACCGGCAAAAGCCTGCCCCAGCCCCGAAACCGGCAAAGAAAGAGGCTCCGGCCCAAAAGCACACCCCGGTTAAAAAGGAAGCACCCGGGGAGACTCCTCGTCCCGCCAAGGGAGCAGCACCTTCCAGTGCTTCCGGGGAGTACGTCCGCTATACGGTAAAGCCGGGGGACCACATCTTCAAGATCCTCATGGTGAACTTCGGGATGTCCAACGAGGCCGCGGAACGGTTGACACCTGAGATCGTGCGGATCAACAACATCAGCAACATCAAGGCGCTGACGGTGGGACGCACCCTGCTGATACCCGCACAGGGAAAGCAGGCAACAAGCGGACACCATCCCAGGAAAGAGAAACACAAGGAAAAGCCTCGGACCGCCGCCCCCGAGGCTAAGACATCCCACGAGAAAGCGCCTGCCGCGCCGTCGGCCCCTGCCCCGCAGGCACCCGAAGCGGCACCGAGGGCTCCGGAGCCTGCACCGAGGGCACCTGAACCGGCACCTGCGCCTCGCCCTGCTGAGCCTGCACCTGCCGCACCCGCGGCGAAACCTGCTCCGGCTCTTGTTCCCGTTCCGGCTCCTGCTGTAAAGGCTCCCGCTCCCGCTTCTGTTCCCGCACCGGCAGCGCCGGCCGCAGTACCGGCTCCTCCTGCTGTGCCGCAGGCTGCCACCTGGGTCTGCCCCGCGGCCAAGAAAAACACGGCAGCCATCGTCGACTCGCTGCTCAACGCCCTCTCGACCTCCTGGAGCAAGAGCAAAATCATCCACTCCGGCAGCGGCGCCCCCACTACCTTCAGCATCAGGGTGGACCGCTACTTCGAGTACAAGGGCGCACGCTACGTCATCAGCATCGGTGAAAGCGACCCGTACAACTACACCCTGATCAGGCTGCTTGAGGCGGCAGGGTACCGCGTACTCATGCTGAGCGGAGGCGAGGACTTCAAGACCACCTCTGAGAAGCTGTTCAAGCTCGTGGGCATCGAACCGGCGTTCGGAAATTATCCACTGTCAGGGGGTAATCAGGCGGCGGGCTACCTGCTCCAGCAGGAAGACGCGGGGGGGAGACGGGTGTTGCTTACGGAAGGCGCGCCGCCCCCGGGGCACAAGTGGGTGCTGCCCCTCGGGTGCGGCCCGAAATAGGATGGCCTGAATTACGGAATGGGGGATGCTGCCGCGTCCCCCTGCTCCATGCCGGGGTCCCCGGCACTGGGGGCCAGCGAGTTCTGCTGGATGTTGCCGGGAAGCGCGCTCTGCAGAGACGACTCTGCCAAGGAAGGAGTTTCCTCCTTCAGCACCTCTTTCGGGGACGGGATCGCCCCTTTCACCTTCACGGTGAATTCCTCCCCTTTTCCCTTGGCTGCATCGTCGACCCAGCCCTCAACCTTGTCCCGTACCAGATCCTCGATCCTCCTGTTGAGCGGCGTATAGGCCGCTTCCTGCTTCAACGGCTTCACGCGCTGCAACTGGTCGAACACCTTCTTGGAATATTTGTCGCGCTTGTCGGGGGTCTGACTGTTGTAGCAGCCGATGGCCTTCCAGGTGTAGCCGTACTTCTCCATGCACATGGACAGTATCCAGGCCCCGGTCTTCACGCTGTTGCACGGGTCGCCGAGCGAATTCCAGCGCCCCTTGCCGATGGTGGGAGCCCAGATGGAGTTGATCTGCATCAGCCCGAAATCGTAGGAACCGTTGGTGTTGTAGTTGACGGCGGCGGGGTTGAAATTGGATTCGACCTTGGCTATGGCGCGTAGGATCTGCGGATTGATGCCGTATTGCTGGCCGGCCTCTTCGAAACAGAAGGCGGAAGCATCGTTTGCCAGCGCCAGGTTCAAGGCGGCAACCGCAAGAAGCAGTTTGGCTTTACCTGTCATCGGGACCTCTTTTGGGGATGTAGGGTCATCTGCAGGAGGCTTGCTGGGGTGAGTTTACCTGCGGATATCAGGCCGGGCCTCCGTTCGCGGCCGGGCACAATCCGGCCAATAATACCTTTTCCGGCTGATGATGTCACCAGCTAATATGCCAAACCGCCGCACCTTGCCGCGCGGCGCTTCCGGCCACCCCCCGGGGGCAGAAGGAGCAGCTGATGAGAATGAACCTGAGCGAGCTGGAAATAAGGATCCTTGGGTGCCTCATGGAGAAGGAGCTGTCCACTCCCGAGATCTATCCCCTGACCCTCAACGCCTTGGCAAGCGCGTGCAACCAGAAATCAAACCGCGATCCCGTGATGTCGGTAACCGAGGCCGACCTGCTGCGCGGCTTGGAAGCGCTGGGCGCACGAGGCCTCGCGAGGCTCACCACGACCGGAGGACGGGTCGCAAAGTACTGCCATTCGGCAGCCGACAACTTGAGGCTTGCCGCCGCCGAGCGTGCAGTACTGGCAGAACTGATGTTGCGGGGGGCCCAGACTCCGGCCGAGTTGCGCAGCCGCGGCGAGCGCATGACCGAAATGGGTGACATCGATACGGTTGAGGAGACCCTGCGGAAGCTGCAGCAACACGGCCCCCCCCTGGTGGTGAGGCTGCCGCGCCAACCCGGGCGCAAGGAGCAGCGTTACCTCCAGGTCTTCGGGGGGTTGCCTGAGTTCCCCGACGAGCCGGACCTATCGGAGGAGATGGAGCCGCCGGCAGGCCCGAGAGCGGCTGTCGGGCGCCCCGCGGCAGGAAACGAGCGGCTGGAGCGGCTCGAGGAAGGCATAGGTTCGCTGCGGCAGGAGATCGCCGCACTGCGCCGGGAGGTGCAGGAGATGATGGAGGCCTTCGCCTAAGCTCCAGACCTCGTTCCCAAGGTCCACCTTGGGAGCGCAAAGCCCATCGAAGCTCCAGGTTCCTCCGGCATGCAAAGCTCTAGCTTTGAGCCGCGTTGGGTTCCTAAGCTGGAGCTTGGCAACCCGGCAAAAGCAGGCAAAAAAAGAAGGCCCGGCATCTCTGTCGGGCCTTCTTTTTTCTGTAACGGTGCAGCTTCCTACTAGATCAGGCCATGTGCGACCATCGCCTTGGCGACCTTGATGAAGCCGGCGATGTTGGCGCCGTTCACGTAGTTCCCGGGGGTGCCGTACTCTTCTGCGGTCTGATAGCAGGTGTCGTGGATGTTCTTCATGATCTGCGCCAGACGCTGCTCGGTGTATTCGAAGGTCCAAGCGTCGCGGCAAGCGTTCTGCTGCATCTCCAGAGCGGAGGTGGCCACGCCGCCTGCGTTGGCGGCCTTACCCGGGCCGTAGGCGATATTCGCCTCGAGGAACACCTTGACCCCTTCGGGAGTGGTCGGCATGTTGGCGCCTTCGCCGACCGCAATGCAGCCGTTTTTGACCAGGGTCGCTGCGTCCTTGCCGTTGATCTCGTTCTGGGTCGCGGAAGGCATCGCCACCTGGCAGGGGATATCCCAGATCTTGCCATTGGCGATGTACTTGGCGTCCTTGTGGTACTTGGCGTAGTCCTCGATGCGGCGGCGCTCCACTTCCTTGAGCTGCTTGATCAGGTTGAGGTCGAGCCCTTTCTCGTGGTAGATGACGCCGTTGGAGTCGGAACAGCTGACGCACTTGCCGCCCAGCTGGTGGATCTTTTCAATGGTGTAGATGGCGACGTTGCCGGAGCCGGAAACGGAGCAGACCTTGCCGTCGAAGGATTCTTTGCGCACCTTAAGCATCGCATCTACGAAGAAGGTGGCGCCGTAGCCGGTCGCCTCGGTGCGCACCAGCGACCCGCCCCAGTCGAGGCCTTTGCCGGTGAGGACGCCGGGCTCGTAGCGGTTGGTGATGCGCTTGTACTGGCCGAACATGTAGCCGATCTCGCGTCCGCCCACCCCGATGTCGCCCGCGGGAACGTCGGTGTGCTCGCCCAGGTGACGGTACAGTTCGGTCATGAAGCTCTGGCAGAAACGCATGATTTCGTTGTCGGACTTCCCTTTGGGATCGAAGTCGGAGCCGCCTTTGCCGCCGCCGATCGGAAGACCGGTCAAGGAGTTCTTGAAGATCTGCTCGAAGCCGAGGAACTTGATGATACCGAGGTAGACCGAGGGATGGAAACGCAGGCCGCCCTTGAAGGGGCCGAGGGAGCTGTTGAATTCGACGCGGAAGCCGCGGTTGATGTGCACGTTCCCTGCGTCGTCCTGCCAGGGCACTCTGAAGATGATCTGGCGCTCCGGCTCGCAGATCCTCTGGATGATCTTGCGCTCGGCGAATTCCGGGTGCTTCACCAGCACCGGTCCGAGGGACTCGAGGACCTCGCGTACCGCCTGGTGGAACTCTACCTCACCGGGGTTGCGCTTGAGTACTTCCTGGAAAACCGGCTCTACTTTCTCGTCAATCAGTGGCGACATACTACCTCCTAGTGGCATGGTAAGAGTGTTTTGGTCACTCTTTAATCAGTTTCACACTGCCGGGGGAAGCTCCCCCGTCAAGTGCCACATTTGTATGCACGTGCTGAACCATTTTTGTGCAGCTATGCCTGAAAAAGATGCAGTCAATTGTTACCCCGCCGATTTATTTGACAATTTTTCAGGAGACGTTGAGATGCCCTGCTTCCTTTTTGTGCAAAACCGGATCCTACCGTTTACATTTACAACACAACTAATGTCAGTTTTTACTCAAATACAGGTACGACGGCAGGGCAAATAGGGCAGGCGCAGATAAAAAAAGGGGGGTGCCGCAATAAACGGCACCCCCTTTTTCTCGTGGCGATGGCGAGGCTAGTTGGTGAACATCAGTTTGCGTTCCAGGTCCATGGAGTGGGAAAGCCGCTTGGCGTCCTCCATGGTGATCTGCTCCTGCTCGTGTAACTGGATCAGGTGCTGGTCGAAGGTCTGCATCTGGTACTGGCTGCGGCCGTTCTCCATGTGCGCCTCGATCTCGTCCAGCCTCCCCTCCCTGATGCAGCTTTGGATGGTGGTGGTGGCGCGCATGATCTCGAGGACCGGAAGGATCGCCTCGCCGGTCTTGTTCATCACCAGGCGTATCGAGACGGTGGCGACCAGGATGTCCGCAAGCCTTTGGCGCACGATCTCCTGGGCGTCGGGAGGGAAGTGCCCGACGATCCTGTTGATGGTCGATACCGCACCCTGGGTGTGCAGGGTGGAGAGAACCAGGTGGCCGGTCTCGGCCGCCATCAGGCAGGATTCGATGGTGGCGGTGTCGCGCATCTCGCCGACCATGATCAGATCCGGGTCCATGCGCAAAGCGGCTTTTACCGCAGAACTGAAGCTGTCGGTGTCGATCCCTACCTCGCGCTGGATGATGCAGCTCTTCTCGGACTTGAACAGGAATTCGATCGGGTCCTCGATGGTGATGCAGTTGTAGGCGAGGTTTTCGTTGATGTAGCGCAGTATCGAGGCGAGGGTGGTCGATTTGCCGTTGCCGGTCGGGCCGGTCACCAGGATGAGTCCGTTGGGTGCCTTGGCGACCTCCCCAAGCACCGCCGGCAGGCGGAGTTCTTCAAAGGTGCCGATGTTGGCGGGAATGACCCTCATGATGATGCCGAAGTGCCCGCGCTGCTTGAAGATGCTGACCCGGAAGCGCGCGCCGCTCGGCAGGGAGAAGGAGGTGTCGAACTCCTTCTGGTCGGCCTCCCAGCGGCGGTTGTTGTGTGCCATGATCTGCGACGCGATGAATTCCGTATCCTCGGAGGTGAGGCTGGGGAGCTTGGAGCGTATGATCTGTCCCTTGCCGCGGAAGAACGGGGGATTGTCCACCTCGAAATGCACGTCGGAAACCTTCTTGCTGAAGGCTATTTCAAGTATTTGGACGAAGATCTTGGAATCCATGGCCCCCCCCTGTAACTGAATGGATGACATCGAAACTTGGTTCTTATTTTTGCGCGCACCTTTTGCGATAGAGCACGTTGTCTATGATGAGCCCCGCGTGTTGGGAGAGTATCTCGAGCAGCTGCAGTTGAGGATCGCCCCCGGCGCTGGAGCCGAAATCGGCGTAGATGACGGCTATGACCCTGCCGAAACTCCTGACCGGAAGCAGGAGGATCCTGCTGCTGGCGGGAGCCCCGATGGCGGAGAACATGGTCTCGCGCACGGCGCGGTCGGCGTCGCCGTAGTAGCTCTCTCCCTCCAGCGCCTTTTGATACAGGTCGGGCTCGCCGGTCGGGATGCGCAGCTTCACCGAGGTGACGGCGCCCGTGTCGCTCGCTCCGATGGCGCGTTCGGCGATCAGTTCGGAGCGCACCACCACCAGGGTGACCCCGCGCTTGAAAAAGCCGCAGGCCGCCTGCAGCAGCGCAAAGGTTACCTCCGGCGGGTCGCGCTGCTCCGAAAGGGCCAGAAAGCTGCTTCTGAACCTGGGCAACAGCGCGAGCCCGGGCTCCTCGCTGCGCTTTTCCAGGTAGCCGGCCAGGGCCCGGCAGCTCTCGATGGTATCGGCGATGAAGCTCCCGGCGCGCTCCTTCCTGGTGGCGCGGGGCAAAAACGCACTGGCTCCGGCGTCGAACGCGCGTGCGAAGAGCGCGTAGTCGCCGGGGGAGGCGAGAAGGACGATGGGGAGGTCGGGATGACGTTCCCGTCTTTGCTGCGAGAACGCGAGCAGAGCAGCGCCGTCACCCGGCTCGCCGGCATCCACCAGCAGCAAGGGAAGGCGCTGCCTGGAGAGGGCCTGGTCGAGGACCGCATCGACATGGGAAGGATCGTCGGTCGCGCAGAGAAAGCTTGCGCCGCAGACGGCGGCCACGCATTCGCGCAGCACCTTGTCGGTGGCGTAGAGCACCACCCCGGTCCCCGCGAAGGCCCCCTCCTGCGGCTGCGGCAGCTGCTCCAGGTAGCGGAAAAGCAGCTGCTGTTCCTCCACGGGGATTCCCGCCAGCTCGTCCCGGAGCCTGTTGGACGGGGTGTCGGGGAGCTCCTCGGCCAGGGGGGCGAAGTGCTGGGGGATGCGCCTTTCCAGCTCGTCCAGTTCCTCCAGCCCCAGGTCGACGGCGGATATCTCAGCGGCGCCGGCGGGCGCTTCCGGCATCGGGGGCTCTGCGGTGCCGAACATGGCCTCGGGGGTGAGGGTGCCGTCGCGCTTACGCTCGTCGTAGATGCGCAGGGCGTCCATCAGCAGGTTCTGCGTGTTAAGGTGGATCTCCTGCTTGACCTGTTCGGGGAAGTAGCGGTAGTCGTCGGAAACGACGGACTCGTTGACGTCGAGGGAGAAGGTCCCCTTGGTCCAGGTGAGGACCTCGACGATGGTCATTTCGATCAGCGCTTCGAGTCCCTTGTAGGCATCCGAAGTCTTGACCCCCCCCCCCTCGATCAGGGTCTGGATGATCGGCTTGCGCTGCGAGCCGGCGGACCTCTGCTCCTTAAGCGCCAGATCGAGGTCCTCTTTGGTGATCAGCCCCATGTCGAGCATGATCTGGCCGATCCTGACGCTGTTGTTCACGTGATTCGCGCTCACCACGAACCCGTCCACAAAGGCCAGCTGGCTCTCACCCTTGGCGCTTTTCAAGGTCAAGGTGCCGGACTTGCCGGTCGCGTGCAGCAGCTGGATCACGTCGACTATGGGCAGGTGCTCTAAATCGCCGTCAAATGACATGCAGGTACCCTTATATTGGCTGGTGTTGCGGGTATGAAGAACCTTCGGCTTTACTTTCGGGGGCCGAGCCCGGGAAGGCTCTTCTCCCCTACGGCTGCCAAGGCCCCTGGTAAGCGGCGTGATATTAGCATGCGTAAAGGGTCAAGTAAACCGAAACTGCTCGGGTTTTTGGCAGGATGGGCAGACGCGGGGGGCGCGGCAGGCTCAGGCAGCCTCGAGCTCGCCGGTATGGCTCAGCCAGGCGAGCGCCAGGGCGAGCACCCCGGCTACACCTCCCATGGTGAGCCTGGCGCTGGTGTAGTGTGAGTTCCGCTCGGCGAGGAAGGCGAGGAAGTCGTCCCGCTGCGCCACCATCCGCTCCAGGTACCTGCCGTCCTCCCGGACCGTCCTCAGTCCGCTTCTGCCGCCGCTTTTCAAAGTGGTGCTGTCTTCCACCGTCTGCATCAGGCGCCCCAGCATGGCGAAGACGGCGCTGCCGCGGTTGCCGCTGGCGACCTCGCGCCTAAACACCGGGAGCGCCTGTTCGAACAGGGAGGGGAGGCCGGCCAAGGCCTCCTCCCTGATCCCTCCGCCCTGGAAGCGGTTGCGCACGCGGGTGGAGGAGCCGGGCTCGCCGTGCTCGAAGAAGCGCGCGGCAAGGGCTGCGATCGACGCGCGCAAGGCGGTCTCGTCCCGGCTAGGGGCGCAGGCGCTGGCGCAGATGAGAAGCCCGCCGAGAAAGATGTACCCCTTGTGGCAGCTGCTGCCGATGGCCCGCTGCACCGCCCGCTCGGCTGCGGCGCCAAGGCGCACCTGCTCGGCCAGGTCCGCACCGCCGGCTACAGCCTGGCTCAGGTCGAGCAGGTACAGGGCCACTACCTTGAGGGACTCCTCCATTATCGCGATGTCGAGGCCGGGGAGCGGCCCGCTGTCGGCAAGGTCGACGAGCCCCGGCTTCGGGGTCAGGTAGAGCTCCATGAACGCGCCGCGCACCAGGTTGTGGGCCAGCTTTTCCAGATAGTTACGCATTTCACCTCGGGGTCAGTCGCCGGTTGGTATCTTGAGCGCGCTATCTTAGCACCTTTTCCGGCGCCAAATAAGCCTGTATACGATATCCGGCCTCGACCATGTCCCCCTGGGTACCGGTGCCGGCGCCAACCCTGCTTCAGGAACTATCTCGACAGGGAGTCAATCGGGTCGCGGCGGGAAAACTTTATAAATATTTCCTTCTTAGCGAAGCGCCGGCCCGCGACTCCCCGCCGGCAAAGGCTCCTTTGCACAATAACCTTGAATTCATAGGTGGTTCTAGGATAATCTCGCTCTGGCATCCTGCTGCAGGCCCTGCCCTTGACACCCAGATGCACCGCCCCGGAAGCTCACCTTCCCCGCCGCGGGGGAAACGCTCTCGCCACCCCCGCCGTACCGAACCTTCCAAGGCACCACGCCCCGCCTCTGCCGGGCGCATCCGACCACTGGAGAAACACAGAACTTATGGAAACCTATAAGGCGCAGCCCCGGCAGCAAAACCGCAGACTGAAGCAGCGATCGGGAGGCAAAGTCCTCCTCGCCGCCTTCGCGACCGTTTCAACCATCCTGTTTCTCGCCTTCATCGGCTATTTCTTTTACCTTCTGGGAGCGCTCCCCAAGGTGGACCGTCTGGCGGACTACCGCCCGCCCATCCTTTCCCAGGTCTACGGCGCCGACGGCACCCTGGTGGGGGAATTCTACCTGGAGCGGCGCACGGTGGTCCCGGTAGACAAGATGCCCAAGCGGCTGATCCAGGCCTTCGTCTCCGCCGAGGACTCGAACTTCTACCAGCACAAGGGTATCGATTACGTCGGCATCGCCAGGGCCGCCTTCAAGAACCTGGTTTCCATGCGCAAGAAGGAGGGGGCCTCCACCATCACCCAGCAGGTCGCCAAGTCGATGCTGCTCACCCCGGAAAAGAAGTTCTCCCGCAAGCTCAAGGAGGCGATCCTCGCTAAAAGGATGGAGGAGCGGCTCTCCAAGGACGAGATCCTCTACATCTACCTGAACCAGATCTACCTCGGGGCGGGGGCCTACGGCGTGCAGCTTGCGGCCGAGACCTACTTCGGCAAGGAAGTCGAGAACCTGAACCTCGCGGAGATGGCGATGCTGGCCGGGCTCCCCAAGGCCCCCAACAGCTACTCCCCCATCAAGCACCTGGACCGGGCCAAGGAGCGCCAGGCGTACGTGCTGGAGCGGATGGTGAAGGAGGGGTACATCACTCAGGCCGAGGCGCAGTACGCCAAGGCGACCCCTATCGTGATCCAGCCGCTCAAGAAGGTGAACGCGGAGCAGTCGGCCTACTTCCTTGAGCAGGTGCGGCAGCAGCTGGTGCAAAAGTACGGCGAGGAGCGGCTCTACAAGGACGGCCTCAAGATCTACACCACCATGAACGGAGAGATGCAGAAGGCGGCCTATACCTCGGTCGTGAACGGCCTGAAGGCGGTGGACAAGCGCCAGGGGTTCCGGGGGGCCGCGAAGTACCTCCAGGAAGCAGAGGTGGAGCCTTTCTGCAAGAAGGTCGAGGACGAGATCGACGACCTCTCCCTGAAGGAGGGGAGCGTCTACCAGGGGGTGGTGACCGGCGTGGACCCAGCGAAACGCGAGCTCACCGTGCAGGTGGGGGAACGGACCGGGACCGTCCCCAGGAAAAACATGGAATGGGCCGGGAAGCTGGAGCTGATCCCCAGGTTCGGAAAGCCTGAGGCGAAGCGCGCCATCGGCCTTGGCGCCGTTTTGGAGCTGCAGGTGAAGGTGCCGGATCAGAACAGGACCGGGGCGGTGTTCGCGCTGGACCAGGTCCCTGAGGCGCAGGCGGCGCTGATAGCCCTTGACCCGTTGACCGGGGGGGTGCGCGCCATGGTCGGGGGGTACGACTTCAAAAAGAGCCAGTTCAACCGCGCCATGCAGGCCAAGCGGAATCCGGGCTCCGCGTTCAAGCCGGTCATCTACGCCGCCGCTTTGGACAACGGCATGACCACCGCAAGCGTCATCGACGACTCCCAGGTCGAATACGAAAGCGGTGCGGAGAAGGCCTGGAAGCCCAAGAACTACGACAACGTCTACCGCGGACCGGTCACCATGCGCGAGGCGCTCACCGAGTCGATCAACGTGGTGAGCGTGAAGATCCTGGAACAGATCGGGGTGGGAACCGCCATCGAATACGCCAAGAAGATCGGGATCACCTCTCCCTTGGCCAGCAACCTGACCCTCGCCCTCGGTTCCTCCTCGGTGACCCCTATCGAGCTCACCAGCGCCTATGCCGTGTTCGCTTCCGGCGGTTACCGGACCACCCCCTACTTCGTCACCAAAGTGCTCGACCGCGAGGGGAACGTGCTCGAGGAGACGGCGGAGCCGAAGATCCCCGTCTTCAGCCGCATGTCGTCTGCCGGCGAAGGGGGTGAGAACCCGGCGCCAGGCGAGGATGGGGAAGGAGCGGCACAAAAGCCCGCCGAAGCCGTCTTGAACTCGGCCACAGGGGGGGGCTTTCCGGTGATCCCGCCTGAGACCGCCTTCATCATGACCAACCTGATGCAGAGCGTCGTCACCAGCGGCACAGGCGGCAGGGCGCGCGCCGTGGGGAGGCCGGTCGCCGGCAAGACCGGGACCACCAACGACATGAAGGATGCCTGGTTCGTGGGATACGTGCCGCAACTGGTGGCGGGGGTGTGGGTAGGGTACGACCAGGAGCGGAGCCTGGGAGCCGGAGGGTCGGGGGGCCAGGCGGCAGCGCCGATCTGGACCGACTTCATGCAGCGCGCCCTCGCCGGCCTTCCGGTGAAGTCGTTCCCCACCCCGGGGAACGTCACCTTCGCCCTCATCGACCCCCGCACGGGGCATCTGGCACGCGAAGGGACCCCCGGCGCGGTGCAGGAATGTTTCATCGCCGGGACGGAACCGACCAGCTACGGCGCCGAGCCGCAGGCCGATGCGGGCTCCGCCCCGTAACATGCTGTTTTCACTGCGCTTAAGCAGACATGGCTCGGAAGTAAAAGGCGACGGCGGCAGCGCCGCGAAGGTGCGCCAGGCGCGGTTTCACGGCTCCCGCCGGAGGCTAAAACCGCTCCAGTTCTGGAAAAAAAGGGGTTTATTCCAATAAAACCCTTGCAAACTGCGAATATATGATTATAGTGACCCTAATTTAATCCAGCCAAGGAGGGTCTCACATGACTAAAGCAGAACTGGTCGAAGCAGTGGCAAAGTCCGCAAACATCCCCAAAGGCGCAGCTGAGAAGGCCGTCGGTGCATTCATCTCCAGCGTCAGCGGCGCATTGAAGAAGGGAGACAGGGTAACCCTGGTCGGCTTCGGCAGCTTCGAAGTGGCCTCCCGTCAGGCCCGTACCGGCAGGAACCCGCAGACCGGCAAGGAAATCAAGATTGCCGAAGCCAAGGTGCCCAAGTTCCGCCCCGGCAAGGCTCTCAAAGACGCCATCGCCGCCAAGAAGAAGTAGCACCGGACCAGAAGAGACGTGCCCCTCCGCGACTGTCGCACCGTCCCCGGCACGCACAGAAAACCCCGCTTATGCGGGGTTTTCTTTTTAGTAGAGGTATACGCTTTGGCCAAAATAAAAGCTTGCCTTATACGGATGGCTGTAGTAAAGCTGTTTGCCTGACTGACTCAGTTCCATCAGGGGGCATCCCCCTTCCCATCGATCCAACCCCTTCGCATTCAGGTTAATCCCCACAAGAAATGCGGCAGCAGCTATGGTTGGCGACGATGTTTGGTTTGCCGGTCATAAGGCGTGTTGCCGTTTCAGCTTTTAATTGCTTCGCGACAAATGCTGTCGCAGCGGCCCTCTCACGCCCAACACTTCACCGACCCTTTTGCAAAAAGAGCCGACCGCCGCCCCCGGGGATCTTCGGGCTGTGTCGCCGTGCGCTTTTGCCAAAAAAGGGAGCAAAGGAATCACATGTCTTTTGAAACTCTGAACCTCTCCGCACCCATCCTCAAAGCAATCCAGGCCTGCGGCTACACGCAGCCCACCCCGATCCAGGCGGAGTCGATTCCGCTCGCGCTCTCCGGGCGCGACCTGATCGGCAGCGCACAGACCGGGACCGGCAAGACCGCGTCCTTCGTGCTCCCCGCGCTGGAGCGCCTGCTCACCCCGTCGCCGGCGCGCGGCAAGGGCCCGAGGATCCTGGTGCTCACCCCGACCCGCGAACTGGCCATCCAGGTGGTGGACGCGGTGAGAAGCTACGGCAAGTTCATGCGGGTGCGCTGCGGTTCCATCCTGGGCGGGATGCCCTACCGCGACCAGATGATGCTCCTGGCCCAGCCGGTCGACATCATCGTGGCAACCCCCGGGCGCTTGATCGACCACCTGGACCGCCGCTCCATCAACTTCTCCAGGCTGGAGATGCTGGTGCTGGACGAGGCGGACCGCATGCTGGACATGGGCTTTTCCGAGGACGTGGACCGCATCGCCGACGCGGCCCCCGCCGAGCGCCAGACGCTCCTCTTCACCGCGACCATGGACGACGCCATGGCGAAACTGGCCCAGCGCCTGCTCAAGGACCCGGTCCGGGTGGCGGTGGAAGGGACGGAAGTCGCCAACCTGCAAATCGAGCAGCGCCTGCACGTCACCGACGACATGCGCCACAAAAACCGCCTGCTGCAGCACCTGGTTTCCGACGCAAGCGTCACCAAGGCGATCATCTTCTCCGCCACCAAGAAGGACGCCGACCAGCTTGCCTTCGAGCTCTACTCCCAGGGTCACGCCGCGGCGGCCTTGCACGGCGACATGTCCCAGGGAGCACGCAACAAGACCATCACCAACATGCGCCGCGGCAAGGTGCGCCTGCTGGTAGCGACGGACGTAGCGGCTCGCGGCCTGGACGTTACCGGCATCAGCCACGTCATCAACTACGACCTCCCGAAATTCGCCGAGGACTACGTGCACCGCATCGGCAGGACCGGCCGCGCCGGTGCTACCGGCATCGCCATCTCCTTCTGCTCCATGAACGAGGTCGTCTACCTCGACCGCATCGAGCGCTTCACCGGGAAGAAGCTGCCGATGCACGTGGTCGAAGGTTTCGAGCCGACCCGCCCCCTGAGGAGAGGGAACAGCGGTGCGCCCGGCGCGAGGAAGGGGCGTCCCTCCTTCGATCCGCGCAAGAAAGGGTTCGCCCCCAAAGGGCGTTCCGACCAGGGGCGTTCCGACCAGGG
>NZ_AUGE01000031.1 GCF_000426865.1 Citrifermentans bremense R1
GGAGGGGGAGGGACAGGGAGGGGGAATCCGGTGGCCACGCCGCGGCTGCCCCATCCCGCCTCCGCAACCGGGAGGGGGGCTCTTTTGCCAACTCCCCGGTTACGGAATCTTCCCCTCGCAAGGAACCCTGGTCTGGCAAAGACCGCACCCGGTGCTGGCGACCTGATATTGCTCGGCCACCTTGGCCGGTATGGTGCCGTAGACGTGGTCACGGCAGATCCGCTTGTCGTGCCCCTCCTTGGAAAGAGCCCCCACCGGGCAGCGGCCGATGCAGGCGCCGCAGGTCCCGTTGCGGTGCCACAGGCAGTTGATCTTGTGGTGCAGATAGGGGCGCGGCGAAGGCGTAAGGGCCAGGTCGGTAATCACCGTTCCCAACCGGTGCGCTATGCCGCGCTCCGTGATGAGCGCGTCATTCAGGCTGAAGGTGCCAAGCCCTGCGGCGTAGGCGGCATGACGCTCGGACCAGGATGAGGCGATGCCGACCGGAGTCTCGCCGTACTCGCGCCAACCGGGATGCAGTTGCGGTGCTAAAGCGTGGTGGCCGCGCTCCACCAAAAACCGGACCATGTGCCGGCGCAGCGAGGTGTTGAAGGCTTCGCCGTGGTGCCGGGTTTGAGCCCAGGCACGTGACGGGTACACAGTCTCGGTACGGTTGCCGGCGCGCGTCGTCTCGGTAATGGGGAGCACCCAGCAGATCACGGAGCGAGGTTGCCAGCAACCTCCTTCCGCGGTTTCGGCCAGCTCCTCAGGGGTTAAGTGAAATCCACCGATCACTTCCTTGTATTCGAGAAAAAGGGGATCGTCCGCCGCGGCGAACCCGACCAAGGGGTCGTCGAAGTAGCGCTCCCCGCTCTCACCGAACCGGTTGCCGCTTTCCTCCTGTACGAAGCGACGTATCTCTGCAGAGATCATCTCGTTCATTCCCGACCTCCTTCAACCTCCTGAACTCACTGACGGGGCTCAAGACTACCATGTTTTGAGGGCCCCAAGGCACAACTTTTTCCATCCCAGCCCTGTTTTTTGCCTCACCTCTAAAACAGTTCCCCCCTCCCCCTCGCCAGATTATTTTCTGCAAATACGCCACATTTTGTATACATAACCCGTCAAGTTTTCTCGACCCTCCCCGATAAGGCAGACGTATCAAAACATCGTTCGCCACTCTGCAACGCGTTGGCGCACCACCGGCAAGGAGAAAGGCATGAACCCGATCTGGAACTATTATCTCGACCTCACCATCAAATTCAGGCTGGGCCTGCTCTGCGTCTGCTACAGCCTCTGCCTTGTCGCATCGGTGATCGCCTCGCAGGCCGACTCGCCGCTGATCAAATACGGCTCCGTCACCCTCTTCATAGTCGCCGGGGGACTGTTCGGCTGGATCAACATCTGGTCCATCAGGAATCCCCTCGCCAGGACCGTCAGTTATCTGGAGACCATGGCCCACGGGGACCTGAGCGAGCAGATCGTAGTTAACCGCCATAACGAGATCAGCCAGATGCTGCACGCGGTGCAGAAACTCCAGGAGTCGATGCGGGGGATGCTCGCAGGCATCAAGCAGACCGCCGACCATCTCACCCTGGCGTCTTCCGAACTGAGTGCCACCTCGCAACAGATGGCGCAAGGAACCGAGCACGCCTCGCGACAATCCAACTCCGTCTCCAGCTCGGTGGTCGAGATGGCGGGGGTAAGCAACGACATAGCTTTGAGCTGTCAGCAGATGGCGGACCGCGCGGGCAGCACCAGCAGCGCTACGACAAGGGGGGAGGAGACCATCACCCGTATGACCTCGGTAATGGAGGAGATAGAGCGGATGGTGACCGGGACGGTGGACGCGGTCAAGGCGCTGGGGACCAACTCCGACAAGATAGGCGACATCGTGGTGGCCATCGAGGACATCGCGGACCAGACCAACCTTTTGGCGCTCAATGCAGCGATCGAAGCGGCACGAGCCGGGGAGCAGGGTCGGGGCTTCGCGGTGGTGGCCGACGAGGTGAGAAGGCTCGCGGAAAGGACCACCGCCTCGACCCATGAGGTGCAGAGCATCATCCGCAGCCTGCAGGGCGACGTAAAAAACGTGGTGGGGCTGATGGAGCGGAGTGCCGGCAGTGTCAGAAGCGGGACGGAGGACGTGCAGCATTCCAGCCACGCCATCGGGACCATCAAGGAGCAGATAACGCCGCTTCTGGAGTACGTGTCGCAAGTGGCGATCGCAGCGGAGGAGCAGTCGGCGACCACGTCAAACATCACCGACAGCATGAGGGACATAATCGGGGTGGTCGAGGAAGCGGCGAGCGGAGCGCAGAACTCGGCCCGCGCGGCGGCGGAACTGGCCGCTTCGGCACGCTCGTTACAGGAGATGGTGAACCGGTTTAAAACCGTCTAACACCAATTGACAATTGACAATGGATAATTGACAACGAAAACCGAAACCCCGGCTTCGTCGGGCATGGCATAGGCTGGCGAGGGAGGCTTCAGGACCAAAGACAAAGGGGAATGACCGCTGCCGGAGGTTGGCTGTCATTCCCCTTTCTTTGATGTCCAGGTTTTAATTGTCAATTATCAATTGCTTTAAGTGGGTTTTAGTTGTCAATTGTCAATTGGTTCTCGTCACTTGCTTTCAGACGTGGAACTTGCGGGCGAGGTCGTTGTCTATGACATAGACGCAGATTTCTTTGGCGAACTGCTTGGTGTACTTGAACTTCTCTGAGCTGAGGTTGTTGATCAGGAAGGTGACGTCATCCCGGATCCTCTTGTCGTAGGTCTTGAAAGCCTCGGTATCGAAGTCCTTGATGGCGCGCCGGAAGTTGGCGTTCTCCAGGAACGGCTCCAGAACCTTCTCCTTCAGGTTGAATACGTAGCGGTCGTGCAGCGACTGGAACAGCGTCGTCTCCTGTGCGGGCTTACCTTCGACCATGATTTCTTGGGTCAGGGTGCGGCCGGTGTACTCCCTCTGAGTCTCCTGCCGGAACGCCAGCCTCGCCTCGTCCTCCGCCTTGGGTCCAATGAGCCGCCTTTCGATGCCGGCCAGGAAGTCCTCGGTTATCTCCAGCTTCTCTCCGGTGAAGCGGCAGACCTCGACCGCGCCGGGCTCGAAGTTGACGGCGAACATGTAGTGCAGGATGTCGCGCTCGATCTGGGACTCGTTGTAGTAGTAGAGCGCCTCCTTCACCTCCTGGAGCACCACGTAATCGTAGTTGTGCACCAGCGACTCCATGAAGCCATCGGGGATCGATTCCTTGAGCTCCTTGTGCCACCTGGTGAAGAAGGTGGAGAGGTGGCTCATGGTGATCATCTTGTCTTTTCTGGCATAGGCGGCGTAAAAATCGGAGAAGATCTTGATCGATTCACGCCCGGAGAAGCCGTGGTCCCCCTCGTGCTCGCTCTCCGCGATGATCTTCTTCCTCCGCTTGGCGTTGAGCCTCTTTCTGTCCTCTTCGGTGAGCCAGTCGGGGATGTGCCCGGTGTAGATCTCCATCTTCAGGATCTGCAGATTCTCGTCGCAGTAGAACCGGTACTTCTCCGGGTCGCCGATCCACTCTAAAAGGGCGTCGGACTTCACGTTCATCCGGGTCGAGATGATGACACGCGCGAAGTTGTGCAGCACCCGGGGGAGGAAGCTCCCGTCGATATGCTTGCCGAAGATGTTTCGGTAGATCTCCACCTCGGTGTTCAAGTCCATGACATAGGGGATGTTGATGAACTCGATGCGGTCGGAGAATGACTGCACCCCCTCGATGCTCCGCTCGTCTTCCGGGTTCATCAGGGCGATGAAGAGGCTCCTCACGTTCTCCTCGATGTCCTCGACCTTGTGGATCCCCTCGCTGATGATGTTGTGCAGCTCCAGCAGGCGCTCCGCGTTGTGGGACTTGACGTCCATGAGGGCATAGATGCCGTTGTTGGTCTTGGCGAAGTTGGAGAAGATGTATTTCACCTCGTTGCTGTCGCCCAAAAGGAGGTCGATCTTTCTCTGCAGCATGTCGTTGGTGAGGATGTTCTGCTTCATCGACTTGTCGCCCGGGTTGAAGACGGTGATCCCCTCCCCGAGCCTGCGGTTGAAGCGGTAAGGACGGACCTTGATCATGCTGAAGATATCGGCCGGGTCCTCCAGCCTCGCCGAAAGCGCCTGAAAGATGGAGGTGCAGATGGTGCAGGGGGAATCGCGGAAGACCCAGTCGAATTCTTTCTCAGTGAAGAGCTTCCACTTGAAGGAATCGTTCTGGAACAGGTCGTCGAAAAACGCCCTGCGCTGCGCTTTGTCGATCATCAGCAGCGGGGAGTCGTGCGAAGGGCAGGGGACCTCGACCACGTCGCCGCCGCGCAGAAGGGCCCGGGTGTCGATATGCTCGTGCGACTCCAACTCGTACTCGTCCAGAAGGTGGGAGAGCTTCTCGACGAAGGCGCTCACCTGGTGCTCCTTGAAGCTCCCCAGCACGCGGCGGTCCAGGTGCCACACCACCTCGTGGCAGGTGCCCTGCTCCGTGCTCGCATACTCCTCGAACTTCATCAGGATGTTGTTCAAGAAGGTGCTCTTGCCGGAGCCCGGGGGGCCCTCGAAGATGTAGATCTTGTTCTGGCGTGCCCCGCTCTTCATGGCGGCCACGTGGTTGATGAAGCGGTTGGCGAACAGGCGGTCCGCGAAGAAGGGGCGGTCCGAGTTCTCCACGAAGAGCTTCCGGGTATCGTAGGGGACGAAGTTGATCGACTCCGGATCCTCCGGATACTCGTCGGTCCCCTCGCTGACGTAGTTCTTCACCATATCGTGGAAGAGCTGGAAGATATTGCGCATCACCCTTTCCGGCTGCTCAGTGGCGAGCTGCATGAACTCCTCGAAGGACATATGCGCCGCGTTCTTGTGCTCCACGATGGTGCGGCTCAACTGCTTTATCACTGTCTGTAGATCTGGCATGAGCTTATCCGCCTGTCACAGTACCTGCCGGCTCAAGGTTTTTTCCTTCATGGTGTAGACTACGCGCTGCCAGGTGATGTCCGCTTCCTCACCACCCTCCTTGCCGGCGGTGCCGCGGGTCTGTTCGATCACCGCCTCGCTGGTCTCAAGCTGTACCGGCGCCCCCCAGAGGTACTCTATACCCACCATGGTGTTGGCGATGTACTCCGAGACCAGCTGTTTCCCCTCGAAGTGGTGCACGAGGTACAGAGAGCCGTCCTCGCCCCGCTCCGGGGCTATCTCTATATGCGGCGGGTGGTACAGCGAGGCAAGCACCATGTCCCGGTACTCGCGCGCGTCTCGGCTCTTCACGTAGTACTGCCAGACCATGCGCTGCGGGTCCAGCCTCTTCCCGGTGACGAAGAGGTCGTAGCGGTTGGTGAAGTCCTGGTCCACGAACTCCTTGATGAAGAGGTAGTCGCAGTAGTTGCTCCTGACCTTGAACAGAAAATCGTCCCCCTGCTCGGTCTTCGCGTCAAACTCCTTCCGCTGGTTCGCGTCGGAGAGGCGGTGGAAGTCGTACCCTGTCCTCCCCTTGTCCCCCATATCCTTCAACTGGTACATGAGGCGCATGCCGAGCGCGTACGGGTTCATACCCACTCGGGGCATGGAGGTGACCCCGGCATGCACGCGGGCGAAGTCGACCTCGTGCCCCTTGATGCGGTCGTCCACCAGGAAAAGCTTCTCGTGCCAGTAGCTCGCCCACCCCTCGTTCATGATCTTGGTGCGGATCTGCGGCTGAAAGAAAATGGAGGTTTTCCTCACCACCTCGAGCACGGAGCGCATCCAGCGGTTCTCGTCGCGGGCCAGGAATTCCGAGTTCTCGATCAGGAAGCGGAGCAGGTCGCGCCGCTCCACCCTTTTCACGTTCCGGCTCTTGGCGAAATGCGCCTCCATTTCCGGATACTTGGTCGTCACCTCGGCGAAGAAGACCCGCTCCCCTTCCTCTTTATCCTGGAGGACCGCTTCGTTGTAGCGCGCCACCTCCTTCAGGTATTCGGCTACCGGCAGCTTCTTCTCCACCTGCAAAAAGACGTCGAAATAGTAGTCGAGCCGGCTTGAGGTAGCGGTATCGGGAGACTTGAAAAGCGGCGACAGTTCGTCGTGGTAGGCCACCAGGTTGTCGATGGAGCGGGCAAACTCAAGGATGTAATCCACCCAGCGCCCCTTCTCGGCCCGCAGCTTGGCGATCACCCTCTTATCCGAAAGCGCCTGCCCGGTGAAGTCGTACTCCCAGGTATGGCGGAAGTAGAGGTTGTTCTGGAAGAAATCGATGTGGCCCAGCACGTGGTAGAAGATCATCACGTTGAGCCAGTCGGGATTGTTGTCGTTGTAGAACGAAATCGGCGGACGGGTATTGATCACCGTCTCGTAGGGGTTATGCGGGTAGAGCTCGTACTCCCCCTTTCCCCGGAGCACCTCGACGTCGTGCACCCAATAGTCGTAAAGGGTCGGGATCATGACCTTGGGGGAGAGCTCGATGAGGTCGCGGTTGGTCACGATGTATTCGAGGCTCTCGTCGGTGAAAGAGAGTCCGGCGGCGCGCGCCCGCTCCTTGCACCCTTCCATGATCTCTTTGGTATGTTGGTTGATCAGTTCCATAAAAGCCTCAGAAAAGCTAAGCAGGTTAAGATTGAGATTAAGATTAAGTAGAACCCTCAATGCTCAATCTGCTTCACCTCTTAGTCTTAACCTGTTTCCTCTGCTTCCCCTGCTTCACCTCTTAATCTTAATCTGCCTCACCTCTTAATCTGCTTCACCTCTGCCTCTAAGAGATGAGCTTCTTGATCCCCTCGATCACTCGCGACTCCTCGGCGTCCTCATGCATCACGTCCAGCCGCAAGAGGTCCGGCTTGTCGCGCAAAAGCCCAGAGTTCTCCAGGTAACGCGCCACCTCGGTCCATTGGGTCCCCGCGTGCTCGGCGATGGTCACCCCCATGCGGCTTACGTAGGAAAGGATCTTGACCAGCTCCGGGATTGACTTGTCTCCGCCGGTGTCCCAGTCGTCGCCGTCGGTGCCGTGGAATACATAAATGTTGTAGTCGGCGGCGAGGTTCTCCTTGGCCACGATCTCGTTGACCAGCTTGTACGCGCTCGCCACTTCGGTCCCGCCGGCGACCCGGGAGTTGTAGTAGGTGTCGAAATCGGGAACCTCTTTGGCCTCGGTATCGTGCAGGATGAAGCGCGATTCCACCTGCCCGGCGTACTGGTACAAAAGCCAGCTGTAGATCATCACGTGCTGGGTCGCGACCAGCTCGGTCACCTTGCCGGCCATGGAACCGGAGTAGTCGCGCAGGAAAAAGACCATAGCCTGCGGCTCGTAATCCTTTTCCTGGGAAAAGATGCGGTACACCTTGTCGCGCGGCGAGATGAGAAAGCGGGTCGGATCCATGTCGCCTGGGTCCGGTACGTTCCCGAGCGAGATATTGGTCTCCACGATCTTTCTAAGTGTCGCCTTCTTGTCCAGCACCTGCCCCGAGCCGCGGTTGCGGTCGGTGAGGTCGTAGATGTAACGGGTGAAGGAGCGCTTCTTCCCTTTTTCCTTCAGGTTGGGGAGCTGGAACTGCTCGGTCAGCACTTTGCCCAGCTCGTAGGCGGAGGCCCCCATCTCGTGGGATTCCCCCTCTCCCTGTCCCGGACCCTGCCCCGGCTCCTCGCCGGTCTCCCGCACCTTCTGTTCGCCGATGACCTCCCCTTCGTCACCCTTGCCGCTCCCCCCGGTGGAACCACCCTCTCCCGGAGGCCGTATGGTGGGGTCGTGCAGGAACTTCTCCTCTTCGGTGGAAGGAACAACAACGATCTTCCCCTTCCCCCCTTTGCCCGGCTTGATCAACCGCCCCACTTTGATCTTCCTGGGGAAGCCGTCCTTCTCGCGCTGCCGGTCCCGCTCCAGGAGTTCGTCCAACGCCTTCATGTGGCACTGGTAAGGGTTAGGGACCCTCTCCTGGTCCTGCAGCACGGCCAAGTCCTGCCAGGAGTAGAGGCTCTTGGAGAAGTTTGGAAAAGGACCGCGCCTGTCGGACGTTGGGACGTCGCGAGTGACCGCGAGTTCGTCGAGATACCGCGCATACCGCTCGGGATCCAGGCCCTTCTCCTTCAGTTCTTCGAGGTATTTTCCCAGATCTTTCATCCGCCTTCGCCTTATCAGGCTACGGTGGACAAGTCCTTAGTTGCCCTTGTCCGCCGCCAGCCCCTAGTCCCCAGTCCCCAGTCCCTAGCCCCTGCCTTTTAGCCCCCAGTCCCTAGCCCCTTGCCCCTGCTCTCTGCCTAGCTCTCATCTTCCTGTGTGCAGAAGTACTCTATCGTCTTCTGGGCGCAGGTGCGGCAGTAGCCGAGCTTGCCGAGCATGGTGACGATCATGCGGTCGTAGAGCTTCTGATTCTCCTCGTTGGTCCGGTTGGCCAGGGCGCCGATCAGGCTCCCTGCGCCGGCGATGTCGGATTTGAGCCGCACGTCGGTTACCGCCTTCACCAGCTCCAGGTTGTCCATGAAGTCGTAGCTCGGGTCCACGGAAATCTTCTGACCGTAGATCTTGCGGATCGAGGTCCTGAAAGACGCCCGCTGCTCCTCGGTCTTGAGCCCTATGCGCTCCTCGACGCTCTTCACGTAGCGCTCGTCGATCTTCAACGCCTTCAGCTCGCCGGTCTGGGGATCCTTGTACTTCCACATCCGGTCCGGCCCCAGGTTCTCGGCGTCAATCCCGATGATCATGTTGACGTAGTTCTGCACGTCCTTTTTGATGGCGAATGGCTCATCCATGTAGGCGTTGAACATCTCGGTCATGATCCGCTCGCGGTAGAGCTGCTTCCCTGTCTTCAGATCCTCCAGGTATTTGGCCCGCTCGTTGGGCTCCACCACGTAGTCGAGCACCACCCGCTCCAAGCTCCTGAAGACGTCGTAGGCCACCATGCAGCGCCCCTCGTTGGTCTCCGAGCTCTCTTTGAGGATCTGGATGCTGCGCCCAAGGCTCCTGTGCCCCAGACCGCGCTGCCCGAAGCGCTTGGTGATGTCAGGCTCCTGTCCAAGGGTGTCGATCACCTCGGCCAGCGCCTTGATGCTCTTCTCGCCGGCGACCTCGCCAGCCGCAAGCTTCATTGTCTCAATGGGAGTGAGCTTCTCACTCCTGGGAAGCCTGGTCAGCACCACGCCGACGGAAGCTGCATAGTTGAGGTTCGGGTCCTGGTGCAAAACTTCCCGGGTCAGAGTGGTCTTGGAGTCGCTCCCGATGGCGTAGCCGGTGAGCCCTTCCTGCATCCGGTAGTTGGTGTTGTGCGAGACGTAGCAGATCCTGCAGCGGTCGACGATAGGTGCTTCTTCCTTCTCCGCCAGGAAACGGTTGAACTCGGAGTTGTTGCTGGTGGCGATGATCATGGAGTCGATCGGCCACTTGTAGCCGTCGATCTCGATGGCGCGGTTCTGGATCACCCCGAGGTACACCTGGACCAAGTCCTTCTTGTTCTTGAAGATCTCGTCGCTGAAATGCACGCCACCCCCGGCCACGCGCGCCAGTGCTCCGCGGCGCAGGTCGAAGCGGTACGGGTTGTTGGTATCGGAGAGGTGCAAAAGCCTCTGTATAGATTCCTCTCCCAAAAGGTCCACAGCCGACGAGGTGATCTTATCCTTGGCCGGGTATTTGCCGGTGAGGGTGCCGAGGCTCTCGCTCATCGGAACAGGCATGATGGCGATGCTCTCCAGGATCTTGTCAACGTCGTTGTCCAGGTAGTCCCGGATCTCGTTCAGTATGTAACCGGTGCTGGCGCCAAGCGGCCGGTAGTTGCGGTAGAGGGTGTCCAACTCGGCCTCGGAGAAACCCTGCTCAGCGATGAAACGGCGGCTCTCGTCCGGGTCCTCGAAGAGGTTCATCGCCAGGATCATCGGGTCCTCGTAGGTCTCCGAGTCGATTTCCCGGATCCTGCCGTAGTTGCCGAGCCGGTCCATATTGAGGAACCGGAAGCTGTATTTGCGGTTTTTCCCCTGGAGGAAGTTCCGGTACTTGCCGCACAAGAACTCGACGAAAAAGGTCTTGCCGTTGCCCGGCTCGCCCACCAGGACGAAGGCCATCTCCTTACTGGACCCCCCTTCAGCTGCATCCTTGACGAAGGAGACGAAACTGTTGATCTCGTCGTACATCCCGATGGTGTGCTTGCGGCCGGTCCGGAAGATGTTGAAATCGTAGGTCGTCTTGCCGTTGACGACCACCTTTTCGAAACCCGGCTCCAGGATCATGCGGATGATCCCCTGGAAGGCGTTCTCAAAGACCCTTTCTCCCGCCTTGACGGCGGCCAGGTGTTGACGGAGCGTTTCGTTCTTCGCAGTCATGGTGTCCCTCCGCGTTCTTTACGTATGGTGCGGTTCTCTCTCATTGGTTTTGGCATCCAAGAAAAATTATACGCCCGGCAAAAGTTTTTTGGCAAAGTCTTTACTGGCGGGGCTCTATGCACCTAGCCCCCTGCTGAAAATTAGGCGTCAGCATGAATAAGCAAGGCTAGTGTTGCGCATACATTAGAATTGAGCTAATGTATTGTACCCGGACCTGCTACATGTGCAAGAGGAGGGAATTCGCATGGGCCAATAAAATCAAGGTCCTTTTCTTTTCCCAGCCCTTTGATACCATTGAGCACTGCTGGGCGAGGTGGCTTTTAATTAGAAGGTAGAGCAGGAGGCAAACATGAAAGGAAAACTTCTCGGACTGGTGCTTGTGGGGCTGCTGCTGGTCATGGCCGGATGCGGCGGGGGGAACGACGAACGCCCGATCATCGAGACCACGATACCAAGCGACATCGACGTGGACGCGCATGTCGTCGATTCAGGAGGGTTCCTGACCTTGACAGCTGCGTCGCCCGTCAACGGCGTCTTGGCCGGTGTGAATCCCGGCAACGACGACGTGTACCGCGCGTTCCTGCAGTTCCCGCTCGCCACGGTCCCCCTGAATGCCCGGATTCGTTCCGCCCAGCTCGGCATCGTGATACGTGATTTGACTGTGCTGCCTCCGACGGTGAACGTACGGATAAGGATCGATCTAGTATCCTTCGCCCCGCCCGTTGTGGCTACCGATTTCGACCAGCTGTCGTCGCTGGGAAGCGTCATCTCCCGCCCGATCTCGTCGATTGACGTCAACAGCGAGGTCGTGGTCGACGTGACACCGCTCATGGTGGAAGCCCAGATCCAGAAACTCAAGTTCTTCCAGGTGCGCATATCCCAGGAGGACGACCTCACCACCCCAGCCCCTGGAAGGATCAGAATAGACGAGACCAACGAGAACCCGCCGCTGCTTACCGTTGTGTACGACTAGCTTCAGTTCTTGCGGCAGGGATGACTAGTAGAAATAGCGGCTCACATCGAGGTCGTAGAGGTAGGGGTCGAGGGTGGCGGAAATGGTCCTGAAACAGGTCGGATGGCCTAAGTCGATGATCTCCCCCTCGACCTCGCGCCCTTTGGCGTCGGCGATGATGCGCACGCGGGGGCTATCCCACTGGGTGGGGTCCGCGCTGTTCCCCACGACAACCGCCAACTCCTTGCTGTCGAGAAGCAGCAAGGAACCGATGGCATGTATGCCGATGCAGTTAATGAAGAGCTTCAAAAGCGGCTGGTCGTACGCCGTTCCCGCCTGGGCGAGCATCACCCTGAGCGCCTTGTGGGGGGGATAGGCGTTCCTGCCGCTGACCCGGGACGAGGTAAGCCCGTCATAACAGTCCGCGATGTTGATGATCCTGCCGAAGAGGCTGAGCCTTTGGTAGGGAAAACGCGGATACCCCGAAAAATCCGCCTGCAGATGGTGCTCAAAGATCCCGGTGATGATCCGGGAGGAAAGGGCATCGAATCCCTTCAGCTTCATCACCTTCTTCACGCCGTAAAGAACGTGGTTCTCCATGATGCGCCGTTCCTCGCGCGTCAGCGCGCTAGGCTTGTCCAGTATCTCCTTGGAGACGTCGGCTTTGCCCAAATCGTGGAACAGCGCGGCGAGCCCCAGTTCGCAGAGATGGAACTTGGACATGCCGAGCCTTTTGCCCATCACCAACGAGAGGATGCAGACGTTGGCGGCATGGTGCTGAGAGGAGCGGTCGTGGGAGCGCATGGTGCTGAGCCCGAGAAGGTCCGACTCGTGGCTGAAGAGCAGGTCGATCATCTGCTGCACCACCCGCTTCGACTCCCGAAGCCTCAGGCTCCGCCCGGCCGCCATCTGCGCCGCCACCTCGTCCATGGCGGCCAGCACCTTCTTGTACAGAGGGCGGGCCTTGAGGTTGTTCTCCTGCAACCGCACCGTGTCCGGAATCAGCACCTCGTCGTCGCGCAGTACCTCCACCTCGATATGGGCGACCATCCTCTGCTGCATCCCATCGAGAAGGCCGGTGTAAGCGTCGAGTAGCTCGGCGGCGTCCACCTCCCGCAAGGCGTAGACGAACCGGCGCAGGTCGTCCGCGCTCACCTCCGGCATGAAAGAGAGCCTTCCCACCAGATTGCGCTTCATCTCCTCGATCACGTATCGCGGCGCCTCGAAATTGGCGATGTCCGGCTTGAGCCGCAGCTCGCCAAGGTAGAGGTGCCCTCCACGGAGCCTCAGCGAGGCGTCCTCGTTTCTACGGGCGATATCCCGCACCACCTTCAGCAGGTTGGCTAGCGGCAGGTCCAGCGCCGCGTGCCCTTCGCTGTAGTTACTGGAAGTCTTGAGCAGTATGAAGAGCTGCAGGACCAAGGCCTTGCCGAGGCTGGCCATCTCGTTGCTCAGGCTGTCGCGCTCTTTCTCAAGTTGCATGTTCACACCTCGCCTGCATTACCGCTCCTCTTCGCCCGCGCGAGAGCCAGGGCGGCGATGGCCTGCTCCAAAAGATCCCTTACCTCGCCGGAACGCTTGCTGTTACGCGCCTCCTGCAAAAGCGCCAAAGCCTGGCCGGTCTGCATCCGTACCAGCCCTGCCGCCGCCAACTGTGCGCTTTCCTTCTCGGCCGCCTTTTGAAACCAGAACTTTTTCAGCAGCATATCCCTGAACATGGGGAGCATCTCCTCGCCCCCCAGTTCCCCCAACGCCTCGTACACCGCCTTTTTCTCCGGCAACTCGCGATTGGCGAACTCTTCCGCGGTGGTGAGCGCAGCGATAGGCTTGAGCGCGAAGGGGAGCTTCTCCCGCGCCAGGACCTGGAGCGCCTTGATGCGAAGCGCGCTGGAGTCGTCCCGCAGGTACTTGACGATGTACGCCTTCGCCTTGAGGTCTCCGGAGCGCTCCAGGTAGCCAAGCACCTCGCGCCGGATCCTCGCCTCCTTGTGGGGGATCAGCTTGATGATCATGTCCAGGGCCACTGGGGTTCCCACCAGTGAAAGAACGAGAACCATATTTCGTACCAGGTACCAGCGGGAATCGTTCAGGAAAGGAGCGAACACGGCGGGATTTTCGCGGCCGAGTTCAACCAGCACCTCGATGATCACCTTGCGCACCTTGAGCTTCTCCACCCTTCCCAGCAGCTCGCAGATCGCCCCGAGCGAGGGCAAGCCAAAGATATGTAGAAGTTCCTTCAGCTCCTGGTGCGTCACCGCCTCGCTGCCGTCCAAAGTCTCCTGCAGTACCTGCACCGTCTGGAGGTCGAGTATGCCGGCAAGGGCCTCGGCTAAAAACTTTTGCTGTTCCGGCAGGGTGGATCCCAGCTTCATCAACTGGTCCATGAACCGGATCAGTCGCAGCGCCTGCCCGATCTCGCCGGCGAGGAACATGTTGGTGGTGAGGTTTCCCATGATCCCGACGAAATCCCAGAATATGACCGGTTCCTTCACCCCGGCCAGGATGGCGGAGAGGATGTTGACCACGTCGTCGAGGCCATTTCTGCGAGCCTCGACCTGCCGGGCCTTTCTGAGCCATTTCTCCTCTTCGCCGGTCAGCATGAGCAGGTGCTTGGGAATCATCCTCGGCTGGGGTGGGATCTGCTGGGCCAGCGCCTGGTACACCCTGGTCACCGCCGCCTGCTGGGACCCCGGTTCGGTCAGGTCCACCTCGAGGTGCCCCTCGATAAAGTCCTCCTCAAGTAGATAGCGCAGGTGCGGGAGATCCCTCTCCCAAAGCTGGGTCACCACGTCCTCGTCGCTCGTGCCCAGTTCGAAACCCGCCACCCCGACGAATGCCATCAGCTCACTCGATTCCACCCCCGGCAGGAAAAACAGCGCCCTGATGCCGTCCGCGTACATGCGGCAGGCCATGCTCTCCTTGGGGTCCTGGTTCTGGTAGATGTCCTTCCCCTTGTACCGCAGGACGAAAGGTTCCACGTCGAGGGGGAACTCTCCGTATTGGTCCAGGTGCCCCGTCATCTTGCCGTTCAGGTCGTCCGTGAAACCGATCAGTATCGGGTTGTTAGGCAGGTAGATCCGGAGCGCCTTCGAGGTCTTCACCATGGCGATCATGACCAGGTTAGCCGAGGCGTACTCTTCCTTGCTAACCTCTTCGTGCTGCCTTCCCGGGTTGGCCATGCGATCCTCTATATTTTTCTCGTGTCTAGTTTTTTGCCGCATTTACTCATGAATGTGAAGAAGGGGGTGACGGAAATCTGACGCTGATCGGCCGAAATCCCCGGTAGTATACGCAGATGCAAAAATTGTGTAAAGCCGGAGGATTAATGAAAGGAAAAAGCTGCGACCGCTTGGGAACCAGGAGAAGCAAGCTGCCGATAAAAAAGGGAGCCGGCACTGGGGCCGGCTCCCTTCATTTTTGCTGCGGGTTTCTGGGCAGGACTACATCATGCCGCCCATGCCACCCATACCGCCCATGCCGCCCGGCATTGCCGGCATCGCGCCTTCTTCCTTCGGCTTGTCAGCGATCATCGCTTCGGTGGTCATCATGAGACCTGCCACGGAAGCGGCGTTCTGCAGCGCGCTCCTGGAGACCTTGGTCGGGTCGATGATGCCGGCCTCGATCATGTCGACATAGACGTCGTCGGCGGCGTTGTAGCCGAAGGCATCCTTGCCGTTTTTGACCTTGTCCACGACGATGGAACCGTCGACGCCGGCGTTCTGGGAGATCTGACGGATCGGCTCCTCGAGGGCGCGCTTGATCACGTTGACGCCGAACTGCTGCTCCGGTGCGAGCTGGAGGTTTTCCAGCACCTTCAGGGCGCGCAGGTAAGCCACGCCGCCTCCGGGGACGATCCCCTCGTCGACCGCTGCGCGGGTTGCGTGCAGTGCGTCTTCGACGCGTGCCTTCTTCTCCTTCATCTCGATCTCGGTAGCGGCACCGACCTTGATGACGGCAACGCCGCCCACCAGTTTCGCCAGGCGCTCCTGAAGCTTCTCGCGGTCGTAGTCGGAGGAGGTCTCATCGATCTGGGCGCGGATCATCTTGACGCGGCCCTGGATGTCAGCCTCGGCGCCGTAGCCGTCGATGATGGTGGTGTTGTCCTTGTCGACAGTGATCTTCTTCGCCTGGCCCAGCATGTCGAGGGTGGTGTTCTCGAGTTTGAAGCCGACTTCCTCGGAGATGACCTTGCCGCCGGTCAGGATGGCGATGTCTTCGAGCATGGCCTTGCGGCGGTCGCCGAAGCCCGGGGCCTTTACGGCGCAGACGTTCAGCACGCCGCGCAGCTTGTTGACCACGAGGGTCGCCAGGGCTTCGCCTTCGATGTCCTCGGCGATGATCAGCAGCGGACGGCCGGACTTGGCGGTCTGCTCGAGAACCGGGAGGAGGTCCTTCATGTTGGCGATCTTCTTGTCGTGGATCAGGATGGCGACGTTGTCCATAGCGGCTTCCATGCGCTCCGGATCGGTCACGAAGTAGGGGGAGAGGTAGCCGCGGTCGAACTGCATGCCCTCGACGGTCTCAAGTGTGGTCTCCATCGCCTTGGCTTCCTCGACGGTGATGACCCCTTCCTTGCCGACCTTCTCCATCGCCTCGGCGATGATGTCGCCGATGGTCTTGTCGTTGTTGGCGGAGATGGTGCCGACCTGCGCGATTTCCTTGTGGTCCTTGATCGGCTTGGAGATGTTCTTCAGCTCGGCGACCAGGGCCTCGACAGCCTGATCCAGACCGCGCTTGATTTCCATCGGGTTGTGGCCTGCCGCGACCAGCTTGGCGCCCTGGCGGTAGATCGCCTGTGCCAGCACGGTTGCGGTGGTGGTGCCGTCGCCGGCTACGTCGGAGGTCTTGGAAGCGACTTCCTTCACCAGCTGCGCGCCCATGTTCTCGAACTTGTCTTCCAGCTCGATTTCCTTGGCGACGGTGACGCCGTCCTTGGTGATGAGCGGCGCGCCGTAGGATTTCTCGATGACGACGTTGCGCCCTTTGGGGCCCAGGGTCACTTTAACGGCATCTGCCAGGGTGTTGACACCTTTGAGGATGCAGTTGCGTGCTTCCTGGTCGAATTTGATGATCTTTGCTGCCATAACGTATATCCTCCTTGGGGATTAATGAATTGTGGCGAAATTGCGCTGCCTCCCGGCTGACCGGGGACGGTGATTACTTCTCGACTACGCCGAGGATGTCATCCTCGCGCATGATGAGGAAGTCCTCCCCTTCGAGCTTCACTTCGCTTCCTGCATACTTGCCGAACAGCACCTTGTCACCCACCTTCAGGTCGATCGGGTACACCTTGCCGTCCTCGCCCCTCTTCCCGTTGCCAACTGCCACCACTTCGCCCTGCTGGGGCTTTTCCTTGGCGGTTTCCGGGATATAAAGCCCACCGGCGGTCATGGTAGCTTCCTCAACCCTCTTCACGATGATACGGTCCTGCAGCGGTCTAAGATTCATGCTTGCTCTCCTTTCTGCGAGATCCTCGATCTCCGGTAATTGAAAAAAATATTAGCACTCAAAACTGCTGAGTGCTAAGGCCTGCTAAATATAAACAGCATGGTCCTAAAAATCAAGGGTAGAAGGAAAAATAAAATTCACCCCCCGCGCGTGGCGTCTCACCACTTCCTTTTAGCAAGCTCCTCGGCATAAAACTTCTGGTACAGGATCTCCCATTCCCGGCTGCCGGGCACCTTGGCCTGACTGTAGGAGGCCAGCTTCGCCCTCACCGCCTGGTCGACCTGTTCCATCACCGAGAAGAACCCCTCGATGGAGCCCTTGACGGCATCCAGCGCGCGCCGCTCGTCCGGGAAGTCGGCGAGGTCGTCGCGCCAGAGCTTGTCGTAGATCCTGTGGGCGATATGGGAAATGCGGTCTTCGCTGATATGCATGGAGTCTCCTTTCGATTCGGCCGCGCGGCGGGTTAGAGGACGATCTTGCGTTCCTTGGCCAGTTTCTCCTTGATCATTCGCAGCATCTTGTGCCGGTCGATCCCCTCCCCTCCGACCGCCTTCAGGGTCTGCTCAAGCAGCGCCTCGGCGTCGCGCTCCAATGCCTCCTCAAGCCTCAGGTCCTCGGCTATGGCCGACTTGATGCCGGCCAACACGGCCGCACGTCCCTGTTTTTGCTCCACGAGTTGGGCACGTTCCAGGTCGCCCAGCACCTTTTCCGCCAGGCGTGCGATCTGCTCTTCCTTAAGGCGCATCTTTCCTCCCGGTCGCTGCGAAAATTGGTGGGCGCATTGTACGACAAAGGCCCAAAATTGCAACCTATTTACCCGGGGATTTCTCCTACAAAGGATTAGACAAATCGCTCTTGATTTCTCATTTTGTCGGTACTACAATGCAGCCACTTACTTAGCTCTCTCTGCCCTGTCCGTGAGGTTACTAACGCCCCTGCGGAATAATTTATTGAACGGGCGACTGTTTCGACCGTGGTGAGCTGCCCCATTGCGCGGGAATTGCCTAAAGCGGTCCACAGGAGCCCACCTGAATGGGAACTCGCTGTGAGGCCCCCGAAACCAACGGCACGGCGGAGAGAGTAGTTGCAGGCAGCACCAGGGGAACCCAACGGTTCCCCTATTTTTTTGGCTTGCGCCGCAGCATTAAAGGTTATATAGCAGACGGGACCGCACCCAAACTTGAAGGAGCCCGCGCCATGACACCGCACTTCCTGCCGGCCCTGGTGAACCCTCCCTTCGGCGACCCCGGCCTCTACGTCGACTTCCTCTTCGCGCGCCGGGCCGTCCTCTTCGACCTGGGGGACCTGGCGCCGCTTCCCACGCGCAAGCTCTTGCGGGTGAGCGACATCTGCATCTCGCACACGCACATCGACCACTTCATCGGCTTCGACCTGATGCTGCGCATCATGCTGGGACGGGACAAAGAAGTGAGGCTGTACGGTCCTCCCGGCATCCTGCGGCAGGTGGAGCACCGCCTCGCGTCCTACAGCTGGAACCTGATTCAAAGCTATCCCACCGAGTTCGTCCTCATCGTCACCGAACTTCATCCCGACGGCAGCGCGCAAAGGGCAAGCTTCAGCTCCCGGCGCATCTTTGAAAGGGAAAACCAGCAGGAACTCATGCTCCCCGAGGGCGTCGTGCTGGACGAGGGGAACCTGCACATCCGCGCCACCTTCCTGGAGCACAGCATCCCCTGCCTCGCCTATGCTTTCGAGGAAAAGCTCCACGTAAACTTCATGAAGAACCGGCTGGCCGAGCTGGGCCTGCCGGTCGGCCCCTGGCTTTCCGAAGTAAAGCGTGCGGTGCTCCGGGGGGAACCGGACGACACCCTGGTCTATCCCGCGGCGGCGGGCGAGGAGCGTCCCGCTTCCGGCTGGACCATTGCAGAGCTGAAAGAAAAGGTGCTGCAGGTGGTGCCGGGGGAAAAGATAGCCTATGTCACCGACACCGCCTTCACCAATGAGAACCGCCGGCGCATCGTGGAGCTGGCGCGGGACGCAGACTACCTCTTCATCGAGGCGGTCTTCCTGCACATCGACTCTGAGCGGGCGCGCGACCGGGCGCACCTGACCGCCCGGCAGGCCGGGGAGCTCGCCCGGGAGGCGGGAGTGGCGAGGGTCTTCCCCTTCCACTTCTCCCCCAGGCATTTGGGGGCCGAAGCGGAGCTTCGACGCGAGGTCAACCAGGCATTCGCGGTCTCCCCCCTCCGGGTGGAGGAGAGCATGTAGATGTGCCCAACTGAGCCGCGGCTGGGGCGCGCACTGCGGTCGGGAGCTATGGAAATAAAAAAGGGGGCCAGTCACCTGTGCCCCCTTCTATACCGCAACGACCTTCTTATTACCTATTCCAGCCTGAGCGCGACGAACAGGGAGGCTTCTCCCCGCCTCAGCAGCATCTTCAGATACCCGCCCTTCTTCGCCGCCGCGATCAACTTGCTGTAGTCGCTCACGCCGCTTACGTGCACTCCGTTGATCTCCCTGATCAGATCCCCCTCCTGGATGCCGGCCCGGTCGGCAAGGCTGTCCGGCTCCACGTCGGTCACCACGACCCCTTTTTCCCCCTGCAGCCGCAACTGCTGCGCGCGCTCCGGGGTAAGCTCCGTCACCTTCACTCCGAGCCGGTCACTGGTGACCGCACTATCCTCCTCGCCGCCCTCCTTCAGCTGCTCGACGGTCACCTGCAGCGTCTCCTGACGCCCCTCGCGCAGCACCACCACTTTCACCTTCTTTCCTACCGGGGTGGCGGCTACGCGGCGCGGAAGCTCCCCCATCTCCTTGATGGGATGCCCGTCGTACTCGAGGATGATGTCGCCCCCCTTGAGGCCCGCCTTCTCCGCGGGGCTCGCTTTCACCACGTCGGCAACCAGCGCCCCCTTCTCGGTGTCGAGCCCGAAGGATTTGGCGAGATCCGGGGTCACCAGCTGCACCGAAACGCCGAGCCAGCCGCGGGTCACCTTGCCCGCCGACTTCAGCTGCGGGAGGATCTCCTTCGCCATGTTGACCGGTATGGCGAACCCTATCCCCTGGCCGCCGGCGACGATCGCCGTGTTTATGCCGATCACCTCCCCTTCGGTGTTGAAGAGCGGCCCTCCCGAGTTGCCGGGGTTGATGGAGGCGTCGGTCTGGATGAAGTCGTCATACGGGCCGGAACCGATCACCCGCCCCTGGGCGCTGATGATCCCCGCCGTCACGGTCTGGGAGAGCCCGAACGGGTTGCCGATAGCCATCACCCAGTCCCCCACTTCCATCTTGTCGCTGTCCCCCAAAGGCGCCACGGGGAGGTGATCCTTGGCGTCGATCTTCACCAGGGCAAGGTCCAGCTTTTCGTCGCGCCCCTTGACATCTCCCGCGAACTCCCTGCCGTCGGAGAGCTTCACCTTGATCTCGTCGGCATCCTTCACCACGTGGTTGTTGGTGATGATGTAGCCGTCGTCGCTGATGATGAAGCCGGTCCCCAGGTTCCTCTGCTTTTGCTGACGCTGGTGCGGCCCCTCGAAAAATTTGTCGAAGTATTCCTGGAAGGGGTCTTGCCCTGGGGCGATCTGCCGCTTCTTCACCGCTAGGGTCTTCGAGGTGCTGATGTTGACCACCGCGGGCTTCAGCTTCTTCGCCAGTTTGGCGAAATCGGGAGTGAGCACCGAGGCGCCCGCGACGGTCGAGAAAATGGAGGAGAGAAATACGCTAAGTACCAGAAATCTTGCTACGATTGCTGCCTGCATGGCGACCTCCTGGGAATTTGAGTAGAGTTAAGCTAATACTGCCCCCCAAGTTTGTCAAGACACTCTCCGCAAGGCTTTTGCCACCGCTGCGCACTTTGCTCCGACCCCCAAAAAAAACGGACCGCCTCCGGCGTGAGCCGTGAGCAGTCCGTTGTTCATGAAGAGCGTGACGCGCTTATTCTATTCTTCTTCCTTCAAAATGTAGCCAACGCCCCTGACGGTGTGGATCAGCTTCTTGTCAGCTTCGCGGTCGATCTTCTTCCTGAGGTAGTTGACATAGACGTCGATGATGTTGGTGAAGCTGTCGAAGGTGTAATCCCAGACGTGCTCCGCGATCATGGTCCTGGTCAGCACCTGGTGCGGGTTGCGCATGAAGTACTCAAGCAGGCCGTACTCCTTGGCGGTGAGATCGATCTCCTTGTCCTTGCGCCATACCTTGTGGGTAACCGGGTCGAGACGCAGGTCGGCGAAACGGATCTCGGCGCCGCGGTCGAGCTCGCTCCTCCTCATGAGCGCACGGACGCGGGCCAGAAGCTCGGCGAAGGCGAAGGGCTTGGTCAGGTAGTCGTCGGATCCGGAATCGAGGCCTGCCACGATATCTTCCACGGAATCTTTGGCGGTCAGCATCAGGATCGGAGTGAGGTTCTTCCGCTCCCTCAGCTCCTTCAGGACGGAAAGGCCGTCCTTTTTGGGGAGCATCCAATCAAGCACGATCAGGTCGAACGGCTTCTCCAGCGCAAGCTTGAGACCCTCCTCTCCGTCCGCGGCCGTGTGGACTTCGTACTGCTCCTCCTCCAGCCCGCGCTTAATGAAACTGGCGACCTTCTTCTCATCTTCAACTACCAAAATTCTCATGTTGATTTCCTCTCTTTGTTAATATGTCGACCTCTAATCGTGCCTAATATCACCATGAAGTCTGCTTAATATTTCTGCCGCAGACTCCTCCACGGATTTGTTGGTTACGTCGATAACCAGCCAGGCGGGATGGGCGCGGTAGAACCTGCGGCAGTATGCCAGTTCCTCTTCCACCTGCCGATAGTCCGCGTAGCTGCCGCGCGGGCTCTGGCGAAGGTTGCGCAACCGGGCGCTCCTTATATCCACCAGCCGCTGCGTATCGATGATCAGCCCTACCACCCGCTCCGGCTCTACTTCCTCCAACTCGCCCGGGGGATCGATTCCCTGGATGATCGGCACGTTGGCGACCTTGTAACCCTTGTGAGCCAGATACATGGAGAGCGGGGTCTTGGAAGAGCGGGAAACACCGATCAGCACGATGTCCGCCTTGTGCAGGTTGCGCGGCTCCTGGCCATCGTCCTGCTTCACGGTGAAATCCACCGCTTCCATGCGCCGGTAGTACTCCGAGTTCATCTCGTATTGCAGGCCCGGCAACTTCTGCGGCCGCATCTCTAGAAATTCCGCCAGCTTGTAGAGAAGCGGCGTGATGAGGTCGACCGCCTCCAACTGCCTCGCCTCGACTTCGTTCCTGACGAACTGCGCCAGCTCGGTGTTGACCAGCGTATAAAAGATGATCCCTGGCGCCCGGTCCACCTCGTCCAGCGCGCGGAGGACGTCCTCACGGTTCCGTATCTGCCCCATCCTGCGCAGGCGGATGTCGACGTCCCTGAACTGGGTCAGCGCGGCGCGCGCCACCCGCTCCACCGTCTCCCCTGTCGCATCCGATAAAAGGTACACATGGTACATCTTAATCACCTTAAACTGCTGCTCTTACTGGGGCTTATCGGCATCCCCACCAAATTCATTAGATATATACCATGTTTTTTTCTTTTAGGCAAAACTAAAATTTAATGGGAAAAGTTTCCTCGAAGTTCTTATCGGCAGCCCCCGGAAAAATTTTAATTATAATTACTGCCGCAGTTTTATTCGATGTCAAGGTTTTCATTGCATTTTCCCTTATTTTCCTGCTAGCTTATGCCCATAATTTGTCTAAGAAAAGGAGCTGTAAACTCATTATGACTACTGACTGGGCTGAGATCGCCTGTGAAGTACCCGCCGAAATGGTCGACACCCTGGCCGACTTCCTGGTGGAGTTGACCGGTAACGGGGTCGGAATCGACAACCTGCACCTGGACACCTTCTCCCTCGACACCCTCGAAGATACCCCCCTCAAAAGCGTGAAGGGTTACCTTCCCCTCGACGACTCGCTGGAGGAGATGCGCATCCGCATCGAGCAGTTCCTCGCCCAGACCGGCCCCTCCTTCCCCGGGTACGTCTATACCCCTCCAGTGGTAACCGTGATCAGGAACGAGGACTGGGCCAACAACTGGAAGGTGCACTTCAAGCCGGTGCGCATCGGCCAGAGGCTGGTGATCAAGCCGACCTGGGAGGAGTACCTGAAACAGGAGGGCGACCTGGTGATCCAGATCGATCCCGGCATGGCCTTCGGGACCGGCGCCCACCCAACCACCAAGATGTGCCTGGAAGCGCTGGAGCGGATCTGCTTCGACGCTAGCGGCGGCAAGCTCCCAAGCCCCGTCCTCGACGTGGGCACCGGCTCCGGCGTCCTCAGCATCGCGGCCGCGCTTTTGGGCGCGGAAGAGATCGTCGCGGTGGACATCGACCCCGAAGCGGTGCGTGTCACGACAGAGAACCTGGAGTTGAACGGTGTGGCCGGCCTGGTCGCCGCCTCCACCACCAGCCTGGAGCAGCTTCCTGGAGGATTTCAGGTCGTGGTCGCCAACATCCTCGCCGAGGAACTGGTGCGTCTTGCCGACGAACTCACCGCCCGCGTGGCACCTGGAGGATGGCTCATACTCTCCGGCATCCTCACCGAAAAAGAAGCCTTCGTCTGCGCGGGGTTCAGTTCGCTGGAGCTGGTGGGAAACCCGAAGGAGCTCGAGTGGTCCTGCCTCAGCTTCAGGAAGCCCCTGTAGCCCATGCGCAGTTTCTTTCTCGGCGGCAACGCCATCTGCGGCGACAGCGTGACCATCACCGGAGAGCTTTACCGCCACATGGCGCGCGTGCTGCGCATTAAAGAGGGTAGCGAGGTGGAGCTCATCGAGAACGGCGGCGCCCGTCACCGGGGGACGGTCGAGGAGGTGGGGGCGAAAAGCCTCACGGTGCGCATCAGCGCCAGCGCCGCCCCTGCCGCCGAGGAGCCGGGGCTGCGCATCACGCTCTTGCAGGGGATGCCCAAGGGGGAAAAGCTCGACCTGATCCTGCAAAAATGCACCGAGCTCGGGGTCGCCGAAGTGGTCGCCTTCGACGCGGCACGCTCCGTGGTGAAGCTGCGCGGGGATCGAAGCGCCACCCGGCTAGCCCGTTACGAAAAGATCGTCCAGGAGGCCGCCCGGCAGTCCGGGCGGCGTTCTGCGCCGAAGGTCGCCCTGGGGGGTACCCTCTCCGAGGTGCTGGCGGATTCACGCCATGAGGTGAAGCTCCTTCTTTACGAGGGGGAAGAGAAGACGACCCTGCACGGCTGCTTCGGCGCTTTCGAGGCACCGGGAAGCGTGGCGGTCGTGGTGGGACCGGAAGGGGGATTGGCCCCGGAGGAGGTGCGGCAGGCGCTGGCGGCGGGGTTCACCCCGGTCACGCTGGGAAAGAGGATACTGCGCACCGAGACCGCCGGGCTCGCCATGCTGTCCATCCTGCAGTTTCACTGGGGGGACATGGTGTAGCCAGACTCAGCGCAGCGCCGCCACCAGCGCCGCGATGGCGGTCACAAGCGACATCGCCGTCACGGTCATCATCATCTTCTGCCGGGCGACTACAACCTTCAGAGTCCTGATGGTCTGCTGCAGGTGCCCCGAGGTCTCCAACAGGGCCTGCTCCAGCTTGCGGTTTTCCTCCTGCAGGTGCCTGAGCCTTGCCTCGATGTCGCCCCCGCCGTGCCCCCGAAGGCGTCCCTTTGCCCGTTCGGCCAGATCCACCACCGCCGGAATGTTCTCCATCACCCGCCCCCAGGGAATCCTCGTCGCCGCTATCTTGGCGATGCCCCAAATGGTTGCTATGTTCATATCCCCTCCCGTTTTGCCTGCCTGAGCCGTCGAAAGCACTTCTCACCGGGGCCGGCTCTTCCCGGCTCCCTGATCTTTTCCCCGTCCGCCCCCTGCTACTTCCAGGAAATTCCTCGCCAGGAGCGGCCCTTGCGCCGATTCCTCGTGCTTGAAGAAGACGAAGGCGTCCCGCCAGTTCTGCCTCGCTACCAGGTCCACCCACCGCTTCAACTCCGCCTCCCCGTAATCCTGACGCCTGAGCCTCAAGTAGCCCCACGTCGCCGTTGCCACCGCCGGGGTCTCGACATCGTCCTCCAGGTCGGCGATGCAAAGGGCCGCGTCGTTGCGCCGCAAAAGCTCGAACACCTCGTCGTCCATCCAGGAGCGGTGCCGGAACTGGATCGAGGCGCGGGCGGCAGGAGGCAAAAGCGCCAGGAAGTCGCGCAGCAGGGGGAGGTCCTTCTTCAGGCTCGGCGGTAGCTGGAAGAGCACCGGACCCAGCCGCTCCCCGAGCCCTCCCGCCACGTCGAACAGGTACGACACCGGGTCGTCCACCCCCTTAAGCCGCTGAAAATGCGTGATGCGCTGCGGCGCCTTGAGCGCGAACTTGAAGCCTGCCGGAACCTCCTGCGACCACGATTGCAAGAGGGCGGAGGTCGGCATCCGGTGGAAGGTGTTGTTGATCTCGACGCTTAGGAACACCCCGCCGTAATAGTGCAGCATCTGCCGGTCCGGGAGGTCCGCGGGATAGAAGATCCCCTTCCATGCCTGGTACGAGTAACCGCTGGTTCCGACGTAAAGGGTCATCTCCCGCCTCCGTACGGCGTCACAGAAAAGGGGACAGGCTACTTTTTTCTTTTGAAAAAGTAGCCTGTCCCCCTTTTTTATACACAACAGTAGCGACCACTACAAGGCGCTCTAATCTAAAGACGAAAAAAGGCGGGCCCCCTTAATGGGAGCCCGCCCGGATTACTTCGCCAGCGTAAGTGTCAGGAGATGAGCGACGCCAGTTCGTCTCCGAATGCCTCGCGCTGCCAGCGCTTCAAGAGAGTTATGTTCTGGGAGCCCGGTTCCGCCAGCGCCTCCAGGAGCGTGTTGTTGGCGACGAGCCCGATACCGAGACCCAGCTGCGCCGACTTCGCCTCGCGCCAGACCTTGAGGCGCTTCACCCTTTCGTCCTGCAGCCGGTCCAGAACCGGACGGCGCCCGGAATGCACCTGCGGCAATTTGTCCTGGGGGACCGCCAGCCCGTTGGCTACGGCCTGCAGCAGCCCCCGCCCCAGCCGTTCGATCAGCTTAGAAGACATGGTGTGGATGCCGACCAGCTCGAAGTTGTTCCTCGGCTGTTTCTCTGCCAGCTCCCGTAACAGGTCGTTGCTGAGGATCCTGAAGGGGGGAACGTCCGCCAGGCGCGCCTTCTCGTCACGAAAGCGCAGCAGCTCTTCCAGCACGGCGAGCTCGCGCGGCTTCATCTTGCTGGCCCCCTTGAAGCGCAGACACATCAGTTCTCCCTCGCGGGAAGGGGAACGCACCCCTGCCACCAACTCCGACTCCTCCTCGACCCAGGCGAGCCTCCCTTTCTGCTTCAGCTCCGCCTCCAGCTGGCGGTAGAGCTCGATCAGGAGTGAAGTGTCCTTCATGGCATAATCCAGCATCTCCTGGGAGAAGGGACGCTTGCTCCAGTCGGCCTTCTGGTAGCGCTTGTCCAGCTCGACGCCGAACCTCTTCTTCAGGAGCGCCGCCAGGCCGAACTCGCTCTCTCCCAGGAACTGGCTGGCTATCATGGTGTCGAACAGGTTCACCACCTCGATGCCGAAGTCCCGGTAGAGCGAGCGCATGTCGTAATCCGCGCCGTGGAAGATCTTTTTGATCGCGGGGTTGGCGAAAATGGGCGCCAGCACCTTGACGTCGATGGGGGCGAGCGGGTCGATCAGGCGGTCTTCCGATGCGGAGGAGACCTGGATCAGGCAGACCTTCTCTGTATAGTGATGGAGTGAGTCCGCCTCCAAGTCAAAGGCAAGGACCGACTCCCGGGAGAGCCGCTCAACGAGTTCGTCTAAAGTCTTTTGATCGGTGACCAGATGTGCCGCTGCGGGATTTGTCTCATTATTTCTCTTCTGCAAAAGTTCCCATCCGTTTCTGCATCTATTATATGCTTTCGTGGTTATCGATAAGGTCAAGGCTTACTGTCACCATGACAGCGCCCAGCCGCAAAGATTACAACTTTTTCACTTTCAGCACAAGTCCAAGGTGCCGTTCAGAGTAAAATTTTCTCCCCGGCACAGACAGAACGCTCTTTGCTACCGTCCGGGACCCAGTTCGCACAGCGCCTTGACAGTCTGCTCCATCTCCTCCCTGGAGCCGATACTGATCCTGAGACCGTGGGCCAGCTTCGGGTCGGTGAAGTGGCGCACCAGGATCTTCCTGTCGTAAAGCCCCTGGTAGATACGGGTACCGTCGCGGTCGGGCGGGCTGGCAAAGACGAAATTGCCGCTGGAAGGTATCACCTGATACCCCAGCTGCTGCAGTTCCGCCGTGAACCAGGCGCGGGTCTCCTTGATCTTCCTTACGCACTCCTGGAAATACGGCTGGTCCGCGAGCGCCGCGGCGGCAGCGGCCTGCGCCAGGCGGTCCAGATTGTAGTGGTCGCGAATCTTGTTCAGCGCCGCGATGATCTCCGGGCGGGCGATCGCGAGACCAAGCCGCATGCCGGCCAGGGAATAGCTCTTGGAGAAGGTGCGGGTCACCACGACGTTGTCGAAGCTGCGCACCAGTTCCAGCGAAGTCTCTTCGGCGAAATCCACGTACGCCTCGTCCACCACCAGCACCCCGGAGAGGCGCCCCGCCAGGTCCGCGATGTAGCGCTGGCTGTAGGTGAAACCAAGCGGCGCATTGGGGTTGGTCAGAAAGAAGAGCTTGCCGTCGTAGTGCTCCGGAATCCCTTCCGGCTCGAAGCTCTCGCTGAGCCCGAAGGTCCTGACGCGCGCCCCCTGAACTTCCGCGAGGGTGCCATAGTACGAGTAGGAGGGGTTAATGAAGGCGATTTCCTCCCCTTCGCCGGCACAGGCGCGGATCAGGTTGTTGAGGACCTCGTCCGAGCCGTTGGCCATGATGATCCAGGAGGGATCGAAGCCGTACACCTTCGCAGCCTCCTCCCGCGCCAGTCGGCTCGCGGCGTCGGGATACCGGCGCAGTCCCTCTCCGGCCTCCTTGGCGATCGCCTCCAGTACCTTCGGTGAGGGGGGATAAGGATTCTCGTTGGTGTTCAGCTTGATGTACGAATCCACATCGAACGGCTGGAAACCGGGGACATAACCTGCCATTTCTGCGATGTTTTCCCGCAGGGCGATCATGGCAACTCCTTTCAGGGCAAAAGATCAGGTGAATATAACAAGAGGCAGAGGCAATTGACAATTGAGAATTGACAACGACGAGGCGACAGAGTCACCGAGCGGCTGTCAGTAGCGCTCAAGTTCCTGGTACAAGGTGGTGCGCCGGACCGGGGTGAACCCGGCGCCGCGGATCAGCGTGATCATCTCCTCGCGCGACATACGGAAGCGGCAGCCGGCAGCCGCAACAACGTTCTCCTCCAGCATGGTTCCCCCCAGGTCGTTGGCGCCGAAGAAAAGCGCCACCTGCGCCATCTTGGCGCCCTGGGTCACCCAGCTCGCCTGCACGTTCGGCACGTTCCTGAGCACGATGCGCGACAGGGCCAGCACCTTCAGGTACTCGACGCCGCTGGCGCCCTCCCCCCCGAGTTCGGTGTTTCCCGGCTGGTAGGTCCAGGGGATGAAGGCGGTGAAGCTCCCACCTTCATCCTGCAGGTCGCGCACCCGGAACAGGTGCTCGACGATGTCTTCGGCCCGCTCGCGGCTGCCGAACATCATGGTCGCCGTGGTGGGCATCCCTAACCGCGCCGCCTCGCGCATGACCTGCGCCCATCCCTGCCAGCCGATCTTCTTCGGCGAGATCTCGGCGCGGACGCTGTCGACCAGGATTTCGGCCCCCCCTCCCGGGATGGAGTCGAGCCCGGCCTGCTTCAGCCGCGTAAGCGTCTCGCCGATGCCAAGCCCGGAGAGCTTCGCCACCTGGGTCACCTCGGCCGGGGAGAGTGAGTGGTTCTGCACGCCGGGAAAGCGGCGCTTGATCTCCCTGAAGAGTTCCTCGAACCAGGCGATGTCGAGCGAGGGGTGGAGCCCCCCCTGCATCAGGAGCTGGGTTCCTCCCTGGGCTACCAGTTCCCCGATCTTCGCCATGATGGTTTCGGTATCCAGGAGGTAGGCGTCCGCCGCATCGGCATCACGGTAGAACGCACAGAACTTGCACCTGGATTCGCAGACGTTGGTGTAGTTGACGTTGCGGTCGACGACGAAGCTGACGCAGCCGTCCGGATGCATTGTCCGCCGGATCGAGTCGGCTAAGCGCCCGACGGCGAGGAGTTCCCCTTCAGTGAGGCACCAGAGCGCCTCTTCGGAGGTTATGGCCGCACCTGAGGCGACTTTTTCAGTTATGGCGTTGAGCATTTTCGACATGGCTTACTTCCGTGGTTTCGTAGGCTTCATTGCAGTGATGCAGGCGCCGTACCCTTCTCAATACACGCGCAGTTCCTGGTAGAGGGTGTCCCGCTCCACCGGGATGCGCCCGGCCTTCCTGATCATGGTGACGATGTTGTCGCGGCTCATGGTCTGCGGGGTGTCCGCCCCCGCCTCGTGCCCGATCCGCTCTTCGACCACGGTACCGTCCAGGTCGTTGACGCCGAAGGATAGCGACACCTGGGCTATCTTCTCCCCCAGCATCACCCAGTAGGCCTTCACGTTAGCGAAGTTGTCCAGGTAGATGCGGGCGACGGCCAGGGTGCGCAGGTCGTCCACGCCGCTCGTGCCGGAACCGGCGATCTTCAACTGCGAATGCTCAGGCTGGAAGGCGAGCGGGATGAAGACCTGGAAGCCGCCGGTTCGATCCTGCAGCTCGCGCAGCTGCCGCATGTGATCGACCCGGTCGGCCACGCTCTCCAGATGCCCGTAGAGCATGGTGGCGTTCGACTTGAGCCCCGCCTGGTGCACCTGTTCCATGATGGAGAGCCAGGCCGCGCCGCTGATCTTTTCCGGGCAGAGCTTGTTGCGGATCTCCGGCGCGAAGATCTCGGCGCCGCCGCCGGGAAGGGAGCCGAGCCCCGCCTCCTTCAGCTTCTCCAGGGTGGCCGGGATGCCAAGGCCGGAGAGTTTAGCCAGATAAGCGATCTCCACTGCGGTGAAGGCTTTCACGTGCAGCGCCGGGGAGACCGCCTTGACGGTGGCAAGGAGCTCCAGGTAGAACTCGAAGGGGAGCTCCGGGTGGAGGCCTCCAACCACGTGGATCTCGGTGGCCCCTTCCTTGACCGCCTCTTCGGCGCGGCCGCGGACCTCGTCCAGGGTCATCAGGTAGGCGCCTGGGTCGCCCGCTTTGCGGAAGAAGGCGCAGAAGCGGCAGCGGTTCACGCAGATGTTGGTGTGGTTTATGTGGCGGTTGACGTTGAAGAAAACCCTCTTCCCGTTGCGCCGCTCGTTGACGGATTGGGCCAGCTCCCCGAGCGCCAGGAGGTCCGGATGCTCGAAAAGCGCAAGCGCCTCAGCCTCGTTGATGCGTCCGCCCGCCCGCACCTTCTCCGCTATGGTGGCAAAAGTCATGGTTCTTTCCTTTTTCGTTTACGGCCGGCTTCCCCAGCGCCTGAAGAGCGTGTGCTCCACCTGCACTGCGTCCAGCACCTTCCCGGCCACGAAATCGACCAGGTCCTCGATGGTCTCGGGATCGTGGTAGAAGCCGGGCATGGCCGGCACTATGCGCACCCCGAGCCGGGCCAGCTTCAGCATGTGCTCGAGGTGAATCGCGTTGAAGGGGGTCTCGCGCGGCGCCAGCACCAGGGGACGCCCCTCTTTCAGCATGACGTCAGCCGCCCGCTCCAGGAGGTTCCCCGAATTGCCGGAGCTGATCCGCGACAAGGTCCCCATGGAGCAGGGGACCACCAGCATGGCGTCCGGAGCCGCCGAACCGCTGGCGATAGGCGCGAAAAGATCGTTTAAGTCGTAGTAGCTAAGACGTTCTCCAGGAAGCCCCAAGTGCGAGCGCACCCCGTCCAGGATTTCGCCCGGGGTACCCGCTAGATCGAGCCCGCATTCCTGCCGCAGGACCGCGAACCCCGCTTCCGAGACCAGCAGGCTCACCCTGGAGTCTCCGCGCAGCAGTTCCTCTACCACTTTGAGGCCGTAGATTACGCCCGAGGCGCCGGTGATGGCGACGGTGAAGTGTCTGGGCTTCACATCCCCCCCGTCGAAACCCTATCCAGGAGCGTCGCCGCGAAGAGCGTCACGCTGATGTAGCCGTTCATGTTGAAAAAAGCGGCATCCAGGCGGCTTAAGTCCCCCCCGCGGAGCAGATAATGCTCGTACAGGAGCATGCCGCAGGTAGCAGCCAGCCCGGCGAGGAAGAAGGTGCCAAGGTGCATGGAAATATAGAGTGCCGCGAGGAAGAGGCAGGCGACGAGATGGAAGATGCGCGAGGTCCAAAGCGAGCCGTTAACCCCCAGCTTCGCCGGAATGGAGTGCAGCCCCGCGGCCTGGTCGAATTCCATGTCCTGCAGCGCATAGAGGATATCGAAGCCGGCGACCCAGAAGAGAACCGCGAAGGCAAGAAGGTATGCCGGGAGGTCGGCGCTGCCGCGTATGGCGATCCAGGCGCCCAGCGGAGCCCCCGCGAGGCAGATACCGAGGACCACGTGCGCCAGCGCCGTGAAGCGCTTGCAGTAGGAGTAGAGCAGGATGAAACCGAGGGCTACCGGCGAAAGGTAAAGGCAGAGCGGGTTCAGCCTCCGGGCGGCGAAAAGCATGAGCAGCACGGAAAGAACGATGAAGCAGATCACCGCGCCCCGACCCAGAAGCCCCGCGGGGATGGCGCGGCCGGCGGTGCGCGGATTCCTGGCGTCGATCTCCGCGTCTATCACCCGGTTGAGCCCCATGGCCGCGGTGCGCGCACCCACCATGGCGCAGACGATCCACCCCGCCTGGGATACCGTGGGAAGCCCGCCTGCCGCCAAGAGCGCCCCGGTGAAGGCGAAGGGTAGTGCGAAAATGGTGTGGCTGAACTTTATCATCTCCAGGAAGACTCTGGTCCTGGCGTACAATGTCATCTCGACTCCTGCTTGGGTACTCATACCTGCCTTTCCGCCCGCGCTCTAGAAAAAGCCGTACTCCCGCCATCTCTTCTGCACCTGGGCACTAACCGATGCATCCTGTTTCAACTCCTTGTACTGCCCGCCCCCCTCTTCCGGGAGCTTTCTCGTCGCATCGACCCCGAGGCACCCGTCGGGGGTGACCGCCAGGTCGCGCGGAAAATTGACCGCGTTCAGCGCCCGCCAGAAACCTTCCGACAGCGTGAGGGGTGTTTCGGCGGCGTCTACCACCACCAAAAGTTTTCCCCGCTTCAACCATCCCTCCGAGCGCAGCGTCTCCAGCACGCGCCGCCCCTGCCCCGGAAGGCTCTTCTCAATTGCAATCAATGCGCAGCCGTGGAAGATTCCCTCCAGCGGCAGCAGCAGGTCGACGACCTCCGGGCACTGCCTGCGGATAAGCGGCAGCAGCAGCCTTTCGGCAGCCTTGGCCATCCAACAGTCCTCCATGGGAGGAGGGCCCACCACCGTCGCCTGGCAGATGGGGTCGCGCCTGCGCGTGATGCAGGTGACCGTCAGCAGCGGCACCTCTTCGCCCGGGTCGTAGCTCCCGGTGTGGTTGCCGAAAGCTCCTTCGTTGCGGGTCACCCCCGGCTCGACGAACCCCTCGATTACCAGTTCGGCATCCGCCGGAACCAGGAGGTCCGAATCGAGGCAGCGGAGCATCGGCACCGGCTCGCCGCGCAGGTACCCGGCAAAGGAAACCTCGTCCAGGCCGGCGGGGAGCGGGAGCGATGCGGCGAGCGTCAGCGCCGGGTCGGCGCCTATGGCGATCGCGACCGGCGTCCGCTCTCCGGATGCGAGGTACTTCCGGTGATGCTGCCAGCCGCCGCTGCCGTTTTTCCAGCGCACCCCGGCACTGCGCTCGCCGAAGATCCGGACCCGGTACATGCCGCAGTTGTCAGCGCCGGTCTCCGGATCCCTGGTGAACACCAGCGGGAGCGTGATGAAGCGCCCGCCGTCGCCGGGCCAGCACTTCAGGAAGGGGTAGCGCAGCAGATCGGGTGCCCGTTCCACGACCTCCCTGCAGGCGGCTTGATCGGACATCAGCGGAAGGGGTGCCCGCCCCGGGCAAAGGAGCAGTTCTTCCATCGCCTCCGAGAGCCGGTCCAGCTTTGGAACGCCGAGTGCGAGCGCCATGCGAGCCGGCGAACCGAAGAGATTGGTGGCAACTGGAAAGGGGCTCCCTTTCACGTTCTCGAAGAGGAGCGCCTTACCGCCGCCGGGGAGTTTGCTCTGGCGGTCGGTGATACAGGCGATTTCCAGGTCGGGGTTGACCTCCGCAGCCACCCTCTGAAGTTCCCCAGCAGCTTCCAGTCCGGCGATGAAACCTCGCAAGTCCTTAAATGCCATGGCAACTCCAGGTAAATAAGCTGAACTGCAAGTTTCTATCACTTCCACAGGGGTATGACAACGTTTTTCTCGATCTCTCGCGATCATGCCCGAACCGGTGGGATCTCGAAAATGCCGCATAAGCTGCCGAAATTTTTGTCGATCATTGCCCATCCTAGGAAAAAATGAAGTATCTACGTCATAAAGCTTGACATTATGGCGACAATGCTGGTATACCTTTCCATCTGATTGACCCGTCAGAGTTTCACTTCTCGGAATGTAGCGCAGCCTGGTAGCGCACCTGCTTCGGGAGCAGGGGGTCGGAGGTTCGAATCCTCTCATTCCGACCATTACAAATCAAGGCCTTTGGAGAAATCCAAGGGCCTTTTTGTTTATACCGTCCGGTCCATCCTGTCCTCCTCCGGTACCGGCCCCTCCAGCCGACCACCTGCAGCATCACCCATAGCTGTCTCTTCACCCTCAAAAGAGTTGTACGTCTTGGCTACTGCAGGAAGGATTTCTCCGGTTCCTCCGGTACGTCTCCGATACACTTGACTGACACCTCAACGCTAACTAATCGAAAATCCTTGAATACCTCCTTTGGCATACTGTAGTGCCTCTCTCAAAAGCCCCCCTAACCGTCACTGAATTGGTGTGGAAGACCGTTCCTTCAATTGCAGCAATCTGACACCAACGCCTCTAGCCACTCCCTGAGCCTAGGTGGCACCCAGGGGGCATCCTCTACAAAAAGGCAAGGACCTCCTGCGTTATTGGTTGCCCAGAATACCATGAAGCACCCATCCTGCAGGGTGGCAACCTCGCACCACCTCCACTCCTCGCTCAACAAGTCAATGGTTTGGTCTTCGCTGAAAGGGAGCGCCCCTGGATCGTCCCCCTCCTCGAATAGATACCAGTTGCCTCCCAGCAGATTATTGAAATCCTCTTCCACCAGTACCTGTAGGTCCACTCCACTACCAATGCAACGATCCGCATTCACCAGCATCGCCCTCTTGGCTGGACCGTCAGGTAACAGCCGTATCTGACGAATACCACTAACTTTTACCATAGTGCCTCTCCTGTCGCTCTGTAGATAAAAAAATAGCCCCCTTCCAGATGTTCTTGAAAGGGGGCATGTTTTTGTATTGTTACTGATTGGCTGCGAGATCGAACATTCCCGACACACCTTCTGTTGCCTGTTTGAGGTCATCGGCTGCAAGATGGGCATAACCTGGGTCATGGAGATGTCCTGATGTCCCAACAACCTCTGTACTGCATAGAGATCCGCGCCCGATGACACGGCGAGACTAGCGAACGTATGCCTGAGGTCGTGGATGCGGAAGTTTTCGATGCCTGCGGCGGTACATGCCTTCTCAAAGGGGTTACGTAGATCGTAGACATAGGGCTTCTTTGCCCCCTTCCTTGAAGGAAATACATAATTGCTGCCTTTGGTCCTTTCCTCCTGATCCTTCCGCACTTGAAGATCGGCCAGCACCTCCTTGGCCCTAGCATTCAGGTGTACCGTTCTACTCCTTCCATTTTTGGTCTTCGGCAGATATAGCCGCCCCTCCTCAAGCCTGACGTTGGTCCACTCCAGTGACATGGCTTCCTCCCGCCTACATCCGGTGTACAGTAACAGCCGGATCGCCGACACCGAAAGCCGATCGTTTTGCTCCTCCAGTGCGGCAAGGAATCGGGGGAGTTCTTCTTTACTGAGGTAACGCTCACGTAATGGTCCTTCGTGGAACTTCTCCTGATCCTTGGCTGGGTTCTTTTCAAGCATTTCCCATTTGACGGCAAGGTTAAGCATCCTTTTCAGGGTGGTCAGAAGGTGGTTGGCTGTGCATGCTGTGGTTCGCTCCTTCTCCTTGGCATGCACCATAGCTACATCTCTGGGAGTTATCGCTTTCAATCGGAGCTTCCCTATCAGAGGGTTAAGGCATCTCTCGATCTGGCTCTTATCATCATCCCAAGTCTTTTTGTGGGCCTTGGCATGGGGGAGGTAATGCTGCTTTGCGAACTCCTCAAAAGCAAGGTCGGCTCTAACCTTCCCTCTCTCGGCTGCAGGGTCTTTGTCTCTTGCCAATAGGGCCTTGTGCTCTCCCACCCGCAACCTCGCCTCCTGGATGGTGACGGCGGGGAACTCCCCAAGGGAGATACACATCTTTCTCCCAAGGAAGCGATACCGGTGCTGAAAGAACCGGCGACCGTTCTTCGAAACACGAAGGTGAAGGCCTATGCACTCTATGTCGGCATATTCCATTTCCCTTGAGGGGCTGGCAGGGTCGTGGGCAGGAAGAGCTTCTATGGCCTTTTTGGTAAATGCAAATTTGCGGCTAGTGTTCGGCTTATACAATATCATCGAGTGCTCCTTGTTAAAGTTGTTGGTGCGTCTCCTCTGGTAGCAGATGCGCTGCCGCAGAAGATGCTTGACCTTCATCGTACTATGGGTCTTTACTCTAGGATTCTGGTCCCATGCCGGTCCTCGTTAAAACTGGCAAGCGTTGGCTCACTACTGCCTCAAGACCAAAACCAGATCAGGTGGAACTGTCCGGTGACTAACCGAGAGACATTTTCACAGACGCTTGTTTATCTATCCCTTTGCGACGTTTTCCTTGTTTTTTGAAGTGTTCCTCGACTTCACCGTGCCACCCCCGACGTCTCCCACCCTCACCGCGCCGGAGCGGGACGTGGCGGGGGCAGGGGCCGCCTTGCCGAACCGGTGCGCTACCCGCCTAGGTCCCGGCCTACCGTACGACTGTTGGGGCCCCTTAGGGGTGATATGGACTGGCACGCCCCTCCCCTCCATGGCAGAATTTAAAACGCTTTCGGCTTAGCCGTTTTTTTAACCTTACTTACGGTACTTTCCCTTACGGCATCACGTATGTAGACTGTCTTTTCTCTCTTTACCGCCAACCGTTACTTCTGGTCACACCTCAATTGTTTCACTCGTTTTCCTATAGCTTCCTCAGAACTCCAGTTTTTCAGCTTTTCAGGTTCTCGTAATGCCTGTAGGAGGCCTGTAGGCATGAGGAGACTGCCAAACTGCCAAACTGGAAACCTAGAAAACTGCCCCCCCGACCTCAATGCAGTTGGGTGCGGTAAAACCGGCTGGGGCACTCTGAGCATGCAAGAGCCTGAAGACTTTCGCTCCGCGCTCGCGCACCTCGTAAGCCCATCGGTGGGCAGTAGGGTCTTCCCCCGTATACTGCTCTATAATCCTGAGAGCATGTTTTTTGCTGCATTTGGTTCGCTTTGCCGCCTCCGCAGCTAACAACATCTTGCTATCAATCCCATTTGTAATGCAGGTGGCTATGGCTAAAATCATTTCGGCGTCGGACAGGATGGCCATCTCTTGTTTCAGATCTTCGAGTCTGCTAATACTTATCTCTTTAACAGAACATAACAATTCATTGTAGGAAGTGGTTTTTTCAGCGGTGTAACTGTATGATTTTGACATTGGAACACCACCACGGCTTTTTTTGTTCTTAAATTCTACGGTTTTTTCCGAGGTGTCACTATTAATAGAGACAGTGTCTAGCACATATGCACAATCTAAATCATCAATGATATCACTAGTTCCTGTTGGTATCTTGGCCCCATTAGGGCCCGGATTCTTATTAGTATGTGCAAGCGCTATAATTGTCCCACCCTTAAGTATAAAGTTTCTAACAATTTTTGTAAATTTGCTACTTTCATTTTTGTCCATAAGGTTAGTGAATTTTTTAAGAGTATCTAAAAAGATCACCACTCCATTAGCATTGTCTGTTTCTGTCATGTCTATTATGTTTTTCACCAATTCATTAGCTTTAAAGTCACGGTACCCCTCTGCCAACATATGAAAACCATACTCTTCAGCGATCTTAAGTTTTTCCAAAAGGCCGGTTGAAGTATCGTCAACATTTACGTAGTACACCTTGCTTGGTTCAATAAGACCTTCGTGCAAACTGGCCATGAGCAAATGGAAGCAGATCAAAGTTTTCCCTGTATTAGGCGCTGCATAAATTACAGTTGATTGCCCAATTAGTGCAATCCCACCCAAAATAGGCACCTGCTCTCTGACCCCCCTCTCTATATCAGTGGACATTCCTAACAGTGAGTACTTGTCTAACGGATTTCGATAACTATCGTAAATGGCCGAATTACCCGCATTTAACCTCATTTTATTGAGGCTACAATTGATACTACCGGTTTCCACATTTGCACCATTGTCACGTGCCATTTTGATCAGCGTGCCGATAGTTACTGGCGTTGCTACTTCGGACCTGAATGAACGCCATTTAGCTTCTATTTCTTGCCAGTTTTTGTATTTTTTGCCAGCCTTGCTCCATGCGTTATACAATTCCAAGCCATCGTTGTTACCGCCTGTTTCATGATAAACTGCCATCCCGACCCGCAGCCAGTCATCGTATCCTGAATCTGGGTCGATCTCATTGATAACGGCTGAAATTTTTTCGAGAGTTACACTCGCCGCCCCTTCCACCGCGTCAGCCTTGTGGCCTTCCGGCGTAGATGCCGATGGCACTGGCCTTCCATTATGCTTATAGACGGCATCAACAAACTCCTGCGTTGCCTCAGTCAGGTCATTCTTAGCAGTTGCCAAGTTTTTGAGTACAGATTTCCCAGTGCTGGGAGGCAATACGATAAGGGCTCTGCCGGTTTTGATATCTAGCCTGTCAGGGAACTTCTCCGAACAGTGCGAGTCGGATCTGGCGACCGTAGATAGAGTTCGCCGGAAGTAATGATGCTGGCCTTTTCGTGTCCCGACCACCAGCTTTGGTTCAATCCCGAATGCAGCCTCTATTGCGACGAGTGCAGCTAGTGATTCGGGACCGTCGGCATCAAAGACGATCAAATCGTTGCCAACGATACCCCCCAGCTCATGCTCCGGATGAATGGTCCAGTGCTCGTTAATTTTTTCTGGGTTGAGGTCCTGAAGCCACGGATCCCATTTTAGGGCCGAGGCTTTATTTCCAGGGATTACTGGCATGACTTTGAGCCCAAAGCCGTACCAAAAGAAAGCTGCAGTGCGACAATCTGAAAGGGCGGTGGGGTGGGATCGGGGGGATTCTTGCATTAAATTCCTCCTACTGCAAAGGGTTGACGATTGTTTGCAGTAGGAAATAAAAAAAGTTGCTTCCTACGCAAACGGCTTCTTTTCCCGATAGTCCGAGACTAGTGTGCCACTTGGCGTAAAAAGCAACTTTTATAAACACTGGTGACCGTGCCGGCTTATTGCATCGGTCTTCCGGCGCATGCTCAACCTTGGAGTCTAATTAGCGTCGGCCCTGCAGCACCTGCTCCTCTTGGAGGCTTATCGATACCACGAGCTAAAATGCACCATTCCCACCGAAAGTCAACTTTTTTCTTTCGACGCCCAAAGATATCCCTCACCACCTTGAATAACACCGTCGACACCAAAATGCCTCCCGGCCCGACATTTTGCCCGCACCTTCTCAATACGCCCATTGCAAAGTAAAACCACAACCAGCCTTTATCAATTGCGGTGATCTTTATCAGAAGCCATGTTATGGTCATCGTGAGTATGATGTCCTTCATTTCTCACCCACCCGTCCAAGATCGACCGGAATGTCGCCAGAGACCTCCTCGTCGACGGCTTCCTCCAGACCTCTCAAAGAGCGCCCAAGCATAAAGCTATTTCCTTTGCCAGTTACTTGAATAACGGAACCTTCCTTCAGTAGTGCGGCCATGAGGAATCCTGGACTGTTAGCCGAACTGCCTTTATACACCGAAGATAGAACCCTAGATGAAAATGGTTTTCGACATTCGGAAAGCAACCTTTCAATCTCTTCGATGGAGACCCAGTCTTTGCAAAAAAATCCGTGCCCTGAATTCCCCATTATGCGGATAATCATCCCCTGTGTTTCATCGTACCCAATGGAGTATGTCAGGGTAGATCTGCCCGACAGGGATTTGCATGTACTGCTTCTTTGAATCTCGCTCATGTATGCCTCCGATCAATATGATGCCCTTTTCAGATAAGATGGTCTAGTTTCCGCTGCCGTCTTGTCCTGAGTTTTCTGCAAAAAACTCCTGTTACTACGAAAATTAGAATCACCTGCGTATTCCGATGATTGCGACCGGGTGAACTGATGTGATTG
>NZ_AUGE01000032.1 GCF_000426865.1 Citrifermentans bremense R1
AGTTCGTTGAGCATCTCTGGAGAGAGACAGAGGATCTCACTCCTGTTGAAGCCCCCCTACCATTGGATGAACTAGCCGATCAAGTTGCAGCTGCATTTGGCCTTGAGCCCGAGGCGTTGCGGCATGGAAACAAGCGCAAGGAACTAGCCAACGCACGTGCAGTCTTGTGCTATATCGCAACCAGAAAACTGGGCTATAGCGGCGTCAAGTTATCAAAGACCCTTGGTCTCTCACCTTCCGGAATAGTCTTGGCAGCAAAAAGAGGTGAAGTTCTCTACGACAAAATGCCTATCCTGCACGCCATTGGCTGAAGCAACTCAACGAACTCAACTACGTCCCCCTGGTCCCCCCCAAACGGTTCATTCAATCATGGCTCAACAGGCGCTGTCGGAGTTGGCCAAGTAACCGGATACAAATAAACCGGAGTCCCCCAAAAGGAGGGCTCCGGTTTACGAAACCGCGCTACGCCCATCATCTCGCTCTCGATGACTCGTACATCCCTCTCGGTAAATTACATATTGCTCTAGATGACTCGTGCATCGCGTCCGATAAATTACTTATCGCTCCCTACGACTCGTGCATCGCATTTGGTAACTTATTAATCGGTCACGACGACTCGTGCATCGCGCTTGACAACTTATTTATCGCTCCTGACAACTCGTGCACCGGTCTCGATAACTTATGTATCGCTCCCGGTGACTCATGCACCGCTCTATGTAAATTACATATCGCTCTCTACAACTCGTGCACCGCTCTCTGTAAATTACACATCGCTCTCGGCGACTCACGCACCGCTCTCTGTAAACAACACACCGCTCTCTACGACTCGTGCACCGCTCTCTGTAGATTACATACCGCTCTCTACGACTCGCACATCGTTTTGTGTAACTGACACAGCGCTCTCTATAATTCGCAGAACGCTCTGGGAAATCCATGCATCACTGGGAACGGTGCTCGCGCACCATCTTGGTGAGCAGACGGTCGAGTGCGGAGGCGAAACGATTGCGGTCGGTGCGGCCCAACTGGGCAGGTCCGCCGATCAGCAGCCCATCAGTCCGCAATTCCGCCATCAGATTACGGTAGGAAAGACGCTCGCCGACGTTCTCCTCGGTGTAAAGTTCGCCGCGCGGGTCAAGCGCAACTCCACCCTTCTCGACCACACGGGCAGCAAGCGGAATGTCGGCGGTGATGACGAGGTCGCATGCCTCGGCATTCTCGGCTATGTAGTCGTCGGCTACGTCAAAGCCTGCCTTGACACGTACGGAAGTTATCAGCGAGGTGTGAGCGCGCGAAAGGTCGGTGTTGGCTACCAGACAGACCGGCACTTTCAAACGCTCTGAAGCGCGGAACACAATGTCCTTTACCACTCGGGGACAGGCATCTGCATCAATCCAAATCTTCATTCTCTACTCCAGCGATACCACCTTCGGCACGTTGTGATTGGCGGAAAAAATTCTCTCATAGGCAGCGTTGCACGCTACTACAGCGAACCTGCCCTGTCAACGCGACAGCCCGGCTGTCGCTTTATGAGCGTTATTTTTAACCGAAAACAAATTATAAGATTGACATGGTGCAGGAGATGCTATATGTTTACGCATCCGCGGATTCCCGGAACACTAACACAGCAGCAATATGGGAGAAGTAAGTAAATGGTAAACGGAACTGTGAAATGGTTTAACGACAGCAAGGGTTTTGGCTTTCTCGAGCAGGAAAATGGCGAGGACGTATTCGTTCATTTCTCCGCTATCAACGGCGACGGCTTCAAATCCCTCACCGAAGGCGACAGCGTAACTTTCGAGATCGTAAAGGGACCGAAAGGGCTTCAGGCAGCTAACGTTTCCAGGGCTTAATCACATAGCGTAGAACTTTATCGAAGGCCCCGGAGGAATCCGGGGCCTTTTTCGTTTCTTGGCCGTAAACCTACCCCTCCCCCTTCCTCCCCTTCCAGGGGAGGAAGGTTAAGTGACCGACCCTCCGTTTCCAAGGGAGGAAGAGGTTAGCCCCTGCCTCATGGTCCGCAAATAGGACACCCTTGCATGGAAAGCGGCTTTTCCAGGCGACACTCCTTCAGCAGCGCCTCGTCCTGAAATATCTCCCTGGTCGGCCCATCCGCCCTCACCTCTCCGCCACTAAGCACTACGGTCCGTTCGCACAGGTCCAGCACCAGGTCGAGATCGTGGCTGGTCACAATCTTACTGTGCTTGAAATCCTTCAAGAGGTTGATCAATTGCCGACGGGCGTACGGGTCGAGTCCGTTGCCGGGTTCATCCATGACCAGTATGTCGGGCGACATGGAAAGGACGGTGGCGATGGCAACCCTCCGCTTTTCGCCGGCGGACAAATGATAAGGAGGCTTGCCGGCTAGGTGCAGCGCATCGACCTGACGCAGCGCATCCTTTACGCAACGCTCCAGATCCTCGCCGCTCAAGCCCAGGTTCATCGGGCCGAAGGCGACATCCTCGTACACGGTGGGCATGAATAGCTGGTCGTCGGGGTCGTGGAACACCATGCCGACGGTGCGTCTGATCTCTGCCAGGGTGTCGCGCCCGACGGGGAGATGCCCGACCCGCACGGTGCCTGAAGTAGGGAGCAGGTGCCCGTTCAGGTGGGCTAGCAGGGTCGACTTCCCTGCACCGTTCGCGCCTATGACGGCGACGGATTCCCCATGTACGATGCGGATGGAGACCTCGCGCAGGGCTTCGGTGCCATCGGGATAGACGTGGCGCAGGCGATCTATTTCGAGTATGTGATGACTCATGGCAGTAATCCTGTGAAGAGCGCGCCGACCGAATGGGTGACGTTGGAAAGCCTCAAGGCGATACAAAGGAAGACCCAGATGGAGAGGAAAGCGACGTCGGCGAAGCGCAGGCGCGCCTTGACCTGCTCTGGAAAGGTTCCGGAGAATCCACGCGCCAGCATCGACATGTGCATGCGCTCGGCCCGCTGCCAGGTCCGCAGCAAAAGATGCCCGAGGAGCGAGGCGTAACTTTTCAGGCCGCTTCCTTTCCTGCCGAAGCATCGGAGTTCCCTGGCCTTGGCGGCGCGGCCGCCTTCTTCGGCCAGGACAAATAGGTAGCGGTAGAGAAACATGAGCTGCAAGGCAAAGGGGCGGGGCATGCCGAGGCGCTGCAGGGCGCGGCAGATGGCAGGGAAACCGGTGAGGGCGGTAAGCGTGAAGACGGCGCCCACGGTGAGGCCGGTACGGAGCACGATGGAGGCGAAGGAAAGCCAGCCGCCGGTAACCCGGAGAGCGCCTAGCTGCAGCAGCAATTGGCGGTCGAAATACGGGTTGCAGATTCCTACGGCGATGGCAAAGGGAGCGACCAGCGCCACCTTCCCCAACAGGTACCGGGTTGGGAGTTCCCCCACCGCGATCAGGAACGCTGGAAAAATAAGAAAAGGGATGAGGGGGGAGATCTGGTAGCGGTCGAAGGAGACGACGCAGACGATGAAGACCAGCGTGGCGAGCACCTTCGCGCGGGCATCGAGCCGGTGCAGGAAAGTGGTACCGGAGGCCAGTTGATCCAGCCGCTTTAAATCCAGCAGCGCAGCACTAATAGATGCCATGGACCGGTCCACAAAGGAGGTGGGCTTCAGGCATCGGGGGTCTCCACCCTTTCCTTTCCTTTCTTCAACAACGCCCCGGCAACGCAGACCAGGGCAAGGGTGAGGATTGTGCCGACTACTCCCGGAACGGCGCTCGCGGCATCCGGCAGAGCACCGGCACCCCTTGGCAGTGGGCGGGGCGCGGCACGCTTTACGGCGTAATCGGGGAACCAGGCGCTTTTCTCCTGCAGCTGAGCGAGAAGACCATGCACACCCTCTCCCGCACCGGGAGCGGCGACTTTGCCCCCCGCCTTAGAGAGCGACCATTCCAGCCCGTCCGGGTTTTTGGAAGCCAATTGGGAAAGGAAGCCGCCGGTGACCAGGGCAATGACGAGGAAGGCGAGCAAGACTGCGAAGCGGGAGCGCCAGGCGTTGCCAGCCGGAGCACGCCGCAACAGTTCCGGGCGCGCCTTGCGCACGAAGGAAAGGATGGCGACTGTCACCGCCCCCTCGACCGCACCGATGGCGAGGTGTATGGGCTGCATCAGCAACAGAAAACGTTCCAGGGGAAGCGAAGAGATACCCGACAAACCGGTTTCCAGCACGACGGCCAGGGAGCCCAACTGCATCGCCACTAGCGCTGATATCATGACGGCCGCGGTTTCCCGCCATTTGCCGGGCGCGCCGCCGGGGACCGGCTCCGCAAGGTGCCTGTCCCCTTTGGAGATGCCCCCCTTCGAGAGGACGCGGTACAAGAACGGGTATACCAGAAAGGAAGGGATGACGCCCAGGTTGAAGATGTTGCAGCCAAGCGCTAAGAGGCCGCCGTCGGCAAAGAAAAGAGCCTGCACCACCAACACCGAGGCGATGGTCAGGAAGGAGGCCGAAGGGCCGAGCAGGACCGCCAGCAGCAGGCCGCCGCCCAAGTGACCGCTGGAACCGGTCCCCGGTATGGAGAAGTTGATCATCTGCGCGGCGAAAAGAAAGGCTCCCAACACTCCCATCAGGGAGGCCTGGCGGTCGTCCTGCTCCCGGCGCAGTTGGGCTGAACCGAGGGCGATGGTCCCTGCCGAGACCGCCCACATGATTCCTCCCACCGCCGGGGAAAGCAAAGCGTCCGCCATATGCATGTTGCCTTCTCCTTTGTGCAGGGCGATCAGCGAATCGAAGGGGGACAGGCACCTTGCGGAGCCAGTCCCCTCGTAGCACGAATCTCACATAAGTAACACCGCAAGATATACAAGATGGTCATAGCACTGTCAACGCAATATTGCCCTGCAACAGGGGCAAGACGGCTGTAATAGCGTATACGGTTTCGATGTTACTTGGAGAGTCGTATTGAAACTGGTCAGGCGCTTGGAGACGAAGAACTCTTTTCAGATTTAGAGGGCAGGATTTCGAATAAACCCCCTTCTCTTTCCTTTAAAATGATGTTAATGTCTCGCCCTGCAATGGCCCGGCACTACCTGTTGGAACAGTTTTCCTCCGCACCAAAGTCCATTCTTTCTTTGCTGATGCAAGGAGCGTTACCCAATGGCCGCCTCAGAAAATAAAGCAGTCCATTTCACCGCAAACTGCACGGTGCTGCTGGCTTTCTTCGTCGCGCTCTTTTTCCCTGCCGGGTACTTCGTCGTGAGTTACCAGTATGTGGTAGGGAGTCTGGAGACCGAAGCCGAGATCAACGCCAGAATTGTAGGCGGGTTGATCGACGAGACACCCGGATCGCTGCATACTCAGGCTCACCGGCTGGAGGGTATGCTTCCGCAGAACCAGAATTCGGGACACCCGGACTTCAGCAGGATCCTCGACGCCGACGGCCGGGTGCTTGCCACCAGGGGGGAGCCGCCTGCCCAACCGACCATCACCAAGTCGCACGACATCTTTTTCGCCGGAAAGACCACCGGCAGCATGGAAATCAGCCGCTCGCTCAGGCCTATTCTGACGAAAAGTGCGCTGGTGGCCGTTTTCGGTCTCTCCATCGGGCTGGTGGTATTCATACTTCTCCCCTTCCGCGCCATCAACCGCGCCAACCGCAAGCTGCAGGATTCGTACAATTTCCTTACCAAAGTCATGGAGAGCAGCGCCAACGCGGTGATCGTGCTCAATCCGGACGGCAAGATCGCCATGGTCAACGGCCGGTGCACCGAGATGAGCGGCTACCGCCGCGAGGACCTGTACGGCTCGGAAATCGACCGGCTGCTCTGCCCGCAATCGTTCGACACGGTCCTGGAGCAGCTGCGGCAGGTGTCGAGCGGCGAGGCCGAGATCGTCAAGTTCGAGACCGACCTGCTCAGAAAGGACGGCAGCACCATTGCCATCGCCTGCGGCGCGACCCCGGTATACCAGGAAGGGCGTATCGCCAGCACGGTGCTCTCGGTGGAGAACATCACCGAGCGGAGGCATTCGGTCGAACAGCTCAAAGCCGCCAAGGAATACACCGAGAACCTGATCCAGGCTGCGTGCGTGATGATCCTGGGGCTCGACCTGAAAGGGAACGTGACCCTTCTGAACCGCACCGCCGAGGAGGTGACCGGGTATGCCGCCGACGAGCTGATCGGAAAGAACTGGTTCGAGACGGTGATGGGGGCCGAAGCTTTCTACAAGATGTGCACCATCCCGGGGATGGTTGGCGAAAGCGTGAACCGTTGCGCCTTCGAGAACCAGATCGTCACCAAGGAAGGGCTTGTGCGCACCATCTCGTGGCGCAACAGCGCCATTATCGAAAAGGACGAACGGCTGGGGACGCTCTGCTTCGGGATCGACATCACCGAGCACCGCAAGATCGAGGCGCAACTCAGGCACTCGCAGAAGATGGAGTCCATCGGGCAGTTGGCCGGCGGCGTGGCCCATGACTTCAACAACATGCTGAGCGTGATCATGGGGTACGCCCAGCTCTGCCAGATAGAGGTTGAGGAAAACAGCTCGCTTTGGCTCTACCTCCAGGAGGTCGTCAAGGCGGGCGAGCGCTCGCGCGACATGGTGAGAAAGCTGCTCGCCTTCTCAAGGAAGGAGATTATCTCCCCCAGGGCGGTGGACCTGAACATGCACTGCATCGAGACGGAAAAGACCTTGAGCCGCCTGATCGGCGAGGAGATCAAACTCGACTTTATCCCTGCCACTACGCTTTGGACCGTGAAGATCGACCCGTCGCAGGTGGACCAGATACTGATGAACCTGGCGGTCAACGCCCGCGACGCCATGCCCGAAGGGGGATGCCTGACTATCAGCACCGAGAACGCTACAGTGGACGAGGCATTCTGCGATTACCGCCTCGACGCGCGCCCCGGAGAGTATGCCTGCCTCACCGTGGCGGATACCGGTTTCGGCATGGACAAGGAACTCACCAAAAGGATCTTCGAGCCTTTCTTCACCACCAAGGACGTCGGCAAGGGAACCGGACTCGGGCTCGCCACGGTTTACGGCATCGTCACCCAGAATGGCGGTTTCCTCGACGTCGACAGTGAACCGGGAGAAGGAACCTCGTTCCGGATCTACCTGCCGCGCCTGAAGGACGAGCCCGTGGAAGAAGCAAAACCGTGCCCCGACCAGCCCAAAGGATCGGGCACGATTTTGGTCGTAGAGGACGACCCCATGCTCCGGACCATGGCGACCCAGATGCTGGAAAAGATCGGCTACCGCGTCATCCAGGCCGAGGGGCCTCAAATCGCTCTTTCCATCTGTGCGGATCTGACCACGTCCATCGACTTGGTGCTGACCGACGTCATCATGCCCGAGATGAACGGACTGGAGATGGCACGGGGAATCGCCGCACTGCGCCCCGACACCAAGGTGCTCTTTATGACCGGTTACTCTTCCGACGTCATTGCGAGCCACGGCATCATTCAACCAGGACTGCACTACGTCGAGAAGCCGTTCAACATGGAGGGGCTGCATGCGAAGATCCTGGAGATTCAGGCGGCCTGACTTTCAATAGCTGCACGCGTCCAGACTGAAAAGGGACAAGCTACTTCACAATAAGTAGCCTTGCCCCTTTTTTTTGCCCAAATAGAGTCAGTCTGCTAGACTAGGACAGTCATTTAACGGCAAGACAGGCGAGGAGATTCTAAATGAAAAAGTCACTGCTTATTCTTTTGCTTGCGCTCATGGTCCCACTGATCTTGAACCAAGGCACTTCAGCCTGGGCTGACAGCTATCAGCAGGAGTATTATCAGCCGGGCGCGGACCTCCTGATGCCGGACGAACTCGACGAATTGCTGGCCCCCATCGCCCTCTACCCCGACCCGCTGATCGCGCAGATCCTGCCGGCTGCGACCTTCGTGGACCAGATAGACGACGCGGCGCGCTTTGTCAGGCGCTACGGCCCCGGCCGGGTCGACTACCAGTGGTGGGATTTAAGCGTCAGGGCCATCGCCCACTACCCGCAGGTCCTTTACATGATGGATCAGAACCTGGATTGGACCGCGTCACTCGGGCAGGCCTTCATCGAACAGCCCCAGGAGGTCATGGACGCTATCCAGAGGCTGCGCGACGACGCCAGGGCGGCCGGCAATCTCTACAGTACCTCCCAGCAGCTGGTGATCTTCGAGGCAGGGACCATCAGGATCGTTCCGGCCAGGCCGCAGTACGTCTACCTGCCGGTGTACGACCCCTACGTGGTTTACTACGAGCCCTACTCCCCCTCCTACCCCTTCATCACCTTCAGCGCAGGGTTCACCATCGGGGCCTGGCTCAACCGCGACTGCGACTGGCGACAGCACCGGGTGTACTACCACGGCTGGCGCGGCAACGGATGGGTGAGCAGATCACGCCCGCACATCCACGACCGGCGCGGGATCTACATCAACCAGCGCGCCTCCAGCATCACCGTCAATACCCGGGTGGTTCAGCGGGACACGCGGGTCTATCGCACCGAACTGCGCGACGAGGGGCTGCGCTGGCGTGGCAGGACAGGCGGACGCAGCGAGCCCGCCCGCGTGCAGACGCGCCGTGGAACCGCTACGCCGGGTGCGAGGATCGAACAGCGGCGCCCGGGGCAGGCAATCCAGCCCAGGCCGGGCCGGGTCGAACCGCAACGCAAGGGGCAGACACCGCAGCCGGCTCCGGGCCGGGTGGAACAGCAGCGCCCCGGCAGGACCGAAAGCGCACCTCCGGGACGGACACAGCAGCGCCCGGGAAGAATGGAGGCGGCGCCGTCCGGCGAGAACCAGCAGCAACGCCCATCCAGGATAGAGCAGCATAAGGCACCGGCCGTGCAGCAGGCGCCTGCGGCACCAGGCCAGCAGCCGGCCGGCACGGAGCAAAAGGAGCGTCGCCGGCAACTAAGGCAGATAAACCGGCCGCCTGCTACCCCTACCAGCGAGGTCCCGCGCGCGTCCGTCCCGGCGCCGAGCACAGCTACGCCGCCGGCGAGGGTGCTGGAGACCCCGCCGACAAGGGTTACCCCACCCCCGGCGGCCAGGCCGTCGGTCGTTCCGGCGCCGGCGCCCCCGGTTGCGCCGAGGGAGATCGAGACGCCTCGCCCCTCAAGGCCTGAACGGGAGTCTGGAGAGGGTGCAGGAAGAGGCGGTGGACGCAGCGGCGGTGAAAGGGCGGAACCAAGGGGGGGACAGCGAGAGGAAAGAGATGCTCGATAAAAGATAAAGAGGAACCGGAACAAAGAGGGGACAAGTCATCGACTTGTCCCCTCTTTTTCTCAGGTCGCTTTGAAGAGGTCCAGTGCCGCCAGGGCCAGGCCGGCAACACCTGCCCGAATGGTCGGCTCTGGGAGTGGGGCGAACAGAGGAGAATGGTGCGAAGGAAGCGGCACTCCGCTTTTCCGGCTCGCCTCGAAGCTTTCCGGGGCGGCTGCGCCCAGCCAGAACATGCAGATGGGAATCTTCCCTTCCAGGCTCCATGAGCCGAAATCCTCACTCACCATCTTCGGTTCGCTGCGGTAGACGTTGCCGGGGCCTAAGGCCAGGCGCAGCGAAGCCGCCACTCGTTCGGCCAACTCCGGGTCGTTGTAGATCGCCGGATGGGAGACCTTCACCTTCACGAGCGGAGACCGGTCATCGGGCACCCCGGCGACCAGCGCCACGCCGGCGGCCATCCGGCGCACCGATTCGACGATACGGTCGCGAACGCCGTCGTCATAGGTCCTGACGCTGAGTTGCAGGACGACCTCGTCCGGTATCACGTTGCTGGCTGCGCCGCCGTGAATGGAGCCGACGCTTAAGACTGCCGGTTCTCTGGGGTTTTTCTCCCGGCTGACGACGGTCTGCAGGGCGAGCACCAGCTGGGCGGCCATGACGACCGGGTCCTTGCCGCACTCGGGGGCCGAGCCATGGGAGCCGACGCCGCGGACTACGACCTCCAGCTCGCACAAGCTCGCCATGAAGTTCCCCGGGGCGTACCCGGCGCTGCCGGCCTTAAGGTGCAGCGTGCTGTGCAGCGCCAGGACAAAGTCGGGCTTAGGGCAGTAGCTGTAGGCGCCGTCATCCAACATGGCGTCCGCACCGCCCCCCCCCTCTTCGCCGGGTTGGGCGACCAGAACCAGGGATCCCTGCCAGTTCCCCCTGAGCCGCGCCATGAGGCGCGCCACCCCCAGCAAGACCGTGACATGGATATCGTGCCCGCAGGCATGCATGACCGGCACCTCGTAACCGTCGCGGTAGGTCCCCTTGACCTGGCTGGCATAGGGAAGGCCGGTCTTTTCCTGAACCGGGAGCGCGTCCATGTCGGCCCGAAGCAGCACAGTGGGCCCGATGCCGTTGGAAAGAACGGCGACGACGCCGTAGCCAGGCCAGTCGTAATTGCGGTATCTTCCCACCCTTTCGGTAACCGTGTAACCCAAGGCGTGCAGCTCGGCGGCGACAAGTGCCGAGGTCTGCTCCTCCTGCCCCGAGAGTTCGGGCTGAGCGTGCAGCTGCCGGTAGATGGCGGCCAGGGAGGGGAGTTCAGCTTCAACCATGCCGGTGAGAGTGCCGCTGGTTCCTTGGTCGTTCATACGAAATCGCACCTACTGTATCGGAGGTTATGGTTGCGTGGCAGTAACGGGGACAACAGCGTCTGCCGCGCCGCTGGAAGCCGCAAGGGTACTATGGATAAAAAATCTAATCAACATCCGATGTGCAGCCTGCGACAAATTTGCATGGAGTAAGGGCGTTGAACGGGCGGTAAATTGCCGTCATCGGTGCAGGCATGACTGTTAATCGGGCAACTGTGAGAGCCCCGCAAATGTACAGAACTATCCGCATATTGAAAAACAAGCAGTTACGCGATGGCATGTTCTGTGTAATAACATGGATAGCCATAAGGAGGTGGCCCCTATGCCTGTGTCCATAGACGAAAGCAGATATTTGACCGCAGCCGAAACAGCCGTCCTGCTGTCTACCACCGAAACCAAGGTTCTCATGCTGGTGAAGCGGAGAGTGCTGGAGGGTGAACTTTACGGCGACATCTGGATGATCAGCAGGGCCTCGGTGGAGAACTATGATCCCAAGAGAACTGAGGCGAAAGATGAACTTTCCTGCCGCACCGGTTGCAGCAGTTCCACCTGCGGTTGCCACTAGACGGGGAATGCCATGGGAATAAGCATACGCGCATCGGATCTGAAGTACCGTTACCCGAAGGTAGTCTCGACCAGGTTCGCCCCCAAGTTCGCCGGAAGCGGCGACAGGGAGCCCTTCAACCGGGACGACCTGTACGAAATCATACCGGTTCTTGAGGCGGCGATGGATCATCTGGAACGTGACGACGCCACGACGCTGCATTTCATGGAGGACCTGATGAATCAGGATCTCCCCCGCTTCCTCAATACCCGCGCCGAGGTCTTCGACTTTCTCACTGGTTGCACCAAGGAGATGCTGGAGCTGAGTCGGTGACGGCATGGAGTGAAGTCACAGCTTATGCCTCTTTCGTCCCTGCGCTGCGCGCGGCGCTTTGATCCTCCGCTCTATACGGACGAGATAGCTCCCCCTCCCCCGCCGATTTTCTCCATGACAGCCCCTCTAAAGCGCTATGCGGCATCTCTTTGAATCAGTCCCAAATTGATACTGCCGGTTGCAAACTGATACAGATTGGTTAAAGTCTTCAGCGGGTTCAAATGAGGGAGTTGTCATGATCATACACATCGTCAGACACGCAGAAGCAATAGAGAGAAGTCCCTTGATACCCGAGGAGCACCGCTTCCTCACCCGGCGCGGGAGAAGGCGCTTCAGGAAAACCGCCAAGAGCCTGGACACCCTGGGAATCCAGCCGGACATAATCCTCACCAGTCCCCTGGTCAGGTCCGTGCAGACCGCCGACATCCTGGCGGAGAAGCTGCGCTACAAGCGCGAGCTGGCCGTATCCGGCCCGTTGGCGCCGGGGTTCCGGCCGGAAGCGCTTGAAGATCTGCTGAAGACCAACCCGCAGGCGCGCGAGATCGTCCTCGTGGGACACGAGCCGGACTTCGGCCTGTTGGTTCAGGCGCTTTTAGGGGTGCAGGAGCCGTGTGCGTTACCCAAGGGGGGAGCCGTCTCGTTCAAAAGGGGGTTCGACGGGGGCGAGGCGAGTTTCCTCCAGATGGTCACCGGTTCTGGGAAGATCATCACCTCCCGCAGCAAGGCGCTGGACCGCCTGCAAAACGACGGGCGATGAACGGCTTCATTCAAACCACAACCGATTGAACGACAAGGAGCGTGCGCGATGGTGCAGTCAACGGCGGACCTGAAACGACTCAAGGGGGTCGGCATAGCCCTGGAAAAACGTCTCTTCGACGCAGGTTTCGACAGCTTCGCCAAGATTGCCGAGGCCGGAGAGGAAGGACTGAAGAAGGTACGTGGCATGAGCCCGCGCACTGTGAGCTCCATCGTGGTGCAATCACGGCAGCTTGCCGGGACGGCGCCGCACCGGGAAACGGAACCTGCGGACGCCATGCAGCAGCGCGTTGCCGAGGTGCGGGACAAGGTGGAGACCCTGGCGGAGAAAACCCGGGACCGCTTCGGCGAGGAGATGAGCGACAAGTGCGGTAGAAAACTCAGCTCAGATCTGAACCGGATCGAGATGGCGCTGCTCCAGATGCACGATTTCGGCAAGAAACGATGCAAACGCGCAGACAAGGCGCTGTTAAAGGCGGAGAAAAGAGTCACAGGGCTGGAAGACGCCACTCTCAAGAAAATACGCAAAGGGTTTAAGAGAGCAAAGAAGGCAGTACTGAAAGCTCTCCGTTGATACTGTGTCTGCAGTCCTTCCCTGCATTGCCAGAGGAGCTCTCTCTTGGTACAATCCCTGCCATCCTGTCATCTAAGAGACCCACTAGCATCGGGCGCTACTGCCCGGCGTAAAGGGTGCGGGGCAGGCGCGAGGAGAACCCCTTGAAGCATACCCGGCTTGCCGCCATCGACATCGGCACCAACTCCATCCGCAGCATAATCATCGAGGCCTCCGGAAACGGCAAATACAAGATCCTCGACGACGAGAAGGTGCTGGTGCGACTGGGCGAGGGCCTGCACCAAAGCGGCGCCATCTCCCCCGCCGCCTGCAGCCGCGCGCTGGAAGCCCTTTCCCGACAAAAGAAAATCATAGACGGCTACGGGGTAGCCTCCATCGAGGCGGTTGCCACCAGCGCGATGCGCAAGGCGAGTAACGGCGCCGCCCTGGTGCAGGCCATCAAGGCCGCCACCGGCGTCGAGGTGGAAGTCATCAGCGGCGAGGAGGAGGCCGAACTTGCGGCACTGAGCGCCGCGCACAATTTTGAGCTGGAAGGGGTCAGGCACCTTATCTTCGACATCGGCGGCGGGAGCATGGAGCTTATAGCCGCGCTCGGCTCCCATACCGAGGAGATGATCTCCCTGGAACTGGGAGCGGTTTTCCTCACCGAGAGCTTCCTCAAGGGTGACCCGGTGCACCCTTCCGAGCACGAAAAACTGCGCAAGCACGTCCGCAAGACGCTGAAGCGGGCCTATACCGGGGAGCGCAGCGGCATGCAGTGCCTGGTAGGCTCCGGCGGAACCGTCACCTCGATCGCGGCCATGGTTGCCGCCACCAGAAAGGAGAAGTACGACTCGGTGCACGGCTACGAGCTGCTACGCTCGGAGGTGGTGCACCTTCTGGCCATGCTGGTCAGAAAGAATGACAAGGAACGGCGCACCGTCCCCGGGCTCAACCCGGACCGATCCGACATCATCGTGGCCGGGGTCACCGTAGTCGACGAACTGATGGATTTTTTCCAGGTGAACCTGCTCAAGGTGAACGAGCGCGGCATCAGGGAAGGATTAATACTGAGGGGGCTGCGGCGGCAGAATCTGCTCCCCCACGAGAAAAGGACCCGCTCCTGGCGCAACTCGGCGCAGGAGTTCGGCCATTCCTGCCATTTCGACCAGGATCACGCGGAGCACGTGGCCAAACTGGCCCAGCAGGTGGCGAAGGCTTTGGCGCCCAAATTCAAGCTGGCGGAACGGGAGCTGCGGCTGCTGGAGGCGGCGGCGCTTTTGCACGACGTCGGCTATTTCATCAACTATTCCAGCCACCACAAGCACTCCTACCACCTGATCCGCCATGCCGACCTCTTCGGCTTCACCCCGCGCGAACGGGAGTTGATCGCCAACGTCGCGCGCTACCACCGCAAATCGATCCCCAAGAAAAAGCACGACCAGTTCGTGCGGTTGCCGGCAGCCGACCAGTTGCTGGTTTCGCGCCTCGGGGGGATACTGCGGCTTTGCGACGGGCTGGACCGGCGCCGAAACGGCGCGGTGCAAGAGCTTCGCTGCCGGCTCGCGCCGGACGACACGCTGCGCGTGACCCTGGTAGGCTATGAGGACATGTCGGTGGAACTGTACGGCGCGAAGGCGAAGGGGGACCTGCTGCAGGAGGCTTTCCATCTGAAGCTTGCGCTGCAGACAGCTGAATGAAAAAAGGACCCGGCAGGCGCCGGGTCCTTTTTTTGGCTCTATCAGCAAACGACGTTGGTAGCAGAAGGGACTGGCCCTATGCCATCCCGGCGAAGGCGTCCTGCTCTTCGCTGGTGAACATCCGGTCGAGCTGCAGCATAAGCAGCAACTGCTCCGCGTGCTTGATGACCCCGCAGATGAAGTCCTGGTCGATGCCGCCGGCGGCTATGCTGGGAGGAGGCTGGATCTCGGCGTTGGAAATGCGGATCACCTCCGACACCCCGTCGACTATGAACCCCATCAGCTTGCCGTCGATGTCCATCACCATGATCCTTGTGTGCTGATCGTCTTCGGTGCTCGACATCCCGAAGCGGTTGCGAAGCGAGATGATGGGAATCACCTTGCCGCGCAGGTTGATGATCCCTTCCACGCTGGGGGGGGTGTTGGGGATGTGGGTTATCGGCGTCATCCTGATGATTTCGCGCACCTTGAGCACCTCGACTGCGTACTCCTCGGCGCCGAGATTGAAGCTGACCAACTGGATGAGTTCGCTTTTCGATACACCGGCTTTTACCGGCACTATGGCTGTCGACATGTGTTTCCTCCGGGGAATGTCTTGATCGTCGTCTTGAATTGGGCCCGGGGATTTAAGCCCCCCCGGTCGCCTACTTGTCGATTATCGGCAGAATAGGCGAGTTCTAAAGCGAAAAAAGAGTTGCACGTAGGTACGAGCCAACGGTGAAAGCGAACGAGTCCCGCTCGCCAAACGGTCAGAGCTTCCCTTGAGGCTCCGACTGTACGAGCGGCAAGGGGCTTACCGGCCTCAGGCGCCAGATCTCCTCGTTGTACTCGGCTATGGTCCGGTCGGTGGAAAACTTGCCGCTGCGCGCGCTGTTGACGATGCTCATCCGGGTCCATGCTTCCCGGTCCAGGTAGGCTGCTGCCGCGCGTTTTTGCGCCTGCACGTAGCTGCGGAAGTCGGCCGCGACCATCCACGGGTCCCCCGGGTTCGCGATCGCCTGGATGATGGGGTCGAAGAGCCCCGCCTCGAACATGTTGAAGTGGCCGCTGGTCAGCAATTGCATTACCCGGTTCAGGTCGGGATCGGCTGCGATGATGCCGGCCGGGTTGTAGCTGCGGCGCTGATGCTCCACCTCTTCGGCAGTCCGGCCGAAGACGAAGAAGTTCTCGTCCCCCACCTCCTCCCGGATCTCGATGTTGGCGCCGTCCAGCGTGCCGATGGTGATGGCGCCGTTCATCATGAACTTCATGTTTCCGGTCCCGGAGGCTTCTTTGCCGGCAGTTGAGATCTGCTCGGACAGGTCGGTTCCCGGGCAGATCACCTCCATGGCGGTCACCCGGTAGTTGGGGAAGAACGCGACCTTGAGCCGGTCGCCGACCAGGGGATCCTCGTTCACGACCTTGGCGACGTTGCCGATCAGCTTGATGATCAGTTTCGCCATGTGGTACCCCGGCGCCGCCTTGCCGCCGATCAGCACGCAGCGGTTGGTCCATTCCCCGGTGTCGCCGCGCTTGATCCGGTCGTAGAGATGGATCACGTGCAGCACGTTCAGGAGTTGGCGCTTGTACTCGTGAATCCTTTTTACCTGGACGTCGAAGAGGCTCTCAGGGTTGAAGGGGACCCCGCACTGGTCGAGGACGACGGCGGCGAGTCGCTCCTTGTTGGCCTGTTTCACTGCGTGCCATTTACTGCGGAATTCGGGATCGTCAGCCAGGGGTGCCACCTGCGAGATCCTTCCCAGGTCGGCGATGAACCCCTCCCCTATCCTGCCGGCGATGAGCGAGGCGAGCCCGGGGTTGCACTTGACCAGCCAGCGCCGCGGGGTGACGCCGTTGGTCTTGTTGTTGAACTTCTCCGGCCAAAGCTCGTAGAAATCCCTGAAAAGCCCTTGCACCAATAGTTGCGAGTGGAGCGCAGCGACGCCGTTCACCGAGAAGCTCCCCACGATGGCAAGGTAGGCCATGCGCACCTGAGGCACCGGCCCCTCCTCGATGATGGACATGTTGCGCAGCCGTTCATTGTCGCCGGGCCAGCGGCTGGAGACCTCGGCGAGAAAGCGCGCGTTTATCTCCAGGATGATCTCCATAAGGCGCGGCAAAAGCTGCCGGAAAAGCGGCACCGGCCATTTCTCCAGCGCCTCGGGGAGCAGGGTGTGATTGGTGTAGGCCATGGTACGGGTGGTGATCGACCACGCCTCGTCCCATCCCATCCCCTTTTCGTCCATGAGTAGCCGCATCAGCTCCGGGACGGCGCAGCTTGGGTGGGTGTCGTTCAGTTGGAACACGTTCCTCTCGGCGAAGTGGCCGAACACCTCTCCCTGCCGGTGCTTCCAGCGGGCAAGGACGTCCTGCAGGCTCGCCGAGGCGAGGAAGTACTGCTGCCTGAGCCTCAGCTCCTTGCCGTTCTCGCTGGCGTCGTTAGGGTAGAGCACCATGGTGATGTTCTCCGCCTCGTTCTTCATCGCCACCGATTCGGTATAGCTCCCGGCGTTGAACTCTTCGAGGTCGAAGGCGTCGGTGGCGGCGGACTTCCAGAGCCTGAGCGTGTTGACGATGCCGTTTTTGTACCCCGGGATGGGTAGATCGTAGGGAACGGCGAGGATATCGTGGGTGTCGAGCCAACGGTAGGTGAGGCTCCCGTCGTCGGTGCGGCTGCACTCGGTCCTCCCGCCGAAGCGGATGCGCTGGGTGTACTCCGGGCGCTCCATTTCCCAGGGGTTGCCGTCGCGCAGCCAGTGGTCCGGCTCCTCGACCTGCCTGCCGTTTTCGATGCGCTGGCGGAACATGCCGTACTCGTAACGGATGCCATACCCCATCACCGGGAGCTGCAAGGTGGCGCAGCTGTCGAGGAAACAGGCGGCGAGCCTTCCGAGGCCGCCGTTGCCAAGCCCCGCATCGATCTCCTCCTCCGCTACCTGCTCCAGGCGAATACCAAGTTGCTCCATCGCCCTGTGGGCGGCGTCGTCGAGCCCCAGGTTCAGCATGGCGTTTCCCAGCGCCCGCCCCATGAGGAATTCGAGCGAGAGGTAGTAGCCGGTCTTGGTGTCGGCATCGATGTAGGCGTAACGGGTGTTGTTCCAGCGCTCGATCAGGCGCTCCCGGACCGTGAAGGCGAGGGCCTGGTAGTTGTAGCGGATGTTGCGGCAATTCCTGTCGCGTCCCAAGTGATGAAAGTAATGGTGGGTGAAATCGTTCACCAGGCTCTTCGCGTCCATCGGCAGAGGAGGCAGGTCTTCAAGTCCGGGGGCGCAGAGGATGTCAGTTTCGGTATTCGCCATCGGTCATGCTCCTTATGCTGGAATTTGGTAACTGGAATCCGTTCCGGATTCGGCAACCGCTACAGTGTACCTACTATTCGGTTCGAGGCGACGGTAACTGTAACCTCAGGGTTCGCCGGCCGCGGCTCTCGCCGGCTCGAAGAGCTTTGCCGCCGCCCGCATCTGCTCAGGCGTGCCGAGAACGAGCGCGATGTCGTTCTCGCTGAACTGCCAGACCGGGTCGGGGTTGGGGGTGATGTCGGAGCCGCGCTTCACCGCAACGAGCGTAACCCCCGATTGCGTGCGCAAAAGCCCCTCCCTCAAAGACTCGCCTTCGACCGGCGACCCTTTCTGCACCCGGAAGCTCCCCACCTCGGCGCCAGATAAAAACCCGGTGATGCCGACGGCATGGCTATGCCTTTTGCTAGCCGTGCGCAACATCTCGTAGCCGTCCCGCCGCACGTCGGCTATGCATTCCTCCACCACGTCCTGCGGGATCAAAAAGCGCTTCAGCACCCTGGAGAGAATCTCCACCGAGGTCTCGAACTCCTCCGGTATCACCTCGTTTGCCCCCAGCATGAAGAGGGGCTCCATCTCCAGGAGGTAGCGGGTACGCACGATCACATGGATCGACGGGTTCATCTTCCTCGCCAGGGAGACGAGACGCCTGCTGGCGGCTGCGTCGGAGATGGCGACCACGACGATGCGTGCCTGCTCGATACCTGCGTGGGTGAGGATCTCGGGTTTGGAGGCGTCGCCGAAAATGATCTGTTCCCCCATGCGGGTCTGGCTGCGGACCGTGAAGGGGTTGGTGTCGATGGCGACGTGCGGGATCTCCAGGTTCTTGAGCACCCGGGCCAGATTCTTCCCATTCACGCCGAACCCGACGATGATGATGTGGTCGTCAAGGGTAGCCTTCTCTCCGTTTTGCGCGAGGGAGCTCCTCCCCCGGGTCCATTCGTGCGGCAGCAGCTTGGTGAGGTAATCGGCGACCGGGCTGGAGACCTTCATGCAGAGGGGGGTGAGCGCCATGGTAGCGATGGACGCGGCCAAAAAGAGCTGATAGGTCTCAGGGGTGAGGAGCCCGTGCGAAAGGCCGCTTCTGGAGAGGACGAAGGAAAACTCGCCGATCTGGGCCAGGGAGAGCGCAGCGATAATGGCGATGCGCATGGGGAGCCCGAGTACGAACACCACAGCGGCAGAAAGGACCGCCTTGATCAGGATGATGGCTAGCACCATCCCGATGAGCAAAAACGGGAACTTGAGCAGGATGGCGGGCTTGAGCAGCATCCCCACCGAGATAAAAAAGAGGCTCATGAACGCTTCGCGAAAGGGCATGATGTCGCTTAAGGCCTGGTGGCTGTACTCCGACTCGGAGATGGCAAGGCCGGCGATGAAGGCGCCTAGGGCAAGCGAAAGCCCCGCCTGGGAGGTAAGCCAAGCGGTTCCCATGCCGATGAAGATGATGCTGAGCACGAACAATTCGCGGCTTCTGGTCTTCACCACCTGCTCGAAGATCCACGGGATGACGAACCTGGCCCCGAAATGGGCTCCGACCACGACGGCGACGGCCTTGGCGGAGACGATCGCTATGTCGGCCAGTCCGCTGCCGCCGCCGGCAAGAAACGGGGTGAAGAGCATGAGCGGCACGATGCAGAGGTCCTGGAAGATGAGGATGCCGAGCGCGGTCTTTCCCTGCGGCGTATCCGTCTCGCCTGCGTCCATCATCAGCTTCAGCAAAATGGCGGTAGAGGAGAGGGCCACCAGGAAGCCGAAAAAGATCCCCTGAGACATGGGAAAGCCGTAAAGGGTGCCGATGACCGCCACCACCGCTATGGTGAGCGCAAGTTGCAGCCCGCCGCCCAAAAGCACCATGTGCCGGATGCGCATCAGCTCCTTCAAGGAAAATTCGATGCCGATGGTGAAAAGAAGGAGCACCACGCCGATCTCCGCCATCTGCTCGACCTGGTGGGCGTTTTTGATGAAGCGCAGGGCGTGGGGGCCGGCCACGACCCCGGTGATGAGAAAACCTATGATGGAGGGGAGGTTGAAACGGCGCAACAGCACCACGGTTAAAAGCGCCAACCCGAAAAGAACCACTATGTCCCTTAATGCTACGAATTCCATGCCACCTCGCTCCAGAATGACTTGCTTTGTGAACTTTAGCTTTATCTCTATCTGTCTTTCCTAAATCCGCCTTTCCTCAATCTCAATCTCAATCTGATCTCAGTCTTAATCTCAACCTTTATCTGCCTTTCCTTTATCTGCTTTTCAGATTTTCCCAAACGCCCCGCGCCGCTCAAGCCATTTGCACAGCTCCAGCACCGGGAAGATGGTCCCGGCGGCTAGGGCGATAATGAGCCATTCCCGTCCAGTCAGCGCGAAGGTCCCGAAGGGGCGCTGCAGCGCGGGGAGGTAGACCACTACCAGCAAAAGGGCCAGTTCCCAGAGGACGGCCAAGTTAAGCCAGCGGTTGGCGAAAGGGCTTCTCAACACCGAGTAGCGGTCGGAGCGGAAGTTGTACGCCTTGAAAAACTGGATCAGGACCAGCGAGACAAAGGTCATGGTCATCGCCTCGCGGTCGCTGCACCCCGAGGCGCGCGCCCAGGAAAAAAGAAGGAGGTTCACCAGCGTCGACCACGCCCCGCCGGCCAGTATCATCGTCACCACCGGCCGGGTGAAGATCCCGCCGGACGAGTCGCGCGGGGGACGCCGCATCAGCTCTTTTTCGGCCGGGTCCACGGCCAGGGCCAAGGCGGGAAGTCCGTCGGTGGCGAGGTTCACGTAGAGTATCTGCACCGCGCTTAGCGGCAAGGGGAGTCCCAGGAGCATCGCCCCGGCCATGAGGCCTATTTCGCCGGCATTGGAGGAGAGGAGATACATAAGGTATTTCTTGATGTTGTCGTAGATCCCCCTCCCCTCTTCCACCGCGGCCACGATGGAGGCGAAGTTGTCGTCGGTGAGAATCATGGCGGCGGCCTCCTTGCTGACCGCTGTCCCCGTGATCCCCATGGCGATGCCGATATCCGCCTTTTTGAGCGCCGGGGCGTCGTTGACGCCGTCACCGGTCATGGCGACCACGTGCCCTTTTTTCTGCAGCGCGCCGACCACCCGCAGCTTGTGGGCAGGGGCCACCCGGGCGTAGACCTGGATCGACTCCACTTCCTTGTCGAACCGCTCCTCGTCCATGGCCTCGAGCTCTGCGCCGGTGATGGCACGCCCTTTAGTGAGAAGGCCCAACTCGCGCGCCACGGCCGCGGCGGTGACCGGGTGGTCTCCGGTGATCATGACCGGCCTGATCCCGGCCTCGCCGCAGGTGTGTATGGCTTCGGCCGCTTCGGGCCTCGGGGGGTCGATCATCCCCACGAGGCCCAAGAGGGTCATCCCGGTTTCCGCCCCGTTCCTGTCCGTAGCATTTTTGCGAGCCACAGCCAGCACCCTGAGCGCGGACTCGGCCATGGCGCGGGAGACCTCGCCTATCCGCTCCCTGGCAGCCGGGTCCAGGGGGCGCTCCCCTTCAGCGTAAAGTTCGAAGCCGCAAGAAGAGAGGATCACTTCAGGTGCCCCTTTGGCGTAGGCGACGATAGATTCCCCGTCCCGGTGCAGCGTGGTCATCCGCTTACTCTCCGAGGTAAAGGGGATCTCGTCCACCCGCGGGTAGCGCGCCTCCAGGTCCGCCTTCGCCAGCCCCGCCTTGGCGGCGGCCACCACCAGCGCCCCTTCGGTGGCATCTCCCTTCACGATGAAACGCCCACCTCCCTCTTCCTGCTCGATACGGGCGTCGCAAGCGAGCGCCGCCCCCTGCAAAAGGAGCCTCAGAGCAGGGCTCGGCTCGATGGCCGCCCCGTTTCGGGTCACCTCCCCTTGCGGCTGGTAACCCGCGCCGGAAAAGTCGAAGAATTCCCCTGCGGCGAAACAGCTGCGCACGGTCATTTCGTCGCGGGTCAAGGTCCCAGTCTTGTCCGAGCAAATGACCGTGGTGCTCCCCAGGGTTTCGACCGCGGCGAGGCGCCGCATCAGCGCGTGGCGCTTCACCATGCGCTGCACGCCGAGGGCAAGCGATATGGTGACCACGGCGGGAAGCGCCTCCGGAACCACGGCGACACCCAAGGCAATGCCGAAGATCAGCATCCCAACGAAGGGCTCGCCGCGCAAAAGCCCTGCGGCCACGATCACCGCCACCCCTGCCAGGGCAGCCTTGGCAAGGAGCTTTCCGACCCGGTCCAGGTTCTCCTGCAAGGGGGTCCGCCCCGACTCTATCCCCGCGATCATCCCGGCGATCTTGCCGAACTCGGTCTCCATGCCGGTGGCGACCACGACACCGCTGCCGCGGCCGTAGCTTGCCGCCGTCCCGGCGTAGGCCATGTTGCTCCGCTCGCCCAAGGAAAGCGCCGGGTCCCCGAGCACTGCCTGATTCTTCTCCACCGCCACCGATTCGCCGGTAAGAGCGGATTCCTCGAGCTTCAGGTTGTAGGCGTCCACCAGCCGCAGGTCGGCGGGAACCCGGTCTCCGGCGCGCAGAAGCACCAGGTCCCCCGGGACCAACTCGCGTGCCGGCACCCGTTGTTCTTTGCCGTCGCGAAGCACGGCCGCTTCCGGAGCGGCCATCTCGCGTAGCGCCTCGATGGCCTTTTCCGCCCGGTACTCCTGGATAAAGCCGAGGAGTGCGGCGAAGAGAACGATCACCGCAATGGCCGCCGCCTCGACCGCGTGGCCTAAGAAAGCGGAGAGCCCGGCGGAAACCAGCAGAATCACGATGAGCACGTTCTTGAACTGCTGCAAAAAGACGGACCAGGGGGAGATGCGGCGCGCCGCCACGAGTTCGTTCGGACCATGCTTGGCAAGCCTGTAGCGGGCCTCCTCGAAGGAAAGCCCCCGGGGGGTCGACCCCACCGCCGCCATGGCTGCCTCGACCTCAAGGACATGCCAGGCTTGCTGCCGCTCGGTCTTATCGGGTGCGCTCATGGGGTCCACCTTCTTACCTGTTGCCTTCGCGAATCTCCTGCCCCGGGCTTACGAAGGAGATCCCCTGGCCGGAGGTGGCGCCGATCATGACGCACTCGATGACCGGCGCGTTGATGACGCGGTCGGCCTGCCACCTGACGATGAAGTTGGCGCCGAAGCCGCCGGCCTCGTCCTTTTCCTCCAAGTGAACGTAGCGCGTTGCCAGCGGCCCCAGGAGGACGGGCTTGTCCAGGTAGCGCCGGATCAGCCTGCCGTTGGTGTCGTAGTAGTCGATGGAGGTGATACGCAGGGAGGCGGTTGGGTCGGTGTTGCGGATACCCAGCGTCGCCGCCAGTTGGAAGGGAAGGCTGCGCGGACCGCTGAAGACGTTGGAGTAGACCGGGACGTAGACGCTCTGCCCACGTGAAAGTCTGACTTCACCTGAGGCGGCTAACGCGGAGACAGTCAGTGACAGGCAAAGGAAAAGGACAAGCGGGAGCCAGTGACGAAAATTTCGACCTAGATAAGGCATGAAGATTCTCCAGAGTTAGATACTTGAGGAACTGACTGAGTGCGAAGCGGAAGATCTAAGGCAACGCGGATTACGGACTGCAATTCGTTTTTGCAAGGAAGTCATTAACCTGGCTGTGTTGCTGACGGTGTCTTGGAAGGAAAAAGATAACACAAAATCGGGAAGGATGACGGAAAGAAACAGTAAAATTATGAGAATCATCATGTCGTGCTGCTGCAGCCAGGAGCGTGATGGAAGCTTGGACGGGCCACCGGATCACTGAGGTCATGGGAAAAACGGGACAGACACGTAGAAAAGAGACTTTAGAAAAGCTTTGGCTTTCCTCCGAGACCTCTGTGTCCCACCGTGTACTCTGTGTTCCGGGTTTTAGCGCAAAAGGAATTTCCCTTGACAATTTTGCCCCCCACGAAAGATATTGAACCTTTGCGAAATCCGGCCCGGTGGTAAGGTGGGCAGGCCACGACGCCAGGGGTAGAACCGCGGCGCACTCGGCAGATAAAGGTGACGACTATGTACAACGGCAGGGTGATCATTTGCGACGACGAGGTCGAGATTCTCAGGTATCTGAGCAAGATTCTGACGGCCAAGGGGCTCGACTTGGAGGTATTCAGCTCCGGCACGTCGCTGATGAGCTACCTGGAAAATCACGGGGTCGACGCGGCGGACCTGCTGCTTTTGGACGTCAGGATGCCGGATCTGGACGGGCTTGAAATACTGCAGCGGGTGAAGAAGATGAACCTCGAGGTCCCGGTGGTGATGATGACCGCCTATGCCTCAATCAACTCGGCCATCGAGGCGATGAAGCTGGGCGCCTACGATTACGTCACCAAGCCTTTTCCCAAGGAGAAGATCTTCGGGATCCTGGAGAAGGTCCTGGAGCGCAAGGAACTCCTGAAGGAAAACTCCGCGCTCAAGGACGAACTGGGCATCCCCTCCCCTTCCACTCCGCTCGTCTTCTCCTCCGAGAGCTTCAGGCGCGTTCACGAAATGGCGATGCTGGTGGCGCAAAGCGAATCCAACGTCGTCATCCTGGGCGAGTCCGGCACCGGCAAGGAGCTAGTGGCTAGCCTGATCCATAACAACAGCCCGAGAGCCAAGGAGCGCTTTCTTACCATCAACTGCGCGGCGCTCTCGGACACACTTTTGGAAAGCCAGCTCTTCGGGCACGTGCGCGGTGCCTTCACCGGCGCGGTGAACGCCCAGAAGGGGCTACTCGACGCGGCCAACCACGGCACCCTGTTTCTGGACGAGGTGGGAGATATGAGCCCGGCAATCCAGGCGAAGCTGTTACGCGTGCTGCAGGAGGGGGATTTCATACCAGTCGGCGACACCAAGGCGAGAAGCGTCGACATCAGGTTCGTGGCCGCGACCAACAAGGACCTGGAGGAAGAAGTGCGCCAGAAGCGCTTCAGGGAGGACCTCTACTTCCGCCTCAACGTGATTTCCCTGCACCTGCCGCCGCTTAGGGAGCGCGGTGCCGACATCGAGCTTTTGGCCCGGCACTTCCTGATCAAGTACGCCGCCCGCATGAAGCGAGAGATCACCGACTTCACCCGGGAGGCGATGCAGCTCCTCATCTCCTACAGCTGGCCCGGGAACATCAGGGAGTTGGAAAACGCCATCGAGCGCGCGGCCATCCTTACCCGCGGCCACACCATTACCGCAGAGACCCTGCCGGTCTGGCGCAACCCGCAGCCGGCCGAGGCGAAGACGGGGGTGAGCCGGCTGGTCTCGCTGGAGACAGTGGAGCGCGAGCATATCCTGCACGTCCTCAAGGCCTCAGGGAACAACAAAAGCCGCGCCGCCAAGATCCTCGAGATCGCCAGACGCACGCTGGACCGCAAGATCGAGGAATATGGCCTGGAAGACGGGGGCTCCCGCTGATGCTCAAGCGCTTTCCGATCAAGGCCAAGCTCACCTTCGGGGCGCTGGCGCCGCTTTTCGTCGCCTTCTTCATCTGCTCCCTGGCCGGCCTCTACATCATCAACGAGAAGATCGCGAGCCAGGCGCAGGAAAAGGTGCGCACCGACCTCAACTCCGCGCGCGAGGTCTACCGAAACGAGCTGGACCGGATCCGCGAGTTCATCGATCTCACCGCAACCAACCCCTACAACTCCTCCTCCATCGTCGCCGGCGACCATGAAATCCAGGCGCTTTTGCGCCAGCGGCTCTACAAGAAACGGCTCGACATCCTGACCGCCGTGGACGCGAAGGGGCGGGTATTGTATCGCGCCCACACCCCGAGCCTTGCCGGCGACCTGCAAAAGAGCTATTTCGTGCAGCAGGCGCTGAAAGGGGTGGCGGTAACGGGGACGGCGCTTATGGGCGAGCAGGAACTGGCCCGGGAGGGTGTGGCGCTATCCAGTCGCGCCACCATTCCGCTGGTCTCCACGCCGCATGCCCGTCCGCGCAACGACACGATCGAAAAAACGGGTATGGCAATGGTCTCCGCAGCCCCCTTGAGAAACCATGCCGGACAGGTCATAGGCGCCCTGTACGGCGCGGTCCTGCTCAACAACAACAACGCCCTGGTCGACAAGATCAAGGAGATCGTGTACGAGGGGGTGCAGTTCAACGGCACGGACGTGGGAAGCGCCACCATCTTTTTGGGCGACGCCCGCATCGCCACCAACGTCCGCCTCGCCGACGGCGCCCGCGCCATCGGGACCAGGGTATCCGAAGAGGTGTACCAGCGGGTGATCGTGGAGAAAAAGAAGTGGATCCGGCGCGCCTTCGTGGTGAACGACTGGTACTTCACCGCCTATGAACCGATCCTGGATCTGCGGGGAAGGGCGATCGGCTCGCTCTACGTGGGGATGCTGGAGAAGCCTTACACCCACATGCAAAAAAGCGTCAACTCGATCCTGTACATGGTGCTTTTCGTCACCTCCCTGATCGGGCTGGCGGTCTCCGGCTTCATCGCCACCCTCCTCGCCCGTCCCATCAAGGAATTGGAGAAGCTGGCGCACCGGGTGGCGCGCGGGGAGCGCAACCTGCAGATGGAGGTACACACGAAGGACGAGGTCGGGGACCTGGCCGACGCTTTCAACCTGATGACCAGGGCGCTGAGCCGCCAAGAGGCCGAGATAGGCCTCTTGCACCGCGCGCTGGAGCTGAAGGTGGAGGAGCGAACGGCGCAACTCTCCGACAAGAACCGCCTGCTTTTGCAGACCCAGGCGGACCTGGCCCGCGCCGAAAAGCTTGCCGACCTGGGGATCGTCGCCGCCGGCGTGGCCCACGAGATCAACACCCCGCTCGCCATCATCCGAGGCAACGCCGAGGTGCTGGAGATGTGCCTCCCCCCGGAACATCCCAACCACGAGGAGGTCGAGATCATCAGCATGCAGACCGAGCGCATGGCGAAGATCGTCGGCAACCTGCTCACCTTCGCGCGCCAGAAATCCCTGAACCAGAGGGAGTTCATGGTGCACGAGATCCTGGACGACATCGTGGCGCAGATCAGGCACCAGGTTCCCATGGACGCCATCTCGGTGCAGTGGGAATACGACATGAGCCTGGGGGCTGTAACCGGGGATACCGACCAGCTGCGGCAGGTCTTCAGCAACATCATCCTGAACGCGGTGCAGGCGATGCTTCCCGGGGGGGGGACCCTCAGGCTCACCACCCGGCCGCACGGCCCGGGCAACGGCTGCGAAGTGGAGATCCGCGACACCGGCAAAGGGATCCCTGCCGAGCATCTGGAAAAGATCTTCACCCCGTTTTTCACTACCAGGGACAGCGGCACCGGGCTCGGCCTCTCCGTTTCCTACGGCATCATCAGGGACCACGGCGGCGACATCCAGGTTTCCAGCACGCCGGAAGCCGGTACCTGCTTCAAGATCGTCTTGCCCGGGGAAACGGAATCGGGACAGGAAACGCCGAAAAACGGCGAAGATCTTTAAAGTAAAACTTCCATTTCACAGGAGCAAATACATGAGTATGCAGTGGACCAGCGACCTGGCGACAGGAGTAGCGCAGATAGATGACCAGCATAAGGAGATTTTCGCCAGGTTCGACCGTCTGTTCAACGCCTGCAGCGAGGGTAAAGGGAAAGAAGAGGTGCTGCGGCTGCTGCTGTTCCTGCAGGATTACGTGAAGGAGCACTTCTCGGCAGAGGAGCGGCTGCAACTGCGCGAGGCCTACCCTGAGTACGCGGAGCACAAGGCGCAGCATGCAAGCTTCATAGCCGAGGTGGAGCGCCTGGCGCGCGAATTCGCGGCAGAGGGGGCGACGCTGCCGCTGGTGATCAAGACCAACAAGACCCTCTCCTCGTGGCTGATGCGTCACATCAGCAATACCGACATGGCGTTCGCGGGGTACCTGCGCTCACAAGCCTGAGGCTTGAAGCCCGGCGCAGCAAAGGCGAGGAAGGAGAATGAAAAAAGGGAGTCGCCTGTGGCGTCTCCCTTTTTCGCTATATCATGCCTGCGGCGGCTTGGGGCCGGCGGGCTGGTCGGGCTTGCGCTGGCCGTCCTTGCCTCCCTGCCGGAACGGCTTTCTGTTCCTGGAGCGGCTGCGCACCCGTTCTCCGGGAGCGGCCTGTTTCGCCTGGCCTTGCCCGGGCTGTCTCACCTGGGCTTGCGCTGCCGGTCTTGCCTGGGGCTGCCCTGCGACTCTCGCCTGGGTCTGCCCTCCCTGTTTTGCCTGGGGTTGTCCCTTCTGCCCAACCTTTTGGGGCTGTTCCCTGGGGGCGGGTTCCGGGCGGTTCGGGGACTTCAACCGCGCTATCAGATCCTTGGCCCAGTCCACGTCGCCGTCGCAGCATTCCTTCGCTACGTACTGCAGGTCCTCAGGGGTCGTTTTCGTGGACTTGATCCGGACCAGGTTCTCGATAAGGTCGCGCGACCAGTAGTACTCACGGATGTACTTCTTGCCGTCGATCTCCTCGTAGCTGTAGTCCGTGCAGGGGACCACGCTTTTGAGCCACTGCGTCGAGACCTTGAGGCGCGTCGCGGCGGCATCCTGCTCATGGTGGTCGTGGTCCTGCTTTTTACGCAGCACCGTGCCCGCAGCGGGCTGATCCTGCGCCGGCGCTTCATTCTGCAGCATCCGGTCGAGGCAGAGCGCCAGGTCCTCCAGGGCCTCGTCAGGGAGGCACGAAAGCCCGATCTCCGAGCGGTAGACCACGCCGGGGTGATCGACACTGTAGCTCACTGTCGGCTCACTCTCCCCTTCCTGCTGGCCGACGCTCACTTCGAGTCCGAACGCGGAGTCCGACAGTAACTCGGCCAGGTCCTCCTCCACATCGTCAAGGATGATCCGGGCGATGCTCTCCTTGAGAGGGCCTTCGTCCACCCTGAAGTAGGCATGGCCGTGCAGTTGGGCTAGTTGAGAGGTTACGTTATGCAGTTGTGGTGTCATGAGTTACCCGTTTTTGTTGCCATTCTTTTTTTTGAATTTCGATCTGTGCCAACAGATGGGCCGGTTGATCCAGGTTGGCGACCACATACCCTAGCACAAGCAGGCCTCAAACGCATACATCATTTTCTAGGAGCCTTGCAGCGGCAACGACTTCTCTGTCTCATGCTGCTCGACGCGCGCCTCCAAGCCGGAAGGCTCGTGATGATACGGCGGCCGTCTGCCTCGCTGAAACCGCAAAACCAAAAACAGGAAAAAAATGGGAGCCGTTTGGGCTCCCATTCGCCTTGCGGCGAAGATTCTTCCTAAAGAAAACTTGTGGCCCCCAACTGATACAGGCCACCCAACGGCTTAGATCCACTCCTTGTCGACTACGTCATTCCATCAGCAAACATACCATCGCATCGCTCATAGCATCAGAAAAAAAGATCACATACAAATGATTGCATCCATCACACAGCATCGCATAGCATCACATGCAGAGAAACCACATACAAGCAAGAACATAACAAGTCAATTCACATCACATAGCAGTCAAAGAACACGCTGATTGCAATCCAACTAACTGGCGCACAACTCTTCGTACAACTGGGACGGCAGAAACGGCTTTCTTAGCAGGCTGCTCCGACCGGTACGGAGTTCGGCAGGGGGGGTCTCGTATTTCGAGAAACCGCCACTGCAAAAGACGATCCGGGAAGAGTGGGCGAATTCACGGATCTCGCGTGCGGCCTCCACTCCGGTCTTCAGGGGCATGTCGATGTCCATGATGGTGACGTCGGGCCGGTGTGCGCGGAACTTTTCCACAGCCTCGATGCCGTTAGCGGCCTCGGCAACGATGGTGTGCCCTTGCTTTTCGATCATGTGACGGAGCATCACTCTTATGTCCTCTACATCGTCTACGATCAGAACCCTTCGTTTCATATCACACCTCATTGCATTGGAAACTTGGCTCGGCACCTCAACCCGCGATGCTCCACTACCTGCTTAAGGCATGCCCAAACCCCTAGTTTCGCGTTCTTTCCGACAAGCAGAAGAGTTAAGATTGGTTTTATTAAAGAGTCGGTACAGGCTCAGCTTCCGAACGTACCGCAATTATTCAGGTTATGCAGTGGGTCTCGCCCACTATTAAATTCTCCAGACCCGGCCGGCACATGCCGACATAACGGCACCTGTATCGCACTCAGTCGTGCGCACACCGGCCACTGTAACAAGGGGAGCCACTCAGTCATTTGACGGGAATTTTAACGTAACCAACGTGAAATGGCGGAAATCAAGGTATCGTTGCGGTTTGGGGTGCTGAAGGGTTACTTGATTTTGAAGTGCTGACGACTAGAATTTGCAAGGTTTTACAAAGCACCGGCTCCTGAAGATACCAGGAACCACAAGGAGGATGTCATGGTGAGGTTCTACAACCCGAAAGATGAAGCTGATCTGGCACGCGTGGAGGCGATTCTCAGCAAAGGAGGGATCGAGTATTTTCTGGGTGAAGCAAAGGCAGGGGCCGCCAGGGAAATAGAGGTGGCAGAAGAGGATGTGCCTAAAGCAGAGGAATTGATGCTGCAGGATAAAACAGGTAAGTAAGCGCTACCCCAGGGGGCGGTCCGAGTGGGCATCGGCCGTAAAGGCCATTACTTTCTCCACCCGGATCTCCAGCCTCCACTGTACTTGGGGGAGACCCGCAGGCTCAAGTTCGGGCGCATAGCCGTTCAGCACCGCAGTGTCCACCGTCTTTTCCACTCGCCCCAGGAACTGAAACCCGTTTCCGGTAACCGGGTCGGCGATGGCGACCGCCACGCTGGCATTTTCATCCAGATTCTTCAGGCTGGTCTGGCAGAACCACGACTCGAACACCAACCTGTCCGGTTCCATGATGGTGATGCCCCGACCCGCTGCCAGGTGCGGATTCCCTTCGGCATCGGCAGTAGCCACAAAGGCATGCCCGACCCTATCTACGAAATGCCTGATCTCTTCGTTAATCATGTAGACATACCTCCTTTTACCAATGCGGACCAGCCTCCGGTGCCACCGAACCCGAATCGGCACCCTTCGGGAAGGATGCGCGCTGTTGGACATGCGGTACCAACTATTTCGAGCGGCAGCGGGTTGTTTCAAGCGGATCTTCCTGCCTCGCATTCCATTTCCCCTTTCGGAGCTACGACGGTCTTCGGCGTGCCAAACTCCGATACCACCTGCGGAAATCAAACCGAGAAACCTGCATCGGCAAACACGAAGCTGTCTTTTTTGAGCGTGCCCTTGATTTAACCAGGCGTCAGCACTAGCTTCTTGTAGCACTGAGTAAAAATTAGTCAAGACGCTGGGGTTTGGGGATTTGGAGCCGGCCAGGGAGACGCGATGCAGAGTGAAGTACAGGGTTCGATGGGGAGCGACGAGGGAGGCTTTGCCAAGAAGACGGCGCCGCTACCCCCGGAATCCGCTTTCCAGGTGACTCTGGAGGAAGGATCTGACATACTTGCCGCCATGAAAAACGAGCAGGAAGAAAACTCGGAGAGTATGGAAGAGTGGGTGGCGGTGCCGCCGGCCAAGGTGGAAGCCCAGGCCGGGACGCATCTTGCGCAGCGGCGCGCTCGGCTTTGGGCTCTGGTGCTGGAAGCGCGCTACATCGAAAACCGGGTCGAGCCCGGGGGGGGAGGATGGCAAGTACTGGTCCCCCACTCGCGGTTGGAGGACGCCTGCCGCGAACTGCGACTTTACGTCGACGAGAACCGCAACTGGCCGCCTTTCCTGCCGCCGGTCCGCCCGATGGCTAAAAACACGCTCCCCACCCTGTGCATACTGCTGCTGCTCGCCACCTTCCACAACCTGACCAACCTCGACCTGACCCTGATGGGGCGCCAACCTGTGGACTGGGGCGAGATAGGCAGCGCTCACACCAGCGCCATCATGCGTGGCGAGTGGTGGCGAGTAATCACCGCGCTCACCCTGCACGCGGACGCACTGCACCTCATGAGCAACCTCGCCATCGGCGGGTTCTTCGTCGTCTACCTCTGCCGTGACCTCGGCTCAGGGCTCGCCTGGACCCTGCTTCTGGCCTCAGGGGCCTGCGGCAACCTCGCCAACGCCTACATTCAGCTCCCAAGCCACAATTCGGTCGGTTCCTCCACCGCGGTTTTCGGGGCGGTGGGCATCCTGGGCGCAATTTCCATGATGCGTTACCGGCACCACCTGCGTAGGCGCTGGCCATTGCCGGTCGCTGCGGCGCTCGCGCTGCTGGTGCTTCTGGGGACTGAAGGGGAGCGCACCGACCTCGGTGCGCACCTCTTCGGCTTTTGCTTCGGCTCGTTATTCGGCGTGGTGGCGGAACTCCTGGTGGGATATCTGGGGCAGCCGAAGTTGCTGGTCAACGCGCTCCTCGCGCTGGCCAGCGCCTCGGTAGTCGTCGCCGCCTGGATGTCGGCGCTTAGTTCTCTGGGGTAGCACCTGGATCAGTCGTGCCCGCCGCGACCGTGGCCGTCACGATGACCTTCCCCCTTGTGTTCGCCATGTCCGCGAGACTCCCCTCTCCCACCCTTACCGCCGCGGTACTCGTTTCTCTCCTTTTTCCACTGGCCGTACGGTATGTGACGCTCCTTCACGTAGACGCTGCGGTAGTCGCCGGGTACGCGATACACCGGCCGCGGCACGGCGCTACGCGACACCACGCGCCAGGGGCCGTTGTACTCGCGCGAACGGTACCAGCGCTCCCCGCGGGGGGACCACCAGTAGCCGCTGTAAAAGAAGAGATCGACATCGAATTGCGGAACGAAATAGACGCCGGAACCGGGCACCACCGCCACGGCAGGGGGCTCGGCAACCACTATGGGCGGGCCGATATTGACGCTCAGGTTGACGCCTGCCGCCGCGCTGCAGGTCATAACGGCCAGAAGCAGTACGGGAAGAAAGAGTGCCTGGCGAAGAAAATGGATCTGATGATGTCTTTCCATGAGACCTCCTCGTGAAAACCGGTAGCAGTAAAAAGCACCCATGCTCATAAGAAGGTTTGCCACTGGATAAGTCGTGACAACCGGAAACTGAGCCATGGGCTCAGTAAACATTTTAATACTCAGTGGCCTCGAATTCAACATCTGTTGCAGGCTCGATCAGCGACCGGGTGCCTCTCAGAGAAAGGGAAGCGGCTTTCCGGTCCGATATGCCAGTGCCTGGCACACCGCAATCAGTACTCCGTCCTTATCGCATACCCTGATGTCATAGGTCTCAGTGCGCTTGGTACTGCTTACCCTAACTGATCCCCCGAACGAGAAGCGGCATCCTTTCCGGTCCAGATGGCCGTGTCGGATGCCGCTTTTTTTCAAATGAACTGCTGATTCCTACCGCTTCATAAGCCCCAGCTTCGAAAGCACATTGAAGAGCCCATCCTTGGAAACTGGTTTTACCAGGTACGCGGCGGACTGCGCGTTGCAAAAGGACTCCATGGCGTCGTTGGAGGAGTTGAGTGCGGTCAGCATGACGATATTTACCCTTTTCGTCGGCTTTTGCTCCTTCTCGATATGCCGGATTGCCTTCGCGGCATCATGGCCGCTCATGCCGGGCATCATGATGTCCATGATGACTAGGTCGAAGGGGTCATCCGCCGCCAACGCTGCGTTGTACTTTTCAAGCGCCTCGACGCCGCTGCCCGCCTGATGGCAATCGGCGGTAGTACTGAGGAGGGTGGCCACGAAATCGCGGCAAAAGACTTCGTCGTCTACTATCAAACACTTCATAATCTTCCCCCACTGTTACAGGTCGAGTATTGTGCTCCCAGGAACAATCTGGCCATCTGGAATGTCCAGCTAGCATTCCTATCGGCTCATTGGGACGGTACTTTAGCATCTCAGTGAAAAAAGCCGATAGCGGGTGTGCTGGTACCTAAGAAGAGGCCGAAGGGATGCTGCATGAGTCGAGGGAGGCGGCAAAGCAAAGCAAAGGGGGCAGCGTTCACGCTACCCCCATTTTCAAAGGAACGAACGGGACGGTTGCAGGTTCAGATGAGAAGCCGGACTGGGTTCTCCAGGATTTCCTTCAATCCGGCCAGAAATTGTGCGGCATAGGCGCCGTCAACCACACGGTGGTCGGCGGAAAGGGTGACCTTCATGACCTTGGTGCTGTTCAGCACGCCTGAATTTACCCTGGCGACTTCGGAGACGGTCCCGACGGCAAGTACTCCTGACTGGGAGGGATAGATTATGGCGCTGAAACTGCCGACACCGAACATGCCGAGGTTGGAAATGGAGAAGGTCCCGTCGTGCATCTCCTGTTCACTGAGGCTGCCGGAGCGGGCACGTTCCACGAGCTTCTTTGCTCCCTGCGCGATATCAAGCAGCGAGCGCCGCTGGCAAGCAGAGAGCACAGGCATGAGTACGCCGTCAGACATACCTACTGCTATCGCAATGTTGATGTCGCTATGGAACTGCAGCCCTTCCGGCGTGAAGCTCGCGTTCATCTGCGGGAACTGCGAGAGCGCCATCGCCACCGCTTTCACGATGATATCGTTGACGCTGACCGGCATGCCGCTTTGCTTCAACTGGCGCCGGACCGCTTCAGCCTCGTCCATCTCGACATCCACGGTGACTGTGAAGTGCGGGATGTTATGCCAGGATTCGGTCACGGTCCTGGCGACAGCGCTCCGCAGCCGCGACATCGGCCTTGGCCCTTCGCCCTCAGGCGCCGGCGCCGCTTCAGCGGCAGCCTGTGGTGTTTGACCAGCCGGCGCAGGTTCCTTCTCTTGCAACTCCAGGTCGGTGAGCAGAATGCGCCCCTCGGGACCGCTCCCCTGCACCTGGGCGAGATCAACCCCCAGCTCGCGGGCACGGCGCCTGACCATGGGTGCAGCCTTTTCCCGCCCGGCACCGGCTGCAAGCTCAGCGGTCGGCGCGGCCCCCTCCGGCGCCCCCCCCTGGCGGTACGGCTCTTTCGGCTCGCCGGCAGGCTGCGACTCTTCGGCGCCGGGCCTGGGAGGCGCGGCCGGGGCCTGTTTTTCCCCTTCCGGGGAGACGAGATCGACAGCCTCGGCAGGCTTCGCCCCTTTCGCGGCGGGCGGTTCTGCGGCCGATGATTGAGGCTCTCCTCTACTTGGCTCAGGCTTCAGCGCGGCCGGCGGCCCGGCAGACGCCACCTCTTGCGGCCTTGCCGGTTCAGGCTCCACGTGCGGCACCGGTGCCGACTGCTGTGCCGCGCCCGCTCCCTTTTCACCGGCCTTCCCGATGACGGCGATCACCGTACCCACCGGCACCAGATCCCCCGTCTGCACCCTTATCTCAAGCAACTCGCCCGAGACGTAGGCTTCCAGTTCCATGTTCGCCTTGTCAGTCTCGACCTCGGCAATCACCTCGCCGCGGGTCACCGTCTCCCCTACCCTCTTCTTCCAGGAGACTAGCCTCCCCTCGGTCATGGTGTCGGACAGTTTCGGCATGACGATCTCGTTCATGGCGGCTCCTCAGTATGATTCGTTTAGAAGATCCCGGACGCCCTGCACTATCCCCTCGACCTGCGGGATGCAGACCTTCTCGATCTTGCGCGAATAGGGCATCGGCACGTCGAGCCCGGAGATGCGCCTGACCGGTGCCAGCAGGGTGTCGAAACAGCGCTCGTAGATGCGCGAGGCGATATCCCCCCCAAGCCCCGCATTCCTCCAGCACTCTTCCACCACGACCGCCCGGCCGGTCTTCGACACGGAGCTAAGGAAGGTCTCGCTGTCGAGCGGGGTGAGGGTGCGCAGGTCGATCACCTCGCAGGAGACGCCTTCCTTCTCGAGCAATTGCGCCGCCTGCAGGGAAAGGATGGACATGCGACCGTAGCCGATGAGCGTCACCGCGTCGCCTGTGCGCATAATGGAGGCCTTTCCGAATGGAACCAGGTGCTCTGAGTCCTCGGGAACTTCTCCCTTGCTGTTGTAGAGAAGCTCGTGCTCAAGGAAAATCACCGGGTTATCGGTACGGATAGAGCTCTTGAGCAGCCCTTTGGCGTCGGCCGGGGTCGCGGGATAGGCAACGAGCATCCCGGGGCAGTGCATGAAGTAGCTTTCCAGGCTCTGCGAGTGCTGGGCGCCCAGCTGGCTACCGCCACCGCCCGGCATTCTTATGACCATCGGGACCGAGGTCTGGCCGCCGAACATATAGCGGACCTTCGCCATGTGGTTCACGATCTGGTCCATGGCGAGAAGCGCGAAGTTTACCGTCATCAATTCGGCTACCGGCCGCACCCCCGCCATGGCGGCGCCCACGGCCACCCCGACAATGGTGTTCTCCGAAATCGGGCAATCCCGAACCCTCAGCTCGCCGAACTCGGAGAGCAGCCCGCGGGTCACCTTGAAGGCCCCCTCGTAGAGGGCTACGTCTTCACCGTAGACCACCACCTTCTTGTCACGCCGCATCTCTTCTTTAAGCGCCTGGTTAATTGCGTCGCGGTAGGTCATTTCAGGCATTTAGTGCTCCAGTCATGCTAGTTTAGTTTCCGTCCGGAAACATAACGTGCTGAATTTGTTGTCTAATCCCCGAGAAAGTGCTTAGGTTTTAGTTGTCGCCGTGCTATAATCCGTTCCGTAACATATTGATTTGCTTCAATTCAATAACAACTGGAGCGGCAAACATGAGGCAAAAACAGACCCGGCAGATGAGCCTGTTTTCAGTAACTGCTCGTCACGACATCGGCCTGGAACTCAAGGAGATCTCCAAGGTTCTAGATGACACACCACAGATGCTGGACTTGGTTTATAACGACCTGATCCGTAATCGCCGCCACGAAACCGGGCGAGAGGGAATGACGGCTGAGCAGGTGCTTCGATCTTGCGTGC
>NZ_AUGE01000033.1 GCF_000426865.1 Citrifermentans bremense R1
CCGATCTCGGAGTAAAGCCGCTCCGGACTGGCCGCCGGATCATCGGGCTTCGGGCCGCGCTTAGTCTCGAAGATGCCTGGCGCCTGCGCGATGAGCTCTCGTTTCCACTCGCCCACCTGAGTCGGATGGACACCGAATTCCTGGGCGATTTCGTTCAGCGTCTTGACGCCGCGGATCGCTTCGAGAGCCACTTTCGTCTTGTACTGGCTGGTGAAACTTTTGCGCTTCCGTTCGCTCATTGCCTGCTCCTTTTATCGCAGGCGCCATCTTAAACTATTGTCCTGAAAATGGGGTCCACTATACAGAGTTGTGACACGCTCCTCCAGGGTGGGTGGCGGGCTGGTGTGGGCTCCAAGTCCGCCGGCCGTTATATTCACTGTAGCCGACGGAATAGAAGTGGTGCAACTGCGCACTTCTTTGGGCTTTAACGCCGCAAGCACTTGTTGAAACCACTCCGCGATTCTCTCTAGAATCGGCCGTTCTCCGAAATCTTTTAGTATCTCCCAAATGCCGATTCCGACAAGAGTCATACCGAAAAATTGCAGGGTAGTGCCGGCGTAAAGCAACTGCTTCGTCATGTTTTTTGCCAGCAGAGAAACCCCCCAGGATATGGAAATTCCTCCAGCAAACAACCACCATGATGTAATCTCTTTGGTGAAGAGGTAGAACAGTCTTTTCCACTGCGCCATTATTGGTCTCCTGCCCAGGCTGCAAGGACTTTTCCAGTTGCCTATGTCGGAATCGTTCGGCCGGAAGTCAGGGGCAAATGTCTTGCCGACAACGCCCATCGATGTCAAGATACCCTCACTGCTGCCCATGACAAACTGTGTATTTGGCACAGTTCACTGTCTGTCTGTGTCAGGGAAAAGGCAAAACCCTCTACGGGATCAATTTTTTTATTTCGCTCTCTGCTGTAGGCGCCATACCAAGGCGCTCATAATCCCGCACGTTCTTGACAATCAGCTTTGCTCGGTTCACGTTGTCCTTCCGCCACTGCGCCCAATCGTTTGAAATTGAGAGATTGTCGAAGACCGTGAACAGATAATCCTTCAGGTTGGTGCAACTCAAGTATGAAAGTCCGATAAGCCACTTCTCCAAACCAAACGAGTCAAAAACGTAGTGATTCTTGGCGTTCCAGTATTTAGCCAGGCGGATGGTAGGTTTAATCTGGCTTGAGTTATTCTTGTTTATTTCTGTCAAGGTGCTTTTATAGTCATTGGGGTTGGTATCCTGCCACCCTTCCGACCCCTTCGGAATCTGATAAGAACCACCCCATGATTGGATTGCCGGCACCAGGTCGAACTTGATGTGGTTCAACTCCAGCACCATTGACGGATTCGACTGCTTAATTTCCGATGTGCTGTAGTATTTGTCCGCAAAACGTTTGATGCGGTTCAGGTAAGTCTGCGGCACACTCCCGTCCTCCTTCAGCACCACCATATAATCGATGTCGGATTTCTCGTCCATGGACTGCGGAAGGATTGTGTCCCGTGTAGAAGAAACGAACCTGAACTGGGACACCAGGTTCTCACCGAAGTAAGCCCTTATCCAGACCTTCGTCCATCTCGAGTTGTTGCTCCAACAAGTGCTCCAGCCGGCGTGCCTCCAGAAATATTGGCTCAATCCTCTGGTAGATTTTTTGGCCGAGGTCATTGTTGGGAGGGAGTTCGTCCATCAGCGATTTCAGTGTCCTGGCGGCATCGAAAACATTCAAAAGGCGCCAATCTTCGGTTGCATACACCGCATCTCGCAGGGAACGCCCGGCACGATCCAGTTTATCACAGACAAACTTACCATTGTCGCCCATCCAAATCTGCGCCTCGAGCAGCATCTGCTGGATGCCTGCTATCCTCTGCTGCACGGCGTCTAATTTTTTACCGGCCGGCCGCTTTTCCAGGCTCCCGTGTTTCCTCGACATATCCACAATTAACCGGTCAACCGCAGTCCGCACCAGCTCGCTAGTTGTTGTGGCTATTCTGAGCTCATCTCGCAGATATATCAGCGCATTGTATTGAGATTGGGGCAATTTAATGTGGATAACGCTGGGAACAGCTTCCTCTTTCGCCGGCCTGCCTGGTTTTCGGACTCCACCAGCAGGGTTTTTTTTAGGCCTGCCCGGAGATTTTTTTGCCGGCGGTGTCTCAGGCACCAGCTCGAGCTGCTCCTGCCCGCCTTTATTTTTCTCCTCGCTCTTATCCAAATTTAAGCACTCCCTTGGCTATTAATGATGTTGTTATGCAGCACAAGTGGTAGGTTGTCAATTAATAGGTATATAATGTGTGTAAACTATTGAAAAAAAGGTAAAAACCTGACTTTATCGGATAGGTTGTGGGGCATTAAATATAGCCGGGACAACTGATAATCATGATTGAGGAGAGAGGACATGATCGTCGTCGCCGCTATTTTATCGTTCCCGCGATACTCGGGATTCTGCCGGTAATCCCGCTAATCCCGTTTTTCTAGCAAAGAGCTGCCGTCTCTAAATTACGGTGAATTCATGACCGGCCGAAAAGAACAAAAAGAGTGGAGGACGGGTAGCTACGTCGCCCCTATTTTGTTGTGCCAAGGGAAAATTGCGATTGTCCTTATGACAAAATTATGACAATTGCAAATAACATAGCCAAAAAACTGTCTTTTCTGCATAAAAAACGTACAACTGTAAAAACATAATCCATGTAAAAACAAGTATATACATATGCAGCATCATGACCCACTGGTCTTAGGATCTGGCTCCTCACGGAATAGGGGTTCAAGTCCCCTCTCTCGCACCATAAATGATTTCAAAGGGTTATCCGATCACGGGTAGCCCTTTTGTCATTTTAGCGAAAGCTTGTGCGGCCTTTTGCATCCTCGAATCCTTGTCGTACCGGGTTGTCCAACTGGTGCCGCAGGGGGCGCAAGTGGGGCTCTTTTCCCTGCGGAGCGAGAGGGGGGTGCTGCTCACCCCTCTGTTATCCAGGAAAATTCCGGTATCATTAGAGTTGCGCGGTGAGTCAGGAAGAATGCTTATAGCAGACAAGCATTCAGGGAGGTCACTATGAGAACGGTATTCTTGCTCGTGCTGATACTTGTTGCCAAGCCTTCTTTCGCAATTGAGTCCGACAAGGTATCTCATTTCGCGGGGAGTTCTGCCTTAGGGCTTATTGCCGACAGTGTCGCATATCACACCGCGACACCAATGGGCCCGGACGAGAGAATGGCGGTGTCCTCGGGCGTTGCTCTGGTGCCGGGTTTCATCATCGAGTGCGTGGACGAGTTTTCAGGGTACCACTTCAGCTGGGCTGATCTTTTGGCCGACGCTCTCGGGGCCGGTACCGGTTCCGTTGCCGGTGAGCTTCTGAGCGGTCAATTCTGGATTTCCGCTTCGGGCCGCCAGGTGCGCTTGATCGGCCACTGGTGAAAAGCTCCCTGCGCACCATCGGGAGGAGCATGCGCGTTTTGTCCTGCAGGTGGCGAGGCTCCAGAAAAGCTTCCAGGACCGCGACAGCGAGCGCAAAAAAAGGAATCCCCATCAGCTGCAGCGATGGGGATTCCTTTTTTATTTACGGCCGGTCAGCAAGTTACTTCGCTTTGATCATCTCGATTTCAAGGTTGATGTCGACGTCTTCGCCTACTGCGACGCCGCCGGTCTCAAGAGCCGCGTTGTAGACCAGGCCGAAGTCCTTGCGGTTGATCTTGGTGCTCGCGACCACGCCGCTTCTCAGGTTGCCCCAGGGGTCCTTGCTCTCTTTGGCCGGCCCTTCAACGTTCAGTACCACTTCCTTGGTCACGCCGTGCAGCGTCAGGTCGCCGGTCACCTTGAGTTTGCCTTTGCCGGCCTTGGCCACCTTTTTCGAGGTGAAGGTCATGGTCGGGTACTTGGCGGCGTCGAAGAAGTCGGCGCTCCTCAAGTGCTCATCGCGCTTGGCGACATTGGTGTTGACCGATGCGGTATCGATGGTGACGGAAACCTTGGACTTGGTTATGTCCTTGTCGTTTAGCTCCAGAACGCCGCGGTGCTTCTCAAAGCTCCCCTTGACGTTGGAGACCATCAGGTGGCGCACCTTGAAACCGACGTTGGAGTGGTCGGGGTCGATATTCCAGGTAGAGGCAGAGGCGACAACGGGAAGGGCCAGTGCTGCTATGGCTGCTATGGCTGCGATGATCTTTTTCATGGTGTACTCCTTTTTATAGGTTATTGTTAGATGGTTTTAAGTTATGTGTTTTAATGTTAAGCTGTTTTCTCAAAAAAAAGGCGCTCTCTGTTATCCCTGTCCCTCCCTTATTCCAAGTTTCTTGCACAACTCTCCCAGCGTTTCCTGTTCCTGTTCCGTGAGGACGCCCATCTCCGACACGATGGCAGCCTCGACTTCGGCGAAAACGACCTCTATAAGCGCCCGTCCCTTGTCGGTGAGGACGACGGTGTAATAACGCCGGTCTTCCAGGCTGCGCTCTCGCCTGACCAGCTCCTGCTTTTCAAGGTTGTCGATTACCAGCGTGATGTTCCCGGTGCTCTTGAGGATCTTCGCGGCCACGTCGCGCTGGCACATCGCCCCCTTGTGGAGCAGCGCCTCGAGGACTCCGAACTGGCTGATGGTCAGCCCCGCCTCGGACATCTTCCGACCCACCCTGCTGGTTACCGACTCGGAAGCCCGCATCAGCTTGGTGTAGGTATTGAGCGCGCGATATGAATTCTTTTTCTTTGCCATGGGGTTTCTCCTGCTACACATTCGATGTGTTATCGATTGATATTAAACTAATTCCGAATCGATTAAATGTCAAACTATTTTTTCACCCTCTGGTGAAAAAAATATAAGTGGCCGTACTGACTGGGAAAACAGACAAAAAACCGCCTCCGTTGGTGCGGAGGCGGTCGGATTTCTTCTTCGGTGCACACCCGGCGGGAGCATCCTATCGACGGGAGTAGCTCATGCGTTCCGGAAGGGTAGGGTAGGGGCGGGATCCGCTATTTCTTCTGACGCAGCTCCTTGACGGGGTGCTGCCCCGCCAGCTCCAGGCGGTAATCCAGCCCATTCTTGCGCTGGTTCATCTTGATCACCTCTTCGCTCGGGGCACCCTTTACGTTGAGCAGGTCCTGGCACTCGACGTAGCGCCGGTTTTCCGGGAGTTGGTCCGGCGGGCCGATCTCGGTTTCGAAGGCGTTGTAGTCGATCTGGGTGGCCAGGATCTCCCTGACGTAGTTCACCTGGGACTTGAACTGCAGCGGCGCGGGGAAGGTCTGCGGCAGCACCTGATCCACGTTTACCCCCATCTTGCCGGCGATTTTGCCCAGGTTCTGGAGGTGAGTGAGCTCCATGCCCAGGTGCAGTTCCCAGATCGGTTTCACGTGGCGGTCGGTCTCTTCCTGCAGAAAGGACCAGTAGAGCCAGCACTCGTTGTACTCGTGCAGGAGCGCGTTCTCGATCCACGGGGTCTGCGGGTCGAGCAGCGACTCGTACTGGGTGACGTGCTGCTCCTCGATCATGGCGATCTCCTGGTACAACCCCCGCCCGACCTGGTCCTGCAGCGTGTTGCCGATGTTCATGTAGAAGTTCATGGTCTGCTGCTCGCCGGCCAAAAGGGTGAGCGTGTAGAGCTTGGTGAGCGGGTCGGCGGCCATCCGGTTCATCGGTTTCCTGACGTCGTCGAAGGGGTGGCGGTGCTCCTTGACGGTGGGGCGCCCCGGGGTGATCTCGGTCAGCTTCCCGACCAGCTTTTCCGCCTTCACCCCCTGCGTCATCTCCAGGAGGTTGGCATAGCGGTACAGGTGGTCGAAGTCCTCCAGAAGCCCGAAATCGAAGACCTGCTTCACGTACTGATCGGGGACGTTTGCGGCGAGAAAGGCGGTGAGATCGACCGCCACCTGCTCATAGCCGATGGTGGTCTCAAGCGGCGACTCGTCCCCCGGGGAAAGCCAGTTGATGGTTTTTTGCTGCTGCTGTTCGACCCTGCGGCTGAGGGCTAACTGCTTCTTTAGTTCCGGGTCGTTGCAGTTGCGGGCGAACTGGTGCGAGAAGATGGCCCCCTCGACCTCCACTCCGTTCATGAGGATAATGCGGGCCTTCGTGTAGGGATGCGCCTCGTTCTTGTCGTAGGGCTTGACGTTCAACTCCTGCCAGTTCCTCAGCTGCTTGTCGGCGGCGATGCCGCGCTCCTTGAAAGGATTAAAGCTCACGTTGAACCTCCTTAGGTTAGAATTTGCCAATTATACAAAGCGGGCTAGGGCCGTCAAACGTATCGATTCGCTTGACAGGACAGGTTCACCTTTTTATACTTGCACGATTAAAAAATACCAATAAGAAATAACCCATGCTCAAGCTAATTAAAATTGGGTACCCGTTGCTGGGATCCGCCTTGTGCGGCTGTTACGAGATGCGCCCCACGTCAGGCGGCGGGAAGTTCACCGTGCTGCCTGAGGACGGGGTCCGGGCGCTGAACCCCGAAGACAGCGCCCTGCCGTCGGGGTATCGCATAGAGGCAGTAGCCACGGGGCTATGAAAAATACCGGCGTCTTGTGGCGCATCACGCGGGAAGAACAAAAATAGGGGGTAAAAATGCGCATTGTAATGGTAGTCGCTCTTTCGCTGGCGCTTTGCGCCGGGTGCTCCGCCAGGCGCGGGGAACCTATCTCGGAACCCTTGAAGATCGACAACGCCAGGGTGGCCCGGGGGGAGCGCGCCTTCATGGGCAATTGCAACGAGTGCCACCCCGGAGGGAAGAAGGGGCTCGGGTTTGCCCTCAACAATAAGCCGTTGCCCGGGTTCATGATCAAGGCGCAGGTCCGGGCGGGAGCCGGTGCGATGCCCGCCTTCCCGAAGGAACTGATAACGGGAGAGCAGCTTGACGAGATCGTGGAGTACGTGGCGCTCCTAAGGAATTCGCCCCCCCCGCCCCGGGAGAACCTTAAGCAGGAACAGTAGGCGGCAACGCTCATTTACTTCCTTAGCTGTTGCAAAAAACCCTCTTTAATGGAACAATACCGCGAGCTTTGAGCGGGTTTTACTCTTTGAAGAGGGCTGAGACTATGAGTGGACCAGACAGCAAGCTGATCAAGGCACTGCATCTCGGTCTGGAGATGTCGCAGATCAAGGATATCGACCTGCTTCTGGAGAAGATACTGACAGAGGCGCGCCGCTTCACCAATTGTGACGCAGGTTCCATCTATGTGAAGGAAGGTGACCTGCTCAAGTTCAGTTACGCCCAGAACGACACCATGCAGCGCCGGTTGCCGGTGGGGCGCAAACTCCCCTATGCGACCTTCACCGTTCCCATCAGCAGCAGTTCGATAGCCGGCTATGTCTCCCTGAACGGCTCCATCCTCAATATCCCGGACGTCTCCTGCATCGATCCGGTCTACCCCTTTTCTTTCAACAGCCGCTACGACGAGATGACCGGCTACCGTACCCGCTCCATGCTCACCGTCCCTCTCAAGAACCACCGGGGCGACGTGATCGGCGTGCTGCAGCTGATCAACGCCATGGACGCCTGCGGGAGCGTGGTCCCTTTCACCGACAATAACGACGATATCATCACCTACTTCTCCAATGCCGCGGCCAATGCGGTGGAGCGCGCCAAGATGACCCGCGAGATCATCCTGCGGATGAACCGGATGGCCGAGATGCGCGACCCGAAGGAGACCGGCCCGCACGTGAACCGGGTGGCCTCCTACGCCGTGGAGCTTTACGAGGCGTGGGCCGCGAGAAACGGGCTGCCGCAGCAGGAGATCGACAAGAACCGCGACGTGCTGCGCATGGCGGCCATGCTGCACGACGTGGGGAAGGTCGCCATCTCGGACACCATCCTGAAGAAACCCGGTCGCTTCACCCCCGAAGAGTTCGAAACCATGAAGCAGCACACCGTCTACGGCGCCGACCTTTTCAGCGACATCTATTCCGACTTCGACGAGTCGGCGGCGGTTGTGATCATGAACCACCACGAGAGGTGGGACGGCAAGGGGTACCCCGGGCACATCGATCCGCGCACCCGCCAACCCTTGCCCGGGTTCGAGGCGGAGCAGGGGGGAGCGCGCGGCAAGCGGGGGGAGGAGATCCCGCTCTTCGGCAGGATCGTCGCCATAGCCGACGTCTTCGACGCGCTAACCAGCAGCAGGTGCTACAAAGACGCCTGGGACTGCGACGAGGTCCTTGACACCATAAAGGAAGAGGCGGGCAAACAGTTCGACCCGGAACTGGTCGAGGTGCTGCTGGAATGCTGCCTGGACTCCTTCCTCCAGATCGCCAAGCTTTACCCGGACCAGCACGCATCTCCCTTGGCGGCGCCCTGATCGCTCCCGGGTACGGGTGAGCCGACGCAGTTTCCGAGGGGGAGGAAGGGTAGGTTAGGAGGTTCCGTGAAGAGACTCTTCTTGCTGGCGTTGCTGGTTCTGGGGCTGGTGCTGCCGATGCGGCTTTTCGGCGAGCAACCGCAGGTCGCGGTCATCTCGGTGCGCGGCCCGATCAACCCGGTCACCTCAAGCTATCTGAAGCAGAGCCTGGAGGCGGCGGGAAAGCGCGGGGACCGGCTCCTCTTGGTCGAGCTGGACACACCGGGGGGGCTGGATACGGCGATGCGCGACGCGGTGCAGGCCATCTTCGCAAGCCCCGTCCCGGTCGCGGTCTACGTCACCCCGTCCGGGGCCCGGGCCGCTTCGGCAGGGGCGGTGATAGGGCTGTCGGCGGACGTCCTGGCCATGGCCCCGGGGACCAACATCGGCGCCGCGCATCCGGTGGGGCTTGGCGGTGAAAAGCCGGACAAGGTGATGGAGTCGAAGATCGTCAACGACGCCGAGGCGTATGTCGACGGCATCGCCAAAAAGCGCGGACGCAACGTGGAACTCGCCAGGCGCATGGTGCGCGACAGCATCTCGCTTACCTCGGAGGCGGCGCTGCAGCAAAGGGTGATCGACCTGGTCGCCGCCGACCGGCAGGAGCTTCTGGCCAAGCTGGAAGGGCGCAAGGTGCTCCGCGGGGGGAATGAAGAGGTGCTGCATCTTTCCGGAGCCAGGGTGACCAGCTACGAGATGGGGACCCGCGACAAGATTCTGGACGCCATCAGCAACCCGGACGTCGCCTATATGCTGATGCTCCTGGGGATGCTGGGGCTCTTTTTCGAGCTCTCCAACCCCGGGGTGATCCTCCCTGGGGTGATCGGCGGGATCTCTTTGCTGCTATCGTTCTTCGCCTTGCAGACCCTGCCGGTGAACTACGCGGGGATCGCCCTGATACTGCTCGGCATCGTCCTATTCATCGCCGAGATCAAGGTGGTTTCCTACGGGATGCTCGCGGTCGGTGGGATCGTCTCCATGGTGCTCGGCTCGCTCATGCTCTTTCCGTCACCGGAGCCGTACCTGCGCCTTTCCTGGAGCGTCATCATCGCCACGGTGCTCTTAACCGCCGGGTTCTTCATCGTCGTGGTCGCCAAGGTGGTGCAGGCGCACCGGGAAAAACCGATCACCGGGGTGGAGGGGATGCTCGGAGAGGAGGGGGTGGCGGACAGCGACATCGACCCGGAGGGAAGGGTGCTGGTGCGCGGCGAGTACTGGAACGCGGTGAGCGGCGAGAGAATCCGGAAGGGGGAGAAGGTGCGGGTGGTGGAGGTGAAGGGGCTGCATCTTAAAGTCGAAACCATAAACCCCAAACCATTAACAAGGAGAACGTCTGAGGAGATCTGAGAAAAGCGAATCTGGAGAAAACAAAACAACCAAATCTTTAGCCACTGAGAAAATCGGAGAAAAACAAACTTTTGTGAAAACCGAAACTAAAGCAGAGACAGGCTTTGGGGGGGCAAAGAAACATGCGGAGAAAAACCGGAAAGGGGCCCCGGGGAGCGCCCCCGGGGCCTTCTTTTTAATGGTGGTGCGGGACGGGGAGGCACCCCTCTTCGTTGAGCGCGTTGAGGTAGGCGCCGCGCAGATCCAGGAAGGCCTGCGACAGCCTGTCGATCAGCAGGGTGTGACTGCAGCCGATCAACTCCAATAGCCCGTTTTGCTTATTCGAGATCAGCCGCTCGATGTGCGCGGACCTGCGGTTGATATCGACGTGGGTGTGACCTTGGGCATGGCTCACCAGACTCAGCGTCGCATCGGTGACAAAGACATCGATGGAGTAGATCGCTGCAACCTGCGGATGCTCTTTCAGCTGAAAGACCACCCGTATCTCTGGATGAGGAAACTCAATCCCTGGCAGGTGGTCCGGCCCCACGTAGTGTGATGAAGCTACCGGCAGCACCTCGATGAAACAATTGAGAAGGCTCGACTCTATGTCTATGGGAGTGCGTACCGGCAGTTTCAGGGCTGCCCGTGAAAACTGCTCACCGTGTTCTAAATAAAGTGAAAGGCGCATATGCTCACCTATAAGTTGTTGGTGGATTGACATGATAAAAATAAAGCCGACCTGCGTGAAAAAGCAAGTCTGCTCCGTTAATTATCTTTCCTTCATCTCTTTTTCAGTCGCACCTGTGCAGACATGCGGCCCGCGCCGCTTTACCTTATTGCTGTTTTCGCTCCTTCGGCCCGATTCACGTGCATTGCGACGTTGTCAACGCGCGCTTCTCCCTATATGCTTTCCCCCGGGTTTTTTCCCGGCACCCACAAGGAGGTAGGTTCAGATGAACGCTGAAGTGGTTTCGGTGCGTTACCGGATTCCCCTGACCGAGGGACAGGCGCAAAAGCTTCGGCGGACCTGGCCCAACGGCGACCCGTTTTACCCCTACGAGAAGATGGAGCGCTACCTGGAGCCGCTCCTGGTAGAGGATCTCAACTGGCATCACTACTCGGGGGACTACCTCTACTTCACGGTGTACGGAGACGATATCGAGGCGACGCTGGCCGACGCCATGAAGGTGTTCGAAACGAGGCTGGCAATGCTTGAGGGGAAAAAATCATGAAAACTCTGCTGAGGATCTGGATCTTGTTGCTGTTGTCGGCGACGGCCGCGCAGGCCTCGCGCGGGGAGATGGCTCGCGAGCTCCTGGCCGAGACCAACGTCGCCCGCACCGATCCCGCCCGCTATGCCGGCTACCTCAAGGAGATGAGGGGGAACTTCATCGGGAAGGGGTACCGGCTCCCCGGTTCGATGAACCTGGTGATGACCAACGAAGGGGTGGCCGCCGTCGACGAGGCGATAGCCTTTCTTTCCAGGCAGCGTCCCGTGTCCGCGCTTTCCTGGTCGCCGGGGCTCGCTAAGGCGGCCGGCGAATTGGTCCGGGAACAGGCTGCCACCGGCACAACGGGGCATGACGGCGCAAGCGGCGACCTGAAGCAGCGCATCGAGCGCTTCGGCACCTGGCAGGGGAGCATCGCCGAGAACATCGGCTACGGTCCCGATACGGCGCGCCGGATGGTGATGGAGCTGATCATAGACGACGGCGTATCCGGCCGCGGACACCGCAAGAACATCTTCGAGCGCTCCTTCGGCACGGCGGGCGCCGCCTGCGGACCGCACCCTTTGTACCGGAACATGTGCGTCATGGACTTCGCCGTCGGATACAAGTAGCTCTTGGGATGAATGCTTCTTCATTTCCAAGCAGTAATTTGCTTGACACTCCTGCCCTAAATACCTATAGACTAATGGCTCGTTTTTCCACCCGAATCCTTTTCCCCCCCTCGCCGGGGCCTATGGGGATATATGTACTGGGAATCTTTCGGCTTCAAAGAGGCGCCTTTCGCGCTTACCCCCAACCCCTCGTTCCTGTTCCTAAGTTCTCCGCACCAGGAGGCGTTCGCGCACCTGCTCTTCGCCATCGAGAGCCGGGCCGGTTTCATCGAGCTCTCGGGCGAGGTGGGTACCGGCAAGACGACCATCGTGCGCACGCTCTTGAACCAGCTCGACCCGGAGACCCACCGCACCGCGCTCATCTTCAACCCGACGCTTTCGCCACTGGGGCTTTTGCAGGAGGTGAACTCGGAGTTCGGGCTCGACTGCGTGAGCCACGACATGCGCGAGCTGCACACCACCCTGAACGCCTACCTGCTGGAGGAGAACCGCGCCGGCCGCACCGTGGTGCTGGTGATCGACGAGGCGCAGAACCTCTCGGTCGAGGTGCTGGAGCAGGTCCGGCTCATCTCCAACCTGGAGACCGACAGCGACAAGCTGATCCAGATCGTGCTGGTGGGGCAGCCGGAACTGAACGCGCTCCTGTCGCGGGAGGAACTGAGGCAGCTGGACCAGCGCATCACGGTGCGCTATCACCTCAAACCCATGTCTTTCGACGATACCTGCGCCTATGTCCGGCACCGGATCAGGTTCGCCGCCGACGGGCGGGAACCCCTTACCTTCGCGCAGGGGGCGTTCAAGAAGATCTTCAGCTTCTCCGGCGGTTTGCCGCGCCTCATCAACGGGGTCTGCGACCGTGCCCTGTTGCTCGCCTACACCAAGGAGTGCAAGGAGGTTTCAACCGAAATGGCGGCTCTTGCCATAGCCGATCTGCGCAGGTCGCTTCCCCGCAGGCGGCGTGCCGTACCGATGAAGGCCCTGTCTGCCGGGGTGGCGCTCTGCATCCTGGCGATCGCCGCCTTCTCGATATTTTCAGGGTCGCTGCTACGCCACAAACCTGCCGCCTTGCACCCCCCTCCCGCACTGTCGCGCCAAGCGGCGCTCGCAGCTCTTGCGGCCTCCTCCGAACAGCTGAATCTGCTCGCCTCTGTCAACGCGGTGCTGGCGGCCTGGCAGGCCCCGGCGGCTGTTGCCACCCCGGGACAGCCGGCGACGCTGCGCGGACTTGCCCGCCAGCGCGGGATGACGGCGACGAAAGTGACCGGGAACCTCGACACGCTGGCGCGCCTGGACGCCCCGGCGCTGCTCCATGTAGCCGTGCCGGGGGGAGGCGAGAGGCTCATCGCCCTCTTGATGGTTGACCGTGACGAGGTCGGCGTGGCGCCGGCCGTGGCGGGAAAAGAGAGGCTCACCCGAGCCGAGCTCGCGCAGATCTGGAGCGGCGGCGCCACCTTGCTCTGGAAGGATTTCCACGGCATCTCCTCGCGCGGCAAAGCTAGTGAGAAGGCGGCCGGGGTGAGGCTTTTGCAGGGGCTCTTGAAACAGGTCGGCTGCTACGACGGCGCCGTTAACGGAGAACTCAGCGACAAGACCCAGGCGGCTGTCGCCGAATTCCAGCGCCGGGAGCAGTTGACCGCGGACGGGAAGCTGGGGGGGCAGACCCTGATGATGCTGTATCGGCGCGCCGGAGGTTTTTTCCCGCCGGGGCTGCAAACCTTGACCCACAACCAGGGGCGAATCTAGATGAGTCTGATCCTCGATGCCTTGAGAAAAATGGAACAGGAGCGCAGGAGCCGGCGCGGCGCGGCCAACGACCTGCGCCCGGAGGTGCTCCGCTACCACCAGGCTAACCAGCCCAAGGAACCGGCCCGCTATCCCGTGCTGCTCGTCGGCGCGGCGCTTCTTTGCCTCGGCATAGGCGCGGGGGTGCTTTTGAAGGGGAACCGGAACGAGACGCCCAAGGAGGAGCCGGTCGCAGCCCCTCTTCCCGCCGCTCCTTTGCCTGCGGCACCTGCCGTAGCGCCGGCCGCTCCCATAGCCGTGCCGGCACCGCAGCCGGCCGCCGCGGTCACTGCGGGAGTCCCCTCTGTGCAGGGGGAGGGAGCAGCCAGCCAGGCCAGATCGAAGTCGTCACGGGCCTCTTCATATCGCTCCGCCGCGGCAGAGGGTGAGGGGGGCTCCCCGCGGGAAACCGCCGCGGTACAGTCGGGTGCGCCGGACATCGTCATCTCGGGGATCGCCTACCAGGACGAAAGGCGCATGCGCCGCGCGGTACTGAACGGCGTCCTGGTGGGTGAGGGGGCCGAAATCGCCGGCGCCCGGGTGGTCGAGATCAAGGAGACCAAGGTCAGGCTGTCGCGCGGCGGACAGACCTTCGAGCTTCCTTTCTCCTCGGGGCTGCAATCCCGCTGATTCCGTAAAAAGCTGCCACATCACCAGTGTTGCCTGCGGCTGAACGGGCCATGTGGCCCCTTCGCCTCTGCCTGACCCTGCGATCGAGCCTGCCATGAAAGAGACACCCCCAACAGAAAATGTCGACAGGCTCTCAGGCTCGCTGGAGCGCGTCACCTTCCACAGCGAGGAGACCGGGTTCTGCGTGCTGCGGGTGAAGGTTGCCGGGCAGCGCGACCTGGTGACGGTGACCGGCGCCGCGGCCTCGGTGACGCCTGGGGAATACCTTGAGTGCACCGGCTCCTGGCACAACGACCGGACCCACGGCATGCAGTTCAAGGCCGGGCACATCAAGGTGGTTCCCCCCACCACGCTGGAAGGGATCGAGAAGTACCTGGGAAGCGGGATGGTGCACGGCATCGGAGCCCACTTCGCCAAGGTGCTGGTGAAATCGTTCGGCGCGGCGGTGTTCGACGTCATCGAGAACCACCCGGAGAGGCTTCTGGAACTCCCGGGGATCGGACGCAAGCGGATGGAATCGGTCGCCGGCGCCTGGGTGGAGCAGAAGGCGATCCGGGACATCATGGTGTTCCTGCAGTCCAATGGCCTTGGGACAGCCCGCGCCGTGAGGATCTACAAGAGCTACGGCAACGAGGCGATCTTCAAGGTCACCGAGAACCCGTACCGGCTGGCCCTGGAGATCCATGGCATAGGTTTCAAGACCGCCGACCTCCTGGCTGCCAAGCTGGGGATAGCGCCCGACTCCATGATCCGGGCCCAGGCGGGGGTGCGGCACGTGCTGCAGGAGATGTCGGCCGGCGGCCACTGCGCCAGCCTGCGGGCGGAGCTGGCCGAGAGCGCAGCTACTTTGCTGGAGATCCCTCAACCGGTAATAGAGTCCGCCATCGAAGCGGAAATAGGCGAGGAAAACCTGGTCGCCGACCAGATCTCCGGCTCCCCCTGTGTATTCCTCGCGCCGCTCTATAAGGCCGAGGTAGGCGTTGCCTCCGGGATCTGCCGTCTTCGCGCCGGCACGCCCCCCTGGGGCGGTATCGTAGCCGAAGAGGCGATCCCCTGGGTGGAGAGCGAGAAAGGAATCACCCTTTCCGCCTCGCAGCGCGACGCCATTCGGCTTGCGCTCAAGAGCAAGGTGGTCGTGGTGACCGGCGGACCGGGGGTGGGTAAGACCACGCTGGTCAACAGCATCCTGGGTGTCATCGGCAGAAGGCCGCTTAGGGTCACCCTCTGCGCGCCGACGGGGAGGGCAGCCAAGCGCCTCGCCGAGTCGACCGGGATGGAGGCCAAAACCATCCATCGGCTCTTGGAGTTCGACCCGCAGACCTTCGGCTTCAAGCGCTGCAAGGAGAACCCGCTTCACACCGACCTCCTGGTCATGGACGAGGCGTCCATGGTCGACGTGGTGCTGATGAACAAGCTTCTCCCCGCCATTCCCGATCATGCCGGCCTCATCATCGTGGGGGATGTGGACCAACTCCCGTCGGTGGGGCCGGGAAGCGTCCTGTCCGACATCATCGAGTCCGGCGCGGTTCCGACGGTGCGGCTCACCGAGATCTTCCGGCAGGCCGCTGGCTCCAGAATCATCGTCAACGCTCACCGCATCAACCGGGGTGAGCTGCCGCTGAAGGACGAGGGGAAGGAGCTTGCCGACTTCTACTTCATCCCGGCGGCGACGCCCGAGGATATCCACGACAAGCTCCTGCAGGTGATCAGGGAGCGGATACCCAAGCGCTTCGGCTTCGACCCGGTGCGCGAGGTCCAGGTGCTTACGCCGATGAACCGCGGGGGGCTCGGGACCAGGTCCCTCAACGCCGAGTTGCAGGGGGTGCTGAACGGCAGGGCCGAGCCCAAGGTGGAGCGCTTCGGCACCAGCTACGCCCCCGGGGACAAGGTGATCCAGACGGTGAACAACTACGAGAAGGAGGTCTTCAACGGGGACATCGGACGCATAGTCGAGATCCGCTCCGAAGAAAGCGCCCTCACCGTGGACTTCGATGACCGGCTGGTGGAATATGCATTTGCCGAACTGGACGAGGTGAGCCTCGCCTACGCCACCAGCATCCACAAGAGCCAGGGGTCGGAGTACACCGCCGTGGTGATCCCGCTTGCCATGCAGCACTACACCATGCTGGAGCGAAACCTCCTGTACACCGCCGTCACCCGCGGCAAGAAGCTCGTGGTGGTGATCGGCGAGCAAAAGGCGCTCGCCATGGCGGTGCAGAACCAGAAGTCCCACCGCCGCCTGACCAAGCTGGCGGGGAGGATCGCTCTCCAGTAGAGGGGAGAGTTGGGGCGGGGGTGAGGGAAGGTTTTAAGAAACCGACAAAAACCAAGAAAGGGGACGGGGTAACATGAAAACCATCGGCATGATTGGCGGCCTGGGCCCGGAAGCTACGCTCGATTACTACAAGCGGATCATCGAGGCCTCGCGAGGGGCCGGAACCCTCGATACCCCGGAGATCATCATCTACAGCGTGAGCCTTCAGGAGGTGCTGGACCTCGCGGCCCGGCGCGAGTGGAGTAACCTCATCTACCTCCTTACGGCGAAGGTGAAGGCCTTGCAGAAAGCCGGGGCCGATTTCGCCTTCATCTCGGCCAACACCCCGCACGTGGTCTTCGACGAGGTCCAGGCGAAATCCCCCATCCCGCTTCTCAGCATCGTCACCGCGACCCTGGAAAAGGCGAAGGAGCTGGGGGTGAAGCGGGTAGGCCTCTTGGGAACGAAGTTCACCATGGAGGAGAACTTTTTCGCGGCGCCGTTCTCGGCCGCCGGCATCTCTGTCGTGGTCCCGGAGCCTTTCGACCAGCAGTACATCCAGGAGAAGCTGATGACCGAGATCGAACTGGGGGTCTTCAAGGACGAGACCCGAGACGACCTCCTGGCGGTGATCGGGCGCATGAAGGAGCAGGAGCATATAGATGCCGTCATCCTCGGTTGCACTGAGCTGCCGTTGATACTGCTGAAGGACGAGTTCGGGATACCTTTTCTGAACACGACGGCGATTCACGTGGAAAGCGTGGTGGAGTACGCAAGGAAGGAGCAGAGATGGTAGTCGCAGGTAATTTCAGGAATGGGATCTTGGTTATCTTGACGATGTTGCTTCCCTCTGGCGCCGCCGCGCTGGAGCGGGTCGCCCCGGCAGGTAGCGGCAACGGCGCCATCTTCGAGACGCTGGAAAGGTTTCACGGCCATGCCTGCGCCGGTGCCCTCATGGGGGCGAGGCTCGGCTTGGCGGCGAAGACCGCCCTTAAAGCCGCTGGGGGCGAAGGGAAGCTGAAGGCCAAGTACTTCGCCAACAACTGCTCCATCGACGGCGTACAGATCGCGGCGGGGACGACGGCCGGCAACAAAGCCATCGAGGTCGTCGACGCCAACGAAAACCGCCTGCTCCTCTCCGCGGAGAAGAACGGGCGGCAGGTCGAGGCTCATCTGTCCAGGGTCGCGGAAGAGAAGGCAAAGAAGTATCGGGAATTAAGGGGGAAGGGAAATGCTCTCCCGGTAGGATCCCCCGAGCGGCTGCAGGTGGAAAGGGCGGTGGAGGACATCCTGTGCTGGTTCCGGAACGCGCCGGATGTCGCGGTGGTCCAGGTAAGGGTGGTCAAGTAGCGGAAAACGGCGCAAGCGACAGCGCCGGGCGGTGCTCCTCACAGTGAAGCGGGCGAAGGAGGGGACCATGGACATCTCCAAAATGAAAACCCTGCTGCGGGCGCTCCGCTCCAGGAACTACCGGCTCTTCGTGGCGGGTCAAAGCGTGTCGCTGGTCGGGACCTGGATGCAGCAGGTCGCCATGAGCTGGCTCGTGTACCGCCTCACCGGCTCCGCTTTCCTTTTGGGGGTGGTCGGCTTTACCAGCCAGATACCGACCTTTTTGTTCTCGCCGGTGGCGGGGGTGCTCGCGGACCGCTGGAACCGCAGGCGCATCCTGATGCTCACCCAGGGCCTCGCCATGGTGCAGGCGGCGGTGCTGGCCGCGGCCGTGCTGCTGGGGGTGGTCGAGGTCTGGCACATCGTGGCCTTGAGCCTCGTGCTCGGCATGGTGAACGCCTTCGACATCCCGGTCCGGCAATCCTTCGTGGTGGAGATGGTGGCGCACCGCGACGACCTGGGGAACGCCATCGCCCTCAACTCCTCGATGGTGAACGGTGCGCGGCTGATCGGGCCGACGGTAGCAGGCCTCCTGGTCGCCTCGGTAGGGGAGGGGATCTGCTTCCTCTTGAACAGCGCGAGCTACCTGGCCGTCTTGCTGGCGCTCGCGGCCATGCGCATCGAGCCCCGCGCCGGAAGCGCGAAGCCCAGGCGCAACGTCCTGCACGAGCTGAAGGAAGGGTTCGTCTATTCCTTCGGCTTTGCGCCGATAAGAAGCATCCTGCTCCTGATCGCCCTGATGAGCCTGACAGGGATGCCGTACACGGTCCTGGTCCCGGTCTTCGCCAAAGACATCCTGCACGGCGGCGCCCACACCTTCGGTTTTCTGATGACCGCGGCCGGTTGCGGAGCCTTGGCCGGCACCGTCTACCTCGCCTCCCGCGGATCGGTGCTGGGACTGGGGAGGCTGATCGTGGCCTCGGCGGCGCTCTTCGCCGTGGGGGTCGCCGGGTTCGCGCTGTCGGAGACCCTGTGGCTGTCGCTAGCTTCCCTGGTGGTGGCCGGCTACGGGGCCATGACGCTCGTCGCCTCCTGCAACACCATCCTGCAGACCATCCTGGAGGAGGACAAGCGGGGGCGGGTGATGAGCTTTTTCACCGTCGCCTTCATGGGGATGGCGCCTTTCGGCAGCCTGGGCGCCGGCGCCATGACCAGGATGATCGGCCCCAGGGACACCCTGCTCCTGGGCGCCATCTGCTGCCTCATCGGGGCGGTGGTCTTCGCCAGGAACCTGCCGCGCATAAGGCGACTGGTGCGGCCGATCTATGTGCAGATGGGGATCATCAAGGAAGTTGCCGAAGGAATGGAAACCGCAGCGGAACAGCCGCCCATGCCGAATAAGGAGCGCTGAGCTGCGGGGAAAGGTGCCGTCTCAACATGCTGGATTTTCTCACCGCGGGGCTCGTGCTAGGTTTCTCCGCCGGGTTCTCCCCCGGGCCGCTGCTCATGCTGGTCATCTCCGAAACGCTGCACCACGGGACCAGGTCCGGGGTGCGGGTCGCCCTGTCGCCCGTCGTCACCGATCTTCCCATCGTCCTCGCCACGCTGCTCCTTTTGGTCAATGTCTCCGGCTACCATGGGGTACTCGGGGGCGTATCCCTGGCGGGAGGGCTCTTCGTCCTAGCCACTGGATGGGATTCCATCCGTACCCGCCCGGTTCAGCTGGATCTTCCCAAAGAGGAGCCCAAGTCGCTAAGAAAAGGGGTGCTGACCAATTTCCTCAGTCCGCACCCCTATCTGTTCTGGATCACCGTCGGCGCGCCGCTTCTGACCAAATCGCTCAACGTCGGCTGGACCGCGTTTTTCGCCTTCGTGCTGAGCTTCTACCTGTCGCTTATCGGGGCCAAGGTCATCCTCGCCGTGGCGGTGGGAAGGTCGAAGGCATTTCTATCCGGCAGGCTCTACCTGTACACCATGCGCTTTCTCGGGGGGCTCCTCGTCCTCTTCGCGCTGCTCCTTTTCAAGGAGGGGCTGGAGCTTTTGGGATTCATCTAGGGCGGCCTGAAGGGGGACAGGCACCTGGCGGAGCCAGTCCCCATCTTCACTCGAACCTGGAAAACCTGGTGACGTCGACGTCCGCCATCAAGCGCTCCAGGTAGCGCGACTTGAGCTGCCGGCTGGCCGTGAGCCGTTTCACCGGGGGAAGCCTCAGTATCGCCCCCAGTATCGCGGCCAGGGCGCGGTGGCTCAGGTAGGCCTGGTTGTCGAAGATGAGGTTCTGCAGCTTCCCCCGCTCCAGGGCCATCAATACCAGCCGGTGGGCGGTGTTGACCGGGGTCAGCATCCGCTTCTCCCTCGGCTCAAGCCGCACCGCCTTATTGTGGCAGTTGCGTGTGCAGACCCCGCACCCAAGACAGAGTTCGGAATTCAACCTGGCTTTTGCCGGCATGCCGCTTCCCTCCGGCTCACGCACAAGCGAGATGGCGTCCACCGGGCAGATGGCGACGCACCTGCCGCAGCCGTCGCAACGGGCGGGGTCGGTGGCCTGGATGAAGTTGGTGGTGTACATGGCGTTGGGAATCGCCAGGCGGCGGGTGGCGATCAACCCCTCGCAGCAGCAGCCGCAGCAGTGGCAGATGAAGTTGACCTGCCGCTGCACGTTGTCGGCGCACTGCACGAGGTTCAGGTCCCGCGCCTTTTGCAGGAGGTCGAGCCCTTCGGCCGCATCGACGCTGCGGGCGGCGCCGTGCCTGATCAGGGACTGGGCGGCGAGGTTCAGCGTCATGCAGATGTCCAAGGGCGCCTGGCACCCCTTTCCCACCTGCTGCATCTTGTGCCTGCAGTAGCAAAGGCCGACCGCTATGTGGGTAGCACTCCTGATCACCTCGCTGGCACGCTCGTAATCCAGCACCTGGCAGACCTTCTCCTCCGGTATCGCCTCCTCGTTCACCAGCACCCTCCCCAGCGGCGTCTCCCCACCGGCGAAAAGGTCGCGGATGAAGTCGTCCTCCACGTTGATGTAGCGGAAGAAGAGGCCGGCCAACTGCTTCTGGTCAAGATCCGGCCGCAGCCTCATCAGCGAAAACTCGAAGAACCCCGCCATGGGGGGAGGGAGGACGTACACCATCTTGCCGTCCCGCTCGATGTCCAGCAATAGCGACCGCGACGCCATCTGCTCCAATCTGCCCCGCGCCGCTTCCTTGTCCATGCGCCACACCCGCGCCGCCTTGGCCGCCGAAAACGGGCGCAGCGGCAGCCGGCTCAAAAGCCTCGCCTCCTCCTCGCTGCACAAAAGGGCGTAGATCTTGAGCAACAGCTCCGAGGGAGGCGCCCCCTGCGGGAACTTGTTCACGCGCTGCATCAGCCGGTGATAGCCGTTCTCCTGCGTTTGCTCTGCCATGGCGTCCCCTTTGTAAAAAAAATTAAAAATTACCAATGCAAGAGTGTAGCAGCCGCAGACCCGCCAACAACCCATAGGCGTTACCCCGTTTCTGCTCCCTCTCCCAGCGGGAGAGGGCATGTCGGACAGCTGGCAAGGTAATTTATTAATTAAACTGGAGGAGAAGAACCGGGCGCTGGAGGTGCTGGCCCGGGTCGATGGCCTGACCGGCGTCGCCAACCGCAGGCACTTCGACGAGACACTGCGGCTGGAGGTACAGCGCGCCATGCGCAACGGGCGCTACCTCTCCCTTATCCTGTGCGATATCGATTTCTTCAAGGATTACAACGACCATTACGGGCACGTGGCCTGGGACAAATGCCTGCAGTCCTTCGGGGAACTGCTCCAGGGAAGCTTCAAGAGGGCGGGGGAGGTGCCGGCGCGCTACGGCGGCGAGGAGTTCGCCGTCGTGCTCCCGGACAGCAGGCCGGAAATTGCCGAGGGGCTTGGGGAGCGGCTGCGTCGGATGCTGCAGGAAAAGGCGCTGCCGCACGAGGCGTCGGAGCTGGGGGTGGTGACCGTAAGCGTCGGTGTGTCGGGAGGGCTCGTGGCACGGGGCCAGAACGCCGAGTGGTTCATCAAGGAAGCGGACCGGGCGCTGTACTGGGCGAAGTCCGGAGGAAGAAACAGGGTCGCCCTATCTTCCCAATGCGCGCCAGAGCCCGGCGATTCCCATGAGGGCCACGGCGACCCCTGCGAGCCGGAGCATGACCCGGTGAAGCTTACCGGATACGGCGCTTGACGCGGTGCCGAAGCCGAGCATGACGGGAATCGTTCCCGCTCCCAGGGCCGCCATGGTGGCGGCGCCGGTCACTGCGCTGCCGGTTCCCGCCGCGGCCACGAGCGGCGCGTAGACCATGCCGCAGGGAAGGAGCCCGAGGACGAGCCCCAGGGGAAACGACGCCAGCGGGGCCCGGGCCGAGAGCGCGCGCTTGAGCGGCTTGGAGAGGAAGCTAGCAGTACCCCTTTCAAAGGCTGAGAGCTTGAGGGCGTCGAGGCCGAGCGCGGAGCTGAGGCCGATCATGACCACCAAGAGGTTGGCGCCGGCTAGAAACCAGAAGGAGGCGGACTTGAGCGCCACGAGGTCGAGGGCGGAGCCGGCGAGTCCGGCGACCGCCCCGAGCAGGGTGTAGGTGGCGACCCGGCCGAGGTTGTAGCAGAGCTGGGAAAAGATGCGCGCGCGCAAGGGCGCCTCGCTGTCCCTCAAAGAAAGGGCTGCCACCACCCCGCCGCACATCCCTATGCAGTGGAAGCTTCCCGTAGCCCCCGCCAAAAAAGCCAACCATACTACCAGCATCGAACCTCCGACTCATTCTGTGTATGTTTCCTGTTCTTAAGCTCCTCCCCCCAGCGGGGGGAGGTCGGGAGGGGGGCTCTGCTTGTCTCCCCTCGCCCTCCTACTTCCGCCACTTCTCCCGCTCGTCTTCATCCAGCATCCGGTGCTTGGGGCGCTCCATGTCGTGGAATTCCCCGCGCCGCACCGCCCAGAGAAAGAAGAGCCAGCATGCGCATCCGAGAAAAAGCGACAGCCCCATCAAGGCGATAAGTGAGCTAGCCATTTCTTGTCCTCATAAGTTTGAGTGAATTGCCGACCACGCAAACCGAACTGAGCGCCATGGCGGCTGCAGCATATACCGGCGTCAGCCGCCCGGTCATGGCCAAGGGGACGCCGACCACGTTGTAGAGAAAGGCCCAGGCCAAATTTTGCCGCACCACGGCCATGGTGCGCCGCGCCATCCGGTGGGCCTCGGCCAGCCGCTCCAGGTCGGGCTTGGCGAGCACCAGATCGGAGGTCTCCATGGCGATGTCGGTCCCCCCCGCGACGGCGCAGCCGACGTCGGCAGCCGAAAGCGCCGGGGCGTCGTTGATGCCGTCGCCCACCATAAGGACGGTTCCCCCTTCCTCGCGCAACCTCTCGATCTTCGCCGCCTTCTCCGCCGGGGAAAGCTCCCCCCAAGCCTTATCTATCCCGGCGGCGAGCGCCGCTTTTTCGGTGCACTCCTGCCGGTCGCCGCTGAATAAAAGCGTCCCGATCCCCCCCCTCTTGAAGTAGGAAACGAGCGCGGGCGCGTCCTCCCTGATCCGGTCCTTCAACACCAGCGCGCCGCAGTAACGCCCCCTGCGCGCAACCCCTACCACGATCCCCCCCTCCGGCGACTCGACCCGTTCGGGGACGCCGCCGGCGCCGGTCCGCTTCAGGAAAGAGACGCTGCCGACGGCGACTGCTTCCCCGGCGACCCTCCCGGTCACCCCGCCGCCGGCGAGGCTTACCAGCTCCTCTCCCACCGGGTAGGCGACGCCGTTTGCCTCGGCGTACTCGCGCACCGCTTTCGCGATGGGGTGCAGCGAGCCGCGCTCCACCGCAGCGGCCAAGGCCAGTACCTCGCCGCGGGTAAGCCCCTGCGCCGGCTGGACGTCGACCAGCATGGGAGTCCCGCAGGTGAGGGTGCCGGTCTTGTCGAAGACTACGACGGTGACCCGGCTCAGCCGCTCCAGGATGTCCCCTCCCTTGAAGATCACCCCGGCGGAGGCGGCGGCGCCGGTCCCGGCGAGGATGGCCGTGGGAGTCGCGAGGCCAAGGGCGCAGGGGCAGGCGATGACGACGACGGCTAAGGCGGTCATGAGGCTCCGGCCGAATTCTCCCCCTTGAGAGAAATGCCAGCAGAAGGTGGCGACGGTCAGGGTGAGGACAGCGGGGACGAAATAACCGCTGACGCGGTCCGCCAGACGCTGGATCGGCGCGCGGCGGCTCTGCGCCTGCTCCACCAGGCGCGCCACGCGGGCGATGAAGCTCTCCTCCACCTCTTTTTCGCAGCGCACCCGGACGGCTCCGGTCAGGTTGCAGCTTCCCGCGATCACCTGGTCTCCGGCCTGCTTGTAGAGGGGGAGCGGCTCGCCGGTCGCGGCGGATTCGTCGACGTCGGTGGCCCCTTCGGCTATGGCGCCGTCGACCGGGAAGCGCTCTCCAGGGGAAACCAGGATCAGGTCGCCCGGACGCAAAAGGGAGGGGTCAACCGGCTCCAGCTCCTCTCCCTTGAAGCGCTGCGCTTCCCCTGAGCAAAGCTCCATGAGCCTCTCGATCCCGCTGGAGGCCCTCCTTTTGGCGGCGTTTTCCAGGAGCCTCCCTATGAGGATCAGGGTGACGATCATCGCCGCGGTCTCGAAGTACACCTCCTCCCCGGCGAAGGTGGCATAGACGCTGTAGCCGTAAGAGGAGAGGGCGCCTGTGGCGATGAGGAGCTCCATGTTGGGGGATCCGTTGACGATGCCGCGCCAGGCGCCGCGCAGAAAGGGCCAGCCGCAGTAAAAGACCACCGGCGTCGTCACAAGCCACGAGAAGAGTTGCAGGTAATTCTTCATCTGCTCGTCGATGCCCAGGAAGTAGCCGGCGTAAAGGGCGAAGGCGTAGGCCATGAGCTGCATGGAGAGAAAGGCCGCGGTGCCGAAACGAAAGAGGAGATCCTTGTGCTCGTTCAGCGCCACCTCTTTGGCTGCGTTGCGGGTGTAAGGGCGGGGGAGGTAGCCCAACTCGTCGATCCTGGAGAAGATCTGCGCCGGCGAGGTGCGCGAGCCGTCGAAAAGTACGCGCGCCCTCCCGGTGGCGTAGTTGACGCGGACTTCTTGAACTCCGGCAATCCTTCCGATGATTTTTTCGTTGAGCCAGACGCAGGAGGCGCAGCGGATGCCGTCGATGATGATGTCGATGGCGCTCGCTGACCCCGCTTGGTAGACGAAGCGGGCGAGGTAGCTCTCCTGGTACTTACCCTGGAAGGCCTGCGGGGAAAGGCCACTCTCCCGCCACTCCCTGCGCCGGTAGAAGTCCGCGAGCCCGGCACCGCTGATGACGAGGTAGGCGCCATGGCAGCCGTGGCAGCAAAAGCTCAAGGTGGCGTCTGCCGCGCGCTCCTCCACCAGCGCCCCGGCGGGGATCTCGGCTCCGCAGTGAAAGCATGGGAATCGGGCGGCCGTCAATTGAAGAACACCACCCTTTGGCTCGCGCTGGCCTCGCCCCTGGTGAAGAGGAGCACCCCCTGTATCTCACTCTGGGCGGATACCGGCAACGAAGTCCGGAATACCCCAGGCGCGCTCTCGGCAAGCTGCAGCGGCAACGCAGAGCTGTCCGTTTTTTTGCCGGGGTGCAGGGAAAGGCTCCCTCCGGCAACCGGCGCTCCCTTCTCGTCGCAGACGCGAACCAGCAGATCGCGCCCGGCAAGCGTCGCCGTCAGGGTCCATTTGAGCCCGGGGTTCCTGGCGCCGCTTCGGGTGCGGTCGTAGTTGAGCCCGTTGCGGTAATAGTCGGGATCGGTAACACGGCTCGCGAGCATCCCGGAGGCGAAAAAGGTAGCGGCCATGCCGGCGATGAAGATGCCGAACAGCGTCACTAGGACGACCCGATAGCAGCAGGCGGTTTTGGTGGTGCGCTTGGTCATGCTTTTTCCCTTGTCGTTACTCCACTGCCACCGGGAGCGGCGTCGCCGCCAGCACCCTTCCTTGCGACACGAGCCTCAGTTCGGCGTTCAGCGCCCTCGCCGGCGCCGGTTTCACCTTGAGCGCCAGGTCCACCTTCCGGTTCTGGTTCGCAGCGAGTTGCAACCCTTGCACCGGCCCGATCAGCTCCATCTGGCGCCCCGGCAGCGGCGCCACTTCCAGCGAGAAGCAACCGGCGCGGGTGGCGCGGTTCTCCAGGTAGACCGTGTAGAAGTTGACCAGGGATCCGTCCGGGAACCGCTTCACCTCGGCGCCGGCGCTACGCTGCAGCTTCAGGGTCGCTTCCTTTCTTCCCGCGACGCCTGCGGCCAAGGCTAACGCCAATAGCAGCAGCACCGCCCCCAAAAGGAGGGCTTTGCGGTTCAGACGGACCGGCTCCCCCGGTGCGTTTCCGAAGCTGTAACGGATGAGGCCGGAGCATCCGCGCTTCTCCATCACTTCGCGGCAGGCGTCGAGGCAGCGCCCGCAGTTGATGCACTCGACCTGCAGCCCGTCGCGGATGTCGATTCCCATGGGGCAGGACCTGACGCAGGCGCCGCAGCGAAGGCAGGCATCTTTTCGGGCCGGGTCGAATTCCAGCGTCAGGGTGCCGCGCTCCATGGTCATGAGCTGGATCCTGCCGTAGGGGCAGACGCTCTTGCAGAAGCTCCGCCGCACCAAGGCAAGGTCGAGGTACACCAGCAAGAACACGGTGATGAGGGTGATACCGGCGACGGGGCCGATACCGCCGGCGATGAGCCGCTGGAAAAACTGCGGCGGCGCGATGAAGTACCAGACCAGGTTGCAGGCTACCAGTGCTGAGAGGGCAAGGTAGGAAAGGTGGCGCGCTCCCCGCTGCCAGCGCGCGGGCTTAAGCCCCCCGAGCCTTGCGTTCATCCAGTCGGCCAGGTCGCACAATGTGGTCTGGGGGCAGAGCCAACCGCACCAGACCCGGCCGAAGAGCATGGTGACGAACAAGAATCCAAAGACCAGGATCAGCACCACGATGAGGAAGAGGTAGAACTCCTCGATGCGGAGGCTCGCGCCGAAGAAGAGGAGGGTCCTGCTGCCGGCATCCAGGCGCAGCAGCGATTGCCCGCCTATCTGGAGAAACGGGATCGCCAGCAGGAGGAGCGAGGCCAGCCACTGTACGCCTTTGCGCCAGGGGGCCAGGCGCCCGCTCCGCTTGTTCCCTTGCCTCAAAGCGACAGCACGAACTGCACGAGCCCCTGCACCTTCTCACCGGAGAGGTCGTTCTTGAAGCCGGGCATCCCGCCGGGGCGGCCGTCGACGATGCTGCTGGTAACGTCCGGGGCGGTCCTGCCGTATTTGAACTGCTTGCGGGTCAGGTCGGGGCCGATGCCTCCTTTGCCGTCCGCTCCGTGGCAGGCGACGCAGCGTTCGGCGAACTCCTTCTTACCTTCGGCGATCAGGTTGGTGCTTCTGATCTCCTCGTTGGCGCTGCGCGGCGCCGCTTTCTCCAGTTTCTCCTTCTGGACCGCCAGCCGGGCCTCCTTGGCCTTCTTGATCGTGTCGAACTCGGCGTAGGAACTCCAGCCGCTGAACAGGTAGTACCCCATGAAGGGGACGGCCCAGAGGATGAGCCCGTAGAACAGGATCCTGAAGACCAGCGGGGTTTTCTTTTCCGGGCGGTACCTGATGCCGTCGTACTCCTTATTTTCGTCGGACATCTCGTCCTCCTTTGCCGTTCTCTTTCGGGTGATCGTCGTCCATCATCCGGTACTTCGGCTCCTCGCCGCTGGCCTTGTGCTTTTTGCTGTAGGTCCGCGCCACGATGGCGGCGAAGACGAGGAAGAGCAGGATGGTGACTCCCAGGTAGTAGATGCTCGCAAGATCCATATCAGCGCCTGTGCACGGATTTGATGTAGGTGACCACCTTCCAGGTCCTATCCTTCCCTAGCGAGTCGCCGAAGCCGGGCATGCCGGCCTGGGTGCCGCTGTAGATGATGCCGAAGACCGCCGCGTCCGGCTTGTCCATGTCGCGCAGGTCCGGTCCCACCTCTCCCTTCAGCCCCTCCCCGTGGCACTGGGCACAGTGCTCGCTGTAGAGCTTCTTTCCCTCCGGGAGCACTGACATGTTGTCCTGGTAGGGGTTCTTCAGCTCGCCCAGCACGGCGGCGCGGCCGGTCTTTCTCCAGGGGATGTCGTTTCCGACCTTCTGCAGGTAGGCGACCATGGCGTCCAGCTCCGTCTTCCCCTTGAGCGCGTCCAGGTCTGCCTGGGTATAGGGGAAGTTGAGCGCCTTCATCTTCCGCTCGCTGAGGCTCGAGTCGAGCGGCTGGTTCATGAAGGCATAAGCGGGCATGTTGGAGCGCGGCACCATGGAACGGGGATCCTTCATGTGCTTCACGTGCCAGGCATCGGGGTACTTGCCGCCTATTCGGGCGAGGTCCGGCCCATTTCTCCGGGAGCCCCAGAGGAAGGGCTGATCGTAGACGAACTCGCCGCTTTTGGAGTACTCGCCGTAGCGCTCCACGTCGGATAAGAGCGGCCGCACCGTCTGGGTATGGCAGTTGTTGCACCCCTCGCGGATGTAGATGTCGCGCCCCTCAAGCTGCAGCGGCGTGTAGGGCTTCACCGAGGCGATGGCGAGTTTGGGGTCGTTGATCCACCGGAAGGGGACCACCATGGTGATGACGGTGCCGACCAGGATGGTGGCGGTGGCCAGGAGCAGGAAAACGATCGGTTTCTTTTCTATCATGGCGTCTCCTCCCTAGGCCGGCTGTGCGGCGCCCTGCGTCTTGGCGCCCGCGACCGTCTTCCAGATGTTGTAGAGGAACACGCAAAGTCCGGCGAGATACACCACCCCGCCCAGGGCTCTTATGTGCCAGTAGGGATAGATCTCGATCATGGTCTCCATGAAGCTGTAGTGGAGGCTTCCGTCCGGGTTGGTCGCGTTCAGCATCGCCGCCTGCTGTACACCTGCGATCCACATGCTGATCGAGAACATCAGCTGCCCGGTGAGCACCAGCCAGAAATGGATGTTGGCCAGGCGGATGCTGTAGATCTCGGTGCCGTAGATGCGGGGGAGGGTGTAGTAGATGGCGGCGAAGAGGACCAGAGAGACCCATCCCAGCGTCCCCATGTGCACGTGCCCCGGGACCCAGTCGGTGAAATGGATGAAGGCGGAGAAAGTCCTGATCGACTGGGAGGGGCCCTGCAGCGTCTGCGCCCCGTAGAAGGTGATGCCGAAGATGAGGAACTTGACCAGGTAGTTCTCGCGCATCTGGTGCCACTGGCCGTTCATGGAGAAGTAGCCGTTGAAGACCGCGGCCCAGGAGGGGGCGATCAGCATCACCGAGAAGGCCATGGCGAGCGTCTGCACCCAGTCGGGGACCGGCGCCCAGAGCAGGTGATGCGCGCCGGTCCAAAGGTACATGAAGATGAGGCTCCAGAAGGCGATCACGCCCATGCGGTGGCTGTAGATGGGGACGCCGGTCGCCTTGGGGAGGAAGTAGTAGAAGATGGCGAGCGGTGGAGTGGTGAGCACCATGGCGACGGCGTTGTGGCCGTACCACCACTGCACGTTGGCGTCGTTGGCCCCCGCGTAGGCGGAGTAGGACTTGGTGAGCGACACGGGAATGGAGGCGTTGTTCACCAGGTAGAGCACCGCGACGCCGACCAGGGTGGCCAGGATGTACCAAAGCGAGATGTACATCTGCTCCTCGCGGCGCTTGACGATGGTCATGACGATGTTGACCGCGAAGATGACCCAGACCACCACCACCAGGCTCGCCACCGGCCATTCCAGCTCGGCGTACTCCTTGGAGCGGTTCATGCCGAGAGCCAGCGTCACCGCGGCGAGCGCTATGGCCAGGTTGAAGAGCCAGAGCTGGACACGGGCGAGGCCCGGGCTCCAGATGCCGGTACGGGTGAGGCGCTGGGTGATGTAGTAGAAAAAGGCCATGAAGCTGCCGATCCCCCAGCCGAAGATCCCGGCGTTGGTGTGGATCGGGCGCAGCCGTCCGTAGGTCAAGTAGGGGGGGAGGTTCAACTGCGGGAAAGCGATCTGGAACGAGATCAGCACGCCGACCAGGACCGCCACGAGACCCCACACCATGCTCCAGGTGATGAACCCCTTGACGACGTCGTCCGCGTACCCTTCCTGTTGATTCATGCCAGCCTCCTGAATGTGGATGCTATCAGTAACGCCAAAGACGGGACAACCAATCTCACAACCGCTGCGACGTCCGCTGCAACTTTGCCGTCATCAGTCATAACCTGTCGGATCTTAGCGCTTTTTCAGTATCCTATATGCCTGTGACAGATGGTTTGAGAGTAAAGAGTCGGCAACAACTTGTTAGTTTATGGTGCAAAACGAGTTTAGCAAGTGGCGCATCGGTATACGTTGGGATCACTGTTGCCCGGGATGAGGGACGCACGGCGACAATGTCACCATGCCGGCACAGCAATGACCGGAAGGAGACGTCCATGAGCACCCGCGAATTCATCTACTTCTATGCAGGAGGTGGAGCTCTTCTTTTCTTATCTGTGCTATGAGCTAACTCCACGTTTCAATGACCTTACTTGCCGCCTTTTTCCTCATCCAGCGGTTCCGGCTTGCAGAGCACCCCCGCCTTGCGCGCCGCGCGGGCGCACTTGCGGCAGACGAAGCGCGGTGCCGACACCAGTTTCTTCAATTCCTTGAGGTTTTCCTTTATTTCTTCCTTGTTCCACTTGCATAGAGGCTTCTCTTCCTTGGACATTGCTGGATCTCCCTTAGATGTTGGCTCATCCTTTGTCTATGAACGGGCTAGGACAGGTGTCACACTCTCTCCCTGCAACGGGCAAGGAGTATTATTGGTTTAAATTAATCTATATTTGGTTGGTCGAGGGTTGAAATGACATTCTTAGTCGTTATAGTAGATCGTATTTCGTTATCTTTTATTACTATAATGCCAAAGGGGGAAGCAATATGTCCATGTTTTGCCGCCAATGTGAGCAGGCCGCCAAGGGAACCGGATGCGACGTCATGGGGGTCTGCGGGAAAAGCCCCGAGGTAGCCGCCCTGCTGGATCTGTTGCTCCACGGTCTCAAGGGGCTCGCTATCTATGCGGACAAGGCCCGTGCCCTGGATGCGCGCAACACTGTCGCCGACATGTATCTCATCGAAGGGCTCTTCACCACGGTCACCAACGTCGATTTCGATCCGGTGCAGCTGGCCGGCAAGCTGAGAAGGTGCTACGACCTGAAGGAACAGGTCAAAGCGCTGTACGAGGGAGCCTGGCGCGAGAAGCACGGGGCGTCTCCCGCGGCCATCACCGACGGTCCCGCCGCGTGGGTGATAGCGGATACGCTGGAAGGTCTGGTGGCGCAGGGTAAAAACTGCGGAGTCATGAGCCAGCACAGCGATCCCGACATCCTCTCCTCCATCGAAATCATCATCTACGGCTTGAAGGGTATGGCCGCCTACGCTAACCACGCCTGCATCCTCGGCAAGACCGACGAGGAAGTATTCGCCTTCTTCCACAGCGCGCTCGCCGCCACCACCGACACCGACAAGGGGCTGATGGACTTCGTCGGCATCGCCATGGAGTGCGGCAAGCTCAACATCAAGGTGATGGGAATGCTCAACGAGGGGCACGTCGAGCGCTACGGCCATCCGGTCCCGACCAAGGTGCAGCTCGGCACCCGCAAGAACAAGGGGATACTGGTCTCCGGCCACGACCTGCGCATGCTGGAGGAGATCCTCAAGCAGACCGAAGGGAAGGGGATCGACATCTACACCCACGGCGAGATGATCCCCGCCCACGGCTATCCTGCCCTGAAGAAGTACCCCCATCTCTACGCCAACTTCGGCGGCGCCTGGCAGGACCAGCACAAGGAGTTCCAGGCTTTCCCCGGCGCCATCATCTTCAACACCAACTGTATCCAGCGCCCCGCCGACAGCTACAAAGACCGCCTCTTCACCTGGGGCGAGGTAGGGTGGCCCGGTGTGAAGCACATCGCCGGCTGGCACTTCGACGAGGTGATCAACAAGGCCCTTGAGTGCCCGGACCTCCCGGACGCCCCCGGCAAGGAGATCCTGACCGGCTTCGGGCACAACGCCGTCCTGGGCGTAGCGGACAAGGTCATCGAGGCGGTGAAGGGGGGAGCGGTCAAGCACTTCTTCCTGATCGGCGGCTGCGACGGCGCGAAGAGCGGCCGCAACTACTACACCGAGTTCGCCGAGAAGGTCCCCAAGGACTGCATCATCCTTACCCTGGCCTGCGGCAAGTACCGTTTCAACAAGCTCGATTTCGGCGACATCGGCGGCATCCCCCGCCTTCTCGATGTGGGGCAGTGCAACGACGCCTACTCCGCGGTGCAGATCGCCCTGGCCCTCGCCGGAGCCTTCAACTGCGGCGTCAACGACCTGCCGCTTAGCTTCATCCTTTCCTGGTACGAGCAGAAGGCGCACGTCATCCTGCTTTCGCTTTTGTACCTGGGGATCAAGGACATCAAGCTCGGTCCCATGCTTCCCGCCTATCTCTCGCCGAACGTGCTGCAGTTCTTGGTCAGCAACTTCAACATCAGCCAGATCGGTACGGTCGACGCTGACCTCAAGGCGAGCCTCGGGCAGTAACAACCTTTTCCGACAGGGGAAGGGACTACAGGTCAGCAGTGGCAGAGGCGGCAAGAAATAACAAGAAACAAGAAGAGGTAGTAGCTCCTTTAGCGCCAGGTCCTACGACCTGGCGCCTTTTTTTGACACCTTAGCAACACCCCGGCCGAAGAAGTACGTGCTAGAAAACAGAAAAGATAGAAGAACGTTTTACTGAATAAAAAATGTATTACATATAAAGAACTGGTGACATGGGTGCCCTACTATTTCAAGGTATTTCCTTGATCCAGTATTAAAATAATTGAATGCGCCACTTATGTGTGATACACCACCAGTTATTCAGAATGCCGTGCAGCTTATATACTCCGGCATTTAATTTTATTTCGGAAAAGGAGGACGTATGAAAAAGATTGTTTCATCGATGCTAACCTGTGCTGCTGTACTTACCATGGCAACTTCAGCTGTTGCCGGAGAAAGAGAGGGGGCATTTTCAATTTCTCCTTTTGTCGGCGGTTATACGTTCGATGGGGAACAGCACTTGGAAACGGCCCCTGTGTTTGGGCTGCGCCTGGGCTATGACCTGACAAAGAACTGGGAAGTCGAAGCTGTTGCTGATTACTTAGCGACCGAAGGGACACGTAATGACAGAAGTGTCAATGCCTTGTCCTATCGACTGGACATCCTCTACAACTTTTTGCCGGATGGGCCGCTGGTACCGTACCTTGCAGTGGGAGGTGGCGGGATTACCTACGGTCACGGCCGCGATGGGCTTGAAGTCAGTGACAGAACTACTGATGCAACCATCAATGCCGGTGGGGGCATCAAGTACTTTGTTACCGACTCGATCGCGTTGCGGGCTGACGCACGCCAGTTGTTCGTATTGGAAAGTCCGGACAAGCCTAAATACAACTGGGAGTACACCGCCGGCCTGACCTTCCTGTTTGGCGACAAGGCAGCTCCGGCACCTGCACCGGCACCTGCACCTGCACCTGCGCCAAAGCCGGTTGTTGAACCCGTTCCTGTGCAAAAGCCTGTTCCGGCTCCTGTAGTAGCTCCCGTGCCGCCCCCCGCCCCCCCCGCTCCTTCTGCAGACATGACGGTTACACCGGCTTCGATTACCAAAGGCGAAGCCGCCATTTTGACTTGGAAGTCGAGCAACGCCACCAATTGTGAAATACAGCCGGAAGTTGGCTCTGTTAAGCCTCAGGGTACCGTCAAGGTTGTCCCTGCTGACAATACTGAGTACACCATAACCTGCAATGGCGCCGGTGGCACCGCTAATAGTGCAGCCAAAGTCGCGGTAATTGCTCCTGCTCCAGTAGTGGTCGCGCCCCCTGCTCCTGCTCCGAAGCTGTGCAGCCCAGCTGTCATAAACATCCAGTTCGATACCAACAAGGCCGACCTCAAGCCCCAGTATCGCCCTGAATTGAAAGCTTTAGCTGACTTCTTGAACGAGTTCCCCAATGCCACTGGTGTCATTGAGGGGCATACCGACAACGTTGGACCAAAAGCTCTTAATATGAAACTGTCTCAGCTGCGCGCAGATAAGATTCGTAATTCTCTTATCAAAGAATACGGGATCGCACCTGAGCGGATTAAAGCAGTTGGGTATGGTCCTACAAAACCCGTTGCCAGCAACAAGGATAAAGCGGGGAAAGCAAAGAACCGGCGTATCGAATCCAACTTTAACTGCAACAACAAGTAGCAATAACGCTACGGCTGCTGACAAGCAAACACCCTTTTGGAATATTTTCTAAGAGGGTGTTTTGCTATCACCATGTTTCATGGCACCCTCACCCAGAAAGGAGAAGTACAATGTCAAAGCGACTTTGCGCTGAGTTCATCGGTACATTCTGGTTGGTTCTTGGAGGTTGTGGTAGTGCGGTACTTGCTGCGGCATTCCCGAATGTCGGGATTGGATTGCATGGTGTCGCGCTGGCTTTCGGATTGACTGTTCTCACTATGGCCTATGCCATTGGGCATGTTTCGGGGTGCCATCTTAACCCAGCTGTTTCCATCGGCCTCTTCGCCGGAGGACGCTTCCCGGCTAAACAACTTCTGCCGTACATCATAGCCCAAGTGCTTGGAGGGATTGCTGGTGCTGCTGTACTGTTCCTCATTGCCAGCGGGAAGATAGGGTTCGATGTTGCTGCCGGCTTTGCTTCAAATGGCTATGGGGAGCATTCTCCGGGCGGGTATTCGCTATTAGCCGGGTTCGTTACAGAGATCGTGATGACCATGATGTTCCTCTTCATCATCATGGGCGCGACCGACAAACGTGCACCGCAGGGGTTTGCGCCGATAGCCATCGGTTTGGGACTTACCTTGATCCACCTCATAAGCATTCCGATCACCAATACGTCGGTAAATCCGGCACGCAGTACCGGGGTTGCCATATTCGTCGGAGGATGGGCCATTTCACAATTGTGGCTCTTTTGGGTGGCCCCAATTATCGGAGCAATAGCTGGCGGCAGTATTTACCGGTTTATCGGATCCGGCAATGAATAGATGCCGCTAAACACCTATCTTGTCTAATTGCGAATGGATTTTCACCCATACTTCTTTCGGAGGTTGTGACTATGAGCATCGTTAAAGAGTTCAAGGAGTTTGCGGTAAAAGGGAACGTCGTCGATATGGCGGTCGGTATTATAATTGGTGCGGCATTTGCCAAAATAGTATCATCGTTCGTCGGAGATGTTGTTATGCCGCCGATCGGAGTTCTTCTGGGAGGCGTTGATTTTTCACAACTCTCCATCGTTGTTAAAGAAGCGGTTGACAAAAAGCCACCGGTGCTGATTAGTTACGGCAAGTTTATACAAACAGTCGTGGATTTTACTATCATTGCCATGGCAGTTTTCGCAGCAGTCAAGGCAATAAATACGCTCAAGAAGAAAGAAGCAGCAGCGCCGGAGGTCCCCCCCGCACCGACACAACAAGAAATACTGCTTACTGAGATCCGGGACCTGCTTAAAAGCAACAGATAATACATCGGTTCAAGATGCTGCGATGATTGGCTTACAAAGCATAATTTGGGGGTAGAAGATAGAGCCGCGAGAAACAACAAGTAAGGCGTAGCTCCTTTTGCGTCAGGTCCCACGACCTGGCGCTTTTTTTTGTGTGCGCCATTGCCGGCTAAGACAATCTGCACTTCACCTTTGACAGTGATGGTAGATCTCGATATATTGCGGTTGTTTTAGTTCGGGCAAATGAAGTGCGTATAAGTAGCGTCTGCACGTTCCATTCAGATGGGAAGGGGGGATGGACAGTTTTCTGTCCATCCCCCCAATCGGCACAAAATCAGGTCGTTGCAGCGTGGGATATCAGCGGGTTACGTCAATGTGATCGATAAATCTTTTTAATGTTGTACGGCGACGAGGGGGGATAACGGCAATTTCCCTTTAATTACATAGTTGTCTGAAGGAAAAAATGAAATTACTACCCTATGACAAGTTTCAATTTATTGTGAATGCACCCATCTCAGAAGTTAGAGAGAGACTTGCCGATCATGTTGAACCAAGGAGTTTTTGGAACATATTTGCGGGTGGCGGTAATAGTGATTTTATTGGTAAAATCGAGAATGATTCATTTAAGATCCACAGAAATATCAGTTATCGCAACTCGTTTCTCCCAACTATATGCGGATCACTAGAACCACATCCTTTAGGAACCAAAGTTTCAATACGGATGAGGTTACACCTGTTAGTAATAGCATTCTTGATCTTCTGGATTTTTCAGGCAGTGAAATTTACTTTGCCATTCTCTGGCATTATCTGGGCTGACATTGGTCAACTTGTTTTTCTTGTTGGAGCACCTCTGCTAATGACGTATTTGGCATTTTGGTTTGAGGCAAAGAAGGCAAAAATAATTCTAGCAGGCCGTTGAAATAAAGCGGCGGATGTCAGCAACAGCCTTTGCTGACGTTTGCTGAACTGCTGTTGTCGTGATTTTTGCTCTTTTACAACAGGTTATACTGCCAGATTTCAGTCCCATGAAGAGCCCGGAGGCCATTCAGGTGGCACCAAGGCCCAAGTTGGACATTCGTACCAGGTTGTAGGCGACTGCATGTAGGTCAAGCTGCATTGCGATCTTCTCTACTCCTCGATACATCGTCTTGCGCAGCCGGCCCACGGTCTTCATCCAGCCAAAGCCTTCTTCGATTCGCTTTCTGATTCTCTGGC
>NZ_AUGE01000034.1 GCF_000426865.1 Citrifermentans bremense R1
CATCCGAAGATATCGCTCTTGCATATAAGCTTCGCTGGGATATCGAGGTCTTTTTTGGCTGGTGGAAGAAACATCTCAATGTGTACCATTTGATTGCCAGAAGCCCACACGGCTTGATGGCGCAAATACTAGGTGGTCTGATAACTTACCTGCTCCTTGCAATTTACTGCCATGAGGAACACAACGAGCGCGTTAGTATTAATCGTGTCAGAGAACTAAGAACAAAAATAAGAAACGAAATAGTTGAAATGATGGCCGAATCTCACGATATTGACGGAACCGAGGCTGGCGTCGAAGAGCATCCACCATCGACTGCAACTTCTTAACCGGACACTACTGGGTTAACCCAAGACTTCAGATTTTGCCTCTTCCGTCTTTTTCCGTGACGATCCGTGTGAGACGCCGTTGACTTGGTTTGTGAATTAACGTAGCTGGAAGCGGAGCGCGTCCCCCGGTAACAAGGGTGGCGCGCTCCCGTTTTTGTCTTGAGGAGATGTAACAGTATGAAGAAACTTTGGAACGTGGCAGTGGTAGGCGCGACCGGCGCGGTCGGGACCCAGATGATCGAGTGCCTGGAGGAGCGGAAGTTTCCGGTGGGGAAGATAAAGTTCCTGGCCAGCGCCCGCAGCGTCGGGCAGGTCCTCGAGTTCAACGGCAAGCCGGTGCCGGTGGAAGAGCTGAAGCACGACTCATTCGAGGGGATCGACATTGCCCTTTTCTCCGCAGGAGGCGCGCGCTCCGAGGAATTCTGCCCCTCCGCGGCCAAGGCGGGTGCGGTCTGCATCGACAACTCCAGCGCCTGGCGCATGGACCCGGAGGTGCCGCTGGTGGTCCCCGAGGTGAACCCGCACGCGCTTGCCGGCTACCGCAAGAAGGGGATCGTCGCCAACCCCAACTGCTCCACCATCCAGATGGTGGTCGCCTTGAAGCCCCTGCACGATTTCGGCTCCATCAAGCGGATCGTCGTCTCCACCTACCAGGCGGTTTCCGGCACCGGCAACAAGGCGATAGACGAACTCCGGAAGCAGACCGGCGAGCTTTTGAACGGGCGTCCGCCCAAGAACGAGGTCTACCCGCACCGGATCGCCTTCAACTGCCTGCCGCAGATCGACTCCTTCTGTGACAACGGCTACACCAAGGAAGAGATGAAGATGGCGAATGAGACTCGGAAGATAATGGAGGCGGACATCAAGACCTCCGCCACCTGCGTCAGGGTCCCCGTCTTCTACGGGCATTCCGAGTCGGTGAACATAGAGACCGCGAAGAAGATCACCGTGGCCAAGGCGCGCGAGCTTTTGGAAGACGCCCCTGGCGTGGAACTGGTCGACAACCCAGCCAACGGCGAGTACCCGATGGCGATGGACGCGGCGGGCGAGGACCTGACCCTGGTGGGTCGCATCCGCGAGGATGCCACCGTCGCCAACGGCCTCAACCTCTGGATCGTCGCCGACAACCTCAGAAAGGGCGCCGCCACTAACGCAGTCCAGATCGCCGAGTTGCTGGTGGAGGAGTACCTGAAGTAGCGTCCATTCTCCCTCGCCCCCAGGGAGAGGGCCGGGGTGAGGGCGCTGCAATAGGCAGCTAGTCATTTCATGGCGACGCCCTCACCCCCACCCCTCTCCCGGTGGGCGAGGGGAGCGAGTCGACGGGGCATGTTTGAAGGTTATGCGCAACATCAAGCTGATCATAGAATACGATGGCACCGCCTACTGTGGCTGGCAGGTGCAGCCGAACGGGCGCACGGTCCAGGAGGTGCTGGAGCAGGCGTTGGCGTCCATGCTGGGGGAGAAGACCCCCCTGCACGGCTCCGGCCGCACCGACGCGGGCGTGCACGCGCGCGGCATGGTGGCCTGTTTTAAAACTGACAGGACTATGCCGCTGCGCGCCTTCCGGGAGGGGCTCAATACCCTTCTTCCCGGCGACATCGCGGTGCGGGAGGCGTGCGAGGTCCCGCTGAAATTCCATCCCCGCTTCGACGCGCACGCCAAACACTACCGCTACACCATGCTCTTGGACGACCTGCGCTCCCCGCTGTCGCGCCTCACCGCCTGGCGCCTCAAGGGAAAGCTCGACATCGAGGCGATGCGAGTCGCCTGCGCCGCTTTCGTCGGCGAGCACGACTTCGCCGCCTTCCGTGCTTCCAACTGCGCCGCCAAGACCACGGTGCGCAGGATCTACAGCATGGACCTAGTACAGGAGGGGCGCTTGCTGCACCTTGACGTAAAGGGGAGCGGCTTTCTGAAGAACATGGTCCGCATCATCACAGGGACCCTGATCGAGGTGGGGCAGGGGAAGAAAAGCGTCGAGGACGTGGCGCGGCTGCTTCAAGGGGGCGACCGGCAGCAGAACTCCGGCATGACTGTGCCTCCGCAGGGGCTTTGCCTGATGCAGGTCTACTATCAGGAAGGGAACGACTGATACTGCTTTTTATAAACCGTTAATCTTTCCTTTCGGTTTTTTGTCTTGACATGAAGTGGGGAATGGATTAGATTCTCAAACTTCCGTAAGTTAATGTGCTAATTCCAGATAGCTGTGAGGTTTCGATGAAGACGCAAGTTGCCAAAAAAGAAGAAGTAACCAGGGATTGGTACCTGGTTGACGTGGATAATAAGGTGCTCGGCCGTGTTGCGACTGAAATCGCCAACGTGCTGCGCGGCAAGAACAAGCCGACCTTCACCCCGAGTGTCGATACCGGCGACTTCGTCATCGTCGTGAACGCCGAGAAGATCGCCCTGACCGGCAGAAAGCTCGCCGACAAGACCTACTACAGCCACTCCTCGTACCCGGGCGGCCTGAAAGAGATCACTGCCGGCAAACTTCTTGACAAGAAGCCGGAAGAGCTTCTGAAAAAGGCTGTCAAAGGCATGCTTCCCAAGAACAAGCTTGCCCGCCACATGCTGAAGAAGCTTAAGATCTATAGTGGCGGAGCCCATCCGCATGCGGCTCAGAACCCGAAGAATCTGAACATTTAATTCGTTCATCAGGAGATATAAAATGGCAGTCAGCTTTTACGCAACTGGGAAAAGGAAGTCGTCGATCGCCAGGGTTTGGATCAAGCCCGGCAACGGCGAGATCATTGTAAATACCAAGACTCTTGACAACTACTTCGGCAGGGAGACCTCCAAGATGGTAGTCATGCAGCCGCTCGAACTGACCGAGAACGTCGGCAAGTTCGACATCTTCTGCACCGTCAAGGGCGGCGGCGATTCCGGCCAGGCGGGCGCCATCAAGCACGGCATCACCAAGGCTCTCATCGAGGCCGACGCCGATCTGCGTGGCACGCTGAAAAAAGCGGGCTTCATCACCCGCGACTCCCGCATCAAGGAAAGAAAGAAATACGGCAAGAAGGCTGCTCGCGCAAGCTTCCAGTTCTCCAAGCGTTAATCCGCTGCCGGGGGCAATTGCTGTCTCAGTATTGCAAAGGGGGAATCCGTCAGGGTTCCTCCTTTTGCTGTTTCAAAACCGTTAACACGGAGAACATCTGAGAAAATCTGAGTAAAAGCAGAAACAGGAGAAAAGCTTTTGCTGTTCTCCAGCCTTTTTCTCAGACATCCTCAGATTTCCTCCTTGTTAATGGTTTTGGTGTGCTAACATCTGGCTTATTTTTCCGTTGCGAGAAGGGAGGCTTTTCATGATCAAGGTTGCCATCGTCGGGGCCAGCGGCTATACCGGTGTCGAACTTATCCGTATCCTGCATTCCCATCCCGAGGTCGCCGTCACCTGCGTCACCTCCGAACAAAGCGCCGGGCGCCCGGTCAGTTCCGTCTTCCCGAGCCTGCGCGGCAGGTGCGACATCGTCCTGGAGAACCTGGAGCCGGTAGGGATCGCGGAGAAGGTCGACATCGTCTTCACCGCGCTGCCGCACAAGGCCGCCATGGAAGTCGTGCCCACCTTCATGAAGATGGGCAAGGACGTGATCGATCTTTCCGCCGACTACCGCATTCACGATGCGGATACCTACGGCAAGTGGTACGAGCCGCACCTGAACCCCGAGCTTTTGCCTGAGGCGGTGTACGGCATCCCGGAACTGCGTCGCGCCGAGATCGCCGAGGCCTCGTTGATCGCCAACCCCGGCTGCTACCCGACCAGTGTCATCCTGGGGCTCGCACCGCTTTTGAAGGGGAAGGTGATCGATCCGAGGTCCATCATCGTGGACGCCGCGTCCGGCACCTCGGGTGCGGGGCGCGGAGCCAAGGTGGATAACCTCTACTGCGAGGTGAACGAAGGGTTCCGCGCCTACGGCGTTGGGGGCGTGCACAGGCACATCCCGGAGATAGAGCAGGAGCTGTCGCTTCTGGCCGGAAACCCGCTCAACATCACCTTCACCCCGCACCTGGTTCCCATGGACCGCGGCATCCTCTCGACCATCTACTCCCAGCCGACCGGTGGCGTCAAGGCCGCCGACCTGATCGCTTTGTACGAGGCGTTCTATGACGGCGAACCTTTCGTCAGGGTGCTGCCGGAAGGGGTTCTTCCCTCCACGGCGCATGTCAGGGGCTCCAACTTCTGCGACATCGGCATCACGGTCGACCAGAGGACCGGGCGGGTCATCGTGATCTCCGCCATCGACAATCTGGTGAAAGGGGCTTCCGGACAGGCGGTGCAGAACATGAACCTGATGTGCGGCCTCCCCGAGACCCTCGGACTGGATCTTTTGCCGGTCTTCCCTTAACGTCAAAACCGTTGGCAGGGAGAACGTCTGAGGAAATCTGAGAATAGCAAAGGCGGAGAGAAACAAGGCTCCGGCTTGGCTTTTCCTCAGACGTCCTCAGATGTCCTCCGTGTTAAAGGTTTAAGGTTTTTATGAAACAGGCACGACCTAAGCAATCCCCCGGCAAGTTTCTCCCCATCTCCCTCTCCGAAGCAAAAGCGCGCGGCTGGAACGAACTCGACGTCATCTTCGTTACCGGCGACGCCTACGTGGACCATCCCTCCTTCGGGGTGCCGCTTCTAGCGCGCCTTTTGGAGTCGAAGGGGTTGCGCGTGGGAATCATCCCCCAGCCTGACTGGCGCAGCAAGGAGCCCTTCATGGCGCTGGGGCGCCCGCGCCTTTTCTTCGCGCTCGCGGCCGGCGCCATGGACTCCATGGTCGCTCATTACACGCCGGCCCGAAAGCTGCGCCGGGATGACGCCTACACCCCCGGCAACCGCCACGGCGCACGCCCCAACCGCGCCACCATCGTCTATACCTCCAGGTTGAAGGAAGCCTATCGCGACGTCCCCGTGGTCATCGGCGGCATCGAGGCGAGTCTCAGGCGCTTCGCCCATTACGACTTCTGGGAGGACAAGGTGCGCCGCTCGGCGCTCTTGGACGCCAAGGCCGACCTGCTCGTCTACGGCATGGGGGAGACGCCGCTATTGGAACTGGTGCGGCGGCTTCAGCAGGGGGAGCCGTTCGCCTCCATCAGGGGCCTCAGGGGGACAGCCTATGTCGCGGCCACCCCTCCGGATGCAGAGGAATTGCTGGAGCTTCCCAGCTTCGAGACGGTCGCTTCCGATAAGGCTGCCTACGGCCAATCTTTCCGGCTTCTGTCGGGGGAGCAGAACCCTGCCTGCGCCAGGGTCGTGGTGCAGCGCCACGCGGAGCGTTTTCTGGTCTGCAATCCGCCGGCCTGGCCCCTCTCCGAGCAGGCTTTGGACGCGATCTACGCGCTCCCCTTCGTGAAGGCGCCGCACCCCAGCTACAAGGAGGCGATCCCCGCCTACGAGCAGATCAGGAATTCCATCACCACGCACCGGGGGTGCTTCGGCGGCTGCGCCTTCTGCGCCATCACCCATCACCAGGGAAAGACCATCCAGTCCAGAAGCGAGGAAAGTGTCCTGCGCGAACTGGAGCGGCTGGCGGAGCTCCCCTGGTTCAGGGGGAGCGTGAGCGATTTGGGCGGGCCGACGGCCAACATGTTCGGCCTTTCCTGCGGCAACAAGGAGGCGGGGGACAAGTGCCGCCGGGTGAGCTGCCTTTATCCCAAGCTCTGCGGCAACCTGGTTACCGCAGACGCGAAGAGCTCCAGGCTTCTCGCCAAGGCCAGGAAGATCTCCGGGGTGAAAAATGTTGCCGTCTCTTCAGGCGTGCGCTACGACCTTTTGGAGCGCCAGCCCAACTACCTGCGCGAGCTGGTGTCGCACCACGTGAGCGGTCTTCTGAAGGTGGCGCCCGAGCACCTTACCGACCGCGTCACCTCGGCGATGCGCAAGCCGGGAAAAGCCTGCTTCGAGCGCTTCCGCGACTCCTTCATGAAGGAGAGCGCGAGGGTAGGGAAAAGGCAGTACATCGTCCCGTACTTCATCTCCGGGCATCCCGGGTGCACCCTTTCCGACATGGTGGATTTGGCCCTGATGCTTAAGCGCTGGGGGCTGAAGGTAGAGCAGGTGCAGGATTTCACCCCGACGCCGGGCACCCTCTCCACCTGCATCTACCACACGGGCGTCGATCCCTATACCGGGGAGAAGGTGTATGTGGCGAAGACCGACCGCGAGAAGGGGCTGCAGAAATCGCTGCTGCTGTACCATGTGCCGGAGGAGAGGAAGAGTTGCCTGCAGGCGCTCAGGGAATGCGGCAGGGAAGACGCGGCGGAAGAACTCTTCGGGATGGGAAGGAGATAGGGATGCACTACTTGTTGTTCTACGAGGTGGCGCCCGATTACCTGGAGCGCCGCGGCGAATATCGCGCCGAGCATCTGGCGCTTGCGTGGGGCGCGGTGGAACTGGGCGAGTTGTTGCTGGGAGGTGCTCTGGCCGATCCTGCCGATGGCGCCGTGCTGCTCTTCGAGGCGGATTCGCCCGAGGTCCCCGAGGCGTTTGCCAAGGCGGACCCTTACGTGCTGAACGGCCTCGTTGCCAAATGGAGCGTGCGCGCCTGGACCACGGTGGTCGGGCCCCTCGCGCAGACGCCGGTGCGCCAGGAGTAGGCGTGAGGCCCGCCGCTGTCTTATAGGCGCCAGTGGGGAGAGCGAGGCTTAGAGAGCCAGACGGACCTGGATGTGGTTGGCGATGGGTGCTATGGCGGCCCCATCGAAGAGAGCCGGATACAGCCGCATCTCCACCGGGTCGAGCGCCTCGGCTATGGCAGACATCTCTCGCTTCACCTCGAACCTCGCTCCGGGTTGCAACAGGTAATCCCGGCCGTTCCCCACGGTGAGCCAGATGGTTCCCTTCAGGCAGCGTAGCGTCAAGCCTTCTGTGCCGGCTTCTACTCTCAGCAACTCCCCTTTGTCGAGACACAAGTCCATGTCCGGTTCCCCCCTTATGGCGTTAGCTGGATCAACTATAGCGGTGAGCGGGGGATGAGTACAGACACAGGGTTTGCGATATGTCGCCGTTACAGTTGCAGCAGATGGCAACTGTTGCCAGGGGAAACGGGGCTGACTGTACCCCGGGTATTTTCTCGTCTTCTTGTGAGGGGTGTTTCATTTTTTTTGACTCCGGCGAATTATTCTGACTCGCGGGTGAGACTTGTGATCTAAATACAAACGGGGCAGGAAGAGTGCGAGGGTTTTTCTTGCGCAACTGGAAACGGCCGATATAGTGTTTCTTTTCCCAATGCACTGGGGGGGTGGGTACTATGAGTCGCTCGACGTATACAGTGATGCTCGAAAAAAAATTCATCCCTGAAAAAAAAGAGATTGACACCAAAGGGGTTTTGCTTTAGAAAAGGGATTCGCTTCGCAACGCAAGGTTTCGAAGCAAAGCAGGACGCGATGGTAGCGGAATCGGCTGGCGTAGCTCAACTGGTAGAGCAGCTGACTTGTAATCAGCAGGTTGCGGGTTCGAGTCCCATCGTCAGCTCCAACTGACAATTAGCAAGCACTTCTGTCTGGAGGGATTCCCGAGCGGCCAAAGGGAACAGACTGTAAATCTGTCGTCATCGACTTCGGAGGTTCGAATCCTCCTCCCTCCACCATACAAACTTCAGATGAGATGAACATCTGCTCAATCCAGGAGATCGTGAGGTCGCTGGTACTGGATGAGTGGGTGGCGAATCGAGTCAAAAAACTTCAAGCAGGGAATGGGCGGGAATAGCTCAGTTGGCTAGAGCGTCAGCCTTCCAAGCTGAGGGTCGCGGGTTCGAGTCCCGTTTCCCGCTCCAAAAATTGAATAAGCCCACATAGCTCAGTAGGTAGAGCACTTCCTTGGTAAGGAAGAGGTCACCGGTTCGAATCCGGTTGTGGGCTCCACTCTCTTTTTTAAAAAACAAACAAAAGCTATCCATAAAAAGCTGTCGATACATCAGGGAGGATTCCTCATGGCTAAAGCTAAATTCGAAAGAACTAAACCGCATGTGAACATAGGGACCATCGGTCACGTCGACCACGGCAAGACCACCCTGACCGCAGCAATCACCAAGGTACTCGCAGGCAAAGGCCAGGCCGAGTTCAAGGCGTTCGACCAGATCGACAACGCACCGGAGGAGCGCGAGCGTGGTATTACCATCGCTACCGCCCACGTCGAGTACGAGACCGACAAGCGTCACTACGCTCACGTCGACTGCCCGGGCCACGCCGACTACGTAAAGAACATGATCACCGGCGCGGCGCAGATGGACGGCGCCATCCTGGTTGTTTCCGCAGCTGACGGCCCGATGCCGCAGACCCGCGAGCACATCCTGCTTGCGCGTCAGGTCGGCGTCCCCTACATCGTCGTGTTCCTGAACAAGGCCGACATGGTGGACGACGAGGAGCTCCTCGAGCTGGTCGAGCTGGAAGTCCGCGAACTCCTCTCCTCCTACGACTTCCCGGGCGACGACATCCCCATCATTAAGGGTTCCGCTCTCAAAGGTCTCGAAGGCGACGCCGGCGAGCTGGGCGAGCAGGCCATCATGAAGCTGATGGAAGCTGTCGACACCTACATCCCGGAGCCGGTTCGCGCCATTGACAAGCCGTTCCTGATGCCGGTCGAGGACGTGTTCTCCATCTCCGGTCGCGGCACCGTCGCCACCGGCCGTGTCGAGCGCGGCATCGTGAAAGTCGGCGAGGAAGTCGAGGTTGTCGGTATCAAGACCACCACCAAGACCACCGTCACCGGCGTCGAGATGTTCCGCAAGCTCCTCGATGAAGGTCGCGCGGGCGACAACATCGGCGCACTGCTGCGCGGCGTGAAGCGTGAGGACATCGAGCGCGGCCAGGTTCTGGCCAAGCCGGGCTCCATCACCCCGCACACCAAGTTCAAGGCAGAAGCCTACATCCTCTCCAAAGAGGAAGGCGGCCGTCACACCCCGTTCTTCAACGGCTACCGTCCGCAGTTCTACTTCAGGACCACCGACGTGACCGGCGTGGTCGACCTCGAGGCAGGCGTCGAGATGGTTATGCCGGGGGACAACGTCTCGGTGACCGTCAACCTGATCACCCCGATCGCCATGGACGAAGGTCTGCGCTTCGCAATCCGCGAAGGCGGCCGTACCGTCGGCGCCGGTGTCGTAGCCTCCATCATCGAATAAGAATAGAAAAAACATACGGTTTTCATCCGGTTTCCGGAGGGCCGCTTCTGCGTCCCGCCGGAAACTTCGGCTGTAAACTGAAAACTTGTTTCATCACGAGGAAGAGATGCCTAGTCAGAAAATTAGAATTCGCTTGAAAGCATACGACCACAAGCTGCTTGATACCTCTGTTGGCGAGATCGTCGACACCGCGAAAAGAACCGGCGCACGCGTTGCCGGCCCGATTCCGCTGCCGACCGTGATCAACAAGTACTGCGTGCTTCGTGGACCGCACGTCGACAAGAAGTCGCGCGAGCAGTTCGAGATCAGGACCCACAAGCGCCTGATCGACATCCTCGAGCCGACTCAGCAGACCGTTGACGCTCTGATGAAACTCGACCTCTCCGCAGGTGTGGACGTCGAGATCAAGCTTTAATACAAGGATAGGAAGTCGACCATGAATAAGGGATTGATTGGGAAAAAGCTGGGGATGACCCAGATATTCGCCGAAGACGGCAGGCGCATCGCTGTGACCGTCGTCGAGGCTGGGCCGTGCGTCGTCGTCCAGAAGAAGAGCGTGGCAAAGGACGGCTACTCCGCCATACAGGTCGGTTTCGGAGCGAAGGACGCCTCCAGGGCGAACGCAGCACAGGTCGGGCACTGCAAAGGCGCCGGCGCCGGCGTGTTCACCCACTACCGCGAACTGCGCATGGACAACACGGACGCCTATAACCTGGGCGACGTGATCGAGGCTGCGGTTTTCGAGGAAGGCGATCTGGTCGACGTGACCGGCACCTCCATCGGTAAGGGCTTTGCCGGCGTCATCAAGCGCTGGGGCTTCAAAGGCGGTCGGTCGAGCCACGGCTCCCGTTTCCACCGCGCCCCGGGCTCCATCGGCTGCTCCGCGACCCCCTCCAGGGTTTTCAAGAACAAGAAGATGCCGGGCCAGCTCGGTAACGAGAAGGTGACCGTGCAGCGCCTCAAGGTGGTTCGCGTTGACGCTGCTGACAATCTGATTCTGCTCGGTGGAGCGATCCCCGGTTCCGCCAACGGCGTCGTCCTGATCAAGGACTCCGTCAAGGCGAAGAAATAACGGGGGCTGGAGATAGTTATGGCAAAGCTAGACGTATTTGACATCAAGAAAGCAAAGGTCGGTGAGATCGAGCTCGACGACGCAGTCTTCAACGACGACGTCCGCGAGTACCTGATCCACGAGGCCGTAAAGATCCAGCTCGCTAACCGCAGGCAGGGTACCGTTGCCGTCAAGAACCGCGCCCTGGTGGCAGGTTCCGGCAAGAAGCCGTTCAAGCAGAAGGGTACCGGCCAGGCCCGCCAGGGTTGCAGCAGGGCTCCGCAGTACCCGGGCGGCGGCGTCGCCTTCGGTCCGCAGCCGAAAGACTACAACCTCTCCATGAACAAGAAGGCGAGGAAGGCGGCACTGAGAAGCGCTCTTTCGATGCTCTACAAGAAGGACGCAATCACTGTAGTAAACAGTCTGGAGCTTCCCTCCATCAAGACAAAGGCATTTGTTGAGGTACTAACTGCTTTTAACCTTGACAAGACGCTCGTTATCACTGATACTGCGACTCCCACTTTAGAACTGTCCGCCCGCAATGTGAAACACGTCAAGGTGCTGGGTCCTGAAGGTCTCAATATTTTCGACATTATGAAATACCAGAGCGTCGTCTTTACCGAGGCAGCCGTTCGTCGTGTTGAAGGAGCATTACAGTCATGAACATTTATGACGTCATAAAGAAACCTCTCATCACTGAGAAGACCACGGTTGAGAAAGACGACAAGAACGTCATCGCTTTCGTGGTGAACGGCGCGGCCAACAAGATAGAGATCAAGGCAGCCGTCGAGAAGCTCTTCAACGCGCAGGTTTCCGCCGTGAATACCGTCAACGTCGCCGGCAAGACCAAGCGCACCGCCAAGGGCATCGGCAAGCGTTCTAACTGGAAGAAGGCATATGTGACCCTGAAAGAGGGTTCCAACGTCGATTTCTTCGAAGCATAAAAATATCTGTGGGGATTTAGATAATGGCTATAAAAACTTACAAACCTACTTCTCCGGGTAGAAGGGCGCAGACCTGCTCGACCTTCGAGGAGATCACTGCCTGCAAGCCCGAGAGGTCCCTCGTCGAGAACCTCAAGAAAAGCGGCGGCAGGAACTCGAACGGTCGCATCACTTCCAGGAACGTTGGTGGCGGTCACAAGCAGAAGTACAGGATCATCGACTTCCGCCGTGACAAGACCGAGATTCCGGCGAAGGTCGCCACCATCGAGTACGATCCGTGCCGCAGCGCACGCATCGCACTTTTGAACTACGCCGACGGCGAGAAGCGCTACATCCTGGCTCCGCTCTCCCTGAAAGTGGGTGATACCGTTATCTCCAGCGAGCAGGCCGATATCAAGCCTGGCAACGCGCTCCCCATCAGGTGCATCCCGCTGGGTACCATCATCCACAACATCGAGCTGAAGATCGGCAAAGGCGCACAGCTGGCGCGCTCCGCCGGTACCTTCGCGCAGCTGATGGCTAAGGAAGGGAAGTACGGTCAGGTGAAGCTCCCCTCCGGCGAAGTCCGCATGATCCTGATGGACTGCAAGGCTACCATCGGCCAGGTGGGCAACGCGGATCACGAGAACGTCTCCATCGGCAAGGCTGGCCGCTCCCGCTGGCTCGGCGTACGCCCCCACGTAAGGGGTGTCGCAATGAACCCGGTCGACCACCCGCACGGCGGTGGCGAGGGCAGGACCTCCGGCGGCCGTCATCCGGTAACCCCGTGGGGCATCCCGACCAAGGGTTACAAGACGCGCACCAACAAGCGGTCCACCCCGTTCATCGTGAAGAAGCGCACCAAATAAATCATCTGGATAGAGGATTTTAAAAGATGGCAAGATCTATAAAGAAGGGGCCTTTCGTCGACGGACATCTCGAAGCGAAAGCCCAGGCAGAACAGGCCGGCAGCAAGAAGGTGATCAAGACGTGGTCCCGCAGGTCCACTATTATCCCTGAGTTCATCGGGCTCACCTTTGCGGTGCATAACGGCAAGAAGTTCATCCCTGTGTTCGTCACCGAGAACATGGTCGGCCACAAGATGGGCGAGTTCTCACCCACCAGGACCTTCTACGGCCACGCTGCTGACAAGAAGAGCAAGCTCAAGAAGAAGTAAGGTCCCTAAAGGAGTTTTGTAATGGAATCATCGGCTAAATTATCCTCTGTCCGCCTCTCGCCGAGAAAGACACGCCTGGTCGTGGATCTCGTCAGGGGCAAGGGCATTCAGACTGCGCTGAACACTCTGCGTTTCTCGCCGCAACCGTCGGCGAAGCTCATCTCGAAGCTCCTCTCCTCTGCCGTGGCCAATGCCGAGCAGAAGGGTTGCTCCGATGTGGACAAGCTCTTCGTCAAGACGATTTTCGTCGATGGCGGCGCAGTACTTAAGCGCTTCACCCCCCGCGCCATGGGCCGGGCCAGCAAGATCAGAAAACCGACGAGCCACATTACCGTGGTCCTTGCGGAAAAGAAATAAGAAACGGGTCGGAGGTGATGTTTTGGGTCAGAAAGTAAATCCTATCGGGTTCAGACTCGGGGTTATTAAAACCTGGGATTCGAAATGGTACGCGGAAAAAGATTATGCAAAGCTTCTTCACGAAGACCTGAAGCTGCGCAATTTCCTTAAAAAAAGGCTGTATCATTCGGGCGTCTCCAAGATCGAGATCGAGCGCGCTGCGGGCAAGGCGAAGATCAACATCTTCACCGCTCGTCCGGGCCTCATCATCGGCAAGAAGGGCTCCGAGGTCGAGACTCTGAAGAAGGAGCTGGCCAAGCTCACCGACAAAGAGGTCTACCTTAATATACAGGAAGTCAGGAAGCCCGAGCTGGACGCACAGCTCGTCGCCGAGAACGTGGCCATGCAGCTGGAGCGCCGTATCGCGTTCCGCCGTGCCATGAAAAAGAGCGTCACCTCGACGCTCAAGTTCGGCGCCAAGGGTATCAGGATTACCTGCTCGGGCCGTCTGGGCGGCGCAGAGATGTCCAGGACGGAATGGTACCGCGAGGGAAGGGTGCCGCTGCACACGTTGCGCGCGGACATCGACTATGGCTTTGCCGAGGCGAAGACCACCTACGGGATCATCGGCGTAAAAGTGCTCCTCTTCAAGGGTGAAGTACTCTCCGCTAAAAAATAGGAACAGGAGTTTTTTGCGATGTTAATGCCCAAGAAAGTTAAGTATAGAAAGCAGATGAAGGGGCGCATGACCGGTACTCCGCAGCGCGGCGTCGAGCTCGCCTTCGGCGACTTCGGCCTGCAGGCTACCGAGTGCGGCTGGCTGGACTCCCGCCAGATCGAAGCGGCCCGTATCGCTATGACCCGTTATATCAAGAGGGGCGGCAAGATCTGGATCCGCATCTTCCCGGACAAGCCACTCACCTCGAAACCCGCCGAGACCCGTATGGGTAAGGGGAAAGGATCCCCGGACTCATGGGTTTGCGTCATTAAGCCGGGCAGGATCCTTTACGAGATGGAAGGGGTCACCGAGGAAGTGGCGCGCGAGGCATTCAGGCTCGCGGCGCACAAGCTCCCCGTAGCCAGCAAGTTCATCACAAGGACGGAAATCAATGAAGGCTAACGAACTGAATAAAGCGACGGCTGCTGAGCTCGAGGCCAAAGGCGCGGAGCTGACCAAGGAACTCTTCAACGTGAAGTTTCAGCTTCACACCGGGCGGCTGGAAAACACCTCCAAACTTTCCAACCTGAGGAAGGATATCGCCCGCGTGAAGACCATACTCCGTGAAAAGAGAGGCTAAGAGATATATATGAGCGAAAGAGGCAACAGGAAAACTCAGGTCGGTGTGGTCGTCAGCGACAAGATGGACAAGACCGCGGTAGTGAAGGTCGACCGTCTGGTGAAGCACCCCGTCTACAACAAGTACATCAAGCGCTCCGCCAAGTACAAGGCGCACGACATGGACAATGCCGCCAAGATCGGCGATCGCGTCCTCATCGTAGAGACTCGTCCGCCTTCCAAGGACAAGCGCTGGAAAATCAGACAGATTATCGAGTCCAAGGGTTAAGGGCTCGCCGGGAGTTAAACAATGATTCAGATGCAGACACTATTGGACGTGGCGGACAACTCCGGCGCGAAGAAGCTCTTTTGCATTAAAGTGCTCGGCGGCTCCAAGCGCCGTTACGCCGGGATTGGCGACATCATCGTCGCTTCCGTGAAGGAAGCTCTCCCCAATTCGAAGGTGAAAAAGGGCGACGTGGTGAAGGCTGTCGTGGTGCGCACCGCCAAGGCTGTGGGACGTCCTGACGGCTCCTACATCCGTTTCGACACCAACTCCGGCGTGGTCATCAACAACGCCAAGGAGCCGGTCGGCACTCGTATCTTCGGGCCGGTCGCCAGGGAACTTCGCGCCAAGAAGTTCATGAAGATCATATCCCTCGCCCCCGAGGTACTTTAGACAAGATCCTGGAGAATAAGAGATGCTGGGCAAAAAATTACATGTTAAGAAAAACGACACCGTCGTGGTCATCGCGGGCAAGGACCGCTCCAAAAGCGGCAAGGTGATCTCCATCCATCCCAAGAAGGACGGGGTCATCGTCGAAGGGGTCAACGTGGTCAAGCGCCACCAGAAGCCCCGCGGGTCCGAGCAGGGGGGCATCCTGGAGAAGGAAGCTCCGGTGCACATCTCCAACGTCATGCTGCTCTGCGGGAAGTGCAACAAGCCGGTCAGGACCAAAACCACCGTACTCGAAGACGGTAAAAAGGCGCGCTGCTGCGTAAAATGCGGCGAGTCTTTCGATAAATAGTTTGGAGGATTGCAATGGCACGGCTAGCTGAGCTTTACAATAAAGAGATGGTTCCGGCCCTCATGAAGGACCAGAACTACAAGAACATCATGGAAGTCCCCAAGCTGGTGAAGATCGTGGTCAACATGGGCCTCGGCGAAGCGATCCAGAACGTCAAGATCCTGGATTCCGCAGCCGAAGAGCTCGCCGCCATCACCGGGCAGCGCCCGGTCATCACCAAGGCGAAGAAGTCCATCGCTGGCTTCAAGCTGCGCCAGGGGATGCCTATCGGCTGCGCCGTGACGTTGCGCCGCGAGAAGATGTACGAGTTCCTCGACCGCCTGGTAAGCGTTTCGCTGCCGCGCGTGCGCGACTTCAAGGGGATCTCCGGCAAGGCCTTCGACGGCAAGGGTAACTACTCCCTGGGCGTCAAGGAGCAGTTGATCTTCCCCGAGATCGATTACGACAAGGTCGACAAGATCAAGGGTCTCAATATCACGATCGTGACCACGGCAAAGACCGACGCTGAGGGGAAAGCCCTGCTCAAGCTGATGGGTCTGCCGTTCAGGAACTAATACAGGTTTGGAGGAACTCCGTGGCTAAGACATCTATGATCATAAAGGCTCAGAGAGGGAACAAGTTCAAGGTGCGCGAGCGCAATCGCTGCCCTTTGTGCGGCCGCCCCAGAGCTTACTACCGGAAATTTGACATGTGCAGGATCTGCCTGAGGAAGCTGTCCAACCTCGGTCAGGTTCCCGGTGTGATAAAGTCCAGTTGGTAATAAGATTCCGATTTAGGAAAGAGGAGTAGTTTGTATGTGCATGACAGATCCAGTTGCCGACATGCTGACCAGAATCAGGAACGCTGGTATGGCAAAACACCAGAAAGTTGACATTCCTTCGTCGAACCTCAAGGTGAGCCTCGCCACGGTGCTGCGCGCCGAAGGGTTCATCAAGAACTTCAAGGTGATTGCGGACAACAAGCAGGGGATCCTGCGGGTTTACCTCAAGTTCATCGACGAGAAGGAACCGGTCATCAACGAGATCAAGAGGATCAGCAAACCGGGCGGCCGGGTCTATGTCAACTCCGACAAGATCAAGCAGGTGAAGAACGGACTGGGCGTCGCCATCCTCTCGACTTCGAAGGGGCTGGTAACCGACAAGACCGCCCGTGAAATGGGCATCGGCGGGGAAGTTCTCTGCACGGTCTGGTAGTCATTTCGCTTTAAGGAGCTTTGCATGTCTAGAATAGGAAAACTTCCCATCGCGATTCCCGCGGGGGTGAAAGTCATATACAACGCCCCTGAAATCAAAGTGGAGGGCCCGAAAGGGAAACTCGCCCGCAACATCGGGGAAGGCGTCGCCATCGACGTGACCGCGCAGGCGGTAACGGTGACCAGGAACGACGACACCATCAAGTCCCGCTCCGCCCACGGCCTGACCAGGACCCTGATCAACAACATGGTGATCGGCGTTTCCAAAGGATTCGAGACCCTGCTTGAGATCAACGGCGTCGGTTACCGCGCCGAGGTGAAGGGGAACGTGCTGAACCTGGCCCTGGGCTTTTCGCACCCGGTCAACTTCGAGCTTCCTGCCGGCATCACGGTCGAGGTCGAGAAGATGACCAAGCTCAAAGTGATGGGGATCGATAAGGAGGTGGTCGGCGAGACCGCTGCCAAGATCCGTGCGTTCCGTCCGCCCGAGCCGTACAAGGGTAAGGGTGTCAAGTACGCTGACGAAACGATTCTGAGAAAAGCCGGCAAGACCGGTAAAAAATAGCAATTGCTAAGGAGAAGTGCCTTGAGTTCTTTAGCCCAAAAACAGGTAGCTCGTCTTAAGAGACAGACCAGGGTCAGGAAGAAAATTACCGGATCGCCGGCACGCCCGAGACTGAACGTCTTCAAGAGTGCACGCCACATATACGCTCAGTTGATCGACGACACCACCGGCGCAACCCTCGCCTCGGCCTCCACCCTGGCGGGCGACGTTGCCGAGGGGCTCAGCTACACCGGCAACGCCGAAGCCGCCGCTAAGGTGGGCGCTGCGATTGCCAAGAAGGCCCTGGAGAAGGAAATCACCGCCGTGGTCTTCGACCGCAACGGCTTCCTCTACCACGGTAGGATCAAAGCTCTGGCTGACGCCGCACGCGAAAACGGTCTGTCCTTCTAGGGCAGGTAAGGAGGAATTAGTTTGCTTAAGATCAATGCCAGTGAAATGAATCTTACCGATAGGGTCGTCCACATCAGCCGCGTAGCCAAGGTGGTGAAGGGTGGCCGCAGGTTCAGCTTCTCCGCCCTCGTGGTGGTAGGCGACGGTAACGGCTGCGTGGGCTACGGCCTGGGCAAGGCCAACGAAGTGCCGGAAGCGATCCGCAAAGGGGTCGAGCAGGCCAAGAAGAACCTGATCAAGGTTCCCATCGTGGCCGGGCAGACCATCCCGTTCGAGATCCTCGGCTGCTTCGGCGCAGGCAAGGTTCTCATGATGCCCGCTTCTCCGGGTACCGGTGTTATCGCAGGCGGTGCCGCCCGCGCGGTATTCGAGTCGGCAGGTCTGCACAACATCCTTGCCAAGTGCCTGGGCTCCAATAACCCGCACAACGTGGTCAAGGCCGCATTCGCGGGTCTCTCCCGTCTCAAGACTGCGGAAGAGCTGATGGCGCGCCGCGGCATCACCGAATAGCATTTAAGGAGTTGAACATGTCTGCAGAGCTGAAGATAACCCTGGTTCGGAGCGCCATCGGCCAGTCCGAGAAAATGAAAGGCCGCCTGCTCGGCATGGGGCTCACCAAGCGTGAGAAGACCGTGACCCTGCAGGACACCCCGGAGATCCGTGGCATGATCGCCAAGGTGGCCCATCTGGTAAGAGTCGAAGAGTAATCCCCCTAAAGGTGATAAAAATGCAATTAAATACCATCAAACCGGCCGTCGGGTCGACCAAGAATAGAAAGCGTATCGGCAGGGGCGTAGGCTCCGGTCACGGCAAGACCGCTACCAAGGGCCACAAGGGCCAGAAGGCGCGCTCCGGCGGCTCGGTGAAGCCCGGCTTCGAGGGCGGCCAGATGCCGATGCACAGAAGACTTCCCAAGCGCGGCTTCACCCCGCTCTCCAAGAAGGACTACGCACTGGTGAACCTCTGCCAGCTCGAAGTGTTCGAGGCGGGGAGCGTCATCGACGCTGAAGCGCTGCTGAAAAGCGGGATCATCTCCGGCGTGCGTGACGGCATCAAGGTGCTGGCGACGGGTGACATCACCCGTGCACTGACCATCAAGGCCCACAAATTCAGCGCCTCTGCTCGCGAAAAAATAACTGCGGCAGGTGGTTCCATCGAGGAGATCTAGTCTTGATAGAAGCCTTCCAGAACATTTTCAAGATCCCCGAGCTTAAAAAGAAGGTTCTCTTCTCGCTGGCCATGCTGGCCGTCTACCGGGTAGGGTGCCATATCCCTACCCCGGGCATCGACGCCCAGGCCCTCGCCCAGTTCTTCAAGGCTGCGCAGGGCACGCTGCTCGGTATGTTCGACATGTTTTCTGGCGGGGCTCTCGAGAAGCTCACCGTCTTCGCACTCGGCATCATGCCGTATATCTCCTCCTCCATCATCTTCCAACTCCTCACCGTTGTGCTTCCGGCCGTGGAGAAGCTTTCCAAGGAAGGTGACGCTGGAAGGAAGAAGATCATCCAGTACACCCGCTACGGCACCATCGTGCTGGCGGTGGTTCAGGCGTTCGGCATCAGCATCGGCCTCGAGGCCATGCGCGGTCCGGCCGGCGAGCTTGTAGTTCCGAACCCCGGCTGGGGCTTCAGGCTGATGACGGTGATCACCCTTACCGCAGGCACCGCCTTCATCATGTGGCTCGGCGAGCAGATGTCTGAGAAGGGTATCGGCAACGGCATCTCCCTGATCATCTTCGCCGGCATCGTGGCTCGCATCCCGACCGCGATCGGCAACAGCTTCCGTTTGATCAAGACGGGCGAGCTCTCCCTGTTCGTGCTGCTCCTGATCGCCGCGGTGATGTTCGCGGTGATCGCGGCGGTGGTATTCATGGAGCGCGGCCAGCGCAGGATTCCGATCCACTACGCCAAGAGGGTGGTGGGGCTCAAGACCGTAGGCGCGCAGAGCTCGCACCTGCCGCTCAAGGTGAACATGGCCGGCGTCATCCCGCCTATCTTCGCCTCGTCGATCATCATGTTCCCGGCCACGGTGGGCAACTTCATCGACGTCCCCTGGGTGCAGGCGGCCTCCAAGCAGTTGGCCCCCGGAAAGTTGCTTTACGAGGTTTTATTTGTTGCCTTTATCGTCTTTTTCTGTTACTTCTACACGGCTGTGACTTTCAACCCGGTTGATGTCGCCGATAACGTCAAGAAACAGGGGGGGTATGTGCCCGGGATCCGTCCCGGTAAGGAGACCTCCGACTTCCTTGATGCGGTGCTGACCAAGTTGACCTTCGCCGGCGCCATTTACATCTCCGCGGTCTGCGTGCTTCCTTCGATCCTGATTGGGAAATTCAACCTCCCCTTCTATTTTGGCGGCACTTCCCTGCTGATCGCCGTCGGTGTCGGCATGGACACTCTGTCGCAGATCGAGGCGCACCTGATTACCCGAAGCTACGAAGGGTTCATGAAGGGCGTGCGCATCCAGGGCAGAAGGTAAGGGGTTATCATGAATCTCATCCTCCTCGGACCCCCGGGCGTCGGCAAGGGGACCCAGGCAAAACTTCTCATAGACAGGTTTGGTATCCCGCAGATATCGACAGGCGATATACTGCGGGCTGCCGTTAAAGAGCTCACTCCCATGGGAGCTAAGGCCAAGGGATATATGGACTCCGGCGCGCTGGTTCCGGACGAAGTCGTGATCGGCATCGTCGAGGAGCGGCTGGCGCAGGCGGACTGCCAGAAGGGATTTATCCTGGACGGTTTTCCCCGTACGGTCCCCCAGGCGGACGCGCTGGGTCAGGTCCTTTCCGGTATGGGAAAGTCGATCGACCACGTAGTCTCGCTCTCGGTGGACAAGGGAGAGCTGCTGAAGCGGCTTACCGGCCGTCGCGCCTGTGCCAATTGCGGCGCCGGCTACCACGTTGACTTTGCCCCCTCCAAAGTGGCAGGTGTCTGCGATGCCTGCTCCGGCCAACTGGTCCAGCGTGAGGACGACAAGGAAGAAACCATCCTGAACCGCCTGGCGGTTTACGAAGCGCAGACCGCGCCTTTGATCGCCTACTACCAGGCGGCAGGGGTGCTCCGCTCCGTCGATGGCCTCGGGACCGTGGAAGGGGTCCAGTCGGACATCCTCGCGGCGATACGGGCCTAGCGGTGATAGTACTCAAGTCCCCGGCTGAGATCGAGAAGATGGCGGCTGCCGGAAGGATCGTAGCGGAGATCCTGGCCGGGCTCAGGGAAAAAGTGGTGCCGGGGGTTACCCTGGCTGAACTTGACGCATTCGCGGAGAGGGAAACGCTGAAGAGGAAGGCGAAGCCAGCCTTCAAGGGTTACAGCGGCTTCCCCTTTTCGCTTTGTTGCTCGGTAAACGAGCAGGTGGTGCATGGCTTTGCCACGCAGCGCGTCCTGGCCTCAGGCGACATCGTCAGCCTAGACTTCGGAGTCGTCTACTGCGGCTATTACGGAGATTCGGCGATCACGGTCCCGGTGGGCGAGATCTCGCCCACCGCAGCCAAGCTGATCAAGGTCACCGAGGAGTCGCTCTTCAAGGCGATCGAGGTCGCTGACGCCTCGCACCGCCTCTCGGACGTTTCCCATGCGGTACAGGCCTATGTCGAGGCGCGCGGCTTTTCGGTGGTGCGCGACTTTGTCGGGCACGGCATCGGCAAGGAGCTGCACGAGGGGCCGCAGATCCCCAACTTCGGCGCTGCCGGGAAAGGGCCCAAGCTGAAGCCGGGCATGGTGCTCGCCATTGAGCCCATGATCAACGAAAAGGGATACGACGTGCGGGTGCTGGAGGACGGCTGGACCGCTGTCACCACGGACGGCGGGCTCTCGGCGCACTTTGAGCACACGGTGGCAGTGACGGACAACGGTCCGTTGATACTTACACAAATTTAGAACAGCAATACGTCTTCAAAAGGAAGTGAACTATGAAGGTTCGGGCATCGGTTAAGAAGATCTGTGTTAAATGCAAAATAGTCAAGCGCAAGGGCATCGTCCGCGTTATCTGCGAGACTCCCAAGCATTCACAGAGACAGGGTTAAGAGTAACCATTAGGAGGAGCGGGCATTGGCACGTATCGCAGGGGTAGACTTACCCAGAAATAAGAGAATAGAGATCGCACTCACCTACATCTACGGCATCGGCAGATCTCTGTCCCAGGAAATTCTCACGGCAACCGGTGTGGACATGAACACCCGTTGCGACAACCTGACCGAGGCTGAAGTCACCAAGATCAGGGAGTATATCGATAAGAACGTGAAGGTCGAGGGCGACCTGCGCCGCGACATTTCCATGAGCATAAAGCGTCTGATGGATCTCGGCTGCTACCGCGGACTCCGTCACAGGAAAGGTCTTCCCTGCCGCGGACAGCGGACCAAGACCAATGCACGCACTCGCAAAGGGCCGGCTCGTACGGTCGCTGGCAAGAAGAAATAAGATTCTGGAGGGATAATGGCGAGCCCGGCTAAGAAGGTCGTTAAGAAGAAAAAAGAGAAGAAGAATATTCCCAACGGCGTCGCGCACATCCAGGCGACGTTCAACAATACCATGATCACCATCACCGACCCGGTCGGTAACGTGGTAGCCTGGTGCACCTCCGGTGCCAAGGGTTTCAAAGGGTCCAGGAAGAGCACCCCGTTCGCAGCGCAGATGGCTGCCGAGGACGCTGCCAAGAAGGCCCAGGAGCACGGTATGCGCAGCATCGAGGTCTACGTGAAGGGTCCCGGTTCCGGCCGCGAGTCCGCTCTGCGCGCGCTGCAGGCCGCCGGCTTCGCCGTCAGCTTCATCCGCGACGTCACGCCGATCCCGCACAACGGCTGCCGTCCCCCGAAGAGAAGAAGAGTCTAGGCTTCAATCGAGCCTGGAGTTACGGAACAATCAGTTAGGATCAAGGAGGTCTTCAATTGGCTAGGTATACAGGGCCCTCATGCAGGCTGTGCAGACGGGAAGGTTCGGAGCTATTTCTTAAAGGCGAGCGTTGCTACACCGACAAATGTGCCATTAAGAGAAGAAGCTATCCCCCGGGGCAGCACGGCCAGGGCCGCATAAAGGTATCAGACTACGGTGTTCAGCTGCGTGAAAAGCAGAAGGTGCGTCGCATCTACGGCATCCTCGAGAACCAGTTCCGCGGTTACTTCGAGACGGCCGACCGGATGAAAGGCGTGACGGGCGAGAACCTCCTCTTCATCCTGGAGAGAAGGCTCGACAACGTCGCTTACCGCCTTGGCTTCGCAACCTCGCGCGACGAGGCACGCCAGCTGGTACGTCACGGACACTTCACCCTGAACGGCAAGAAGGTCAACATTCCTTCCCTTCAGGTGAAAGCAGGCGATGTGCTGCAGCTGCGCGAGAAGAGCCGCAAAGTTGCCGCCATCTCCGAATCTCTCGAAGGCGTAGTACGCAGGGGTATCCCGCAGTGGCTTGAACTGGATAAGGATGCGTTCAAAGGTACCGTCAAGGCTATGCCGGTACGCGAGGACATCACCATGCCGATTCAGGAACAGTTAATTGTCGAGCTCTACTCCAAGTAAAGGCTGACTACAACCGATACAGGGGGATCTAAATGTATAGAAACTGGCGCGATCTGATCAGACCTAAGAAGCTCCAGGTTGAGACGGAATCGCTCACAAATACATACGGGAAGTTCTTTGCCGAACCCTTCGAAAGGGGCTTCGGCACCACCCTGGGAACAGGTCTGCGTCGGGTCCTCATCTCGAGCCTGCAGGGAGCGGCCATCGTCTCTGTGAAGGCCAAGGGCGTACTGCACGAGTTCTCTGCAGTCCCGGGCGTCACCGAGGACATGACGGACATCATCCTGAACCTCAAGGGTGTGCGCCTCAAGGTGCACGGCAACGAGTCCAGGATGATCAGGATCGTCCAGAAGGGCGAAGGGGTGGTCAAGGCCAAGGACATCATCACGGACAACAACGTGGAGATCCTGAACCCCGAGCACCACATCGCGACCTGCTCCAAGGACGCTAACCTCGAGATGGACCTCATGGTGAAAGTCGGCAAAGGGTACGTCCCCGCTGACCGCAACCGCGACGAGAAGGCGCCGGTAGGGACCATCCCCATCGACGCGATCTTCTCCCCGGTCCACAAGGTGAACTTCACCGTAACCAACGCTCGCGTAGGTCAGATCACCGACTACGACAAGCTCACCATCGAGGTCTGGACCGACGGCAGCGTGAAGCCGCAGGACGCCGTGGCCTACGCCTCCAAGATCCTCAAGGACCAGCTTTCCATCTTCATCAACTTCGATGAGGACGTGGAGCCCCAGGAGGAGGCGGAGCCGGAGGAGGAGCGTGAGCGTTTCAACGAGAACCTGTACCGCTCGGTGGACGAGCTGGAACTCTCGGTTCGCTCCGCGAATTGCCTGAAGAACGCAGGGATCAAGCTGATCGGTGAACTCGTTTCCAGAAGCGAGGCCGAGATGCTGAAAACCCAGAACTTCGGCAGGAAATCTCTGAACGAAATCAAGGACATCCTCGTCGACATGGGCCTCACCCTCGGCATGAAACTGGATAACTTCCCGGATCCCGAGATCATGAGGCGCCTGCGCGGCGAGCAGAAAGAAGAATAGTCCTCAAGACTTTATTTATAGATAGAAAGGAAGTGAAAAGATATGCGTCACAATAGCGCGGGTAGAAGATTAGGCAGGACCACGAGCCACAGGATCGCCATGTTCAGGAATATGGTGACATCCTTTCTCCAGCACGAAAAGATCACCACGACCGACGCCAAGGCGAAAGAGCTTCGCTCCATCGCCGAGAAGATGATCACCCTGGGCAAAAGGGGTGACCTTCACGCGACCAGGCAGGCAGCCGCCTACATCCGCGATAAGAAAGTCGTGACCAAGCTTTTCACCGAGATCGCTCCGCGTTACACCGAGCGTCCGGGCGGCTACACCAGGATCATCAAGCTCGGCATCCGTCCGGGTGACAATGCTCCGGTGTCCGTGCTCGAACTGGTGGAAGCCGAGATGAAACCGAAGAAAGCAGCCGCCAAGCCGGCCAAGGCGCCTAAGGCCGCCAAGGCAGCTCCGGTTGCCGCTGCTCCGGCAGAAGAAGCACCGGTAGCCGAGGCTCCGGCAGCAGAGGAAACCACCGAGGCGTAAGCCCCGGGTGGGTCTGAAACATGAAAGGGGCGCGGGAAACCGCGCCCCTTTTCGTGTAGGCGGCGTACAGCGGTTTTCCCTCTCCTGAGGGTCGATCACCCCAGATCCAAAGCCTTCTCCCTTTGGGTTTGTCCCTGCTCTATCCCTTCCATCCCCTTCATCCCTGTTAAATGCCTTTGTGCAGGCGCCATCCCCCCATCTTATCCTTTACATTAAAACCACCTCTCTGATAATATGCCCAGTTCATGAAGATCAAGAGACTGGAAATACACGGCTTCAAATCCTTTCAGGACAAGGCTGTCCTGGACTTCAACCAGCCGATAACCGGGGTAGTCGGCCCCAACGGCTGCGGCAAGTCCAACGTCGTCGACGCCATCCGTTGGGTCATGGGTGAGCAGTCCGCCAAGAACCTGCGCGGCAAGTCGATGGAGGACATCATCTTCGGCGGCACCGAGTTCAGAAAACCGCTCGGCATGGCGGAGGTTTCCCTGTTCTTCTCCACCGAGGACGGCCGCGTCCCCGCGAAATACCTCAACTTTTCCGAAATCCAGGTCACTCGTCGCCTCTACCGTGATGGCGACAGCGATTACCTGCTGAACAAGACCCCCTGCCGGCTTTTGGACATCGCCGAGCTCTTCATGGACACCGGTATCGGCGCCAAGGCCTACTCGATCATCGAGCAGGGGAAGATCGGGATGATCCTGCACGCCAAGCCCGAGGAGCGCCGCTTCCTGATCGAAGAAGCCGCAGGTGTCACCAAGTTCAAGGCGCGCAAGGTCGTCGCCATGAAGAAGATGGAGGCGACCCGCCAGAACCTGCTGCGCCTGGGCGACATCATCTCCGAGATCAAACGCCAGATGAACGGTCTGCAGCGCCAGGCGAAGAAGGCCGAGCGCTTCCGGGAGATACGGCTCGAATTGAAGGAGATCGAGCTGCTTTTCGCCGCCAAGGGGTACGGCTCGGTGCAGAAGGAGCGGCAGGGGCTGGAGCGCGAGATCGCGGAACTCGAGTCCAAGCTGGTCGACATAACCGCCCGGCTCAACGAGGCAGAGCTTTCCATTGAAGGGAAGCGGATAACCCTGCTGGAGACCGAGCGCGCGCTGACCGCCGCCCAGGAGGAGATCTTCCGCTGGAAGAGCGAGCTGCAGGGCGGGGAGAACAAGCTTGAATTCCAGCGGCGGGAGCTTGCCAACCAGGAGCGCCACGGCGCGCGGTTCGAGGAGGAACTCCAGGGGCTCAGGGACCAGCTGGCTGCCTCCGAGCGGGAACTCGTCTCGCTTGAGACCCAGCAGGCATCGTTTCTTGAAGAGCACGCGCGCGAGAGCGAGGCGCTAGAGCACCGGGAGGCGCTGCTGGAGGAAATGGCGGCGAGCGAGGCGGGTGTTACCCGTGAACTCGACGAGGCGCGCCGCGCCATGTTCGCGGCACTCTCCGAGGGGGCGCAGGCGAACAACCAGCATGCCGCTGCCGTCAAAAGGCTCGCCTCCGTCGACGAGCGCCTGCAGGCAAGTAAACGGGAGCGCGTGCTCCTCGGGGAGCGCCTCTTCGAGTCGAACGGGAAGGTGGACGCGCTCAAGGCCGAGCGCGAACAGTTGGCCCGGGAAAAAGAACTGCTGGACGCGGAACTGACGCTTGCCGGAAGCCGCGAGGCGGAACTCAAACAGGCGCAGGAGGCGGGGGACAAGCTGCTGCAACAGCTGCGCGACCAGCTCTCCTCCGCGTCGTCGAGGCTCAAATCGCTGCAGGAACTGGAGGCCCAGTTCGCCGGGTACGGGCAGGGGGTGAAGAACCTGCTCCTGGCCGACTCGTTCAAGGGGGCATCCCTTACCATGCTGGCCGACGCCATCGAGGTCGAGGAGGAGTTCGAGGTGGCGCTCGAATCGGTGCTGGGTGAGCGTCTGCAGTACCTTCTCTGCCGCTCGCCGGACCTGGCTCTCGACGCGGTCCGGCACCTCAAGGGGAACTCCGGCGGGCGCTGCAGCTTCATCACCGCCCCACCCTGGCATCACCCAGGTGCAACGCCTTCCGGCGCCGCGCCGCTTTGGGAGCGGGTCACCGTCCCCGCAAAGCACGCGCAGCTGGTCGAGCCGCTGCTGTCGGGCGCTTATCTCGCGCGTGACCTTGCGCACGCATTGGAACTTGCCGCCTCCTTCCCCCACGCTACCTTCGTCACGGTCGACGGCGACCTGGCCCACGGCGGCGGGATCCTGAACGGGGGCTCCGCCGAACCCGCACAGCAGGGGATCATCCACAAAAAGCGCGAGATCAAGGGGCTGGGGGCCGACGTGGAGCGCTTGACCCGCGAGGTGCAGCAGCTCACGACGGCCCGAGAAACCAGAAGGGTCGAGATCGCCGAGGCCGAGGCGCACCGGGTCGAACTGCGCCAGTCGCTGCATCGCCTGGAGATCAGGGTGCTCAACGCGGAAAAGGATCTCCAGTCCGCCCAGGCCGAGTGCCGCAGGCTCGAGGAGAATGCCGCCGTCCGGGAGATGGAGGAGGAGCAGCTCTCCGAAGAGCAGGACCTGGTCGCCAAAGAAATCTCCCAGGCGGAAAATCGGCGTGGCGAGGCCGAAGAGCGCAAGCTGGCCCTGGAGAAGAACGTCGAGGCGCTGCAGGGGCGCCTGGAAGGATCTCGTTTCGAGATGGAAGAGGCGCGCGAGATGGTCACCTCCCTCAAGGTGCGGGTCGCCGCGCTCAAGGAGAAGGGGGAGTCGACCCAGCGCGCTTACAAGCGCGTGGAGGCGCTTTGCGCCGACCTTGCCAGCCGGATCGCCTCCCGCGGCAACGAGCTTGAGGGCTCGGGCGCCGAGCGCACCCGCCTGATTGACGCCATCGCAGCCGGCGAGGAGGCGCTGCGCGACATAGTGAAGCAGCAGCTTCGAAGCGAGCAGGCGCTCCTCCTGGTGAAGGAGCGCTACGAGACGGAGGCGGCAACGGTTCAGGAGGAGGAGCTGCGCCTGAAGGGGACCCGCAGCGAGGCGTCGCTTTTGCGGGACCAGCTAAACGCCAAGAGCCTGCGGCTCACGGAGGTCAGCATGCGGCTCTCCCACCTGGAGGAGACCCTGCGCGAGAAGCACCGCATGGAGATCGCGGACGCCCTTTTGAACTACTCCAAGGTGGAGTGGGACGAGGAGGAGCGCGCAGTGCGCCAGGCCGAGCTGCAAAAGGCGATCAACGAGATGGGCGAGGTCAACCTGATGGCGATCGAGGAGTTCAAGGAGATGGAGGAGCGCTTCTCCTTCCTTTCCAGCCAAAAGGACGATCTGGAAGAGTCGATGAACGCCCTGCAGAAGGCTATCCAGCGCATCAACCGCACCACGCGCAAACGCTTCCTCGAAACCTTCCAGATGGTGAACGAGAAGTTCCAAACCATCTTCCCGAGGCTTTTTTGCGGCGGCCACGCAGAGCTGCGCCTGACCGACGAGGAGGACCTGCTCAATACGGGGCTCGACATCGTGGTCCAGCCTCCGGGCAAGAAGCTGCAGAACGTGTCGCTTCTCTCCGGCGGCGAAAAGGCGCTCACCGCCGTCGCGCTGATCTTCTCCATCTTCCTGATCAAGCCCTCGCCCTTCTGTCTGCTGGACGAGGTCGACGCGCCGCTGGACGATGCCAACATCGGCAGGTTCAACGACATGGTGCGCGAGATGAGCGCCAACTCGCAGTTCATCATCATCACGCACAACCGCGCCACCATGGCAGTAGCCGATACCCTCTACGGGGTCACCATGGAGGAGCCAGGCGTCTCGAAGCTGGTATCGGTACGGCTCAACCGCTAGCTGCCCCTTGATAGGGCGCCCCGGGCTTACCGCATCTCACTTAACCTAGGAGCTTGACGTGCCGTTCAAGAAACTGTTGACTTCACTGGTCGAGGCTGTGCCGGGTGCTAGTGGGGCTATCCTTGCGGATTGGGAAGGGGAGGCCGTGGAGCAGCACACCCATGGCGACGCTTTCGAGATCAAGGTGGCTGCCGCGCACTGGGGCATCTTGCTGTCTCATTTCAAGGGGCTGCACCACAAGTACGAGACCGGGCCGGTGCAGCAAAGCGTGATAACGACGGACCAGCAGCACGTGATCGTCGGGGCGGTGGGCGAGGATTACGCCCTGGTCATGACCATGAACAGAAACGCACTGCCGCTCTTGGCGCTCAACAAGTTCCGGGAGACCGCGGCGCTTTTGCATAAGGAGATCTATTGATGGCCGAGGAAAACAGGGGCTTTTTCAAGGGACTGCTGAAGAAACTCGGTGTGGGGGGCGCAGAGGAACCCGCTCCCGCTGAGGATGAAGCGAAGCAGGAAGGCGGGTCCGGCCAGGCGTCGACGGCTGCGGAGGAGCAGGCCCCGGTACAGCCGCCGCAGCAGGAGCAGGCAGCACCGGTTGCGCCGCCCGAGTCCCCCGCACCTGCGGAGCCTGCACGCTCTTCCTGGGGCGAGCCCTATGCGCCGGCGCCGCGCGCTGCGTGGCATGAACCTGCCGTCGCGGTGCCGCCTCCCTCCGAGCCCGAGGCCGCCAAGCCCAGCTTCTTCGAGCGCCTGAAAAAAAGCCTGAGCAAGACCCACGAGAGCATCGTCGGCCGAATGGACACGCTGCTTTTAGGCAAGAAGCAGATCGATACGGACACCCTCGAGGAGCTCGAGGAGATCCTGATTACGGCCGACCTAGGGGTGAAGACCACCGTGGACCTGATCCGGACCCTGGAGCAGCGGCTCAAGAGGGACGAACTGCAGGACGGGGAGGCTCTGAAGATGGCGCTGAAGGAGGAAATCCAGCTGCGCCTGATGGCTCATGCCGCGCCCCTTGTGGTGACCGACAAGAAGCCGTTCGTGATCCTGGTGATAGGGGTGAACGGCGTCGGCAAGACCACGACCATCGGAAAGCTCGCTGCCCGCTACGCTGGGGAGGGGAAGAAGGTTCTTCTGGCCGCAGCTGACACTTTCCGTGCCGCTGCTGCCGAACAGCTTGAACTGTGGTCGCAGCGCGTCGGGGCCGACATCGTGCGCCACAAGGAGGGGGCGGATCCCTCCGCCGTCGTCTTCGACGCCTGCAAGGCTGCCGTCGCGCGCGGCACCGATGTCCTCATCATCGACACGGCGGGAAGGATGCACACCAAGGTGAACCTCATGGAGGAAATGAAGAAGATCCGCCGCGTGCTCACCCGCGAGATCCCCGACGCCCCGCACGAGACGCTTTTGGTGCTGGACGCGGCCACAGGCCAGAACGCTCTGTCCCAGGCGAAGCTTTTCAAGGAGGCAGCTTTCGTCTCCGGCGTGGTTCTCACCAAGCTAGACGGCAGCGCCAAGGGTGGGGTTGTGGTAGCGGTGAGTAATGAGTACGCGCTTCCGGTTCGATTCATTGGCGTGGGGGAGTCGGTTGAGGACCTCCGGGAGTTCGATCCGGCCCAGTTCGTGGAGGCTCTTTTCCAATAATTGCCTTGACTTTTGAGTACTTATTGCATAAGATTTCGCCGCAAAAGGTGCAATAATGAGTAACGACTTGTTTAATGAGCTGGAGGGCCGGGTAGTTTCTCTAATGAATGTCGTCGCCGAGCTGAAACTCGAAAACGTCAGGTTGAAAGAGGAGAACGTCAGGCTTTGCGCAGAGCGGGCGGGATTCAAATCCCGAATTGATTCCATTCTCAAGAAGTTGGAAGGGGTCTGACAGCTTGATCTCGACACACAGCATAAGGGTTCTGGGGAGGGATCTCCAGGTAAAGAGCGTTTCGTCCCCCGAGCATGTGGCGCAGGTCGAGGCCCTAGTTAATGAAAAATTAGCTGAAGCGGAAGCCGCAATAAGTGGCGGCGACACCCAGGTGGTCGTGATCCTGGCCTTGATGAACCTGGCTGAGGGCTTGTTGGGCGCTCAGAAAGAGTTGGCTGAAGAGCGACATAACTGCAGTGAGCGGATCGCCGGGCTCATCGGACGTTTGGACCGGCAGCAGGTTTAGAGTTTCAGGTCTCTTGCGGGAGATTCAACATATAGCAGATCGGTTGTACGGTTGCACGGCTTTGCCAGAACCTGCGCGGGGTCCCATTTTCCCTGCCCCGTGTTTGTTGATAGTAGCCTAAAGACGTTTAGCAGCATGTCCTGAGGTTAATGGCTGCATTATATACAAGTTCAATGGCGCCTCACTTGAACGCGGCCCTTTCTATCGTACCTGTCAACGCAGCACTCGTTACACCATCCGCGTCCCTCACCAAGAGTACCTGTCTTTAGGACGGCCCCTGCCGTCTGCCTTTCTGCACCTGTCACGGATAAGAAAAGATGCCCAAACGCAGCCTTAGAGCCGCGACCCTCGCCCGCAGACGGGAGTTGACGCGGCAGCAGGTGGCGAGCCTGAGCTTCGCCTTGCACCAGCGCTTCTTTGGACTCCCGGAGTTCCAATCCGCCAAGGTGCTGGCGCTTTATGCTCCCATCCATCATGAGGTTGAGACTGACGCCGTTGCCATGGCGGCACTTAACTCCGGGAAGACGCTGCTTTACCCGGCTGTCGTCGGCAACGATCTGGAGTTTCGCAGGGTCTGCGGGCTGGACCGGTTGGTTCCCGGCAAGTTCGGGATCCTGGAGCCACAGGGAGACGCGGTCGATCCTGCCGACGCCGACCTTATCGTGGTCCCCGGTGTCGCCTTCGACCTCTGCGGCAGGCGGATCGGCTATGGCAAGGGGTATTACGACCGGTCGCTGCATCGTTTGGAAAGAAGCGGCAGGCTCGCGGCATTTTGTTACGATTTTCAGCTGGTTGAAGAGATAGCCGGCGAATCGCACGATGTGACGATGGACTTGATCGTCACCGAGCTTCGGGTGGTTCGCGTTAATAAAAATATATGTGAGGGGGAATAACAGTGAGTATTGACATTACGATAACCATAATCCTCGTGCTCGTGGCGGCCGGTATCGGTTACGCGATAGGGAACGTGCTGCGCAAAAAACTCTCCAACTCCCTGGTGACCGACGCCGAGACGCTGGCCGCCAAGATGATCGAGGACGCCAAGCGCCAGACTGAAGTTATGGCCATGGAGGCCGCCGTTCAGGCAAAAGACGCGGTGTACCAGGCAAAAGAAGAGCTGGAGAAACAGTTCGAACAGGAGACACGCGAAAAACGCCGGGATCTTCAGGCTCTGGAGAAGAGGCTGCAGCAAAAAGAAGAAAATCTCGACAAGAAGACCAACCTTTTTGACCAGCGTGACGCGGATTTCCTGAAACGGGAGCAGGCGCTGGCCGTTCGCGAGCAGTCCCTGGTCACCAAAGAGCAGACGCTCGGGCAGAAGGAGGAAAAGCTCGACGCACTGGTCGGCGAGCAGAAGGCGAAGCTAGAGCAGATCGCCGGCATGACCTCCGCCGAAGCGAAGAAGTTCCTCATGGACTCCATGGAGGACGAGGCAAAACTCGACGTCGCCAAGCTGATCAAGGCGATGGAAGAAGAAGCAAGAGAGACCGCGGACAAGAAGGCGAAGGAGATTCTGGCCCTAGCCATGCAGCGCTACGCGGGCGAGTACGTCGCCGAGCGGAGCGTCTCCGTCGTGACCCTTCCCTCCGACGAAATGAAGGGGCGCATCATCGGCCGCGAAGGCCGCAACATCAGGGCGCTTGAAGCGGCCACCGGTATCGATCTCATCATCGACGATACCCCTGAAGCGGTCATCCTTTCCGGGTTCAATCCGGTAAGAAGGGAAGTCGCCAAGCTGTCGCTGCAGAAGCTGATCGCCGACGGCAGGATCCATCCGGGACGCATCGAAGAGGTCGTTGCCAAGTCTCAGGAAGAAATCGAGCAGGCGATGAAGGAGGCAGGCGAACAGGCTGCCTTCGACCTGGGCGTGCACGGCATTCACCCCGAGATCCTCAAGCTGATCGGCAGGCTCAAGTACCGCACCTCCTACAGCCAGAACGTCTACCAGCACTCGCTGGAAGTAGCCTTCCTTTGCGGCATCATGGCCGCCGAACTCGGCATCAACGTGAAGCAGGCCAAGAGGGCCGGCCTTCTGCACGACCTCGGCAAGGCCGTCGACCACGAGATCGAAGGCTCCCACGCCGTCATCGGCGCTGACATCGCCAAAAAGTACGGCGAGTCCCCGAAGATCGTGCACGCCATCATGGCGCACCACGAGGACGAGAAGCCGGCGACGGTGCTCGCCGTCCTGGTGCAGGCAGCCGACGCGCTTTCCGGCGCCCGCCCCGGCGCCCGCCGCGAAATGATGGAGACCTACGTGAAGCGTCTGGACGACCTGGAGAGGATCGCCACCTCGTTCGACGGCGTCCTGACCTCCTTCGCAATCCAGGCAGGCCGCGAGATCCGCGTCATGGTATCCAGCGAGCAGGTGACCGACGACCGTGCGCTGGTCTTGGCCAAGGACATCGCCAAGAAAATCGAGACCGAGATGACCTACCCGGGACAGATCAAGGTGAATGTGATCAGGGAAACCAGGGCCACCGAATATGCCCGTTAAGCTTCTCTTCATCGGTGACGTCATCGGGAAGCCGGGGCGCGAGGCCCTTTCCCGTGAGTTGCACCGGATCGTGGACCGCCACATGGTCGACCTGGTCATTGCCAACGGCGAGAACGCGGCAGGCGGGTTCGGCCTGACCGAGGAAACCGCTCAGGACATGTTCAAGTGCGGCGTCCAGATGATCACCTCCGGCAACCACATCTGGGACAAGAAGGACGCGCTCGAGTACATCAAGAGGGAAGAGCGGATCGTGCGCCCCGCCAACTATCCGGAGGGGACCCCCGGCCGTGGTACCACCATAGTCAAGACCCCGGGCGGAGTGAAGGTCGGCATCCTGAACCTGGAAGGCCGCGTCTTCATGAACAACCTCGACTGTCCCTTCCGCTGCGCCGATCGCGAGATAGCGAAGCTGAAGGAGGAGACGCCTGTCATTCTGGTTGATTTTCACGCCGAAGCGACCAGCGAGAAGGTTTCCCTTGGCTGGTACCTCGACGGTCGCGTCTCAGCCGTTATCGGCACCCACACCCATGTGCAGACCGCGGACGAGCGCATCCTTACCGCCGGAACCGCCTACATGACAGACGCCGGCATGACCGGTGCGTTCGATTCGGTAATAGGCGTGAAGAAGGAAGAGGCCATCCTTAAATTCGTGAGCCAGCGTCCGTCGAAATTCGAGGTGGCGAAAAAGGATATACGCATCAACGCGGTCGCCATCGAAATAGACGAGAAGACCGGCCTGGCCTTGGGTATCGAGAGAATCAACATCGCCTGCGGGTAGACGCATCAATCCCTCCCTTGAATACGCGGCTAACGCGTCCCCTCGCCCGGCGGGAGAGGGACAGGGTGAGGGCATTTTTGAAATAAATCTGGAGGGAAAGTGATGACCGTTGCAGAGCAGATGGAAATAATCAAGAGGGGCGCCGTAGAGATTCTGGTGGAGAAAGAGCTGGTTGAGAAGCTCGAGAAATCCGTCAAGACCGGCGTGCCGCTCAAGATAAAGGCCGGTTTCGACCCGACCGCGCCCGATTTGCATCTGGGGCACACCGTGCTGTTGCACAAGATGCGTCAGTTCCAGAAGCTTGGCCACGAAGTCCACTTCCTGATCGGCGACTTTACCGGCATGATCGGCGACCCCACCGGCAAGTCCGAAACCCGGAAGGTGCTGACCCGCGAGGACGTATTAAAGAACGCTGAGACCTACAAGGAGCAGGTCTTCAAGATCCTCGATCCCAAGCTCACCAAGGTTGTCTTCAACTCCGAGTGGCTCGGCAAGCTTTCCGCATCCGACATGATCGGGCTTGCCTCCAAGTACACCGTCGCCCGGATGCTCGAGCGCGAGGATTTCAGCAACCGTTTCTCGAACCAGCTTCCCATCAGCATCCACGAGTTCATGTACCCGCTGGTGCAGGGTTACGATTCAGTGGCTCTCAAGGCCGACGTCGAATTGGGCGGCACCGATCAAAAGTTCAACCTTCTGGTGGGGCGCGAACTGCAAAGGGAGTGGGGGCAGGCCCCCCAGTGCGTGATCACCATGCCGCTTCTCGAAGGCCTTGACGGCGTGAACAAGATGAGCAAGTCCCTGGGGAACTACATAGGCATCAACGAGCCCGCCGACGAGATCTACGGCAAGATCATGTCCATCTCCGACGAGCTGATGGTTCGCTACTACGAGCTTTTGAGCGACCTGACCATAGTCGAGTTCGAGAAGCTCAAGGCCGATCTGAAGGATGGGGCAATCCATCCGATGGAGGCGAAGAAGCAGCTTGCCCGGGAAATGGTGGGCCGTTACCACGGTGCGGAGGCTGCCACCCTTGCCGATGAAAACTTCGTCAAGCGTTTCAAGAACAACGAGACACCGGAAGACATGCCTGAGTTCACCTTGAAGGCAGAGGGGGAGAAGGTGCTTCTTTGCAAGGTGCTTGCGGAGGCGCTGTTGACCAAGTCCAACAGCGAAGGGCGTCGCTCCATCCAGGGCGGCGGCGTTAAAGTAAACGGCGATAAAGTCACCGACGAAAACCTAGAAATAGCCTGCGTTGGAGAGTACGTCATACAGGTAGGGAAGCGTCGTTTCGCCAAGGTGCGATTCGCCTAGCTCTAAAAGACAATGTCAGGTGATAGGGGGGGGCGATGCGCAAGCATCGCCCCCCTTTTCTGTGTGTATATTCGCCTGTCCATGAGGTCGTCCACCCCGTTCATCTAGTCCATAAAAACCCGCCACAGCGCACCGACCGTTGCCCTTTTCCACCATTGGAAAAAACAAACAACAAACCCGTTGACGCGGGTGAGGGCTTTTGTTATAACCACCATCCGCTGACGAACGCACCACTTGTTCGGCAGCGGGTCGGAAAAAAAGCATTGACAGCAGAAAACGCCTTTGCTATAAAGTCTGACTTCGCAGCACAGTTCTTTGCAACCGAATAAGCCGGAAAGAAGTTCGTTAACTGTTGATAGTCAGCAGCTTGAAGTTGAGAGCGTAAAGCTCGCAATCTCACCGATGACTGAGACGGGGAAAGAGCTTCGAAAAAATCTGAAAAGAATTTCTTGACAGGTTGGTCCGGTTCGGGTAGGGTGCTGAATCTGTCGCAAACGGCGGCTTGGTCTTTGAAAACTAAATAGTAGACGAAACAGCATTTGTGGGTTTCAAAATGTAACAAGTCAGTTGTTTCAAACTAGAATCGGATTTTCCGGTTTCAAATTAAACTGGAGAGTTTGATCCT
>NZ_AUGE01000035.1 GCF_000426865.1 Citrifermentans bremense R1
TGACCGCCATGGTCTCGCCGATGGCCCGGCCGAGGCCGAGGATCGAGGCCCCCAGGATGCCTGATTTGCCGTAGGGGAGGATGGCGATCTTGATGGTCTCCCAGCGGGTCGCGCCGAGCGCGATCGCCGCTTCCTTCTGGCTCTGCGGCACGGCGAGCAGCACCTCGCGGGTGATGGAGGTGATGATCGGCACCACCATGATCATCAGGATGAAGATGGCGGCCAGCATGCTGACGCCGTAGGGGGCGCCCTGGAAGAGCGGGATGAAGCCGAAGTGCTCGATGAGGAAGGGCTGGACCGTGGACTGGAGCCAGGGCGCCATGACCAGCACCCCCCAAAGGCCGTAGATGACCGAGGGAATCGCCGCCAGCAGTTCCACCAGGGGGGCAACCAGGGCACCGACGCGCGCCGGCGCTACTTCGGTGATGAAGAGGGCCGCGCCTATGCTCAAGGGGGTGGCGAGTGCGAGCGCCAAGACCGAGGAGACCACCGACCCGTAGAGGTAGGGGAGCGCCCCGAAGATCCCCTGGACCGCGTCCCACTCCGTCGACTTCACGAACTGCCAGCCGAAGGCCTTGATGGCGGGCATGCTCTCGCCGGTCATCTCGTAGAGCATGAGCGCCAGGATCAGGATGATGCTGAAGGCGAAACAGGTGGTGAGATAGCGGAAGAGGCAATCTCCATTCACCTTCTTCGAGGTTCTCGATTGTGTTGTCGCTGATGCCAAGTCGGTCTCCATTTCATTGGTGCAGTCGGAACTGCGCGCGTCTGTATCCAAGCGTTGCCTCCGGTGCGTCTTCAGTCGCCGCTTGATGGGGGCGCCATGGCACAAGCACTGACGACGCTTCTTCCCCTTGTTCATTCTTTACTGTGACTCAGTAGGATGCCGCAGGAATGTTACAGCGTTGTTACGAACAGGCAAAATGTTTATGAATCCTTTTTCGTCCGCTTCGAACAGACAGGCGACTGAGTACTTATTACAGTTTGTGTTCATGCCCGCAGACAGAGGTAAACAGGGGGATGGGAGTCGCTGCGTAGAAACGGTCACAGATCCTGCACCTGTCGCCTTACTGCTTTGTTCCAATGTCAGGGGCACCCTCGGCAACTATTCACAGACTTTTGCCATGACTGTAACCAGATCGCGACATTTCTCGATTATAGTCCTCGGCAAATCCAGAAAGGAGACATTCAAAATGATCAAGAGTATTAAAAAAGCATTCCTGACCTTGGCCCTGATGGCAGCATTCGGTACCGCGGCGCAGGCATCCGCCGAGACCCTCATCAACGGCGCCGGCGCCACCTTCCCGTACCCGCTTTACTCCAAGTGGTTCACCGAGTACGCCAAGGTGGATAAAGGTGTGAAGTTCAACTACCAGTCCATCGGCAGCGGCGGCGGCATCAAGCAGATCAGTGCGCAGACCGTCGACTTCGGCGCGAGCGACAAGTTCCTCTCCGACCAGGAGCTGAAAGCCGCTCCGGGCAAGCTGGTCCACATACCGACCGTCATGGGCGCCGTGGTGGTGACCTACAACGTCCCGGGCGTGGGCACCGGCCTGAAACTCAACTCCGAGGACGTCGCGAACATCTACCTCGGCAAGATCACCATGTGGAACGACCCGAGGATCGCCGACGACAACAAGGGGGTGAACCTCCCGGCCAAGCCGATCATCGTCGTGCACCGCTCCGACGGGTCAGGCACCACCAGCATCTTCACCGACTACCTGACCGGGATGAACCGCGAATGGGCGCAGAAGGTCGGCAAGGGCGCTTCGGTGAAGTGGCCGGTTGGCCTTGGCGGCAAGGGTAACGAGGGTGTCGCGGGGCAGGTGAAGACCACCCCGTATTCCATCGGCTACGTCGAACTCGCCTACGCCTTCGAGAACAAGCTCCCCTACGCTTCGCTCAAGAACAAGGCCGGGGTCTTCGTCGAACCCTCCATCAAGTCGACCAGTGCGGCAGCAGCCGCAGCCGTCAAGGATATGCCGGCTGATTATCGCATCTCCCTGGTGAACCAGCCGGGTAAGGACGCCTATCCCGTGGTCGGATTTACCTGGCTCCTGGTGTACGAGCAGCAAAAGGACGCAGCCAAAGGGAAGCAGATGGTCGAGTTCCTGAACTGGGCCATGACCAAGGGGCAGAAGATGGCCGCCCCGATGCTCTACGCGCCGCTGCCGGAGAGCGTCGTGAAGATGGTGCAGAAAACCATCAAGACCATCAAGTAGGTCCACTCGAAGAACAGTGCCCCGGGGGGCGGCAAATGCCGGCCCCCGGGGCTTTTCCTTCCCTGCCGTCCCCTCGTACTAACCCTGCTGATCCTTTCGGTTTTACCTAATCCAAAGCAATCGCAAACTCTCTCATCCTATTCGGAACTCACTCAGTAAATTCACCTTTGTCTCACGGGCACGACTTCTTGCCCATTGCGCAGGATGTAAAAACTCTGTTACAGGTCTGTGTCAATTGTTGAAAAAAACAAATTAAGGAGCTACACAAAGAGATGCTCGGTAAATAGGTTATTCCAAGAGGTGTGTCGCGGCAGCTTGCATCCTGCAGGAGGTTTGCCTATGAATGCTGACGAACCGCTTTCTTTGTCCGGCGACAGCGCTGTCTATCGCTTCCGGAAAAGCCATCGGTTTCATACCGTGGTAACGCAGCGGTCCAGGCTCTTTACCCCGGTTCTTCCTTGCCTTGCAGGGATCGGCTGTCTGTACCAGGCGCTGGCCGGTTTTCGGGACCGGCGCGAGTACGCTCCGCCCGGGACGCTGGTGAGCGGAGGCGACTGCCACCTCCATGTGTTGTCGGCAGGCGAGGGGGCGCCTTCGGTGATCCTCGAGTCGGGCTTGGGCGGGATCTGCTCGGGGTGGACCTGGGTCCATTCGGAGGTAGCCAAGTTTTCCAGGGTCATTTCCTACGACAGGGCGGGGCTCGGCTGGAGCGGTCCGGATCCTGGCCGCAAATCGGCCGTAGTCGCGGCGCTTCGGCTGCGCGCCGCGTTGAGGCAAGGAGGCGTACTCCCCCCCTTCGTGCTCGTCGGTCACTCCATGGGAGGGCTTTTCGTTCGGGTGTTCGCCGACCAGTTCCGTGACGAGACCGCGGGAATGGTGCTGGTCGATGCGGTCCATCCGGACCAGCACCTGCGCAGTTCCGCGATCCGGACACATATGGACTCGGGGTTTCGTTTCCTGAAGGCGGTTCCTTTCCTGGCTCGGCTGGGCTACATCCGCCTCTCCCGGTTTTTTCGCGACTGGGGGGACGGGCTCCCGGCCCGTCAAGCGGCCGAGGCTGAGGCGATGCTCGCGGACTGCCGCCACCTGCGGAGCACGCTCGATGAATCTCTCGCCTGGAATGAGATCTGCGCCGAGGTCCGCTGTGCCGGTGGGCTTGGAGACCTGCCGCTGGCGGTGGTGACGGCCGGTAGTGACGTGCTGCCGGGTCAACCGGAACTGCAACGCGAACTCGCATCGCTCTCCTCGGACAGCGTCCACCTCGTCGTCGAAAATGCGGACCATGTGACGCTGGTGACGCGTCGGGAGCATGCCCTGCGGGTAGCGGACGCGGTCCGTCACGTGGTGCGTCGAGCCGAGGCAGCCCCGAATGCAACCTCGATCCGGGGCAGTCTTTTCCGGTGAAAACCTTGTGGTCCCATTGCGCGACCCGGATTCCTCCTTTATCTACCGAAAAGCTACATAACATTGTCCCGATTGCCACAACCCCGTAACGCTCCTTGTTCATAATGAAAAAAAACGAACCAGGAGGAACGATATGGCTGGATTGGTTTTGCCGAAGGTATTGAGGACGGTAGCCGGACATCCCGCGCTTGTCGGGGTAGCCTGCGCAGCCACCGGGCTGCTGCGCCAGATGTCGATAAAACCTTTTCACCCCTCGGTAAGGAGGAGGGAGCTGGAACTGCGGGACCGGGTGAGTCTCCACGCCTGTCGGGCCCTCGTGTTCAAGGAGAAGGGGGCGGGTAACGTGCCGACCATCGTGGTTGGCGGCTTCGTGCCCGATGCCACCGAGCAGGTGGAGTTCCAGCGCTCGCTGCTCAGGGAATACGGCAGCATCTACTACATCAACTACCCGCGCCACGGCTTCAGTACCGAGCTGTTTTTCGCGCAGCTCGCCGACCTGATCGAGGCCATCAACAACCGGGACCAGAAACCGGTCCTTTTCGGCGTAAGCTTCGGCTGCGGCCTCATCGCGCGTTTCCTGCAGGAGAGCCGGGACACGAAGCTCCTTAGGATCCGCGGGGTGGTCATGGCAAGCCCGGTCCTCTGCGCCGAGGACCTGATCCGCCCGGTGCGGGGGAAGGGCGAGGGGGTCAGGATGCTGGAAAGCAACCTGCGACGGATTCTGGGGAGTGCCGATAACGACGGCGAAGGAATCGGACGCCAGATCGAGCGTGCCAGGAGATGCTTCCAGGCGCTGTTCGAAACCGGTGCCCAGAACCGACCCCTTTCCAGCAGGCACCTCTCGATAAAAAAGAAGATCATGCAGGTCATCGAAGAGACCCCCGCCGTGGGGGGGTACCAGCGCGTCCTGGCCCTGAAGCAGTTCCTGCGGCCGGCGGGGGAGCGCCCGATATTCTGGGGGGCCGCCCTGACCCTGCTTGCCGAGGAGGAGGAAAACCTCCTGGTGCCGACCTCCCCCACCCTGGGGCTTTTCGGCCATCCGCAGCAGAGGACGTCGCTCTTTCCCAACGGCGTCGTCAGGCGGGTGATTTCCGACGTCGCAGGGGACGCAGTCGCCCATGCCTCCCTGATTTTTCACCACCGCTGCTACAACCCGCTGATCCGGGAGTGGTACGAAAACCTGTTTCCCGCGAAGCTTAGCGAGGCAGTGTGATGACGCTCAGCGATACCATGAAGGCCGCCGCCTTGCCGGTTTTCGACCGTCTGGTCAAGGCGGGCGCCGCTTTGCACGCTTCACGCCTGGCCGGCAGCGACCCCGTCGCCGCGCAGCGGCGCATCTTCAGCCGCCTTCTGGCGCGCGGGGCCTCGACCAGGTTCGGCGCCGATTACGGGCTCTCCGAACTCGCCTCCTTGCCCCATGCGCGGGCCTACGACCTGTTCCGCTCCCGCGTGCCGCTGCGCAGCTACGAGGATTTCTGGAACGACTACTTCCGTTACGGGGCCCGCGAGTCGGACGGCAGGGTGACGCTGGCGCTTGAGGACGTCACCTGGCCCGGGAAGGTCCCCTTTTTCTGCGAGACCTCCGGGACCACGGCCCCCAGCAAATTCATCCCCTTCACCATGGAGATGTTCGCGGCCAACCGGCGCGCCGCCCTGGACCTGACCTCATGCTACCTGAGCGCCAACCGCCGCAGCCGGCTCATGGAAGGGAAACTCCTGTATCTGGCCGGCAACACCGAGCTCAGCGACCGGGGCGAAGGGGTCTTAAGCGGCGACATGAGCGCGATAACCCTGCGCTACCGCCCTTCCTACCTGAAACCTTTCATCGCGCCCGATGCGGCGACCGCGAGGCTCCCCTGGGAGGAAAAAGTGGAGCGGCTGGCAGAACTGCTGCTGCGGGATGCTTCGATACGCGGCATTTCCGGCGTTCCCCCTTGGATACTGCTGCTGTTGAACCGCTGCCGGGAGCTCGGTGGAGCGCCGCTGGCCACGTTGCTGCCGAACCTGGAACTTATCGTGCACGGCGGCACCAGCATGAAGCCCTACCTGCAGGAGTTCGAGCAGCTCTTCCCGGCCCGCGCTCCCCAGTTCCTGGAGGTGCTTCCCTCCTCGGAGGCCTTCATGGCTTTCCAGCGGCCGGGAGAAAACCGGATGCGGCTGGCCCCCTACTACGGCGCCTTCTTCGAGTTCGCGCCGTGCGACGAGTTGGAGGGGGGGCGGCCGGCGCCCGACGCCCCCTGCGTGCCGCTGGAGGAACTGGAGCTCGGACGCCGTTATGCCGTGATCCTGACCACCTGCGCCGGGCTCTGGCGCTACCATATCGGCGACACCTTGCGCTGCACCGACCGCGAGAACCTCTTCATCGAGTTCACCGGTAGGGACCGCTTCCTGGACCGGTTCGAGGAGAAGGTGACCCAGGGGGAAGTCGAGGAGGCGGTCGCCCGGCTCAACCAGATGCCGGGGGTGGAGGTCAGGGAGTTCATGGTCGGTCCCCAGATCGGTAGCCGCCGCCACCTCTGGATCCTCGCCTTGGCCGCCGGCTCGACCGGGTCTGCCGAGATGCTGGCCGGGCACCTGGACGCTTCGCTGAACGGCATGAACGCCGATTACCGCACCTTTCGCGAGCAGGGACGGATCAAGCCGCCTTTGGTCCTGACGGTCCCCGAGGGGGAGATATACCGCTGGTCCAAGGAGGTACGGGGGAAGCTTGGGGGGCAGAGCAAGATCCCGCATGTGGATCCGACCCTGGAGGGGGACTTGGTCGCGAGCCTGGCTCGCTACTGCGGGGCAGGCGGCGGACGGTAATGGCGGCCAGGGGCGTATGGGGAGCGCTACGGAGGGGGGCTACCGCGGTGCTTGGTTCCGGGATGTCCCCCGGCAAGCTGTCGCTGACCATCTGCCTGGGGAGCGCGGTGGGGGTCATGCCCCTTCTCTGGGGCACGACCGCCATCTGCGTGGCGCTGGCGGCAAGGCTCAGGCTGAACCAGGCCGCGATGCTTGCGGTGAACTACCTTTGCTACCCGTTGCAGTTGGCGCTTTTGCTGCCGTTTTGCCGGCTGGGGGATGCGCTTTTCCCTTGGGGGACGGCTGTAAACGCGGAGATACTTCTCGAAGCCTTGCGCGGCGGCATCGGGGCGTCGTTCCGGCTGGTGGCCTGGGCCACGGCGAAGGGGATCGGGGCTTGGGCGCTCACCGCTTTGCCGCTGGCCCTTTTGCTGCACCCCCTGCTGAGCGGCCGTTTCAAGGGGCGCTTAAGCGAAGGCGCCGCTTCTAGCAGTCGTTGAGCAGGGCGGCCAGCTGCTCTCCGTAGATCTGTACGTTCATCTGGCGGTACGAATCGCGTATTCCCTGAAGTTGCTCAAGGGAGCGGTCGAAGTTGCTGAAGGTCCTTCCGGCGAAGAAATCGATCAATTTCATGCCGCCCCCTCCTTATTCTGCTCGGCCGGCGTCGCCAGCAGGAACACGCCGGTCATCTTGAAGAGCATGGCATGCATCTGACTCAACCCTTCCAGCCTGATCTCCGCCTTGCCGCTGATCTCCTTGAAGCATCGCAGCAATAGCGCCACCCCCATGGAGTTGACCCTTCCCGCCTTGGCGAAGTCGAACCGGACCACCGGGTGTTTCACCTTTGCGGGGATTGCCATGAGCAGCGCCTCCGAGTGGAGGTCGATGGTGCCTTCCAGTGCGAAGTAATCGCACGCTGTAGAGCCGTTGTTTGAAGTCTTTGCTGTGGTCATGCCGCTATCTCCTCTTCGATGATGTGAAAGCCGCGCGGCGTCGCCGGGTCGAGCTTGGAGGCAAGGTGCAACTGCCCCCCGACCGCGGTACGCCTGCCGGGTTGTACGCTGACGTGGAACTGGTCCAGGAAACGCCAGACGATGAAGAGCCCACGCCCGCCGCACTCGTCGGCGTCCTGGTATCCGTCGGCGTTGCGCGTCAGGCATTCCAGTACCTGGTCCGGCTCAAGGCTCCCCCAGTTGTCCGTGAGGTTGAGCGCCAGCGTCTCGCCGTCGAAACCGAAACTGAAGACGATCACCTCATGCGGCAGCATCTGCCTTTTCTCTCCCTTGCGGAACATCGGGACTCCATGGCTGGCGCGAGGGGCGCCGTACATGGCGTTTTCCATGAGCTCGTCGGCCAAAAGAGAGGCTTTCTGTCTCAGCAGCTCGATTTCGTCCCCCTGGCCGGCCAGTACCCGCTCCAGTGCGCCGATCACGCCTTCCTTGTCCTCGCTCGAGCCAAGCTCGAAGCTGTGCACCGGGGTCCCGGTCTTCAAGCAGGAGGCGGCGTCCCAGGGGCGCCGCTGCGCCAGCATGGCGATCACCGCAGGGAGTTGCTCGCCTCCGGCGAGATCGTGTTTGGCACTGATGGTGAGGTGCCTGATCCGGTCTGCCAGCAGGGACCTGAGCGGCGGCGCGCCGGCCTCGCGCGAGATCACCAGGAATTCAGCCTCCGGGCAGATTGCACGCAGCCTTACCGCCAGTTCGGGGTACGCCTCCGGGTAGAGTCGCGCGGAGAGCATGACGACGCCAAAGTCTGTGTCGGCTGTAGAGTCCCGAAGCGCGCGGAGCGCAGAGGCTAGGTCCCCGTCGACGGTGAGGCAAACGATATCCGCCACCTCCGACAAGGCTTCTCGCCAGTCGGCTCGGTCAGTCGCATCCAGGAATAAGGCGGCAATCTTCTTCACGCTTTTTGTCTCCTTGAGTTGTCGTTAGCTGCCATAGCAGGCGATCAGCGTCGTTACGTCGTCTTCCAGGGTCCTTTGGCCGGTGAAGTTGAAGACGCTCTCCAAGAGGTGCTCATGGAGCAAGTGGGGGAGGCATTTCTCCCTCGGCAACAGCTCCTGCAGCCGCCGATAGCCGAACTCCTCTCCCGAGGCATCGACGCTCTCTACCACCCCGTCCGTGTAGAGAAAGAGGCAGTCCCCGGGGGCGAAGGCGGTCACGGTTTCCGGATACTGCGCGTCCCGCTCGAAACCTAGGGGGAACCCGGAAAGGGTATCCAGCATTTCAGGGGCGGCGCCTGAGGCGCGCATGAGGAAGGGGAAGTTGTGCCCCGCGTTGGCCACGGAGAGTGAGCCGGCCGACAGGTCCAGGGTTGCGATCAGGCAGGTCATCAGTAGGGTCTGGCGCGCCGTGGCGAGGATGGCGTTGTTCATCCCGGCCAGAAGGCCCGAGGGGGTGGTAACCCCGAGGGAAACCAGCGTGTGCAGGCTTGCCTTCGCGGCCGTCGTCACCATGCCGGACTGCACGCCGTGTCCGCTTACGTCTGCGATCACGACGCCCAGGCGGTTCTCTCCCACCGGGAAGTAATCGAAGAAGTCGCCGCCGATCTCGGAACTGGTGGTGACGCCGGCTCCGATGGTGAGCGGTCCGAAGCGGAATTCCGGAGGGGGAAGCAGGTCCTGCTGTATCTTCACCCCCCGCGCCACTTCTTCGCGGATCCTCGAACTGAGCCGGTCAAGTGCCCGCAGAAGTTCCTTCTGCTGCTCCGCCACCGCCATCATCAGGTCGGAGACGGCCACCACGCCGAGACATTCGCCGTCGTCTACCAGTGGAAAGGAGTCGGTCTGCAGGGCGGGGTCCACGGCGAGGAGCCTAACTGCCGCCTCGTTCACTTCGAGGTCGGGGGGGAACACCACCCGTTTCCCCTTGAGGTCTTCGAGCAGGCAGTCGGCGGGCTTTTTCGCGTACAGTTCCATGGCGAAGGGGCGACTGAGGAGGTTCAGCAGTTCGCGGCGGCTCACCGCCCCCTTGAAGCTTCCTTGCTCCGCAACCGCGATCAGCGGCAGTTCCGGATCTTCCTGGAAGAGGCGCAGGACGTGCTGCACGCTAAAATCGCTCCCCACGCTGACCGCGCTCCTGCCGATGTCTCTCAGCCTTACCAATGCTTCATGGCACATAGCGAAACCTTCCTTTCACCGCCGTAGCATAGACCTCTATTTTTGCGACCGTGTTACAAGGAGGTCAATGTTTAATGAGGCGACTACACCTTGTCCGACTGTACGTGGAAACTGAGCCTCGCCGCCGTCACCCGGCTCAGGCCGGTATAGAGGAAGATGCCCCCCCAGAGTCCCTGCAGCAGGAGGATCGGAGCGGGGTTCCAGAGGGCGCTCAGGCCGGTGCCGAGGTCCGGGAGCGGTTCCAGCTTGCCGCCGAAGTGCCATGCGGCCCAGGCGCCGTAGCAGACACCGATCATCCCCATCCACTGGTACGCCGACAGCCTCCCCGCGCCGCGATAGTCGTCGCGGAAGAACTCCGAGACGACGCGCCAGGCCTGGGTGACCGAGAGGGTGAGCAGAAAGGCCGCGCCGTACTGCGCCTTGAGGAACAGGCAGGTTCCGGCGATCCCCGCGCCGCAGTACAGGAAGTAGGTGATGCCCTGCACCGGGAGCACTTTCACCCCGTCCAGCCCCGAGGCGTAGGCGATCTTCTTGGTCTTGCCGGTGAAGGTGAGGGCGATGGGGGAGAAGAGAGAGGCGACCTTGGGGTGGCAGGCGGCGAGCGGCTTTCCGTAGCAGCAACCGAAGCTCATGCACGCGAGCCTGCCGTACCCTTCGCCGAAGGCGTATGCGACGCCGATGGCGGCGAGGGCGGCCAGAGGGGGAATCGGGGCGCTGTCCCCGAGGCAGCGGTTCACCAGGACCACGATCCAGGGGGCGAGCAGGGTGCCGACGAAGACGGCTCCTCCCACGGTGAAGGTGTTGGCCTTCCCCTCCACGAGCTGCGCCACCAGGCGCGAGGCGGGGACGCAGGCCGCCAGCAGGAGAAAGACGATGGCCGCCACGCTCCTGAAGGGGATTCCGGCCGCCCCCATGAGGAGCAGCGCGAGCGCACCGGCCGCGACGTAGGCGTTGGCGGTCAAGATGCCGTACCAGGTGAGGTTGGCCCCCGCCCAGGAGCCGTCGCCGGTTTTCCTGATGGGGACCGAGGCCGCTATCTGCCAGCGCTCCGCCGGGAGCGTCCTCCATCCCCAGCAGAGGTAGAGGGCCGAACCTGCCGCGAGCCCCAGGATGAAAAGCGTCTCTGTCATAGTTAGCGTCTCCTTCTCCGGTTTTTCAGCGGGCGCGGGCCAGCAGTGCGCGGACCCTTATGTCCGTTTCCACCAGGGGAATGCCGAACCCCTGCGAGAACCTGCTGGTCACGTCGGTGCGGGCCTGGTTTTCCAGCAGGTCCGCGGCGAAGCTCACCCTCCCTTTCTGGAAGATGACGATGTCGGTGCTGCTCCCGGGGCGGTAGAGCGATTTGGGCTGCCCCTTCTCGACGAACATGCCCCGCGTTACCGGCCGCGGGTCGCGGTAGCCTTCGGCGCTGTAGCACTGCACGATGTCGCCGATCATGAGCGCCACCACCTCGATCATGGCGACCAGGCCGACGTTGCTCCCTCCCTTGACGTCCGTGTTGACGATGGTCACCACCCGGCGGTTCTTGGAGTAGGGGGTCGCGACGGCGACGATCGCCTCCGGGTTGCAGGAGTTGAACTCGCCGTCGATCGTGTAGATGTCCGCCACCTCGCCGGAAACCGGGGTGTGGTTGTAGTGGTACTTGTCGGGGGTGAGTCGGAACAGGGCGAAGTCCCCGTCGCGCAGCGCGTTGAGCCAGGGACGGCGCTCGCCGCCCAGAAGCTCGTCGAAGCTGAAGAACTTGTCCTTGATGAAAAGACTGGAGGTGTCCCGGCAGGAGCCGACCAGGACCCGGGCGTCGGCGGGAGAAACCACCTCTTCCGGCCTTTCCGGCATGGGGCGGCACTCCCAGTAGCGTATCTGGCGTTCGAACACCTTGCGCGGGGTGTCGAGTTCTTCGGGCCGGAGCAGGCATTCGGATAGGTCGACCTTCAACTGGCGCAGGAATCGGGCGCAGGCCGACCCCCCGGAGGCGAAGGGGAGGTCGTAGTTGACGTAACCGAGGATGCCGGTCATGCGCGGGCTGGTCAATAGCCGGAACAGCGCGGGCGCGCTTTCCCGCACCCCGTGGTACATGAGCCGGACGAACCCGTCGCCGAAGAGCGATTCGTCGCAGACAGCGCCGCTGTCGCGCGCGATGTACTGGTGCCGTGTCGTCTGCATTTTTGAGGTCCTCCTTCGCGGTTGCGATCGCGTACGTTTCGCAAGACCTGTGTACCTCAACTATATGGAGATCTTGTGACCAACAGGTGAAACGTCGGTTACCTTCGCCGGAAAAACGAAAAGGGGCCCCCGATGCGGGAGCCCCGTGAGACGGCGCATGTACTTAATCCTCAACCCTTGCCACCGCGAACTCCCCCTCGTGATTCACCACGGACGGGCGGGGTGGGGGCGCTTGCCGTTATGCCGGGCGTCACGGTTGAGAAGCCGGCCTCGCATGCCGGACGTTGACCCCGTCCACCATGAAAACCACCATCTCCGCGATATTGGTGGCGTGGTCGGCGATGCGCTTGAGGAACTTCGAGATGCAGGATATGGCCAGGGCGCGCTGTACGACTGCCGGGTCTGTCACCATGAAGCCGATCAGCTCCCTCTGCAACTGGTCGTGCAATTCGTCGCTGGGGGTATCCGCCCGGCACACGGCCAGAGCCGCTTGCACGTCCTGGCGCACGAACGCGTCGAGGGCCGCCTGTACGGCGCTCGCGGCGGCTTCGGCCATCCTGGGAAGATCGATGTACGGCTTCAACTGCGGTTCCCGGTTGAGCTCCACGGCTCGTTTGGCGATGTTGACGCACTCGTCGCCGATCCGTTCCAGATCGACCACCGTCTTGAGCGCAAGGGTGACGAAGCGCAGGTCCCGGGCGGCGGGTTGCCGCAGCGCCAGAAGGTGGAGGCATTTCTCGTCGATCTCCATCTCCAGCCGATTCACCTCGGCGTCCATGGCGACGACCTGTTCGGCCAGCTCGGAATCCCGTTCCACGATCGACTTCATCGATTTTGAGACCATAAGCTCCACCTTCCCACCCATCTCCAGGAGTTTCAGGCGAATCGCGGCCAAATTGCTGTCGAACTGGCTGCTCACATGTTCCTTGTTCATCATGCCGCCTCTTGTGTAGGTTAGTGTGGCGCTGCGGCTGCCGCTATTGTGCCGCTATAGGTCGACTCGGCCCTGTTGAGAGTGACAAAAAAGGTGGAGCCCTGTCCGTTGCTTTGCACCGACACCGTTCCCCCTTGCAACTGGACTATGTGTTTCACGATGGAAAGGCCGAGGCCGGTTCCCCCTTCGTCGCGGCTGCGCGCCGAGTCGACCCGGTAAAAACGCTCGAAGATACGTGGCAGGTCCTTCGAGGGGATGCCGATGCCGGTATCCTGGACGGCGATAATGACGCCTTCTTCCCGGTCGGTCGCGCTGAGCGTCACCGACCCTCCGGCGGGGGTGTATTTCACCGCGTTGTCGAGCAGGTTGACGATCACCTGTTCCAGGCGCCCCGGATCTGCCATCACGCAGGGAGCCCCCTTCAGTCCGGAGAGGTCGACTTTGATGCCGCGTTCCCGGATCTTGCGCTCCAGCAGGGCGACCACGTGCTCCGCAATCTCCTGCACCTTCACGCTCCTGGTCTCCAGCGGGATCGCACCGGACTCCAGCTGGGACAGGGTGAGCAGGTCGCTGACCAGGGAGGCGAGCCGGTCCGCGTGCGAGTACATGATGTTGACGAACTTCGTTGCCTGCGTCGGGTGTTCCAGGGCCCCGGCCAGAAGCGTCTCGGCGTACCCTTTGATGATGGTGATGGGAGTGCGCAATTCGTGGGAGACGTTGGCTACGAAGTCGCGCCGCATCTTCTCCATCTGCCGGATGTCGGAGATGTCGTGGAATACCGCCACCACGCCGGTCACCACCCCGCACTCCACCAGCGGCACCCAGTGGACCAGAAGCGAGCGCTCTTTCGGGGAGTGCAACTGCAGCTCCTCGACGCGCTCCTGGCGCGAGGACAAGATGTCCCTGAACGACTCGTGCAGCGCGGGGTGGCGCGATATGTCGATGAGCAGCCGTCCTTCCACCTCGTCCTGCAGCCCGAAGAGTCCCTTGAAGGCGGGGTTGACCAGGGTGATGCTCCCCTGGGGGTCGGCCACCATGATCCCTTCGCCCATGCCGCGAAGAATGGCATCCAGCCTGTTCTTCTCCGCCTCCAGGCGGTCCAGTTGCGCCTCGGTCTTTGCCGCCATTTCGTTGATCACCCTGGCAAGCTCGGCAACCTGGGGGTCGGTTACGGCGGGAAGCCTGGTGCTGATCTCTCCCTTGCCGATCCTGGACGCCATGGCGGCCACGGCCCGCAGCGGCCTGGTGCCGACCTGGGCCAGGAGGTAGGTGGAGCAGACGACGATGGAGGCGGTCAAGAGCAAGGCCCCGCCGACTCCGAACAGGCGCTGCTCGTAGCCGCAGAGGACTGCGGCAAAGGCCAGGACGACGACGGACTGGATGCCGACGACTTTCGATCTCATTGCACCTCCAGTTTGTACCCGAAGCCGCGCACCGTCTTGATCATGTCTCCCGCCTGGCCCATCTTGGTCCGCAGGCGGGTGATGTGGGTATCGACGGTGCGGGTGTCCTCGACGAAGTTGTAGCCCCATACGTCGCGCAGCAGAACGTCGCGGCTTTGGACCCTGGCAAAGCGCATCACCAGGGTGTACAGGAGCTTGAATTCGGTTGTGGTGAAATTGATTTCGTCTCCGTTCACGGTGACTTCGTGGCGCTCGGTGTCGATTCTGATGCCGCCGACGTTGATGATGTTGGTCGCCACCGGCTCGGGGGCCTTTCGACGCAGCACCGCCTTGACGCGGAGCATGAGTTCTCTGGTGGAAAACGGCTTGACCACGTAGTCGTCGGCGCCGACCTCGAAGCCGACCACTTTGTCTATCTCCTCCCCTTTGGCCGTCAGCATGATCACCGGGATCTGCGCGGTTTTCTCGGATTTCTTGACGGTCTTGCAGACGTCGGTACCGAACATCCCGGGCAGCATCAGGTCCAAAAGGATCAGGTCCGGCTGAACCTGCTCCACGGCCTCCAGACCCTCGGCGCCGTCGAGCGCTATCACCGTCTTGTACCCCTCCCGTTCCAGGTTGAAGGAAATTAGCTCCGCGAGGTCTTTCTCGTCTTCGATAATCAATACAATTTGCATCGCATCCCCCTCTAGCTTTGCCATCGGCATCGGGCAATAAAGTCGTCGTTCGTATATATTCATACAACTCTATTGTTTAGAAACCGTTACAGCTCTGTCAATGTGCCGTAAAGTCGTCGTTTTCTCAGGCGAAACGTTTGCCGTCCGTCCGGTGCGGAGCGGGTGCTCAAGGCCCGCCTCGATAGAAAAAAGGGGCGGGATACGGGGAGGGGGCAGGGTGCGGTAAAGGGGGGATTGCAGCCCGGCTAGCTGCGGCGCCGGGCGGGTAGGAGGGACGTGGGGTTACCGCGGCGGCTCGGCGACGGGAGCGTGTTTGTTGAACCCGGGGAGCAAGGGGAATTGCGCCGGCAGGTTGCGCGCCTTGTCCTTGGACAGGGAGACGAAGGGATGCGGCCGCGGCGCGGGGGCCAGCTCCACCTTCGGCAGCAACACCGAGAAGGTGGTGCCCATGCCCTCGCCGCTCGCCACGTCGATAAACCCGCCGTGCCGCTTCACGATGCCGTAGCTTATGGAGAGGCCGAGCCCGGACCCCTTGCCGACCTCCTTCGTGGTGTAAAAGGGGTCGAAGATCCTGCTTCTCGCGGTCTCGTCTATGCCGAGGCCGGTGTCGGAAAAGGAGATCTGCACGTACGCTCCCGGTTTCGCCGTGTCGTGCCCGGCGAGCTCAGACGCCGACAGTTCGATGGCGGACACGTCGACGGCGAGGGTGCCGCCGTTGGGCATGGCGTCCCGTGCGTTGGTGGCGAGATTCGCCAGCACCTGCTCGATCTGGCCCTGGTCCACCAGGATCCCCTGAGGCGCGCTGGAGAGGTTCAGCACGAAATCGACCTCGGTGCCGACCAGCCTTTTCAAGAGCCCGGCTACGTTCTGGAGCAGGGCGTTGCACTCGAGCTTGGCGGTGGGGAGCGCTTCCTCTTTGCTGAAGGCGAGAAGGTTCTTCACCAGGGTTATGGCGCGGTGCGACGCGTTCTGGATGTTTTCGAGGAAGCCGCGGTAAGGCGCCGGGGGGGAGAGCTCCAGCATGAGTAGATCGGTGTAGCCGATAACCGCGGTCATGATGTTGTTGAAGTCGTGGGCGATCCCGCCGGCGAGGGTTCCTATCGCCTCCATCTTCTGCGCGTGCAGCAGCTGGCTTTCCAGCTTTTTCAGTTCCGTTATGTCGTGGAAGGTCCAGACCCGTCCGGCCGGCCTACCTCCGTCTGTCGGGCGCGGGCGGGAGAAGCGCTCGAAGCACCTGCCGTCGCGCAGCTCGATCACGTCGTAGCTTTCGGACTCGGGCTGCCAGTAAAGCTCGCTCACCTTCTCGAAGAAAAGGACCGGGTCCTTGATCTCTCCCAAAAGCGACAGGAGCAGGTCGTTGCTGTCTCCGCCGGTCAGGTCCTCGTCCTCGAGCCCCCACATTTCCATGAAGCGGCGGTTGTACGCTACGACGTCGCCGTTGGCGTCGACCGCCATGATACCGTCCATGGTGGACTCGATAGTCGCCGACAGCAGGGAGCTGGCTTCGTCGCTGGCCCGGCTGAAATGGCGGTGTTCGCATCTCATCCTGGCTGTCTCCAGCGCCAGGGTCGCCGCGCCGGCCATTGCCTCGATGAGCTCGATCTCCGTGGCCAGGAAGGAGAGGGTGGGCGTGCGCTTCAGCTCTATCCAGGCTAGCAGACCCTTGGTGCTGTCCACCAGCGGGACCGCGGCCGAACCGTCGTTGCCGGTCAGGACCTCCGCTTGCCGCAGCAGGCGCTGATAGGTCGCGTGGGTCGCAGCACGGCTGCGGCGCGGCTGCGCCGGGCTTCCGTCGGACGGCCGCTGCGTCACGACGACGTCGTCGTTGAAGACGACCCCTCCGCTTGCCTCGGCTGCACCGACCGCCTCCATCGCCTCCTGCAAAAGTATCCCCAGCGCCTCGAGCGGGTCCGGCGTGCCGTTCAGCCGTTTACAGAGGTCTGCGAGGCGGCGCACTGCGCCGCCTGGGACGGTTTTGCTTGAAGCGTCGGCTGTTTCTTGTCCCGATTCCAGGGCCGGTAGGCGAGCTTGCATCGTGGTCTCCCTTGTCTACGCGGGTCCGGCTTCTTGCCGGGCCATGCGCTGTCGAACGATGGCGTCAGCATAGACCGCTTTTCTTGTGGCTGTGTTACAGCTCGGTCAAGGTTTCATTAGAAGTGGCGCTGGCAAGGGAAGGCGCCGCCCCTGCCCCGACGCGTCCCGGGGGTAGCCAGGCACCTTGGGGGGTGGGAGAGGGCCAGGTCTGCACCCAGTAGCCGCAGATGAAACATTTGATGGAGTCGACGGCCCCGGTATTTACCGTCTGCGTCTGCCTCATGATACCGATCTTTGCCCTGCATTTTGGACATTCCATGACGCGTTCTCCTTTGCTGAGGTGTTCGTGCTGCTTTGGGATCTGTTGCCCCCCTAAACGAAAGGCAAGAAGGGGGCTCGCGCTACCCCGCCCGGTAGAGCGGCGGCGCCTTTGGCGCGGCGCCGGTTTTGCCCTTGAGCTCGGCGTCCGCCTCGGCCTGATCGCGCTGCACCGTCATCAGGGTCAGGTTCATCAAGCGCCTGAGGGTTCCGAGGTCCAGCCGCTCGGCGAGGAAGTCGGCGCGCACCCTGGCCAGCAGGGGCGCAGCAACCCCTTCCTCTCCGGTTTCCTGCAGCAGGAGCCGCTCGGCTTCGCTTCCCGCGCGGGCGGCGCGGTCGAGCGCTTGGAAATCCTCCTCCAGCGCGTCGAGCGCCTCTTCCATATGCCTCCTTCTAAGCCCTTCGCGGTAGTAGCGCTCTGCGCCGCGGTTGAAGTCGTCCGCGTTGATCTTGAGCGGCTGCTTCCCCCCCACTTCTGCCAGGATGCCGCTGGTGAGTTTTCCCGCCACCGAACAGCGCTCCGGGTCCATCAGGCGGGCTTCAAGGCCGGCCATGGTTTCTTCGAGCCCCATCATCTCGATCAGGTCCGCTGCGTCCTGGCGCAAAAGCCGCAGCAGGGCCATGCGATACTCCCTCACCTTGACCCTGACGTAGCCCGGGTAGCGCCGGCTGCTGCGGATCTCCCTCGTTTTTTCCAGGATGCGCTGCAGGAACCGGTTGGAGCTGTCGCGCCTGACGTAAAAGGTCGGGTTGCCGATCGCCGCCGCGAAGAAGATCTGGCGCCGCTCGCTCTCCAGGGTGGGGTCGTCGGGGATCGAGGGGTGGGTGAGGGTTCCCTGCGCCATGTACTTGAAGGCGAGTGCGTTGATCAGCATCTGCAGGTCGGTGGCGCCGGCGAGGTCGTCCCGGATCGAGTCGAACTGGCTGTAGTGGCGCCCTTCGAAGCCGGAAAATCCCATCACCGCGTGCTCGCGCAGCTTGTACAGGAGGTAGAGCGACATCTGCTGGTCGAAGACCCCCATTTCGGCCAGGTCGCGCTTCAGCTTCTCGCTGCTCCCCGCGCGGCCGTTCAGGGCCGGGCTCTGCGGCGTGCTCATCAGGCAGATCAGGTAGTCGACCAGGCGAAAATCGGGGACGAAGTCCCCTTTGAGGCCGAAGAGCCCGCTCACCATCCGGTCGATCCAGGGGGGACCGAACGGGGTGACGGGCTGGCCGAAGACGGAGATCTTCGCCTTCTTCTGCCAGCGCCTCCAGAGCATGCGCAGGTGGGTGTAGTCGAGTTCGTGCGGCAGGAAGCCGAGCGCCTTTTCGGGATGGAAGGCGGTATAGCCCAGCCGGTGGGGGGCGGCGGAGTAGGTCCCGACGAAGAGCGGCAGGAAGTGCTCCGCCATCTTGATGGCGAGATCCCCCAGGTACTTTTCGTGGGCCGGTGAGAAACCGGAGGCGGGGTCGGAGAGAAGGTTACCAAGCCTGCGGCTCCCCAGGCTCACGTGGGTTCCGTTGTTGGCAAGGCTCACGTTGGAGACGTTCGGGAGCACCACCAGGTTGTTGGTGATGATCCCCGCCTCCCGCAGCTTGGAGACCGCGTTCAACTGGCTTCTGGAGAGAACCTGGTGGCAAAGCTGCATGTAGCGGTACTTCTCCTCGCCCCGATCCCAGCCGGAGAGACATGGGCTCATGAAGAGGTCGCGGTAGAAGGCGTCGGGGACGTGGTCGTTCAGCTCCTTCTGCCTGACCGGCGGGTGCGGCGCGAAGTAGACCATGGCGCGCTGGCCGCTTTCTTTCAGCCCGAAGCTCTCGTTTGCATGCATGGCGAGCATCTGCGTGAAGAGGAAACGCTTGGAGGTCTCCCTGGCGAGGGCGCGCCCCATCCCCCCCTGCCGGGTGAGCGGCACCACGTGGAAGGAAAAGGTTTCGGGGGAGGTGTTGTCGTTAAGATAGTGCCCCAGAAGTATCTTGCCGGTTTCGTTGAGGGGGGAAGGAAGTTGCTGAGAGCCGATCAGGTCGGCGAGGGAGAGTTTCAGCAGATAGCTTACCGGAACTCTCAGTTGCTGCGTTCCGTCCGCTGCGGTAACGAAGAAGCGCCCGGCGTCGCTGCGCCGTCCCGCCTGGGGGGCCTTTTTGTCCGTCGAGAGGTCGTTCTCGAAGACCCGTAGCGCGAAGGGGGAGAGGCGGCTTGCCGGAAACCTCACCCAGCTGTTCTCCCAGACGTTTTCCTTGTTTCCGGCCAGAAAGCGCTCGAGGTCCGTGATCAGCCGCTTGGGCGTGTCGCCTGCCGCGGCCCGTTTGGCGATATTCGCGAAGTAGTCCGATTGCTCGATGGTAAGCGGCAGGTCGACCCTGCTCCGCTCCCCCTCCACCACGGCTTGCAGCTCGGTCTCGGTCCCCCCGGTAGTGTCGCCGGCGGCGAACGGTAGGCGCTCCAGGAATCCCTCCGCTGCCGGCTCCAATCCGGCAAGCCTCGTCATGATATTTCTGAGGAAATGGGGGTGGAGCTCGGTGATGGTGGCAGGCGAGGGGAGGGAAGTCGGGGTGGCGTCCAGCTGTCGTGACATTGCAGGCCTCCTTTACGGGCAACTACGTCTCCAGAGGATGAACTGTCTGGCAGCCCGTATGTAGCGCAGCAATGTGGAGATGGTGTGAACAAACGGTGAAACCTTCGTTACCCCTGCCGGGCGCGGCAAAAAGTCTCGAAAAATTAACCTGACGGCAACCTTGCCGCAACGTTGACAGGGTAGCCTTGCGCAAGAAGGCGAGCTTTAGCATGACAAGGAGGCTTCGATGCAGCTTATGCCGCAGGGCGATCATTACGTCTGGTACTGCGACTGGTGCGACACGAGGAACCTGACACATTGGGTCAGGGTGGAGAGAGACGAGGTCTGCTGCGCGGCCTGTCAGAGGAAGTACCCGGTTATGGAGAACCCGCGGCAGACGAAGGGGAAGAGACCGTCCTACTACCAGATCCTTTGAGACTGAGCGCACTGCCGGAGCTACCGGGTCGGGTTCCTTCTGCCGCGCCTGCGGTTTGGGCGCCCCCACTTACTTCGCGGCGCGATAGAAGATCGTGCGCGCCATTTCGGTGGCGGCGGCGCGGAAGGTCTCCTGCGGGTGCACCTTGCAGTAGCTCTCGATGAGCTGCATCCCTGGATCGTCGTTGGCAGCCTGGAGTTTGGAGACGTTGTTGATGCGCCTGTCGTAGGTGGCCAAACCCGTCAGATAGCCGCTCAACCACTGTTCGAAGGGGAAGCTTTTTTTCTCCATCCGGGCCTTGAGAAACCCGGCGCAGCTTACGTTGCCGGCCATGCTGGTCGGGATCGGGGCGGCCCCCTCGGCGCTTTGCATCATCAAGACGGCGAGCGCCGCGGCACAGGCGACTGTTTTCATGGACATAAATGCGTACTCCGGGGAAGGGAGGTTCAGACAAGGATCGCGGAGAGATACTTCTCCACGTACTGCGGGGGGATAGCGGCATCGCGTATCCCGTTTCTGAGACGGCTCAGGTATTCTTCGTGCGGCGCCCCCTCCTGCTGCATCGGGTCCACGTAGACCAGGCAGCGTAGTTTGCCCCTTTCCGTTTCCACCACGAGAAGTTCCTTCCTGTAGTGCCCCTGCGGCACCCCCTCGAATTGGTCCAGGCTGCTCTCGTCTTCCTCCGAGAGGGCGTACACGGTCCCGAAGACGACATCCGCAACTGAGCGGACGACACTCGCGTAGCCGCGGGTCGTTATGATCCAGCGATAGCCGATCAGCACCCCCGCGCCTATAGTCAGGAAGCCGGGGCAGCGGCTCCTCATCTGTTTCAGCCACAGGTTGGAGCCGTAGGCGAAATAGGGCTTCATACCCACCTCGTGTCCTGGTCAGGAAAAAATGAAATCCGGCTTTGCCGAGTCGGCTCGGGCTGTACCAAGTTGCTCTTCTGTGGACGTTTCCACGTCGGTTGTGGATAGAGCCCTTAAAGCTGTGGATAGTTAACGGGAATGTAACGTGTTTTTAACGGGTTTAGCGTTTTGCACAAGGATTCGACAGAGAACTCAACCAGCTGGAATTACATATGAAATTTTTATGGCTCCGTTTCGGAAAAACTACTTTTGGCCCCTTAGGCCGTAACACGGGCAAGAAAGGTTGATAGACGCCGGAATCTGCGTCGTTATGCACATGCAGGGCGTGCGGCAAAAGAGCTGGAAAGCTCGTCCCAGGACAGCGAGTCCACGATCCAAGTCGCCCCCGCCAGACGTTCTCGCGGATAACTGTTGGTGACGGCCATGACCTTGACGCCGGCGCCTGTCGCCGAGGCGATGCCCGCGGGGGTGTCCTCGACGGCAAGCGTGGTCGCCGCTAATACGGCGGGGAAGATCTCCTGTAACCGCGCCACGGCCTCCCGGTAGCTCTCTGGGTCGGGCTTGCTCGCCGCCACTTCGTCGGCGGTCACCATGGCGTCGAAACAGCCCGTCAGCCCGAGCAGGGCCAGCACCGGCTCGATGTCGCCTCTCCGTGCGCCGCTGCAAAGGGCAGTCGGCAGATAGTCGGAGATGGAGCGGACCAGTTCCACTGCACCCGGGTACGGGGCAACGCGGGAGGCCTGGCGCGCGAACGCCTGCCCCTTTTGGCCTATCAGATCGTCGAGATCCGCATCCGACAGCGAACGCCCCGCTTGTTCGAACCCCTTGCGAAAGGCGTCCCGATCGTCGAGGCCGAGAAAACCCTCCAGGTAGTTTTGCCAGGAAAAACACAAGCCCAACGGCGCCAGCACCTCCTGGAAGGCTTGGAAATGTATCGGTTCGGTGTCCACTATGGTTCCGTCGAAATCGAAAATAACGGCGCTGAACATGGATGCTCCTTGTGAACAAGATTGCAGCAAATCGCCTGAAAACCCGGAGCGCCTGGGGACGGGATCCTCGTAGTAGCCCGTCGTATGCGGTCACTGATGCGGGATGACCAAGGTTGTACCTCATAGTTATTACATCGTTGTGAAGAACGAATCATAATTGTGTGAACAGGGGTGAAACTCTCTAGGGAAGGAACTGCTCAAGCGTTTAACAGCTGTTATAGATTTGCACAGGAGCAGCGCGACGCTCTGTCTGGGCTTTGATCGAAATATTGAGCACTTGTTGTAAAACAGAATTTGGCAGAATATTTGCAGAATAAATGACAAAGAACGGTACTCGGCTGACCTTTCAATAGGAACCAGCGAGCCTAATAACAGACGCAGGGACAGAATATTCTGTTTCTGTTCTGCTTTCTGCATGTGAAGTTCACACAATTGTAACTTTATTGTTGCAAGTAAGAAGCATTCGCATACCGAGATGCTATCGACAACATTCGTAAAGGAGTGGAAATGAAAAGGTACCAGCACCTCCCTATAGGCGGAAAGATACTTGCCGGCTTTCTTCTGGTGGCGGGACTGACGGGCGCAAGCGGCATCGTCACGGCCGGAAGCATCTGGGATGTCAGCAGGCGCGCGGAAGCCATGTACAGCGGGAACCTGGTACCGCTCAGCCAGCTGCCGGAGGTCGTCAAGGGATATCAGACCTCGCTGTACCTGCTGCGGGACATCGTGATCGATCGTTCCGAGCAGGAGCGGCAGGAGCACCTTGCGCTTTTGAAACAGTCCGCGGACCAGGTGGATAGGGGGCTCGCCTCCTTCTTTGCCGTGAATCGCAGCGCCGAGGCGGTGGCGCTGCAGCAGTCGATCACGGAGGACCTGAAGCTGTACGGCTTTTTCCGCGACAAGATCGTGGACCTTGCCGCCCAGGGGCGCCAGGACGAGGCGATCAACATCATGCGCAACCAGGGAGGGGACGTCATCTCCAAGGTCGACGAGGAGATCGCCAAGGCGATCGCAATCAACAAGGCGCAGGCCAAGAAGCGCCACGCCGACAACGAGAGCGCCTCAGTCCAAGCCCTCGCCTTCAGCGCGCTCTGCCTGTCCCTCGGGGTAGCTGCCGCCGTCCTGGTCGGCTACTTCATGTCCCGCGGCATAACGCGGCCCCTCAGGGCCATCGCCGGCAAGGTGGCCGAGATCGCCGAAGGAGACCTGACCGCCCGGATCGCCACCGGCGACGACGGCGGGACCTCCAGAAACGAATTGCACCTCCTCGCGCACCACGTAAACGGGATGGCGGAGACCCTCCATGGCGTCGCCTCAGGCATCGTGCGCCAGTCCGGTAAACTCGCCGCCGCTTCCGGAGAGCTGAACGGCACCTCCTCCCTCATGGCGCGGCAGGCGCTGACGGCAAGAGGGGAGATCGACACGGTGGCGAGCTCGGGCGAAGAGCTCAACCAGACCGCCTCCGAGATCGCCCGAAACTGCGGCATGGCTGCGGACAACGTCTCAGTGGCCAACGGCGCGGTGGACAGGGCCCGCGGCGTCATGGGCGAGACGCTCGCCAGCATGCGATTGATAGGCGACCACGCCCGCGAGACCTCGGGACTTGTCGGCGAACTCGGCAAGCGCTCGCTCCAGATAGGCGAGATAACGGAGACCATCGACGACATAGCGGACCAGACCAACCTCCTCGCGCTCAACGCAGCCATTGAGGCTGCGAGGGCGGGCGAGCAGGGGAGGGGGTTCGCCGTGGTGGCCGACGAGGTCCGGGCTCTTGCCTCGCGCACCACCGCGGCGACCAGGGAGATCTCGCAGATGATCAAGTCGATCCAGGCGGAGACCCGGCGCGCAGTGGAGGCGATGGGGCGGGGCGTGGTGGAGGCGGAGCAGGGGGTCGGCAAGGCCCAGCTTACCGGCGAGGCGCTGGAGGCCGTGATCCGCAGCATCGGGGCCATCTCCGTGGAGGTGAGCCAGATCGCGACGGCCGCCGAGGAGCAGAGTTCGTCGGTATACGGGATGACCGGCAACATACGGCAGGTGAACGGGGTGATCAGGGAGAGCGAGGCGGGGATCCAGCAGTTCGCGGCTGCCGCGGCGCAGATGCATCTGGTAGCCGAGGATCTGGAGAAGATGTCGAGCCGGTTCACGTTGGAGCAAACGGCGGGGAAGCCCCGGGACCTCGGGGAGGCGCCTATGGCTTGGTTGGGGGGTGTTCCGGCAGCGTCCCTGGGGGCGCTGCCGGGGTAACGACGGTCCGGGAGGGGAGCGGCGCGAAAGATGCCTGAGCCCGGTGCATGGCTGCAACGGGCCGCTCTTAACCTGGCGCCGAAAGGGCGCCGGGGAGAGCTCGCGGCTTTGGGAGGCCTTGCCTAAAGCGCCTTCGCCAACGCCTTTCTCGCCTTCTTGAGCCCCTTCTTCACCTTCTTGGCGCCCGCCTCGTCCAGGCCGGCGATCCGCTTTTCCACTTTGACCAGCGCCTTTGCCGCGCGTTTGCACCGTTTCTTGCCGCACTCCTCGAGTTTCTCGAGGCCTGCGGCGAGCCGGACCAGTTCGCAGCTGACTCCTTAGCCTGCTCCAGGATGGAAGCGAGGTTTCGCGGGTTGATGCCGCGGACCTTCGCCAGTTCTTCCCGGCCCGCGCCGGCGATCTTCTCGAAGTCGTCCAACCCCGCTTCGATCAGGCGCTTGCTCTGCACCCTCCCTATCCCCTTGATATGCTGCACTTCGAACTGCGTGAAACCCGCAAGAGGGTCATCCTCGACTACACCAACAAGGGCATTCCTTTCCCTGCGAACCTCGACGCCAGGGCCTTCACCACCTGCGGCAAAAAGAGCAACGACAGCCCGGGAGAGGGGCTTGGGGGCGCCTGGATCGGCAAGGTCGTCGAGGCGCCGTGAGCCGGTGCAACTGGAGGCATTACATGCTTAAGCAGAGGCAGAACGTCGTGGTGATGGGCCTTGGTTACATCGGCCTTCCCACGGCTTCGATACTGGCCACCAAGGGGCATGCGGTCCTACGTCTGGGAACTGATCGAACTCGCCAACCGGCACCCGCGTGTCAACATACTCCAGCCCGGGCCTGGGGTAGGGGGGCATTGCATCGCCGTCGACCCCTGGTTCATCGTCGCCGCAGCCCCCGAAGAGGCGCGGCTGATCCGGACCGCGCGCGAGGTGAACGACGCGAAGCCGCACTGGGTGATGGACAGGGTGAAGTCCAAGGCCCGGCGCTTCAAGGACCCGGTGATAGGTTGTCTGGGACTCGCCTTCAAGGCCAACATAGATGATCTGCGCGAATCTCCGGCCCTGGAGATTACCAGGGAGCTGATGAGTTCGGGAGTGGGGCGGGTGATGGCCTGCGAACCGAACCTCTCCCAGGGCAGGGGCGATCTTCCCCTGTACGGGCTGGAAGAGGTGTTGAGGGACGCCGACATCCTTTTGGTCCTGGTCGATCACGAGGAGTTCAAGGAGATGGACCGCGAGCTGCTCAAGGAGAAGGTCGTCATCGACACTCGGGGCGTGTGGCGCTGAAGCTGCCTGAAGCTGCGCCTGCGTGCCTTCTGCCCTGCAGCCTGTTTCTTGTCATCTCCTGATCTTCTTCTCTTTAGCCACCTCCAGCTTCTTCCATCCTTTCCGCGAGGCGTATGTTGGCACTGCGACATCGCCGAGGCTCTGCCCGTTCATATTGGCACGGAAGTTCCAATGCGGTAAGCCTCGAGCGTAAGCCGGCGGCCAAATGCTCGACCATCATCAGGGGCTTTAGCCCGATGGTTGGGCTGGGGAGCCCGCAGTGTGTCCGGCCCCTTCGGAGATGGACGTCAAACACTGGTTCTTGTGCACTAGACACTGTTACCAATTCGTTACCTACGACACGCTGTTACACGTAATAGATCTTGCGTAATGACTGAGTTTGAATGGAAATCTGTGTGTCAGCATGCGATTAAACAGGCGTTTATGAGAGCGGTATATTTTTTGCTGTACGCCAGCAACTGTATCGAGGATGAGAAAAGAAGTGGCTGTGTGTGACTTTGATTTTCAGATGAGAGTCCGTTAACGGGTTGACCAAGTTCTTGAGGGGGATGGCATGGAATTACATAAACAACAGATTATGGGGACCTTATTAAAAAAAATCACAGCCGTTGCTTTGACTGCTTCGGCTGCACTTTTGCTGCTCGGTTCAATAGCCTTGGTTGCGCCACTAGCCGTTGTGGCTGCAGAAAAACAATATCTGCCGAGTGCTCCGGCTAATCCAACAATACATCAGGTCTACTATAACACCACTGTCAAATGTGAGTACATTTACAATGGGCAGGAATGGGTCCCGCATGATGCTTCTATCAATGGCTACATTTTGAAGAAGTATAAGAAGCCCAATCCGCCTCAAAATAATCCGACGGCAGCTGGCAATTCACTTCAATAATTGGCAGGGAGTGTTACATGAAAGGACTATTTACTATATCGCTCTGTTCAGCGGCCCTGTTCCTGGCTGGGCTTATCTCTGTGGGCCACGCAGCGAACTATTGCCTTGACGCGAATAACAACGACCTGTGCCCTAATAGCATTCATACGAAGCACCAGGCGTTCATGGATGACTGCAAGGGGTGTCATGACCTTAGCAGCACATTTGTGGCGTCGAATTCATTCTTCAAGGATAGTTCCAAGCGAGCCTTTCAGCCCGGCGGTCCCGCCCCGATTTTCGTCCCGTCCGGTGCGTGGAGTTCGCCTCAGACAAGTAACGCGGCGACTTGCTCAAACATCGCGTGTCACAACATCCCGACCGGTACTTACACATACTACATATATGACTATGGCCTTGATACGACAGTGCCTGTGACAGTCAGCTACGGCGGCATGAGCAATGCCACTGCCCTATGGCAGGACGACCCAGCAACCAACTGCAACAGCTGCCACGGCAACCCCCCCCTGGGGAGGACATGGCATAACGGCTCTCATGGCAACGGCATACCGGGGGGGAACAATTGTGAGACATGTCACCCCGATGCCAAATCAAATCTGTCACCTGATGGGAAGACTATAGTCTCCAATTACATCACCGCGCCAAGTCAACACCAGAATGGAACTGTGAACGTAGTTGCGAACTATAACTCAACCTGTTTCGGCTGTCACTGATACGGATTTGCACTACTAACTGGATAACCGGTGATCCCTATGACGAAAAGACTGATACTTATAGCACTGTTCATTAGTATGCTGGGCATTATAAGCACCAATGTCGGCGCAGTTGATGCTCCTCATACCAGCGTCTGCATAACGTGTCATAACTCGACCGCGCCTGCGGACAGCAACTTGTTCAATGGTACCTGTCTGAGGTGTCACAGCGCGACCGGTTCCTCTATTTACAAGTTCAGCGATGCCGACCAGGGCAACACCTCGCATCGATGGGGGGGGAGTGTCGTGAATCCCGGCGCCGGCGCCCAGTCGCCATCTGTAGGGGCTATGGTTCAGGTCCAGGGCTACACCGGGTCCCAGCTCTCCTGTGCGAACTGTCATAACCCGCATCTGGATACCAACAAGAGGTTCCAGCGTATCGCCAATGGCGCTGACCAGATGTGTCTCGATTGCCACCGGTCGCGTGCTGCGACAACCGCTGCAACAGGAACCCACCCTGTCTTCGTCGGATATAGCGCCGCAGTGAAAGCTTCCCCTGCGAAGTTTGTCGGCATGGCCCCGGTAAACGCGAATCCCGCCAATCCCACCTCTGACCTCGGAAGCAGGTTCAGCGCCGACGGCAAAATTCTTTGTTCGACCTGTCACAGGGTGCACTCCGCTGATTCGCGCAGCTCTAACTATGTGAACGGCTTCAAGAACCTCAGTTCCGGGGACGGCAATCTCCTGCGCACCAACCCGCGCGGAGCAAAAGTTGCCCCCGGAGCCCAGGATTCCATAAACATCTGCACTAACTGTCACACTGGCAAGATGAGTCACAACGGGAAGGGACAGGACATCCAGTGCATCGACTGCCACGGCGCCCACGTTGAGTACGATCCCATGGACCCGACTGCCGCGCAGGGCCGCAACATCAAACTTATCCGTCGCTATATGCCCGGGAGAAGCAGCCAGGTATTCTTCCGCTACACCGGCAGCCGCATGGAGTACAAGAACGGTACCGGTACCGGTGTGTGTGAGGGTTGCCACATCCCGCCTGCTTCCGTTCCGGAACACGCAAGCACCGATCCCAAGGTCTGCAACAAATGCCATGCCCACAATGGCACCAAAGGTTCCTTTTCGGCTTCCTGCGATAGCTGCCATGGGTATCCGCCGACGGTTACCAAGTGGTTCAATCCCGGGAAAACGCACAGCAGCAGCAATGACTGCAGTCTGTGCCACAACACAAGTCCCTCGGTGCACATGAACAACGTTCTTGATCTACGGTGCGATGGTTGCCATGGTTTCCCGCCCAACTATCCCAACGGCAGCACCAAGGCGAACAGCCACGGCAGCCATAATTTCAGCTGTGACAAATGCCACTTCGGGACGACCTCGACCGGAACCACCGTTACCAACTCGGCCATCCACGACAACGGGGTGTATGACGTCACCGCCGGGCCGGGCGCATCCTTCACCTATCAGTACCTCTCCACCGGCGGGACTTGCTCCAACATCAACTGCCACAGCGGTAACGGCATCCTCAGCAACCCGGCCCCGGTAAGTTGGGGGACCGCGCTTGGCTGCATCGGGTGCCACGGCGACTCCTCCACCCTCGCCTCCGGGTCACATGCCAAGCATCTTCAAAAAGGAGCAGGCTGCGCCGATTGCCACTCCGCCACGGCAAAAAGCAATACCACTCTGGTGGCAAACGGGGCGCACATGGACAGTGTCGTGGAAGTGAACGGCTCAAGGCTTGCCGGGATGAGCAGCAACAAGACCTGCACCAGCGCCTGCCACCTCGCAGCCACTCCGCAGTGGGGCGTAGCCAGCACCGGCGCCTGCGGTACCTGCCACGCCACCGTGCCGTCTCCGGGAAGCGCCCTGATAGCCAGCGGCGCCCACTTCGCCCACTTCTCAAGCTCGGCCACCTCCTACGGGCCGATGCTGACGCAGACCTCCGTGACGAGCTGCCAGGCCTGCCATAGCAACAGCGGGTACCCCAGTCCGGCCCACGTGAATGGCGTCGTAGATTTTAATATCGGTCTCGGCTACTTGAGCGCTGGAACCGGCACCTGCACCCCCTGTCATCAGCAGCGGGTAAGCTGGACCTCCGGCGCGGTGACCTGCGAGAGCTGCCATACAGGCACCCTCTCGGTGATCAACGGCGTCACCGCCCAGGACAAGGGGCTCGCCGCCACCCGCGGCCACGGCGCAGCAGGGAAGGGATGTCTCTCCTGCCACGATAGGAACCAGCGCCACATCGGTGGCGCCGGCAGGCTGATAGCTCCGCTCACCGTCAGCTTCAACGCTGAGTGCAGCTATTGCCACAACAACGCTGCGGTGGTGCAGGCAAACCACCTCAACATGGCCAGCCACGTGACCACTAAGGGCGGAGATGCCGCCATGGCGTGTGCCACCTGCCACGATCCGCACGGCACCAGCAACCTCTCCCAGATCAGGACAGTGATCAACGGCAAGAGCATCACCTATACTGAAGCCGGCGCCGGTCTGGTCAACCTGACCACCAACATGGGACTTTGCCAAGTGTGCCACACCAAAACCGCGCACTACCAGGCAGGGGTGCCGGAGACCGGGGGGCATCCAACCACAGGCTGCCTCTCCTGCCACAAGCATGATTCCGCGAGGGCCGCCTTCATGCCGACTGGTACCTGCGATGCCTGCCACGGCTATCCCCCGGCACCCAAGCGCACCGCCAGCGCCGTGATCTTTGGCAGGATGAACAACTGGTCCAGCGCCCGTTTCGAGGATTACTCCGGCGGCGGCGGGGCTCACTTGGTGGCAGCGCACGTCTCGCCGTTCGCCAAGGCGTCGGAAGGATGGGCCAACTGCACGGTGTGCCACAACGCGGGTGCCACCGGCTCCGCGCCGTACCACAAGATGGCCATTCCGGTTAAAAACTACATCGAAAACGTCACGATCATGGTGGACAACAGCTTGCGCTTCGCCAACAGCTTCACCGTCTACACCGGCGCGCGCCTCACCAGCGTCCCGGGTGCGAACGCCACCGGCAGTTGCTTCAACATCGCCTGCCACATGAGCCCGTCGGTCAGGTGGAGCAGCGAAAGATAATCAAGTTTCTGGATCAAACACCGATTCAGCTTGAACAATAAAAAGGGCAACAAAGGAAGATCCTTAAAATGGAGGGAAAGATGTTATCTAAGTATGGAGGACGATGTTTGTTGGGGTTGGCACTTCTGGTGCTGACACTGATGGCGCTTGGTGCCGGACAGGCAC
>NZ_AUGE01000036.1 GCF_000426865.1 Citrifermentans bremense R1
GTGATGATTCTCATGCCATCCCAAAGAAGAGAGGCGTCAGTGGGATCGTGCACATCGGTTTCGATGGCGGTCGAATCGACACGCATCTTGCGGCCGTTCTCTATGCCCAGCTTCTGCGCATACCGCATCAGGCAGATGTGGATGGCTTCCCAAGTCTCTTCCGAAATGGGTTTGATGTTCTCCTGAAGAGTCGATGACGACGGATACTGCCCCATCTCCAGACGGGCGAAGGCTCGGAAAGAGTTGGAGTCCTCGAGATGGAAAGAAAGTTCTTCGTAAGAGAGGGCGCGGATCTGTTTCAGTGCGCAGGCCCGCAACACCTGCTCGGCTCGGCCGGATGAGCTGTTGTGTGGAATAGGGAGATAACCGCCATCGCATAATCATGATTATCCCTGCTGAGCACGTGTATGTCAGTAACATCCAACTGATAATCGTCACCATTATAGGCCGACAGCAACACCTGCGCTGCCACCCTACTCCCGCCACAGTTCATCTGAGCCAGTTCAACCATTGCAGCTATGGCCACTGCATATTCATGCCGCTCAACCCGAAAACCCATGCTGTCCCCTTTTTATTAAAAGACAAAAGACCTAGGAATGCAAACACACTCCTGCTGCACGCCATAGAGTTTTCTTTAGCAAAGTACGGGCCAGTTGAGAGAGGCGATATAAGGGCAATTAATAGCCCGCCCAAATATATAATCGTTAACAGAGACTGCTACTGGTCCTCCAAGGCAATAACAGCCGAATTGACGCCATATATTTGGCGCCAAAAAAACTGACTCACTCAAGCGGACACTCAGCAAGACTGCTTGCTGGCTTTACTTCACGTGCAGACTCCACCATGAGGACAGCTGACTCTGTGTCAGAAATAGCAAATAGAGCTGCTTTCTCATAGCACCCTTTTGTCTTGACATCACTGAGCCTCCCCAGGCGACAAAGGAGCGAATGATAAACCGGACATGCTGACTGTCTGGCGGCCACCATACTGTTCCTTCATGCAATTGTACACTTAGTCAAAATCCGAAGCCAATCCACAGCTAGGTAAGCAAATATTCCAGCTCTGCGGTCCGCATCGTCACCTGCTCTTCCAGGTGCTAGCCGTACATCAGAAGTTCTTTCTCAGCCTACCGTTTTTGGGTGATGTCGTCGATATCGGAGAAGAAATAAAGCGGTGTTTCCTGCTCATTCAGCCGCAGTGCGAGCCCCACGTTTACCCACAGCGTCTTCCCCGTGCGGTGGAGGTACCTGCTGGTCAAGCGCGCCGACTTCAGCGCGCCTCGCGTCATGTCTTCCATGGCATTCTGGTAGCGCATGATCTCCTCGGGATGCATGATTTCTTGCCAAGTGCGCTGCTCAAGTTCCTCCAGCGCATAACCGAGCATATCGCTGAAGGCGGTGTTCACCTCCATCCTCCCGTCGGGGAAGGTGATGACCTTGGCCATCACGGAGTTAGCGAAGAGGTACTCGAACTTCTCTTCGCTGCAGCGAAGTTCCTCCTCGGTGCGTTTCCGCTCCTCGATTTGGTCGGTAAGACTTTTTGTCCTTTCCTTTACCTTTACCTCCATGAGCTCGGTCAGGGACCTCAGCTCCCCCTGCGCCCTGGTCAGCTCCTGGCTCTGCCAAATGGCGCTTTCATAGGTTGACATCAAAAAACTCAGCGTCTGCGCACGCTCCGAGCTAGCATCGTACAGGGTCCCCTGGTAATCGAATGAAGCGAATTGAAAAGGGTTCTCTGTCAGCGACCTGACCTTAGTGAGGATCAAGTCCTCGCTCACGGCCTTAAGCATATAGGCGTCGGCGCCGGATTGAAGTCCGCGCAGTATCTCCTCGGATTCATAGAGCTGCGTCAGGAGCACGACAGGGATTCTTCTGAACCGCTCCGTGTCCTTGATCGCCCGGCACATCTCGTATCCGTCCATAACCGGCATCACGACGTCTGACAACACCAGCGCCGGGGGCGACTCCTGCATCCGCACTAGCCCTTCTGCGCCGTTTCGGGCCACGCTGACTTTGTACCCCTCTCGCACCAGCATGCGCTTTAAAATTTCGGCCTGGATGGCACTATCTTCGACCACAAGGATGGAAATCCCCATTTTATCGTCCATTTCTTTTCCGTTTGCGAGATTCATGATTTTACCCTTCACTTTGAACTAAAGTTGGTGAACCAAATGGGCGGCAATCCCCTCAAGAGGCAGAATCAGTCTTGCCGCGCCCAGTTCGATCGCCTGCTTGGGCATACCGAACACGACGCTGCTTCCCTGGTCCTGTGCGATGGTGAGGGCACCAGCCTGGTACAGGTCCAGCATCCCCTGTGCGCCATCGTCGCCCATTCCGGTCAAAAGCACCCCCGCAGCAGCGTTGCCGTAGCGTTGCGCTGCTGAGGACATGGTCGTGGATACTGAAGGGCGATGGCCGTTGCAGGGTGGGCGGGACGAGATGAGATAGCTGCCGTTTTTCTGGAACTCTAGGTGCATACCTTCCGGCGGGAAGCAAACGGTCCCTGGCACGGGAACGTCGCCTTCGCGTGCCGTCTTGATCCGCAGCGCGCAGCTACCCGACAGCCACTGCATAAGCCCTTCCTGGAAACCGAGACTTATATGCTGCACGCAGACGACTGGCGCCGGAAAATCTGCTGGGAGCCGAGAAAGGATGAGCTGAAGTGCCTGGGGGCCTCCGGTGGAGGCGCCTATCACCACTAGCCTCAACCGTGGCGGCTTCGCATTGGCAACTGGGGCTCGCGCCCCTCCGGACTCCTCGTACTTCCGGTATTTGCGAAAGACCCGCACCCCCGACAGGATGCGGACCTTCGCAACCAGCTCATCCCGTATCCTCAAGAATTCCGCGTCGCTGGATACGCGCGGCTTGGCCACCACATCGAGCGCCCCAGCCTCCATCATGTTGAAGGCGTCCAGCGACCCTTCTTCAGTTGAGACGCTGAGCACCAGCACTGGCCGCGGGAAAAGCGCCATGATCTGCCGGGTAAGTTCCAACCCGTTCAGCACCGGCATGTGCAGGTCGGTGCATACCACGTCCGGCTTCAGCGCAGGTATCAACTTTAACGCGTCCCTGCCGTTTTGCGCGGTGCCGACCACAAGGATGTCGGGGACTGAGTAGAGTGCCCGCTTCACCAGCGCGACCGCAATGGGGGAGTCGTCAACTATGAGCACTTTTATGGGCATGTCAGATGAGCCTCCTCATGGTCTCAAAGAGCAGTTTCTGGTCGAATGCCGGCTTAGTGATGTAGGCGTTGGCACCAGCCTCCATCCCCCGTCGCTTGTCCTCGTCTTTGGAGAGCATGGTAACCAGGATGATCGGGAGTTCGCCGTATTTCCGATTCTGCCTTACCTTCTGGGTCAGGGCAAGTCCATCCATGTTGGGCATGGTGATGTCGCTTACCAGCGCGTCGAAACTGCCGCTCCCGAGCTTGGCGAGTGCGTCCAGACCGTCTACCGCAGTTGTCACTTCGTAACCGAAACCTTCCAGGATACGTTTCATCTGCGTCCTAGTGGTCAGGCTGTCCTCGGCGACCAGGACCGTCTTCTTCCGCTCATGCTCTGCCACCGCCGTCTGTGCAAGCCCGTCCTGCCGCAACGCTGCCCCCAGCTCAGGAGGGTTGAGTATCATACAGACATCGCCGCTCCCCAAGATGGTAGCGCCGGAAATCCCTGGGATGTGCTTCAAAAGCGAGCTTTGCGGCTTCAGCACGATCTCCTGCTCGTCCAAGAGTTCGTCGACCAACAGTGCGAAACGCCTCCCGCCCCCGCTGTTGATGATGAGACAGGGGCTCTTCGCCTCGCCCGCGCCTTCCTCTTCGGGTAACGGGGCCTCATGGAGGAAATCGGTGCGGGCAAAGCTGAGCAGGTCGGAAAGGCGTGCCACGGCGACCGTCTGCCCCTCGGAGTGCACCGCGTCGCGCCCGTCGATGCTGAAAATCGAGCCCAGGTCAAGCTGGTAGGACTTGCGCACGTACTCAACCGGCAGCGCGTAGCTCACTCCACGGGCGGCGACGATGAGCACTCGGCCGGTAGCAAGAGTCAGCGGGAGAGCAATCTTAAGAGTGCATCCGTTCCCCGGGGTCGATTCCACCGTCACCGTCCCCTTGAGGCGCTCCACGTTGGTATGCACGACATCGAGCCCCACCCCTCTACCGGAGAGATCGGAGATAAAGGGGCTGGTCGAGAAACCTGAGGCGAAGATGAGGCCGCGCAACTGGTCGTCAGTCATGTCGGCAAGTTCCTCCTCTCTCCTGCCGCTTTTGCGGGCGGCGCGCCTGACTGCTTCCAGGTCCAAGCCGCGTCCATCGTCCTGCACCTCCACTACGATGTTCTCGGCGGTTCGATAAGCCCTGATGGAGATTGTTCCGTTACGAGGCTTGCCAAACTCCGCCCTCTCCGCGGGGAGCTCAAAGCCGTGGTCGACCGCGTTCCTGACGATGTGGATCAGCGGAGACTTCAGCTCCTCCAGGACTCGCTTGTCGGCGCAGGTTTCCCCTCCCTCGACAATCGTCTGCACCGTTTTCCCCTGCTCCAGGGAAAGGTCCCGCACCATGCGCGGCAGACTGTTGAAGATGGTGGAAAGCGGCAGCAGGCGCACCTCCAGGATTGCCTCCTCGATTGCCCCGCTCACGGTTTCCAGCCGTGAGTTGTCATCAGATGTTGAGCGCTTAACTTGGTCGAGGAGAGTTGAAAACTCCGATGTCCACTGTTCCAGCTCTGTGTCCCGCCGTGCCTTCAAGCACAGGGTCGTAGCGATTCTCTCCCAGGCGTCCGCAAGTCCGTCCATGTCGGTGCAGCGGCGCGCCACGCGATGTTTTGCCACGGTGAGCTCGCCAGCCAGGGTCATCAGTTGATCCAGTTTCCGCGTCTCCACGCGGATGGTATCGATGGAAAACGAGTCCAGCCGCGCGGAGGCGGGCAGGTGAAGACAAGGGGACACAGCAGCTATCGCCCCAGCCGCGGGGGCCGGCTCAACGTCCGCACCGCAGCTGGAAGGGTCCTCTTCTCCTTCGGGTTCTTCTGCGCTCTCTTCAGAGTCTCCCTCCTCGCGAGCTTTCTCAGCATCTTCTTGGGTTTCCTGCAGCTCCAGAGCGGCTAGGATCTCACCGACTTCGACGCCAGACTTTTCACCGGAAACTGCCTCCTCCGCCAGCCTTGCCATGGAGTCGACGCAGCGGTACATCACGTTTATCGCTTGCTGCGTCAGTTTTCTCCTGCCGCTTTTTGCCTCTCCTAGAAGGTCCTCGAAGCGGTGTGCGACCGTTTCGATATCTTCCAGCGCAAGCATGCGGCTCGCCCCCTTGAGACTGTGGGCTTCGCGGAACAGTTCCTCTATGATGGCCACGGTCTGCGGCGTTTTCTCCAGGTGCAACAGCCCCTCTTCCAGGAGTTGCAGATGCTCCCCGCTCTCGATCCTGAACAGCTCACGCATTTCAAGGTCTTCAATCATCGGATGCTCCCCAAGAGGCCTGCCGGTCACACAAGGCGCATAAGCTTCGCCGTGGCCTCGTTTAGGTTTTCGATCCCGATCTTCGTCTGCGTTATCCCGGCAGCCGTCTCCCTGGCACCCGCATTGATGCTGTTGGCGGCCTCGCCGACCTGCGTTATGGCGGTGGACTGCTCCCTGACGTTGAGCACAACCTGCTGCGCGTTTTGATAGGCGAGGCCGGTGGAGCCGAAAAGCCTGTCAAAGAGGTCGCTGACTCTTTGGGCGATCTCCGTGACGCTTTCTATGTTCCTGGTCCCCTCCTCGGTCTTCATGATGGTCGTGTCGGTTGCCTTCTGAATGCCTAGGACTATGTTTTTGGCCTGTTCCGCCGACTTCTTGCTCTCAACGGAGAGCTTGCGCACCTCCACCGCCACCACGGCGAACCCTTTGCCGTGCTCGCCGGCACGAGCTGCCTCGACCGCAGCGTTCAGCGCGAGCATATTGATCTGCACCGAGAGATCCTTCAACAACTCCGCGATGATTCCTATCTGCCCAGTCTGCTCGCTCAGGGAAAGTATCTGTTCGGCGATGATACCTACCTTCATCTTAAGGCTCTCCATCGCCTCAATTACCTCGCGTACCGCCTCGGTCCCTTCCTCCGCAAGGGTGCTCGCCTCCTTCGCCATCTCCGCTGCGGTCGCCGCCTGCTGAGCTGACTGCTGCGCCGATACCGACATCTCCTCCATGGTAGCCGTGGTCTCGTTCACCATGGCCGCCTGCTTGTTGGCCGTGGCCTCCTGCTGGGTGACGGTTGCCGCTATCTCCGTGGACGTGGACGACGCAGAGCTGACCGCCTCCTTGATGAACTGGCTGATCCGGGAAGCGATCCAGATCCCGGTCGCCAGCGCAACGGCCAGAGCAGCCAGAACACCCAGGACGAGGACGTAAACTAGCGTTTTCATGGCGTCCTGGGCCATCTGCTCGCTATGCTCCTTGACTTGGTTTTCCCTCTCCTGGAAGTCATCGATCAGCCTGTGCAGCTCTGCCAAGAGGCTCTTAGTCTCCCCTCTTTGATAACGCTCATTCACCTCCTGGGTTCTCCCCTGTTTTCCCAGGGCCACCAGCCCGATTGCATTCTCCCGGTAACTGTTGGCGGTGTCGAGGATCTTATGCAAGATCTCCCTTTCCTTACTGTCCATCACCAATCTTTTCAGGGCATCGGCAAGGGCGCCGTAGCGTTGAACCTCCTCCTCGAACTCCTTGAGTGATCCCTCGTTTTTATACAATAGGTACGCTCGCGACGTGCTCTGCATCTCCGACAGATTCTGCACGAAGTGATCGAAAGCCTCGACACTCTGGTTCTTCGCAGCGACGACGCGCGATTGCTCCTGCACCTTTTTAATGCTCGCATACACCATGATCGAGACGGCCAGCATCAGCAGCAGCGGGATGGTGTACCCCAATAGGATGCTGTACTTCAACCGCAAGTTCTTGAACATCTTACCCCTCCTTGTTGGGCGGATCGGTATCCGTCAGGTTATGTGGATATCAGTTCAGCAGGCGCCGCCCACCGCCAGACGTTCCTCCTTGAGGATCTCAGGGAGGTTCAGAACAGTCACCGCACTTTCTTCATAGAGGCAGGGACCGAGGGCCAGCCGCTCCATCGCGGGATGCACCGATGCAGGTAGCGGCGAGAGATCGGAAGCAGAAAACCTGACGATATCGATGATGTCGTCCACGGCTATGCCGACCTCGATATCCCCGACCGAGGCGACCACAACCTTTGACTCGCGAGTTAGCCGCCCCGGCGGCATCTGGAGCACCCCCCGGATGTCTACCACCAGTAGGATGCTGCCACGCAGGTTCATGTTGCCGACCACGTGGTCCGGGCAGTTGGGGAGAGGGGTGAGGTTTGTGACGGTCGAAAATTCCCGCACCGACTCTAGGTGAAAACCGAAATACTCCCCACCGAGGGAAACCACAGCCACCTGCTCCTTGCCTGGTGGATCCTCCCCCTCTGCTGCCATCATCAGTTCCAGGCTGCGACGGTGCAGCACCGCCTGTTCACGGTCCGGGGCCTCCTCCGTCTGCGGGGGTGCACAGGGCAAGGCGCAGTTGAAATCCGATGGGTAACCTGTGAACTCGGCACCGCTCCCTCGGGCTGTGAAGGCTATGACGCTCTCCGGGTCGAGAATCATGACGATTTCTTCCCGAACCTTGGCGCGCGAGGAGACCACGCGCCGTCCGGCGGGGGCGGAGGCTACCTCTTCGACCTGATCCGGCCGTATCGCGATGACGTCCCTCACGTCGTTCACCACGATTCCGACGATGTTCCCGTTCACGTGGATGACCACCATCGCTTCATCGGAACTGTGACGCTGCGGGGCTCGCCCGAAGAGAAGATCGAGATCAAGCACCGGGATGATTTTCCCGCCCAGGTTAATGACGCCCGCGACGTGAGGCTGCTCCTCCACTGGGGTTATCTCTGGGAGTCGAAAGGTGGCGTTCACCACCCGGGCGTCGAAAGCGTACAGTGAATCGCGCAGCGTGAACACCAGGTACTGGTCAGGTACGGTCTGCACTGATTTTCTCCTTCTTGCTTAGGCCAGCCAAGAGGTCATCGGCGTGCCGGAGCAGTTCCAGGGCTTTTGTGTCGCGGTAGAGCGGGATGAAACTCCCGGGGGGCATTCCCTTCAGGAGTTCGCGAGCGGACTGGATGGACTTGGCCGCCAGTCCATAGTTCTTCTCGCTCAGGTATATCTCACCCAGCTCCAAGTGGGGAGCGACTAGGCTGGGTTCGAGATAGATGGCTTTTTTGAGGCATTGTTTTGCGCTCCCACCATCTCCGTTTGCCTCAGATATCTGCGCCAGCAGAAAATACGGGAGAGGAGAGAGGGTATGGGACTTGATGACACTGCGACACATCCTGGCGGCATCGTGGTATTTCCCCTGGTCTGCGCAACTTCTGGCCTGCTCCAGACACGTCTCCAGGTCATGCGGCAGAACGTCGGCCGACGCGGGCTTTGCCGCATGACCGGAAAAAGTGTTCTTTGTCGAGGCTGCTGCGGGGTTCAGCCGTAGCTCCTTTTTGGTTCCTGCGGAACGTATTCGGGAAAGAGGGTGCGCCGGAAGGGGCATCGTGCTGATTACAGGCGGGGAAACAGCCGAGGTCAGTTCAGAGACCTTCTGAAGGATTATCTGATCGTCGATCATCCGCGATTTCAGCCGGTGCAGCGACTGCAGATGTAGTTCCCCGTGACCGGTCAGCAAAAATCCCCCTTCGGTGAGGGTGTCGGTGAATTTTGTCACCACTTGGCCGACCGCCTCCGGATGAAAGTAAATGAAGACGTTCCGGCACACGATGAGGTCCATGTTGCGGAGATCCAGAGAGGGGTCGGGGAAGGTGTCCTGCACGAGGTTACAGCAGCGGAAGGCGACCATGCTCCTGATATCTGGATCGATTTCCCAGCATCCTTCCCTCTTGGAGAAGAACCTGCTGCGTAGTTGCTGCTCGGTCTGACGGAAGGACCACTCCGTGTAGATACCTTTTTCAGCCTGCTCAATGACCTTGTTATTTATGTCCGTGCCGATGATCTGGATCTGCCAATTGCCCTGGGCAGGTAGCAGTTCCTTCACGATGACGGCGAGGGAGTACGGCTCCTCTCCCGAAGAGCAACCCGCGCTCCAGATGCGCAGCCGGCGCTGTCTGCTCCTTTTGATGAGTTCCGGAAGGATGCGATTTTTCAACAGGGCGAACTGGGCCTTATCCCTGAAAAAATACGATTCTCCGGTGGTCAGCAGCGCCGCCAGGACGCGCCACTCGCGTGCGCTCTCCCGTGTTTCGTCCTGGAGCAGCTCATAGTAGTCCCACGCAGAGCCGCGATACCTCACGATCCTTTCCTGTACCTTATTCCGGAAGACAGCCTGGTCCCGGTCCCGAAAGTTCAGACCAGTACGTGTCGCCACCAACTCCATGATTTCCAGCAACAGCGTCATCGGTGCCATTCCCTTGGCGATAGCAGCACTCTTTCCTGCATGTGGCGCAGCGAACCACGCCAGGATGCCTTCCGAATCGTCTGGCATGATGGCGTCAAGAGTACGTAAGGAGATAGATGTAATAGTAATTCAGGAGATGGGAACATAGCCTCGCATACACTCTAATGGGTCTGCTCTTTCATATAACAATCGTCATTCAACCAGGTATCTTTAGCGGAAAGTTGCAGTGCTAAATTCCGTCGGGGAAAAAGTCGTCAAAGAAGTCGCTAGAGAAGGTGCTTGGCTATATGTCCAAGTCGTGATCAGAGCAGGAAGGTTTTAACCGCTAAAGTTCGAGCCGCATTGATCCGAAAAAATAGCCATCATGTCTAGCGTAGGGTCGCACGTGGCGCGAACCGACGCAAGGTGCCGCCGTAGAGCACTATTTCTTCATCATGTCTCACATCAATCTCAGTATCGTTTTCCAGGCGGCGCTCTATTTGCCCGTTCCTAGGCGTAGAGAGATCCCAGGCAAAAAACAAGGAGAGGTTCGTGGAGCAACTCCGCATATCCCCCATCGGTAATCCTGAGAAAAATCCCGACTCCCTACTGCGCCTCTTCGTGGTGATCGCGCTGATATCCACCGTCGTCATAATCTCGGTGACTGGCCTTGTTTTCGTCGAGGTGCTGCAGCACCACGTGATCCGCAACTCCGAAGAAGACGCCATAAACGTAAGCAGCGCCCTCCTAGCCACCGAGCGGGGGCGCCTTACCACCAGGCAGCCAGACGGCAGCCTGAAAGTCGCCGTCGCTGCGGCTGGCCTGCCGGAGATGGACCGGCATTTCAGGAAGTTCCTCGCCCCCTTCGACATCGTCAAGATCAAGATCTACGCCGCCGACAGCAGGATCGTCTACAGCACCGAGGCAAGCCTTCTCGGTAAGGTAGACAATCAAAACGTCCGGCTGAACCATGCGTTGAAAGGGCTCTGCGATTCGAAGCTGGAGAGGAAGGAAGAGATGAAGGACCTGGCCTCCGAGTTGAAGTTCAACGTCGACGTGGTGGAAACCTACATCCCGATCTGGGATAACGGCCAGGTTATCGGGAGCTTCGAGATCTACATCGACGTCACAAAGTACCGCGAGGATACTTCAAATACAGCGGTATTGGCGCTCGGCGCCTTGGCGGGCATTTTGGTCGTCGTGTTCGGTATCTCTTTCTTCCTCATTCGCAGGGGGACCCGGGAGATCAAGGAAATTCAGGAGGTGCTGAGGAAGCAGAGCATAACCGATGCCCTCACCGGGACCTTCAACAAGAGGCAGATCGAGCTACTGGCCTGCAGGGAGTTCGCCCGCACCTCCCGCAGGAAGGGGAAGGGGCTCTCGGACGCGAATCTCGGCTTCATCATGATCGACATAGACCGATTCAAGGAAATAAACGACAACTACGGCCATCTGGCGGGGGATGTCATGCTGCAGCAGTTCGCGGCAAGGATCATGCGCTCCCTCCGAAGCTACGATTCAATCGGACGCTTCGGAGGCGAGGAGTTCCTGGTGATGCTCCCGGGCTCTAATCTCGAGCAGACGCGGGTCGTCGGGCAAAAAATTTGGGCGCTGCTTCGGGAAGAGCCGTACCTGTTCGAGGAGAGGGAAATCACCCTCACCGCGAGCTTGGGAACCGCCGCCGTCAAAGATGATGACACCGACCTGATCAAGGTTCTCAAGCGGGCGGACGAAAGACTCTATGCCGCCAAGAGCGCAGGGCGAGACCGCGTAGCCTGATCCCCATTAGCGGTCAACGTTGCAGCTGGCGATGATGTTCTGGATCTCCTCCTCTGTGACTTCCGTGTCGATCACTATCCCTCCGTCCTGATCCCTTCTTAGCTCGGAGATGCCTGGGTAGTTCAGCTCCAGGAACCTCAGTTCTTGGGACTGGTGCTCCACGGTGCGGAGCAGACGCCGGTTCTCGTATTCCAGGTCGTATTTCTCCACCGCGCTTCTCAAGGCCAGCTTCAGTTCAGTTTCATTCCAGGGTTTGGTGAAGAAACGGTAAATCTCACCCTTGTTTACCGCCCGCATGGTAGCCTCCACGCTGGCGTGGCCGGTCAACATAATCCTCACAGTCTCGGGATAAAGCTGCTTAACCACGGAAAGGAACTCGGCGCCATCCATTCCCGGCATCTTCTCGTCCGAGATCACCACCTTGAATGTCCGTTTCTCCATCAGTTGCAGCGCCTCTTTCCCTCCGGTGGACCCGGTCAAACGATAAGGCTCATCGTCCAACCCGCGCATGATGGCAGAGATGACGTTGGATTCGTCGTCCACGAGTAATATATCGTTTGCTTCCTTTGTTTCCATGCGATCTCCTTAATGAATCTCCTTGGCGATCCCGCAGTGGGGGCAGTTCAGCCATTCGGCTTCGAGCTGCACCTTGCAGCTCTTGCAGAAGTTGCGGCGGAAGGTCCCACAGAAAGGGCAGAATAGGAATTTAGCGTCCACAACCCTATCGCAGCTTTCGCAGCGCCGCTGATATACCAGTTGCGGTCCCATCACCCGCAAAAGCTCCTCCAGCGTCGTCATACCCAGGCGTACCTTTTCCAGCCCGTCCTCAATCAGGGTCCGCATTCCGCCTGTCCTGGCCATCTCCAAGAGTTCAGTCTCCTTGTACGAGGTGCTGATGAAGTGGCGGAAATCCTCGTTCATGGTGAAGAGTTCGTAGATCCCGATGCGCCCACAGTACCCGCTCTTGTTGCATCGCTCGCACCCCTTGCCGCGCGTCACAGTCTCCCCCAGGAAACCGGCAGGAACCCTGAGCAGCTCCAGGAGGTCGGGGTCGGGGGGGACCTGGACCGCGCAGTCTGGACAGATCCGCCGCACTAGCCGTTGCGCGAAAAGTCCTTCCAGCGCGGAGCCTATGATGTAAGGCTTCACCCCCATGTCGATCAGCCTGGTGATGGAGGCGACGGCGCTGTTGGTGTGAAGTGTGGAGAGGACCATGTGCCCGGTGAGCGACGCCTTGAACGCTACATCCGCCGTCTCCGCATCCCGGATCTCTCCCACAAGGATCACGTCCGGATCCTGCCGCAGCGTCGCGCGCAGGACGCTGGCGAAGGAGAGCCCGATCTTGTCCCGCACCGCGACCTGATTTGCATCCTCGACGAAATACTCGACCGGCTCCTCGATGGTCTCGAAGTTCTTGCTGCTCTCCAGCATGGTGGCGAGAATGGAGTAAAGCATAGTGGTCTTGCCACTGCCGGTGGGGCCGGTCGTGATGATAACACCCTGCGGTTTCTTAACCATGGTCTTGATCTTCTTAAGGTCGTCCGGAAGAACGCCCAGCTCGGAAAGCTCCTTTATCGCAGCGCTCTTGTCCAGGATGCGCAAAACGACCTTCTCTCCGTTCAGCGTCGGTAGCGACGCCACCCGCATGTCAACGATTCTGGTCCCCGCCTTAACCGTGATCCTGCCGTCCTGTGGCTTTCTTCTTTCGGAGATGTCCATTTTGGAAAGGATCTTGACGCGGGAGATGATGGCTGCGTGCAAATCTGAAGGGATCTTTATCTTATTGTGCAGCAGACCGTCGATACGGTAGCGCACCAGGGTGTACTTGGTCTTGCTCTCGATGTGGATGTCGCTTGCATGGTAGCGAATGGCCTCGGAGATGATCGCGTTCACGATCCGGATCACCGGCGGCACCTCGGAAGAGCCGATCAGCTCAGGGATGCTGACGTCGTTTTCTTCGTCCTCGATGACGATGTCTATCTCGTCGATCGGTTCCAGATCAGAGGTAAGCTGCGACTGGTCAAGCTCCTCCTCGGAGTAGACCCGCTGCAGGAGCTGTATCACCTGGGTGCTCGAAGCAAGCTTCGGCGTGACTGTAAGGCCGGTCATCATAGAGATATTGTCCACCTTGTAGATGTCGGATGGGTCCGCCATCGCCAGGGTGAGCTGCCGCCCGACCATCCTGATGGGGACGATGCGGTTACGCTCGCACAGATCACGGGGCAGGAACCTGACGGCTTGCGTCACGATTTCGGTGCCGACAAGATCGACGTACTCGATATTGAGGGCACTCTGCAGCGCCTTCACTGTCTGCGCCTCGGTCACAACTTCCAGCCGCGCCAGGGTGTCGCTCAGGAACTCCCCAGGGAGTTTTTCCCGCGAGGCTAGGTCCAGATCCTTCACCTTCACCAACCCTGCCTTCTGCAGGATGCTGCCCATCATGCCTCGGTTCTCGTCGAAGAGGGTGGCGTAGTTCTTGATGCGCTGCTGTTGGGAGCGGGTCAGCTCCTTCAAGGACCGGTTTTCCTGCATCAGGACATACTGTTGCAGTGCGAGGCTCACGGTGAGCCGGAGGTCGTCGTCGTTCCACGGTTTAGTGATGAACTTGTAGACTGCGCCGTCCTTGACGGCACCCATGACCGAATTCACGTCGGCGTACCCGGTGAGCATGATCCTGATGGTCTGGGGCCAGCGCTCCTTCACGGTCTTCAGGAGTTCGGAGCCTGTCATCTGGGGCATCCGGTGGTCGGAGACGACGAGGCTTATCTGTTCCTTCTCCATTACGGCGAGAGCCTCGGCTCCTCCAGGCGCGGTAAAGAGGCGGTAGTTCTCCTCCATGAAGATGCGCCGCATCGCGGAGAGCACTCCAGGTTCGTCATCCACGAAGAGGATTCCGAAGGCGCGTGGGGGGGAAGACTTGCCCTGATCGGCAGGGAACTCCACCGCCGTCGTCTCGCTTTCGCCCGGCCTGGCGGCCGCTTTAAACAGGTCAGAGTACTTCGACATCGGCTGGTCCTTTTGGTACGGCTATGGTCACTACGAACTCCGCGCCGCCTCCGGCAGCATCGGTGACGGTGATGGTGCCGTTAAGCTGTAGGGCAGCCTCCCATGCGACGGCGAGCCCCATGCCGGTCCCAGAGCCAACCGGGCGTGTTGTGAAGAAGGGATGGAAAATCTGGTCGCGGAGCTCTTCGGGGACGCCGGGACCATCGTCGGCGACGCTCACCCTGATGTGTTCTCCATCGTAGCGACTGGACACCGTTATAGTTGGATGCGGGCCGCAGTGCACCAGTGCGTTCTGGATCAGGTTAAGGAAGATCTGACTGGCCAATTGCGGCGGACAGGTGATCGCGGGAAGCGCCTGCAGCTCGCGGACGATCTGAGCCTTGTCGCGGAGCTGGTGCGACAGGACGCTCAAGGTCCGCTCCAGTTCGACGTTCAGATCTACCGGCATCTCCTCCGCCTCGTCTACGTGGGAAAATCCCTTGAGGTCCGCCACAATTTGGGCGACCCTCTCCGCTCCCCCCACGCTCTGCGACATCAGATCCCCGACGTCCGCCACCACCTGCTGCAGCTTCAGCTCCCGCCACTTCTGGTCGGCCTGCTCGACGAGCACCCGGATGGGAGGGTCCAGTTCCAGGCGTTCGCGGTAGAATTGCAGCATGACAGTGAAACGAGCCACGTACTTTTGCAAAGTGTGCAGGTTAGAGATCACGAACCCGAGCGGGTTGTTGATCTCGTGGGCGATCCCCGCGGCTAGCTGCCCTATGGCCGCCATCTTCTCTTGCTGGAACAGGTGTACCTGCGCTTTTTTGAGTTCCTCGGTCCGCTCTTTCACGCGCAGTTCCAGGTTTTGCGCTAGTTCGCGGTAACGCGCCTCGGACTTCGACAGCTCCGCGTTGATCAACAGCTGTTCCTCGAACGACCTTTTCACCACTGTGGTGTGGATCTCGGTGGTAAGCATGCGTTTCAGGTTGTTTCTCACCATCGTATCCAGCGCGACCCTAAGCAATTCCGCGAGTGCCTGCAGCTGTTCCTGCCGCGACGGCTCCCCGCTCACCTGAACCCGAGCCACCGGCTCCCCCTCCAGAAAGAGCGCAAGGTCTGCAACCTGCTCGCTCCCCTCCGTGGGCACGTCCACCTTCCAGAGCACCTCCCCCTTTTGGTCCACCAAGCATGCGTTGGCGGCGCCAGCAGACACAGCGCCTTGCAAAAGGGGCAGCACGTCGGCATTACAGAGGAGGTCGCGCAGGTCCCTCTCCTCCCCGACAACATAGGTCAGCCCGTCCGCCGTCATCTTGGCTCCTCAAGTTCGTCCTGCACCGTGGTCAGCTTCGCCACGAATTCCTCTTTGGACAGGCCGTGCTCCCCGGCAAGACGGAAGCGTTGATCTATACGGTCGAAGACCAGGCCGACCAAGGCGGTAAAGGTCTCGATCACGCCGGCCCCCTCGATAGCGCTGGCCATCAAGACCGGTATACCGGTAGGCTGCCAGGTACGGATGATGTCCGACTCGGGAAGGCAATCCGGCAAGTCTCGCTTGTTGAACTGGATCACGAGTGGAATTGTTTCGATGTCTAGTCCGGTCTGGGCCAGGTTCCGCTCCAGGTTGTCGAAGCTGGCGAAGTTGCTCTCCAACTCGCTCAGCTTCGAGTCGGCGATAAAGGCAACCCCGTCGCTTCGCTGCAGCACCGCCTTCCTGGTGGCGTCGTGACAGACCTGCCCCGGTACCGTGTACACCTTCACTTTGATCCTCAGTCCGCTTGGGGCGGTCAGGAAGAAGGGGAGCAGGTCGAAATAGATGGTGCGGTCTCCTGTCGTGTCGAGCAGCATCAGTTCGCCGCGTCCCTGCCGAATGAGGCACTCGTGGAGTTGCAGCAGGTTCGTGGTTTTGCCGGAGAGGGCCGGGCCGTAATAGACCAGCTTCAGCACCATCCGCTTTTCGTTCTCGTCGTACTCGATCATGGGTCGTCCCGGAACCGTGGGTCATCTTTTACGAAGACCCCGCAGGCTGGGGGGTCGATGCTATAGTAACGGGCCAAGGAGACGATCTTGCCAGCATCGAGAAGCGTCCCCACGGTAAGAAGCAGCAGCCCCGTGCCGCTGTAAAGGTCGCGGGTGATCTGCATTCCCTCGACCAGATCCCCTGGCGAAAGCTCCCGCTCGGCCTCGGCATGGCGCCGCGTCTCGGCTTTCAAGCTGCGCGCCGCTGCTTTCAGGTGCAGCTTCGGGCCCTCCGTTCCTTGCGCCTTCCAGTCAACGAACACCCCGCCAGCAGGGGGGTCGATCTTGTAGTGGCGCGCCAGGTTGGCGATCTGGTATTCGTCCAGCCTCGTCCCCTTGCTTAGCAGCAAAAGGCCGGAACCGGTGTAGAGGTTGCGGGTGACCACCATCCCCTCGAGGAGCTGCTGGGGGCGGAGTTCCTTTTCGACAGTCGCGGGCATTTGCTGGCTGGGAGGATAGACTTCGCTTAGGTGCGGCTTGATAAAGGGGAAGAGGGCGGGGTCGAGCCGGTGCCCCATTTCTTTTTTTACCCGCTCCAGCATCGCCGCAACCGCCGCCTCGCCCTGGTCTTCCGCCAGCTCCCGGTCGATGAAATCGGCAAAGGCTATGATCCTCGATCCCAGCGGGATGTGCTCCCCCGCAAGGCGGTCAGGAAAGCCGGTGCCGTCGTAGTTCTCATGGTGGTGACGGACGATTACCCCCGCCTCCCTGAGCTCTTCCACCTCGTCCAGTGCCGTTTGTCCGCGCACTGCGTGCTGCATGAAGATCTCCCGCTCCTGGCTGCTCAAAAGGTCGGTCGATTTGGCCAGTATCGCCCCAGGAAGCCCAATCGCCCCGACATCGTGCAGAAGTGCTGCGTTCCTCAGTGTCTCGACCAGCTCCTGGGGGAGATGAAGCTCCTTAGCCACCCGCAATGAGAGTTCGGTGACGTTGGTGGTGTGCTTTTGCAACCGGATTGAGTGTTGCTCGATGAGCCGGGAAAAGGCAACTATGGTGTTGCGGAAGGCCTTGCTGATCTGCTCGCTCCTCTCCTTGAGCACTTGGTTCTGTCGGCGGATGGTCGCGGTCTGCTCCATGACGCGGCTTTTAAGGCTGCTGTTCCACTCAGATAGCTCCGCATTCTGCCGCTCCACCAAGGCCGTCAGCCGTTGGTTTTCCTGCAGTAGCCGGTACTGTTCCACTCCCTCCATGATCGCAAGCCGCAGCATCCCTTCATCCCACGGCTTCGTGATGTAGCGGGAGGCACCGCCCTTGTTGATGGCATCAATGGTGGCGGCCATATCTGCGTACCCGGTCAGCACCATCCGAACCGCGTCCGGCGCGATGCCGCGAGCCTTGTGCAGGAATTCTGCCCCCTGCATCCCCGGCATACGCTGGTCCGACAGTATCACTGCCACGTCGGGATGCTGCTTGAGCACCTCCAACCCTTCCGTCCCGCAAGTTGCGGTGAGCACTTCGAGGTCGTCCTCCTCAAGGAGCAGTCTTCCTATAGCGCGCAGGATGTTCTCCTCGTCGTCCACCAGAAGCACCCTGGAAATAACGCCAACCTCACCTGTCGCCATCGCTTCACCTTTTCCTGTCACTGGTTCCTCACAAGCGTCAGTACCACGCCCGCCTCCGCTTCGCCCGTCGTTCTGAGCCTTTCTACCCGCAGTCGTTTCCCGTCCATGTCGAAATCCCTGCCGCCGCGTTGCCCCCAATTCTCCTGTAACACGGCGCACAGTTCCGCCGGCAGGGCCGTGGCGGCCCGCTCACCCAGCACCTCATCCGGCAGGATCCCGAGAATCTGAGCGGCCTCCCGGTTCATCTGCAACACGATTCCGTCACCGGTCACGCCTACCACCCCAAATGGAAGCTGATCGAGCACTCTGCGGGCATGCAACAGCGCCTTGTCTTGCAGGGCCAGTTCCAAGGTGCGCTCTTCCACCAGCCGCTCCAGCTTGGCGTTAACCTCTCTGAGTTCCATGTTCTTCAGGCGCAGCTCTTCGGCCAATTGCAGATTGCGGCGCTGGGCCTCGAAATGTTCGATCGCCTTGTTCACCGTTACCCTTAGCTCATCGTCGTTCCACGGCTTGGGAATGAACTTGTAGATCTTCCCCTCGTTGATGGCCGCGACTACCGCCGTTGTGTCGGCGTAGCCTGAGAGGATGATCCTGATGCACTCAGGGTGGAGATCGAACGCTGCCCTTAGAAACTCGACGCCGTTCATCCCCGGCATTCGGTAGTCGGAAATGATAACGTGCACCTGCTCTTCCTCGTGGAGGAGTTCAAGACCTTCCTGTCCCGAGGAGGCGGTGAGGATGGTGTAATCGTCATCCAGAAATATCCTCTCCAGGGAACGAAGAACGTTCTTCTCGTCATCGACGCACAGGATGCGGATAGCCCTTTCCATACCTATGCTCCCTCCACTGGCAGCACAACGCTGAATGTAGTTCCCTTTCCAGGTGCGCTTTCTACCTCGATACTGCCACCGTGCTTCTTTATGATGTCGTAGCTGATGGAAAGCCCCAGGCCGGTTCCCTTGCCGACCTCCTTTGTAGTGAAGAAGGGCTCGAAGATCCGGTTCTGGATCTCGTCAGGGATACCACAGCCGGTGTCGCTGATCGTCACTTTGACGGTCTCTCCGAGGCAGCGGGTGGTGATGGTCACCTCGCCTTGTACCTCGATGGCATGAGCCGCATTGACCAGGAGGTTCAGGAACACCTGGTTCAACTGATGCGGGAAGCATTTGATGGGGGGAAGCTCGCCGTAGTCACGGTTCAGGGTCGTCTTGTACTTTAGCTCGTTCCAGGCGATTGTTACGGTGCTCTCCAGGCAGTCATTGAGATTCACGTACATGGTTTCGGCGTCGTCGACCCGGGAGAAGGTCTTCAGGTTCTGCACAATCGTCCTTACCCGATCCGCTCCGTCCATCGATTCCGCGACCAGATCCGGCGCGTCCCGCAGAATGTAATCGACTTTCAGCGTCTGCCTTGCCTCCGTCAGTTCCACCAACACCTCGGCTGAAGCGCATTGCACCAACTTCGCCGACTGCAGCGTCACAAAGCTGCTGATCCTTTCCAGGTATTTACCGAGAGTGCTCAGGTTGCTCGATATGAACCCCACCGGGTTGTTTATCTCATGCGCGACCCCTGCGGCGAGCTGCCCTATGGAGGCCATTTTCTCCTGCTGCAAAAGCTGTGAGTGAGTGGCTTTTAGTTCCTGGTATGCCGTCGCGAGCTGTTGTGAAACCTCCTTTACTTCGGTCAGATCGTGCAGAGTAATCACCTCTCCCTGCCCTTGGTCCCAGGTATAGGCATTGAGCGCCAGCCAGCGCTGGGTCGGCTGGTGCAAGAACTCGCCGTCCACCCGCCCATCCAGGTCGAGCCCGACCTTTTTCAACAGCACGCGCCAGTCGCAAGAGAGCAGGTCGTTGAAGCTGCACCTCACGAAGCTCATAAAAGCACGGTTGCAGCGTCTGATGGTGCCGTCTTTTTCCACCAGGACGACCATGTCGTCTATGCAGTCCATGGTCTGCTCCCACTCCCGTTTTCCCTTTTCAACCTGGAGGAACAGCTCCGTGAGCTGTTCGTGCTTTTGCAGCAGTTCGTCCTGCTGTTGTTTGAGCCGCTGCTCCGCCTCTTTGGCCTCAGTTATGTCCTCCTTGACCGCGAGGTAGTGGATGATGGCGCCTTTGTCATCGGCGATAGGGGAGATAGTGGCGCTTTCCCAAAACGAGGTGCCGTCCTTGCGCCTGCTCTGCAACTCCCCGTGCCAGGGCTTGCCGGACCTTGTGATGCGGCAGATCTCTTCGTACACCTCCGGCGCCATCTTTAACATCATCACGTTGTTGCCGAGGGTCTCCTCCTTGCTGTAGCCGGTTGCTTGGCAGAACTTGTTGTTGACGTAGATAATTTCCCCGTTCAGGTCGTGGATGAGGATCGAGCTTGCCGTCTGCTCCACAGCCTGAGCCAGCAGACGCAGCGACTGCTCAGCCTCTGTTCTCGCAGTAATGTCGTGCAGGGTCTCGACCACCGCGACCACCTTGCCATCACGGAGTACCTGCGAGGCATTCACCAGCAGTTGGCGTCGTTCCCCGCTAATTCCATTAAACCACCTTTCAGCCTGCAAATTTCCCCGCTGCACGATTACGCGCTCAAAGCCCGTTTCCACGACCTCGATCCCTTCGGGATCGCGGTCGACCAAAAGATCGCTCAGTGTCGGTTGTGGCTCGTGGTAGAACGCCTGCCAATGCCGGTGTGTTCCCATGACGTCGCAGGAAGCGATTCCGGTGAGGTCGGACAAGGCCTGGTTCCAGACGATGACCTTGTGGTCGCTGTCTATCACGAACAAGGGGATGGAGGTGCTTTCCAGCAGGTTTCGTGCAAATTCACGCTGCTCGCAAAGCAGCTGCTCCAGCATGACGCGATGAGAGATGTCGCGGAAACTGCCGCGGACACCCAAGTCCCCCCCATCGGGGGAGGTCACCGCATGGCAGGTGTAGTTGAACCAGCGGGGCACGCCCTGCTTCGTCACCAGACGCAGGTTGAGGTCGACGAGGTCTTCATCCCGGCAGCAGTCACTGCTGTGGGCGCGCCAGGCATATATGTCGGAGGGATGGACAATAGACTCCAAGAGATCCGGCGTCTCCATGAATTCACGATCGGTGTAGCCTGTGAGCGCCAAGCAGTTGGCGGAAATGTAGCGGACAGACTGGTCCGGGTTTCTCAGCATGGCGAGCTCAGAGGTAAAATCGGCGACGATGTGGTAAACTTCCTGGCTTTTCAGGAGCGCCTCCTTCTTCCGGTCCATGGTCTCGACCATTTCGTTTACCGCGTGGGTGAGCGATTCCACCTCGTCGCCGCTCTCATTTACAAGCACCCGCTCCTTGCCAGTCTTCGAGGGAAGGGTCTGTACATGGTCGATCAACCGCAGCAACGGCGAGGTGATGCTTCCGACTAAGAAGCCGAGGAGAACCCGTGCTATCCCGATCGTGAGGATAAAGGCAGCAGCGAAGAACCAGCGAGGTTCGTCGAGCGGCGCGAGGATCTCTGAGGCGGGGTACTGGCTCACCACGAGCCAGTCGGCAGATTTAAGCGGCCTTGCCGCTGTGATCTCGCGTTCGCCGTTGGAGTTGGTGTCTTCATGCGCTTTGTAAATATTGCGGTTTCGCAGAATGATGCTATCCAATCCAGGGGATTTTCCCGGCGGCAGATACTCCATGACCCGGCGCTGATCCGGGTGCATGATGATGGTCCTGTTTGTTCCCAATATGAAGAAAGTGTCTTTCTTGCCGAATTGGAGGTGGGCGAAACCAGCAAGGGGACCTCCCTTCATTAGATTCTTGTGCCCAGCCAGGATGCCAGCTACGCTGCCGTCTGGTCGGAGTATGGGGGTGCTGAAAGTGACCGTCGGGTACGGCTGTGGAGTTCCGGAGAGGTAGGGAGCAGAGATATGCGGTTTGCCATCTGCAAGCGTCATGGCCAAGTAGTCCCGGGACTGCACCCGGGTCCCCACCTTCCCGTTACCTGTGGGAATAGCGGCTAGGATCCGGCCGCTGGAATCGATGATCTCGACTCCGCCATCGAAGAAGGTAGCTGCGGACCTGTTTTCTAGAGCCCTTTGTAAAGGTTCCTGGTGGAGCATGTGAGGGTTAATCTTACGGGCCGTCTGCAAAAGCAGGGTTTGCACCTGTGAAATGTCCTCGTCGAGGTGGTGTGAGGCGGCGTCGAGTACAGCGTCATGTTGCCTGCAAAGGCCTTCTTTAATGACATTGGCCAGATAATGGTAAGAGGCAAGCGTAAGGACAGCTGCCAAAGAGGCAATCAACAGGAATACTGCCCACGTCATTTTCGTCTTAATGCTCATGAGGCACTCTCCACGTAGACAGTAGCATATAAGAGGCTGAAGTGTTATCTTCGCTTCCACAGGGCATTGGGTGCTCAGAATATATCGGTTTCAGGCGCTGGTCCTTGAGTCAAACTATATTAATTATTGATAATTGTGAGTGTTTGAGAAATGGCGGAAAATGGCGGGAGGAGATGCAGCGGTCAATGAGGATAGGCGCGGGAACATGATTCTTATCTGTGTCCCGGTACTGTCGCTCTCAATGAAGATACGCCCACCGTGGCCGGAAATGAACCGCTGCGCGATGGTGAGGCCGAGGCCTACATGGCTTTCAGGCGACTTCGTGGTGAAAAACGGTTCGAACATCGACTCGATCTGCTGTGGCGGTATTCCCGCTCCGCTATCAGAGATGAAGATTTCGGCGGCCTCGTCATTGGCGGTGACGGACACCTTTATGATGCCGGGATCGCCTCCCAACGCTTCGCAGGCATTCTTGAGCAGGGCCACCAGCGCCGTATTCAGAAGCGTCAGCGATCCTTTCACGAAGACATCTTGTTCCGGACCGGACCAGATCACCTCGGTCTCCGGCGGGGCCAGCACAGTCACTATCCTGACCAGCGGTTCTACCACCTTTCCAAGGTCCAGCTCGTCAGTTACCGGATTGGCAAGCCCCAGTTCCAGTTGTGCCAACTGCTGGATGATAAGCGCCATGCGCTGTCCCCCCTCCTGCGTTTCCTGCAGCAGACAGCGTAGATCACTGCGGATCCGCGGCAGATGGAGTTCCTTTTCCAGCGCGCCGAGCAGTTCCGCTTTCCCCGGAGCAGCTTCCAAAAGCTCGTGCTTGATCTCGTCGCTGAAACGCAGCAATGAAGTTGAATACCGCTCTAGCGTCCTGATATTGCTCATGACATATCCGAGCGGGTTGTTAATGTGGTGTGCGGCTCCCGCTGCTAATCGCGCCACGGCACTGACCTTTTCCTGCTCGACCAACTGGCCTTGTGCCTGCTGCAGTTTTATCAATGCCGCTTCCGCTTTCTGCCACGCCTCGCTTAACTCGGATTTCTGACGTGAGCTGCGGATTGCAGCTCTGATACGGGCCAGGAGATCGATATGGTTGCAAGGTTTTATGATGTAGTCATCCGCCCCCATTTCGAACCCGGCTGCTATCTGTTCGAGGCTCGAGTGGGTGGTGAAAAGGACGATGGAATAAAGCCGGGGCTTGAGTCCCACCGCCTGCAGCACCTCCACTCCCGACATGACCGGCATCTCCACGTCCAACAGTGCAACATCTGGAGGAGCCGATTCGAGGAGGTCGAGGCCCGCACGACCGTTGTCGGCCTCTAAAACGGAGTATCCTTCCTGCGTCAGCAACTCACGTACGAATTTACGTAAGGCTTTGCTGTCGTCAATGATGAGCACTACCGGCTGCTTTGGCTGTTTTGTCTGTTCCATAGCATGTCAATCCGTGAGTAGCTTTTCTTGAGATACGTCTACTTCTTTATCGGCAGATCGAAAGGAGACTGTACTCTTTTTTTGCAAAACACGGAGACGGCTGGCGAACATCAGCGGTCGCCGCTACGGCTTTGATTAGCTATGCTGGCAAGGCACAGTTATCGGTGACACATAATTTACCTAACTTTTTCGACCGTTGGACTGCAGTCGGTACTTACGGCACATTGGCTGTTTCCGTTTTTCAGCATGTCAGAAGTGGAGGCGGGATTATGAAGACGGGCTTTGGCCCACGTTTGGGGCCCGAAGGAGTTGCGGGGGCCACCACACCCGCTTTGCCGAGCCTGACGAAGGTTTCGAAAGGGAGGCCGTGGCCATCGGCGGTAGGGTGACGTAGATCTTGCCGCAGCTGGTCTGCGTAGTGACACTGGGAGGGCGCTGGACGGGACTTTTTCATAGATCCACCTCCTTACCGAAACAACGCGCGCAGAGCGGCGTCCGAGGCATAAGGTGGACATGTACCAGTAAGGTTTTGTCGTTCTTGAGCGCCTTAAGCCACCCCTTGATATATGCAGCACTGTTCTCGATGGTCTTCTGTTCGATACCAGTATGGCCACATAGGAACGCTGCCGACATCTCGGCGACCAACTCCTCTTTACTGTATTCGTGGCTGCCAAAGTACGATGGTTCCAGTATCCCTTTCCGCCCTACCCTGCTGGCATGACCGGTAGCATGGGATAACTCGTGATACAGACAGCAGTAATATTCCTCTCGTGATTCAAAGGAGCCAAGGTGTGGTAACTGCGAATAATCCAAGGCTGGTGAGTAATAAGCCCTATTGCCACCGAACCTAATATCGGGTCTCAGTGGCATTCCAATAGTGATCTGCTCTGGCAACGGTAATGGCTGGTGATCGTTGATTGCCACGGTAGGCTCAGGCTCCTTGACACCCTCCGTCTGCTCAAGGTTGAAGATACTGTAATACCTGAGCAGGGGTACTTTACCGTTAAGGCGTTCCTCACTATCAGCACCATCGGTACCCTTACGATCTACCCATTTCCAGAATACCACCGGTACACTGCGCGATCCCTTGATGACATGGCCACCACGGTCTTGAACTTGCTTATAAGTCAACCAGTATGGGGAGGCGTACTCCTGGCAGGCCAGCATGAACACGTTGCCCCCTCTGTACTCGCGACCGCTGATGTTCCTCGGGTAGTTGCTACCTGCGTATCATGTCTTCCTCGATGGTACGGTTCCTTGCTCCAATAACTCCATGATTCGACTGTTGATGACATCGTAGACTTTGCACATGGTTACTCCTCCTTTTGGTTATATAGGACACTGGACGCACGTGTGCCGCAATGGCAGTTACGTCATGTCCTGTTGGTGATGAAGGTTCGTTTAGGGGGGACTGTTGCGAGAAGGGATGTTGGTAAGGAAGAAACAAAAAGGGGCTAACCTCTGACGGCTATACCCTTGATGTTACTTTACAAATATTATAGGGGGGGCGAGGTTCGGAACTTCACTTACGGGTCCCATACTTCAGATATCACCCTGCACACGCTCCTGTATATGGCTCTTCAGGGTTTTCCGTGGGTAACAAGATCTGATTTGCTATAATCCCTCCATTAAAAGGGGGGAGCTATGAGAGATACCGACCTGTATCGCCACCTGCTGGGTCTGGAGTCGCCGTGGACTGTTGCAAAGGTCGACCTGCCAGTATCAACCCAGCGTGTGGATGTTGCCGTTGAGCATCCCAAAGGCCAGAAGTGGCCTTGTCCGGTCTGTGGTGACTTGCTGCCAGTCTACGATCACTCGGAAGAGAGAGTCTGGCGGCACCTTGATAGCTGCCAATTCCAAAACTTCTTACATGAGAAGAGGCCCCTCGCCCCTAGGCACCGGCTTTACAGCGACGGATACTACATCAGGATGCTGCTTCACATGATTCGGCTTCTTCTTCCCACGTTTTTTCGCTTTCTTCATCGAGTGCGGTTCCTTTCGCAGTCAGCGCATTTCATTAATCTCCCTGTCTTTTGACGGGGCGGGGTTGTAGCATTCGAACACAAACAAAAAGTGGACTTAATGGCCAGCTTAAGACGGCCTATCCCAAAAAAGTTTCACCCAACGACCTATTCTCCGCAGAATTCCGCCCTCTTCATGATAGAGCGCATCAAGATATTCCCGTCGTCGCTGTTGTTCAGCCGAGCGGCCTGCAGTTATCTCCTCCTCTGTCCACTCCTCGGCCCAACAGATCCGGCCCCTATCAATGAAATAATGCGATCTACAGGGTAATTGCCAGTTTCCCACTGACGGATAAAGTGTAGGGCCTCTCTCTGTCTCCTCAACACACCATTCAGTCGGGCCTAATGGAGTCCGCACCTTTGCCCCACACCCGCATGGGCATAGGTGTGCGGCTGTACCGAACTGCTCTGAGACGTACAGTACGCCGACCTTCAGTTCCTTTGGCATGTAATTCACATATTGCAGTTCAATCCTCATGTCTCTGATTCCCCGACTATCTTTTGGTCACATATATCATATAAGACATTGTAATAAGGGATCTCCTCGAAGTAAAAACTTCGCAATTGCTTGAACCGAATCACCGCCAAGGCAGCGTTGAGTGCATTGAGTTCGCCGATCTGAATATTCGTCTTATACAAGTTGTCAGGATTGTCTGCAAGAGGAGCTACAGCCATGTCTTTTACTTTTGGGCCATTCTCCACAGAAAAGTATGAAGTACGCACCATTCCGCCTATTGGACCGTTCTTACGGCTGAGCCCCATTCCAACATCGATGAAAGGGATGCCCTTTTTTATAAGAAGATCAAAGATACCAGCTCTAGAGGAGCCCTTATCCACACATATGAAAGCAAAGGTGACCCCCTCGAAGTCATCAGTGCATGATGAGTCGACAAATTTAGCTTGCACTTTCAGCCCCGATCGAAAGTTCTCGTAGCGCGAACCATACACCTCCGCCTTTGGCTTACCTAATTCACCTTCATCAAGCCGTCCCGGGGAGCGAAAGGCATTGTGCACATGGAAATGGTCAAGATCAAATGCACGAATTTCCCGAACTGGAGTTTTAGCTAGAAAGTCCAGAACGTAGGCGCCAGTGCCACCAAGCCCTACTATGGCCACAACATCATCATGAAACTTGGAAGCCAAGTCCCCAATCTCTGCTCTACTCGTTAAAGTATCGTGGAATTTAAATACAGATTCTGAATTGTTCTGGGCGATCCGGAAGGTGTATGGGGTGACGTCGTAAAGTTCCATGGCTGGCCCTGAAATGATTGAAACATAACTCTCTATCTTTTCGTAGAAGTCTTGAAACTTCCCGCTGATGCGTGGCTTGTTTGAGAAGGACCGCTGTACTATCACATCGGGACAGGCCCCACTCAGTGCCAACTGAGTAGGGCCGCCACCTAAGTTTGGAATTGGCGTTCCATCAATGTTATGCGGCACTGATCCGGCGAAAAAGACCTGATGATCGTCCTGGACAACCTGGTTCTGATCGACAAAGACGAGCTTAGTTACAATGGCGCCGATTTCCAGCTGCCGCTGACCATTCAGGTAGGAAATGTCACGGATTACCATGTAATTACTGTCGAACCCGAGCGCGTAACCTTTTTCGGCCAAACGCCGAATGTCCTCGTTATGACTGACCAGTTTCTGAAACATTGAACACCATCCCTTCTTTGACTTTAACGGTGGCACCAAGGGACAGGATTCCCTCAGGCTTGTTCCCATGGCCGTTTTTGTACTTTACGGAGTACGTGATTTCAGGGTGCTGCATGTAGTTCGGTACTTCGAGGGATAACACCTCAGTGTAGGAGATCTCTCCCTTCGGCCACTCGTGCGGAGTGGCCTCGACGATGATAGTGACTGTCTTGTTGTTCCCGTCCATGTTGTTGTCTCCTTTTCATAATAAATTCTACCTTGCCAGGACTCGAGAACTGCGGAGGCCGAAGCCTCCGCCCGTCCTTTACCCCTTGCCAGCACCGTTTTTGGTTCTGTCTGCGATAACATAACCCTGTCCAGGTTTCGGTGTAGGCGGTAGCGGTTCACCGCGTACTACGGTGCGCTCAGTGCCAGTGTGCCCCCCGCGTGAGCCAATGATCTCATATTGACCCGATGCAGGGGCTTTACTTCCCGGTTTAATCGTCTTCATCCGTTTCACCTCCTTTCAGCACATGCCTTATTTGTTGCCCCTCCCCCGCAGTCGTGCCTGGCCAGAAACAGACAACCGCCGGAGACCCTTTTTAATTCTCCTTAAATTATCGTGTTTAACGAAGGACTAAAAAAATTTGGGCTTCTGGATGCTACACTAGCACAACTATTCTGGTTGTGTCAACAAGTTTAACCAGATTTATTTGCAAGGGCGGTAAATAAATTCCTTCCCCCCTGAGGGGGCAACCTCCTCCGACCGCATCAGATACCCCTCGGTTACAAGCCGCTTCAGTCGAGTGCTCGCGTTATGAATGGTGAGATTAAGATCCGCCGCAACCCTGGAGGCGGTCACAGCACCATTCTTGATAACATATCCAATCAGTTCTTCCGTCGCCGAATTCATCGGTGGCCCGATTATTTCAAAATCATCACCATTCCAAATCGTTAGCGGTTGTTCCTTCGCCTTTGCAGCGTACCGCCAATTGTCTATTAGATCTCTTGAATATAAATTTTGTAAAAAAAACCATCTTTCTCCACGATAGTGCTTTGCCAAGGAAATCACACTCTCCCTTGGAAAAGATGCGTCAGTGGCCACTATCCCTTCCAAAGAGATACCGAATACCTTTTCGAGAGGATGCGACTCGACAAAACTAACTAATTTCATGAAGATTTCACGACCTTGTACATTGCCAAATGGGTGATCGTCTGACGTTAGATCAAGAAGCTTAATTATGATTCTAGTCTGGTTCATTTTGTTAAATTAACGGGTTTAGAAGGTTTAGTCAAGAAAAAATCGAAGCATACATGGGTACCCTTTATCTTTGGCATTTCCAGTGTATGCGCAAATTGCAACAACTTCCCACCTCTGTACGAAAGCTTTAGCTCGAACGTTTCCTGACGTACAGAAATGTCAGCATTGTACTTGACTGCGTATCCTTGGCTACTGTTCAGACCTAACCCCCGACCATTGTCATCAGAGCATTGCACTTGGGATATCCCCCCATTTTCCAACACCTCCTTCAGAAGCATAACCCCTGACATTGGATCAGTTTCCTTGAATTTAGCGGCTAAGTCAGGGTAATGTTCAGCCAGAACGGGTCTTAGTGTACCAACAATTCCATCACCACTGTCGGATACAACTGTCTGAATATGAGGACGAGGATAACTATATTTCTGTAGTGCAGCAAAACCTGGAATCGGAGTATTCGAGTGTTCACAAACATTTCCAAACAACTCAGTAAAAATTGTAAAAGCTGCTAGTTCATATTTTGCACCTGCATGCACAACGAATTGATCTTTAAGTAGGCGTGGAATGGCTTTATCAGGTTGTTCAATGTCAATTTTTCCAAATTCAACAACCGCATTACTGTTCCCTCTATACTTATCTGCGGCGGAAAAGTTGGATCTGCAGGGGATAACCTCAACCTGCAGATCCAACTCATTCAGAAATCCAATTCGGTCGAAGTATGTTCTTGTCGAATCACACGCACTGAAATCGATCGTAACTTTTTTACCTTTCAAGACGAGCTGATTACATAAAGCCAACAACCGAGCCGCGGACTCCAGCAAGATACTACACCCTTGGGGTACCACAAACAGCACAGACTCACAGGGTGACGAAATAAGACACCCAGCCGTTTTTAGCGAGGATTCAAATGATTCAGTACCAACCCATTTGTTAGCTTCAAACTCAACCTGATGCTGCCCCGTTCTTGTGAACAGTCCGAAAAGCTGCTACAACCAGCGCAGCAGGAGGACTGTCATGCAACAGAAGAAGAGGAAGACCTACCCCAGAGAGTTCAAGATTGAAACGGTCAAGCTAGCGACCGAGGGGGACGCGAAGGTCCCCGAGATTGCACGTGATCTGGGAATCCATCCCAACACGCT
>NZ_AUGE01000037.1 GCF_000426865.1 Citrifermentans bremense R1
GAATTCTTGTGAGTATCGAGCCATGTGATTGCCTCCTCCGCCCGCAGTTTACAGGTGAGCTATTGAGGCGACAACTATTTTGACACGGCGGGGCCAGGATGCAGACCGGGGATGACGGTCCGCGAACACTGTTGTAGGCTGGCTTTTGCGCTTTGGCGAGAGGGATTTCCACTTATGAGGTACTTCGATATAGGGGGAGGGGATTCGTGGGAAGAAAAAGCGGCTGCACCGGGATGCAGCCGCCTTTTTCTTTTCAAATGATGATGAGTTCGACTGTCTCGGACCAGGGACCGACGCCGGCATCCTTGAGCAGCCTCGCCCTGAAGTAGGCCCTGCGGGCGGTTTCCAATCCTTCCACCGTGAAGTTGCAGTAGTGAGCGATTTTGAGCGGCTGCCACGACTCTTCCAATCCGGGGTTGCCGAAGCAGATCTGCAGATCGACACTCCCCTTACCGTCCCAACTGCTGACGTGAACCTTGATGGAGCCGGGCTCCTTGCCGTGGGTGACTGTGAACTTGTAGAAACTCGTTGGCGCCTTTACGGTTGTATTTCGAACGGCTTTGTGTGCTCTATCCACCCCGATGGTATCCAGCAGGCCGGGGTTGTCGGTATGCTCCGAATACATCACGACATATTGGCAGGAGAACTTTATCGACTGAATGATCTTCTCCCGCGCAGCCCGCCTTTCGGGCTCCTTCGATGGGTCCAGCCTTGCCGCAGTCGATGTCTGCTTCACCTGTTGCGCGTCCTCCCTGATTCGGGTCGGACCCGGAATACAGGGGGGAATGGGTTGATCCTTGAAAGCCTCGTGGTCCTCCATGCGGTCGGCTACGTTCTCTCCGTAGAGGGCCAAGTCACCGTCACCGAGATCCTTAAGCCCTTGGATGTCGAATACCTCGCTCATCGTTACCTCCCGTGCTTGGCGTTGAATTTATGGGGGCAATTATTAGCGCGTATTAAGTATTGTCAAGCAGTTTTTTCTTACCACCCGCGGCACCCTCTGCTTCTTCATGACTCTGAGTTCTTCCTGCTATTTTCTAAACCGATAATCAGCAGCAAAGGCATAGACAGCTTACGCTTGGCGATACGAAGTAAATCTACACCTTCCGCATCACTTCCTTGAGGGCTTTGAGGGTGTACGGCTTCTGGATGAATCCTGTCAGCTCTTTGCCGGCGAATTTCTGGACTACTTCGTGTTCGCTGAACCCGCTGGACATGATCACTTTTAACTCCGGATCTATCCCCCGCAGTTCGCGGAAACACTCCTCGCCGTCCATTCCGGGCATGGTAAGGTCCAGGATGACGGCGAGTAGGTCCTGGTTGTTCTTGAAGGTTTCTATGGCCTCGGCGCCACTGCCGGCAACAACAGGAGTGAACCCCAGCTCTTTAAGGAGTTCGGCGGCGACGGTTCTCACTACCTCCTCGTCGTCCACCAGCAGAATCCTTCCCTCGCCGCTCCAGCCATTCTCGATTTCCTCCGGGACCGAGACCTCCACCGGTGTAGGCTCAGAGGTCGGCAGGAGCACTTGAAAAGTGGTCCCCTTGCCGGGATCGCTGGATATCCTTATCCCACCCTTGTGGCCTCTGACTATGCCGTGCACTGCGGCTAGACCCAACCCCCGGCCGGTGAACTTGGTGGTAAAGAAGGGGTCGAAGACTTTGTCGAGCACTTCCTTCTCCATGCCGCAGCCGGTGTCTGTGACCTCCAAGAGCACGTAGCTCCCTTCGGCCAGGGCTTCGCCCAGCAGCACGTCCTGCAGGCTCTCCCTGTCCTGTATCCCGCCATCGGTTCTGATGATTATCTCGCCGCCGTTTTCGCCAAGCGCCTCTACTGCGTTCATAAACAGGTTCATCACTATCTGCCGCATCTGGTTGGCATCGGCTTCGACCATCGCGAGCGGCTTGTGCAGCTTCAGTGTCAGGACTGCGTTGGTCGGTAGCGACGGTTCCAGGATCGGGTGCAGCTTTCCGATCAGCCGATTCAGGTCCAGCTTTTCAATGACGAATTTCCCTTTGCCGGAGTAGGCAAGCATCTGCTTGGCAAGATCGGCTGCCCTCATTGCTGCTTTCTCGATGTTGCGCAGATTCGCGGTGATGGGGGAGGCCTCCTCGATCTTCATCAGTGACAGGTCCACGTTCCCAATGATGGCCATCAGGATGTTGTTGAAGTCATGTGCCACGCCGCCGGCCAGCACTCCCAGGCTTTCCATTTTCTGGGCGTGCAGCATCTGTTGTTCCAGGCGGGAGCGTTCTTCCGCCGCTCTCTTTCTCTCCGTTATGTTCTGCCCCACGGCCTGAAACTCGGTTATCCCCCCGTGATCGTCGAACACCGCTCGATTGGTCCATTCGTGCCAGATTACAGCTTCCTTGGGACCAACCAGTGCCTGTTCCATGGTTTGGGTTGGGATTCGAGGCGAGAGGGCGTGCAATCCCTGCCGGACCGGCTCCCGGCACTCTGGCAGGAGAAAGTCGAAGAAGCTTTTGCCTAAAAGATCCTCTCGGCGCTTTCCCAGGTCGTGGGCCAAGGCGGGGTTTACATAGGTGAGCGTGCCATCGGGAAGGAAGGTGGCAATATAGGCGGGACTGTCTTCCGAGATCTTGCGATAACGCTCCCGGCTTTCCTTCAGCGCCTGAGCTGCGGCGATGGCGCCTGAATGTGCGGAACGGAGCATGAATGCGATGACCGACAACAGGATGCTCACGGTAATGCCGACGATCAGGTAGTTTCTGGACTGGCTTTTCCTCTGCTCCTGCGCAAACTGCGGCAGCGACTCGAACGTCAATAGCCAATTCCGGCCGAATCTCTGAAACGATCGGGTCGTCTGCAGTTCGCCCCGGTAGCTTTCCGGAAGGTAGAGGTTGGATTCGGAGACAGAGTCATAGAGAAGCCCGGCTGGGTTCGGCTCCTTGTCCGTATAGATCCTGAAGCCTATGTCTTTCGACATTCTGGGGAAGGTCGCGGAAAGGAAGTCTTTGATTCTGATCGGGCTGTAGGCGTACCCGGTCACCGCGATGCGCCGCTGCGCTACGGTTTCCAACGGGACTCCCCGCTTGTACACGGGGATGTACATCAAGACACCGGCCTGCTTATCCCTCTTCGTTTCCTGCACCAGCGTAACCGGACCGGTTGTTACCGCTTCTCCCAAGTCGCGGGCCTTCGCCATGGCCTCGTGGCGAATCGGTTCGGAGAACATGTCGTAGCCGAAGGCACGCTGGTTGCGCCAGTCAAACGGTTCCAAGTAGATGATGGCGGTGTACTCCTGCCGCTCCCCCTCCGGCCACAATCTGTAATTGGGGAATCCTTCTCCCCTTATCCGCTGGATATGGCGCTGCAAATCCCGGGGACGGACCACCTCGGTGAAGCCCAGCCCCTGGAAACCGGGAAAGTCCTTATCAAGCGAAAGCGACAGGGCATAGCGCCGCCACTCGTCGCGCGTCACAACCTCACTGGCGTTGAAGAGCCCGGCCGCCCCCCTCAGGATCTGTTCGTCATCCGTCATTCGGGTGAAGAACTTACTCTTTATCTCATCGGCGCGATCGTTGAATACTACCTGTGATCTGACGTTCAGGCTATGGTCGTACTGGCGCCAGAAGAAGAAAGTCATAAGAAAGGAAAGGGCCATGACGAGGTACGGCAAAATATGTATGCTTTTTGCCCAAAGGCTTGTGGAGGGTGGGTTGTCGACTGGTGGCGGGGTGGTCGGCATGCGTTATCCTGTCATTATGGGCTTGCGTGGGGAGCTTCTTCCGACGCTAAGTTTACTTGAACAGGTGGGGAATTCAATGATGCGGCTTTTATCTTGCCTGCTTCAACGGGATAAGCAAAGCCCCTGTTCCTAAAAGGAAGCAGGGGCTTTGGTATGCAAAGAGATCCTGAAAGATCTGCCTAAGTCAGTGCGAGAAGTACCTGAGATCCACGCGAGGGGAGGAGGGGACGACCATTTCGGTGTGGGTGACGTACCCAAGGCCGTTACACATGGAACAGGTCACCACGCCGCTTCCGTAGCAGTCGCAATCGTATTCCCAGATGTCGAGCACCGGGACAAAGTACTTGTTTCCTTTGCCGTCGCATTTGGCACAGGCGACTACCTTCTTACCTTCACATTCCGGGCATTGTGTCATGATCTGCTCCTTGCAGCTATGGCCTGGTGTTTGTTAGCCGTAAGCTCAATGATTTCGGCGCTGAGGGACCCAGTATAAAATCAACCAAGAAGATGTCAACCTGGTAGCTTTAAAATAATTTAATTTATCTGCCGCGCCTTTCTTGACATAGCGCCGGCGAAAGACCTATCCTTGAGTGGTAGCATGAGATAAAAGCAGAGATTAATCAGGAGGTTTGTCATGATCAGGCCGATTCCGGAAGGATATCACAGCGTCACAGCGATGTTCATGTTCAAGGATTGCCGCAAGGCGATCGAATTCTACAAAAACGCGTTCGGAGCCCAGGAGCGGTACGCCATGCCAGGCCCGGACGGAAACGGGGTAATGCACGCGGAGGTGCAGGTAGGCGACTCCATCATCATGATGGGAGACGAATTCCCGCAGCAAAATTGCAGGAGCGCGGAAAACATGGGAGGTTCGCCGGTCAGCTTCTACCTGTACGTCGAGAACGTGGATGCCGCTTTCAGACGGGCAGTAGAAGCGGGAGCAACGGTTGAAATGGAGGTACAGGAGATGTTCTGGGGCGACCGTGCCGGGTCGCTGCGGGATCCGTTCGGTTACAACTGGATGTTGGCGACCCACACCCGCGATCTGAGCCCGGAGGAGATCCGCGAAGGTGCCAAAAGGGCATTTTCGCCGATGCCTGAAGGCTGACTCCGTTGCCTGCGCTGAGCCAAGGCAGACGCCCATGATGGATGCTCCGTCGTGGGCGTTTTTTCATTCAGGCGCTATACTGCTTCAGTTGATTTTGCGCCATTACGCTGTCGCCGCTGCTAAATGGAGGAAGGGATGAACAAAAAAGAGGATTTAGTGATCTTGATAACCGGCGCCACCGACGGCCTGGGGGAGAAGGTTGCCGCCGATCTGGCAGGGACGGGTGCGACTTTGTTGCTGCACGGCAGGGACCGGGACAAAGGGCGGATGGTGCAGGCGAAGATCCACAAGGCGACGGGCAACGACCGTCTCTACTATTACAACGCAGACCTCTCAGCGCTGGACGACGTCGATTCCCTCGCCGCTTTAGTGACCAAGAGGTGTTCCCGGTTGGATGTGCTGATAAATAACGCAGGCGTCGGCGCGGGGCCCGACCCGACCCGCCGTCAGGCAAGCCCCGACGGGTTCGAGCTGCGGTTCGCCGTCAACTACCTTGCGCCCTTCCTGCTCACCCGCAGGCTCCTGCCGCTGCTTCGGCGCACGGCGCAGGAGGCGGGAGAGGCGCGTATCGTCAACGTTGCTTCGTTGGCGCAGCGGGACATCGATTTCGAGGACGTGATGCTGGAAAAGGAATATGACGGCATGCGCGCCTACGCCCAGAGCAAACAGGCCTTGATCATGTTCACCCTGGATCTGGCTGAAGAACTGGCTGGGACGGGGGTAACGGCGAACGTGCTCCACCCGGCCTCGCTCATGGACACCAACATGGTGCGGGAGTGGTTCGGAGCGGCGCGTACTACGGTGGAGGAGGGGGCGGCTCACGTGGAGCGCCTGGTGCTCTCCGAGGATTTGAAGGGGGTAAGCGGTATCTATTTCGATCAGAGCCGGGAGTCGCGCGTCGCGGAGCAGGCCTATGACGCGGAAGTCCGCAGGCGCCTGCGCGAACTCAGCTTCAAATGGTGCGGAGCCGGCAGCTAAAGCTCTTCGCTCCCCTCATCCTTGTCCAGCGCCCGTTCCCAGCCGTCCTCGTTCAGGTCGTGCCGCAGCAGGTACTTTATAGAGTCCTGATCCCGAACCTTGAAGTAGTTGCCGGAAGGAGGCCGCGGTCGCCGCACAGGGGGCGAAACTGGTTCAGCGCCACCAGGAAACCCATCAGGTAGATGAGGCCGAGACCCCGCTGCAACAAAAGGCGTATGAACCAGTAACCGTTGTCGCTGCCGATCATGTTGTACCTCCGCTAACCTCCCTTTGAAGTTCAGCTCTTGATATCCTCCAGGGCCAAGCTTGCAGCGTGGTAGCCGCACATGCCGTGGACGCCTCCGCCCGGCGGGGTGCCCGAAGAGCAGAGGTAGAGCCCTTTTAGCGGCGTCCGGTACGGCGAAAAAAGCGTCGGCCTCGCCAAGAACTGGCGCAGGTCCTGTATCCCTCCGTTTATGTCTCCACCGATCAGGTTGCGGTTGTAGCGCTCAAGCTCCGCGCAGTTGCGGGTATGGCGGGCCAGCACCAGGCTGCGGAAACCGGGTGCGAAGCGCTCCACCTGCGCCTCGATCCGTTCTGTCATGTCGACGGTGGAGCCGTGGGGGACATGGCAGTAGGCCCACCCCACATGCTTTCCGAGCGGCGCCCGGCTTTGGTCCACCAGCGTCGGCTGCGCGAGCAAAACGAAGGGGTGGTGCGGATGTTTTCCCTCCGACACTTCCCGCTCGGACCGGGCAAGCTCGTCCGCGGTCCCGGCGAGATGCACCGTCGCGGCGCGGCGGCACCCTTCCGACGCCCACGGTATCGGAGCGTCCAGCGCCCAGTCGATCTTGAAGACGCCGGGGCCGTAGCGATACGCCTCGATCTTCTGCCGGTACCGTTCCGGCAGTGGGGCGTCGATCTTCAACAACTGGCGCGGCGTCAGGTCGAGCATGGTGAGGCGGGCTTTGGGGAGCTCCGTCAGCGAGTCGATTCCGGTATCGGTGACGATCTCCCCTCCCAGGGAGCGGAGGTAGGAGGCAAGTGCTGCGGCTATCATGCGGGAGCCTCCCTTTGCCACCGGCCAACCGGCCACGTGTCCGAGGGCGCCGAGAACGAGGCCGAACGCAGAGGATAGAGGCTCGGTGAGCGGCAGGAAGGAATGCGCGGCCAGCCCGGCGAAAATGGCGCGCGCGGCTGGCTCTTTGAAGCAGGAGTTGCCCATCCGCTGCGCGGAGGTGATCCCTCGCAGGCCGAAGAGCAGCATCGCCAGCGGGTGCTGGGGGTAATGCAGCGGCGCCAGCAGATCGGGGGCCAAGTCGTCCCACTGCCGCACCAGAGGAGACATGAGCCGCAGGTAAGCTTTTCCGTCGCTCCCCAGGAGTTCAGCGGTCTTGTCTATGGAGCGGTATAAAAGGGCGGAGGTGCCGTCGGGCAAGGGATGTGCGAGCTGGATCTCGGGGTAGATCCATTCCAGCCCGTGTTCATGAAGGGGGAGCGAAAGAAAGAACGGCGAGGCTACGCCCAGGGGATGGACGGCGGAGCAGACGTCATGCCGGAACCCGGGGAGGGTGAGTTCCTCCGTCCTGGTTCCGCCGCCGATGGTGGGGTATTCCTCGAAGACGGTCACGGAAAGCCCCGCTCGCGCCAGGGTGATGGCGGCGGCGAGGCCGTTGGGTCCGGAACCCACCACGACGGCATCGGGCGTGCTGTTCGGCGGCATAATCTCCTCCTAAAACCAAAAAGCTTTCACCACAGAGGACACAGAGGGCACAGAGGAAAAACTGAAACGAGGGAATACTCAAACCTTTTTTGGGGGGGCCTTTTTGCCGTTGCCTCTGTGTTTCCTCTGTGAACCTCTGTGGTGAGTGCCTTTGCTTTTCCCTGAAAAAAACTCTGTGCCCTCCGTGGACCTCCGCGACCTCTGTGTTCCGCCGTTCGGTCAAGGGGGACAGGCACCTTGCGGAGCCAGTCCCCGGATTTACTTGCTCCGGTTGCAGGAGGCCAAAAGAGCGTCCTTGTGCTTGGCGTATGAGGCGTTGTTGCCGGGGCTGCCGGGAGGCATGGTGAACTGGATCGTTTTCGGGAGGATGACGCCGCAATATCCGGGGGTGTCGGTGGACAGCGTCGGGAACCTGCGGCCGGGGGGCTTATTGTGGCAACTGAGACAGGAATCTTCGCCGGGGTTCAGCACGATGCCGTTGAGCGCGATGGTCGGCCCCTGGTTTTGCGGCCAGGCTGGATGGACCAGCGGATCGGACCAGGTTTTCGGCAACAGGTTGGCGATATCCATAGGCTGGCCGGGATGCACTATGAACGGGTTCTCCCCGGCATGGCAGTCGGTGCAGATACCTCCGGAGCCGTTGAAGAGGTCGGCGCCGCCGGCGAAATTGGACAGCGGCACCGGCGTGTTCTTGGGGATGCCGAACTGCATCTTGTTTTTCTGGTTGTCCCAGAAGCAGGACTTGCCGGTATCGGTCCCGAGGCAGATGATCCCCAAGAGGCTGATGGTTTCTCCAGAGGAGCGCGGCAGGGCGAAACAGACTCCTTTCGGGGCGTCGCCTTCGAAGGCATAGAGGTCGGCGTCGATGCCGGGGCTGATGAACTTGGTCCCCAGTTTGCCTAAGTACTTCCAGCTCGAACTCCCCCAGTCCGGGGGAATGGGGACGCCGGCGGCGCGGCACTGCTCGATATAGGCGGGGCCGCCGAGGTTGGTTGAAAGGAAGGTAAGGAGACCTTCGCGCCAGAGCAGGGCGACGAGATCCTTTCTGACCGGACCGCCGCCGTTGGGGACCTCTTCCAGTTCGCCGTCCTTCAACCGGATGTAACGCTCCAAAAGCGCGCTGTTCTTGCTTCCTATCTGCGCCGCGTCCCGCGGTTTGACCGCTTCCACCAGCCATCCCAGCAGCGCGGCGTTCACCAGGATCTTCTCAGACTTGTCCTGAGGCTTGATTTTCTCGATGCTGCGCTGTTTTTGCTGGAACAGCGCCTTTTGCTCGCTGCTTCCTTCTTGGTAAAGCCGTTTCAGGTAATACCTTTGCGCGTGCAGGACGAAATTGGGAGAAACCTCGACCTCTTTTCCCTTCCCATCGAACACGCCGCCATGGCCGATAGAAACGACCGGATCGGTCGCTGCGACTTTCCACTTTTGGATCTTGCTGTACTGCTTGTTAGCACATCCTGTGAGTGCTGCGGCGATGAACAGCAGAGAAGCGATCATCGTTCTCATGATAACCTCCGTTACGGAAACACCCGGTCCTGCCGATGGATGCTGGGGAGACACTGCATGAAAGATGGGGAGATTAAAAGTTTATTAGAATGTAGCGACCTTTGTGATTCAGTCAAGGCAGGAAGAAGCGTGGCGCTTTGTGCCCGGCCGTGCCGGAGGCGGCATGAAAGGGGATCGGGCGGCAACGGCAAGTTGGGCAGGAAGGTTAAAAAATTAGGAGGTGCATCGCGCCGCGCAGCAGTATGCCGAAGAGGGCGCCGATGACGGCCGGGCGCACCACGGAACTGCAGCGGGTGCCGGCGGAGGCGAGGACGGCAACGCCGACTATGTCGCAGGGGTTGGTGAGGAAGCCTGCCATCCGGTTCAATTCGGTGACGGTGATGGCGCCTTCCTTCACCAGGTTGAGCGTCACCCCCATCATGGCGGTCCCTCCGGCCAGATATTTGGTGGCCAAGGGGAGCACCGCCACCGCGGGGAAACCGATCAGTGCGAAAAGGGGGCGCAGCGCCGTTTCCAAAAGCGCGATGGCGCCTATCTCCTTCAGCACGTTCACCAGGAAGATGGCCAGGATCAGCATGGGGATGGCGCCGAGGATTACCTGGACCGCCTCCTGGCCGCCTACGATCATCAGGTTGAGGGCGGTGCTTTTCTTTGCGGCGGTGGCGGGGACGCCGTGGTCTTCATGCTCCCCTCCCTCGTGCCCCAGCGAACGGGTGAGTAGGTAATAGGTGAGCGCCGCCGCCGCGAGTCCCCCCGCGAGCGAGGTCATCATGATGGTGGCAAGGTCGAGCCCCGCGGCCACCATGGGGAAGACCACGTTGGCCTGCGACATGGTGAGGACCATCGCCAGCGTGGCGGCGATGGCCCGCTTTGCGGTCCCGTCCTTCTCCATCACCGAGAAGGTGGCGACCGGAGCGGCGAAACTGACCAGAAGCAGCTGCAGCATGGCGAACGCCCCGGCGCCGGGTACGCCGAAGATCCTGAGCACGGGGCGAAGCCACTTGGCGACCAGGGCGAGGATGCCCCGCGCCTCCACCAGCTTCATCATCGCCATCATCACCACCAGCACCGGCAACAGGGTGTAGAGCGCCAGGTCTAGCGCCGACTTTCCAGAGAGCAGTATGATCCGTATCGCTACTTCCATGCAGTCGCTCCGCGATGAAGGGGGTCTGGGGCACACGGGAAAAGCTCATCATTAAAATAAAAGTTTTGGGAATATACGGGAAATTTTTCAGCATTGCCAGCAAGATCGAAGGGGACTGGCTCCGCCAGGTGCCTGTCCCCTTTCGTAGTCCCGTCATCTCGTTCCCAAGGTCCACCTTGGGAACGCAAGGCCTGCCGAAGCTCCAGCTTCTTTCTGGATGCAAAGCTGCAGCTTTGCGCCGCATTGGGTTCCCAAACTGGAGCTTGGGAACCAGGAGACAGCAGCGGAAAACTGATGGCGGCGCTCTTTAGACTTGCCTATTCGCTAACGAAACAATACATTTATGCCGATTAGTAAGAATCGGGCAGTACGCCGTAGCGCAAGGCCTGCCGAAGATTAGATGCAAAGCTGGAGCATGGGAACCAGGAGAGGCAAAATCCCCCCTGTCCCCCCTTCGCAAAGGGGGGGACGCAATAGCCTCCCATCTGCGTAAAGGGGGATGCAATAGCCTGGCTCTGCGTAAAGGCAGGCGCAATAGCCTCGCCTGGTCCTTGATCTCGTTGCCAAGGTCCACCTTGGGAACGCAAGACCTGCCGAAGCTCCAGCTTCCATTAGATGCAAAGCTGGAGCTTTGCGCCGCATCTGGTTCCCAAGCTGGAGCTTGGGAACCAGGAGATGTACGTATGCCGCTGCAACCGCATTCTGGCGGGCGATCAGCCGCCGAAAGGATTTTTAAATGCCGACAGTACTGGTGATAGAGGACGAGAAGGACCTGGCGGATCTGGTGGCTTTCCACTTGGAGCAGGAGGGATATTGCTGCCTCGTGGCCCACGACGGCGCCACCGGGCTCGCGGAGGCGCGCCGCAGCAAACCTGACCTGATACTGCTCGACCTGATGCTCCCGGGGATGATGGGGACGGAGGTCTGCCGCACCTTGAAGGGGGCGGAACTTACCGCGGGCATTCCTGTCATCATGCTCACCGCCCGCGGGGAGGAGATCGACCGCGTGGTCGGGTTCGAGATGGGGGCCGACGACTACGTGGTGAAGCCTTTTTCCACCCGGGAGCTGATGCTGAGGGTGCGGGCCGTCTTGAGGAGAAAGCTTCCCGCTTCCGAAGTGGCCACCATCTCGCTGGGGACGCTACTAATCGATGTGGAGCGCCACCTGGTCCGGGTAGCCGGGGAGGAGGTGCAGCTCACCTCGACGGAATTCAAGCTCCTGATGAACCTGGCGGAGCGGATCGGGCGCGTGCAGAGCAGGGAACTCCTTTTGCAAAACGTCTGGGGATACAGCTACCTGGGCGACACGCGCACCGTGGACACGCACATGACCCGCCTGCGCACGAAGCTTGGGGCGGCGGGAGAGCTGATCAAGACGGTGCGCGGCTTCGGCTACAAACTGGAGGAGTCATGAAGGGGGGCTTTCGCTGGAAACTGATGGCATCGTACCTGCTGCTCGTGCTTCTTTGGGGGGCGGGACTCTATTTCTACCTTGCCGCGAGCCAGGAAACCTCCATGACGCAGGGGACGCGGCAGCATCTCGAGGACGAGGCCCGCATCGCTTCGCTCATGGCGCAAAAGGAGATCCGGGACCTGAAACAGGATGCGCCGGCTTTGACCGAGGCGCTGTCGAAAGCGATACGCTCGCGCGTCACCGTCATAGCGGGGGATGGTGTCGTGGTCGCTGACTCGGGCCTGGCCCCGGACGAATGGGAAAAGCTGGAAAACCACGCCAACCGCCCCGAGGTGCGGCAGGCTCTCAAGGAGGGAATCGGCAGCGCCATCCGCTACTCGGCCACCCTCCACACCGATATGCTTTACGTCGCCGCTCCTTTCGGGGCCCATGGCGTGGTACGGCTCGCGCTTCCGCTCTCGGAGCTGGAGCAGGCCAAAGAGCGCCTGAGAAGAAGCCTGGGCGCCGCCCTCGCCGTCGCGGTCCTCGCCTCGCTTCTTTTGTCCTACTTCCTCTCCAATCTCAACTCCAGAAACCTCAGAAGGCTCTCGACCGGCGCCCAACGCATCGGGCGGGGTGAGTTCGGCGCGAGGATTGCCGTCCAGAGCCAGGACGAGATGGGCGAACTGGCCCACGTGATGAACGAGATGTCGGGGCGGATCGAACGGCAGCTGGAGCTGATCTCCTCGGAAAAGAACCAGCTGGACGCGATCTTGAACGGCATGGGGGAGGGGGTGATGGTCACCGACCGGGACGCCGTGGTGACCCTGGTGAACCCCGCTTTTTGCACCATGTTCGCCACTGGCGCCGAGGTGCAGGGGAGGCCGCTGCTGCAGATCACCCGCCACCCGGACCTTTACGCCGCTTGCCGGGAGGTGCTCTCAGCGCGGCAGGAGCGGCATCAGGAAATAGCCCTTGCCGGAGGGAAGACCGTGCTGGTGCACTGGGTCCCACTGCGCGAGGGGGACGGGCTGCAGGGGGCGGTGGCGGTGTTCCACGACATCAGCGCCTTCAAGAGGGTGGAGAAGATCCGTCGCGACTTCGTGGCGAACGTCTCTCACGAGCTGAGAACGCCGGTCACGGTGATCAAGGGGTACGCCGAGACGCTTCTGTCGGGTGCGCTCGCGGCCGACCCTGAGCGCGCCGAGCGTTTCCTGCTGATCATCCAGAACCACGCCGACCGCCTTTCCGGCCTGGTCCGCGACCTCTTGACCCTCTCCGAACTGGAGTCGGGGGAGATGGGGATGCAGTTGAAGCCGGTGGCGCTCGACGAGGCGATCCGGCAGGCGCTCCTCCTGGTGGGGCAGCGGGGCGAGGAAAAGGGGGTTCAACTGGAGCAGCCGGCGGGGGAGGCGGGGTTGATCGTCCAGGCTGACCGCGGCCGGCTGGAGCAGGTGCTGATCAACCTGTTGGACAACGCCATCAAGTACAGCGAAACGGGGAAGTCCGTGGGCGTGGAGACTGCGCGGGAAGGGGCCCTGGTGCGGGTTTCGGTGCGGGACTCGGGGATCGGGATACCGGAAAAGGACCTGCCGCGCCTCTTCGAGCGTTTCTACCGGGTGGACGAGGCACGAAGCCGCGACAACGGAGGGACCGGCCTCGGGCTCTCCATCGTGAAGCACATCGTGCAGGCCCACGGCGGCACGCTGGAAGTGAAAAGCACGCAGGGTAAAGGGTCCGTCTTCAGCTTCACCCTGCCCTTGGCCAGTTAGAGTTGGAACGGCTGAAAAGCAAATCCCCCCGTCCCCCCTTCGCAAAGGGGAACGCAATGGCCTTGTTACTCTGGGTTCCGCCAGAGTCAAAGTCATTCACGCGGATCACGCGGATTAAGCGGAAACTTCACGGATAAGGTCTGCAAAATGGAAATCCTGAAAGTTGATCCGCATTATCCGTGCCTTTTTCCCTTTTCCCCGTGCGAGGTTTTTGACCTCAGTGACCTCCGTGGACCTCCGAGACCTCTGTGTTCCGCCTTGGGTCACCCATTAAAGCCGGTTTGACTCCGTTTTAATTCCTATTACAGTAGTTGGGTCCGTTGTTTATGCTGCCTTTCAGGCAGCCATGTCCTTGCAATTGCACCGCCGAGGCCTTATCGCCGCCGGCCGGGACAGTCCCGATGAAGCAATCAGGCAACGAGCCGCAAGAGGAATTCCTCTGGCACCGTATGCGCGTCACCGAACTGTACCGGATGCTCGACTCCGCCCCCCAGGGGCTCAGCTCCGGAAAGGCCGCGTCGCGTCTGCTGCGCTACGGACCCAACGCCATCAGCGTCCCCCCCGGAAGGCCGCTCTACCTTAAACTTCTCGACAACTTCACCCACCTGATGGCGCTTCTTCTCTGGGCCGGCGGCGCCATGGCGTTCATCGGAGGGATGCCGGAGCTCGGCTGGGCGATCTGGGCGGTGGTGGTGATCAACGCCGTCTTCTCCTTCTGGCAGGAGACCCGCGCCGAGAAAGCGGTGGAGGCGCTCAAGAGGCTTTTGCCGGCCCAGGTCACCGTCTTGCGCGACGGCTGCGAGCGGCTGGTCCCGGCCGAGGAACTGGTCCCGGGGGACCTGGTGCTTCTCTCCCAGGGGGATCGCTGCTCCGCAGACCTGAGACTCGTCGAGGAATGGGACCTGCGGGTGGACCAATCGACCCTCTCCGGTGAGTCGCATCCGGCCCGCAAAACCGCCGACCCCTTGCTGGACGACTCGCTTTCCAGACGCGAATCCCCGAACCTCGTCTTCGCGGGGACCAGCGTCGTCTCCGGTACCGGCCGCGGGGTCGTCTTCGCCACCGGCATGCACACCGAGTTCGGCAGGATCGCTCGCCTCACCTCGGTGACCGTCGAGCCCCCTTCTCCCCTGCAGCAGGAAATAAACCGCATGACCCGCGTGATCTCCTTCCTGGCGCTCGCCATCGGCGTCGTCTTCTTCCTCCTCTCGGTACTGATCCTGAAACGCGAGATCCACGCCGGCTTCATCTTCGCGGTGGGGATGGTGGTCGCCTTCGTGCCCGAGGGGCTTTTGCCCACGGTGACCCTCTCCCTAGCCATGGCGGTGCAGAGGATGGCCAGGAGGAACGCGCTGGTGAAGCGGCTCTCCTCGGTGGAGGCCCTTGGCTGCTGTACGGTGATCTGCACCGACAAGACCGGCACCCTTACCCAAAACGAGATGACGGTGCGCGAGATCTGGGTGCCGGGGCACGCCTATACCGTCACCGGCGCGGGGTACGCACCTGCGGGGGAGATAATCGATGGGGATGGTTTCGTGGAGCGGCCGGCGCGCGGGACGCTTTCCCGCCTGCTCATCTCGGCCGGGCTCTGCAACGACGCCCGGGTTGTCGCCCCAGCCGTCGAAGGGGCTGCGTGGACGGTGGTCGGGGACCCGACCGAGGCAGCCCTCAAGGTCGCGGCGAAAAAGGGGGGGATAGATCTCGATAAGGAGTCGGCCCGTCTGCCGCGCCTGCGCGAACTCCCTTTCGACTCCCAGAGAAAGAGAATGGCTACGCTGCACCGGGAGGGGGACGAGGAAACGCTTTTCGTCAAGGGTGCTCCGGCGGAGGTGGCCGCCCTCTGCAGCGCCGCTCTCAAGGACGGCGCCCGAATCGCGCTCAGCGCGCAACTGAAGCAGGAGCTTTCCGGGGCCAACGACTCCTTCGCCCGCAGGGGGTACCGGGTGCTGGCCGTCGCGGAGCGGCGCCTCCCCGAAGGGCTCACCGATTACTCGCCGGAACAGGTGGAGCACGAGCTGGTCTTCCTGGGGCTCGTGGCGATGCACGACCCTCCCAGGCCCGAGGTCGCCGCCGCCGTCAACAAGTGCCATGGCGCCGGGATCCGGATCGTCATGATGACCGGGGATTACGGGCTCACCGCGGAGAGCGTGGCGCGGCGCATCGGGGTGATGAGCGAGGAGGTTAAGTGCCGTCTTGTGACCGGCGGGGAACTGGACGCGATGGACGACCGGGCGCTCTCGGAGGCGCTGGCCGGCGAGGTGATCTTCGCCCGCGTGGCGCCGGAGCATAAGCTCAGGGTGGTGCAGGCGCTTCAGTCGGCGGGGGAGGTGGTGGCGGTCACCGGCGACGGGGTGAACGACGCGCCGGCGCTCAAGAAAGCGGACATCGGGATCGCCATGGGGGTCGCGGGCACCGACGTCGCCAAGGAGGCGGCCGACATGGTGCTCATGGACGACAACTTCGCCTCCATCGTGAACGCGGTCGAGGAGGGGCGGGCGGTGTACGCCAACATCCGGAAGTTCGTCACTTACATCCTAACCAGCAACGTCCCGGAGGCCTGGCCCTTCATACTGCAGATCGTGCTGAACCTCCCGCTCCCTCTCACCGTGATGCAGGTGCTCGCCATCGACCTAGGCACGGACATGGTCCCGGCGCTCGCTCTCGGCATGGAGCCGCCGGAACAAGGGATCATGGAGCGTCCTCCGCGCCCCCGCAAGGAGCGGCTCATCAACAAAAAGCTCCTGGGCCGTGCCTTTTTATGGCTGGGGACCATGCAGGCTCTCCTTTGCCTGGCCGGGTTCTTCCTCCTATACCTGAGCTACGGCTACGTGGACCTTTGGCATCTGCCGCGCCCGGACCTCCTCCCCTACCGGGAGCGTCTTTTAACCCTTGACGGAACGGTGTACGTGCTGGCCACCTCCATCTTCTTCGTAGGGGTTGTCTGCACCCAGGTCGGCAACGTCTTCGCCTGCCGTACGGACCGGGTCTCCGTCTTCTCGGTCGGCTTTTTCAGCAATCGCTTCCTTTTGGCGGGGATCGGCTTCGAGCTCCTGCTCTGCCTGCTGTTGATCTACCTGCCGCTGCTGCAACCGGTGTTCGAGGTGGGGGCGCTGCCGGCCAGGTTCTGGGGGATCACCGTTTGTTTCCCGGTGCTCCTTTTGCTGGCCGAGGAGGGGCGCAAGGCTTGGCTGCGGGGGCGGGAGAAGAAACGCGCGCCGGGGGCGCGCCTTTAGAGAAGGGATAGGAGTGCGTCGGGGTCCGGGAGGTGCGACATGAGGATCGTTGTGATCGGCTGCGGGAGATTGGGCGCGGGGCTTGCCGAGGCGCTGAGCCGCCGGGGCGTAGAGGTGGTCGTGGTGGACCGGGAGGCTTCGGCCTTTGACCGGCTCTCCCCCACCTTTGGGGGGAGGACGGTGACCGGGGTCGGTTTCGACCGCGAGGTCCTTTTGCAGGCGGGGATCGAGCAGGCGGACGCTTTGGCCGCAGTCACCGCGAGCGACGAGGTGAACGTGGTGACCGCGCGGGTGGCCCGCATCCTGTTTCGCGTCCCCCGTGTCGCGGCGCGGCTTTTCGATCCCGGCAACGAGGAGGTGTACCGGCGCCTGGGGCTCACCACCATCTCCCACGTCACCTGGGGGGTAAGCCGGCTCATCGAGCTTCTTTGCTACTCGCCGCTGCAGACGGTGAAGAGCCTTGGGAGCGGGGAGGTGGAGCTGGTGGAGGTGGAGCTGCCGCTGCTTCTGGCGGGAAGGAGCGTGCGGGAGCTGAGCGTCCCGGGCGAGATCCAGGTAGTGGCGCTGACCCGGCAGGGGCGAACCTTGATACCGACCCCCGGAAGCGAGTTCCGCGCCGGCGACCTGTTGCACCTGGCGCTGCATTCTTCCGGCTCGGGCAGGCTCAAAGAGCTGCTCGGACTGCAATAGGAGAAAGCCATGTTCGTCATCATCGTGGGAGGCGGCAAGGTCGGGGAGCATCTGGCGCGGCTGCTGCAAAAGGGGGGGAAGAAGGTGCTTCTCATCGAGCAAAGGGGCGAGAGGATCCCTTCCCTCAAGCGGGGGCTGGGCGAGGGAGCGGTGGTTTACGGGAGCGGGACCGACCCGCGGCTTCTGGAGTCGGCGGGAGTGAGGGAGGCGGACGTGGTCGCGGCGGTTACCGGCGCCGACGAGACCAACCTGGTGCTGGCGGGGCTTTGCCGCTCCGAATTCCGGGTGCCGCGCGTCATCGCCCGGGTCAATCACCCGAAGAACCTCTGGATGTTCACCCCCAAGCTCGGTGTCGACGTGGCGCTGAACCAGGCGGATATCCTGGCGCACCTGGTGGCCGAGGAGATGTCGCTTGGGGAGATGATGACCCTCTTGAAGCTGACCAAGGGGGAGTATTCGCTGGTGGAGGAGAAGGTGCACCCGAAATCGGCGGTGGCGGGAAAGGCGATCAGGGAGATGGCGTTGCCGGCGGAGAGCGTCATCGCCGCGGTGATCCGCGGCGGAAAGCTCCTGGTGCCGCGCGGCGACCTGGTGCTGCAGGCAGGCGATGAGGTCTTGGCCGTGGTGCACGCGGGCGAGATCCCGAGACTCTCGGCGCTATTGGGCGCCCCCGCAACAGAGGCATAGTAGTTGGTGTGAGTTGTCAATTGTCAATCGTCAATTGTCAATTGAGTCAATTGCCTCCCCAAGCACCCTGCCGATGTCGCCGGCGGTGTAAGGCTTGACCAGTGTGGCGCAGAAGCCGAAGCTGCGGTGCTCGGACATGACGGGGTCGTTGGAGTAGCCGCTGGAAACGATCAGCCGCGCCTCAGGGTCGAGCTCCAGGATCCGGCGCGCCGCATCCTTGCCGCCCATCCCCCCGGGGACGGTGAGGTCCATGATCACGGCTGAGTAGCGTTCACCGCGGGCGCAGGCGGCGCGATACAGTTCGACCGCCTCGGCGCCGTCGGAACATACCTCCACCCGGTAGCCGAGCTCGACCAGCATGGACTGGGTCAGCTCCCTGATCATCTCCTCGTCGTCCATCACCAACACGCTTTCTCCCCCCCCGTGCAGACGCTCGGCCGTGTCCTGCCCAGCCTCCTCCGCCACCGAGTGCCCGGTGGAGGGGAGGTAGATGGTGAAGGTGCTCCCCTTTTCCGGAGCCGAGTCCACGAGGATCATGCCGCCGTGCCTGGCGACGATGGAGTGGGTCGAGGCAAGCCCCAGGCCGGTGCCGCTGGTCTTGGTGGTGAAGTACGGGTCGAAGATCTTTTCCCGGTCCGCCTTGGGGATGCCGCATCCCTGGTCGTTGAAACTCAGCCGTACATACGGGCCCGGTGCGAGGCCGAAGCGGTTGCCTGCTTCCATCACGGCGTCCTCGCCCGCTATGGTGAGGGTTCCCCCCCCCGGCATGGCGTGCACGGCATTGATGATGATGTTGTTGAAAGCCTGGTTTATCTGCCCCTCGTCCGCCTCGATGACGCAAAGGTCGTCGGCGATTTCGATGACCCCCTTGACGTTGGTGCCGCGCAGGACCAGCGAGAGCGATTCGCCGACCAGCGGCTTGACGGAGAAGGCCTTCTTGATAGGCTGCCCACCCCGGGCGAAGGTCAAGAGCTGGGAGGCTAGTTCCGCCGCTCTCTGGCAGGCCTTCTCGGCCTTCAACAGCGGCGGCGCCGCCTTGTGGGCCGCGGGGAGCGCCAACTGGGCGAAGCTGATGTTACCCACTATCCCGGTAAGGATGTTGTTGAAGTCGTGGGCGATCCCCCCCGCCAGCACCCCGAGGCTTTCCAGTTTCTGCATGTTGAGCATCTGCGCCTCGATCCGCTTGTTCTCCCGCTCCAGGCGCATCTCCTCGGTTACATCCTGCTCCAGTACCAGCAGGTGCGCTCTTCCCTCCAGGTCGAACCGGGAAAGGTGGCAGCGCAGCATGATGTCCCTCCCCCGGGAGCTGCGGATTTCCGCCTCGAAGGGGCGGGGGAGCCCGTCGGAGAGCACCTTTTCCGCCACCGCGACGAGCCCCGCTTCGCGCCAGGGGTGCAGCCCGCGGAAGTCGCGCCCCAAGAGCGCTTCCCTGGTGCCGCCGGAGATCCCGGCTGCGGCCTGGTTCAAAAGGATGCAGGCGCCGCTCTCCCCGTCGAAGACGGTGATCCCCATAGGGGAGTGTGCCAGGAGGGTCTCCACCAGCATGAGCGCCTTGCCACGGGCCTCGTCCGCTTTGATGCGGTCGGTTATGTCGGAGATGATCCCGACCAGCGCCTGCAGTTTGCCGTCGGGGGCCTCCAGCCTCCTGCCGGAGAGATAACCCCAGAAATCCCCATGCTCCCCGCACAGGTAGCGGCGTTCCGTGCAGGCCTGCTCCATTTCTCCGCGGATCAGTTGCTCCATGAGTTTGCTCCCCACCTCGCACTGTTCCGGGTGGAGATGGCTTTTGTAGTCGGAGCCGATCAGCTTGTCGTGAGGGCAGCCGAACATCTCGGCCATCCTCTTGTTCGCGAAGCGTATGACCCCTTTGGGGTCGACCATGACGATGCCGGCCTGGGAGGTCTCGAAGATGACGCGCAGCCGCTCCTCGCTTTCCCTGAGCGCCTCTTCCGCCGCCTTGCGTTCGGCCACCTGTGCCTTGAGACTTCCATTCAACTGCTTGAACTTCATCACGATGACGACCAGAACCGCGATGACGGAACCGCAGACCAGCAGAATTTGGAGGATGACGCGATAGTACTTGCCGGGGGCGGGGTCGAAGCTCACGCCGGTGCTGTCGAAGCCTTCCGGAACCATGCCGAGCTTCGCGAACGACTCGCCGATCTGGCGCCAGCGCTCCGGGTTCTGGTACCCCAACTCAACCAGGGTGGGCTGGATCAGGGACTCCATCTGGTTCGCCTCGAACATGAGCCAGTCGCGGCTTTTTTCCCGGGAGTACTTGGCGAGGATCAGGTCGACTATTTCGGACTTGTTGGCCATGGCATAGCGCCACCCCTCCAGCGTCGCCTTGCGGAACGCGCGGGCCAGTTCCGGCTTTGCCTCGATATTGGCCCGCGTGGTGAAGAAATTGTCGCCGTAAAAATCTATGCCGTAGGTAAGCGGGGAGAAGAGGAGGTAGGGTACCCCTTCCTGCTCCAGGATGAAGGGCTCGTTGAAGCTGTACCCCATCATGACGTCCGCCTTGCCGCGGATGAGGTCGCGGGGGTCGCCGTTATGGGGGACCTGCACCAGCTCTTTTTCGCTGACGCCGTTTTGCCTCAAAAGCGTCAGCATGTCGCCGTGCTGGTTGGAGTACATGAACCTGCGGCGCGCCATGTCGGCGATGGAGCGGATTCCGGTGCTGCGGGGGGTGATAAGGACGGCGGCCGAATGCTGGAAGATCTGCCCCAGCACCACCAGGTCTTCGCCGCGGGCGCGGCGCAAAAGGATTGCCGAGGTCCCAACGCCGAAGTCCGCCCTGCCGGAGAGGACCTCGTCCTCCACCTCGGTTCTCGGCCCCCCCTCCTTGATGGTCACGTCGAGGCCGGCCCGGCGGTAGAACCCTTTCTCCAGCGCCGCGTAGTACCCGGCGAACTGGAAATGATGCAGCCATTTCAGCTGAACGGTCGCCTTTTCCAGTGCCAGCGCCCCCTTCGGGACAAGGAGCAGGGCGATGACGGCGAGTGATACTGCCATGAGCGGGAGGCGGTGCCCCCGGGGATGGTGGTTCATACACGTTCCTCAAGGACCGGCAGCGCCGGGGGCGGCGGGTCAGCGCGGCCCGCAGTATTCGGCAAGGTAGGCCCGGATCCGTTCCAGGTACTCGTTCCCGTTTTGCCGGGTGTCGCTCATCAGCTTCATCAAAAAGAGCAGGCGGCGCTCCGCGTCTTCCTTGCTCTCCAGAAATTTCACCCCTAGCAGTTCGTCGCAGCCGTGGACCACCTCGCAGGCTATCTGCAGGGGCGGCAGCGGTTCCTCATCCTCCTGGAACTGTAAAACGCAACTGTCCCCGGCTGCGAAGGAAACTGCGGCATCCAGGCGCAAAAGCGCGCCGTTGAAGGAGATATTCTCCAGACAACCGGTGTAGTTGTCTCCCTCGGTCAGAACCTCGACACTGTGTGACGAAGGGGCGCGATAGAATTGGCGCGAATTTTTCATGTTTCCCACTCCGGTTGATGTCGCGCTTTGTCTCAGAGACTGCATCGTGAACAGTATCGGCTTGGAGACGATTAGGCTTTAGTGGTTTTTCCGTGAAAATACCACAGCTTGCTGGTGGTATGACAGTATTATCTCTTGTAACTGGAGCCTCACTCTTGTATAAGGTTGAAAATATTCACACAGAAACGTTACTTAAATGTTACGAGACTGATTACAGAGAACCCCTGGCAATGCCACACACACCCTCACATTCTCCCTGCTGCTGTAACTCCGGCGCTCGCCGTTTCGTGCCGCCGTGTCGTCTTTGCTCCCCTGCTTCGCATCAAGATCAAACCGTTTCCAGCTCTCCCACCCCGTTGACGGGCCTGCGCGCGGTCGGAAACGATGGCGCCTACCCCCACCCCTTGACCCCCTCCCGCCTTCGCGGACCGAAGCGCTACGGCGCGCAGGCCAGCACGGGGAGGGGGGACTTTAGGGCCGCCGCGGAGCGTGCCCGATGCTGACCGCGCCTGCCCCCGCTAGAGCGGATATCCCCTGCTTCCCGATTTTGTTCCTTTTCCTTTTGGCCGCCCTCACAGCGGCGGGAACCGTGCCTTTGCCGGTCCTCTTCGTCTATCTTGTTTCCGGCACCGCAGCCGCTACGGCTTACGCTGCCGATAAGTGGGCGGCGGAACATGGCCGCCGCAGGGTGGCGGAGAGAACTCTGCATCTGCTGGGGCTTGTCGGAGGATGGCCGGGCGCGGCCCTGGCCGGGTGGGCGTTCAGGCACAAGACCCGCAAGCGCCGATTCGTCCTCGTTTTCAGGATCACGGCGCTCATCAACTGCGCAGCCCTGGCGGTGCTGGTGGCTTGTTTTTAGAGGCTGAGGGGACAGGCGCCTTGCGGAGCCAGTCCCCTGGGACCGCGGTGCCTGCGGCCTTTTGTTATGACATGCAATAGCTGAAATGCTTTTGGGAGGGACCATTGCACTATTTTCAGCAGAGAGGTACGAACGAACCTCTGGACCACGCGCAGCAGGAACTGAAGGCTGCCAGGCTTGAGCTGCAGGCGAAAAGCGCGGAGCTCGAACGCGCCCGAAACGACCTGGAGAATTTCCTGAGCTGCGCCTGGACCGCCACCGCCTTCTTCGACCGCGAACTCAGGCCGACTAGACTGACGCCGACCCTGGCGCAGCTTTTGGACCTCTCCCCCGACGACACCGGAGAGCTTTTGCCGAAGCTTTGCCGCAGGCTCGACTGGCCCAACGCGGGTGCGGAACTTTGGAGCGTGGTCGGCGGCGCAGTCGCCCCGGAGCGGGAGGTGACGGACCTGCAGACCGGGCACCAGTTCCTGCTGAGGCTCTTTCCCTATCTGAACGCCGAGGGAGAGACCGAGGGTGCCGTGCTGAAGCTGATAGACATAAGCGACTACAAGCTTGCCGATCAGCGGCTCCTCGAATACCGCGCGGTGTTCGAGTGCACCGGCGACATGATCTACGTGTTCGACCGCAGCTATCGCTTCCTCCTGGCGAACAAGGCGTACCTCGAGTGCCACCGGGTGCGGCACGAGGAGCTTGTCGACCGCACGGTGCACGATCTTTTGGGACCGAGGCTGTTCGCTGAGATCAAGGGACGCATCGATGCCTGCTTCGCCGGCGAAGAGGTGATCTTCGAGAGCCGGTACGACTACCCCGCCAAGGGGGTCCGGGACATCCTGATCACCTACACGCCGCTTAAAAACGGGGACCGGGTCGACAGGGTCGCCTGCCTGATCAAGGACATGACTGAGCGGACCCAACTGGAGGAGCAGCTGCGGCACGCGCAGAAGATGGAAGCGATCGGCACCCTTGCCGGTGGGATAGCGCACGACTTCAACAACCTTTTGACCGTCATCGCCGGCTATGCCTCCCTGATCCAGTTCAATTCCCAGGGAAGCGAGGCTGCCTCCATGGCAGCCGAAATCCAGGGGTCGGTGGAGCGCGCGGCAGAAATGACCCGCGGCCTCCTTGCCTTTTCCAGGAAGCAGGAGGTGAACCTGATGCCTGTCGAGCTGAACCAGCTCGTCGAGGGGCTGCATAAGAGCCTGAGGCGGCTCATCACGGAAGATATCGAACTGGCTGTCGAGGTCTCCAGCGTCCCGCTTATCGTCTCCTCGGACAAGGGGCAGCTGGAGCAGGTGCTCTTCAACCTTGTGGTTAACGCGCGCGACGCCATGCCGTCCGGGGGGAAGCTCTTGATCCGGACCGAACGGCTGCAGCTAAACCACGCCCTGATCACGGTTGCCGACACCGGAGTCGGGATGAGCCGCGAGGTGCAGGACCGTGTCTTCGAGCCTTTTTTCACCACCAAGGAACTGGGAGTCGGGACCGGGCTCGGGCTTTCCACCTGCTACGGCATCATCAAAAAGCACAACGGCATCATAGAGCTGCAAAGCGAGCCGGGTGCCGGGACCGTTTTCAGCATTTACCTGCCGCTCTCCGAAGAGCTGCCGGAAGCCGATAGCGCCGGGGGGCGGGCTCAGTGGGCGACCGGCAACGAGACGGTGCTGCTGGTAGAGGACGACGAGACGGTGCGGACGATGACGCGTCTTTTGCTGCAGCATAACGGCTATCGCGTGCTCTGCGCCAGGGAGGGGGAGGAGGCGCTGAATATCTTCGCCGAGCAAGGCGACGGGGTGGACCTGCTGCTCACCGACCTCGTCATGCCGCGCCTGAACGGGACGGAGCTCGGTCTGCGGATTCACGCCCAGAGGCCCGATTTTCCCACAATCTTCATGAGCGGGTACCCGGCGGACATCATGTCGCAGAAGGGGTTCGCCGCAACCGTTGATTACCTCGCTAAGCCGATAAAGCCGGAGCTTTTGTTGCGCCGGATCCGCGAGGCGCTCGATGCTCCCGGCGTCGCATCCGCCTAGAGCCCCTGCACCCCGGAAAAAAGCTGGATAAAAGCCCCCGCGCCGTTTACAGGCGCGGGGGCTTTTTCGTGTGGCCGAGGCGATGGCATGTAGCAGGTTAGACTTCCACTGTCACAGCGACAGCGAGATATGCTGTAAATATGTTAGTGGATTATAATGTCTTACCGGGCGGGTCAAAGCAAACAGTATCAGAGCGGCGCTTGAATACAGGAGTTTTTCTGGTAAACATTTTGGCTGTCAGCTTGTCCTGCAATTTCACTTCTTTTGACTTTGGTCAAATCTTTTCATACTTGTTTATTGCATCTAATACAGCGCTTTAATTTTGCAGAACCACTACACATGACGACAGGAGGGAAAACATGCTGAAGAGGAACCTGGCTTTGACAGCGGCAGCAGCGGTTGCGGCGGGATTTTTGTCACTCCCCGCGCTGACCACTGCGGCAAAGTCCAACCCGGCGGCTAAAGTCGCCAGCGACGGCAGGGCGAAGTGCTACGAGTGCCATGACGAGGTGAAGGCCCTGAAGGAAGGTTCCAAGCACGCGAAGCTCTCCTGCAAGGTCTGTCACGAGAAGCTCGACGCCCACATGAACGATCCGGAAAAGAACAAGCCGGTGACGCTGATCGACCAGGCGCTCTGCGGCAAGTGCCACAAGGAGCAGTACAACAGCTTCTACGAGGACAACTACGAGGCGGCGGCCAGGAAGGAAAAGGGAACCCCCACCGGCCGCTCCCCGCTTCAGGACAAGCTTTTGGCCGGCCACGGTTTCACCTTCGAGCATGACGAGCCGCGCGGCCACGCCTTCATGGTGATCGACCAGTTCGCGGTGGACCGCTTCCAGGGGGGGCGCTTCCAGCTCAAGGAGGGGTGGAAAGGGGTGACCTCCACCGGCAAGACCTGGGACGTGCTGACCGACACCGGGAAGAAGCTGCCGGAGACGGCCATGGCGGGCAACGCAACCTGCATCCAGTGCAAGACCTCCGACCATCTGCTCAAATGGAAGTTCCTGGGGGATAAGGACCCCAAGGCCAAGTGGGACCGCACATCCAACGTGGTCGACGTCGCCAAGGACACCCACAACCCCGTAGGCTGCGTACACTGTCACGACCCGCACGGGACCCAGCCCCGCGTGGTGCGCGACGCCCTGATCCAGGCGATCCAGAAGGACCCCAAAGGTAACATCTTCGCCAAAAACGGCGCCACGGACCTGAAGGTGATCGACTTCCGCGACTTCAGGAAGATCGGCGTGATGCAAAAGACCGACTCCCGCATGATGTGCGCCCAGTGCCACGTCGAGTACAACTGCAACGCCGGGACCCAGTGGAGCGACGGCAAGAAGGTCGGGTACGACGACCTGAGGACCAACCACTTCCCGCTCAAGAACTCGCTGCAGCTTCTGAAGCACTACCAGGAGCTCAACTTCTACGACTTCAAACATGCGGTGACCGGTGCGCGCCTGATCAAGTTCCAGCACCCGGAGGCCGAGACCTATGCCGGAAGCATCCACGACAAGGCAGGGGTCCAGTGCCACCAGTGCCACATGCCGAAGAAGAAGGGGAAAGACGGCAAGATGTTCTCCACCCACGGCGTCATCCGTCCCAAAAACCACATCAAGGAGGCCTGCCTTGGCTGCCATCCCAAGGAAGGCAAAGACAAGAAGCTCTACCAGTTGGACGCGGTGCAGAACTACGTGAAGGGCAAGATGCGCAAGTCCGAGTACTGGCTTGGGCAGTTGATCGACACCTACGCCGCGGCGCAGCGGGCCGGCGTGTCGCCCACCGTGCTGGACGAGGCGCGTCTCAAGCACGAGGAGGCGCATGCCCTGTGGGAATACTGGACCGCGGAGAACTCCGACGGCTTCCACAACCCCGAACTTGCCCGGGAGTCGCTGACCGGCTCCATCGCCGCCTCCAAGGCGGGGGTGAAGATCCTCAACGACGCCATGTCGGTGGCTAAAAAGGACGAACCTAAGAAGTAGCAGGATCGATACGCCGGCCCAGGCCGGCGGCAAGCATCAAGGAGCCCCGTTTCCCTCAGGAGACGGGGCTCTTTTGCGTCTGCGACTGTTATTGAATGTCGAACGTTTGTTTGGTTTTTGTGGTTTACTGACAACAAAAATCCGTTTAACTCATTGAACCAAAATAATTTGTCTCTGCGGGATTGTCCATTAAGAAACCGGGAAATAGTTCCGATAGGAGTAATCGTTGCGTTTTAACGATAACTCCCGAGTGTCGGACTCCTGACCTGAAGGAAATGTTTACTCATAGCTGAACGAAAGGGGAGAGCATCGATGCTTTACGTAAAGGTTCATGGCAGGGGCGGGTAGTGATCTTCTTACGGTAGCTGTGACTGTTATCAAACACTTTGCACAAGGAGATAATCATGAAGTGGTTTTATGACTTGAAGCTTGGCACCAAGCTGATCAGCGGCTTCATAACTGTTGCCGCCATTGCGGCCATCATCGGTTACTTCGGCATCAGGGAAATGAACGCAATAGAGAACGCGGACGTCGCGCTGTACGAAAAAATCACCGTACCGATAACGGAGCTGCAGGACATCTCGACCGCCTTTCAGCGGATGAGGGTGAACCTGAGAGACCTCTTGCTGGCCACGAGCCCCCAGGAAGGGCAGGAGAAGATGAAGCGTATCGTGGAGCTCCGGGAGGAGATCGACAAGGCGTCCGGGCAGTTCGAGAAGACCATCCTGACCGACCAAGGGCGAAAGCTGTTCGAGGAATTCAAGCAGTCGCGCAGCGTCTACGGTCCGCTCATTGATCGCATGGTCCAGCTTGCACAGGCCGGGCAGGGCAAGGAAGCCCTGGCTCTGATGCGAGGGGACGGGGCCGTCGCCTCCAGAAACGAGCAAAACGCCATAGAGAAACTGGTGGATGCCAAGCTGAAGCAGGCGAAACTCACCTCCGAAGCGAACACGGCGCTTGCGGCAAGCGCCACGAAGATCATGTCCATCCTGATCGCAGTCGGCGTGCTTTTGGCCGTGGGGCTCGGCCTCTACATCACCCGCCTGGTGCAGGGGCAGCTGGGCGCCGATCCCAAGGAGGTAAGCGAGGTCGCCAACCTGGTCGCGGCCGGCGACATGACGGTCACCATCGATCTGGCCGGCAAAAGGGACGACAGCGTGATGGCGGCGATGCAGAAGATGGTCGATTCCATCAAGGCGCTGGTCTCGGATGCCTCCATGCTCGCCGACGCGGCCATAGCCGGGAAGCTCGCCTCCCGCGCCGACGCGAGCAAGCACAGAGGGGATTTCCAGAAGGTCATCACCGGGGTCAACGACACGCTCGACGCGGTGATAGGGCCTTTGAACGTGGCGGCTGAGTACATGGACCGGATCTCCAAAGGGGACGTTCCCCCCAAGATCACCGACAACTACAGCGGCGACTTCAACGAGATCAAGAAC
>NZ_AUGE01000038.1 GCF_000426865.1 Citrifermentans bremense R1
TGCGCCACTTCTCCAGTTCAGCCGGGAAGATGGAATGCTCACGGCACCATGCGCTCTTGGCAGCTTCATCCATTGCAGCCGTAGTAATTACCGCTTCAAAGCGCGCTGCTGCCGTCCAAGTGCGATCCCTCTCAGGCATCGCAAGAGCTGCCGACCTCCAGCGCTCCAGGGTGTCCACCGAAACTCCAATCTCGCGTGACACCGCTTCGATTGGAGAACTCTCCGGCGGCAGTAGCCGGGCAACTGCCCGTTGTTTGAATTCTTGTGAGTATCGAGCCATGTGATTGCCTCCTCCGCCCGCAGTTTACAGGTGAGCTATTGAGGCGACAACTATTTTGACACGGCGGGGGGTCAGGTCAGGCTAGACATCCGGACATTTATGAAGCTTTGCTCGACCTGCATTGATTAACTCATCCTACTGGGCATCTGCTGCCGTACGAGGTCTGAGCCTTTGCGCCAATTTCCCTAATGCAGATGCATCCCGCTGTAGTTCCTTCGCCAATGCCGACAGAGGCCTCGACTCTTCAACCATCAAAGCCGCCACTGCCCTTGCCTCACTCGCGGGATGCGCCTTACCTGCCGATCTGAGTTCTGCATCCCCGAGTAGAACTGCTGTAGTACATCACCTGCTTTCCCTTTACTCCTCACGATCCATTCGGCCCAGGCGCTGCAGCCAATAGGCGACCAAGGAGCAGATCAGTGCCCACACCGACCCTATGGTCCACCCCGCCAGGACGTCGGTGGGCCAGTGAACTCCCAGATAGATCCGGCTCACCCCTACCATGAAAGTCAGCAGTATAGCCAGGAACATCAGATAAACCCTTAACGCGTGATTGGGCTGCACCCGTGCGAGCAGCGCGCCAAGGGTCAGGTAGGTGGCGGCGGCAAGAAGGGCGTGGCCGCTGGGAAAGCTTTGTGAGGTGGTATAGGCTAGCGGGGATACAAGATCCGGCCGCGGACGGTGGTAGTGGAGCTTCAGGAAGGTGCTCAAGGTTCCGCCGCCGATGGTCGCGGCAAATAAAAGCAGGATGGTCCAATATTTTCGCTTCAAAAACAGGAAACCTGCGGCGCCCAGCAAGATGAAGGTCAACACTCCGTCCCCGCCAAAGGAGGTGAAGTCGCGAGCTACCTCCTCTACCCACCTTGGGCCGATGGGGGCGTGGGGGGCACCGGGGGTACGCATGGCCAACAGAATGGCCCGGTCGAAGTGACCCGGCTCCCCCCGGATCTCATCCGCAAGTTCGGCGAAAGCCCACAGCCCGCTTACCACCACGAACACCGCGAGCAGCGACCAGAACTCGGGGCGCCGTCGTGGTTCAAGAAGACCGCGCAGTTGGAGAAGGAAACGACGAACCATTGGCATTCGTTTGTTCTCCTTACTATTTCCGAATCAGCACAGGCGGAACTGGCCGTCTGCCTCTTCATCAAATGTTCTTTCCTCTGTGCAAAGGAGCGGCATAGGCTGAACGGGTGGGGGCGACGGCGGCGGGATGATCGGAATCTCGGGAATCACGGGCATCACGGCGCGTGCGCCCTCTTCTGCCGCTCGCTTCGCCAGTTTGTCGCAACGCTCGTTGAACGGATGCCCGGCATGCCCTGCCACCCATTCCCATTCTACCTTGTGCCTTGCCGAGAGGCTCGCCAGTTGACGCCAGAGATCCTGGTTCTTCAGCGCGTCAGGTGTCTCAAGGCGTCCGGCACGTATCCAGCCTGCCAACCATTCGCTCATCCCCCGTACCAGATACTGCGAATCGCTGAAAACGCGCACCCTGCTCGGAGCGTTGAGCGTCTCCAGTCCCCGGATTGCTGCAATCAGCTCCATGCGCTGTGAGGTTGAGCTGGGCTCGAATCCACTCAGCTCCTTTTCGTGCTCTCCATAGCGCAGAATCACGCCATATCCCCCCGGCCCGGAGTCCCTTCCCGAACCGTCACTGTAGATCTCCACAATGCCGGGCGGCGGCGGGGTGAAGGCAACCTCCAGGGCGGCAAAACCCAACTCGCGCAGCAGGGAAAGCAGTTCCGGGACGTTCGCAGGCCGGCTCTGCAGCTCTGCCAGGGGTACATCAACGGGAGCGTCGTAGCGAACGGTGGCAAGCGCTTTGGAGAGAATCGCCTGTTCCGCATGGGTTTTCAGATTCTCCCGGCGAGTTTTCCCGTTCACAAGGCTTCGCCACTCCAGGACTTTTTCAAGGGATCCGAACTGCTGTACCAGCTTTGCCGCTATCTTCTCGCCTATCCCCGGGACTCCCGGGATATTGTCTCCGCTGTCGCCGGCAAGCCCCAGGACATCGGCCACCAATTCAGGAGGGACGCCGAAGCGCTCGACAACCTGCTGCGGCCCCGAACGCTTCCCCTTCATCGTGTCCAAAAGGGCAATCCGGTCGGTGACGATCTGCAGTAAATCCTTGTCGCCGGTGACTACGGTGACATCCGCTCCTTCCGCGGCGAACCTGGCGGCGAGGGTGGCAATGACGTCGTCGGCCTCAAAACGGGCGGCTTCCAGGATGGGGATGTTGAGAGCCTGCAGTATCTTCCGTAGGTACGGGAGCTGGGAAACCAGGTCCTCGGGCGTTGCGTCGCGCTGCGCCTTATACTCTGGGTACATTTCGCGGCGAAAAGTGTTTTCACGGGGAGGGTCGAAGACGATGGCGAAATATTCGGGGCGATGCTCCTGTAGCAAGTCGAGGAGCATCTTCGTGAAACCGAAAACTACATTGGCAGGCATTCCGCCGGGGGTGGCGATATCCCGGAAGCCGTAATAGGCGCGATAGATGTAACTTGATCCATCCAGCAGATAGAGCCGCGGCGAAATTTCCATACCCTCTCCCACAAAGAATTCCCGCCGGATACTACTATCTCAAGGGGAGCTTTACAATCCATATCATATCTGTGCTTTTAGCCGGCGCGCGCTGGCTGAAGAAAAGGGCCAGCCCGAGAGCCGACCCCTGATATTCCGGGACAAAAGTAAAAGCCCGGAGGGTATCCGGGCTTTCATTTTATCTACAGCGACATGAGCGTGAAGGGGGAGGACCAGGCGCCGGGGCCGGCGGTCCCTATGCAGCGGGCTATCACTGAGTAGGTCCGGCCCGGGGTCCGGTCGGGAATGGTGATGTGGGTGCCGTGGGCGAAGGTGCCAAAGGGGCTGAAGTTCTCGGATATGGTCGGGTCGGAATCGGTGATGCGGAATTCATAACTGGCAGCGCCAGGCACCGGTTTCGCGTTGGCGATCAGCGTCCCCGATACTCGCCCATGCTTCACGGTAAGCGCCGGCGCGGGAAGCGGTTGGGAGGAAAGAGGCCGCTTGGCCTTCATCTGGGCGATGAGTTCGAAACCGGAACTCTGCAAAACCGCAAGGTCGCTCCTGGCGGCCAGTTCCACGTGCTTGGCGATCCTCCCCAATATGACGCAGACCTCGTCTCGGGTCTTGTCCCGGAAGGCGATCTTCAGCGTGTCCCTGGTTTGCGACTCGTCGCGGGCTTTTTGCAACCTGTCTACGCCTTCGGACAACCGTTGCAGATCCTGCTCGAACTCTGCGGACCTCTGCTGGTAGTGGGGGCTGTTGAACACCGACTCCTTGACCCTGCGCGCCAAGGTGAGGAGTTCGAGGACGTTCCGTGGAAAGGCGGTCTTTGGCTTGGGCATACTGACTTTACCTCCGTAAGGTTAATTTCCTCCCGGGCAACGACGACCAGTCTAGTATCCACTGTTCTCTTTTCAAGTGTCTAATCATTCGAAAGAAATTAATTTCGTGCCGACTCTTTTCAAATGAATGTCAAAACGGTCAAACAACCTCCCTTTTTCGATGATTGGCCGCGCAAGCAAAAAAACAGGTCTATTTTTTTGCCTGAAGGGTTTATTTTTCGCTGGCGCAACCGGCCGGTTTCACAGCGTATTTTTGACGCCTCAAAATGTATGGTCTTACAAAAGAAATGTAAGGTCTTACAAAATGGAAAACGTGTTCAGCAAAACCGGGGAAGAACCGGGCAAAACTCAAGGCTCGTTTTGAAAGGTGAAGTTTTGCGATGCAGGGACGGGAGCTGTGCTGCGGGGAAAGGCGCAGCGGTTGTCTTTCCGCAGGGACCGCATCTGAAACGCGAAGCAGGGGTAGGGGAGAGCCTGGTTACGGTCTGAATCTAGAAAAGATGACGGGAGAAGTTTTTTCAAAATAACAACTTCCGTTAAATCCGTGTGCGACCGCCGTCGGAAAGACGGAACTTGGAGATGTCCCGCAGCGGCGGCGCGCCGAAGAGGCGGTTATACTCGCGGCTGAACTGGGAGGGGCTCTCGTAGCCTACTTGAAACGCGGCGGTTGCCGCATCCAGCGATTCTGCCAGCATTAGGCGCCTGGCCTCGTGCAGGCGCAGATGCTTTTGGTACTGCAAGGGGCTTAAGGCGGTCATGGACCGGAAATGGTTATGAAAGGATGAGGTGCTCATGCGTGCCTGGGAAGCGAGCTCTTCGATGCGAAGCTGTTGCTTGAAGTTGCTCTTCAGCCATCCGATCGCCCGCGCTATCTGCTGACTCTGGCTTCCTGCCATTGCTATCTGGCGCAGGCGCGCCCCCTGTTCCCCCACAAGCAAGCGGTAGGTGATCTCCTTTTGTATGATCGGCGCAAGAATCGGAATGTCATGTTCTTCATCGAGCAGGTTGATCAGGCGTTGAAAGGCGGTGAGCAGCAGCAAGGTGACTTCGCTGGTCGCCATGCCATGCAGGGATTGCTGCTGACGATGATGAGGGAAATTGTCATCCAATAACAGTTGAGAGACCTCGTGTATGTCGAACTTCAACTGCAGCCCCAGCAGAGGTCTTTCTTTGGTTGCTTCCACGACCTGGACGAAAGTGGGCAGGTCCACCGACGTGATCAAGTAATGGTGATCGTCATACAGATGCGTTTCGCTGCCAACCAGCACGCGCTTTGAGCCCTGCACGACCATGCAGATGCTGGGCTCGTACACCACGCTCATAGGTTCCGTCAGTTCGTCCTGCCGGAATATCCCCAATCTGGGTACCGCCGTTTGGCCTAGAATCCCGTTGTTCGTCCATCGGGCAATGCTCTCTCTCAAAGCTTCGCGCGCCGCTTTTGTCCCGCCGTCCATGATCACTCCTAATTGCTTGTTTGCGCGGGCGATTGCCAGAGATCGCCTCACTCGCATCATAACAAGCGACCTTTCCCATTACAACATTTGTGATTCGCTTTGTAGGATCAGGCAAGAAACCCGTAGGATCATTCTACCGGTTTATACGGCCAAGCGGTAATATGTAGATCATCGCCAGATCATCGCCGCGTATGAAGGTTTTTAACGCTCATCAGGCGCTGATCGCACGACAGCAAAGCATGGTTCCGATTGCCGCCTTTACCGCCAGCGGCAACATCGAAAGGCTCAAGATGGCTCTGCATGAAGGGCTCGACGCCGGGCTGATCGTGAATGAAATCCAGCCGTAAAAAAGGATACATGATATGGCAAAAAGAATAGTGGTATTGGCTGGCAGCCCCCGGAAGGGGGGAAACTCCGATCTTCTCTGCGAGCAGTTCATGCTTGGAGCGACAGAGGCAGGACACGAAGTGGAACGGATCTCCATACGCGACTCGAAGATCGATTACTGTACCGCCTGTGACGTCTGTCAGGGCAATGGCGGCACCTGTGTGCATAAGGACGGCATGGCGGATATCCTGGACAAGATGATACGTGCAGATGTCATCGTCATGGCTACACCGGTTTATTTTTATACCATGAACGGCCAGATGAAGACCTTGATCGACCGAACCTATGCACGGTACACGGGTATCAACAACAAGGATTTTTATTTCATCATGACGGCCGCCGTCACAGGGACAGAACTGCTGAACCGGACTCTTGAGTCACTTAGGGGGTTCACCTCCTGCCTTGACGGCGCCAAAGAAAAAGGGGTCATCTATGGTACCGGTGCCTGGAATAAAGGGGACATAAAAAAGAGTCCGGCGATGGCGCAGGCATATGAAATGGGTAAAAAGGCATAGGACCGGCTGACCGGATGAAACCAATCGTGCTTTATACTTTGATTGCAGGAGTTGTTATCGTCATGGCCTGTACCCTATTGAAAAAGAACAGTTCCGCCCAGACTCGCTCGGCTCTGTCGTTGGAAAGCGAGCTGCAAAAACCGGTCATGGTCACCAAAGGCGGGCGGCTTGATTCTGCCCGCATCATGTGGGATTTCTTCTTCAATAAGCCTGCGAATACGCGCCCGTCCGGGGAAATCCCGGTACAGGCAGTTACCCAAAAAGAGTTGCTGGCTGTTCCTGACAATACGGTCTGCCGGCTGGGGCACTCAACCGTCCTGCTGAAGCTGCATGGTGCCTTCTGGCTGACCGACCCGATGTTTTCGGAGCGGGCGTCGCCGATACAGTTCGCAGGACCGGACCGGTTCCACGAGCCGCCGATCAGCATCGACGAGCTGCCGCCGATCAAAGCGGTGATCATATCTCACGACCATTACGATCATCTGGACCATGCATCCATCATGAAGCTGGCCGGCAAGGTTGAGTATTTCCTGACGCCGCTTGGCGTTGGCGACATCCTTGTCGAATGGGGTGTGCCGGCTGCCAAGGTGCGGCAACTGGACTGGTGGCAGGAAACTGAAGTCGGCGGCGTCCGTTTTGCCGCCACGCCGGCGCGACACTTTTCCGGTCGCACTCTGTTCGATAAGAATCAGACCCAATGGGCTTCGTGGGTAATCCTTGCTGCCGATCAGCGTGTGTTCTTTAGCGGCGATTCAGGCTACTTTGGCGGGTTCAAAAGCATCGGCGAGAAGTACGGCCCCTTTGATCTGACCCTGCTGGAAACCGGTGCCTACGATGCCAACTGGCCGGAAGTCCATATGAAACCCGAAGAAACCGTCCAGGCCCACATCGATCTGAAAGGGAGGAGCCTGCTCCCCATCCACAACGGCACCTTCGATCTTTCCATGCACTCCTGGCATGAGCCTTTGGACAGAATAGTCGCCCTGGGCGCTCTCCGGGGTATTCCGGTAATGACGCCGCTGATGGGCGAACCGGTCGGCATGCGCGAAGTAAAGCATGTCCGGCGCTGGTGGGAAGATGTGGACGGACGGAAAGAAACCGAGCGCGTGCTGAACAAGTGACTTCTTACCCAACAGTCTCCCCTCCCTTGACCACCTACCCCCACCCCCTAGCCCCCTCCCGCAAGGGGAGGGGGGACTAAGAGCGGCTTTCCACGGAATTTCAGCGATGAACCTCCCCTTTTCCCGCTATATCCCGCATCGACCCCCTTTCCGGATTCCCCCGTTTTTAGCGGCCAACGGTTGACGCCGCACCCGGGCCAACTATAATCGTTAGATTATTTTAATGCCGACTGGACGGGAGGTGCAGTCCTTATTATTTCAAACAGCAACGGGGCGAATATGCCCGGAGCTGTACCTGCAAAAGCATCCGCAGATTCCCGCGATCGGAGAGGATCACCCCCAGTTGAAGCAGTGGAACCTGGCGACGCTGCGCGACCACATCCAAAGAGCCAGCCGACAGTGACTGCCATACCAACCGGAGTCGCGAATCCAGACCATGCCAAACGACGACAACATATTTGAGAGGTTAGAGGGGTTCCGGATCGACCTTGACGGCCGTTTCGAATGGTCCCTGCGCCTGACGGCGGACCAGGCAACGGTTCGGGACAACGTTGTTTTCTGGCTGGATGCCGGGGTAACGCCGGCGCATGAGCCTGGTGCGCTGCCTTTTACCTCGCTGCTCGAACAGGTGGGTTCCCCGTCTGCCATACGAAACATCTGGGAGGCGCGCTGCCGCTGCTGCCTGCACCAGGGACTCGGGTTTTCGGCAAGCGGCGCAAACGACTGGCGACTCTACCTGCATCGGCAGTCCAAGCCTTTCTACGGGGACGAATACACGGTGTATCACTGGCCGCCCAGGCCGTGGCAACAGGCGACTCGATACAGCTTCTTCTTTTTCCCGGAGACCCCGTCAGGAGAGACTCCGGAGAACTGGATTCATCCGGCTCTGCAGCCGGTTTACCGGAAGTTACAGTCGGAGGAGCTGTTTCAGGCGATTTCCGGGTTCTGGTTCAGGCGCAACCACGCCGGGGTCGACCAGGTATGCCTGAGCTTCCCTTGGCAGCCGGCAGTGCAAACATACCTCGGAGTGCTGAAAGGTTTCGTTACCAACGCCGACGCGCGAAAGGTCCTGAAGCGGTATGCCTCGCATCACTTCAGGCATCTCACCTTCGCCACTTCACGGCAGCAGACGCCGACCCTGACCCTGTATTTTTCGGGTACGCCGGGTAAACGTCCGCGGAACATGGAGGAACTCCAGAGGGCAGTCCAGGTTGATGCCCGCCGCTGCAACAAACTGTTGCAAGCCGGCCTCCCAAGCATAAATATCTCGGAAAGAGAATCCGCGGAAAGATTGGACAGCTTCTATACCCCCGGCGACATCGATGTCTGGAGCAAAGCGTTGGGGAGGGACATGCACTACCACTTCGGACTTTTTACCGAAGAAGACGATTTGGAGGATATCTGGAACGACGCCCCGTTCGAGCGGGGGGTGAACGAGCTGATCCCCTATATTCCCGCGGGAAGCAGCGTGTATGATCTCGGCTGCGGTTGGGGCGGCCCGGCAGCCTACCTGGCGAAGGCGCACGGCTGCGGCGTCACCGGGATTACCGCGAGCCGGGCCCAGTTCAGATACTGCGACGCACTGGGACTGAAATGCCGCTACGGCGACATGGAGACCACCCTCCCGCCGGGGCGGTTCGACATCCTGCTGATGCTGGAGAGCCTGGAATACGTGGAGGACAAGGCCTCCCTGCTCAAAGCCCTGCGGCAGTTCGGATCGCGCCTTGTCCTACGCACCCACTGCCAGGAGGGCGCTGCGGACGGCACGGCCTTTAACGGCACCATGCACCTCGTGTCGGCACAGGAGCTGAAAGCCCTGCTGCAGGCATGCGGCTGGAAGATCACCCACTGGAGCAACCGTCGCGAGGCATCGATGCCTACGGTGGAGATCTGGCACAAGCGTCTCTGCACCATTCCCCCGCAAAACGACGAGCACTTCGAAGCCTGGCGCCGATTCTGCAGCAAGATCATCTGCTGCCCCGAGGAATGGGCCTCCTTCCACCCTCTCATCGAGGTCGTGGCGGAACCGGATTTGGGCGCCCCACCTACCCCCACCCCCTAAACCCCGCAAGGGGAGGGGGATGTTGCTTACTTGAACCACCCTTTCCGGTTTTCTTCCTCCAGGCGGGACCTCAGGTACTCCCACATCGCGGGGCACCCGGCTTTGATAGGGGGGCCGATCTTGTCGATGACGCGCTCGTAGCTGATGCCGTTTTCCCGCCAACTCTGGCCGTTGTTGGCGAGGTTTAGCAAGGGCGGCATAGCGCGGTCGGCAGCATGGGCGAAGCGGGCTTCGGGGGTGGCCGCTTCGTCGAACTCCAGCCACAACTCCAGGAAATGGGAGCGCTGCGGTTCCGGCACGATTCCGAAGATCCGCTTCACCGCTTCCAACTCGGCCGCCTTGCGCTCCTCCCACCCCTCGGTGGCGTAGACAATGGTGTCGCCGGTATCGATCTCCCCGATGTCGTGCACGAGGAGCATGGCGACCACGCGATGTATATCTACAGGCGTCGCGGCATAAGGCTCAAGCGAATAGGCCAGCATGGCGATCTGCCAACTGTGTTCGGCGGAGTTTTCGTTGCGGTCGCTACCCTTGGACCTGCTTTGGCGGGTGACGCTCTTCAGTTTGTCCAGTTCCAGTATGAAGTCCACGATCTGTTGCATCTGTCGGTTTCCTCTCGGAGTTGTTGTTGCGACGCCGCGCCAATGTGTCACAGGAGGAGTGTCTTCGTCAATGTCGTAGCTGCTTTTGATTTGTGAGGTCGGAGGACGCATGGACAGGCGGGCAATACGCGAGTACAGAGTGCTCCTGGACAGGACCGACCCGACGGAAAATGCCGGGTCGGCTCGCAACAGGTTTGGCGGGAGTTGCTTGCATTAAGTTTGGCGGGAGGTGCTTGCATTAAGTTTGGCGGGAGGTGCTCGCGATGAGGGCGCTTATCGCGCGCAATTCCCGACGCGAAGGATCGAAGCGGTGGGAACCTGGGGCCGACAGTCATTGCTGTCGGCCCTTTTTGTCGTGTGCGCCCGGCAGGGCGCGTGGTGCGCAAACACAGTCGAGTCTGCGTCGTGACTGCTCTTTGTCGAATGTGAAAAGTTTTTAACTACATCTTTCTTGCTTGTAAATAAAATTCATAATAAATTTTTATAGCTTAAGTCCTCCTTTTCCTGCCGAAAACAATGGAGATCGTCCCAGGATCATATAGCAGCAATAAAGCATGTGACAGGAGCTGTCATGGATCGCTTTCTTTCACTTAAACTGCGCACCCAGATGATGATCATGATCCTGTTAATGGCTATAGGATCGATGGGCGTCATCCTGTATTCTGCCGAAAGGCCGCGCGAAGCCGATTTCCGTGAAGCTGCGCACCTCTCCCTGAGCCTGGCAACTGCGGTGCATAACGACCAGAATGTACTGCTGTCGGGCGCCGAGCAACTTCTGAGCACCCTTTCCTATGTCGAGGCCGTTAAAAAGAAGGATGCCGCTGAGGTGAACCGGATCCTGGCCGGACTGCTGAAAAAATCACCCCAGATCAGCAATCTCCTCATGATCGCACCTGACGGAACCATCTGGGCCTCGGCGCTGCCGATGGCAAGGCCGATAAACGCGGCAGAGAGGAGGTACTTCAAGGCGGCCCTGCAAAGCGGCCGTTTCTCCTCCGGGGAGTACACCATAGGCAAGGTACTCTCCAAACCGGCGCTCAGCTTCGGCTATCCCATTCTGGATGAAAACGGAAAGGTGCAGGACGTCGCGGTAGCGGTCTTCACACTCACCAACTACGAGAGGCTGTTGGACTCCCGCAACCTCCCCCGCAACACCTCGCTTTTGCTGCTGGACCACAAAGGGACCATTCTCTTCAGCAACAAGCCCCGGGAACTGGTCGGCAAACAGGACCGGCCCGACCTCTTCGCCGCCATGAAAAAGGAAGATCTGGGCAGCTTCAGCGCCAAGAACAACAGCGGCATCCAGAAGGTGATGGCCTACCGCCAGGTTTACCTCAAGGGGGAGAGGGAACCGTACATGTACGTCCGCGCTTGCATCGACGAGGAGTGGGTCGACAAAAAGAGCTCGCTCCCGTTGATGGCGAACATCTCGGCCATGGCGGCCATCGTCATGCTCACGGCGCTGATGGCGCTGTACATAAGCAAGCGGGCGATTCTCGACAAGGTGCAGGCGCTCAGGGAGGGGACCCAGAAGATCTCGGCCGGCGACCTCACCTTCCGCGTGAACGACAACGTCGCCGGAGGGGAGTTGGGTGAGCTCGGAGCCGCGTTCGACAGCATGGCGCAGCAGCTGTCGGTCGACATCGAGAGAAGAAAGCGCGCCGAGGCAGAAGCCCTCGCCAAGGGCGAGGAACTCGACAGCTACTTCAACAACAGCCTGGACCTCCTCTGCATCGCCGACACGAGCGGCTGTTTCCGGCGCCTCAACCCGGCTTGGGAGACGGCTCTCGGGTTTCCCCTGGACCGGCTGGCGGGGCAGAACTTCCTGGAGATGGTGCATCCCGATGATGTGGCTGCCACGGCCGATGCTGTCGCGGTATTGGAAAGAAATGGAGAGATCCAGAATTTCACCAACCGGTTCCTGCACGCCGACGGGTCCTACCGCTCGATCGAGTGGCACTCGGTGCGGCCGGATGGAAATATCATCTTCGGTGCCGCGAGAGACGTGACCGACAAGATCCTCGCTGAGGAGGAGAAGCTCCAACTCGAGCGCCAGCTCCTGCACATGCAGAAACTGGAGAGCCTGGGAGTGCTGGCGGGGGGGATAGCGCACGATTTCAACAACATCCTGATGGCCATCATGGGGAACGCCGAACTCGCCTTGATGCGCATCGGCAAGGACTCTCCGGCGGTGGACAACCTGCAGAAGATAGGGCAGGCTTCCACCCGCGCCGCGGACCTGGCCCGTCAGATGCTGGCCTACTCCGGTAAAGGGAGGTTCGTGGTGGGAAATACCGACCTGAACCGCCTGCTGCAAGAGATGCTGCACATGCTGGAGCTGTCCGTCTCCAAGAGCGCGATTGTGAGGCTGGACCTGCACTCTTCTCTGCCGCAGATAGAAGCCGATGCCGCCCAGATCGGGCAGGTGGTGATGAACCTGGTCATCAACGCCTCCGAGGCCATCGGCGACGGCAGCGGCTTCATCTCGATCAAAACCCTGAGCCTTAACTGCGACCGCAGCTACCTCAAAAAGGCGTGGCTCGACGTGGACGTACCGGAAGGCGATTACGTCTGCCTGGAGGTGACCGATACCGGGTGCGGCATGGATAGCGCCACCAGGAGCAAGATTTTCGACCCCTTCTTCACTACGAAATTCACCGGGCGCGGGCTGGGGATGGCCGCGACGCTCGGCATCGTGAGGGGGCACCGCGGGGCTATTATCGTCGACAGCGAGCCGAACCAGGGGAGTTGCTTCAGGGTTCTTTTCCCTGCGGCCGGCAGCGCAGCCGAGCTGTGCGAAGTGCCGTGCCGCCAGGAGAACTGGAGAGGACGCGGCACCTTGCTGCTTGTCGACGACGAGGAAGCCGTGCGCTGCATCGCCTCGGAAATGCTGCAGCAACTAGGTTTCGACCTGCTGACGGCATCCGACGGCAGGACCGCCATCGAGCTCTTCTCGGCCAATCCCGGGATCGGGGTCGTCCTTCTCGACCTCACCATGCCGCAGATGGACGGCGAGCGCTGCCTGGTCGAACTGCAAAAAATAAGGCCGGACGTGAAAGTCGTGATGTCGAGCGGCTACACCGAATACGAAGTGACGCAAAAACTCAGAGGCAAACAGCTGGCGGGGTTCATCCAGAAGCCGTACAAACTGAGCGCGCTGGTGGAGGCATTGAGGCCGATTGCCTGAGCGCATCCTGCCATAGCTGAACCTGAAACCCCGAGGCGGCAATGCACCGGGGTTTTTTCATGCCTGTCCACCGCCGAGGTTTCTCTGTCAGCCACGTGCTGCATCTGAGTCGAAAAGAGAAAATGAGGCAATTCGCACTGTTAAGTAAAAATTAATACAATAAGGGATCTGTCGACACTTTACTGTTGACAGTAGCCAAAAACGGAGTATTTTGTGGCCCTGTCTTGTGTATACGTTTTGAGGTGTCGACAATTAATGAAAAGCATGCGGGTCGAAATCGACTCTTCACTCAGCCTGTCGGACAGGATTTTCGAACAACTGCAGACCGCCATCGTTAAGGGCGAGATGCCGTCCGGCAGCAAGATCTCGGAGCCGGAACTGGCAAAAAGCTACGGCATCAGCCGCGGAACCCTCAGGGAGGCGCTGAGCCGGCTGGAGGAACGCTACCTGGTGGTTCGCTCCCCGAACCTCGGGGCGCGGGTGGTAACGCTCTCCTATGAAGAGCTGGTCGACATCTACCAGATAAGGGAAGCGCTGGGGGGGATGGCCTGCGGGCTGGCGGCGGAGCATATGACCGCCGCGGAGATCGCGGACCTGAAGCGGCTGCTCGACGAGCACGAAAGAAACATCGAGGAGAACCAGGGGCTTTCCTATTACCAGCAGGAGGGGGAGTTCGATTTCCACTACCGCATACTCCAGGGGAGCCGCAACTCCAAGGTCACCGGCATATTGAAGGGTGGCCTGTACCAGTTGATGCGGATGTACCGTTACCAGTTCTCCATCTCGGGTCCGCGCCCCTATCAGGCGCTCAAGGAGCACCGTCGCATCGTGGAAGCGATCGAGGAGCGGGACGCCGAACTGGCCGATCTCCTGATGCGCCGCCACATCAGGGCCGCCCGCAAGAACATCGACGAGCGGCGCAGCATTTCCACGTTTGAGAAGGGTTGATAGCCCCCTTTTTTTTGCGCCACTGGCGTATACGCTAAAAACAAACAGGAGGAACGTGATGTCGAATTATGGAACCCTGCAGGACCGCGTGCGCTGCAAGTCGCTTCTGAGCAAAGTGATGTCCCCCGAACAGACCATCGACTTCTTCAAGGACGGGATGAACCTGGGCTGGTCCGGTTTTACCCCGGCCGGCTACCCGAAAGCGGTGCCCATCGCCCTCGCCGACCACGTGGAGAAGAACGGGCTGCAAGGCAAACTCAGGTTCAACCTCTTCATCGGCGCCTCGGTCGGCGCAGAAACCGAAGACCGTTGGGCAACCCTCGACATGATCGATCGCCGCTGGCCCTACCAGACCGGCAAGAACATCGCCGCGGGGATCAACGCCGGCCGCATCCGCATGGGGGACAAGCATCTCTCCCTGTTCGCCCAGGATTTAGGCTACGGCTTCTACACCAAAGACACCCCGAGCGGCAAGCTCGACCTCGCCATCATCGAGGTCTCGGCCATCACCGAAGACGGCGGCCTGGTGCTGACCTCTTCCTGCGGCGTGGTTCCCGAAATCCTGATGATCTGCGACAAGGTCATCCTCGAGGTGAACACCGGACAGCCCTCCTTCGAGGGGATGCACGACGTCGTCGTCTGCAACCACCCGCCCAAGCGCCAGATCCTGGGGATCACCACCGCCGGCGAGCGCATCGGCAGCACCTACGTCCCGTGCGACCCCAGCAAGGTGATTGCCGTGGTCGAGTCCAAGCACCGCGACAAGGGGCGCGCCTTCTCCGAGCAGGACGACACCTCCGAAGCGATCGCCAACAACATCATCGACTTCTTCACCCACGAGGTGAAGGCTGGGCGCCTGCCCAAAAACCTCCTTCCGCTGCAGTCCGGCGTAGGTTCCATCGCCAACGCGGTCATCGGCGGCCTGGCCAAAGGCCCCTTCTCGAACCTCACCGTCTACACCGAGGTGCTGCAGGACACCATGCTCGACCTCTTCGATTCCGGCAAGCTGGACATGGCGTCTTCCTGCTCCCTGTCGCTCTCCGAGACCCCGGGCTTCCCGCGCTTCTTCGACAACATGGAGAAGTACTTCGACAAGATCGTGCTGCGCCCGCTCTCCATCTCCAACGCCCCCGAGCCGATCCGGCGGCTGGGGTGCATCGCGATGAACACCCCGGTCGAGATCGACATCTACGCCCACGCCAACTCGACCCTGGTGGGCGGCACCCGCATGATCAACGGCCTGGGCGGCTCGGGCGACTTCCTGAGGAACGGTTTCCTGAAGATCATGCACACGCCGTCCTCCCGCCCCTCCAAGACGGATCCCAACGGCATCTCCTGCGTGGTGCCGCACTGCTCGCACATCGACCACACCGAGCACGACCTCGACTGCGTCGTCACCGAGCAGGGGCTTGCCGACCTGCGCGGCATGGCTCCGAAAGAGCGTGCCCGCCGCATCATCGAGAAGTGCGCGCATCCCGACTACAAGCCGATCCTCACCGAGTACCTCAACATCTCCGAGAAGCAGTGCCTCGCCAAGGGCGTCGGCCACGAGCCGCAGCTTTGGGACCGCGCCTTCAAGATGCACCTGAACCTCGCCGCGAACGGCACCATGAAGATCAAGAACTGGGACATGAAGGTCGACCTCTGCGACGAGGCAGCCGAGCGCCCGGTGCGCCAGCCGAGCATAGGCGACTCCGCAGCAGTCTAGTAGCTGGCTGAAAAGAAGCACCTAAGACCCCGGTTGCCGAAACGGTACCGGGGTCTTTTCTTTTGCCCGGGAGGTTCGGTGAAATGGCGATGTGCGGGCTACGGATGAGGCTAGCGCTGAGAGGGGAGCTTCCTCGCGTCGGTGTGTGCAGTTTTGCAGCACCGCGTGTCGTAAAGTTGAGCAGCTGCGACGAATTAGAACAGTGGAGGGTTCATTTCCTCGTCGCTGTTCCTGCGCTAGGAAGCGGAGTGCAGGCATCGTCCGTTTGGTACGCATCCTGCTATTTCACTTTTGCATTACCGTAACCGCGCGGAATTCCCGGGCACCAATTCGAGGACTGAGATGGATACTTACACAATCGATGTGGAACTTGAACACTACTACGGCGACCGCATGGCAACCAGCAGCAGGGAAGCCATCCGCCGCTTTTACCTGCGTGCCGTCTCCCGCTGCAACGGGGCGGAACTTGAGAGATACCTGCGCCTGGTGAGGGCGCACGCGTCGGTGTATTCGTCGGTGCACCGCATGTTCAGCTCGCCGTTCAAGCACATGGAGCTCCCCCTGTTCCTTTCCAGCCTGGTGCTGTTTGCCTCCAGCGTCCTCATGGTTTTTTACGGGGAAACCACCGGGATGGTAGCCGCCGGGACCTCGGCGGGGCTGGTGGGGATGCTGCAATGCGGCCGGTCGTTGGTCAAATACTGGCAGCGCCACGCCGTGCGCGAGGCGGTGTTCCTTGAGTTCGCCGAGATTCTGCAGAAAGAAAGCGGCGAGTTCACCAGATAATTAAAAGGGGACAGGCTACTTTTTGATTCAAAAAGTAGCCTGTCCCCCTTCTAAAGTCATAAAACCCTCTCAACAAAAGCTGCCATGGCACTACGCCTGGCAGCTTTTGTATTTGCCGCAAAGCGCATAAGCCTTTGACGATTGAGAAATGCGGTTTATATTTGTTGCGGTTGCCGCAAAGAGTCGGCTGCCAAAAAACAAACACGGAGGTAGCACGCATGAAGCGCCTGATCCTGATCTGTCTCTCCCTTGTTCTCCTGTTGCCAGTCTCAGTTCTTGCCGGCGGTCTCGACAGTTTCCTCACCAGTCTCAACGTCCAGGCCCGCGCCGACCTCCCCGGCTTCTCCGCCAAGATAGGGGCCCAGTTCGGCGTGCCGGTGCCCCAGGTGCAGGCGGTGATCCGCTCGGTTTCGGAGCCGGCCGACGCCTTCATGATCTTCGAACTGGGACGGATGTCGGGGAGGCAGCCCGACCAGGTCATGGCGGTATACCAGCCCAACAGGAAGAAAGGGTGGGGAGCCATCGCGAAGGATCTGGGGATAAAACCGGGATCGCGGGAGTTTCACGACCTCAAAGCCGGCAACCTCCACTTCGGCGGCAACCCCGAAGGGGGGCAGGGCGGGGGTGAAGGGAAGGGTAAAGGGAAGGGGAATAAAGGGCACGGCAAGGGGCACAACAAGTAACTCTCTTCCTAATAAAAACAAAAAGGGGCCGGGCCTTACGCCCGGCCCCTTTTTTGTCTGCGGTTGAAACCGGCTACAGGCGGAACTGCCTGACCAGCCCTTCGAGAACCTTGGCGTTGGAGGCGAGCTGGCTCGCGGCCGCGGCCGTCTCGGCGGCCCCGCTGGCGGTCTGCTGTACCACCTCCGTCACCTGCTGCACGTTCATGGTGATCTCGCCGGTGGTGGCGGTCTGCTCCTCGGCGGCCGTTGCGATCTGGTTGATCTGCAGGGTCACCTCGCCGATCTGCTTCAGGATGGTCTGCAGCGCCTCGCCCGAGCGCTGGGAGAATTCGGTCCCCTTTTCCACTTCGGCAACCCCCTCCTCCATGGCGCTTACCGCTGCCTTGGTCTCGTCCTGGATCGCCTTGATCATGGCGCCTATCTCCTTGGTCGCCTTGGTGGTCCGCTCGGCCAGCGCCCGGACTTCATCGGCTACCACGGCAAAGCCGCGTCCCTGCTCGCCGGCGCGGGCCGCCTCGATGGCGGCGTTCAAGGCCAGGAGATTGGTCTGGTCGGCGATGTCCTGGATGGTCTCGATGATGTCGCCTATCTGTTCTGACCTCTCCCCAAGGCTTTCCACGGTACGGGCGCTGTCCTTCACTCGTTCCGCGATCCTCACCATTCCGGAGATGGTCTCCTGGACCACGGCGCCGCCATCGTTGGCGGACTCGCTGCTTTGACGCGAGGTTTCTGCCGCGAGCATGCAGTTTTGGGCGATGTCGCCGCTGGTTGCGGCCATCTCCTCGCTGGCGGTCGCCACCGAGCCGGTCTGGGAGGCCACCTCCTCGGCGCCGGTCGCGATCTGCACGGCGGTCGACTGCAGCTGGCTCGACGCCGCGGCGATCTGGGCGGAACTGTCGGAGACCTGCCCCAGTATCCCCCGCAGGCTTTCCACCATCTTGCGGGAGGATTCAGCCAGATGGCCCAGTTCGTCGCCGCCGGTCAACGTGATGGATACGGTGAGGTCCTTGTCGGCCAGGCGGTCGTTCGCGGCGATGAGTTCCTGCACCGGAACCGTGATGCTCCGCACTATTATGACGGCCAGCAGCGCCGACAGCACGATGGCGGCGATGAGGAGACCAATCACGACCAGACGCGACTGCTGGATCAAGGCATCGGATTCCTTACCAACCTGTTCCAGCTCCTTTTGCTGGTGCTCGAGCATCTTGTCTATGGCCGTGAAGTAAGCCGCCTGGGTCTTGCGCACCGAGGTCATCAACTCCTTGCTCGCCTGCGTCTTGTTCCCGGACTCGATGAGCCCGATCACCATCTTCTGCGACTCTACGTACTGGACGCGCCCCTCGACCACCGCGCCAAACAGCTTCTTCCCGTTTTCGCTCCGTACGATCTTCTTGAGGTCGTCAAGCTGTTTGTCGATCGCCGCCCGTGCATCCTCTATGCGTTTCGCTTCCTTCTGGACCTCCACTTGGTCCTCGTTCAGGATCATGTTCCTCATCGCCCGGGCGATGACGTTGGCCTGGCTCTTCGCCTCGTTCAGCATCACCGTCTTGGGCCATTTGTCGTTGATCATGAGCTCGATCTTCTTATCGAAGACCTGCATCCTGTTTATGGCGTACCCGCCGACTACTGTCATAAGCACTAGTATTACAGCGAACGCGATCCCAAGTCTGACACCGAGTCTCATGCCGGAAAAGTTCATACTGCTCTCCTTGTGGGATTTGCTGACGGCGGATTGATATATCTTCTACACTTATCGCCGCTGTGTGAGTGGGACTTGAATAAAAATTCCCATAGCGCCATATGAGAGTCGTATCGGGATCGTTCGCTTATGCCAGGGGGGCGCAGGCTTAGACCCGGGATCCGGGGGGAGGCCTAACGCTGACGCGCGAGAGAAAGGTCTGCGGCTGGTTGATGACGATGCTCTCTGCCGGCAGCTTCGAGACCGGGATGTTGAACCGCTGCATCTCGGCGTAGTCGAACATGTACTGGTTGGGGCTTGGCTGCAGGCGCGACTGGAGGCGCTTTCCCCTTAAGACGTCGACCGCGAGTTCCGCGGCAGCCACTCCGTGCCGGCGCAGGTTGACCAGCCGCCCACCGACGATCCCGTAACCCAGGTTGAATTCCCATCCCCCGTACACCGGGCGCGACTGGCGTCGGAGATGCGCCGCAGCGCCTCCACGCCGGGCACCGCGAACCGGCTGAGAGTGTGGGAGAGATCTTTTCTGATTCTTGAGTTGTTTTTGCTTGTAATAAATATCAAGTTGGCTCAAATTGTCCCGCAATTTGACGAAGTATGACTGTGGGAACAATATCACGACATCCCCTGAGGCTGTCCCATGACTCTCAAAACGCGCAGCACAGTTATCTTTTTGTCGTTAATCATGCTTGGTGCATCCCTTGGTTTCCTCTGCTTTGACCGGGGCCCAGATCACCCCCGCCTTTTTTATCTCTTTGCTGTCCTTGTGGTTCTCGTTACGGCAGCCACGATCCACCTCGTCCTTTTCCGTTATATGAAAGCGATCGACGGCGCACGTGTCGCCTCGGAAAATGCTGCCAGTCGCCTCAACCTTGCGCTGAAAGCCGGAGGGTTCGGCATCTGGGACTGGGACATCGTCCGTGACCTGCTGGTGTGGGACGACGGCATGTTGCAGATCTACGGCATAGACCAGAGCGCGTTCAATGGGTGCTTGGAGAGCTGGAAGGAGGCGATCCACCCCGAGGACCGTGAACGGGCCCTGGCGGCCACGCAGGCGGCGCTGCGCGGGGAGACGGAATATGATCTCTCGTTCAGGTTGCTGCGCCCAGACGGGGAGATTCGGTACATAAAGGCCGACGGCACCGTGATACGCAATGGCGAAGGTGCTGCGGTGAGGTTCATGGGGCTGAACGCCGATGTGACCGAGCAAAAGATTATCCTCGACAGCGTCATACGCGAGAGGAACAAGGCCCAGCTATACCTTGACATCGCAGGCGTCATGTTCGCCGCGATCGACAGGGAGGGGATCATCAGGCTGATCAACAAGAAGGGGGGGCAGATCCTGGGCTATCCGGAGGACGAACTGATCGGGCGTAACTGGTTCGAGGTCTGTCTTCCTCCGACGGCGGTCGGCGTCGTCAAGGACGTCTTCGCCAAGCAGATGGCGGGGGAGATAGAGTCGGTCGAGTTTTTCGAAAACCCGATTCTCACTCGAAGCGGCGAGGAGAGGATGATCGCATTCCACAACACGCTTTTGCATGAGGAGGGCGGTGCGATATCCGGCGTCCTTTTTTCAGGCGAGGACATAACTGAGCGGAAGCGGGCGGAGGCGTCGCTCGAGAAGGCGGCCGGCGAATGGCAGGCGGCGATGGACGCCTCGGGCGACGCCATCTACCTCCTCGATCTCGACCGGAGGGTACTGCGGGCGAACAAGGCATTCTACGAGATGACCGGGAGGAGCCCGGAAAGCTCGATAGGGATGCACATAGCGGAGATCATCCACCCCGGCCACTCGGCCCCGTGCATCCTTTGCGACGCCCAGACTGCCCTCATCGACTTCGTCACCGTCCTCGAGGCGGGTCACCCCGACAACCACCAGGGATGCCCGGTGGAGGTGAGCCTCAAGATGGTGCGCGACGGCAACGGCAAGCCGGTGAGCATGCTCGTCACGCGCCACGACCTCTCCTTCGATCGCAAAACCCAGGAGACCCTCAGGGAGAGCGAGGAGCGCTACCGCCAACTGGTCGAGCATTCCCAGGACATCATCTTCATCAAAAGCGGCGGGAAGATCGTCTTTGTGAACGACGCGGGGGTCCGTATCCTGGGCGCTGCGAGCGCGAACGATATCCTCTCCCGCAGGCTGCTCGATTTCGTCCACCCCGATTCGAAGGCGCTGGTGCAGGAGCACATGGAGATGGCGGCCACCCAGATGGGGCGCCTGCCGGTAACCGAGGTGAAGTACCAGCGCCTCGACGGGAGCACCTTTTACGGCGAGGTCACCGCCACCTCGATCATGCACCAGGGAAACGCGGCGATCCACGTCTTTGTGCGCGACATCACCAACAGGAAGAACCTCGAGGAGCAGCTGCGCCATTCGCAGAAACTGGAGGCCGTGGGGCATTTGGCCGGAGGAATCGCCCACGATTTCAACAACCTTCTTACCGTCATAGGAGGTTACGCCTCGCTGCTCGAGATGAAGATGGAGCCGGGGGACCCCAAGGCGGAGATGGTCGACCAGATCGTCGCCTCCACGGACCGCGCCGCCAATCTCACCCGCAGCCTGCTTGCCTTCAGCCGGAAGCAGGAGATGCACGCAGACGACTGCAGCCTAAACGAGATCGTCCAGGGGGTCGGGAAGTTCCTGAGGAGGATCATCGGTGAGGACATCACGCTGAGCACCACCCTTGGCCCCGAACCGCTCACCGTCTTCGCCGACAAGGGGCAGATCGAGCAGGTGATCATCAATCTCGCGACCAACGCCCGGGACGCCATGGAAAACGGGGGCGCCTTCTCCATCTCGACCGGGCTAACCGTTTTTGACGGCAGGTTTATCCAGTCCCGCGGGTTCGGAAAGCCCGGGAAGTTCGCCGTCGTCAAGGTCTCCGATACCGGCAAGGGGATCGACGAGGGGGTGCGGGGCAAGATCTTCGAGCCCTTCTTCACCACGAAGGAATTCGGGAAGGGGACCGGGCTCGGGCTTTCCATCGTCTACGGCATCGTGAAACAGCACAAGGGGTACATCGACGTCGACGGCCGTCCGGGGAAAGGGACCACTTTCAGCATCTACCTCCCCCTCTCCGGAAACCCTCTTCCAAAGGGCAGGGGGAAGGAGACGTTCGACGCCATCAAAAGGGGGAGCGAGACGATCCTCATCGCCGAGGACGAGGCGCACGTCCGTGAACTGGTGGACTCGGTGCTGCAGCAGTTCGGCTACCGGACCATGCTCGCCGTCGACGGCAGGGATGCGGTGGAGAAGTTCAGGAGGCACCGGGAGAGCATCGACCTCGTCTTCACCGACCTCATCATGCCGGGAAAAAGCGGCATGGAGCTCCACACCGAGATCAAGGCGATGAGGCCCGACGTCAAGGTGCTCTTCACCAGCGGCTACATGGCTGACGTCATGGAAAAACACGGCAACGTCGACGAGCGTTACGACATCCTGATGAAGCCGATCGCTCCCGCGGAGCTCGCCCGCAAGGTGCGCGAGATGCTCGACGCCTGACTTCCCCCTAAAGCCGCTCTTTTGGCTTTATCGCCACCCCTTTGGCAACGAGCCAGGCCGTTGCCTTCCCGCCATCTGTTGGTAGTTTTTGCTGCCAGAGGCAAGATGGAGCAGGAAACGGAGGAGAAGGAGAAGTACGGGGGCTGAACACAACGGGAAAAAACAGCAATCTCAAGCCACGCAGACGGCGTCGATTCCTTCGACGAAACCCGCCTGCGCGGAGGACGCCCGCACCAGCGCCCGAGCCCCCCGGGCGCCCACCGTCATCAGCATCTTGACCCCGGATGGCCTCACCTGGCCGGTGGCAAGTACCGGGGCACCGTGCAGCTCCCGCCCGATCTTCCGTGGATCGACGTCGAGCCAGGCGGAGACCCCGATCCCCTCCTCGCGCAGCAGGCGATACCACGCCCGCCCCTCCAGGCCCGCTCCGGCTAGAATGACCTCGCTTTCCCCTTCCAGAAATCCGTTCATCAGGTGGTGCAGCTTGCAGCGCCGGAAGGCGTCGGGAGCATAGGCGGGATTGGTGCGCGTGGTCCGTTCGGGGCGCTCCCGCCAGAAGAACAGGGTCTCGGGGAGCCGGGCGAACTTCACTTGTGCGGCGGCAAGTCTGAGCCACAGGTCGTAATCCTCGGGCCACCCCTGATCGCGGTAGCCGCCTACCTGCTCCACATCGGCTCTGCGGTACATCACGCTCGGGTGCACGAAAGGCGATTCCACGAAGAGGTCTGCGGCTATCTCCTCATGGGTGATGAGCCGGTTCTGCCACTTTTCATACCCCGCCATCCCTAGGCCTACCTGCTGCCGCGGGAAATGCTTGAACGAGCAGGCAACGAGCCCTGTCCCGGTGTGGGCGGCGAGGAACGCCACCTGCGCCGCGAGTCTTTGGGGGTGCACGATATCGTCGCCGTCCATCCGGGCGACAAGCGGCGCCCGGCACTCCTTCAGCCCCTGGTTCAAGGCGGGAACGAGCCCCTTTCCGCTGTGAAGCACCCGGATGCGCGGGTCGCTTGCCGCCGCCTCGGCCAGGACGCCGGGTGTTCCGTCGGTCGAGCCGTCATCCACAGCCACCAGCTCCCAATCGGTAAAGGTCTGCGCCGCGAGTGAGCGGAGCGCCGCCGGCAGGAACCGCTCCTCGTTTCTCACCGGCATCAGGATGGAGACAGCCGGAAGGTGATTCAGCGTGGTCATGCAGAGTCCCCCATATGCCTGTTATTGCGATAGGCAACATATCAGCAGTAAGGGTTGTACTCCAAGTGAAAAGGCGCCGCGAGTAGGAGGTGACTGGTTCCAGCTGCGGGCAACTGTCACAATTGTTATCATGGCAATGACGGAAACCGGTAACTGTACCCATGCCAAAATGTGTAGACTGTATCTGGCGTGATTGGGCTCGTGGAGTAGAGTGGAGATGTCTTCAAGCAAACTGTGTGAGCGGCGCTGGGGGGAGATATGGCTTTGGACACGGCAACAGACTGCAGGCCGCTGTATGAGAAGGTAGGGGGCGAGATAGTCGCGCTCATCGAAGGTGGCACCTTCCGGGTTGGGGAACGGCTTCCCTCGATCAGGCAGCTCAGCTCAAAACTGAGTGTCAGCATCAACACGGTGATGCAGGCGTACGCGGTCCTGGAGGACCGCCGGGTGATCCAGGCGCGCCCCCAGTCGGGGTACTACGTCTGCCCCCGCGCGCCGGAAATCACCGCTCACCCCGTCTCCTGCGGGCAAGGTTTTCGCGCCACCGCCGTCACCTTCAGCGATCTCTGCCAATTGGTGATCCGCAACATGATGGAGCCGGCAATGGTCCCTCTGGGAAGTGCGGTTCCCAATCCGCAGCACCTGCCGTTCGAGAAGCTGAACCGGATCATGTCGGCTGAGCTGAGGCGCTTCGGCTCCCAGAGCGTTTCCTACATGATGCCGCCGGGGAGCGAGCGGCTTCGGACCCAGATCGCCAAGCGCTCGCTTCTTTCCGGGATCAGCGTCACCCCGGACGAAGTGCTGGTGACTGCCGGCTGTGTAGAGGCCGTTCAGCTCGCCTTGCGCGCCACCTGCCGCGCCGGCGATACCATCGCCGTCGAATCCCCCTTCTACTTCAACTTCCTGCAACTCATCGCGGAAATGGGACTGAAGGCGCTGGAAATTCCCTCGACCCCGAGGGAAGGGATATCGATAGAGGCGCTTCGCTATGCCATCGAGAACAACAAGATCAGCGCCTGCCTGGTGATTCCCAACTTCAGCAACCCGCTGGGGAGCTTGATGCCGGACGACAGAAAGCGCGAACTGGTTCAGCTTCTGGAAGGCCACGGCATCCCCCTTATCGAGGACGACATCTACGGCGATCTCACCTTCGGCCAGCAGCGCCCGGTCGCGGCAAAATCGTTCGACAAGAAGGGGCTGGTTATCTACTGCTCTTCCTTCTCCAAGACCCTGGCTCCCGGCTATCGGGTCGGGTGGGCAATCGGGGGGCGTTTCCAGGACGAGATGGAGCGGCTGAAGATGATGACGAACCTTGCCGTCGCCTCACCGACCCAGCTTGCCCTGGCGGAGTTTCTCGCCAATGGCGGGTACGATCACCACCTGCGCGCCATCAGGCGCGTCTATGCCAAGAACCTGTCCCAGATGTCGGAGGCGGTGGCGCGGTATTTCCCGGAGGGTACGCGGATGACGCGCCCCACAGGGAGCTTCATGCTGTGGGTGGAGATGCCGCAGGGGGTGGATTCGGTGAAGTTGTTTCACCGGGCATTGGAGCATCGCATCGGCATCACGCCGGGAGCCATATTCTCTCTCTCCGACAAGTACCGGAACTATATCCGTCTTTCATCGGCGTATTGGGATGACAAGTCGGAACGGGGAGTAGAGACCTTAGGTACGCTGGCCAAGGAGTTACTGGAGTCCTGGATGCAGCTGGCTTAGATGGGTCAGTGGGGTATGTGGATGAGCGAGCAGTTACGGCATTTGCCGTAGCGTGCGGGCAGGTAGAGCAGGTTGATAGTCAGGCACTTCTTGCATTCCCAAAAGGTGTAACCGGTTACTTTCTGCCCGGCGTCTTCGCTGAACAGCCACTTGTAGTAACCGTCCCAGTCGTATTCTGGTTTTTGGTTCGCCTTCTCTATCAATTCCTCCAGCAGCATCGCACACTCCTTGAGTGGTTTCAGTCACTGGCGGATAATGTACGCCGATTTTGTTAAATATCAACAAAACATTGATGTTAAATGCTGGCAACGCCAGCTAACTGTCCGATAGATTCTGTCATTTTGTCATTCATTCTGTTTGATTCTGCTGCTTTGACTAAGATGAGTATCAATGGCACACTGCAGACTCTACATGCGCCGGTTTTGCAATTTCCGCCTAGACTTCCTTTTTTGATCGGCGGTAAAATGGCTTATCTGAACAGACTGTCTGAAAGGAGGCGCGTATGAAAAGGTTGATGACAGACGTCATGATGCTGGTCGGTGGCGGGGTAGTAGGCGCTGGCTTGGGCCTGATGTTCGCCCCTTACTCGGGTGCCAAAAGCCGCAAAAAAATGGTGCGCATGGGCAAGGTGATGGGCAATAAGAGCGACAGGATGATGCGGGATCTCTCCGGGAGGATGTCCGATCTGGCTGACGCCATGGAGAGCATGAGCGGCAAAGCGACCAAACTGATGCGCATTAGGTAGTGTGCTCACGGCGCATCTTCAACTGAACGACTGATAAGGAAAGTGAAATGGCCCGAAGCGTTGTCTGCTTCGGGCCATTCTTTTGCTTCATCCGAACCTGATCAAGACGGCCCCGGCGACGATGATCGTTGCCGATAAGAGCCTGGTCCTGCCATAGGATTCCTGCAGAAACAAGATGCCGATGAGCACACCGACCATGATGCTTACCTGTCGCACCGGCACCGCATAACCAACGCGAGCGAGATTCAATCCATAGCGGAAGGTGAGAAACGAGGCCATCACCACTGGTCCACTGCAAAGGATGGGGCGCCAGTTGACCCGCCATTCCTCGGCGATGGCGCTCCGGTACTTGGTGCGGCTCAGATTCAGGGTCATGAGGAGCAGCATGGTGAGCGTGAGGAAATAGGTGAAGTATAAGGGCGGGTAGTGTCTGACACCGGTTTTCTCGGCGATGGAGCCAACGGAATAGATGAAACCTGCCAAGAGCGCCGCTCGCACCGAGGTGCTTTTCAAGTCGCGGAAGGGACGGGCGAGTTCCACCAGGCTCAGGCGCTGCATCTGCACCGAGAAGGTGCCCAGGATGACGAGGAGTATCCCGGTAACGCCGCGCAGGGAAAGGCGTTCTCCCAGAATCGCCATTCCCCAGATGGGGACCCATACCATCGAAGTCTGGGAGAGGGGGTAGATCACGGAAAGGTCGCCGGTGTGGTAGGCACGGCCGTTCAGCAGGTGATAAAGGACGAAGCTGACCGAGCCGATGGCGATCATCAGCAAGGTATGGCTTCCGGGAAGGCGGAACTCTTCAGGGAAAAGAGGCAGTGATGCTGTGAACAGGATGCTGGCGATCACGAACATCCACCAGATGAAGACAGTCTTGTGGCGGCTGCGCTTCACCAGCATATTCCAGATGGCATGCATGACCGCTGAGAAGATGATCAACGTGAAGGCGAGATTGGACATGGCGCGGAGTATAACCGAGGTAGGGGAGTAAGGGGAAGGTATGATTTTGGATATTTACTCTATTAGATAATTTTAGTCACAAAGGTGTTGACGCTCGAAGATCGCTTTGCTATAAAGCTGGACTCCGCAGCAAACAGTTCTTTGCAACCGAATAAACGAGCCGGCAGAAAGTGAGGCCAT
>NZ_AUGE01000039.1 GCF_000426865.1 Citrifermentans bremense R1
CCCCCTCCGGGGGCGGGGACTTGGCTGAGCCCGGCTTTCTCTGAAGCAGCGGCCTTGCGGAAAAGGACTTTCAATCAGGGGGAAAATGGAGTATTCGGTACTGTCGGCTCTAGCCGGTAGTGCCAACAACAGCTTTCCGAGGTGGCAGCATGGCAGAACTAACTACAGAGATAACTCTTGATGCGCCGGTAGAGAGAATCTGGCAACTGTTGACGGACTTTGGACTCTATCCCGAATGGAACCCTCTCTTTATCAAGGCGACGGGACCGATCAACCCTGGCGAACGGTTCGACCTCGTGGTGAAGCTACCCGGCATGGATCCTTTCCCCATCAAGCCGGTACTGCAGGAGGCGGAGCCGAAGTCGCGACTGTGCTGGAAAAGCAGCATGATCTCCAGCGTGGTGCTTAGTTGGACCTTCTGTTATGAGCTGCACAGCCTGTCCCCGGAGCGTTTGAGGATAACCCAGCGCTCTTCGTTCAAGGGGCTCCTTGCGCCGCTCTTCACCTTCGCCATGAAGAAGCCGGTGACCGACGGCATGAATTCCTTGAACGACGCGCTCAGGCGCTGGGGCGAGAAGGGTAACGTCAGCTGCATGAAGTGCTGAAACTCGATGAAAATCTGATTTTTCAAGACCAGGCACCGGTCCATCGGCACCGGTCCAACCTCTCCATACGCCTATCGCTTTGTCTTCACTCAGAAACTGTCGCTTCCTGCTTTCCTCCCATTAACATCCCGCTGGCGCTCCGCTGCAAAAAAGGGTAATATCGCCGACGCTCCTTTACCGGGAGCCGTGCGCTTTACTACTTCTCCTGAGGAGCGACCGATGCAAGATTTTCCCACTGTTCAGCTTCCCGAATCCATCCTTGACCTGCCGCAGGTCCGCGCCCAGTGGCCCGGTACCTGTTTCGTCTGTTCCCAGGGGCATCCCCATGGCCTGCGCCTTCGCTTCCACCACACCGACGTCGGCGTCGCCTGCGTCTGCCGCATCCCCGCCGGCTACTGTGGCTTCGACGGCATGGTTCACGGCGGCATCATCTCGGCCCTCATGGACGAGGCGGCGGCCTATTCGCTCTTCGCCCGCCACGGCAAGCTTGGCGTGACGCGGGAGATGCAGACCCGATTCTTGAAGCCGGTCCCCACCGAAACGGAAATCAGGGTGGTGGGGCAGATAGTTTCTTTCGCCGCTACGCAGGCGGAGGTCTCCATGGCCATCTTCGACGCGGCCGGACAGCGTCTCGCGGAAGGACGCACCTTCTGGGCCTTCCCGCGCCTCTCCCGCATCGCCGCCCTGGCAGGGGTCGAGGAAGCCGTGCTGCAGCGCTTTCTGGACGACTGCCAGGTGGTGGAGTAGGAAGCAACATCTGATTGCTCCCAGCTTTGCCCACGTTGCAATAAAGTCCCCCCTCCCGTCAATGGAGGGGGGGAGACCTGCACTTTTCCGGCTGCATAGCCGGTTTTATTTGAAACAGGAGACTCATTGATGAGCGATTTGCTGATACCCCGTACCGCGTCCGCCTACGATTACCCTTTGCTGATAAAGAACCTGTTGCTTTACCCGGTGGTCGACAACCCCGACCAGGAGATCGTCTACCGTGACCTGTACCGCGGCAACTACCGCCAACTGAGGGAGCGGGTGAAGCGGCTGGCCAACATGCTCACCGGGCTCGGCGTGAAGCCGGGGCAAACGGTGGCCGTGATGGACTGGGACAGCCATCGCTACCTGGAACTCTTCTTCGCGGTGCCGATGATCGGCGCGGTGCTCCACACCATCAACGTGCGCCTGTCCGCTGAGCAGATCCTCTACACCATCGACCACGCCGAGGACGACGTGCTGCTGGTCAACAGCGAGTTTCTCCCCATCATGGAGCAGATCCGCGGCAGGATCGACAACGTCCGCACCTATATCCTCATCTCCGATGACGGCATGACGGAATGCAACACCATCCCCGCCTGCGGCGAGTACGAGCAGCTTCTGGCCCAGGCCTCGCCGGAGTTCGAGTTCCCGGACCTGGACGAGAACACCAGGGCCACGACTTTCTACACCACCGGGACCACGGGAATGCCGAAAGGGGTTTATTTCAGCCACCGGCAGCTGGTGCTCCATTCCCTGGGGCTTTTGGCGACGCTCGGTTCCTCCACCTCGCACGCCTGCCTGCACCGCGACGACGTCTACATGCCGATCACCCCGATGTTCCACGTCCATGCCTGGGGGGTCCCCTATATCGCCACCATGCTGGGGGTGAAGCAGGTCTACCCCGGGCGCTACCTGCCGGAAACCCTGCTGGAGCTCAAGGAGAAGGAAGGGGTCAGTTTCTCCCACTGCGTTCCGACCATCCTGCACATGCTCTTGAAGCACCCTCACGCGGAAAAGATCGACCTGCGGGGGTGGAAACTCATCATCGGCGGCGCGGCTTTGTCGCGCAACCTCTGCGTCGAGTCGCTGAGGCTTGGCATCGACGTCTTTACCGGGTACGGGATGTCGGAGACCTGCCCGATCCTCACCATTTCCAAGCTCACCCCGGAGATGCTGGAACTATCCCACGCCGAGCAGGCGGAAATCCGCTGCAAAACGGGTCTTGCCCTGGCGTTGGTCGATCTGCGCGTGGTCGACAGCAACTTCAACGAACTCCCCCGCGACGGCGTCAGCGCCGGCAACGTGGTGGTGCGCTCCCCCTGGCTCTCGCAGGGGTACCTGAAGGACCACAAGGCCTCCGAGCGTCTCTGGGAGGGAGGGTATCTCCATACCGGCGACGTGGCGGTGCGGGACGAGCTGGGCTATCTGAAGATCACCGACCGGAGCAAGGACGTGATCAAGGTCGCCGGCGAATGGGTTTCGTCGCTGGAGCTTGAGGATATCGTCGCGCACCACCCGGCTGTCGCCGAGGTGGCGGTGATAGGGAAGCCCGACGAGAAGTGGGGCGAGCGCCCCCTGGCGCTGGTCGTTCTCAAGCCGACGGAGGGGGCGAAGGTGACCGATAAGGAGATCGCCCACCACGTGAGGGAGTACGCCGACAAGGGTGTGGTGAGTAAGCAGGTCGTGCTGGTCAAGGTGAAGCTCGTTCCCTCCATCGACAAGACCAGCGTTGGGAAGATCAACAAGGTGGCACTGCGGGAGAAATATCTCTGAGAGTGAGACAGGGTGGGAAATGAAGGGAGCTAAAAAGAAAGAGTTCAGCATGAACGCGCTGGAGATAGAGGTGGCCATCGCCGCGCTTCATTCCACAGGGGACTACCTGGTACTGCGGCGCCTGAACCTCGCGCGCGACGCTCGCCTCGCCCGCAAGGCCCCGGAGTGCTCCCAGGTCGCCCTTTGCCTGGATACCGAGACCACCGGACTCGACTACAAGCGGGACAAGGTGATCGAACTGGGGATCGTCGCTTTCGAGTACGATCCCGAGACCGGCGAGATCTTCAGGATCTCCGAGCGCTACTCCGGTTTCGAGGATCCTGGGTTCCCCATCCCGGAAGAGGTGAAGGAGATCACCGGCATCTCGGATGACATGGTGCGCGGGCAGGCGTTCGACGACGCCTTCATCAACCACCTGGCGGAAAAGTCCCACCTGGTGATCGCCCATAACGCCGCCTTCGATAGGAAGTTCGTCGAGGCGCGTTTCCCCGCTTTCGCCAATCTTCCCTGGGCCTGCACCGTGTCGCAGATCGATTGGGGGGCGGAGCGGGTGTCTTCGCGCACCCTGGAATACCTCCTTTTCAAGACCGCTTCTCTCACCATCAACGCCCACCGTGCGCTGGACGACGCCGAGGGGGTGTTGGGCCTATTGCTGGAGCGGCTTCCGGTCACCGGCGCGCCCATCTTCCAGACTTTATTGAAGAGAGCGCACGAGGTCACCTCGAGGCTTTATGCCGTCTCCGCACCCTTCGACAAGAAGGATCTTCTCAAGGACCGCGGCTATCGTTGGAGCGACGGGTCGCAGGGGGGGAGCAAGGCCTGGTGGCGCGATGTGCCGGCCGAGGCCGAGCCGGAGGAGCTCGCCTATCTGGCGAGCGAGATCTATCCCCGAGGGAACAGTAGCGCGGTGCAGATCCTGAGGTGCGACGCATATGCCAGGTTCTCCGCGCGGGAGTAAAACCTAAACAGCAAAGTCAAAAGCTTTGCACGCGGAAAAGGCAAAAAAGGCGCGGATTGAACGGATCAAGCCTCAAGGCCTGAAGGCTTAAGATTTATCCGTGCCGTTTCCGTTTGATCCGTCTGATCCGTGTGCAACGTCTTTGACCCTGGGAGATGAAACTGATGCAATCTGAGTTTTCCAAGCAATTCCATTCTCATGTCTTCGACGAGGGTAATCCCCTTGCCGAAAGAAACACCAGGCTTGCGGTGCTGCTCACCGCGGCCATGATGGTGGCTGAAATCGTCGGCGGCTGGTTCTTCAACTCGATGGCGCTTCTGGCCGACGGCTGGCACATGAGCTCGCACGCGCTTGCACTCGGCCTCGCCGTACTCGCCTACCGCGCTGCCCGACGCTTCGCCGGCGATGCGCGCTTTTCCTTCGGCACCTGGAAGATCGAGGTGCTGGGGGGATACACGAGCGCCATCTTCCTGGTGGCGGTGGCGGTACTCATGCTGTTCCAGTCAGTAGAGCGCCTGGTCTCGCCCCAGCCCATCAGCTACGACCAGGCCATGGCCATTGCCGCTTTGGGCCTCTTGGTCAACCTCGCCTGCGCCTGGTTGCTGCGCGATGGTCATCACCATCACCACGACCACGACCATGAGGAGCATCATCATGACCACCATGCCGGCAGCCACGGCCACCACGATTTAAACCTGCGCTCCGCCTACCTGCACGTCATTGCCGACGCCGCCACCTCGGTCTTCGCCATCTTCGCCCTCCTGGGAGGAAAGCTGTGGGGGGCCAACTGGCTCGACCCGGTGATGGGGATAGTCGGCGCCATCTTGGTCGCCATCTGGGCCTACGGTCTTTTGCGCGACTCCGGCCGCATACTGCTCGACGCCGAAATGGATGCGCCGGTCGTGGCCGAGATCCGCGAGGTGATCGCCGAGAGCCCGGTGGCTGCCGAGATCACCGACTTGCACGTTTGGCGGGTAGGGAAGGGGAAGTTCGCCTGCATTCTGTCACTTGCGGTGCAGGGATCTACGGACCCCGAGGAGTTCAGGCGTCAGTTGAGCATTCACGAGGAACTGGTTCACGTCACCATCGAAGTGAGCCATCGTGGGGGTGGTGTTGACCCGCTGCCGTTAGCCGCCGCGAGCTGAGGGGGAAAAACCGGAAAGGCGGAACACAGAGGTCTCGGAGGTCCACGGGGGGCACTGATGTTTATTCTGGGGAAAGCAAAGCACAGGCACTCACCACAGAGGTACACTGAGGAATCACAGAGGAAGGCAAAAGGCTAATTGCCTTTGATTTTCTCCAAGAAAAGTTTGTGGTTTTCTTCGCTTCTGTTTTTCCTTTGTGATCCTCTGTGGTGAAAGCTTTTCGTTTTTCCTGCTCTGTTTTTTCTCTGTGCCGCCTCTGTGTCCTCCGTGTCCTCTGTGGCGAAGATCTTAAGGTTTTTTAGGAGGTTAGTTCATGAGCTTCGACAACGCAGGAATACTGATCGTCGGTGGCGGCATAATCGGCCTCACCATCGCGCGCGAACTGGTGAAGCAGGGGCACGGCGACATCGTCATCATCGAGAAGGAACCGGAACTGGGCGTCCACGCCTCGGGCCGCAACAGCGGCGTGCTCCATGCCGGCATCTACTATTCCCCGGACAGCCTCAAGGCCAAGTCCTGCTTGAACGGCAATTTCCTGATGCGGGAATACTGTAAGGAAAAGGGGCTGCCGCTCCTGGAAAGCGGCAAGGTCATCGTCACCCGCACCGCGGCCGAACTCCCGGTGCTGGACGAACTGCACCGGCGCGCTACGGCCAACGGCGCCAAGGTGGAGATGATCGACGAGAGGCAACTGGCCGCAATCGAGCCGAACGCCCGGACGGTGGAGCGCGCTCTCTTCTCGCATTACACGGCGGTGGTGGACCCGAAAGCGGTGCTGAAGAGCCTGAAAAAGGACCTGGAACGGACCGGACGGGTGAAGCTTCACCTGGGCTGCAAAATGATAGGCCTTAAGGGAAGCTCCACGGTGGTGACCAACAAGGGGGATATCAGCTTCGAGAGGTTCATCAACGCAGCCGGCGCCTACTGCAACAAAGTGGCGGGCTTCTTCGGGGTGGGTTCCAAATACCGGCTCATCCCCTTCAAGGGGGTGTATCGGCTGCTGAAAAAGGATGCTCCCTTTACCGTCAACTCCAACATCTATCCGGTGCCCGATATCCGGAACCCCTTTCTGGGGATCCACTTCACCCGCAGCGTCCACGGCGACGTCTACCTGGGGCCGACGGCCATTCCCGCTTTCGGGCGGGAGAACTACGGCATCCTGTCTGGCATCGACGCCGAGGCTTTCAGCATCGCTTGGCAGGACTTGGTCCTTTTCTTCCTCAACCGGCCTTTCCGCAACGTCGCGCTCTCTGAGCCGCTCAAGTATTTGCCCTCTTACTTCTTCCGCGACGCGGCGAAGCTGGTGAAGGAACTGGCGCCCTCCGACGTGGTGCATGCTTCCAAGGTGGGGATACGTCCGCAGCTGGTTGACTGGGAGAAGAAGGAGCTGGTGATGGATTTCCTCGTTGTGGCGGACGGCTCTTCGCTCCACGTGCTCAACCCCATCTCCCCCGCTTTCACCTCGTCGATGGATCTGGCGCAGGGGATGGTGGCGGAGCATTTCTCGTCCTGACCCGCGTAGCGCCTCATCTTCGCGGCATCTCCCTCACCCGGCCTGCGGCCACCCTCTCCCAGAGGGAGAGGGTAAATGGCAGGTGTCCATCCCCTCGCCCTCTGGGAGAGGGGCAGGGGCGAGGGAGGTTTTTACGACGCCTGCAGCTTCAGCCGCTTGTTCAGGGTCTGGCGCCCCATGCCCAGGATCTTGCCGGCTAACCCCTGGTTCCCTTTGGCCAATTTCATCGCCTCGGCGATCATGTACTGCTCCACTTCGTCCAAAGTCGGGAAGTGCCCGAAGATGCCACATAATGGATTCTCGCCTGCGGCAGCAGGGGTGGAACAGTCGAGCGTCGGCAAGGGCCGCTCGTGGCCGATGACGCCGCGGAAGGTCTCCATGGAGAGAATGCCGGAGCTGTGCCGCAAGACGGCGTCGAACACGAGCGCCTCCAACTCCCGTATGTTGCCCGGGAAGTGGTAAAGCGCGAGCATGACGGCAAGCTCGGGGGGAGGGGTAGGCTTTTTCTTGCCCAAGCAGTCGGCGGCGCTTCCCAGGAAGTGTTCCAGAAGGAGCGGAATGTCGTCCAGCCTGTCCCGCAGCGGCGGGAGATGCACCCGGTGCCCGCAGAGCCGGTAGTAGAGGTCGTTGCGAAATTTCCCCTGCTTGATCAGCTCCTGAAGGTCGCGGTTGGTGGCGAGCACCAGGCGCGCGTCGCTCTTCTTGATGAAGTCGGAGCCGACGGGGTAGTACTCCTGCTCCTGCAAAAGCCTCAAGAGCTTGATCTGCGACATCTCGTTGAGGTCGCCTATTTCGTCCAAAAAGAGCGTCCCCCCGGAGGCGCGGGTGATCAGGCCGTCCCGGGCCTGGTCGGCGCCGGTGAAGGCGCCTTTCCTGTGCCCGAAAAGGGTGTCGGAAAACATGTTGTCGTCGAGCCCTGCCACGTTGAGCGCTACGTACTCGCCGCTGCAGCCGCTCAGGTTGTGGATCGCCCGGGCGATCAGCTCCTTGCCGGTGCCGGTCTCGCCGGTTATCATCACCGCCTGCCTGGTGCCGGAAATGACCTCGAGGTACTGGAAGATGGCCCGCATCGCCTTGTTGCCGGTGACGATGCTCTGGAAGGCCTCGGGGTGGTCCAGCCGGTCGGTGAACATGTACTGCTTCAAGGCGGTGAGCTCGTTGGCGAGCGATCGCATCTCCAGGGCTTTCCTAACCGAGGTGATCAGCCGCTTCACGTCGATGGGCTTCACCAGGTAATCGAAGGCTCCCTCCTTGATGCAGTTCACCACGGTTTCGACGTCGTTGTTGGCGGTAGCGACTATCACCTTGATCTGAGGGTGTTGCGAGACTATCTGCGGCAGGAGTTCGAACCCGGAGAGGTTCGGCATGCGCAGGTCGAGGACGATGACGGCGAACTCCTCTCTGGAGAGAAGCGACATCACCTTGCTGCTGTCGTTTTCTATGACTACATCGGCGTGCCCGGCGGTGTTGAGGCAGCTCCGGCAGGTTTCCAGTATCTGCGCCTCGTCGTCTACGAGCAGAATCCGTTGCGTGTGCTTCATTTCTTTGTTCACTTTTTGCGCTCCTCCTGCCTTGCCGAACAGTGGTCTGCTCCGTGTCTCGTGTTTTCATCGGGGAGGGTGAAGTAGAAGCAGGCCCCGAGCCCCACCTCTCCCTCGGCCCAGATCCTGCCGCCGTGGCGCTGGATGATGCGCTGCACGGTGGCAAGCCCTATGCCGAACCCCTTGAACTCCCGCTCCGTGTGGAGCCGCTGGAAGGGGCTGAACAGTTTGTCGGCCTGCGCCATGTCGAAGCCGGCGCCGTTGTCGCGCACGAAGTAAACGAGCTCCCCGCTCTCGTCCAGGGAGGCTACTTCGACTGCGGCGTCTTCCCGGTTCGCCGAGTATTTGCAGGCGTTGGATATCAGGTTTTGCAGCACGACCTTCAAAAGGTCCGGGTCCCCAATGGCCGTCATCCCGGGGGCTATGCTGAAGGTCACCCGCCGCTGCGGTTCGCTCAGTTGCTGGGAGGCGCAGACCAGGGAGGTGAGCTGGCTTAAATCAACCTCCGACCGGGTCATCTCGCTGCGGCTCACCCGGGAGAATTCAAGCAGCGTCTTGATCAACTGGTTCATGTTGACGGTTTCGTCGAAGATGATCTTGATGAAATCCTTGCACTGCTCGTCCAGCGTTGCGCCGTAAAGCTCCAGTATCACCTGGCAGTAGCCGTTGATGTTGGTCAGCGGCGTGCGCAGATCGTGCGAAACCGTGTAGCTGAATCCCTCCAGGTCCCGGTTGGCGAGTTCCAGTTCCTCGGCGCGCGCAGCGAGGTTCCGGTTCAACGCCTCGATCCGTCGCTCGGACAGCACCCTTTCGGTGATCTCCTCCTGCACCGCGACCAGGTCGCTGAGAGCGCCGGTCTCGTCGTAGACGGGGGAGAGGGAGGTGGACTCGTAGAAAACCTCGCCGTTTTTCTTCACCCCCTCGAACTCGCCGTGCCACTCCTCTCCGGCTGCGACCCGGTCCCATAGTTCGGTTTTTCCTTTCAGCGACTTCAGGTTTTTTCCCAGCACCTCGCCGGCCTCGTAGCCGGTCAGCGTGGTGAACCTGGGGTTAACGTAATCGATCACCCCTTGAGGGTTGGCGATGACGATGCTGCTGGCGCTCTGCTCCAACGCCCGCGAGAGCCTGCGCACGAACGCCTGGTGGGCCAATAGCTCCCTTTCCTGGGTGAGGGTGGCGAGCGCGCTTTCTACCGCCGCGAAGAGCTTCGAGCTGTCTATCGGCTTCAGGACGTAGCGGCTGATACCCAGCTCGATCGACTCGATCAGGTAATTCATGTCGGAATGCGCGCTGGTGACGATCACCGGGAGGGACGGTTTTTGCTCCATCATCTCCCGCGCCATGTCGATGCCGCTCATGGACGGCATCTTTATGTCGGTCACCACGAGGTCGGGTGCTTGCTCCCGAAAAAGCGCCATGCCTTCGGCGCCGTTTGCCGCGCTTAAAAGGGCGAGCTTGGGAAAGCGCCGCTGCAAAAGGGAAAGCACCGTCTCCCTGGTGACCTGTTCGTCCTCCACGTACAAAAGGGTGAAGCCGGGGTCCTCGATGGCAAATCCGCCCATGCTACACCTCGATCCTGAATTCGGCTCCGCCGTCGATGTTTCTTGCGGTGAGCGAGCCGTGCATGCTTTTTTCCACGATGTTCTTGGCCATGAAAAGGCCGATGCCGGTCCCTTTTCCCTGCTCCTTGGTGGTGAAGTAGGGCTCGAAGATCCGTCCCAGGACGTGCTTTGGCATGCCTCCGGCGTTGTCGGCGATGGTGACCACGATCTTGCCGTCTTCGGAATCTATACTCACCCTAAGCTTCGGCTGGGGCGGTTTCCTCTCCCCGAAGGCGTCCATGGCGTTGGTCAGGATGTTCAGGAGCACCTGCGAGAACTCGTTTGGGTGCCCCGTTATGTTCGGCGCGTGGCCGCAGTGTACTTCGAAGGTTATCCCCTTGTCGGCGAGGCTCCCCTCGATGAGGCCGAGGGTTTTTTCCACCACCTGGCACGGGTCGAAGCTGGTCTTCTCCTTGTCGGGGGTGAAGAAGTTCCTGAAGTCGTCGATGGTCTGCGACATGTGCCGCACCATCTGCATGATCTTGTTGGTGCTTGAGTCGAGGTACTCCTTGTTGAAGTTGCCGTACTCGTAGCTCAGCGTCAGGTCCTGCACCAGGAGCCCAACGGCGTTCAGCGGCTGGCGCCACTGGTGGGCTATGTTGCCGATCATCTCCCCCATGGCGGCCTGGCGGCTTTGCTGCATCAGCACCTCGTCCTTTTTGCGCAGTTCTTCCATCGCCTGCAGCCTCTCCGCCGTCTCCTGGGTAAGCGCCGCGGTCCGCTCCTTCACCCGCTGCTCCAGCTCGCGGTTCAGGTTGGACAGGGACGCCTTGGCTCCCAGAAGCTCCTGGTTCTTTTCGGCGGCAAGCTCGTAGGTCGAGAGCAGGAGTTCGATGGTGTGGGCGTTGTCGGCCTGTACCCGGTAGTTCTTGCCGTGGTAGCTGATGGCAACTTCTCCCTCTTTCTCCCCCATGCGGCAGGCCCGCTCTCCCTGCAGTACGTCTCGGATCCTGTTGAGCAGCAGCTTGTCGCTGTAGGGCTTGGACACGAAGTAGTTGGCGCCGGCCTCAAGGCTGTGCAATACGTCCGAGGGGTCGTTCAGGTGGGTGAGCAGGACGATGGGGGTGTCCTTTATGGATTCCATTCCCCTGACCCTGCGGCAGAGTTCGAAGCCGTCCATCTCGGGCATCAATATGTCGCTGATCACCAGGTCCGGTTGCCGCTCGCGGATCTGCTCCAGCGCGTCGCTTCCGTTTCTGGCGACCGCGACGCGGTACCCCTCGCCGGCGAGGAGCTGTTCAAGGAGTTTCGCCTGGGTCGGGCTGTCGTCGACGATCAGGATCAGGTTTGGTGTCGTCTGGCCGTTGTTGCTCTTCTGCATGAAGCTCCTTCCTTACTTGGACGCACCCTGTGCGCCTTTCTTGGTAACCGCCAAAAGCAGGTTGATGATCCCCTCCGGGGAGAGCACGTGCTGCACGGCGTCGATCTTTATCGCTTCTCCCGGCATGCCGAAGACCATGGAGCTCTCGCGGTCCTGCGCGATGCAGAGGCCTCCGCGCCCCTTTAGCGTCTTCAATTCGACGGCGCCGTCCTTGCCCATTCCGGAGAGGATGATGCCGGCCGCATTGGCGCCGTAGCTTTTGGCGACCGAGCGGAAGAGGACGTCGATGGAGGGGCGGACCCCGTTTTCGGGGGGGGCGCCGGAGAGGGTGATCCTGCCGGCCGGGGTAATTTCCATGTGGCAGCCGTCCGGCGCCACGTAAACCTCTCCCGCCGCGATGACCGTCCCTTCGGCGGCAAGCCGCACCGGCATCCGCGAGTGGAGGTTCAGCCAGTGCACGAAGTTCTCGGTGAAGCCTACGGACATGTGCTGCACTACCAGGACGGCGGCGCCGAAATCTTCCGGAAGCGCGGCGAGGATCTGGTGCAGCAACGGGGGACCTCCGGTCGAGGCCCCGATGGCGACCACCTTTACGGGGGGCAAGGGCTCCTTTAGCGGCGACTTGGGCCACTGGCCAAGGGCGCCGGCGGCGAAGACGCGCCGCACCACCTTGATCTCCGACATGAGCTTTATGTGATGGATCAGGCTCGCCACCGACTCCGCGTAGCCGGGGGTTCCCACCGGGGCGGGCTTTGGGAGCACCATCAGGACGCCGGCCTCCATGAAGCGGAAGAGGAGGTCCGAGTCGCGCGTGTCGATCTTTCCCGAGACCACTACGATGGGTACCGGGGAGGTGGACATGATGGCGCGGGTCGCGTCCAGGCCGTTCATCCCGGAGAGGTGCAGGTCCATGGTGATCAGGTCGGGCTTGAGGCGCGCGGCGGCCTCTACCGCCTCCTCGCCGCTTTCCGCGACGCCTATCACCTGCAGCTCGGGGTCCGCCTGAAAGGCAGCCACCAAGGCCTTCTGCACCGTTTTCGAATCTTCCACCACCAGTAATCTGATCATCTGGTCCTCAGTCAGGTCAGTTTTCGTATCACGTCAATCAGGCCGCTTTGGTCGAAGCTGCTTTTCACCAGGTAGGCGCTCGCGCCCACGTCGATGCCGCGTTCCCGGTCGACGCGGGATTCGAGCCCGGTCACCAGGATCACCGGCAGGGCGGCGAACCGGCTGTCGCTTCTGACGGCTGCGGTGAGCTGGAAGCCGTCCATGCGCGGCATCTCCACGTCGGAGACCACCACGTCGAACTGTTCCGTTTTAAGCTGGGTCAGCGCATCCAAGCCGTCGATGGCGGTGCGCACCCGGAACCCCGATGCCTCCAGGATGTTCTTCAAAAGCGTGCGCGAGGTGATGGAATCCTCGGCGACCAGCACCGAAAGCCGCGCCGCCTGCGCCCGGGGAGCCGGCTCACCCATGGGCTGTGAAGGCGCCTGGTCGGCGAAGGCGGAACGGAACAGGTCGGCCACGTTCAATACCGGGACCACCCGGCCGTCGCCGGACACGGTGCCGCCCGCGACGTTTCTCACCCGGGAGAGCTGGCTTCCCAGCGGCTTTAACAGGATCTCCTGCACCCCGACCACCTGATCCACTGAGAAGGCGATCCGCCTGTCGGCGGCGCGCAGCACCACGAAGCTCACTACGCGCTCAGGGTCGGCAGGCGCTGACAATCCCAAAAGGCGCGAAAGCGGGATTAGGGCCAGCACCTCGCCACCCAAAAGGACCGTATCGCGGTTCTCCACCCTTTTCACCTGGGCCGGCGCCACGCGGCCGCTGGTCTCGACGTTGGCGGCCGGCAGGAAGCAGTCCCGGCCGGCGACCTGCACCTGGAGGGCCCGCATCATGGCGAAGGAGAGGGGGAAGTGGAGATGGAAGCGGGTTCCCGTCCCACGTGCGCTCACCACGGTCACGTGCCCCCCCAACCTTTCCAGCGCCTCGCGCACGATGGCAAGACCCACCCCGCGCCCGGAAATGCTGCTGACGATCCTGCTGGTGGAGACCCCGGATTCGAAGATGAGCTGGAGCAGTTCGTGGTCCGGCGTCAGTTCCAGGGCCTCCCGCGAGGCGAGCTCCAGCCGTGAAGCCGCTTCCCTTACCTGGGAGAGATCGATGCCGCAGCCGTCGTCGCTCACCGTGAGTTCGGCGCGATTCGCGTCTTTGAGCTTCAGCGCTATGCCCAGCTTCCCTTTTTCCGGCTTGCCTGCGAGCCTGCGCTCGGCCGGCGTCTCGATGCCGTGGTCGAGCATGTTGCGCACCAGGTGCAAGAGCGGCTCCTTCAGCTCCGCGAGGATGCGGCGGTCGAGTTCGAGCTCCGTCCCTTCGCAGTTAAGCTCTGCTTCCTTGTCCAGCTGCCGGGCCAGGTCGCGCACCATCTTGAAAAAGGGCTCCGCCAGAGAGGAGAAGGGGAGCAGGTGCAGTTTCTTCAGCTCGCCAAGAAGCGGGTCCACCATGCCGCTCAGCGTCCTGAGGTTCTTCTCGGCCCCTTTTTCCAGATGACGCAGCCGTCCTTCCAGCGCCTTCTCGTTCTGCCAACCCTGCTCGACCAGCAGGGCCAGCGTTTTCTCCTGCGGCATCGGCGCCTGCTTGAGCGCCTTTCTCGCCGACTCCATGGCCCGCAAGCGCTCGCCCCCGCGCGCGGAAAGCTCGGCGGCAAGGGCTGCCGCTTCCTCGCGCAGCAAGGCGGCGGAGAGCTTCGCCGAAACTAGCTCCTCGGACTGCAGCAGCAGCGACTCCAAAAGGCGCGCCGAAACCTTGACCGTCTCGTCGGAGGGGGCGCGCGGTGCGGGGCGTGCCGTCGGAGCGGCAGTTGCCGCCTCGGGAGCATGCGCTGCAGGCTCGGCGCTTGTGGGCGCCTGGGGAGGAACCTTCGGCGCGCGCTCCTTGAGCGGCTCGGGGAAGGGGGCCTGGGTCGGCTTCACTCCCGCAGATGCGCAACGGGGCTCGGCCTGGTCCGCCGCAGCCACGATCGGTTCCAAGCCGCCAACGGTAACAGCGGAGGCGGCGTCCGGGGGAGTGGAGCTTTCCCCGGCGCCGGTGATATCGCCGGCTACGGCGTCGATGTCCCGGTGCAGCCGGTCGAAAAGGTCGAGGTCGAGGGAGATCTCCCCGCGCTTCAACGACGCCAGTAGGCTTTCCAGCTCCTGGCACCTATGGGCCACGGTGACGAGGTTCACCGCATGAGCCGCCCCCTTGAGGGTATGCACGCGCCGCAGGACGCTCTCGACCAGGCGCTCCTGCTCAGCCTTGTCGTTTTCGCGCTCGAGCGCGACCAGGAGCGTGGCGAGCGCGCCTATGTGCTCCTGCGCCTCCAGCTCGAAGGTCTCCAGCAATTCCCTCATCAGGGTTTCGGTGTCACCCATGCCGTTTCTTTCCCTTTGGTCCCTGCTGCAACCCCTCACCCTGTCGCTTCCCCTGTATAGACCGGAGTCAAGGGTTACATGTGTTCGGGGACATGGGTTACAGCTTCAGTGCAAATTGCTTCAACCCCCTCTCCCTCAGAGAGGGTTGGGGTGAGGGCGCCTCAAGACCTGGCACCGGCTTCTTCTTGGGCGATCATGCCACCTTATACCCGCTCACCAGCGCCTGGAGCTTCTGGTTCAGTTCGTAGAGGTTGCGGGCCGCCGCCTCGATCTGGCGCGAACCCTCGACGTTCTGGTCGCTCGCCTGGTTGATGCTGTGTATGGCGATGGCGATCTGGTCCATGCCGATCGCCTGCTCCTGGGTGGAGGTGACGATCTGCAGCGTCGCGTTGGATGATTCCTCGATGCTGGAGGCGAGCACGCGGATCGACTCTCCCGCTTCGCTGGACTGCTTCACGCCTGCCTCGACGGCTTTGCTCCCCTGTTCGGTGGCGAGGACCGCCGCGGTGGTCGCCTTCTGTATCTGCCCGATGATGTTGCGCACCTGCGAGGTCGCCTGTTTCGACTGGGTGGCCAGGTTCTTCACCTCCTGGGCTACGACGGCGAATCCCTTGCCGTGTTCGCCGGCTTTGGCCGCCTCGATGGCGGCGTTCACCGCAAGGAGGTTCGATTGCTCGGCGAGGTCGGCCACGGTGGCGATGATCTCGCCGATGGCCTGGCTCTGCTCGCTCAGGTTGACGATGCGCTCCGCGATGAAGCCCATGCGCTCGTCGATCCCCTGCATGCCGTCGATGGCGCTGGATACCGACTCGCGCCCCTCCTTGGCGACCTGCACCGCGCGGTTGGCGCTCTCGTAGACCTGCCTCGACTTTTGCGAGGTGAGGTCGGTGGTCTGGCGGATCTCCTGCACCGTGGCGTTGGTCTCGGAGATGGAGGTGGCGGTCTGGGCGGAACTGGAGGCAAGCTGGCTCACCGTGGTCATGATCTCGGCGGCCGACCCGGCCAGGACGTTCACCACCGCGCGGATCTCCAGGCTCAACTCCCGAAGGTTCCGGGTCATCTGGCTGAAGGAGTTGCCGAGCCGGTCCTTGGGGGAGGCGGGGACTACGTCGATGGTGAGGTCTCCCGAGGCGATGCGGTCGGCGCTGGCGGCAAGCCTTTTCAACGACGCCACCATGTTCGACATGGCCAGGCCGAAGACGTCCCGCTCCGAGGCCGGGACCACCTCGGTGTCCAGGTCTCCCAGAGCGATCTGGTTCGCTGTCTCTCCCATCCGGCGCAGCGACAGCACCATCTTCTCCATGGCGCGCAGCAGCTGCCCGAGTTCGTCGCCGGCGTCGCTGTGGATCTCCACCGACACGTCCCCCTGGGAGAGCCTTTCCGCGGCCTGCACCGCCTGGTCCAGCGGAGCGGTGATGGAGGAGGTGATGGCGAACGCGGTCCAGACGGCAAGGGCTCCGGCCAAAAGCACCAGGATCGCGGTGACGGCGAAGATGGTTCGCTGGTTTTTCTGCGATTCCTGGACGAAGCTTTCCGCCTTGCCGGTGGCGAACTTAAGCACCTCGTTCACCTGGGAGTCGATCCCCGCGACGATGCGCCTAGCGTAGTTCTTGTGGAAGGCGACCGACTCGGCGATCTTCCCCTGGCGCACGAGTTCAATGGTCCGCGCGCGCACCTGTTTCCACTTGTCCATCGACTCCTTGATCTGGTCGATCTTTCCTTTGTCCCCGAGGAAGCGCTCCCTGACCAGGGCGAGGTCGCGGTAGACGATCCTTTCGCTGGCGTCGATATCCGCCAGCGACGCTTCCAGGTCCTCGGCGTCCCGGGCGTAGAGCACCACGTCCTTCATGGACCTGTGCATCCTCACCACGTTGGCGTCGACCGAGCGTATGGCGTTGGTGACGGTGAAGGGGTGTTCGTGGAACTCGGTCATCAGGTCTCCCTGAGCCTTCAGGTTCTTCAGGGAGAGCGCCCCGATCAGCACCAGGAAGAAGACGATCGCGCCAAAACCGGCGATGAGCCTGGAGCGGATTTTCAGATTGTTCAGCATGGAACCCCCGTTGATTACTTTCATAAAGTTCAAGTCCGCCTTTAACTAGATCCGCAACCTAAGCCACCTCTTCGTGCACCACTATCCTCGGATCGGTCATGATCCTCCCCAGGTCCAGCAGGGCGAGCCGCTCCGCCGAGACACCCGCCACGAACTCCTCCCTGATGCCGGTGAAGGTCTCCGGGGGGGGCTTCAAGGACCCCTTGTCGAGCGAGCGCATGCCCACGATGGCGTCGGCCAGGATCCCGAACTCCATGCTGCCGTTACTCACCAGTACGACCCGGTTCAGGTCGGAGAGGCCGATGGCGGGCAGGTCGAAGAAGCGCCGCAGGTCGACGATGGACACGATGCGGCCGCGCAGGTTGGTGACCCCGAGCACGAAAGGAGGCGTGCAGAAAAGCGGGGTGAAGTCGCCCAGCGGCAGCGTCTCCAGGACGTAGGCAGATTCGACCGCGTAGCTCTCGCCGGACAGAACGAAGACGAGGGCGTCGATGCTTTCCGCCGGGTCCCGGTACTTTTCAGGTCTTTGCGCCAGAAGGCGCGCACGCTCACGGAGGACGGCCTGCTCCTTTTCGGGGGCGATGGCGCCTCCCCCCGCCGCGGCGAAGGTTTTCTCCTGGCGTTTGATCAGGTCGTCCCAATCTATCTTGCCCGCTGCCATGGGTGTTTCTCCTTGACTACTCGATGCTCTCGGCCCTGTTTTGCCGCGCCTTCGCTAGGCGATGTCGCTGATGAGCTGCATCAGCCTTCCCGCAGTCATCCCCTCTGCCTCCGGTAGCACCTCGTGGGGGTCGCGCCGCTGCAAAAGGCGCAGCGCGTTGGCGAAGCTCTGTTCCGCTTCACTTAGTTCCCCGCGCTGCCGGCAGAGGTTTCCCAGGGCAAACCAACCCAGCAGGAAGTCGTGATCGACGTAGAGCGCGTTTTTGAGCGATCTCACCGCTCCCTCGTCGTCCCCCTGCTGCTCCAGGATGATGGACAGGAGGTAATGGTTGGGTGCGCTGAGCCGGTCCAGCGCCACGGCGGCTTCGCAGCAGTCGCGAGCCGGGTCGAAACGGCCGATGTTGGCATAGGAGCGCGCCGCGAGCGCAAGCGCTTCGGCTTTATCTGCACCTGCCGGGGTGCTCATCGCAATCCGCGCCGCTTCCTCGTAATTCCCCGCGCTGTAAAGCGCGCAGGCCCGCTCCAGGGGCGACTCTGCTTCGGCGGCTGCCGCGTCTTCCCGCGCACCTCCCGGCTCCGCGCCTTCGGACCAAAGCTGCGCGGAAAGAGGGGAGGGGGCGGCCACGGCAGGTCCGGGCAGCGCCGAGACTTGCGCTTTGGCCGGGAGAGAGCGCTTTTGCAGCACCAGGGTGCCGTCGCAGTGCAGGCAGGTAAAACCCTCAAGCGACTGGTGGTCCACCTCCGTCGGCCCCAGGAAGAGCCAGCCGTCGTCGTTGAGAGCTGCGTGCAGTCTCGCGACCGTCTCCCGTATCTGCTCCGGATGAAAGTAAAGCATCACGTTGCGGCAGAAGATGAAGTCCATCCCCTGGGCCTGCGACCATGTCTTTTCCCCGGGATCGACCAGGTTCAGATGCGCGAAGCGCACCATCTTGCTGATATGCGGCTCGATGTGGTAGCCGCCGTCCGGGAGCTGGGTGAAGTAATTCATGAGCCACCCCGGCGCGTTCCGGAAGGACCATTTGCTGTAGTTCCCGCATCGGGCCCGCTCCAGCGCCTGGGGGTTGATGTCGGTTCCGAGCAGAGTCACCTTCCAGTCGGCCAGGTCGGCCAGCGCACGGGTAAGCAGTATGGCGACCGAAAACGGCTCCTCGCCGGAGGAACAGCCGGCGCTCCAGATCTTGAGGGTTTTGTTCGAACCTTTAGCCGCCACAAGCTTCGGGAGCAGATGCTGCTGGAAGGCCCGGTAGCTCTTGGGGTCGCGCAAAAAATAGGTCTCGCCGATAGTGAGCGCCAGGGCCAGCGCCTTGGTCTGGTCCTGGGAGAGCGGCTGCGACATGAGCCAGTGCAGGTAGCCGTCCAGTTCCTCCCAGCCCGCATCCTGCGCCAGCGGCGCCATCTTCCGGGCCAACTCCGCCAGACGCTCGGGCGGAAAGTGGAGCCCCAGCTTTGTCGTCACCATGCGGGCGAACTTATGCATTGCCTCGTTGCTGTGCCCGCTCATGACAGGGCCTTTGCGATCTGCTGCTCCTCGTCGGGGAAGAGTAGGGTGTCGAGGTCGTGGATCAGCACCAGCCCTCCCTCGCTCCTCGTCACTCCGGAGAGGTAGTCGGTCCCTCGCACGATGTCTTCAGGCTCCACCACAGCTTCCGGGTCGAGTTGCACTACCTCCTGGGTGTTGTCCACGGCCAGCGCCACCGGGAAGTTCGAGGTGCGGACGACAAGGAACTGATCGTCGCAGCCGATGGGGCGCTCCGGCAGGCGAAAGCGTTTCCTGAGGTTGATGACGGGGATGATCTCCCCCTGGATGTCCAATATCCCGAGTACGATTTCGGGGGCCTTGGGCAGGGGAGTGAGGGCCGCAGCGCGGACTACCCTGACCACAGCGGCCACTGGCAGTGCGTAGCGTTGCCCTTCTAAGGCAAAGATAAGTAGGTGAGTTGAAACGATCGATCCCTCCATTAAAACCGCAACGTGACGCCGCCCATTAATTTACCTCGACAATGCGCCCTGTTCAAGCTGATAAATGCGCCACTGGCCTATATTCACGGTTTTTTTTGCTTGCCGGGCGCGTTCGGGTGCGCTGGGGAGAGCCCGCTCGATGCCGCCGGCTGAAAGAGAGCACGAAAACCATCCCTGCAGACGGAATCGGGCGCCGGCTTGCAAATGGAAAATGCGCCCGATAGTATTTGAGCGATTTAATTATCGGTTGGGGGGCGGCTGAGTGCTAAGGGCGCGGCACCTGTGTCGTTTGGGCAAGGGAAGAGATAATGCGTCGAAGGAGGAATCCCCATGCATGAGATCGGTGCCATGATCACCAAGAGACTGAAGGAAGCCCTCCCCGAAGCGAAGGTCCTCTGGGAGAGGGAGCCTCCCCCCGACGGGCTCCGTGGAGGGGTCTTGAGCGCGGAGCTGAAAAACAGGAAATTCACCATGCAGTTCGCCGGCCCTGCCCAGGAGGTGGTCGCCGAGAGCCTGGAGCTCTCCCTGGTGGAGCAGGTGGTCGATGACTTCCTCGACTTCTTCGCGAGGTCGATCTACCCCAAAGAGAAGTTCACCAGGATCATCTAGGCGGGCGGGGTCGCGCTTCTGACCTCCTCGGCATAGGCGCGCACCGTCGGGAGAAAGGAGCGGAAATCCTCTTGCAATGAAAAGTAGCGGCGGGTAAGCTCCTCTCCACCTCCCGCCAGCGGGTTCTGCCTGGCTATCCTCCCGGACATGCGGGCAAGAGCTTTCCCCACCCCTTCGACGCTCAAATACGACGGGATCATGTTCTCGAAGATGACCGGTACAAGGTCCTGCAGCCGCTCGGGAAGGTGGCGGCGGTTTCCCTCCACCGCATGGCGCGCGCGCTTAAGGAAATGCGGCAGCGGCTCCTCCGTCAGGCTCTCCCAGTTCGTGGCGAGGAAATGGTCGTAGTAAAGGTCCACGAGGATGCCGCGGTAGAGTCCGAAAGAGGGCGAGAGCGTCTGCCTGCTGCGGGTGAAATGCGGATCGTTCTGTGCGAAGGAGTCGATGCGCCGGTGCAGTTGGATGCCGCGGGTGAGGGTAGGGGGGAAACGCCAGTCGAGCGGCCCTTTGACGAAATCGCCCATGAAGTTTCCGGTGAGGATGTCGGGGTCGTCCCCGGAAAGGTAGAGATGGAACAGGTAGTTCATGGTTTTGCATGATAACAGAATCAGCTGCGGCAAGGGGGCGAAAAGATGCTGGGAGCGCTGACGGGGGACATAGTCGGCTCCATCTACGAATGGAACAACATCAAGAGCACCGTCTTCCCGCTGTTCCAGAAGGAGTGCCGTTTCACCGACGACTCGGTGCTGACGGTGGCGCTCGCCGAGTCGATTTTAACCGGCGAGGCGTACGCCGCCCTGATGAGGCGCTATTGCCGCCGGTATCCGGACGCCGGGTACGGCGGAAAGTTCCTTAGCTGGGCGCAAAGCGACGACGCCCCGGCCTACCAAAGCTATGGCAACGGTTCCGCCATGCGCATCAGCCCCGCCGGGTGGGCCTTCGATACGCTGGAAGAGGTGCTGCAAAAGGCAAAGGAGTACAGCGCGGTGACCCACGACCATCCGGAAGGGGTGAAGGGGGCGCAGGCGACGGCGGCCTCTATTTATTTGGCGCGCACCGGCGCCGCGAAAAAGGAGATAGAGACCTTCGTCGCAGGGCGTTTTGGTTACGACCTGTCGCGCAGCTGCGACGAGATTCGCCCCGGGTACAGTTTCGACGTCACCTGCCAGGGGACGGTGCCGCAGGCCCTGACCGCCTTCCTTGAGTCGACCGATTTCGAGAGCGCCATCCGGCTTGCCATCTCGCTTGGCGGCGACTCCGACACCCTGGCGGCCATCACCGGCGGCATCGCCCAGGCGTATTACGGCGGCGTTCCCGCTCCCATCGCCGCAGAAACCCTGCGCTTTCTAGACGAGCCGCTGCGGAAGGTGACCTTGGAGTTCGAGGCGCGCTTCGTTTCCGGCAGGACCGATCAAAAAAAAGGGGGACAGGCTACTTTTTGATCTCAAAAGGTAGCCTGTCCCCTTTTCCTCTCAGCTGTCCCCGAAGGGCTCTAGGCTCCGGTTTTTTCCCGCTCCCAGTTCTGCATGGCCGTCTTGTAGTCGTCCTGCATCTCGTCCACTATCAGATAGGTCGGCATGGCTTCGATTGCCGCTGCTTCGCTGCCGCCTTCCGAAAGGTCCTCGGCGCTCTCGTCCAGGCACGCCTCCGGCAGGGTTGCGGAGAGGAGTTCGATGATCTGGTCCAACCGGTTCAGCAGTTCCTTCTTGAACGTCTCGTCGTCCATGTCCTCGTCCCCGTTTAGTTGCAAGCTTCGAAGATTTCCGGAAGCGAGTATATCGCATCACCCCGGCTCATCCAGCGGCGGCCGGTCTGTGGCTCTCTTATTTCATGAATTGCTTGCCGATCTCGAACCCTTGGCCGACGACTGCGCCCAGGCCGTAATAGGCCCTGTTGGTCGGGCTGTAAACCAGGGGCTGTACCTTGGCGGGATCGACGTTTCCTTTTTCGTCCAGCACCTTTTCGTCGGCCTTTACGTCCACGATCTCCCCGATGAACTGGGTATGTACCCCGATCTCGACAACCTGCAGCAGGCGGCACTCGATAACCAGCGGGAACTCGGCGACGTAAGGGGCGTCCACCAGGTCGCTTTTAACCGGCGTAAGGCAGGCGGCGGCGAATTTGTCCGCGCTGCGTCCCGAGGCGATGCCTGCGTAGTCGGCTGCGGCGACGAACGCCTGCGAGGGGATGTTCACGGTGAAGGCCTTGCGCTGCATGATGGCGTCGTAGCTGTGACGCGATTTTCTCAGCGACACGGTGACCGCTGCCGGATCCGAGCTGCAGACGCCGCCCCAGGCTATCGTGGCGAGATTCGCTTTGCCATCCTTGTCGTAGCTACCGACGAGCCACACCGGCGTGGGCATGGCGTGTGTCCCTTTACCCAGACTCTTCTTCATATTCCCCCCTGTTGATCCTGATGTCATTTCAAGATATCGGACAAAAGCTTGCCGCCGACTCCGATGTTGTCCCTTTCCAGTTCATGTATCAATACGATGAATTTGTCGGCGGGAATCTGTGTGATCGAAGCCGCCGCTTCCGTAAGGGCCTTGGTCAGTTCGGCCTTCTGCTCTTTTCCTTCCATCGCGCCCAGTTCTATGGTGATTACCGGCATGTCGCTCCTCCTTTTCGTGGCCCCAGGCATCTCCAATGTGAAGGAGGCTTGGGGGGGCAGCCACTCTAGCAAAAAAACACCCGCACTTCAACCGTCGGACCGAAAGGCGGAACACAGAGGTCGCGGAGGTCACAGAGAGAAGCTAAAGACTTTGGTGGAAGATTACAGGATGGCTGCCGGAAAAGCTGTGCTATACTCGCCGGCGGTTTCCAGGGGACTGGCTCCGCGAGGTGCCTGTCCCCCTTGACTCTAAATGGGGCAGGTGCTTAGGTGGAGATAAGGGACGTCGATATAAAAGTGGAATTTTACCGTGCTTCGGGACCGGGCGGGCAGCACCGCAACACGACCGATTCGGCGGTGAGGATCCGGCACCTGCCGACCGGGGTGGTGGCGCAGGCAAGCGAGAGCCGGTCGCAGTTCGAAAACCGGGAGAAGGCGATGGAGCGCCTGGCCGAGTTGCTGCGCCGGCGGGAGCAAAAAGCGAAGAAACGGGTCGCGACCAAGGTGCCGCGCCGCGCCAAGGAGAAGCGCCTGACCCAGAAAAAGGCCCATTCCGATAAAAAGAAGCTACGCTCCACCCTCGATTGAGGCTTTGGCGTACATCTCCATCATGATCTCCTTGAAGGCGATTGCCGCAGGTGACAACTCCCTCCCTTTCCGGGTAGCCAGGAAGAAATCCCGCTGGATCTCCACCTCAGCCACCCGCACCTGGACCAGCACCCCCTGTTCAAGTTCGCGCTGCACCGAAACGGCGGACACGTAGGAAACCCCGATTCCCGCCATCACCGCACGCTTCACCGCCTCGTTGCTCCCCAGGTGCACTGCGACCTTGAGCTTCGCCGGGTCTAACCCCGCTTCCAGCAGCGCCTTCGCGGTCGCTCTCCCCGTGCCCGATCCCGTCTCGCGTAAAACGAACGGTTCTGCCAGGAGTTCCTCCTTGGTAATCCGGCTCTTCTTCGCCCAGCGGTGCCCGGCAGGCGCGATCAATACCAGCTCGTCCTTGGCCAACGGGGTGAAATTGAGACTCTCTTCCTCGAAAAGCCCTCCGACCACACCGAACTCGACTTCTTCCGTCATAAGCTTCCTCAACACGTCACGGCTGTCTCCCTGCAAAAGCACGATGGTCACGCCGGGAAATCGGCTGATCAGAAGCGGCAGCGCCGCCGGAATCATGTATTCGCCGGGGATGCTGCTTCCCGCGATATTGAGTTCCGCCTCCTCGATCCCCTTGAAGCGCGCCAGCGCCACCGGTATTTCCTTAGCGTACTCAACCAGTTTGCGCGCCCGCTCCAGCAGGATCTTCCCGCCCTCGGTGGGGAGTGCTCCCTTGCCGGTACGGTCCAGGAGTTTCATGCCGAATTCGCTTTCCAGTGCAGAGATGTGCTGGCTGACGGTGGATTGGGTGATGAAGGTTGCCTCGGCCCCCTTGGAGAAGCTGCCGCTCTCCGCTACCTTGATGAATACCTCCAGCTGTTTCAGGTTCATCCTTCCCTCCATTAGCAAATCCGATCTCGAGTATTAATTTTATCGAATTTATCAATTTGACTCTAGAGGGTCAATCGATTATTGATTACATGCTTTTTTCAATAGTGACGCTTGAAGAAATGGGTTTGGTAGCGGTCGGTGATGAACGGACGCCTCGGATACTTTTGACCGGTCTTCCGGTGGGGCTTGGTTCGGACAAGGTGGTGCGGCTGATCGAAGAGTCCGGCGGCTGGAGCTTCTGGATCGACTGGCGGACGAGTTCAAGGTTGACGGGGTCATCGACCTTACCTGGCAGGGAGACCACACCTACAACATAGAGTCGTATGCGGTTAAAAGGCATCTGCAGCAGGGAAGCCAGCTCCCGTTTCTGCAGATAGAGACCGATTACTCCGAGTCCGACACCCAGCAGCTCAAGGTAAGAATAGAGGCGTTCCTGGAGATGATCGGCAGGCGCCGTGCAAAGCTTGGAAATGCCAAGGCCAAGGTTTAGAAGTACCAAGACTAGTATTCGTATCAAAGGAGAAGAAATGAAAAGGTTGTTGCTGTCGATGCTTGCACTCTCACTTTGCGTTACTCCGGCTGCCTGGGCGAAAAGCCGCAGCGGTGTCGTCACGGTGGAAGTGGATCTTTCCAAACAAGAGCAGGGCAAGGAGGCAAAACTCTGGATACCGTACGCGGTTTCCGGGAAACACCAGGCAGTCACCGACGTCAAGGTGAGCGGCGATTTCACCACCTCGGCGGTCTACACCGACAAGGCCAACGGCACCCCCATCCTCTTCGCCCAGTGGGGGAAGGATGCGGCCAGCCGCAAGCTCACCTACTCCTTCTCCGTGGAACGCGAGGAGGTACTGGTGCGAAACCTTTCCGCCAAGGAGACACCTTGGAGCAAGGAGGAGTTCGCCCCCTACCTGCAGTCGACCTCCATGGGCCCGGTCGACGGCGAGGTGAAAAAGCTCTCCGATTCCATTACCAAGGGGAAGCGCACGGTGCTGGAGAAGGCGAAGGCGATCTATGACTGGACCTGCGAGAACATGTACCGCGATCCGGCCACCGTCGGCTGCGGCAAGGGGGACGTCTGCGAACTGCTGAAAAAGCCAGGAGGCAAGTGCACCGACATCTCGTCGGTCTATGTCGCCCTGGCGCGCGCTGCCGGCGTTCCCGCCCGCGAGGTCTTCGGGGTGAGGCTGAGCAAAAAAGCGACGGAGGATATCACCTCCTGGCAGCACTGCTGGGTCGAATTCTACCTCCCCGGCACCGGCTGGGTCCCAGTCGACCCGGCCGACGTGAGAAAGGCGATGCTGGTCGAGAAGCTCGATCCGAAGGATGCGAAGACCCGCGAGTACCGGGACTACTTCTGGGGCGGGATCGACCAGTACCGCTTCCAGGTCGCCGCCGGCCGCGATATCGTCCTCAACCCGCCGCAGGCAGGCGCTCCGCTCAACACCTTCGGCTACCCTTATGCAGAGGTAGGCGGTACTGCGCTTGACTTCTACGATCCCAAGAGCTTCAGCTACCGGATCACCTATAAGGAGCAGTAGGGGGAACCCTCTCGCGACTGCCCACTCTCCCTCTCCCCTGGGAGAGGGTCGGGGTGAGGGATGCAAAGCTCGAGCTTTGCGCCGCATTGGGTTCCCCAAGCTGGAGCTTGGGAACCAGGAAACGCGGATAAAGGCTACCGTCCATCCTCCCTCTCCCTTTGGGAGAGGGTCGGGGTGAGGGGGAGGGGAATGTTCACAAGCACGTTTTGCTTGTTTGCCGGCTCTGATTGTTGTATCTTTTGGCCTGTTTGCGCCCATTAATGTCTTTGGAGAGCGTCTTTGCAAGCCAAAACCATCATCGTTGCGTCCCTTCTTGCCTTAACCATCACATCCCCATTCTCTTATGCTCAGGATGCCGCAACCACGGCTGCCCCTGCTTCGGCCCCTGCTTCGGCCCCTGCTTCGGCCCCTCCTGCGGCCCCTCCTGCGGCCCCTCCTGCGGC
>NZ_AUGE01000040.1 GCF_000426865.1 Citrifermentans bremense R1
GGAGGGAAAGATGTTATCTAAGTATGGAGGACGATGTTTGTTGGGGTTGGCACTTCTGGTGCTGACACTGATGGCGCTTGGTGCCGGACAGGCACAGGCTGCTTCGCAGTACAGCTATGACTGTACCTTCTGTCACCAGATGCCGCCGCTGGATTCCGCCAACGCGAAGAAGGACCCCAACACGGGCGCCATTCCGGGCAACCACCAGGGTCACGCTTCGGCAGCGGTCAATTCCTGCGCCAAGTGCCACGGCGACGTGAGCGGCTACGCCATGGGGCACAGGAACAAGACCATCGAGCTTGCCGACGGCATCGGCTACTCGCGGAAGATCGCAGCCGGGTTCGTGAACCAGACCTCGGTACCGCCGACCCCGATGGGTTCCTGCTCCACCGCGGCCTGCCACAGTAACGGCAAGGGCACCCTGAAGGCGACCCCTGCCTGGGGCGCTGCACCGTTCCAGGCTCCCGGCGACTGCTCCCAGTGCCATGCCGTCGCACCGGCCACCGGCAACCACCCGACCCTCAATAGCAAGCATGCCTCCTACTTCGGCACCGGTACCGGCTCCTGCGTTAAGTGCCATACCGACCACGCGGCGCAGGCGAAGCCCTTCAGCCACGCAACCAGCGCCGGCCGCGCCATCGAAGTGGTGCTCCCCGACGGCGGCTCCTTCGCGGCCAACCAGTGCGCCAACCTCTACTGCCACAGCAACGGCCAGGGTAGCTTCACCCCGCCGACCTGGGGCGCGACCCTTAGCTGCGCCGGCTGCCACGGCGACGCGACCAGCAACACCCTCTCCGGCAAGCACGCCAAACACGTGAACAACGCCGGCTTCCTCGGCACCAACTACGGCTGCGTGGAGTGCCACTCCGCCACCGTGACCGACAACAGCACCATCGGCAACTTCACCAACCACGTCAACAAGAACAAAGACGTTGCGGGCGCCCACGTAGGGACCCCGGTTGCGGGAAGCTGCTCCACCTCTTACTGCCACAGCGATGGCAAAGGGACCCAGAAGAGCGTGACCTGGACCCAGACCCAGGTTCTGGACTGCAAAAGCTGCCACGGCTCCGATGCGGCTCCTGCCTTCGCCTCCGTCGCCGGCGAGCCTAACTACGCCAACGCCGGTATGGACCAACCGCGCGCCAACAGCCACCAAAACCATGTCGTCGGGGCGGCAAACTGCCAGAACTGCCATGGCAGCACCACCGTCGACGGCCTGAGCATCAAGGCCGGCGCTCCGCACACCGACGGCACCCGCAACGTCGTAGCCGGTAACGGCAAGAGCTTCACCATCGTAGGGAACAGCTGCTCCGCAGTGTCCTGCCACGACGGCGGCGGCATCGTAGCAGGCGTAGGGGCTGCCAAATGGGGTCAGTCGCTTGGTTGCGCCGGTTGCCACGGCAACGCAGCAACCCTTACCACCAACGCGCACGCGGCCCACGTTTCCACCAAGGGCTATGCCTGCGACACCTGCCACGCCCAGACCGTTACCGGCAGCACCAACTTCGCGAACAAGGCGCTGCACGGCGACGCGATCGTCGAGGTTGCCGGCGCCAAGGTAACCACCTTTACAGCCGCCACCAAGAACTGCGCCACTTCCTGCCACCTTACCGGCACACCGAAGTGGAACGACTCTACCTCCGGCGCTTGCGGTACCTGCCATAAGGCGCTTTCCACCACCGTGAACGGCCTGGTTTCCAGCAACGCCCACTCCGCCCACTTCACGGCGAGCTACGGCCCGGGCATGAACGGCGCCCTGGCCACCTCCTGCTCCGGCTGCCATACCCCGAACACCGCTGCCAGCCACGCAGACGGCATTGTTAACCTCGCCATCGGCTACAACAAGGTGGGCACCTGCTCCAGCTGCCACAAGCAGTCGACCGACTGGACCACCGGGCGCGTTTCCTGCGAAAGCTGCCACAGCACCGCAGGGGGCCAGCTCTCCGTCATCGGCGCCCTCACCGCTCCGGACAAGACGCTCGCAGCGACCGCGGGCCACGGCAAGGCCGGAATCAACCAGTCCTGCTCCGCTTGCCACGACGCCAACTCCGCACACATCAACGGCGTAGCCGGCGACCAGAAGCGTCTCTTGGGCGCGTTGACCGGCGTGGACAACCAGGAATGTAACTACTGCCACACCGACGCAGTCAAGGTAGCCGGCGCCGCTCTCAACGTGAAGGTGCACCGCCCCACCGGCGCACTCGGCGCCAAGTGCTCCGACTGCCACAACGCGCACGGTACCGCAAACAGCATGATGATTAACGGCACGATCAACGGGACCGCGGTGAGCTTCACCACCGTCAACACCTTCGCCAACGGAGCACGCACCGGCGTCTGCCAGGTCTGCCACACCACGACCCAGTACTTCACCAAGGCCGGCCAGCCGGAGGCGACCCACGTCGACTCCACCACGAACTGCCTCGAGTGCCACCAGCACAACCCGGCAACCGGCCTCGCCTTCGTTCCCAACGGCGGATGCGACGCCTGCCACGGCTACCCGCCGGCTCCGAGAAAGACCATCTCCGCAGTCACCTTCGGCGTTCTCGGCAACTGGTCCACCGCCCGCTTCGAAGACTACTCCGGCGGCGGCGGCGCCCACGTGGTTGCCGCGCACATCAAGAAAGACGCCAAGCCCTCCGAGGGTTGGGCAAACTGCCTCCCCTGCCACAACGGCGGCAACGCAGCCCACTCCAGGGCGCTTCCGATCAGGAACCACGTGGACAACGTCACCGTCCAGATCGACCCGCAGTACCGCTTCAGCGACGATCCGTTCCTCGGCTACACCTCCGCCAAGCTTGTTTCCGGCGGGACCAACAAGTCCGGCAGCTGCTTCAACGTGAGCTGCCACTTCAAGAAGACCAAGCCGTGGAGTATAGAAAGGTAGTAGGTAGGTAACAATAGTATTAATTTGTGGTTAATCTTCAGTAAATGCGTAGTAAATACGACTAAAACGTAGTACTTACGTAGTACCTAGGCAACTAGGTACTACGTAAGTACAACATAAGTATTGCGTCGGTACTGCGTACGTAGTAAGCGAATAAAAAAGTTAACAGAAAAAATTAAAATTTTGTAAGAATTGGCTTTATTCAATACTGTAAAGTGTTACAAGCTTCCGGCGGGGGAATTTCTCTCCCGCCGGATAACAAGCTGGTTCAGGTATAGATCAGAGGGTTAGAGAAGGAGCTTAAAATGAAGAGCTACCGCAGACCTGGATATGGCAATCTCCGAACGATCCTTACTTTGGTACTGTTCGGCGTTGTGATGTTCACTGCATCGCTGGCGCTGGCCGCGCCCCAGTACGACCTCAAGTGCGACGATTGCCATACCATGCCTCCGCTCGACTCTCTGACGGGGCAGCGAGAACCTGATTTCGGTTCGATCCGCGGCAACCACCAGACCCATGCGGGGAACACGGCTGACAGCTGCGCCAAGTGTCACGGGCCGCAGGTGACCAGCACCGGGCATCGCGACGGCGTCATTCAGGTGCAGCAGAACCTGAACGGCCGCACAGGCGCGAGCTACAGCAGGGGGTTCTTCAACCAGACCTCCGTTCCCCCGGCAATCCTTGGGACCTGCTCCAACGTCAACTGCCATTTCGAGGCGCCGACTCCCGAATGGGGCTCGCCGGCTCTGGGTGAGCCTTTCGGCACCTCCTGCGGGACTTGCCATAAGGCCGTTCCCGACAGTTACGCACATACTAAGCACCTGGCGTTGTACGGCAGCGACCTCACCGTCTGCGCCAAGTGCCATATCGACCACACCCAGGAAGCGAAGCCGTTCCAGCACGCCACCAGCGCAGGGCGGAACCTAATCGTGACCGTCGGCTCCTACGCCGGGTCCAACTTCGCTTACCTCCCCAGCCAGTCCGCCACCAGGGTAGTGGGGAGCTGCTCCACCCTGTACTGCCACAGCTCCGGGCAAAACGCCACAGGCGGCGCGCTTGGCGCGGGCGACTACACCGCCCCACTTTGGAGCAATGCGGCCAGCGGCGCCTGCAACACCTGCCACAAGACCTCTGCGCTTGCCTCCGGCAGCCACAGCCGCCACCTTGCCTCCAACGGCAACTGCGGCAACTGCCACGCTAACGCCTCGGCCACCAGCTACACCGCGCCGACCCACGTGGACGGCAGCATCGACGTCGCCTTGGGCGGGTACGACAAGGGAGGCGCCCCGGGCAACGGCTACGGCAGCTGCTCCAACGCGACCTGCCACGTGAGCCCCTACAGCACGTTATCCACCCCCTCCCCCCAGTGGGGCCAGAGCGCGGGGTGCAGCGCCTGCCACAACAACGCCGGCGCCTTCGCAGCCTCCGGTGCGCCCGACACCGGCAGCCACGGCAAGCATATGGCGCTTACCGGCTCGGCCTGCAACCAGTGCCATGACGGCGCGGTGAAAAACACAAGCGGCGGGTTGAGCCACACCAACGGCACCGTCGAGGTAGCCAACGACTACATCGGTTCGCCGGTGCAGAAGCACGCACCGGGGACCTACACCGGGAGCTGCTCCTCCGCTTCCTGCCACGCCGACCCCTACGGTCCGCTGCCGATACAGTCCCCGGTGTGGGGGCAAAATTCCGGCTGTGCGGCCTGCCACCGCGGCGCCGGCATCTTCACCGCCACCGGCGCGCCCGCAACCGGCAGCCACGACAAGCACATGGCCCTCCCCGGGACCGGCTGCGGCGCGTGCCACTCCGGCGCGGTCAGCGGCGTCTCCGGCGGCCTGACCCATGCCAACTCCAAGGTGGACGTTGTCAACTACTCGCTCTCCCCGGTAACCAAGCACCCGATCGGGACCTACGGCGGCACCTGCACCAACTCCTGTCACTCGAACGGCAACGGGCAGCAGACCCAGACCCCGGTATGGGGCGGGAACATGCCGGCAAACTGCAGCGGTTGCCACGGCGGCGCGGCCGGGCTCGATACCGTCGCCATCTCGACCGGCAAGCACGGCGCCCACATGAACAACTACACGACCATGGGGCGCGGCAACAACCTCATGTGCGCCGAGTGCCACGCGAAGACCGTCTCTCTGGCCAGCAACACCGTGATCACCGGCATCGTCCACTCGAACAGCTTCAAGGACTACTCCGGCGTCAAGGCGGGGGGGAGCGCAAACTACGAAACCTCTTCCGGCATCTGCTCCAACGTCTACTGCCACAGCTCCGGCCAGGCCACCCCGGTCTTCGCCAGCATGACCGGCTCCAAGAACTGGCGCGGCGACGCCAAGCTCTCCTGCAACGGCTGCCACGGCAAAACCGCCAACGCAACCTGGGCGAACGCTGCAGGCGCTCCGAACTACGCCAACAAGTACGACGGCACGCTGAAGACCGCCAACAGCCACGAAAAACATACCGCCAACATGACCGACTCGACCGGTTGCGCCAACTGCCACAAGTCGACCGTCGACAGCGGCGTCGCCGGCAAGATGCGCGACTACTCCTCCAACCACTTGAACCGCGTCCGCGAGGTCGAATTCAAGGTGGGCGGAACCTACACTGAAGCGAACAAGAGCTGCGCCACCTACTGCCACAGCAACGTCCAGGGGGCCAGCGGCACCGGCCAGGCCACCGTCTTCGGGAACCCCGCCTGGGGCTCCAACGGCACCCTTACCTGCGGCAGCTGCCACAGCAACATGGCGTCCCTGCAGGAAACAGCGCAAGACCTAAGCCTCGGGAGCCACAAGCGCCACACCGTGGACAGCGCCTACAGCTGCTCCGTCTGCCACGGCGCCGGCAACTCCGCAAGCACTACCGGCCCCTCGCACGCCAACGGTACCATCAACCTCTCATTCACCGACAAGGGGACCGGCACCACCTACTCCCAGGCCCTGGATAACACCCCGGGCAACGGGTACGGCACCTGCTCCACGAGCACCTGCCATGGCCGCGCAACCCGCAACTGGGGGGTCTCCACCACGCTTCCCACCTGCGAGAAGTGCCACGGCACGGCGAACACCGCCCAGACCAGCGCGACCTTCAAGGACACCGCGGGCAGCCCCACAGGCCCCTACGTCGGGACCCACGTCTCGCACCTGGCGGGTACGCACAACTACTCCAACCCGATCACCTGCGACCAGTGCCATGCGGTTCCGGCCACGGTCGATGCCGCGGGCCACATGGACGGGCTGCCGGCCACCCTCACCTGGGGCGCGACCGCCAAGCATCCGAGCTACGCCGGCGGCGTGGAAGGCGCGCCCATGGTTCCCGAATACGTGCCGGCCGGACGCGTCTGCAACAACACCTACTGCCACGCCGGGATCAGGAAGACCACCGACGGCACGGCCCAGGGGACCGGCGCCAGCCCCTCCTGGAACGATCCGGCCTACTTGGGCGGCACCGGCTGCAACAAGTGCCACATGAATCCGCCGGCGTACCCGCACTCGGCGAGCACGAACTGCTCCGCCTGCCACAACCACGTCGCGCAGTCCAACGTCGCCTTCACCGACAAGAGCAAGCACATAGACGGCATCGTGGAAGTGACCGTCGACGACTGTCTCGGCTGCCACTCTTCGACCAACCTCTGCGCACCGGGCGACCCGACCTGCGTCAACAAGGAGCTGATCGGGGCGCATAAGGCCCACACCGACGCCGAACTGTTCCTGACGGGCAAGAAGCTCTCCGCCGGCGACTTCATCGACACCTCGTGGATCTACGGGATCGTGTACAAGGACGGCTTCCCGAAATACGGCTGCGGCTTCTGCCATCCGATGGATTCCGGCACCCATAAGAACTCCACCGTCGAGCTCGACCTCGACCCGAGCCACAGCCTGGCCGGCACCGTCAAGACCAAGAACAAGGCGGGCGGCCCGTGGGTGATGAGCTACACCATGGGAAGCAGCGTGGTCTGCTCCAACGTTTACTGCCACTCCAACGGCTACGTCTCCCAGACCACGCAGCAGTACCAGTTCCAGACCACCCCGGACTGGTATGCGGTCACCCCGTGGGCGAGCGTCGACAAGTGCGCCCAGTGCCACGGCAACTCGCCTAACTCCGGCGGCAAGGAAGGTTCGGCGGCTCACGCTCGCCACGTAGTCGGCAACCACTACGCCGACGTCTTCGACGGCTACAGCGCCAGGATCGCCGTCGCAGGCGCACCGGGCTCAGGCGCCGCTCACGGCGACCCGGCCACCTCGACGACCTTCAACTGCAACCTGTGCCACAACGCGACCGTCGCGGTCTCTTTCAACGACAAGGGTAGCGTCTGCTCCAGCTGCCACGTGACCGCCGGCTCCGCTCCGCTCAAAGGGAACCTGCAGGTCCTCGCCACCAGCCAGACCCACATCAACGGCGACGTCGACGTGGTATTCATGAGTCCGTTCAACGTGAAGTCCAAGGCGCAGCTAAGGATGGGCGTCGAGGCAGTCCAGTCGGTGTACACCTCCTGGACCCGCGTGAACGGTTACAAGACCGCCACTTCCTACGACCAGGCCCGGACCACTCCGAGCTACGTCGGCGGGACCTGCTCCACCGTAGCCTGCCACAACGGCACGCAGATGGAGTGGAGGACCAAGGGACCGCTGGCCTGTGCAGCCTGCCACACCGGGCTGCCGCAATAGGGGGGCATGACCGTGTACCAAAACGAAGACAACCATGACACATCGAGTGCAAAGGCAGGTGAATTAGCATGGGAAAAGTGATCGTTAAAAATATCAAGGGCATGGGATGGGGCGCGAGAACCTGCCTGATCGCGGTGTTCACCATGTTGGCGGTCGTGGTCTGCCTGCAGATGCGCGACGCCAGGGACGCCCAGGCGGCGGTGGCGGTACAGACCCAATGGGCCATCCTCGGGACCGGCAGCACCTCCACGCTGCCGACCATGACGCTGGCCAAGGGGGCGGGGAACAACCGCTTGCTGGTAGTGAAAGTGGTGGCTGAGTACAGCACGGCCATCAGCACCTTCACCCCGACCGTCAGCTACGGCGGACAGGCCCTGACCAAGATCGTGGCGACCGACACCACGAGCCGCCAGAAGGTCTGGTTCGGGTACCTGAACGAGGCCAAGATCGTGGCGGCCACAGGGACCACCCCGAGCATAACGGTCAGCTGGAACTCGACGCCGTCGTCCGGTGTCGGCCTTTCGGCAGCCTTCTACTCCAACGTGAACCAGGCGACGCCTACCACCGGTTCCCGTGCGGTGGCCTCGGATAGCTCGCTCACGACGCCAGGCTCCGGTACCATCAACGTCACCGCAGGCGGTACCGCCGTCTACGGCGCCAACGTGAACAGCACCTATGTCTCCACCCCGGCCTCCGGGTACACCGAGCACTTCGACACGGCGAACAGTACCCTGATGATGGACTCGGTCGGCTCCAAGCAGATCGCTGCGACCGGCACTGAGAATCCGCTCCCCACCTGGAGCTCAGCGACCCGCTACGGTTTCGCGGTGATCGGGCTTAACCCCGCCACCACGACGCTCGGCGCCGGCGTCGCCGGGAGCTCGGTCAACGTGGCCCCCGGGGCGGCCGCGCAGAAACTCGATGGCTTCTCGCTGGTGACCGGTTCCGCCGGGACCACCGATTCGGTGACCGGCCTTACCGTCACCACCACCAACAATGCCGCCATCGCCAGCTTGTCGATCCAGAACGAGGCGGGCACCACCACCTACTTCACCGCGGTCAACAACCCCGGCTCCGACACCTGGAACTTCAGCGGCGGCACACCGATCCCGGTAACCAACACGGCCGCCAACTACAAGATCGTGGCGACCTACAAGAGCCGCGCGGCCGGCGCTCCGGCGGGGCTTACCGCCACCACGGCCGTCGTGTCCGCCATCACCGGCGGCAACGTGATGAACGGAAGCGACGCGGTCGACACCACGCTGACCCTCTCCAACGTCCACGCGGCCTCCACCTGGGGAACGAACAGCGCGACCAGCTCCAGCATCACGCTGAACTGGAGCTACGGCACCGCGGGGCAGAGCGTGGTGATCGTCCGCTATACCGTTAATACCGACACCACCAAGCCCGTGGACGGCAAAACCTATGTCCCGGCAGTAGATACCCTCGGCGCCGGTACCGTGCGCTACGTGGGTACCGCCTCCACCTTCACCGACAGTGTCGGTCTCGCGAACGGGACGGCCTACTACTACAAGATCTTCGAATACGACAGCTACGTTAACTACTACAACGCGACCGACGTCTGGACAGGGCCTCTTAAGCTCCTCATCTCCGACGCCATCGCGCCGACCGTGAACCCGGGCTTCGCCGCGAAAACTCCGGGCAACACCCTGGCCATCCCGATCACAGCGGGTTCCTTCGTTGGCACCGACAACATCGGCGGAAGCGGGGTTTCCGGCTACCTGATCACCACCAGCGCCACCCAACCTACCGCCAGCGACCCGGCCTGGACCGCCACAGCGCCTGCGACCTACACCGTCGCCGCGGCAGGTACCTACACCCTCTACCCCTGGGTCAAGGACGGCGGCAGCAACGTATCGGCTGTTTATGCCGCCCCCGTTACCGTCGTGGTCGACATGACCGCGCCGACGGTCGCCACCTTTACTGTCAACGCCCAGACCAATAGCCGCAATATCCCCATCGGCGGGATTACCGGCACCGATGTCGGCACCACGGTCGCGGCATACCTGATCACCTCGACCAGCACCCAGCCCGCAGCAGGCGCGGCCGGCTGGAGCGGCACCGTACCTGCCACCTTCCCGGTGGCAGCTGACGGGACCTACACCCTCTACCCTTGGGTGAAGGACGCAGCGGGGAACGTCTCCGCCGTTTCCGGGCTGACCCGCTCGGTGCAGGTTGATACCGTCGCCCCGAGTGGCCTTTTGGCTGTCTCCCCCGCCGACGCTTCCATCGACCAGCCGCTCAATACGACGCTGCAGTGCACCACCGCCACCGACGCAGGCGTAGGGAACGTCAGCTACTACTTCGCCATCAACGACGGCGCCGCCTACTCGACGAACAGCGGTTGGATCGCCTCCACCTCGTGGGCGCCTGTCGGGCTAGTCGCAGGCACCACCTACACTTGGACCGTCACGGCTCGCGACGGCGTAGGTAACTCGGCCTCCGACGCCCCCAGGACCTTCACCACGGCCGCAGCCTGCGTCCGTAACGATCCGACCGTTACCCTCTTGACCCCGACCGGCAGCATCGCTTCCACCATCTCCGTCGACGGTGGGACCTCGGTCTACAACCTGAAGGTCGTCAACAACGACTACGGCGGGTGCGGCTCCACCACCTTCAACCTCGGCGTGTCCGATACCGATGTCGGTGCCGTCTTCGATCCGCCGACCGTTGCGGTCCCCTCGGTCAACCTCGCCCCGGGCGCACAGACCACCACGACCGTGACCGTCAAGGCCACCGTGGACCACTTAAGCGGCTCCGGCAAGACCCGCGCCTTTACCGTAGCCGACCTTTACCATGCCGCGGTCACCACCGGCGACGTGCAGACCACCCTCAACGTGGTGAGCTGCACCAAGAAGACTCCGCTTCTCATCGTGGGGCCGGATTCCGGCTACCTGAACCGCGGCGGCAGCATGACCTACACGGTATCGGTGAAGAACACAGACTCGGGTAGCGGCTGCACCCCGGTCACCTACAACCTGGCGATTCCGTCGGAGACCAACACGGCCGACTTCAACGCCTCGTCCTTCAGCGCTCCGAGTATCGTTCTCAACTCCGGCCAGATCGGTTCGGTGACCCTCACCGTCAGCGCCAAGGCGACGGCGGCGAAGAACGTGATCAATAAAACCACCGTGGCAGCCTCGGCGGCTCTGCATACCGCGCCGGCTAACGTCGCGGTCAACTCGACCGTCAACAACCCGATGCTGCACAACTCCGACAGCACCGGCTCCACCAAGTGGAGCGCCAACGGTGGCTGGGGTATCCCGAGCGCCCGATACGGCGAATTCGACTGCACCACCTGCCACGTGCAGGGCGGGGCGGCGACCAGGAACGTGAACAGGATCCGCGAGACGGTAACCGCTCCCGATATAGCCAAGGGGCAGCTCCCTGGCGCCGGACAAGCGATCAACTACAGAAGGACCGCCGGCACCAGCGCGACGCAGCCGGTACCGGGCTGGGACTCCGGGGCAACCCCCAGGGTCTCCTCCGGCAAGATCTGTGAGGTCTGCCACACCTACGACGCCACCGGCGCCAACGGTACCAAGGCGCACCCGTTTGCCACCACCGCGACCTTGGGCAACCACTTCGGCACCGACGGCAGGGACTGCATCGACTGCCATAAGCACGGCAAGGGCTTCAGCGTCAAGGGGCTTGGCTGCACCGGCTGCCACGGCACCGAGACCGCGACCATCACCCCGGATAACCGCTACGTGGTGGCACCGCCTAGAAACGCCTCTGGCTTTAACGGCATCGTTTCCGGCGCGGGTAACGTGAGCAACGACCCGAAGGTCGGCGCGCACCAGACCCACTTGAAGGGGACCCTCGGGTTCAGCAATTACTCGACGATCGACTACCGCTGCGAGGCCTGCCATGGCCCGCTGCCGACCAACTTCGACCACATAAACTCCAACTCCCTCCCGGCGTTCCAGGGGTTGGCCACCAAAAACGGCGCCATGAGCGCGACTTACAGCGGCACTACGTGCAACAACACCTACTGCCACAACCCGGCAGGAACCGGCGGAACGCTTTTGGCCGCCAACGCAGGGTCGGCCGTGTTCCCCTCCTGGACCAGCGCGAAGTACGTGGCAGGCGGCACCAAGTCGGTCGCCAACTGCAGCGTCTGCCACAAGGTCCCGGGCGTCACCGGCTTCCAGCCCGCCGGAACGCACTCGGGGATGAATACCGACAGCACCGACTGCTCCGGCTGCCACGGCCATAACGGCGGCGCGACCGGCACCGTGGCGGGGAAAAGGCACATGGACGGCATCAAGTGGGGCGTGGGCAACTGCGACAGCTGCCACGGCTACGGCCCGGGAACCTGGGCTGACAAACCGGAGCGCTCCGGCGTAGCAGAGGGCAAAGGGGCGCACGAGAAGCACATCGCTTACCTGATCCAGCGTAACAACGCCGTCCTCACCGCCACCAGCGACGCCTTCGGCTCCGGTACGCCGTGGACAGCGGTGTGCGGAGTGTGCCATAATGGCGCCGCCCACGACATGGGCGAAGCCATCCCCGGCACCGGGCGCACCATCTCCATCACGCCTGCCCGCAGCTTCGGCGGGACCGCCGTTTACAACGGCATAGTGGGCCAGTCTTCGGGCTTCAAGGCCAAGACCTGCTCCAACGTCGATTGCCACTATAAAGAAACGCCAGTCTGGTCGTCGTACTAAACCGGGGAGAGATAGTTAATGGGAAAGATAATCAGGAAAAAAATCCATGGGATGAGCTGGTGGATGAAAACCAGCCTTGTTCTCCTCTTCACCTTGGTGACATCGGTCTTCATGTACCAGGGGTGGTATAAGCCGATGCAACTGCAGGCCGCCACGGTATCGTACTACCCGACGATGAATACCACGACGAACCTTGGGGCGGATGGCACCTGTAACGTGATCGGCGTCTCCCCATACACCTCCAGCGGCATAGGCCGGACCACTGCCGCAACAACGGAAGGGAGCACTGCATACCGGTACTATCCGACCATTTCGTCGGCCAACACTGCGACGGTAGCTTTCAAGGTCTACGGCCCGGTCTACGCAAACGCCGTCAATATCTCAGGGATCTCGGTTACCTCAGCCCTGCGCGGACTGGCTACCAGCGATACCGTTAAGCTCGATCTGTACGATTACGATCCTGCCGGTGCTCTCGACAACGGTACCCTGGTCGCATCATCGGCTGCGAAGACTCTTACCGGCGGAGGAAACACGACACAATACTCCTGGACGCCGGCCAACTTCACTATCAACGGAACGGGTCGTGTCGCCCAGGGCCATCGGCTGCAATTGCGATTCACCTGGACCTCCTCCGTGACGGGAACCCCCCGCGTGTACTTCGGCCTTGCCGGATCCCTCTCGTCGACGAGTTTCACTGTCACAGAGACCAACGCAGTCGCCAACCCGACAGTCACCGCGGCTTCTCCCGCTCTGCAGCAAGGAGCCTCCGGCACGGTTACCGTCACCGGCACCGGCTTCAATGCGGTCCAGTCGGTGGCTTTCAGCGGCACCGGAGTGACTGCTGGAACCCCGACCACCGTTAATGCGACCACCGTCACCGTACCGGTCACCGTTGCTGACAACTCCACTGTCGGCACCCGCGACGTCACCGTCACCAACACCGACGGCGGTGTCGGCACCGGCACCGGCCTTTTCACAGTGAGTCCCGCGCCGACCCCGACGGTCACCTCGACTTCGCCTGCATTCATGAAACAAGGCGACGGACCGACCACAGTGACGATCACCGGTACCAACTTCCAAAGCGGCTCCACTGTAGCCTTCAGCGGCACCGGGATCACGCTTGGCGCTGTCAGCTATGTGGATGCCAGCGCCCTTACCGTCCCGGTAACGGTTGCCGCCGGCGCTACCCTCGGGGGGCGCGACGTGACGGTAACCCTCCCCGGCGGGGTGACCGGTACCGGTACCGCCGTGTTCACCGTCAACTCCCCCTGCGCTGCCGGCCAGCCCACGGGTCTTACCCACGGCGCCGAGACGGCGACCTCGGTACCCCTCACCTGGACCCCGGGCGCCAACACCAACTACTCCATCGTCTTCCGCGACGGGGTGCAGATAGCAACGAACGTCCTGACCGGCTCGTACACCGACAACACGGCAAGCCCCGGGACCTCGTACAACTACACCGTCACCGGCTACAACACCGCCGGAAGCTGCCAGAGCGTGCCGTCCGCCGCGACCACCGCCGTTACCCTGGCCCAGGCGCCGGTGGCGCCGGCAGTGGCCAACGTCGGAACCGGCACCGAGCTCACCGTGGCGGTCAACCCCGATGCCAATTCCGCCACCACCCAATACGCCATCAGGATCAACGGCGGGGCCTACGCCAACCAGTACGTCCAGTCCGGCGGCACCGTCGGGGCGGCCGCCGCCTGGAACACCCTGTCAGGCTGGGGCGTCAAGACCATTTCCGGCCTGACCAGCGGCACCCCCTATACCTTCGACGTCAAGGCGCGCAACTCCGCCCTCGTGGAGACCGCCTTCGGCCCCAGCTCCACCGTCACCCCGAAGATCGCGCTTTCCTCTTCCATCACCAACTGCGGCGGCTGCCACGGCAACCCTCCCGCCGACGGCACCGGCCGCAACGTCCCTGCCGGCCAGTTCAAGGGGTCGCACGCGAAGCACACGAGCATCCTGACCTGCGCCAACTGCCACAAGGACAACGGCGTCTCGCCTGCCGGCAACAAGCACTCCGACGGCAACATCGATATAGCGAACCCGCTGCGCCAGGTGGCGGGCGAGAGCTACGGTCAGGCGACTCATCCGGTGTCGGATACGCCCGCCTTCGCCTCCTGCACCACCTACTGCCATAGCCAGGGGACCGGCAAGACCTCGCAAACCGGCGAGACCCGCACCGCACTGTCGGCGCCGGTTACCGCACTGGTCTGGGGAACCGGCAGCAGCACCTGCGGTTCGTGCCACGGTGCTCCCCCCGCCTATGCCAACGGGGCGACAACCTGGGGGGCGGCGAAAGCCAACGCTCACCAGGGAGCCACCCATGCCTCCAAGACCTGCGACGTCTGCCATACCAGCGTGACCTACGCCGCCGGGGTCTATACCCCGAACGCGCAGCACCTTAACGGCACCTACAATATCCAGGCTTCCTTCGGGTACACCTACGCCGCCACCGGCGGCACCTGCGCCACCTCCGGTTGCCACGTCAGCATCGCCTGGAACGGTAAGCTCGGTTGTGTCGACTGCCACGGTGCCGTCATCAATACCAGCGCGGCAACACAGGCCCTGGGCGGACCGACGACGCGCAGAAACGTCGTCCAGGAAATGAAAAGCGCCTGGAGTCACAAGCGTTCCTCCAACGGCGGCACCCCGGCAAACACCGTGGTCAACGATGCCGACTGCATCGTCTGCCACATGGAGGGCGCCAAGGCGACCGGTAAAACCACCACCGCGCACGGCAACGGCTACATCAACCTGCGCGACCCGGATACCGGTCTCAACATCAAGAACGTCACCTGGAACGGGGCGACGCCGGGACAGTACGTCGAGGGAACGACCGACGTGCAGTTCCTGCAGTACCAGCGCGATCTTACCAAGACGCTTGAGACGGATCCCAATTGGCTCGTCATCGCGGCGATACAGCAGAACCACTGCCTGAAATGCCACGACGGGCTGGGAGCGGTGAGCACAGAGGCGCAGGTCCCGACCACCGGTACCGCGATGCGGCCGTTCGGCATAGCGATCACCAACCACGTGGCTCCCTACAACAGCAATGGTCTGGGCAACGTAGTCAACGTTGCCGCAGGTCTTGCGACGACCAACGCCTCCTACCACCCGGTTATCGGAAAGCAGAACAACAGCTACGTCCAGGGCGCACAGATGGTCGCCCCCTATGCCACGATAACCAAGACCAACGGCAACAACACCTCGTGGGGCGCACTCATGTCCTGCTGGGATTGCCACGCCACCCTGGCGCAGACCGGCGTCCAGACCTTCACGGTCACCGCGCACGGCAATGCCGTCACTCTGCGCGGCCCCATCAGAGCCGCCGGAACGACGGCCTCCACCAACCTCTGCGTCAACTGCCACGCGACCAAGTACGCGACCACCGCCTCTCAGCACGGCGCCGGTTCCGCGTTTACCCAGGGCGCGGGAGACATGGGCACCGCTACCTTCAACAACTGCTCCTACTGCCACGGTTACGGCGTGGTCGCCGCCACCTACTCCGCAACAAGCGTGGGTCGTCCGTTGCGCGCCGAGGAAGGTCACGGATTCAACGACCGTGTAGCCGGTACCGTCGGCTCCAAGTGGTCGAACGGCAACAGACCGTACGCGTTCATCCGGAACACTCTCAGCGGTTGGGCGCCCAAGTCCGCGGTTGGCGATACCATTACCAACCCGTCGACCTGCTCGGGTACCGGCGGTACCTGCGATAACAACATGGGCAACAGTACCAATGGCCTGGGTGGCGTGTACTAAAGTAGCAATATGGCTTAATCTGCAAAACAACTACCCCGCCCAAAAGGGCGGGGTTTTTTTCTTGAGTACCTGCCGGCCTCTAGAAAACAGAGCGGGAAATGATGTACGTTTAACCGTTTCGAAACGCCAATGGCGCTGCACTTGGCGGATGCAAGGTTGAAGAGGATCGTGGAATGAATGTCCGTTTAAGAGTTATGTGTCTGGCTGCGTCGGTTGCATTATCCCTTTACGGGTGCAACAAGGAATTGGAAAAAACTGAGAATCTCTCTCTTCTCACAACTACTACAGTTGTTGGAGAAATTGCCGGCCAGCAGGCAGCAGGCGGTGCTTGGGGCTCCCAACCGGTGCGCAACGCCTCCCAGATCGAGTTCAACGCCACCGGCAGGGGGTTCTTCTACGCCGCCGAGCAAGCCGGCAAGTTCCATATGGTGCACAACGGCAAGTCCGGCACCCCCTATACCAACATACTGACCCCCTCCCTGAGCCCTGACGGCCAGCGTCTCGCCTACCAGGCATATGTCGACGACAAGCTGCGCATGGTGGTCGACGGAAGGGCCAGCGAGGTCGTTGAAGAGCTGGAAATACCGTTCTTCAGCCCGGACAGCCGCCACGTCGTGTATCAGGCCAAAATGGGCGGTCGCTGGCATTTCGTTGTAGACGGCCGGACCTTCCCCGCCTATAAAACCCAGCACAACCAGTTCGGATTCAACGCGGACAGCACCAAGTTCGCCTACGTCGACAGCGTCAACGAGCACGCCAAGCCGCGGCTGGTGATCAGCGGCCTCGACTTCAAGAAGCAGACGGCGCGCGAGGCGACAGGCGCCATCATGGTCATCAGCGAGGATAAAACCAAGATCGCCGCGACCAGCGAGGCCGGCGGCAAGCAAAGGGTCGTCGAGCTGAGTTTCGCGCAGCCCGCTTCGGTCAAGGAAGGGCGGCTCTATGACAGCATCAAGGAGCTGGCCGTCAGCGCCGACGGCTCCTCCGTGGCCTACCTGGCAGAGAAAGGCGGAGCCCGGCTGGTCGTTTACAACGGGGAGGAAAAGCCATTCCCCGCAGGCGAACTGGTGGGTCCGCTCGTGATTCTGCCAGGCAAACGGGGCATCGGTTTTCTGACCAGCTCCAAGGGGACCTGCACCTTGCATCACCCCTTCTCCGGCGGTGCCGTCGAGCAGAGGCAGTACGACGAGGTCGGCGAACTGGCGTACAGCAAGGACGGCAGCGGGTACGCGTACCTGGGCCGCAAGGAAACTCCGGGGAAACGCGGGAGGAGCATCTTCCTAGTCGTGAACGGCAACGAAGGCCCCAAGTTTGACAAAATCCTCAAGCCGGTAATCAGTCCGGATGGGCAGCGGGTGGCCTACCGGGTGCGCCAGGATGGCAAGCGCTTCATGGTCGTTTCAGATTTGAATGGCAAGGTGATCAGGCAGTGCCCCGACTACGAGATGGTGTTCCCGCCAGTGTTCTCGGCTGACGGAAAAACGCTCGCATACGGAGCGAAGGACGGCACGAAACTGATCTGGAAGGTGGAGAAGCTGTAATGCCTGTAGAAAACAAGCCCGATACGGATATCGAGAGTGAACATTTCCCGCTGGAACCGCGCTATCACCCTGTAAACAAGATGGTTCGGAAGGTGTACGACTTCCTGGCCTCGGCCAAGCTGGCCATGGCGCTGCTGGTGGCGATCCTGATCTGCTGCCTGATCGGGGTCACTCTCCTGCGCGGGCAGCGCGGCGGCGAGTTGATTTTCGACACCCTGTGGTTCAACGGGCTGCTGGTGATGCTCATCGCCAACGTCGCCTGCTGTTTTTTCGGCAGGATCTGGGGCAGAAGGATCACCATCGTCTCCTTCGGGATGATCCTGTTCCATCTCAGCTTCGTCGCCATGTTCGTCGGCATCATATACAACAGCCTGTTCTTCTTCAGGGGGGCGATGAGGCTCACCGAAGGGGAGACCGTCCAAAACGGCGAGCGCCAAAGCTACGACGCGGTGTCGCACGGCCGGTTCTTCAACGTGTTGTGGCTCAAAGGCGAGACCACTCTCAACGCCCTACATATTGGCTACAAGCTGGACGGTGTCGACAAGAGGAGAGCCTACGACATCACTGTGGGAGAAGGGGACCAAAAGAAGCAGGAAGTCATCTATCTCACCAAAAACCTCGACTACAAGGGGTTCAAATTCTTTCCCGACCAGGAAGGGTACACCGTCCTGACAGTCCTCTCCGACAAGCAGGGAAAAGAGCTTTACGGCGCGTACCTTCCGCTGCAGAGCCTGAAGCACGACGGCAAATCGAACTTCTACACCACGGGAACAAAGAACGGTCCGGGCACCCTGGCCTTTCCATATGCGCCGGAGCAGCCGTTGTTCGATCTGCAGGTGGCCTATCGCCCGGACCCGCTCAAGGAGAAGGCGGGCGCCGCCTTTTTCATGGTGCGGCCTCTTGGTTCCACCATGACGAAAATGGACCAGGAGTCGTTTGCGAAAAGCAAGACCGACCTGGGAGCAAGCTTCGACGCCGGCGCTTACCTGCTTTCCCCCAAGGAGGTCCGCTACTGGGTCAGCATGAAAGTCAGCTACGAGCCGGGGCAGATAATCGTCCTCAGCAGCCTGTGGGTGGGGCTGTTCGGGATGATACTCACCACGGTCGGTCGGATCGTGAAGGGGCGCAGGGAAACCGGCAAAGCGTGAAGGGCCGGGCGGCTTTGCCGCCGCTGTCGTCCGGCGCTTTTACTCCCGGTGCAGTTTCGCGTCGGAAGCATCGAGCAGATAGCGGTACGGTGCGACCGGCACTTTCTTGGCCGTGGCCAGAGGGTACAGGTACAGGTTCCAGGCCAGCATGGCTGCCAGGGCCAGGTGGTAAAGCCGCTCGCCCTGCCTCTCGGCCACCTCGCATATGCAGCAGGCAATCGCGGTGAAGGCGAAGGGGAGCAGCGGCACGGCCGAATAGATGAAGGTGGGCCTCTTGACGAAGATGAACAGCGCATAGGTCGCCGCAAAGAGGAGCACCGGCAGGGCGAGCGCCAGGCAGCGCCTGCGAGCCGCCAGGACCGCCAGGCAGGTCAACGAGGGGAGAGTGAGAATCCAGATCGGCAGGCTGTTCATGTAGAGGATGAACTCGCCGCGGTCGGCGCCGATGAAGGTCCCCTGGCCGACTGTGACGGAACGGATGAACCACTCCAGGGCGGAGCCGTGGCTCAGGAATACCATGGCCGGATTATAGCTCTCCGGCCGGTAGGTCTGCAGAGAGTAGTAGGCGTCGAGTATGAACTGGATAAACTCACTGAAAGCGTAGCCGCGGCCGAACCAGAAGTAGTAGGAGCCGATGAATACGCTGACCGGGATGAATAGATAGGTAGTGGTGACGAACAGCACCGACCTCAGCTTGCGGTAGTTTTCATTGCTTTGCAGGGTAAGCAGACAGATCAGCAGCCAACCGGGGACGTAATACCACTTGGTCGCCAGGGCGCACCCCATGAAGAAGGCGCTCGCCATGAGCCAGGAGCTCCGCTCGTTGTGCCTTTGGTAGAGCACGATGGCCGCGAGGAAGAACGCTCCGCCGTAGATCTCCTCGAAGGTGTAGCGCGACATGACGATGTGCAGGGGATCGGTGGCGAGGAGCAGGCCCGCCAGCAGCCCGGCCTTTCTCCTCCCGCTGACCTCGCGGGCGAAGAGATAGGTGAGGACGGCGGCCGCGGCCCCGAACAGGACGTTTCTCATTCGCCAACCGTACGGGTTGTCGCCGAAAAGCTGCAGGAAGCCGTACATGATGATGTGACGCAGCGGGGGGTGCTCCCAGTTGTCCGGTTCGAACTGCCCGTTGACCCAGTAATTGGTCCCCGCCGGTACGTGAGCCATCTCGTCCCCCCATCTGAAGCTTGGATAGGAGAGGTCGTAGCATCTCAGGCCTAAGGCGAGCAGGAGCAGCAGGCAGATAAGGATGATCTCGTTTCTTTTCATTTCCGGTTGTCCTGATAGATGACGGTGATGTCGCCGGTGATTCCTCTCTCGGTCAAAAGGTGCTGCGCCTCGACAGGGTCGAAAACGCTGCCGTTGATGTAGACGAGCGCTTGCTCTGAAAGGTGCGGCAGGGATGATGGCGTAGTCGCAATCATCGGCATGCCGTTCAGGTTGTACAAGGAAACGCCCTTTTTCAACTGAGGTATCGCCTTGATCACCTTGGTCGTGTCCTTTTGCAGGAACTCTTCCCAGGCGGTATCGGGAACGATGAAATAGATCTTGCGGATGACGTTGCTGAATATGGAGAACTCCACCAGGTTGGATCGCTCCAGTTGCGGCTCGCCCCGGTAATTGAAGCGTCCCCGCATGTGCGGGTAGCTGTCGAAAAGAACCAGCGTCCTTCCCTTTACCCGCTTCTGCTGCCAGATCGCATAGGCTTTTTCGGGGGTGTCGACGGTCACGGTCTCTTTTCCGGGGGCATATATCCGGCTGCCGGTTCCGTGGCAGTTTGCGACAGAGATGACAGCGGCAAGTAACGCCGTAGCTGCCAGTGAGCAGGCGGTTTTGTTTCGGTACATGGTTTCGAATCCTGGGAGATGTGTCAGGTGCTGTCGACGGGTAATCAGAGCCGGTCGAACAGGTAGTATTTGAGCCTGCCTTTCGGTTTCGACAAGCGTCGCGGGATGCATGATCGCCGCGAATTCTGACTCAGCGACGCCTCAATATGAATCAAGCAGGCTTTTTCGTCAAGGCACAGAGTTCGCCGTATTGTTTCAACTCTGGGTCTTGGTACTGAATGCGCTGTGAAACTCAAGCATGGAATCGGAATTAAGCGGTGGCTGCTGGGACGGGAAAGATTGACATGCTATGTGAGGGCGTGCTTAAATGACTAGCTGCGCGCTGTAATCTGTAGCACCTAATTCCTGTCAAAGCTTATTTCTGGAGGTGAATGGATGAATGCCGAACTCATGTTTTTTTGGATTGCCGTTGCACTGTATGGCTTAAGCACATTCAGTTACATCTTCGGGTTAATCGCCAACTACGACAAACTGTTTCGCATAGGCCTCTTCAGCGCCCTGGCCGGCTTCGTCCCCCACGTGGTTGCGATATCCATGCGCTGGTCTGCTTCCGGGGCCGGGGTGACCCCGTTCATCTCCATTTCCGAATCGCTCAGCCTCGGCGTCCTGATGACGGTTCTCATCTTCCTGATCTCCGAGTTCGCCATCAAGAAGGTGCTTCCCCTGGGGGTGCTGGTCATGCCGGTTGCCTTTGTCCTCTTGGGATGGGCCGGCACGCTCCTGAAGGAGGTCGCGGCCACCATCGCTCCCGCTTTGCAAAGCTACTGGATCTGGGTGCACATCACCGGAGCGACCATCGGTTTCGGCTCGGTACTGATGGCTGCCGGCATGGGGTTTCTCTATCTGCTCAAGGAGAAGAAGGATAACGAGGGCATCGCGGGGAAACTGCCGGACCTCAAAAACATCGACAACCTGTCCTATCGCTTCGTCGCCGGCGGATTCATCATGTACGGTCTCATGATCATCTCGGGTGCTTACTGGTCGAACACGGTGAAGGGCAACTACTGGAACTGGGACCCCGTCGAGGTGTGGTCCCTCATCTCCTGGCTCATCTACGGCATCTACCTCCATCTGCGGGTCACCTTCGGTTGGCGTGGTACCAGGCTCGCGTGGTACTCGCTGATCGCCGTCGTGGTGATGATCGTGAGCTACTGGGGGATCCCGTTCGGCGTGGAGACTTTCCACTCCGGTTTCAGAATACAGCACTGATTCATCTGCAGGAGATCTACCGCATGCGTCTGATGTTAACCGTCATTTTGTTCGCCTCGCTTTCGCTGCGACTCGCCTGTGCGTCGCCGGCACCTGAGCTACCGAAGAAACCATCCATGAATCCGCACGGCGGCGCTATGGGGGGTGGCAGCATCTCCCCGCATGGTGCCCCTTCCGGCAGCATCGCGACCGCCGGTCCGGTGGGGATGACCGCCGCCATCAAAGGCGTCACCCTGTCGGGGTACCCGAAGATGAAGGTCGGCGAGGCCTTCGACAACTACCGCCACTTCAAGCAGAAGAGCTGGCGCGAAACAACCTCTGTCGGCGGGACCGTCTACGTCGATTTCACCGGTTCGGCGCCCGCCCGCTGGCTCGACTTCAAGGCCAAGCGCGAGGGGATCTCCGCCAGCGGCATCGAGGTGAAGTTCGCCATCTACCCCAACGGCGAGTACGGCGTGGTGATGGCCTCCCGCACCGTGGTGAAGACCGACGGCAAGACCAACCGGTACCCGCTGCCGGACGTGAAAAGCGTGCTCGACGCCATTTACAGCAACAGGAAAATCGACCTGTGACCCGGCGGGGAACGCGCACTAAGGTAGCCGATACATGAAACTTTGCATCATCTTCCCCCCGCTGCCCTTTGGCTGGACCCCGGTGGCACCCCCGATCCTCGAGTACCTCGCTGCCCTGACCAAGAAGGCGGATCCCACCATCGAGATCCAGCTGATCAGCGGGAGCGCGACGCCGGACGCCTTCGAGAAGCTCGACTGCGACCTGGCGGCGATCAGCATCCTGACTCCTACCTCGGTCCCCGGATACCGCATCGCGGACTCGCTGAGAGCGCGCGGCATCAAGGTGGTCTTCGGGGGGATGCACGCCTCGGCCATGCCCGAGGAGGCGAAGGAGCATGGCGACGCGGTGGTGATTGGGGAGGGGGAAAGCTGCTGGCCGCAGGTGCTCAAGGACTTCCGCGCCGGGACCCTGCAGCCCTTCTACCGCGGCGAACAGGTCGAGCTCTCGGACCTGCCGACCCCTCTTTACGGCTCCCTCGGGGGAGGGCACCAGTTCCGCATCGTGAACACCTCGCGCGGATGCCCCTTCAACTGCACCTTCTGCTCGGTGAAGCCGTTCTTCGGAGGGAAGATCCGCTTCCGCCCGATCGAGCACGTGGTGCGCGACGTGGCGGCCATACCCGAGAAGATGTACATAAACGGCGACGAGAACATCTGGTGGCCCGGCACGGAAAACATGCAGCGTGCCATAGACCTCTTCACCGCGCTCAGGGGGACCGGGAAAAAGTGGATGGGGTTCGGCAGCCTCGGTCCCGTTCTGGCCCCCCTGGGGTCGAAGATGCTGAACGCCGCGCGGGACTGCGGCATGCTCACCGTCTGGGTCGGGTGGGACGCCATGACCGACGAGGGGCTGAAGGCCTACGCGGCCAACGGCAAGATCGGTGTGGACCGGGAGCGGGCGGTACGCACGCTCAGGGACCACGGCATCGACGTGTCGCTGTTCTACATGCTTGGCAGCAGGGACGATTCGCTTGACGACTTCAAACGCTCCGTCGAACTAGCGGACCGCCTCGGGGTCTCCATGCACCCTTCGCTGGTGGTTCCCTACCCGGGGACCGAACTCGCCCGTCAGTACGAGCCGTACATCTTCAAGGAACTGGGGTGGGAGTACTACAACGGCTCCTACGCCGTTTTCGAGCACCCGGACCCTGACATGACCCCGGAGGCCCGCGAGGAGCAGTTCTACGAAAGCTCGCTCGAGCTGTTGAGCCTGCCGCGCGTTCTGCGCCACATGTTCAAGGTGCCGCTGCGCGGTTTCCCCTACGCCCACATGCTCTCCCTCATGAACCAGCTTCCGGTCAGAAAGGGGATGAAGATCGCCTACCGCAAGTGGCGCGAGGAGAAGATGCTGGTGCGGGATAAGCAGGTGCTGGAGCGGGGGTAGGTGCCGCAGACAAGGAAAGGCCCGTGCAGGAAACCTGCACGGGCCGTCTTCGCTTACTTCTTTTCCGTTTTTGGGCGTTCCGACTGCAACCCTGCCGGATGGTCCATGAGCTTCTGCTTTTCAGCTTCGGCCAGGAACCAGTCGAGCGGGCGTTCGGTCTGATCCTTGAAAGTCCCTAGAGCAAGATCCCTCTGCTCCGCCGCTTCTTTGTCCGCCTGCGAGACGAGGATCTCGTCGACCACCTGCGGACAGGAGGCGACCGAACCGGGCCTCGCCTCGATCTCCTCGCGGGGGCTCGGCGCCACCTTCGGGTCCTTGGCAAGCCGCATCTTCAGGTCGATGGAGAAGTTGGTGTAGGTCTCCAGCATCCGGAAGATGGCGGAGTCCCCCATCGGCCCCATGGTCCTCTCCTCGTCGGGGAGCGGCGACACCTTGCCGTTCTCGATCTTGGCGCGTCCCACCATCTCGCAGCTTTTGCCGTTGTCGGTGGTGTAGCCCAGGTTGTCGGTGATGACGGCCAAAACGGTGGGGACGTTGGCCAGGTCCCAGTGGGCCAATAGCCCCACCTCGCCGTCGGGAAGCGGCGAGAGGTCGTCGATGTTCATGGCCAGGACGCGGGACCAGGGGGGGACCGGGCGGGCCAGCTTCTTTTCGGGAAGCCCCTTCACGTGGCGCCTCAAGGCGTCGTCGAAGAGGTTGGTGGCGGTCTCGGCCTCGCCCAGGACGTTCACGCAGTGGGTGCGCGGGACGTCCAGGATCTCCTGCACCATGTCGTAATAGTCGTCGCGGGTGACCACGCCGAAGCGGCCTCGGTAGCCGCCGCCGTCGCAGACGCGGCTGCCGGCGGGAAGCTTGAAGCTGATCTTTCTGCGGCGGCAGGCCTGGAAGAAGTAGACGTAGGCGGCCGTGGCGCCGATGAGGGCGACGGGAACGCCGCTTGCCTCCGACTCGCGCAGCGCCTTCAGAAGGTTCTTGATGTCGATCCCGCTCTTGCCCAAAAGGAACATGCTGTCCGGGGTGCCGAAGGCCTTGCGGGTCTGGTCCATGCCGATGGCCATCCCCATGGAGGGGGCCATCTCGGGGCTGGGAGCGAGGATCAGGATTCGGCAGCGCTTCCCTTCCTCGAAGTCGGGGAAGAGGTAGGAGTTGGTCATCATCTTGTTGGCGCCGAAGACGAGCTTCTTGCCGTCCTCGTCCCGGAAGATGCGGCCGCGCTGGGTCAGGCTGGTGGTCCCCCCGGTGAGGCAGGCCATGACCGACTGCTCCAGCGGGAAGGAAGCGACCAGGTGGGTCTTGAAAACGTCGTTGTACACCATGGGGACATCCTGCCAACGGGTGATGTCCCCCGGGCGGACCTTCTTCACGTCGCAGAACTCGCGGAATATGGCGTTGGTTTCGTACTGCAGGGTGAAGAGCTTCATGCAGTAGTCGTTGAACCTCTCATCGGAGAGATCGGCATCGACGCCAGCTTCGATGATGGCGAGGATCTCTTCGGTCAGAGTGTGACTGACGCTTTCTGATGCTGACATGGCAAACTCCTTTTAACGGCTGGCTATTAAAACACGTTAGCGGTCATAGTACTTACAGGTTTTGTGCCAGTCAAGATTATAATAAAACGGCGCAAGTATTAAGTTTGGTTTAGTTCAGACACATCAAAAGTAACTATTTCGTTTCGTTTTTAAAAAACCGCGCTAAGAATGGCAAATCTGTAGTACAGTGGCCGGGCCGCCGGGCTGCGATAAGGCTATATTTTTTTATTTCGATGGCCTCTGTGGCATAGAAAGCCAAACTGACTCAGAGATCCACTTCACTAACTACAGTTCTAATACCTGGAAGGGGTTGGATATGACTATAAAAAGGGTCGCACTGATAACGCCGCCGTATCATTCCGGCGTCGTGGAGTCAGCGGGGACCTGGCTC
>NZ_AUGE01000041.1 GCF_000426865.1 Citrifermentans bremense R1
ACCATAAAAAATTCTTAGAGAGGGGGGTGGGTCTCCCACCCCCCGATCATAAACTGCTAGCAGTCAAAACCTACAAATCACGAAGATGCAATTGTAGAGAAATATATTGCGAGAGCCGTAGAGGTTCGAGCTAAGAGTTTCTCTGTGGCTATGCCGAGAGGGTCACACCCGTTCCCATCCCGAACACGGAAGTTAAGCCTCTCAGGGCCGATGGTACTGCACTGGTAACGGTGTGGGAGAGTAGGTCGCCGCAGGGAATTTAATAGAAAAGCCCCGTCAGGATTTCCTGACGGGGCTTTTTGCGGTACCTCCCCAGTCGCTGCTAGTCCCCTCCCTCCCGTCACTCTTCTGCCTGCGTTTCTCGGACTGAAACCTGTAACGACCGACTGGCACTACATATTGGATTGACACGATTTGGTATTTAATGTACTCATTGGCATATTTATATGCATTGAGGCGATCAATCTATGTTTTTCCGAAAGTATCTTTCTTCACTGCGCAGTACGTATATCTTCATGGTCTGCTTCGGGCTTCTGATGGGAGTCGTTTTCCCTTTCTATTCCTGGCTGTTCTTTGGCGGAAAGGCATTCGCGCCGCTGTACGTCTTTGGCTGCATCGCCGCAGGTTTCATCGTCGGCAGTTTTTGCTACCAGATCATAAAGGAAGCGCTGAGGCTATACGTCGAGCATCAGCTGCAAACACTTTATAAAATTACCAACGATGCGTCCGCAAAGGTTGAACTCGGTAAGGGAGACGAGCTAACGCAACTGATGGAGTGCAACGAGGCACTGATGAACAGGGTGCTGGTGATGGTGGAAAACGTCTCATGCCTTGCTGCCGACATATCGGACAGGCAGGGGCGCCTTACTTCCGACTTCAGCAGGACCGTGGATAACAACGTTCAGCAAACCGCCAAAGAGAAAGAGACGATCAGAGCCATCGATGACATGAACGCCTTCTTTAAGGACCTGTTGCGGGAAATTAGAGACATCGCCTCCCGTACCGATGACCGCGCTTCCATCTCAAGTCAAATGAGCGCAGCCACCGACGCCATTGCCCTCAGCATCCAGGAGTATTCCGCATCGGTCATGGAAACTTCCGGTTCGATCGAAGAAATGGCGGCAAGCATCAAAGGGACTTCCGCAAACATAGAGGCGCTCACTGGATCGACAGAGCAGACCTTTAACTCAATCAACGGGATTGGCGACTCCATTGTGGGTATTCGTGACAAAGCCCGTCGCACTTCTGACTGCTCGGATAAGGTTCGAGTCCAGGCCGTTGAAGGCATGGTTGCCATGGCTGCTACCATTGCGGCAATGGGTGAGATTGAGGACCATAGCGACCGATCAGTGAACGCGATCAAACGGCTCTCCTCTCATTCATTGCGGGTGGGCGAGTTCCTAGATGTGATAAAGGAAGTCGTCTCACAGACGAACCTTCTGTCCTTAAATGCATCTATCATCGCAGCTCAGGCTGGCGACCGTGGCAAGGCCTTTGCGGTGGTAGCCGAGGAAGTGCGCGGTCTTGCGAAGAGAACCTCTGCGTCGACCGAGGAAATCGAAGAACTGGTCGTCAACATTCAGAAAGAGACCGTGGCGGCGGAATCTGCGGCGCGATTGGGCAAGGAAAAAGTAGCCGAAGGTGTCAAGGTATCGGAAAAGGCCGATGCAGCCTTGCACAGAATAGAAGAAAGTGCGGCCGAGGCTTCGAGAATGGTGCAGCAGATTGCCGCTGCCACCGACGAGCAGGCGTCCGGAAGCAGATTGATTACCGAGGAGGCCGAGAAGAACCTTTCGCGCGTGAAGCAGTTCAGTCGCGCCATCCAAGAGGAGGAGGCCGGCGCCCAGCTCATCGTTCGCAGCCTGGACCGGATGCGTGGCTTGTCTGAGAAGATCACCCTCTCTACCGACGAGCAGGCACGCGGCAACCGGCTCTATCTGATGAGCGTGCAAGACGACAATGACAAGGTCAAAAGGTTGAAAGAGACCTGCATGGAACAAATTGCCATAGGCGAGATGCTGCGCAACGATGTAGCAGAGGTCGACCAACTGATAGAGAGTACCGCTGAAGAAGCCAAGCAGATGCTTGGAGAAATCGAGACGATCAACAACCTGATAAACGATATGCATCGTGAAATGGAGAGCTTCAGGAAGTTGTAATTCTCGCACCTGTTCCGAATCGATTTGGAAGCCCCGTCAGACATCTCTGGCGGGGCTTTTTCGTCTGCTTCTGGCAGTGACAATGGAGGGTACTGTGTTCTGCAATCCGGCTCGACTCCTTCCCGTTGCGCCTTGACAATGAAATCGCTTCTTGTAGATTGTTAAATACCAATAAAGCCGGTCGGCCAATCACAAGTCCCATTCTTTCTGTATTCCCACCAAAACCAGCTACCTTGTAACAAGGCGCACTAGTCATTGTGGTGAGTGGAGGCGTTATGAATGCCAAGCGCCGAAATAGCGCAGCAAGCTTGCTTGCTGGGACAGTGTTTATCCTGTTGTCGCATATGCCTGTAACGGGTGGCGCAGCTACTGGCGATGTGGCTGATGCTGCAACAAAAGTTGGCGGCATGGAGGGGAACTCCCTGTTTCTTTGGCGCGAACCTCAGTTCAAGTCTGAAATTCAGCTGGCACAGGTGTTAGGAGCGGATGCGTCGGAACCAAAAGGACAATTGAAGCCGGTGCTGTCTTGGGAAACGGGGGAGGGCAAAAGCTATCTTATTCCCGCGCTGGAGATCCCCGGCTTCATCGTGCTGCTGAATGGATTCGATCGTCTGATCCTCAATGACAGCGAGAAGGATGGCAAAAAAGTTTATTCCACCAACTTCTCCACTATCTGGGATCACCTGCACCGACAGAACTGGAACTTCGACCAGGACTCTTTCAAGGTGAACCAGTTCGGCCACCCTTACGAGGGAGCCACTATGTACGGGCTGGCGCGCTCATCCGGCCTTAACTTCTGGCAATCGCTTGTGTACAGCAACGTTGGAAGCTTTCTGTGGGAGATGGCCGGGGAAACATCGCGCCCGTCGATCAACGACCAGATCACCACCGGCAACGCAGGGAGCCTTCTGGGGGAGGCGTTATTCCGCATGGCCGGGCTGGTGCTGGAGGATGCCGGTCCCAACCCGCCGCTGGGACATAAGCTTGCCGCGGCGGCCATATCGCCTTCGACGGCTTTCAACCGCATCGCTTTTGGAGACAGGTTCAAGGAGGTCTATCCCAATCACCAGCCGGCGACGCTCTGGCGCTGCATGGCTGGGGCGAGCGCCAACGTGCACTCACACAACCTCAGCCCCCTGGTTCGTCCATCGAGCCGGGACGGCAACGCCATTGCCGAGTTCGCCATGTCCTATGGCCTGCCGGGTAAACCAGGGTACACCTACAACCGTCCGCTTGATTATTTCGACTTCCAAATCTCCACCCGGGCAAGAACTCACAACCTGGTCGAGTCGCTTACTATCAGGGGGCTGCTCAAGGGGACCGATTACCACGTAGGTGATGACTACCGCGGAATCTGGGGGCTCTATGGAAGCTACGACTATATTTCGCCGTACCTGTTCCGCGTCTCCACCACTGCGCTGTCTCTGGGCACGACAGGGCAATATTGGGCCGCTCCAGGTATAGCCGTCCAGGGGACGGTGATGGGCGGGTTAGGGTTCGGAGCCACCGGCCTTGAGACGGACGTCGCAGAGGAAAGGGGATATCACTTTGGCGCCACTCCGCAGGGGCTGCTCGCATTGAGCGTACTGTTTGGAGACAAAACGATCCTCGATGTCACCAGTCGAGGGTATTATGTGAGCGCGCTGGGGCCTGACAGATCGAAGGGGTCCGAGTTCGTATTCAGTGGCGGCGCGGCATTAACGGTCAGAATATATGGTCACCATGCTATAGGCTTGCACTATTCGGAGTCGATCCGTGATACAAACTATGTTAATATTCCCAAGCGGTATCGGTCCGAAGGTACAATCAGTCTTGTCTACGCCTTCCTTAGTGACATTAATCTTGGCGCGGTTGAGTGGCGGGATGCCGCCAAGCGCTGACATAGACAGTCCACATCAAATCCAAGAAGTGAGGTAACCCCGATGAGATTCCTAAAGTCATTTATTATCGCTATCCTTATCACAGTGCCGCTCGTTTCAGGCTGCGCCATCAACAAGTCTTCAGTGGGCGGATTCAACCTTGTTTCGGTGGAAGAAGAGAAACAGCTCGGTGACAAGTTTGCAGTCGAGGTAGAAAAACAGCACAAGGTGGTGAACGATCCGCAACTGCAGAGCTACATCGAAGGCGTCGGGCAAAAGCTGCTGACCGGGGTGCGGAAGGTGGAATTCCCTTACACCTTTCAGGTGGTGCAGGATGAGACTATCAACGCCTTTGCCATCCCCGGGGGGCACACCTACGTGAATACCGGCCTCATCAAGGCTGCCGGCAGTGAAACTGAATTGGCCGCAGTCATCGCGCACGAGATAAACCACGTGGTGGCAAGGCATTCCACCAGACAGATGACGCAGCAGTACGGTTATCAGCTCATCGCCACCCTGCTGCTGGGCGGAAATCAGGGCGAGCTCTCCAAATTGGCCGCAGACATGTTCGGTAAAGCCGGGACCATGTACTACAGCCGCGAGATGGAGAGCCAGGCAGACTACCTGGGCGTAGAGACCATGTACAAGGCCGGGTACAACCCGCACGGGATGGTGACCTTCTTCCAGAAACTTGCGGCCGCGGGGGAGAAAAATCCGGGCAGCATAGCGCGCTTCTTCTCCTCCCACCCGGAGACGGTGGAGAGGATAAAGGCGATCGAGGGGGAAATCTCGAAGCTGCCGCCTAAAACGTACCTGCCGGATTCGACCACGGCGTTCAGCCAGGCAAAGGCGAAAGCGCAGAAGTACTAGCCTGCGGCTGTTCGCTTCATTTAAGCTGCAAAGATCCCCTGTAGAGGCTTGCGGGGGATTTGTTTTAGCCGCTCAGGCGGGACTGTCACGGTGAACGGAGTTCAAATGTCAGATGCAATCCAAGGTTTGGAACCTGAATCCTTTTGGCGCTGTTTCGCAGCAATTGCCGCCATTGCGAGACCGTCAGGTCATGAGGCAAAAATAGGCGCTTTCATCCTGGACCGGGCCAGGCAACTGGGTCTCGAAGGGGTGCAGGATGACTGCGGGAACATCGTGGTCAGGAAACCGGCGTCACCGGGCAAGGAGCGCGTCGCCGGCATATGTCTGCAGTCCCACCTCGATATGGTGTGCGAGAAGAATGCGGACAAGGTGCACGATTTCCTCAACGACCCCATCGAACTGGTGCGCAGGGATCAGGTGGTGACTGCAAACGGCACCACCCTGGGGGCGGATAACGGAGTCGGTGTCGCCGCTTCCCTCGCGCTGATGGAAGACCGGTCCCTTACGCACGGGCCGCTGGAATTCCTGTTCACCGTGGAGGAAGAGACGGGATTGACCGGCGCCAAGAACCTGAGCCCAAGCCTGGTGCAGAGCAGGACCCTCCTCAACCTGGACTCCGAGGAAGAAGGTGCGCTCTACATCGGGTGCGCGGGCGGCAAGGATACGGTGGGATGCTGGAACTACGCCGCTGAGGCGGCAGCTGCGGACGCCGTTGCGCTCGTTGTAGCGGTCAAGGGGCTGAGGGGCGGGCATTCTGGCCTGGAGATAGACAAGGGTTTGGGAAACGCCATCAAGCTGTTGAACCGCGCGCTCTGCGGGCTTTCAAAAATAGGGGGTAGGGTTGCAGGTATCAACGGGGGAAACATGCGGAACGCCATCCCCCGTGAGGCGACTGCGCAGTTGTATCTGCCGGCAGCGAAGCTGGCTGAGGCCGAGGCGCTGGTGTCGGAGCTGGACCTAGTATTCAGGGCTGAATTGGGGAATGTCGACCCCGGCGTCGTGCTGGCTATGAGCCGGGATGATGCAGGGAATGGCAAGGTGATGGATGCGACGGTTCAGGAGAAGCTTCTTAAGGCCATCTCCGGGCTTCCCAGCGGCGTCCAGCGCATGAGCCACGACATTACCGGACTGGTCGAGACCTCCACCAACGTTTCCGTCATCAGTACCAGCGAGAGTGGCGTCATCCTGGTCACCAGCCAGCGCAGTTCCTCAGCTTCCCGCCTCGAGGAAGTGGTCGAGAGCGTCGAGTCGATATTCCAACTGGGTGGTGCGGTGGTGGAAGTGAGCGAGGGGTATCCAGGTTGGCAGCCGAACGTCGATTCAGCCATCCTGAAACTGTCGCTGCAGTGCTACCGAGCGCTTTATGACCGCGATGCTGAAGTGAAGGCAATTCATGCCGGACTCGAATGCGGCATCATCGGGGAGCGTATTCCCGGCATGGACATGATTTCGCTGGGGCCCAACATGGAAAAGGTGCATTCCCCAGAAGAGAGGGTGTACATAGACAGCGTTGTAAATTTCTGGAACTTCCTGCTGGAGATTTTGAAGACTGCACAATGAAACTTTAATGGCGCTCCTGGTCCGATCCGTCCCTGACCTCGCAGACGAACCCGATCACCAGTGGGACGATGGCGTTGGTCCCAGCTATCAGCACGCGTTGGGTCATCTCCCGGCATTTCTGCCCGACCTTACATTCCAAAGAGACGTCATGCAGACCGGCGCGGCACTGGAAAACCTTCAGTGTCTCGCCGGTTTTGTTTTCCCCCTGGTACAGTCCGTCGACTGAGACTCTTCCCTTGCGCAGACAGGAGACAGTGAAGAACTCCATGGCCACTCCTTTGGGTCGTATATTGGAAAAAATTAAGCTTCCAGTATTGCCTTGTGGGGCAAGAGTGCAAGGGGGGGAACCAGGGGCTGGGGGCTGGGGGCTGGGGCTGGGGCTACAGGATTTCAACCTTGAGCCCTTCTCCGGGGGCTGAGCGATAGATGAAGGTGAGCTCTACCGCGGCTTCGCCCCAAGGGATGTTGCGATAATCCCTGGCGAACCTGCGCCGGTAGTACCTGACTCGCTCGGCGGGCTTGGCCGCAAGCCCGGCTGGCGCTCCTTGCTCGCTCTTTTCGACGTTGGCTGTGAAGAAACTGGGGCACTGGCCACCGGGATAGCCGGTCATACAGTGGTCGAAGCAGAGGGCGTCACGGAAAAGCTCCAACTCCTCTCCCGCGAGCCTGCTGCAGGCAAAACGCCATACCGATTCGAACAAAAGGTGCAGCGAGACATTGGCCATGAGACCTTCGCTTTCGAAGAAGTCGGCGGCATCGGCGAAGACCTGCGCCAGTTCCTTGCCGTTGCCGAGCTGCCGCAGCGAGGCGGCAAACCTGCCGCTGTTGTAAATGAGGTCCAGGAGACGGCTGATGGCCTCTATGCGGCGGATGTCCGGGAAGCTGAGCCAAGGGGTCCGCAGCACCTTGTAGGGCGCCGCTTCGGCATAGGCGTACCCTTCCTTGCGGGCGATGCCGCGCATGGCGGTCCCCTTCAGAACCTTGAGCGGTTCGACTTGGATGTGATTTCCCCCCAGCTCGAAAAGCCCCTGCAGAGAAGCCAGGAAACCCTCCAGCGATTCCCCGGGAAGACCCGCAACAAGATCCAGGTGGACCGTCACCTTGGTCCTCTCAATCACTGCCCTCACCTTTTGATACAGCTTGTCCAGGCTCGACTTACGCTGCACCTCGGCGAGCGTCTTCTCGCCGCCTGACTGGACGCCGATCTCGAAGCGGAACATCCCGGCCGGGACCTCCGCAAGCAGCGCCAGGTTCTCCTCGGTAAGAAGCTCGGCGGCAATCTCGAAGTGAAACTTGCTCGATTTGTTCTCCGCCAGGATCAAGCGCCAGATGGCGTTGGCCCTTTGTGCGTCGAAGTTGAAGGTCCGGTCCGCCAGCTTCACGGTCTGTACTCCCTTATCCATGAGCAGGCGCAGGTCACGCTCGATCCGTTCCATGGAAAAGGAGCGGACGCCGTTTTCCAGGGAGGACATGCAGAAGGCGCAGGAGAAGGGGCAGCCGCGGGAAGTCTCGTAGTAGACAAGCGGCTTGTCGAGGTCAACAAGGCCTGCGGCAAAGGGGGAGGGAATGCTGTCCAGCTTTGCTATCGCTCCGCGCTCCGGGTTGGCGACGACCTCGTCGTGGTCGCGGTAGGTAATGCCCGGTATATCGTCGAGGGGGACCCCGCCTGCCAGGGCCTGCAGCAACTCCCGGCAGGTCTCCTCTCCCTCTCCCCGCACGATGCAGTCGATGGCGGCGTTGCGCCCCATCATTTCGAAAGATCCGTAGGAGACCTCCGGGCCGCCAAGGACGATGAAGGTGCCGGGAAGGAGCTGCTTCAGGTCGGAGGCAAGCTTCAGGGTGAGATCGGTATTCCAGATGTAGCAGGAGAAGAGCAGGACGTCCGGCGCCTCGGCGAACAGCTTGCCGAGGAGTCGGTCCTGCTGCTCGTTCACCGTCAGCTCCAGGATGCGGAACTCCGACCCGGGCAAGTCGGTGCAGGCTGAGGCGAGATAGGGAAGGGCCAGTGAGGCATGGACGTACTTTGCGTGCAGCGTGGAAAGCAGGATCTTCATGGGCGGGGATTGTAGCCGATACTGGAGATATTTGCCACGGAAAGTACGAAGAGAAAAGGGGCGCCCCCTTCTTCTTGCCGGGATAGGCGTTTTTTGCTACTGTGCCTGCTTGCACCAGATAAAGACAACGGCGGTGTCAGCGCACTGCCATCGGGATAGAGATATGAAAACAAAACGACTTCCTAAACTCCTCTACGCAGACAGCCAGGGGAACATTTACGACCACCCGTACCTGACCATGGCCGGGATGAGCGCCAACGAGGCGGTGCTCCCGGAATCGGTGGAGCTGATTCCCCTGCCGGAAGACAGCCGCCTCTTCACCATCCCGGAGACCCCACCTATCGCCTGGGACGAGCGCCAGGGCAGCTTCGTCACCGTGAGCCGCGTCAAGGAGGGACGGCACAGCATCCCCGTTCAGGCCGTATCCGCCTTCATGGCGCCGGGTTACATGCGGACGCTCCTGCCCGCCTGCGACTACAGCCAGAAGAAGGTGCACCTGCCGCTTTGGTCCTACACCGCGGTCGGCTGGGATGAGGAGACGGAACGGTTCGTCGTGGCCGCGACGCGGGTGGACGACAACGAGAACTGGCTACCCAAGAACTACGACGACCGGAAGCTCGATCCCCTCGTTCGCCGCATGCTGGCCCAGTTCCCGGAAAACAGGCTCATCGAGCAGCTCTCCCGCTGTGCCGTGGACTACCACTGCTTCGCCGCCAAAAACCTCTTCTTCCGGAGATGGGAAGCGCCGATTCCGACCTCGCCGGTCTGCAATTCCAACTGTCTTGGCTGCATCAGCCTCCAGCCCTCCGACTGCTGCCCGTCGAACCACGAGCGGATACCTTTCGTCCCGACGCCGGAGGAGATCGTGCAGTTGATGCTGCCGCACCTTCTGGAGGCGCCGGACCCGATCGTCTCCTACGGGCAGGGGTGCGAGGGGGATCCCATCATGCAGGCGGATACGGTGGCCGAGGCGACCAGGAGGCTCAAGGCGGGGACGTCGCGGGGGACGGTGAACTTCAACTCCAACGGTTCCATGCCGGAGCGGGTCAGGATGCTCTGCGACGCCGGTATGGACTCCATGCGGTTTTCCATGAACTCGGTCCAGGAGAAGTTCTACGACGGCTACTACCGTCCCAAGGGGTACCGGTTCGCAGACGTGGTCGAGTCGGTGAAGGCCGCCAAGCAGAAGGGGCTTTTCACCATGATCAACTACCTGGTCTCCCCCGGCGTGACCGACAGCCCTTCAGAGGTGGAGGCGCTGCTGAAATTCATCGAAACGACCGGCGTGGACATGCTGCAGATGAGGAACCTCTCCATCGACCCGGCTTTCTACAACGAGCGCATGGGAGTGGAAGAGCGGGGAATCGGCATGTACCGCATGCTGCAGCAGGTGAAAAAGGCGTTCCCGAAGATCCAGTACGGCTACTTCAACAGGACCCGCGAGAACTTCTTCCCGGAGGGGTATGAGAAAAGGTGGCCTATTAAAGGCAATTGACAATTGACAATGGATAATTGACAACTAAAACCTGCCTGAATCTGCTCACTGGAGCCGCGGCTATTTCAGCAGCGGCTCCAGTTTTTTCAGGTCGAAGCCTTCTACTATCCTGCCGTAGATGACAAAGGTGGGGGTGGAGGTCATCTTGTTGGCACGGGCGATCTCTTCGTGCTCTTTTTGCAGTTTCTTCCCTTTGACCGTGATCTGCGACAGCTTCTTGGTGTCGAAATCGTCGGACGTTACTTCACGCATCGCTTTTACCTTGTCGCTTGCGGAAAGTATGTACTGCACCTTCCCCTTGGACGCGGGGTGCTTTGCCAGGGGGATGAAGAAGATGTAGCGGGTGACGTCGTTTCTCTTCTGGAAGTACGCCTCGGCTTTTCTGCAATAAGGACAGTCAGGATCGGTGAACTCTATCACCATGATCTTTCCGGTCCCCACCTTCACTGCCTTGTCCAGATCCAGATCGCTTTGAGCGAAAGCCGCAGTCGAAAAAAACGTTGCCACTGCCAGTACTGCCACTCCCGCCAATTGCTTAAGACTTTGCAAAATCCGCTTATTCATCGCTGCCCCTTATCTCGAAACCGGTGAACTCGCCGGCGTACTCCCCTTTCTGCTCGCTCAGTTCGTCGACCCGGGCCAACTCGGGCCCCCTGCGGCACCACTCAACCATCGCCTCGACGTCGTCCGCCTCGCCCTCGAAACATGCCTTGACGGAACCGTCGGAGAGATTGGCAACCCACCCTGAAACCTGGTTGCGGGCTGCTGCGCGCGTTGTGTGGTAACGGAAGGAGACACCCTGCACCCTCCCCCGCACTGTGACGGTCGACCTGGTTCTCACTTTTGCCCCAGTTCCTTCGATTTGGCCACGCAGACGTCGACGGCGTTGATGGTGGCGGCGCGGAAACCGTCCTGGTCGAGGGAATGCATGGCGGCAATGGTGGTTCCGCCCGGGGAGGCTACGTTGCTCTTCAGCACCGCCGGGTGCTCGTGCGTCTCAAGAAGGAGCTTCGCCGTACCGTACACGGTCTGGGTCGCCAACTGGGTCGCCACTTCCCGTGTCAGCCCGTGCTTCACCCCGGCGTCGCTCAGCGCTTCGATGAAGGTGAGGACGTAGGCGGGGCCGCTGCCGGAGACGCCGGTCACGGCATCGAGCAGTTTCTCGTCCACCACGCAGGTGGTACCGATCAGGTCGAAGATCCTGCGTGCAAGGGTGAGGTCGTCTTCGGTGGCATTGTCGCCGCGGGACAGGGCGGATGCCCCGCTCAGGACCAAGGCGGGGGTGTTCGGCATCACCCGGACCACCCGGGCGCCGGAACCGAGAATGCCCTCTATGGCGGCGCTCTTCACGCCGGCCATGATGGAGATGAACAGCTTGTCGATGAACCCGGTCCCTATCGCACCCAGCACCTGGCCTGCTAACTGAGGCTTGACGGCGAGGACGATGGTATCGCTCATCTGGATCAGTGCCTTGTTGTCGTTGATGGCCTTGACCCCGTACCTCTCGGCCAGCAGCTTCCTGCGCGGCTCCGAAGGTTCGGACACGGTCAATTCTCCTGCCGGGACTCCTCCGGCGACAAGGCCCTTGATGATCGCCTCGGCCATGTTGCCGCCCCCGATGAAACCTGTTCTCTTGTCCATGCCTGCGCCTCCAGTTACTTAATAATTTCAGATCAGCGACTATCTCCTGCGATAGAGGCTTGTAATCTCCTCTCTCTTCGAGACGGTCAGTGGACGATCCCTGTGGCAGGGGGTCCATTATCCCATCTCCCTCTGTGAGAGGGTTAGGGTGAGGGAAGATTTAGCTCAAAGATAGGTAATAAATCCGGTACCAAATGTCAATAAAATTGATCTGCTTTAATTGTGTCTGTCCTGACTGTTTGAAGTTGTCAGTATGATTCAATCGGCTAGACTCAAAGCCTGGGGAGGCACCATGTTCAAAGGCATTACCGGCAACGTTCTGATACTGGGGCTGGTCAGTTTCTTCACCGATGTCTCCAGCGAGATGATCTACCCGCTGCTGCCGCTGTTTCTGACCGGGGTGCTGGGCGCGGGGCCGGCTTTTCTCGGCACCATCGAAGGGGTCGCGGAGTCGACCTCCTCGCTCTTGAAGCTCGTCTCCGGTATTGTCTCCGACCGTGTCAGAAGACGCAAACGGCTGGTGCTTATCGGGTACACTGTCTCTTCCTTCATGCGCCCGCTGATCGGCAGCGCCGGTTCAGCCTTCACTGTGCTGCTGATCCGCACCGGCGACCGGGTCGGCAAGGGAATCCGCACCTCCCCCAGGGATGCGCTCATTGCCGATTCCGTCGACCCCTCCTTGCGCGGCAAGGCCTACGGTTTCCACCGCTCCATGGACCATGCCGGCGCCTTGGTCGGCCCCCTGGTCGCGACGCTCCTCTTGAGTTACTTCGTCACCGACCTTAGGGTCGTTTTTTGGCTTGCCGCCATCCCAGGCCTTTTGGCTGTGCTCCTGATCGTTTGGAAAGTGAGGGAAACCGAAAGGGTCCCGCTTGCCAAGGAACGGTTGCAGCTTGCCCTGATTCCCGCCGGTCCGCTCCGCAGGTACCTGCTGATTCTCTTCCTGTTCACCCTTGGCAACTCTTCCGACGCCTTTTTGCTGCTGAAGGCCGGTACCCTAGGCGTTCCGCCTCACAGGATCCCGCTTTTGTGGGCGTTTTTTCACCTGGTGAAGATGATGTCCAGCATGCCCTTCGGAGCGCTGTCGGATCGCATCGGCAGGAAATCGGTGATCGTGGCGGGGTGGTGCGTTTACTCGCTGGCCTACATCGGCTTCGGCCTGGCCGCTAACGAGATGCAGGTCTGGCTGCTCTTCGCCTTCTACGGCCTTTTCTTCGGCCTCACCGAGGGGGCGGAGAAGGCGTATCTGGTGGACATGTCCGATGCCACGCTGCGCGGCGCCGCCTTCGGCTGGTACAACTTCGCCATCGGCGCCGGTGCGCTCCCTGCAAGCCTCTTGTTCGGCCTCATCTGGCAGCACGCAGGTCCCGTTGCCCCCTTCATCTTCGGAGCCGCACTGTCGGCGCTGGCCGTGCTGTTGCTGCTGGTGCTGGTGCGCCCCCCTATGGAAAACGCGCCGAAACTGCAACACTGATCCATCGTGACAAAGTTTGTGCCATAGTTGATTCCCCCGACTCCAGCCATCCTTCCTCATCTTTCTTCCTGCTCCGCTCCCAGCTTTCGCATCTCAAGACACCAGTATGAGCTTCACAGTCATAAGTCCCGAAAAAAATGGCATAAAATGGGCACTATGCCAGTCATGATGGAGTCGTCTGTCTTTGGAAATCGTGCTGTGTCTAGCAGATACTTGGGATAAAAAAATGATCTTTGTCAAATTTTTCCTAAAGCTGTCACTGTGCTTGCCGAAGAAACTGACTATGACTTAGAACCAAACTAAATATGTCAATAAATCGACTCGGACTAGTCAAAATATCAAGACTAATATGGTTTTTTTACTATGTATTGAGATCTGTATGTTGCCTGCATTCAACACATTGTGAGTTTTGGTCAGGAACTTGCTGTAGTGATAGGTGGTTACCACCGTTAGATGACCCCATACTACAGCAGTTAAGCATTTTGAACTTACATTATGTTGTATTAATTTTAAATCTTCCTGCTTCGAAAAATGAAATTATTATCATAGAGAAGATTTATTTGGACAAAAACTGTAACAAAATGGGGGACGCACTTGCACTACCAGATCTCTGTTGTACCTTTACCATGTTGTAACCAATTCAGTGCCAAACTGTTACCGTGTGTTGGCGCTAATCTTTCCTTTGCTGATGCGACTCTCTCCGTGAATTTCAAAAATAAACGCAGCTTCGTCAGGGATCGGACGCACTTCTTCCAACGAGCTGCCGTAACAATAATTCAAGCATAGCGTTTTGACAGTGTAAAAAATTATTAATAGAGCAAACCGGCAGTGGCGTGCCCATCATCCAGGTGTTCACAATATGCTACGAGGAGGTCCAACCGCTTTTATGAAAGAAAGGAAGTCGAACGGTAGTAGATGCGATATCGAATAGAAAGGAGGTTGAATTAATGGGGATCAAACAGGTTCCACTATTGCTTCTGTGTCTCTCCGTGCTCCCGGCCACCGTTGGCTGGGGCGCCGAGATCCATGGTAGAAGTTCCACCCAGTTCCAATCGTTCAACAATGAGTTGTTGGGTGACGACCGTCAGATCGAGCTGTCCGAATATCTGCGCTTATCGGTCACCAACATCGACAAGGCAGGAAAGTTCTCGATCCATGGCTACGGCAGGGGATCGCAGGATTTCACCAACGGTGAAGGGCTGAACGGCAGGCTCTACTACCTCTACGGTGACTACCGCGACCTGTTCGACAAGATCGATTTCAAGTTCGGTCGGCAGTTCGTGAACCTCGCAGCAGGCAGTGCCATCGTAGACGGCATCCAGGCAGACTTAAAAAACGTCGGGCCGGTTGCCTTCACTGTAATGGGTGGGCACGACGTCATCTTTGGCCTCAACGGGGAGACGGGGGACGCCAGCAATGCCGTAATCGGCATGAGCGCCTACCTGGTAGGCCAGAAGGCAACTGATCTTGAGCTGAGCTGGTTCCGCAAGTACGACAGCGGCAATGTCACGCGTGACATCGTCGGCGGGTCGTTCAAGCAGTACCTGCTCAACAGCCTCAAGGTGTACGGCAATGCCAAGTACGACACGACCGCCGAAGCTTTCAACGAGTTGCTGGGCGGGGTGAAATACTTCCCTAGATCGGATCTTGTCTTCACGGGCGAGTATTACAAGAGCTATGCGACCTTCGACACCACCTCGATCTACTCGGTCTTTGCCGTCAACGACTACACCGAAGGGGTGTTCAGGGTCGACTACAACCTGAACAACATGGTTTCGCTGAAGCTGGGCTATAACCGGCAGTGGTACGGCGACGATGGCCATGCCAACGTCTACGAGGCAGGCGCCTCGTTCCGCCCGATCGAACCGCTCAAGGTGAATGTCGAGTACGACAACCGCAACGGGTACTACGGCAATACCAACGGGGTGATCATCGATGCCAACTACGACCTCAACAAGGTTTCTCAGATAGGCGCTGGTTTCACCTACGACGTCTATCAACGCGACTCGCTTACGGGCGAAGAAACCGCACGCAGGTACTGGTTGGGGGGCAAGTACAAAGTTGCCAAAAACATCGCGGTCTCCGGCCGCATCCAGGACGATGTTAACGCACGATACGATAACAATGTCTCGGGCCGGCTTGCGTTCGATTACGACTTCTAGAAAGGGGGTGCTACTGTGAGGAATATGTTGTTTATCTGCATGCTGTGCTTGATGTCAGCCTTGTATGCCCAACAGGCGTTGGCCGAGAAACAGCAGCACAAGGAATACGCGGAGATGAAGATCTCCGAGTGCAACGACTGCCACAAAGGCGAAGGCGTTGCGCTTAACCATGACGGTGACTGGACGCGCAATCATCGCACGGTGGCCAGCAAGGCCAACAATAACTGCGGCCAGTGCCACACCCAGTCGTACTGCCTTGACTGCCACCAGGGCGGCGGCATCAATGCCGACCTTTCCAGGTCCACCTTCGGCCGTGACTACGTGCCCAAGAGCCACCGCAGCGACTTTGTCAGTCTCCACCCGCTCAAGGCGCAGGACAACCCGCAGACCTGCTACCGCTGCCACGACCAGAAGTACTGCAACGCCTGCCATGCGCGCTTCCCCAAAGGGAGCCTGAGGATCAAGTCCCACCTGATGCTCGGCCCCAACAACCAGCAGTACGCACCGGCCCTTGGCGAGCATGCCATCGAGGCAAGGCGCAACCTGCAGTCCTGCCAGACCTGCCACCCGGAAGGGGACGTCTGCATCCAGTGCCATTCCAGCGGCAAGACCAATCCGCACCCGCGCAACTGGAAGGGGATCAGCTCGAACTACAAGGACAAGGCCGGCAGCAAGGTGTGCCTCAAGTGCCATGTGCCGGGAACTTTTTAACTGCTAGTTGGCCATCAACTAAGGAGGATCAAAAATGAGTAAAAAGGTATTCAAGTATTCGGCCGTAATCGCTTCGCTACTGATGACCGCCGTCTTTGCCGGCTGCGGTACCAGTCACAAAGAGGGGAATCTCACGGCTGGCAACGTCGCCAAAGTTAACGAAGCCGACTGCATTGGCTGCCATAGCGGCCAGTATCAGGCGGAGAAGCTGACCGGGGACCCGATCGTGACCAACTACATTAACTCTGTACACAACCTGAACAGAGTTGGCTGCCAGGACTGCCACGGTGGCGGCGCCCAGCATAACGGCGTCGGACCGATGCCGTATCCCCGCCCGACCCAGGAGCAGTGCAAAAGCTGTCACTCGACCATCGTAGCTGCCTACGTAACCTCAAACCACGGCCCGACCAACTTCACCTTGGAATACGCCAATGACGAGGCACATCGTATCTGCTCCCGTTGCCATACCCATGAAGGGGCTGTCCTTGGCGGGATGTCGGGATACACAGGAGACAAAGATACCCTTACAGCCAACGCCGACCGCGCCCCGGGCCTCGACGTGAACGGCTCCAAGTCCTCGGGTATGAAATGCATTACCTGCCACACCACGCACAAGACCAACCAGTTGCGCACCCCTCAAACTACAACTGGTTTGTTCCAACCGAGCGCTACAGTAGGTGCGGTTGTGCCCAGCACTAACCAGCAGTTCAACCTCTGCACTAGCTGCCATTCCTACACCACTCCCGGTGGCACTCTGGTCGCCTCAGGGACGGCTGATTCCGGCATTACCACGGCGAAGTTCTTCCATGAGACGGCCTGGTACCGCATCATCGCTACCACGCACTACGACAATCCAGCGACAGCTAACGTCGAGGGCTACGTCCTCCGCACCAATGGAGCCAACCCCTGCTTCGACTGCCATGGCCACGAGATGAGGACCGGTACCCGGTATGGCAACACGGCGACACCGAAAGACACCATCTACACGGAATGGGCGGAGTCCGGCCACGCAGGTAAACTGCTGGCATCGAAATACGCAAAGGCGACTGCGCTTAATGATGCACGTACCGTCGCTACCGTTGATGCCGTTATGAAAGAGGGGGCTACCGAGGCTACTGGTGCTGCATTTGTGCATTACGACTTCACCCAGCCCGCCCGTGCCTACTGCCAGAGGTGCCATACTGCTACCGGAGCCGCTAACTACCTCAACGGGCCGGCCACCTACAACTCCGCGAGCAACGACTTCTCCCATCGCACCAATGGGCAGAAAGAGGTTCTGTATTGCTGGGGGTGCCACTCCGATGCAGCCGCAGGTACCCTGCGCCAGCCGGGCGCTATCAAGGCTGATTACAACTTCAAAGGTGCTCTGGCACAGTTCCCGGATGCCAAGGCTTCAAACGTCTGCATCGCCTGCCATGCCGGCCTATCCAGCAACGACAGCATCACTGCTCTGACCGCAGCCGCCGACCCCTTCACCAACGTGAGCTTTGTGAACTCCCACTACATGGCGGCCGCAGGCCTCATGTACGTGAAGATCGGCTACACCAACTTCGTACCTGCCGCCACCCAGGTTCCGGGGACCACCGGCACCGCTATCGTTTCCTACGGCCAGACCCTTACTTCTGACACCGACAACACCGTCGATGTCAACAGCGCCGCCGTCAAGGGCAAGCTGACCTCTACCCACCGCAAACTCGGCACCAGCGCCATCAACGGCGACAGCCACAACACCGCCTTCTTCGTCGCCGGCAACCTCGACTCCGCCGGCCCCTGCGTGACCTGCCATTATTCAGCCGGAAACCACACGCTTGAGTTGGGGCAGAAGACTATCGACAACGTTTGCTCCAAGTGTCACGATGTCAAAACCCCGGCCGACCTTAAGGCATTCATCGAGGAGGAAGGGTCCGTTCCGTTCGAAAACGCAATCGCCCTTGCACTGAAGTCGCTTAAGACCAACTACAACATCAGCTACAACCAGGCAGCCTACCCGTACTTCTACGACGACAACCTCGCCGCGGGAACCGCGGTGAAAGACTGGACCCGCGGTGGTGCTCTTACCGCCGCCCAGGCTGAGAAACTGATGGGGGCCTGCTTCAACATCAACGTGCTGAAGCGCGATCCTGCGGCTTTTGCCCACGCTCGCACCTACGCCCGCAGGCTGCTCTACGACAGCATCGACTTCCTCGACGACAAAACCATGAATCTCTCCACCGGAGCCACCGCGCTCAACTCCGGCATGAAGGACGCCGCTGGCGCAAACATCTACACCAAGGGCGCCAATTCCAATACCGGCACCACGGAGAGCTTGAAGTATCTGGTTGGCTACAACCGTACCACCTTCGTATGGAACGCATCTGAACGTCCGTAAAGCGGGCTTTCATGTAGCAACCTAAGCAGGACCTGCCCCGCCTCGTAAGAGGCGGGGCTTTTCACTTGGATGGCGGCGCCGCGCTCGGCGTTGCCGCAACACGAGGCTCAGGAAGCAAATTATGATGTTCCCTCTCCACAAAAACCGTATCGGAACGTCCTGCATCGCCTTTTCGGTGCTGGTGCACCTGGCCTTTCTGTTCCCTGTCTGGAAGTACGGCAGGTATGACTTCGGGAACGCGGTTCCCCCGCTGCAGGCAGTGATGGTCGACCTGGCCCAGGCAACTCCCCTCGCCGTGCCGGTCACGAAACCAAAACTGCCGGAGGTAGCGAAGCCCATGCCGGTACGGTTGAAGGCACTGAGGAATGTGGTCGCCGCTGAGCCGACCACGTCCCCCCTCCCGCCACAGGCAGTGCACGACAATGCCACAAAACCGGCGCGTCCCGCCGAGCCTGAAACGCCTCTTGTTCCTGAAACCGCAGCAAAGAAGGAAAAGGAGGGGCCCAAGGCCTCCGCCTCACCCCTCCCGAAAAAGGCGGCTACCTACCTGGTGCACCCGCCTCTACGGCAGGCGCGCGAGTTCCTGGCGACGGCGAAGGAGCGCCTCACCTACCAGATCAGCATGTTCAACCTGCCGGTGGGAAGCGCGGAGTTGGAGGCGAAAAACGAGCAAGGGGAGGTGCGCATCTCCCTGAAGGTGAAGTCGGCTCCGGCTCTTTCCGGGATCTATTCGGTCGACGACCTGGTGGAGACACGCCACATCGGGGGCAACTACATCCTGACCTGGATACGGCAGCAGGAAGGGAACTTCAGAAGCGACCGGGCCTTCACCCTGATGCTTCGCGACAAGAAGGTGTTTTGGATCGACCGTCTCACCAATCGCAGCCTGAACGAAACCGTCCCCAATAGCGACGTCACCGACATCATCTCCGGGCTTTACTACCTGCGCAACCGCCCGCTGGAGCTGGGCAGGACGGAGACGCTCCACGTCTACGACAGTGACACCTACGCCGACCTCCCGATCGAGGTCCTGCGGCGCGAGCGGATCACCCTGCCCGGCTTCAGAAAGGCGGACACCATCGTGATCAAGCCGGTGCTGAAGACCGACGGTATTTTCAAAAGGACGGGAGAGGTGACCATCTGGCTCACCGACGACGCTCACAAGGTGCCGGTGAAGGTGGAAACACAAATCTCCCTGGGGAAGGTCACTGTCGAACTCATAGCGGCTGACACGGATACGGACAGCGCTCCCCGAGAGAGTATCTCGGCCAAGGCTGAGACAGAATAATTAGATATTATCAGTGAACCTCCCACGCCTTTTTGCTACACTGTCGGCATGAGAGCCACTCTAGCTGCTTTTCTGACGGTCATCCTCTTCGCAGCTCCTTTACATGGAGCTGGCATCGGCACGCCGAAACTCTCAAGTCCGCTCGATACGCCGACCCTTTCTGCACCGTTGGCGACCGCCAATTTCTTCGATACCACACGTTTTCTGACCAATGCTGGGCTGACCTATTCGGCCTCTTCGCTCCTGTCGCTGAAACCCGAACTCGGGTTGGACTACCGGGGCACCGGCGAGGAACTGCATGGCGGAGTGGAACAGTCGACCCACCGTCTGCACGCCCAGGCCGGGTGGCGTCTGTCGCTTGCCGAAAGCTTTTATCTCTCGGCTGGGGCCAAGCTTCCCATGGTGACCGTAGAGAAGAAGGGAGTTGCTGCCGGCGAGGAGCTGGGCGTACGCCCTGAGGTCGGCTCGCGCACCGGCTACGATTTCATCCGCCCCGGGCGCACCTCGGTACGTTGGACCGGGGAAGTCGGCATCCGCCTGTTGCCGCGAGCAGACCTCATGCTGTATTACGACCAGAACCCGCTTGACGGCTCTCCCTTCATGCGTCAGCACGAGGAAGAGCGGATCGGGACCAGGTTCATCATCAGGTTCCAATAGCCCAAAGGAGGAGATGTGGAATACCTCTTGTCCATAGATCAGGGGACCACCAGCAGCAGGGCGACCCTCTACGCCGCCTCTGGGGAATCGCTGGCGACGGAGTCCCGGCCGCTGGCGCAGCACTACCCGAACCCGGGATGGGTGGAACACGACCCGCAGGAGATCTGGGAAGGGCAACTGGCATGCATCGCCGAGGCTATTGCCAAGGCTGGCATCGCGCCTTCCCAAATAGCCGGTATCGGCATCACCAACCAGCGCGAGACCACCGTGGTTTGGGAGCGGGGGACCGGAAAGCCGCTGCACCGCGCCATCGTCTGGCAGGACCGGCGCACGGCGGAGTTGACCGAGTCCCTCAAAGAACAGGGGCTGGAGGCCATGGTGCGCGAGCGGACCGGGCTCTTGCTCGACCCTTACTTTTCGGCGAGCAAGCTTTGCTGGCTTCTGGACCGGGTGGACGGGCTGCGCCGGCGTGCCGAGCGGGGGGAGGTCTGCTTCGGTACGGTCGACAGCTGGCTCATGTTTAAGCTCAGCGGCGGCCAAAGCCACCTGACCGACATCTCCAACGCAAGCCGCACCATGCTTTTCAACATCAACACCCTTGAGTGGGACGAAGATCTGCTGCGGCTTTTCCGCATCCCGCGCGCGATGCTTCCCGAGGTCAGGGGGAGTGCTGCGGGCTTCGGCCACACCTCGGGAGAGGTTGCCGGCGCCGAGATACCCATTGCCGGGGTGGCCGGCGACCAGCAGGCGGCGCTTTTCGGGCAGGGGTGCTTCACCCCCGGCATGGCCAAGGCCACCTTCGGTACCGGGGCGTTCGTGGTCATGAACAGCGGGGCGCGCCCCGGGGTTGGCGACGGGGCTCTCTCCACCATCGCCTGGCAGCTCCCCGGCGAGGCGGTGCAGTACGCGCTGGAGGGCTCCATCTTCATCGCCGGTGCGGCGGTGCAGTGGCTGCAGGAAGGGCTGGGGCTGATCGGGAATGCGCGGGAGGTGGAGGCGCTTGCCGCCAGCGTGTCCGACTCGGCCGGGGTTTATTTCGTTCCTGCGCTCTCCGGCCTTGGGACCCCCTACTGGGACCCCTACGCCAGGGGGGTGATCGCCGGGCTAACCAGGGGGAGCACCAAGGCGCACCTGGCGCGTGCCGCGCTGGACGCGATCGCCTTCCAGACGCTCGACGCCATCCGCTCCATGGAAAAGGCTAGCGGTATCGCGCTCAAAGAGCTGCGCGTGGACGGGGGGGCTGCCGCCAACAACCTGCTGTTGCAGATTCAGGCAGACCTTTTGGGTGTCCCGGTGCTTCGTCCTCGCTGCACCGAGAGCACCTCGCTCGGGGCGGCGTTTTTGGCCGGTATCGGGGCCGGAGTGCTGGATACCTCCGCCATCGCGGCGCAGTGGGCGCTGGACCGCCGCTTCGAGCCGCAGATGGAGCGAAAGCGGCGCGAGGAGTTGCACCGGGGATGGCAGAAGTGCGTGCGGCTTTCGCTGGGATGGGAAAAGAACTAAAGGCGCTCACCACGGAGGACCACTGAGGGACACAGAGGAAAACAAAACCTTTTAAAGTTGCACAGGGATGAAGGGGATACAGGGGATAACTAAGTAGTGTCCGGTTAAGAAGTTGCAGTTGATGGTGGATGCTCTCCGACGCCAGCCTCGGTTCCGTCAACATCGTGAGATTCGGCCATCATTTCAACTATTTCGTTTCTTATTTTTGTTCTTAGTTCTCTGACACGATTAATACTAACGCGCTCGTTGTGTTCCTCATGGCAGTAAATTGCAAGGAGCAGGTAAGTTATCAGACCACCTAGTATTTGCGCCATCAAGCCGTGTGGGCTTCTGGCAATCAAATGGTACACATTGAGATGTTTCTTCCACCAGCCAAAAAAGACCTCGATATCCCAGCGAAGCTTATATGCAAGAGCGATATCTTCGGAT
>NZ_AUGE01000042.1 GCF_000426865.1 Citrifermentans bremense R1
CGGCCCCTCCTGCGGCCCCTCCTGCGGCCCCTCCTGCGGCTGCCGCTACGGCCGTTGGAACTGCAGCTGCCGTCCCGTCGGAGCAGGTGATAGCGTCGCTCACCAAGGAGAACGCGCTCCTGCAGGAAAGGCTGAAGGCCTTGGAGAGCTGCAGCATCACCTCGACCGAATTGGCGGCGAGAAACAGCAAGCGCCTCAAGGAAATAGCCGGCGACGTCCGCGCCCAGCGGCAGGGGCTGGCCGACTTCGAGGGATACGTAAAGTGGATGTCGGGGCACGTTGCCGGGTACTCCAAGTACTTGGCCGCGGGCTCGGTTGCCGCGCGCTTTGCCAAGGTGCTTCCCATCCCCTACGCCGGTCAGGCCTCGATGTTCACCAAGTTCGTTTCCGATGCCGCCGTATCTCTTGGGGCTTCTTCGGTTTCCATCAACAAGTACCTGGCCACCTCTCAGCAGTTCGTCACCCGGGTCGATGCCCTCGACCCTAGGCGTCCTACCCACACCCAGGAGGTCTCCGATCTCACCCGGTTCGCCGACCAGGACCTCTTGAAGGGGATGCTGGAGGTGCAGGACCGCCTGGTGACCACCTCGCAGTTGACCACCTCATCTCTTTCCTTTCTGGAGAGCCTCAACCACTACGTCGGCTCCACCGACGAGTATTGGGCGAAGACCAAGTCGCTGCTGAAATCCGACGACAAGGCCGAAAAGAGTTTCCTTTCAGAAAGCACTACCGCTTTGCGCAACAAGGCGCAGGCTTTCAACGGAAAGTTCATCCTTTTCGACGCGACCGTTAAGAAGGCTGCGCCGCAGATAAAATCGCTGGTTGCCTACGACGACTTGATCCGTTCCATGGATCCGAGGTTCGCCAAATTGAGGTGACGATAGGGAGGGCGCATGGAACTTGATGCAGAACTTGTCGGTCAGTTGAAGAGGGTGCTGGCAGCGGCGGAATGCCTGCTCCCGAAGCCGTTTCCCCGCATCGACTGGAGCGTTTGCCACGCGGCCAACTGGAAGAGGCATTCTTTTGCTGGATTTCTGGAGCCGATCGACAGCATCGAGGGGATAACGCTCGAGGACCTGCTGGGGATCGACAAGCAGAAGCAGGTGATCGAGGAAAACACGCTGCAGTTCCTGGCGGGGCTTCCCGCCAACAACGCTCTTTTGTGGGGGACCAGGGGGACGGGGAAGTCGTCGCTGGTTCGGGCTCTTTTAGGGCGCTACGCGCCGCAGGGGCTCCGGGTGATCCAGGTGGACAAGGACGACCTGATACATCTGCCGGATATCGTGGACCGCCTCAAGGGCGTGCCGTACCGCTTCATCATCTTCTCCGACGACGTCTCCTTCGAGATAGGCGAATCGAGCTACAAGATGCTCAAGAGCGCCCTCGACGGCTCCGTCTATGCCCCGCCCAAAAACGTGCTGATCTACGTAACCTCCAACCGCCGTCACCTGATACCCGAATACGAGAGCGACAACAAGGGGGCCATGATGGTGGAAGGGGAGATCCATCACGGCGAGGCGGTGGAGGAGAAGATCTCGCTTTCCGGCAGGTTCGGCATCTGGGTGGCGTTCCATCCCTTCAGCCAGGACCAGTACCTGGAGGTGGTGCGGCAGTGGGTGGAGCGGCTGGCGCAGGAGTTGACTGCCACCGTCCCGTGGGACGAGGCGTGCCAGGAGGCGGCGATCCTCTGGTCGCAAAAGAAAGGGGACCGAAGCGGCCGCATAGCCAGCCAGTTCGCCAACAATTGGGTGGGGCAGTACCTGCTTTCACAGAAAACTAAGGCGAAAACTTAAACCGGAAAGGCGGAACACAGAGGTCTCGGAGGTACAGGTCACCGAGGTTTTTTCGGGGAAAGGCAAAGGCGCTCACCACAGAGGTACACAGAGGAACCACAGATCTAGGCTTTTCCTGTTTCTGTTTTTCCTCTGTGACCCTCTGTGTTCCTCTGTGGTGAAAGCCTTTAGAACTTGTATCCCACCGAGAGCGCTATCAGGTGGGCGTCGGTCTTGTATTTGCCGTTTGCAGCGGAACCAGGCATTGCCCCGGCGATGCTGTTGCTCTTGGTCCGGTTTTCCAGCAGTTGATAGCCATAAGAAAAGGCGACCGTCACCGGCTTGAAGTTCATGTCGGTGCCTGCACAAAATACGTGGGTTTTGGCATCGGGGATGCTTGGGTCGAAGGTACTGTCGGGGACGGGGGTGTCGCCGTAGACATAGCCTGCCAAAAGAGCGACGGTGTCGTTCATCTGGTACCTGCCGCCTACGTTGCCGCCCCACGCGTCTTTCCAGGCTCTTTGGCTGCTCACCACTTTGCCATTATCCAGATCGAGGTTCAGCTCCTTGAAGGTGGACCAGCCTTCCCACCTTGCTCCCGCCTCGATCACCAGTGGTCTGCTGACTTGGTAGGCAACGCCTGCCGTTACCTGCGGCGGCAGGGTGATGGTCGTCTTGCCTGCCGTGTCGAGACCAAGCGCCGATATTACAGGCGATGTTCTGGACGTTCCTTTCACGCCAATAACTACTTGGCTTCGGTAAGAAATACCGAGTGAAAGATCCTGAGTCGGCTTGTAGGCGGCTCCGAGGTTGAAACCTATCCCCTTGCCGTCTCCCTTGAACTTGCCATTGATGTCGAAACCGGGTCCGGGAATGCCGATCGCTGCGCTGTTTACCGCTTTTTTCTCAAGTGTCGCATCGAGAATTATGACGTCGACCCCTGCAGCCACGCTCAATTTCGGAGTGGCCTGATAGGAAATGGCGGGGTTGACGTTGAAGGTCTTCATCTTGGATTTCGTCGCTATATAGCGGCCGCTCCAATTTTCGTCCCACTCGGTCCCCAGGCCGAAGGGGTTGAAGACGCCGAGGCCTACGCTCACCTGGTCGTTTACCTTGTGCGTCGCGTAGAAATGGCTCGGGAAAAAGAGCGTGTCGCTGGAAGTGCCGGCGCCCCCCCCGGTTGGTTGGTACTCGCGATTGGAGAAGATGGCGGTGGTGCCTGCTTCAACCTGGGTCCCTGCTAGCTTGTTCATAAGGGCGGGGTTATAGAAGACTGTGCTGGGATCGTTGGAGTGCGCGGTAACGGCGTTGCCTTGCCCCAAGGCGGATGCATCGTGGGTAAATACTGCGTAACCGGAAGCATGGACCGCCGCTGCGCCGCCGAAAGCTAGCATGGGTGTCAGCAACGCGACCAGCAGGCCTTTCTTTTGTTTCATAACCCTTCCTCCTGAATATTGTTTAGAGCATCGAGCATCAATTAGAAGGCAAGCCCATCGTAGGGGCAAGTGCTTCATATTTTAATGTGTTCTTGCAGATTTCATGACCGCAGGGCTGTCTTTAGGGCCTTCACGGCTGCAGCTTGCAGCCAAGGCCCTCATTAAATACCATACTCTCTGCTGGCTGTAAAGCTTCCTCCATAAAAATAGACACTTCGGCGGCTTGACGCTTGAGGCGGCGAACTAGTAACATGGCTCCTGCCGTGGTTGCCTAACTGCGGCTTTTGTGCTAATAGTCAGGCTTTCTAAAATGCAAAAACGGAGTAATTTCAATTATGCAGGCACAACGCTACCTCATGGAACACGGCGACGAGTCTCTCCGGCTCGATATCAAGACGGACAACGAAGTGACCGCCAGGCAGGCTACCTGGGCCGGTATAGCCCCGGGCATGCGCGTGGCGGATATAGGGTGCGGTTCGGGAAAGACCACTTCCAAGCTGGGGGAGTTGGTGCAACCGGGCGGGAGCGCACTCGGCATCGACATCGCAGAGCAGAGGGTCGCTTTCGGCCGGGAGAACTACCAGAACGATTTCGTCAGTTTCCTGCACCGCGACGCCCGCCCCCCCATGAAGGATCTGGGCTTTTTCGACTTCGTCTGGGTTCGTTTCCTGCTTGAGTACCACAGGGCGAACAGCTATGACCTGGTGAAGAACATCTCGGATATCGTGGAGCCTGGAGGGACGCTGGTTCTGATCGACCTCGACTACAACTGCCTAACCCATTTCGGCCACTCGGACCGGATGGATAAGGCGCTGGCGGCCATCATGAAGAGCCTGGAGGTAAAGGCGAATTTCGACCCCTACGTGGGGAGGAAGCTCTATTCCTACCTCTACGACTTGGGCTACAAGGATATCAGCGTGGATGTCGGCGCCCACCATCAGATCTTCGGTGAGCTAAGGCATGCGGACGACTTCAATTGGACCAAGAAGGTGGAGGTTGGGGCGAGATTTTCCGGCTATGACTTCGCCGAATATGAAAACGGGTTCGAGGAGTTCCTGGCCGAGTTCAGGACCTTCTTCGCGCATCCGCGCAGGTTCACCTATACCCCCATCATCGCGGTGAGGGGACGGAAGCCGTAAGCCAAAATAACAACAGCAAATCCCCTCTGTCCCCGGGGGGACGCGAGTTCTCCTGCAGCGCTTGATGGGCAAGTCTGCCCTAAGTTCCCCGATATTCCCCGAGGAAGTTTTAGCTATCACATGACCCCCCCCCTTTGGCAAAGGGGGGCAGGGGGGATTTGCCTTTTTCAGAGGGAACGTCTCATGCAGGAAAGGGTTGCATCGCTCGGACCTCGCCTTCCTCGGTTGCCCCGCGCTTGCGGCAGTTGATGAAGGCTTCCACGATATGCCTTTCGAAGTGCGACCCGCTCCCTTCCCTTAACAGCCGGAAGGCTTCTTCCATCGGCATGGGGTCCCGGTAGTGACGCTGCGAGGTCACTGCCTCGTAAAAATCGGCGACGGCGATGATCTTCGCTCCCAACGGTATGTCTTTTCCCTTCAACCCTTTCGGATAGCCGGTGCCATCGATCTTTTCGTGGTGCGCGCCGGCTATCTCTGGAACCTGCCGGTAAATCCCCTCGAAGTTGACCTGCTCCAAAATGTCCCTGGTCTTGTGGCAATGCGTCTTGACGATCTCGTACTCCAGGTCGGAGAGCCTGCCGTTTTTCTTCAGGATGGCGTCGGGAACGCCGATCTTGCCGTAATCGTGCAAAAGGGCCGCGACCCTGATCATCTCCACCTCGTCCTCGGGGAGTCCCAGTTCATGGCAGATCTCCTCGCAGTATTCGGTGACCTTTTCGGAGTGCCCGGCGGTGAGGGGATCCCTGGCGTCGATGGAGGCTGCCATGACCTTCAAAAAGGAGCTGAACTGGGTCGACTTCGCCTCGTGCAGGTTCGCGTTGTGAATCGCGATGCCGATGACCGGGGCGATGCTCATCAGGAGCGTCATGTCGCTTTGCACCAGGGGGCGCTTCGACTTCAGGTTGTCGACGGCGATTATGCCGAGCGACTCGCCCTCGCAGATGATGGGGCAGCAGATGAAGGTCTGCGACAGGAGCTGCTTGGCGAAGTTCTGGCTCTTGCCCGACAGGTTGCCGCCGATCTCGTTGATGTCCCCCACGAGAAACGGGCGCTGCTCGCGGTAGGAGACCACGAACACGCCCTTAGCCTCGGGGCGGTCCAGCTGGAAGGTGGTCTTGCTGAGGAAGCTCAACTGCTCGTCGAAATAGCCGAAGCCGGCGTGAAAGACCAGTTTGGTCTTCTCCGGGTTGGTCAGAAGGATCAGGCCGCGGCTGTAGTCGAGGCGCTTCTCCAGAACCAGGACGACGTTGGCGAGGATGTCGTGGAGGCGGGTCTGCTTGCTGATCACCTGGCCGATCTCGTTGGTGACGAGGGCGTTGTTGTAATTGAGCTCGAGCTGCTTGAACAGGTTGTCGGAAAGGTCCTTCAGGTTCAACTGGCCGGCGAGGAGCGCCTTTTTCTCGCCGTTGAGCGCGATGACGCTCAGAAGCAGCACCGTTATGGCAGATGCCGGCAGCACCCTCTCCAGCCCCTGATGCGGGCTGATAGCGATGGAGATGGCCGACAGCAGGGAGAGGCCGAATACTGCGTAATTCCTCGTGGATTCCCAAAAAGTATGGCTCGACTTCTCCCAGGAGACGATATATCGGCATTCCTGCCCCCCCTGGAATATGCACTCGGGGTGTTCGATGCGGGGAAGCTTCACGTCGAAGGCTGCGGCCACGGCCTCGAAGAAGCCGATCCGGTTCTGGCACTGGAAGGGCTGCTCCTTAGTGCCGGGGCGCGGGGTGACGGTGATCTCCACCTTGTTGGCGGCTAGTTTCCTGGAGGTGTAGACGGAGGAGCGGACGAAGTTGTTGTTGGTCGCCTTGCCGATCATCTCGTAGGCCTTGGCGGGGCCGACCAGTCCCAGGAAATACTGCCTCATCATTCCGATCGCATCGGGGGAGGCGGCGTAGCGCCCGGCCTCGCGGGCGAGGTTCTCGTTGCCGGTGAGCTTCAGGAGCCGTTCGTGGAAGCGGTTCACCTGCTCCTGGGTGAACCAGTGCCCCTGGTCGGCCACCTCATACGGGCTCATGCCGGCATAGTCGAGCAGTTCCGTGATGTTGACAAAGCTGTACTTGTTCTTGATCAGCTTTATGTACGTATCCGTGATCCTGCTGTTGTACAGCGGCGCATCCATCATCTTCGCGATCCTTGCCTCACTGGGCCAATGCTTCGGCTGTATGTTTTTTGCTCTTGTTCCTGGTGACGAGCGTGGTCAGGTACTTTAGGAATTTGGTGCCGCTGCTTTGGACGTTGAGGCACCAAAGGGCATATTTCTTGTCGTAGGGAATATCCGCCGCTTCCACGTAGCTGACTGGATACACCAGGACCGGAATGTCGTCTTGCTGGTACTTGTGCGTGAGGATGGAGAGCGCCAGGTAGATGATGTCTTTCGGGAGCATCTCCGGGTCCATGATCAGCACCTGGATGCAGTTGGTTAGATCGGAAAGGTTGAGCCCCGCGTCGGAGAGGTTGACGGTGAAGACGGCCTTTATGTTGCCGTGTTTCTTCAGCGTGTAGCAGCGCCTTTTCAAGCTGAAGCCAAGACGCTGGTACTCCTTGGAAAGCTCCTCGTAATGGATCATCTCCGGCTCAAGGTTGAGCGCGTGCAGCATGAGCCCGCCCGATTCCTGCTCGTAGAAGCTTTCCAGCTCGAAGAGGTCCTCCGCGCTCGAGCGCGACAGTTCCCAGGGGCCGGAGAAGTTCCAGTTCTCGGAAAAGCTTCTTTTGTAGTGCAGGTAGGCGAAGGCGTCGATGGAGCACCCTTTGGAGTCCGCGATCAGCTTCGTGGCCGTGCCGAAGACGCGGTTGGGGAACTTGTTCTCGGGGCGGTAATAGCAGATGACGTAGTTCATGTGCGCCGAGTGCAGGTTATAGCAGTCGTTGATCGAGTGGGCCAACTGGTTCAGCACCACGAGCCCGGCAGTGGATGATTCCGATTTGTTGGCTGCGTGGTGGTGGATGAGCCAGCTGTTCTCGTAGAAGCGCAGCATCGCCATGTGCCCCAGGATCGCGCCCTTCTCGTGGTAGATGAAGTGCCGAGCGATGCTGGGGTTTTGGGTGTAGAGCTTGTCGTACATCTCCTTTAGCTGGGCCTTGTTGGCCTGCACGAAGGCGTACTTCTCGGGATAGATGAAGCCGGTCTCGAAGAAAAACTGCCAAAGTTCCTCGGTGTTGGCGCGGTTGCTGATGTAGGCGTTCTTGTCCTTGGCGAGGTAGAGCAGGCCAAGGAGATTCACGTGCTCCCTGATGTCCATGTCCAGAAAGCTAAGTCCGCACTTGACCCTCGCGCTGCCGTCCTCGCTTTGGAGCACCTGGCGGTAGATCACCTGAGCCATGCATTTGGTGGTGAAACCGTTGGCGATGCGCAACTCCAGTTCGGGGATGATCATCCCCGGAAGCAGCACAGAGCGTTCCTGCTGTTCGTTGACCGAAAAACCGGACCCGGAAATATCCACGACCTTCAGGTCGATGTTCTTGCCGCTCAGGGGGTGCTTGAAGAAGACGTTGGGCAGCGGCAAAAGCTCATGCCGCACGCTGCGTATCTCTTTGGCCTTGAAGCGCTGCATCTGGTTTTGCAACGGCTCCAGCACGTAGATCCGCGACCTGGGACCAAGCGTCTGAGAGATGATGCGGCAGGAACCCGAGTAGATGGTGGCGTCTTCGCTACTGAAGACCACCTGCACGGGAACTTCAGTGTTGACCCAGTGGAAGGCCTGGTTGGGCGTGCCGTCGGTTTCGACCCGGAAAGAGACCGCGCTGAAGTCGAGCAGGGTCCCTTGGAAGCGCGCCGAATTCTGCAGCAGCTCGACCTTGATCCCCTCGCAGCTGTGCCTCCTGGTTTTGCGGTAGTTCACCTCGATGCATTTCTCGGGAAGGAGGAAGGTCGCGCCCGTGTCGCTCACCGAGATCAGTTCGGGGGCCGCGACCACGAGCTTCGTGCCGTCGATGATGAAGATGTTTTCGAAGGTGCAGGAAGAGATATTGGGCTGCGCTTCGCTGGTGAGGGTCCAGCGGCACTCCAGCTTGTTGTTCAAGCATGGCTGCGGGCGAGCCTCCAGGCTTACGGTGCGGGGATACTTGGTGTGCCTGAAGTTGACGAGTATGGAGTCTTCTTTGAAGTTGATGAAGTTCAGTCTGTTGATGAGTTTTGTTAGACTGATTTCCTTTTGGCTACCCAATGAAAATTCTATAATAGTTCCCGGCCTGGCAAACTGCAGAATCTTTCGTGCGCTCTCCATTCAAGCTCCTTAACAATTTATAACATAACAGAGACAGACCGAAAAACTTGCCCTGCCATCTATGCCTGTTTACGTACTGTAGTCGCTTCAACGGTACAGATATTCGTTCTTCCGCATAAATATCACGAACGTAACTTTTTTTCACTACAAAAGAAAAAGACCAGCGTCGTGCAGTATCGGTCTGTTTTTTACAGGGGTTTGTTGAGAAGAAAAGGGGGGAATGCAGCTGCTCAGGACGCTATCCTTTAGCACCCACCGAGGCTTCCAGATAGGCGTTGAAGTCGAGGGTCTTAGACGTTTTGGGGGGAGTGGCGGGGATCGGCGACTCTTTTTGCCCGGGGGAGGTGCGGGCGGCGACAATGCGGTTGCGGCCGCCGGCCTTCGCCTCGTACAAAGCGACGTCGGAGGCGTGCACCAGGGCGGTGAAGGTGCGGCCGTCTTCGGGGAACGAGGCGACCCCGAGGCTCGCGGTAAGGCGGACCTGCGGGATCTCGCTTTCGCCGGGGAATTTTTCCCTCTCTATCTCTGACCTGATCCGCTCGGCGACGATCATCGCCTCCACCTTCGAGGTTCCCGGGAGCACCGCGCAGAATTCCTCGCCGCCGTAACGGGCCACGATGTCCATGTCGCGCAGCGAGGCCTTGATTATTTCCGCCGTGATCTTCAGTGCGTCGTCTCCGGCCAGGTGCCCGCAGAGGTCGTTGTAGCTTTTGAAGAAGTCGAGGTCGATGAAGATGACGGTGAGGTTCAGTCCCTGGCGGCTGCTTCTGTTCAGTTCCTCCTCGAGCCGGTTCTTCAGGAAGCGGCGGTTGTAAAGGCCGGTGAGCGCGTCGGTGACCGAGAGCTGCTCGAAACGCTCGGATTCCTCCAGCACCTCGGTACGCTCGATCATCAGCGAGGCCAGGTTGGCGAAGGAGGTGAGCACCTGCAGGTCTGCGTCGGTGAAGGGTGAGAGGTTCTTCTTGTCGGAGAGGTTCAAGACGCCGATGATCTTGTCTTTGAGCTTGAGCGGCATGCAGATGAGCGATTTCGACTTGAAACGGAGCCTGTTGGCCATGGCGACCCGGCTGTCCTTCTCCACGTCGTTGACCAGCAGGGGCTGGCCCGACTGGGCCACCATTCCCGCTATGCCCTTGCCTACCTTGACCGGGAGGCAGCGCGCGACGTTGAGGGTCATGCCGAGCGTGAAGACGATGTGCATGTTCTGCCCGTCCTTGTCGATCAGCATGACGGACCCTTGCGTTGCGTCGATCAGTTCTGCGGCGATCTCGAGGATGGCCTGGTAAAGCTCGTCCTTGCTGTCCACCTGCAGCAGGGTGTTGGTCAGCGACATGAGCCGCTGGGAAAGGGCGTTCTCCTTGGATTGCTCCGCCTCTTTGATGATGCGTGAAAGCTTTGCGGCCGTGGCGCCGGCGAGCATGGAGATGAGCAGGGCGTCGCTTTTCGTGGGGGCGACGTCGAACAGGGCCAGAAACCCCAGTCGCTCGTCCTGGCTGCGCAGCGGGAAACAGGTGCAGACGGTCGCCTGCAGGGCGGGGAGCACGCCGCGCATCTGCGCGTCGAAGAGCACCGTCTTCGCCCGGCGGTCTTTCGCCATGAAGAGGTGGATGGCGTCGGCGGGTATGCTGCCGAGATCTTCGGGGAGTCCCCATATTCCGCTGACCTGGAAGGAGGTGCCGGAGGCGTCCCTGAGCGCTATGGCAGTTTTGGGTGAGTTGAAATGGGTGACCAGGGTCTCGCAACAAAGCCCGATCGTCTCGGTTACCGTATTGGCAAGGTCGAGCTCCTCCAGCGAGCGGGCCACGGCGTCAAGTCTTGGGTCGCAATGTTCCTCCCCTGGCTCGCCGGCGGCGGAGGTGGAGGAGGGGAGAAGGACGGGAGCCTGCGGTGCCAAGGAGAGTTTTTCTACAAGCTTTGCGACTTCCTCCGCGACCTTGTGGGCTACCTGCTCGACATCGGCAAGGGAGGCGGTGCAAAGCGATTCCACGTACGGAAACAGCGAAAAGACTTCGCCGCCGCCGGAGCGGGCCAAGGCGGCAAGCTGCCAGAGGTCGATGGAATCGTCCCTCACGCCGTCTCCCACCAGGCAGAACTCGTCGCTCCCGATCCGGAATGGGATGGCAAAGCCGAAGAAGCCGCCGCCGTAGCGACAGACCGAGGTGGTTTCCTCCTGGAAGTACACCTCCAAGTTGGGTTCGAAAAACTGCCGCGCCACGTCCCTGCAAAGCGCGTCTTCTACGAGGGAATAGCAGTTCTCGAATTCTCCGCGAGATGGCGTGCGGCAATAAAGGGTAAGGCTGTAGGGCGCCAGCGCGGGAAGGCTCTTAAGCCCCGCCAGCAGATCCTCGAACAATTTTTTGTCCGGTCCTTTTCCCACAGCCATGGCTCCCACTATGAAAATGATACGTCAAATAGCGGCCAACAGGCCTTGTGCGCCGAGTTCATCCAGCAAGCTGCGTGCCACCAGGGGGCTTCCTTATTTTTTGGAGCGCCCAGCGCTGTATCAAATGAGGGTGCCGCAATGTTACAGGTGCGTTTAGGTGTCTGAATATCTCTTTGTGATATTTACCGTTTATCACGAAAGTTCTGGATGCAGCATTGTAATAGTTATACTATGACTATCAAGATAATTTTCTGTATTCAGAATCACACAAAGAAAGTTTTTTATAGTTTGTCTTCTGTATATGTCTGAGTGATATTGAAATGCTGAAGTTCTATGAGAGTGTTTCAACGATGGATAATTAAATTGATTATCCTCTCTCACATGGGTAAACTTTCGCCATTTCGGTTGAAGGGATTGAAATGGCTTTTGGGCCCGACACGCCACTGTATAACAGCCGCATCATAGGCTTGTTCGTGAAGCTGCTGAGGGAAAAGTATCCCCAGGTAGATATCGGCGAGCTTTTGAACCACGCCTGCATGAAAAGGTGGGAGGTGGCGGATCCCGGGCACTGGTTCAGTCAGCGGCAGATCGACCTCTTTACCGACAAGCTGGTCCTTATGACCGGCGACCCCCGCATCGCCCGGGAAGCGGGGAGGTACGCCGCGTCGCCTGAGGGGCTGGGCTCATTGCATGCCTTCGTTCTTGGGCTGGTAGGCCCGGAATACATCTTCTTCATCATGCATAAGCTGGCGCGCAAGTTCACCCGCTCCTCGCGCAGTTCCTCCCGCAGGATCGGCCCTCGTGAGATCGAGGTTACCGTCGCTTTCGAGCCGGGGGTGGTCGAGAATCCCTCTCAGTGCGACAACCGCATCGGCTACTTCGAGGCCGCCTTCCTGCTCTTTGGTTACGACTTTCCCCGCATACGTCATACGGAGTGCATCTTCAAGGGGGGAGAGGTCTGCCGCTACAACATCTCGTGGAACCCGTCGCTCATCTCGCGCCTGATCGTCGCCCGCCGTTTTTCGTTGCTGCTTCTGCCGCTAAGCTCGCTGTCCCTTTTCTTTGGAGCCGGCCACTTCTTCACCCCTGCGCTTACCCTGGCGCTCTTTGTTTATCTCCTTTTCACCCTGCTGCTGCACGGCCAGGAGCGCAAGGCGCTTCTCTCGTCGCTGACCAGCATGCGCAACTCCACCGAAAAGCTGCTGACCCAGACGCAGGACAACTGCGACAACGCCCAGATGATCAACGAGATCGGCGAAGTGCTCTCCAAGAGGACCGATCTCGACGACATCCTGAGGAGCGTGAACCAGGTGCTGCTGAAAAGGCTCGATTACGGCCGGGGCATCATCTTCCTTTTCGACCGGGACCGGGAAGCCCTGGTGCTGAAGGGATGTTTCGGGTTCAGCGAGGAGCACCAGCTAAAGCTTGCGCAGATGGTGCTTCCGGTTGCCAGCAGCGAGCCCCACGGCGTCCTGGTCCGCTGCTTCCTCCAGCAGGAGCCGCTGTTGGTGAACGACCTTTCCGAGGTGAGGGCGCGGGCCAGTGCCGAAAACTACGCCTTCTTCGTGGGGCTTGGGGTGAAATCCTTCATCTGCGCCCCCATTGTCTGCGAGGGGGAATCGCTGGGGGTCTTCGCGGTCGACGACATGAAACGGGGAGGGGAGCTTTTGCAAAGCGACCTGAACCTGATCCAGGGTGTGGCGCCGGTGATCGGCATCGCCATCAGGAACGCGATGCACCTGGCCAACGAAAGGCGTCTTTCAGAGCAGCTGAGGAAGGCGTCAGAGCTGCTGGAGCGCAGGGTTGACGAGCGAACCTCGGAGCTCTCCCAGGCCAACCAGGAACTTGAGTTTCTCTACGATTCGGTGTCGCACGACCTGCGCACGCCGATCAGGGTGATCTACGGCTACGGGGAGCTGCTGCTGGAAAGTTACGGTCCGCAGTTGGACGACAGCGCTAAAGAGTACCTGCGATGCATCATAAGCGGCGGGGAACGGATGGAGGCGACCCTGGACCGGATGCTGGATCTCTCGGAGATACGCCAGGCCCAGCTCGACCTGCAGCCGGTGGATCTGAGCCGGATCGCCCACGGGATTATGGCGGACCTGAGGATAGTCGATTACAAGCGAGGCTTGACGGTGGAGATCCAGGAGGGTGTGGTGGTGACCGGCGACGAGAAGCTTTTGACCCGCGTCATGGAGAACCTTTTGGGGAACGCCTGGAAATATACGGCCGGCAAGGCTGAAAGCGCCATCTCCTTCGGCGTGCGGGACGGGGTCTGCTACGTTGCGGACAACGGGGACGGCTTCGACATGTCGCAGGCAGAACGGCTGTTCCTGCCTTTCCAGAGGCTGCATGGCGACAGTGATATCTCCGGTCACGGCTTCGGGCTTTCCATCGTGCGCAAGATGATCGAGCGCATGGGGGGGCAGGTGTGGGGGGAGGGGAAGCCCGGCGAAGGCGCGACCTTCTACTTCACCCTCCCTGGTGCCGCCAATGCCAGGGTTTTACCTCAGCAGGCTCCCGCCGATGCCGGTGAGCTTGCCGCCGACTAATGCCTCACCGCTCCTTTCAACCTACCTCCGCATACTCCCTCTCGCGGTAATCCACTCCCAGCGACAGCGCCAGTTCCCGCACCTTCCCGACATCCAGTCCCGGCACCGTTACTGCGCTTGCCGTCACCTGAGGCACGTATTTGGGCGCTTCCCTGAGGAAATCGCAGACACCTTGGAAGCCTGCCGCTCCGAAGGGGGTATTGCACAACCGCTGGTAATCTTCGGCGTTGGCGGCGTTGAGGCTGACCGAGAGGACGTCCACAAGGCCCGCCAGTTCCGGGAGGATGTTCCTGCCGTGCACGAGGTTCGCCTGCCCGTCCGTGTTGACCCGGACCTTGATGCCGCGGCGCTTTAATTCGGCAGCCACCTCCTTCACCAGGTCGAGCCGGACCAGCGGTTCGCCGTAGCCGCAGAAAACCACCTCTTCGAAGCCGGAGGCCCTGTCTACCGCAGCTATCACCTCGGCGAAGTTCGGCTCGTGGGAGAGCTTCAGCTCATGCCCCTTCACCGCGAAATCGTCGAACTTGGGGCAGAAGGTGCAGCGGTTCGAGCAGCGGTTGGTGATATTCAGGTAGAGCGAATTCCGGATCATGTAGGCGATGGTGTCCTGCTCGGCCGGTTGCGGAATCCCGAAGAGCTTCCTGGTGTTGAACGAGGTGATCCTGCCGACGTCCTCGGCCGAAAGCCCCTTGACCTGTGCCACCCGCTCGGCCGTGAGCCGCACGAAGGCAGGCTCGTTCCTCTTGCCGCGGTGCGGCACCGGCGTCAGGTAGGGGGCGTCCGTCTCCACCATGAGCTGCTCGATCTTTACCCCGCGCACCACTTCCCTGAGCGCCTCGTTGGAGGGGTAGGTGACCGTTCCCGGGATGGAGATCTTGAATCCGAGCTCAATGCACTCCTGCGCCATGGCGAGGTCGCCGGAAAAGCAGTGCAGCACGCCTCCTACCTCGCCGGCTTTCTCCTCTTTGAGGATCGCCATGATCCTGTCGTGGGCGTCACGGTCGTGGATGATGAGCGGCAGAGAGAGCTCGCGCCCCATCCTGATGAAGCGCCGGAAGACCTCCTCCTGGTTTTCGCGCGAGGATCGGTCCCTGAAGAAGTCGAGGCCGATTTCGCCGATGGCGACCACCTTGGGGCTGGAGAGCGCCATCTCGCGGACCAGTTCGTAGCAGCGCTCGGTCACCCGGTCCGCGTCGTGCGGATGGATGCCGACCGAGCAGTAGACGTTTTCGCGCGCCCCGGCAAGGGCGAGCGCTTCCTGGCTAGATTCCAGGTCGGCTCCCACCGCCACGATGGTGCCTACTCCGGCCTCCGCGGCCCTCTCCATCATCTCCTCGAAATCGGCCGCGTACTCCTTGCCGTATATGTGCGCGTGGCTGTCGATCAGTTCCATTTCGGTTGCTCCTTGATGTAAAAGTCGCCCTTTAGCTAAGGGGGATTTAGGGGGATTGAGCCGGCGCAGCAAGAGATGAAATCCCCCCTGTCCCCCCTTCTCAAAGGGGGAAGTTCCCCTGGTTCCCAAACTCCAGCTTGGGAACCCAATGCGGGTGCAAAGCTCCAGCTTTGCATCTGGAAGAAGCTGGAGCTTCGGCAGGCCTTGCGTTCCCAAGGTGGACCTTGGGAACGAGATGAAATTTCGGGACCAGGAGTACATCTGCAACGAAGCGCTGCACGTGCACTCACGTTCCCCTCTTTGCGAAGGGGGGGCAGGGGGGATTTGCCTTTGCTGACACGCCCCCCCCCGCTTCTCGCCGCAAAGTCAGTCATTCTAATGTAATACGGGCCAGGAAGCTAGAGCTTTCTGACCCGTTGGCGTGGCGCTTTGATGAAGCTGCGATCAGCCGGTGACTGCGGTAATGGACGCCTCGATGCCGTCCATCAGGAGGGCAAGCTCGTCCATGGAGATGGAAAGAGGCGGGAAGATGACGATGATGTTTCCCAGCGGGCGCAGGAACAGGCCGCGCTTTCTCGCCTCCAGACATACCCTGACGCCGACGCGCTCCTCCCAGTGATATGGCTTTCTCGTATCCTTGTCGACCACGAGCTCGATGCCGCCGATCATCCCCTCCTGCCTCACGTCTCCAACGTGCGGGAGTTCGAGAAGCCCTTGCAGCCGCTGGTTCAGGTAGGCGATCTTGGGGGGGAGCGACTCGAGCAGGCGCTCCTTTTCGAAAAGATCGAGGCTCGCCAGAGCGGCGGCGCAGGCGATGGGGTTGCCGGTGAAGGTGTGCCCGTGGAAGAAGGTCTTCAGCTCCGCGTAGTCGCCCCAGAAGGCGTCGTAGATCTTCTTCGTGGTGAGCGTCGCGGCCAGGGGGAGGTAGCCTGCGGAGATCCCCTTGGAAAGGGCCATGATGTCGGGGGTGACCCCTTCCTTGGCGCAGGCGAACATGGCGCCGGTCCTGCCGAAGCCGACCGCCACCTCGTCCGCGATCATCAGCACGTCGAAGCGGTCGCAGAGCTCCCTCACCCCCCTGACGAAACCGGGGGGCTGCACGATCATCCCGCCCGCGCCCTGCACCGACGGCTCGATGACGAGCCCCGCCAGTTCGTGGGCGTGCTGTTCCATGAGCCGCTCCAGTTCCTTCAAGCAGAGCAGGCCGCAGCTGTTGCAGTCGCCTTCCGGGGAGAGGGCGCAGCGGTAGCAGTAAGGGGAGGGGGCCATGATGGTGGGGAAGAGAAGCGGCGCGTAAACCTCGTGGTAGATGGCGATGCCGCCTACGCTCATCGAGCCCACCGTGTCGCCGTGGTAGGCGTTATCGAAACGGATGAACTTGGTTTTTTGCTTGTTCCCGGTCTGCTGCTGGTACTGGAACGCCATCTTGACGCCGATCTCCACCGCAGTCGAGCCGTTATCGGAGTAGAAGACCTTGGCCAGTCCCGGCGGAGCGATATCGATCAGGCGTTTGGCCAGGTGCGCGGCACGGTCGTTAGAGAGCCCGAGGAGCGTCGAGTGTTCCAGCCGGTCCACCTGCTGTTTCACCGCCTCGTTTATCTCGGCGCGGCAGTGTCCGTGCACGTTGGTCCAGATCGCGCCCACCCCGTCCAGGTAGCGGTTACCGTCCGTGTCGATGATGTACGAGCCTTCGCCCTTGGTGATGATGATGTTCTCGGCGCCTTCCCACTCGCTCATCTGGGTAAAGGGGTGCCAGAGGTATTCGCTGTCGTAGCGTCTCAGCGTTTCAGTATCCAGTTCAACCACATTCATCTCCTCAACGTCAGTCCTGTGTGTTGACCAATTGAGTCTTCAAAGTTGTCAATTGTCAATGTGGGTCTGTGAAGGTTTTCATTGTCAATTGTCAATCGTCAATTTGGTCTAGAAGTGTTTTCGATTGTCAATCGTCAATTGTAAATTGCAGTTAATCGAACAGCTCCCGCAGCATGATCCCCGTCGCCGGTTGTTGCAGCAGGCGCTCGACGAGCCTCTCCGTCACTTCGCGGTCGTCTTTCCCGTCCGTATCGGGGAAAAGCCCGAGCAGCTGCGCGCCGGAGAGTGAATCTATCATGTGCGGCGCATAGGACTCGGCTTCCCCCGGGGAATCGGGGTAGCGGTTGACGATGACCCCTTTGACCTTGAGCCCCATGGTGCGGGCGCAGAAGACGGTGAGAAGCGTATGGTTGACGGTTCCCAGGTTCGGCCTTGCCACCACGGCGATGGGAAGCCCCAGGTGCTGGGCCAGGTCGGCTACCAGTAGCCCGCCGGCAAGCGGGACCATCAGCCCACCTGCACCCTCGACGATGACGAAGTCGTTGCTTTCGGCGAGCCTTTGGTACGCCTCCTTGATGGTGTCGAAGCTGATCCGGACCCCGTCCTGCGAGGCGGCGATGGAGGGGGCAACCGGAGCCCTCAAGAGATAGGGGGCGGAGTCCGCAGTCAAGGGGACGCCCGCGGCGTAGCAGAGAAGCTCTGCGTCCTCCGAGACGAGATGCCCGTCGCGCTCGATGCAGCCGCTGGTCACGGGCTTCATCACTGCGACCTTATGACCCATTCTTCTGAGCAGCATGGCGATGGTGGCCGATGCGATGGTCTTGCCGACCCCGGTGTCGGTGCCGGTTATGAAAATGCTTTTTGCAGCCATGGTTATCTTTCCTTACGTGGCGGTATTTGGGGGTGGCTCAGTGGGCGCACATGACGGTCTTAAGCCCCAGGTCGCTGAACATGGTGAGGTCGGTGTCGACGTTTCTCCCCAGCGTGGTCAGGTAGTTGCCGATCATGGTGCCGTTCGCGCCGGCGAAGAAAATCCAGGACTGCAGGTCGCGCAGGTTCTTTTCCCTGCCGCCGCAGACGGTGATGCGCTTGCCGGGGAGGATCAGCCGGTAGATGGCGATGGTCTTCAGGCACTCCTGGGCGGAGATGTTGGCGGCCCCCTCAAGCCTCGTCCCCTCGATTGGGTTCAGGAAGTTCATCGGCACGGAGTCGACGTCGAGATCCTTGAGGGTGAGCGCCATCTCCACACGCTGGGGCGCGCTCTCGCCAAGCCCGAAGATGCCGCCGCAGCAGACTTTGACCCCGGCCTTCTTTACCGCGCGCACCGTGTTGACGTCGTCCTGGTAGTCGTGCGTGGTGCAGATCTGCGGGAAAAAGCTCGCGGCGGTCTCAAGGTTGTGGTGGTAGGTGTCCATCCCCGCTTCCTTGAGTTTCCTCGCGGTTTCCTCATCGATGATGCCGAGGGAGCAGGAGGGGAGGATGGTGGTTTCCTTCCTGATGCGGCGCAGCGCCGTGAGGATCTGCTCCAGTTCGGGGCCGTTGACGGTGGTGCCGCTGGTGATGATGCCGAAGCAGGCGGAGCCGTTGGTCTCGGCCATGCGTGCCGAAGCCAGCATCTCTTCTTCGCGGACCAGCGGGTACACCGGTGCGTCTGTTTTGTGATGCGCCGATTGGGCACAGAAGGCGCAGTTCTCGGCGCAGCGGCCGGATTTCGCGTTGATGATGGAGCAGAGGTGCACCTCGTTGCCGACGAAATGCTCCTTGACGCGCGTGGCGGCGCGGAACAAGTCGTAGACCTCCGTTCCCTGCACTTGCGTGAGTTTGATGGCCTCTGCTTCGGTGATCGAACCACCTGCTATGATCCTGTGCGCTATGTCATTGATTATCTTTTCCATGTAAATCCTCCAGGCGCTGATTTAACATGTGGTGACGAGGTTGTCAACCAAATCAGCGCGACAGGTTGACGGGAGACGATGAGGAAAAGTAACAGCGGGGGAGGGGAGAACGAAAAAAGGGTTACGGAATAATCCGTAACCCTTGAATCTTTGGTGCCGAAGACTGGAATCGAACCAGCACACCCTTTCGAGTACTAGAACCTGAATCTAGCGCGTCTACCAATTCCGCCACTCCGGCTTGCGAGAGACCTACTTATAGCATTGGAGCCTCTTCTGTGCAAGGAAAAAATCGCCAGAGAGAATATTTTTTTTCTCCTGTTTCCGCTATTGACGGGCTTCTACGTGTAAATGCCTAAACGGCCGCTGGATATGACTTGGAGCTTCTCTCTGCCATTGTCATAGCGGCAAAAAGCCACTCTGTCAGTACCATTACTCCCTGACAAAGGTGTCCATGTCTGACTCGTCTACCATGGCCATAATGCGGGAATACTCTGACTCGATGGTCAGGTAGTGGTTGTGGGTCTCGTTCGCGTTCAGAATGAAGATCTCTTTGATGGCTGGGTCGGTGATCCTGGCGGCTGTTTCCCTGAGCGCCTTCTCCAGGTGCGTCTCCTTCTCCATGGCGTACTCAAGGGCTTTCTGCTCGGTGAAGTCGGGGCCGATCACCTTCTGGATGGAATTGACCCATAACGCCTCGTTCTGCGGGGGAGAGGCTATGAACTCGTCAAAGCTACCGAGGTCGGTGCCGGTGTAGGCCCGGAAGAACTGTAAGGCGTGCTCCTTCTCCTCTCTGGCCAGCTGTTCGAAGAGCCTTTTCGCCTCCTTGTCTTTCATCTGCTTGGCGCCGATCTCGTAGAAGTTCATTGCGTTCTTCTCTGTCTGAATTGCCTGCTTGATCGCCTCTTGTGTGTCTTTCATATATCCTCCCTGCCTCCTTGTTCCATTAAACTCAAAGTGTAAACATTATATGGGGTGTATTTGACTTGTCAACGGAGGGAAGTTTACTTGCTGAAACTGGTAACTGTTGGAAAAATCGAAGTATTGGCTGAGGCTGAGCGAGAGTTAATGCAGTTTTGGTTCAACCTGTAGCACGCCAGCTTGGGTGCGAGGTGGGATTTTGGGGGGCCTTTGACTTTGTCTGGTGCATCTGAAAGCAGGGGGGAGAAAGCAACCTGCCTCTTCAATAGAAAAAGCGCCTTGGCTCATACTGAACCAAGGCGCTTAGATTTTCGATGGTGCCGAAGACGAGACTCGAACTCGTACAGGCTGTCGCCCGCCACCCCCTCAAGATGGTGTGTCTACCAATTCCACCACTTCGGCA
>NZ_AUGE01000043.1 GCF_000426865.1 Citrifermentans bremense R1
AGATAGAGATAGAGATAGAGATAGAGATAGAGACTAAGGTCAAGACCAAGATTAAGACAATCATCTCTTGACCTTTTACTTCTTTGGTTCTTTAAGCTGTGCAGTTCTTTATCTTTATCTTTATCTTTATCTTTATCTCAATCTTAATCTTAATCTGTTTATTTAAGGGGGAAATGACTAGTGATAGAACGTTACAGCCGTCCTGAAATGGCCCGTATCTGGGAACCTGAAAACCGCTACCGCAAGTGGCTCGAAATAGAAATTTACGCCTGCGAGGCTCACGCCGAGATGGGGCGCATACCGAAGGACGCCGTGGCCCGCATCAAGGCGAAAGCCAACTTCGACGTTCCCCGCATCGACGAGATCGAGCGCACCGTCAAGCACGACGTCATCGCCTTCCTCACCTCCGTCGCCGACTACATCGGCGAAGATTCCCGTTTCGTCCACCTGGGGCTCACCTCTTCCGACGTTCTCGACACCTCCTTCGCTATGCTCCTGAAGGAAGCGGGCGAGCTGATCATCGTCGACATCAAGCGCCTGATGGCCGTCATCAAGACCCGCGCCTACGAGCACAAGATGACGCCGCAGATGGGGCGTTCGCACGGCATCCACGCCGAGCCGGTCACCTTCGGCCTGAAGATGGCGCTTTGGTACGACGAGATGGCCAGGAACCTGAAGCGTATGGAAGCGGCCCTGGAAACCATCTCCTACGGCAAGCTCTCCGGCGCGGTCGGTACCTTCGCCAACATCGACCCGCAGGTCGAGGCTTACGTCTGCAAGAAAGCTGGCCTTAAGCCCGCTCCCTGCTCAACGCAAGTGCTGCAGCGCGACCGCCACGCCGAGTACTTCACCACCCTGGCGATCATCGCCTCCTCCATAGAGAAGTTCGCCGTCGAGATCAGGCACCTGCAGCGCACCGAGGTGCTCGAGGCTGAGGAGTTCTTCAGCAAGGGGCAGAAAGGCTCCTCCGCGATGCCGCACAAGCGCAACCCGGTCCTCTCCGAAAACCTGACCGGCCTGGCGCGCCTGATCCGCGGCTATGCGGTCTCCGCCATGGAGAACGTCCCGCTGTGGCACGAGCGCGACATATCGCACTCCTCGGTCGAGCGCATCATCGGCCCGGACGCAACCGTAATGCTCGACTTCATGCTGAACCGTGCCATCGGCCTCATCGAGAACCTGGTGGTCTACCCCGAGAACATGATGCGCAACTTAAACCAGATGCGCGGCCTCATTTTCTCGCAGCGCGTACTCTTAAAACTCGCCGAGGCGGGCGCTTCCCGCGAGAAGGCCTACTCGCTGGTGCAGAGAAACGCGATGAAGGTATGGGAAGAGGGGAAAGACTTCCAGACCGAGCTTCTGAACGATGCCGAAGTCGCCGGGTTTCTTCCCGCCGAGGAGATCAAGGAAGCGTTCGATCTCGGTTACCATCTGAAACACGTCGACACTATTTTCACGAGGGTCTTTGGTGGATAGCCTTCTGTACTACCTGACGCCCAACGAGATGGATCCCTTCTATCTCTTCTGGGCCAAACAACTGTTCATATCGGTCTGCATCATCGGCGGTTTTTACCTCCTATCGAGGCTCCTGCAGCGGGTCCTGGCCAAGGTCGGGACTCGCCTGTGCGCCTATACGGAGACGGACCTCGACGACCGGATACTGGAGATCGTCTCCGGCCCGGTCATGGTCCTGGTCAACTGCGCCGGCCTCTACTTTGCCATCAAGCGTCTGCCGCTCCCCGAAAGAATCGGGGTGATAGCGGCCGGCATCCTGTTCGTGATCAACATCGCCATCATCACCACGGTCGCGTTCCGGATCGTCAACGAGATGCTTGAGCGTTTCGGCGACCGGGTCGCCGGCCCGGAGATGAGCCGCCAGCTGATGCCGCTGATCGAGAAGCTCTGCACCATCTTCCTGATCGTCACGGCGCTCATCATCACCCTCAAGCACTTCAACTACGACATCCTCTCCCTGGTGACCGCCCTGGGCGTCGGCTCCCTGGCCATCGGTCTCGCCGCCAAGGACACGCTGGCCAACATGATCTCCGGGTTCACGCTGATGCTCGACCGTCCCTTCCGGATCGGCGACAGGATTCAGGTTGCCTCCCAGACCGGCGACGTGGTCGACATCGGCCTTCGCAGCACCAAAATCAAGGCGCTGGACAACACCTTCCTGATCATCCCCAACGCCGACCTGTGCAACTCCACCGTCATCAACCAGGCTTTCCCCGACGTCCGCGGCAAAGGCAGGATCAACATCGGCATCGGCTACGACTGCGACCCGGAGCGGGCCAAGGAACTCCTGGTCCGAACCGCCAAGTCTGCGCCGGACGTACTTTCCGAACCGGCTCCCGAGGCGTACTTCATGAATTTCGGCGACAGCGCCCTGAACCTCTCGCTCTTCTTCTGGGTCGCCGACTACACCCATCTCGTCAAGGCGACCGACCAGATCAACTGCGCCCTGGTGAAATGCTTCCAGGACAACGGCGTCAACATACCGTACCCGACGCGGACGGTCATATATGAAAAGGACACAGACCATGCCCCACAGGATTGAAATCACCCTAAAGGACGAGGTCCGCGACCCTCGCGGCGAACGGATCAAACGTGAGATCGAGCACTTTCTCCATCTCAACGTGGACCAGGTCCGGACCATAGACGTATATACGGTCGACGCGCAGCTCTCCCCTGAGGAACTGGGGCAGGTCGCGGCCGGCCCCTTCAGCGACCCGGTCATCCAGAATTACAGCGTAGGCAAGCCCGCCGCTTCCGGCTTCGACTACCTGGTAGAGGTCGGTTTCCGTGCCGGCGTCACCGACAACGTCGGCCGCACAGCCGGCGAAGCGATCGGCTACCTCCTGGGCCGCCCGCTCGCTTCGGGCGAAGGGGTCTACACCTCGGTGCAGTACCTGATCTCCGGGAAGCTCTCCCGTGAGGACGCCGAAAGAATCGCCACCGGGCTTTTGTGCAACACGCTGATCCAGCGCTACCAGATCCTCGATGCCGCTTCCTTCAAGGCGCAGGGGGGCGTGGCTCCCTTCGTGCCCAAGGTGCAGGGGGAGGCGAAGGTCGCTGTCAACAGCGTAAACCTCGAGGTCTCCGACGAGGAGCTGATGCGCATCAGCCGCGACGGCGTGCTGGCGCTCACCCTGGACGAGATGAAGATCATCCAGGCGCACTACCGCGACGCGAAGGTTCTGGAGGCGCGCAAAAGCGTCGGCCTTGGCGCGGCGCCTACCGACGTTGAGCTCGAGGCCTTAGCGCAGACCTGGTCCGAGCACTGCAAGCACAAGATCTTCTCCGCCGACGTCTCCTACGAGGACGGCGAGGGGAACCGCGAGGAGATCAAGTCGCTCTTCAAGAGCTTCATCCAGAAGACCACCGCCGACGTGCGCGCGGCCCTGGGCGCGAAGGACTACTGCCTCTCCGTCTTCAAGGACAACGCCGGGGTCATCCGCTTCAACGACGACTGGTCGCTGGTCTTCAAGGTCGAGACCCATAACTCCCCGTCCGCGCTCGACCCCTACGGCGGGGCGCTGACCGGCATCGTCGGCGTCAACCGCGACCCGTTCGGGACCGGCAAGGGTGCCAAACTCATCTTCAATACCGACGTCTTCTGCTTCGCCGATCCTTTCTACGGGAAGGAACTCCCCAAGCGCCTCCTGCACCCGCGCCGCATCTACGAGGGGGTTGTTGAAGGTGTGGAGCACGGCGGCAACAAAAGCGGCATCCCGACCGTCAACGGTTCGCTGGTCTTCGACGACCGCTTCGCCGGAAAGCCGCTGGTATTCTGCGGCACCGCCGGGATCATGCCCGCGAAGATCAAGGACGAACCCTCGCACCAGAAAAGGATCGTCCCGGGCGACCTGATCGTCATGACCGGCGGCAGGATCGGCAAGGACGGCATCCACGGCGCCACCTTCTCCTCCGAGGAGTTGAACGAGAATTCGCCGGTGTCGGCGGTGCAGATCGGCGACCCGATCACCCAGAAGAGGATGTTCGACTTCCTGATCCGCGCCCGCGACAAGGGTCTGTACCGCTTCATCACCGACAACGGGGCGGGGGGGCTTTCCTCCTCCATCGGCGAGATGTCCGAGGAGTGCGGCGGCTGCCAGCTCGACCTCTCCCTGGCGCCCCTCAAGTACCCGGGTCTCGCTCCCTGGGAGATCCTGATCTCCGAGGCGCAGGAACGCATGAGCCTCGCGGTTCCGCCCGAGAACATCGACGCCTTCATGGAGATGGCCAAGCGCTTCAACGTCGAGGCGACAGTGCTCGGTAGCTTCACCGATTCCGGCATCTTCCATATGCTCTACGGCGAGAAGACCGTGGCCTACCTGCCGCTTTCCTTCATGCACGCGGGGCTGCCGCCGATGCAGATCCCGGCCCGCTGGGCAAAGCCGGTGCATGAAGAACCGGCAGTCGCCGAAGCAGCCGACTACACCGGCGATCTCAAGGGGCTTCTCTCCTCGCTCAACATCTGCTCCAAGGAGAGCGTGGTGCGCCGCTACGACCACGAGGTCCAGGGCGGTAGCGTGGTGAAACCCTTCACCGGCGTCGACAACGACGGCCCGTCCGACGCCGCCGTGGTGCGCCCGATCCTCGACTCCTTCGAGGCGGTCGTGGTGGGTCACGGCATCTGCCCGCGCTACAGCGACATCGACGCCTACGACATGGCGGCCAACGCCATCGACGAAGGGCTCAGGAACTACGTAGCCGTGGGGGGCTCCCTCGACCTTCTGGCCGGCCTGGACAACTTCTGCTGGTGCGACCCGATCCTTTCCGACCGGACCCCGGACGGGCCGTACAAGATGGCCCAGCTGGTTCGCGCCAACAAGGCGCTCTACGACTACTGCACCGTCTTCTCCATGCCGCTCATCTCCGGCAAGGACTCCATGAAGAACGACTTCTATGACGGCACCACGAAGATCTCCATCCCGCCGACCCTGCTCTTCTCGGTCATCGGCAAGATGGAGGACGCGCGCCTTGCCGTGACCATGGACGCGAAGCGCGCAGGCGACCAGGTGTACCTCCTGGGCGCTACGGCGAACGAGTTGGGCGCCTCCGAGTACCTGGCGCAGAAGGGGTACGTCGGCAACAACGTCCCCAAAGTCGACGCGAACGCCGCCCTCGCCACTTACCGTGCCTACCACGGCGCGTTGAACGCCGGGCTCGTGGCGTCCTGCCATGACCTCTCCGACGGCGGTCTTGCCGTGGCCGCAGCCGAAAGCGCCTTTGCCGGCGGCTTCGGCATGGAGCTAGATCTGGCCAAGGTCCCCTTCAAGGGGGATGCAGCAGACAAGAAGGACGCGGTGCTGCTCTTCTCCGAGTCCGCATCGAGGCTTCTGGTGACGGTGCGTGCCGAGAAGGCCGAGGCGTTCGAGAAGGCGCTGGCCGGAACCACCTTCGCCAAGATCGGCGCGGTGACCGAGGCGAAGAACGTTTCGGTGAAGGGGCTTTCCGGTAAAGTGGTGGTCAACTCCGCCATTTCCGAGCTGAAGGCCGCCTGGCAGGAGCCACTGAAGGATCTGTAAAATCTTTATATGCAGAAAAAATGCGGGTTATGCCATAATGAGCGACGTTGCTTCCCGCTACCAATCTTTTCATAGAGGACTTATTTGATGACAAAGGCTAAAGCGCTAGTCATAACAGGCAACGGCACCAACTGCGAAATGGAGGCGGCCCACGCCTGCCGCCTGGGCGGCTTCGACGAGGCGCGCATCGCCCATATATCGGAACTTATGTCCGGCGAAGTGAGCCTGGACGATTACCACTTCCTCAACTTGACCGGCGGCTTCCTGGACGGCGACGACCTGGGGAGTGCCAAGGCGCAGGCGAACCGTTTGCGTTACGCGGCGGTCCAAGGGAAGGGGGAGCTCCTGGTGGACCAGATCTCCCGCTTCATCGCTGACGGCAAGCTTATCTTGGGCGTCTGCAACGGCTTCCAGCTCCTGGTGAAGATGGGGATGCTCCCGGCTCTGGGGGGCGATTACCTGAAGCAGACAGCGACGCTGACCTACAACGCCAGCGGCCGTTTCCAGGACCGCTGGTGCTACCTGAAGTGCGACGCCGCTTCCCCGTCGTTGTACACCCGCGGCATCGAGGGCGGGGTCTACCTCCCGGTGCGCCACGGCGAAGGTAAGTTCCTGGTGGACGACGCCAAGACGCTCGAAGCGATCGAGGCGAAGCACCTCAGCTGCCTCAAGTACTCCGACAAGCACTACGCGGCGCCGACCATGGAGTTCCCCGAGAACCCCAACGGCTCAGTCAACGCCATCGCCGGCATCTGCGATGAGACCGGCAGGGTCATGGGGCTCATGCCGCATCCCGAGGCGTTCGTGCACCGGACCCAGCACCCGCGCTGGACGAGAGAGGAGCTGCCGGAAGAGGGCGAGGGACTTATCTTCTTCAAGAACGCGGCGAAGTACGTGAAGGAAAACTTCTAGATGAGTCTTCACCCCTTCCTGACCTTCCCCCTCCGGGGGGAGGAAAGGGGGGACTGATCTCCCCACCGAGGGGAAGAATGGTGGACGATCCCTTCGGGGATACAAACAAGGATCGACAGGTAAGCAGTTCTTTTATAAGGAGCAGTCGTGGAAGAAATGATGATGCGCAGGCCCGAAGAAGAGTGCGGCATTTTCGGTGTATTCAACCACCCGGAGGCCTCGAACCTCACCTACCTCGGACTCTACGCCCTTCAGCACAGGGGACAGGAAAGTTGCGGTATCGTCTCCTCCGACGGAAACAACCTGCACTCCCACAAGAGCATGGGACTTGTCGCCGACGTTTTCGGCAATCAGGAAATCTTCAAATCGCTGCCGGGCAAGGCTGCCATTGGCCATGTCAGGTACTCCACCACCGGTTCGTCCGTGATCAAGAACGTGCAGCCGATCATGGTGGACTACTCCCGCGGCTCCATCGCCGTGGCCCATAACGGCAACATCGTCAACGCCCAGATCATCAAGGACGAGCTCGAAGCGTACGGGTCGATCTTCCAGACGACCATGGACACCGAGATCATCGTGCACCTTCTGGCTACCTCGAAGGCCATCTCGCTGCAGGACCGGCTCACCGACGCGCTCAGCCGCATCCAGGGGGCCTACTGCCTGCTCTTCCTGACCGAAACCCGCATGGTCGCCGTCCGCGACCCCAACGGTTTCCGTCCGCTTTGCCTCGGGCGCCAGGGGGGCTCCTACGTGGTGGCTTCCGAGAGCTGCGCCCTCGACCTCATCGACGCCGAATTCATCCGCGAGATCGCGCCGGGCGAGATGATAGTCGTCGATAAAAACGGCATGTCCTCCTTCTTCCCGTTCAAGAAGGTCGATCCTACCCCCTGCATCTTCGAATTCGTCTACTTCGCCCGCCCCGACTCCCACATCTTCGGGAAAAACGTGTACCAGGTGCGCAAGGAGCAGGGGCGCCAGTTGGCCCGCGAACACAGGGTGGACGCCGACATCGTCATCCCGATCCCCGATTCCGGGGTTCCCGCGGCGCTCGGCTACGCCGAGGAGTCCGGCATCCCGTTCGAGCTGGGGCTGATCCGCAACCACTACGTGGGGCGTACCTTCATCGAGCCGCAGCAGGCCATCCGCCACTTCGGCGTGAAGATCAAGCTGAACCCGGTGCGCGAGGTGCTGAAGGACAAGCGCGTGGTCGTCATCGACGACTCCATCGTGCGCGGCACCACCTCCAGAAAGATCGTCAAGATGATCCGCAACGCAGGAGCGAGGGAAGTGCACGTGCGCATCTCTTCGCCTCCGACCAGCTACCCCTGCTACTACGGGATCGATACCCCCAACCGTAAGGAGCTGATCTCCTCGTCGCACTCGCTCGACGAGATCCGCCGCTACATAACGGCCGACTCGCTCGGCTATCTTTCCGAAGAAGGTCTCATGTCATCCGTCGGCGCGGAAAATGCCGGCTTCTGCACTGCCTGCTTCACCGGGGGCTACCCGGTAAAATTCCCGCGGCTTCTCGACCAGGACGAGCCGCAGATGGGGCTATTCGAAAAGGAGATCGAGAAATAATGAGCGAGAAGGAAAGGCTGAAGAAGATCATCATAGAGCTGTCCTACGAGAAGAGGAACGTCACCCTGGCCTCCGGTCGCCAGAGCGATTTCTACTTTGACGGCAAGCAGACCACGCTGCACCCGGAAGGTGGCTACCTCACCGGCAAGCTCTTCTTCGACGCGATCAAGGACGTCGAAGGGGTGGAAGGGGTAGGGGGGCTCACCCTCGGCGCCGACCCGATCGCGACCGCCACCTCCATCGCCAGCTTCCTCGCAGGGAAACCGGTTCCCGGCTTCATCATCAGGAAGGAGCCCAAAGGTCACGGCACCGGCGCCTGGCTGGAAGGAAGGAAGAACTTGAAGCCCGGCTCCAAGGTCGTCATAGTCGAGGACGTCGTCACGAGCGGCGGCTCCTCCATCAAGGCGATCAAGCGCGCCGAAGAGGAAGGGCTTGTGGTTCTGGGCGTAGTCACCCTGGTCGACCGTGAAGAAGGGGGCCGCGAGAACATCGAGGCTGAAGGATACTGGCTCAAGTCCATCTTCACCAAGTCCGAGATCCTTGCCTAACAAAGGTAGATAGTATTTCACCGAAGGCGGCAATGAAAATATTGCCGCCTTTGTTTTTAGACTAAATGCGAACTGCGGAACACAGAGGTCCCGGAGGTTCACTGAGGGCACAGAGGAAAATCTTCAAACGGGGGAGAACCCGGTTTTCCCCTTTCTTTTAGACTTTCCTTTGTGTCCTCCGTGTACCCCTGTGACCTCTGTGACCTCTGTGGTAATGCTTTAGGTTTTTAAAGGTTCTATGCAAGAAGTACTGACTAAATTCCGGATTTTGCTCGATAAGGTCGATGCCTGGTTCGCCCGCTCGACGGAGCTCTACCCGGAGAGCATCGCCTGCAAGAGCGGCTGCTCTGCCTGCTGCCGCTCCACCTTCGACATCACGCTCCTCGACGCTTATTACCTCAAGCTCGGCTTCGATCAGCTTCCCGAGGCGACCAGGGAGACTGTGCTGGCCAAATGCCGCGACAGGCTTGCCCTGATGCGCGAGGCATGGCCCGAATTTGACCACCCATACCTCTTGAACTACCGCGACGAGGAGGAGTGGGAAGTTCTCATGCCCGACGAGGACGAGACCCCCTGCGTGCTGCTGGGAGAGGACGGCCGTTGCCTGGTCTACCAAAACCGCCCCATGACCTGCCGGCTGCACGGCATTACGCTGGTCGATACCAGCGGCGAGATCATGCACGACGAGTGGTGCACCATGAACTTCACCGACGCCGACCCGCTCCGTATGGACGGGCTCAGGGCCCCATTCGACGAGATGCTGCACGAGGAGGTGGCGCTTTTCAGGGAGTTTACGACGGCACTTGTAGGCGAAAGGCTTAGCGAAGTGGACACCTTGATACCGACTGCGCTCTTGATCGATTTCGAGAACTGCGACTGGCGCGGCGTGATGAAAAGTGTTACCGGACAACCTCAAGGATTGGATTAACTAATGGCACTTCCCTCCACAATTTACCGCGCTTCCGTGCAGCTATCCGACCTCGATCGCCAGATCTACGAGCAGTTGCAGACCACCATCGCGCAGCACCCGTCCGAAACGGCGGAAAGGCTCTTGGCTCGCCTGCTGGCGTATGCCCTGTGCTTCCGCGAGGAACTCGTCTTCACCAAGGGGGTCGGTTCCGGCGACGAGCCGGATCTCTGGAGCAAGGGGCCTGATGGGAGGGTGCAACTGTGGGTCGAGGTGGGGCTCCCAGATCCTGACAAGCTCGCCAAATCCTGCAGGCACGTCGAGCGCGCCATCCTTTTTGCCTTCGGGTCCGGGCTGAACCGCTGGCTGCCTCAGCATCAGGGTAAGCTCGCCTCCATTCCCAACCTGACCGTCGTCGCTCTCGATTTCGGCTTCCTTTCGCAACTTGCTGCAGACCTGCAGCGCGTCATCTCCTGGTCCCTCACCGTCACGGAAGGGAACCTTTATCTCACCGTAGGCGATCAGACTCTGGAGAGCGCTCTGCAGCAGGTAAGCGGCCCGCCGCTGTGATTTGACAAGAAGGTAAAGGGGGTGTGATGAGGACGGACCGCATTACTCGTTGTTGCCTGTTCGTACTGCTGCTGTTGCTGGCGGGGCAGGGGGGCGCTGATGCCCGCCGTTGCACCCCGACCCCTTGGGACGAGATCGGCCCCTTCTACCGTCCCAACGCTCCGGTTCGAAACTCCCTAGGAAAGGGGTACGTGCTGACCGGCACGGTTCGCTCCTCTGCCGATTGCTCCCCCATTCCCAACGCACGCATCGAGTTCTGGCACACCGGTCCCGCCGGGACCTACGACGACGCCCATAGAGCTGCGGTTATTACCGGGGCGGACGGACGCTACCGGCTGGAAACCTCGCCTCCTCCAGGTTACGGGCAACGCCCGCCGCACATCCACATCCTGGTCGACGTAAATGGGTTCGAGGGACTGGTAACGCAGCACTATCCCAAAAGGGGAGTGAAAAGCGCCAGGTTTGATCTTGTTTTGGTGCCTGAGCCTGAACAAGGTGCTGGGGTAGGGGGGAGCCGCGCTGAAGATCTGGTACGGCCAGGGAAGCAACATCATTAGCCCCTCGGCCGCTCTTTGAGGTGCTGTGTCGCCGTAGGGGCCTAGTCGGGTTGCTTGAGCATGGAAGCAAGTTCCTGCGCGTTCTGGGGTGCAGCTCCACCCATGTCGTTGTTGTAATAGATGTACACGTCGAGCTGCCGCTCCAGGTAGCTCCTGATCCTCGCCGCATCCTTTTCCTGCTGTTCTCTCGTGTAGAATCCGTTGTAGCTCCCCTCCATGCCGTGCCTGCGGATATAGACGAAGTTCGCCGTGACTGGGAGGGTGTCGATGAACGGGGGGTGGTCCGCCATGCACAGTGAGACGTTTCGGCTCTTGCAAAGCGCTACCACGTCGTCGGTGAGCCAGCTCTGGTTCCTGAACTCAAGGGTGCTCCTGACGTGGTACTGCGCCACCTGATCCAGAAATCTTTCCAGCGCGGGAAGATCCACTCTGAACTGCGGCGGGAACTGCCAAAGCACCACCTGCAATTTCTCCTGCAGCTCTTGCGCGGCTCCGAAGAATCTGGCCAGCGCGCTCTCTACGTCCACCAGCCTTTTTATATGGGTGATGTACCGGCTCCCCTTGATGGCAAAGGAGAAGTTCTTGCCGCTTTGCTCGTACCAGTGCCTGAAGGTTTCCTGCGTGGGGATGCGGTAGAAGGTCACGTTCAACTCGACCGTAGCAAAGACCGAGCGGTAGTAGGCGAACCACGCCTTCTGTGAGATGTCGTCCGGATAGAAGTTGCCCCGCCAATGCTTGTAGCTGAAACCGCTGCACCCAAGGTTTAGCTTTGCCATGTCCTTTCCCCCCTGATCTAGAAGGATCGTTCCCATCTTAGTCCCAGCCAGTCCGGCCCGATCACCGGGGCTACGTAGCTCGCGCTCTCGGGCGTCACGAAGAGCTTGCCCACCCCGTAGGAGAGCGCCATCGATGCTAAGACGTCGCGCCAGTGATGGTCGTGGTTCTGAACCCGGTTGTTGGCCACGTATGCGGTGGCGAGCCAGGCGGGAACACCGTACTTCCAGCCGTAGCGCTCGCTGTAGAAGTCGGCACCGGAACCGGCGAAGGCGACGTGCCCGGATGGGAAGCCGTAGCCGTTGCCTGTGGGGCGCCTGCCCAGGCTGGTCTCGTTGAAGCCGAGCCGCGCTATGGAGGTGAGGGTCTGGTTGGCGATGATGTTGCGCAGCCATTGCTTTTCGCCTTCCACGTCGTGTCTGAAGTAGGCGACTGCAATGGCTGACACTGGTATGGCTGCCATTACGGCATGACCTACTATTTCCGATGAGATGCTCATTGCCGGGGCAGGTCTGAAGAGTGTGATCAGGAGGGCGAACAGGGCTGCGCAATGCGGTAGTCTGAACATCGGTGGCCTCCTTGCGGTCTTGCTTTCTAGCGCTGCCGGCTGTCGTTTTATGACTGTAACCACTCGACTGTGACTGTCTCTGGGGTTTATTGGAAAATTCAAACTCCGGAAGTATACCCTAAGCTTTGGGGCGGGCTAGGTGCTCGACAGTTTTCTTGGCTGGCGGGAATGGGCAATGAATAAAAAAAGGCGGCGCCTGATAGCAGGCGCCGCCTTTTGCGTGTGAAAATGGGTCAGTCTGTTACATCTTGTGGCACTTGTCGCAGTCGCCGTTGGAGGAGAATGCGTCCTTGCCGTTGTGGCAGGCGCCGCAGGATTTGCCATGCTCCATGTCGCCCATGGTGGAGTGCTTGGCACCGGCCTTGAACGGGAAGAGCTTGGTGTGGCAGTCAGCGCACTTGTAAGCTTCCAGGTGGAAGTCGTGGCTGAATTTCACGTCGCCGCTCTCGGTCTTGAAGGTGACCGTGCCGGGCTTGTACCCTTTGTGGCACTTGTTGCAGTCGCCGTTGGAGGAGAAGGCCTCTTTGCCGTTGTGGCAGGCCCCGCAGGACTTCCCTTTCGCCATATCAGCCATGGTGAAGTGCTTCACGCCGGCCTGGAAGGGGTAGATCTTGGTGTGGCAATTCTTGCAGGAGAAGGCTTCGATATGGAAATCGTGGCTGAACACCGCGTTGGTGACGCCCTTGGACTTGAAGCTGATCTCGCGCGGCTTCATCCCTTTGTGGCAGTTGCCGCAGTTGCCGGCTACGGTAAAGGCACGCTTGCCGTTGTGGCAGGCGCCGCAGGTTTTGCCTTTTTCCATCTGGGCCATGGTGACGCGCCCTTCCTTGCCGGTGATGACCACGCCGTTATGGCAGGCCCTGCACTCGCCCTTCACTTTGGCGAGGTGGTTGCTGTGGCTGAAAACGGTCTGCCCTGCGTTTTTCACCTTGAACTGAACGTCACGCGGCTTGCCTTTGTGGCATTTGACGCAGCTCTTGTCGTCCGCTACGCTGAAAGCCTTGACACCGCTATGGCAAGCGCCGCAGGACTTAGTCTTTTCCATCTCGGCCATGGTGAAATGACGCTTTGACTTAAGGTTGAAGATAGCGTTGTGACAGATCCTGCAATTGTTGTTATATTTCTTCAGGTGGACGTCATGGCTGAAAACGACAGCGTCTGCGTTCTGAAGAGGGAATTTGATGTCCTTTGTCTCCTTTGCCAACACTGCGACTGGCAGAAGACAGACAATGAGAAGCGTAAGGGTGGCGAGGCGAAACTGCATGGTACACTCCTTCTAGCTTGGTATTTGCTCTGCCGACCGAGGCATTAGCCGGGATAATATACACATCGACAAGGTGGCCGTCAATTCAAAAGTATTGATTGTTTTTTATGTTTTATGACTGCAATGACTGTGTTTAAGAGGGAACCCAATGAAAACTTACCTGCCCTTTTTCCTGACGATTTCCCTGCTGATCCCAGCCCCCGCCAGTTCCGCTTTTTACCAATGGACCGATGCCAAAGGTGTCGTCCACATGACCGACGATGCCCGCAAGGTGCCCAAGCAGTACAAGGGAAAGGCGACGCGCATCGAGGTGAAGGAACCGGCCCGGCTCCCGGAGGCGCCCCCCGAGCCGCAGGGCCCCGCCGCGGATCTCGCCGCGCCGGCGGCAGGCAGGGGGGAAGCGAGTGTTCCCGGGGGGCACGACGAGAAATGGTGGCGCGCCCAGTTCAGGGAGCTTAGGTCGGAGCTGAAAACGCTGCAGGCGGCACGCAGCCAAAAGGAGCAGAAACTGGTCGAACTGAGGCGGCGCAGGGCCATCTTCCAGCGTTCGCGTGACCGGGCGGCGATGAATGAAGCGGAGGCGCAGGTCTCGGCTGACGACGCCCGCATCGGCGATCTGTTGAACCGGATAGCCGCCTTGGACCTGGCAGCGTCCAAGGCGGGGGTCCCCGCGGAGTGGCGACAGTAGCTTTTATAGCGGAAGTATTAGCGGTTGCGGGGCTAGTTAAGCTGTGCTATAAAAAAATGCCGCTTTTCGAAGGAGATGCCCGATAACATGAACCAAATTGACAAGATAATCGATAACGCCCTCGCCGAAGACATCCACACCGGTGACATAACCACCCTCTCAGTTTTACGCAAGCCGCGCCAGATGCGCGCCAGATTGGTCGCCAAGGAACCGATGGTCCTGGCGGGCATCGCCGTGGCGGAGCGCGTTTTTTCCCGCATCGACGCCTGTGTCAGCTTCAAGGCGGAGTTCGCCGACGGCGATAGCCTCGCCAAGGGGGATGTCATTGCCCGCATGGAAGGAAACGCCGCCTCGCTTTTGCAGGGGGAACGGGTCTCTTTGAACCTCTTGCAGCGCATGTGCGGCATCGCCACCCAGACCGCAGCCTACGTGAAGGAGCTGGAAGGAACCGGCGCACGCGTCGTCGACACCAGGAAGACCACTCCGGGACTGCGCGTGCTTGAGAAATACTCGGTAAGGGTAGGTGGGGGGACCAACCACCGCACCGGGCTCTACGACGGCGTGCTCATCAAGGAAAACCACATTGCAGCCGCAGGCGGGATCCTCCAGGCGGTGAGCGCCGCCCGCTCCTACATCGCGCACACCCTCAAGGTCGAGGTGGAGACCGAGAATCTCGACCAGGTGGCGCAAGCGCTTGAGGCCGGCGCCGACATCATCATGCTCGACAACATGGGACTCGAAGAGATGACGAAGGCGGTCCAGATGATCGGCAAAAGGGCGCTGGTCGAGGCTTCGGGCGGGGTGAATCTGCAGACCATCAAATCCATCGCCCAGACCGGGGTGGACATCATATCGGTCGGGGCCTTGACCCACTCGGTCAGGGCCGCCGACATCTCCATGCTGATGGAGGAAGTTTGAAAGAATCCGGAGTAGACGGGAAAATCCTGGAACTGTTCCGCTCCGGAGACGGTGTGGTATCCGGCGCCGCGCTCAGCAAGGCGCTGGGGGTTTCGCGAACCGCAGTCTGGAAGCACGTCAAGGGGTTAAGGGGCAAAGGGTACCAGATCGAAGCTGTCCCCTCCAAGGGGTACCGGCTGCTCTCCTCCCCCGAAATTCTCACCAATCTCGACATCACCGCCGGCCTCGGCGCCAAGAGGATCGGCTCCTCGGTCATCTGCCTCAAGGAAACCGATTCCACCAACTCCGTCGCCTTCAAGATGGCGGAGGATGGGGCTCCCGAAGGGACCGTGGTCATCGCCGACACCCAATCGGCGGGCAAGGGGCGGTTAGGTCGGATCTGGCTCAGTCCCGCCGGAGTGAACCTTTACTGCTCCGTAGTGCTGCGCCCGGCGATAGCCCCGGTGGCGGCCTGCCAGCTCACCTTCCTCTCGGTGGTCGCCGTGGCCCGCGCCGTCGAGCGCTGCACCAAGCTCAAGCCGCAGATCAAGTGGCCCAACGACATCCTGATCAACGGCAAGAAGGTTGCCGGGCTCCTGAACGAGATGAACGCGGAGACCGAGAAGGTGAACTTCGTGGTTCTTGGCATCGGAGTCAACCTTAACCTCCGCATGGCCGCCATCAGCGAGGGACTTTTGCGCCACCCCGCGACCTCGCTCCTGGAGGAGGGGGGAGAGGAGGTGGACCGGCTGAGGTTCACCCGCGTACTTTTAGAGGAGTTGGACCAACTGTACGACAATTTCCTGGTGGAAGGGGACGGACCGGTTCGGGCCGAGTGGCTGGCGCGCTCCGCCATCAAAGGGCGCAGCGTAAAGGTGAGCCAGCAAAACCGCGAATTCTGCGGCGTGGTGCAGGGAGTGGATTCCTTCGGGGCGCTCCTGGTGCTCCTTTCCGACGGCACCCTGGAAACGGTGCTCTCCGGGGACGTCGCGCTCCTTTAAAAACGCCTCACGCAAAGCCGCGAAGGCGCAAAGAAAGAAAAAAACATCAATTCAGGATAGGTCCTAAAGGTTTGCTTTGCGCCTTTGCGGCTTTGCGTGAGGAGGTTCGGGTTTGCTTTTGGTTATCGACGTCGGGAACAGCAACATCGTTCTCGGGATATACGATGAAGAACGCCTGGTCCGGGACTGGAGGGTATCCACCGACAAGTCCAAGACTATCGACGAGTACGGCATCTTGTTCCACGACCTGTTCCGCCTGGCGGACATCGTCTTCACCGACGTGAAGGACATCATCATCTCCTCGGTGGTGCCGACCCTGACCGGCGTGCTGGAGAAACTCTCGCGCCAGTACTTCAAGATTTCGCCTTACGTGGTCGGCCCAGGCATCAAGACCGGCATGCCGATCCACTACGACAACCCCAAGGAAGTAGGTGCCGACCGCATCGTCAATGCCATCGCCGGGTTCGAGAAGTACCGCACGGCGCTCATCATCGTCGATTTCGGCACCGCCACCACCTTCGATTACGTCAACAAGAAGGGGGAGTACTGCGGCGGCGCCATCGCCCCCGGGCTCGCCATCTCCATGGAGGCGCTGTTCATGAAGGCGAGCAAGCTGCCGCGGGTCGATATCGCCCGCCCCTCCAGCATCATCGCCAAGAACACGGTGAACTCCATGCAGGCCGGGATCTTCTTCGGCTACGTGGGGCTTGTGGACGGGATCGTGCAGCGGATGAAAGGTGAGGGGAAGGAGAACCCCAAGGTAATAGCCACCGGGGGGCTCGCCTCCCTGATCGCGCCCGAGTCCGTCACCATCGAGGAGGTCGACGAGTTCCTGACCCTGGAGGGGCTGCGCATCATCTACCAGAGGAATAAATAAGTAACCAACGCCCTCAGGGCACAAGGAGGAGGTCCCCCCATCGAGATACGTACCGCCGGGTAGTTTGTTGTTGGTTTCGTCTGCTTTACTCAAGTCAGATCTCGTTTCAGAGTAGGTCGTCACTGATTTTCTATTCTAAGGGAGGGCACTATGGGAAGGTATGAAACGGCAAAACTGCGGAACCTCGGAATTGTAGCCCACGGCGGTGCGGGCAAGACCTCGCTGGCCGAGGCCATCCTGTTCGACACAGGCATGATCGACCGGCTGGGCCGCGTCGACGACGGCACCTCCACCATGGATTACGAGCCCGAGGAGGTCAAACGACGCATCTCCATCACCTCCTCCCTGGACCACTGCGAGTGGGACGGGTGCTCCATCCATCTGGTCGACACCCCGGGCTACGGCAACTTCATAGCCGACACCCGCGCCTGCATGAGAACCCTCGACTGCGCCGTCGTGATCCTCTCCGCCATCTCCGGCGTCAAGGTCCAGACCGAGGAGGTCTGGCAATGGGCCAACGAGTTCGAGATCCCGCGCATCGCCTTTGTCAACAAGATGGACCGCGAGAGGGCCAACTTCTTCCGCGCCATCGACGACATGGAGAAGGCGCTGGGGGCGCGCGGCGTGGCGGTGCAGATGCCGCTTGGGGCCGAGGAAAACTTCGAGGGGGTCATCGACCTGGTGCGCATGAAGGCGTACCGGTACCAAAAAGACGGGTTGGGGAAGTTCAGCGAGGGGGAGATCCCTGCCGACGACCTTGCCGAGGCGCAGCGCCTCCGGGACCTGATGGTCGAGACGGTGGCGGAGGCGTACGACGCGCTCACGGAAAAATTCCTGGATACAGGGGAACTGACCGAGGAGGAGATCCTGGACGGGCTCAGGGTCGGTACCCTGAGAAGCACCTTTACCGCCGTCTTCTGCGGTTCGGCTACGGCAAACATCGGGGTAGCCCAGCTTCTGGACGGGATCTGCGCTTACCTCCCGTCCCCCTTGGACCGCACCAAGGCGGTGGGAATCGATCCCAAGACCGAGCAGGTCATCGAGCGCACCCCATCGGAGAGCGAGCCGTTCTCCGCGCTGGTGTTCAAGACCACCTCCGACCCCTACACCGGGAAGATCACCATCTTCAGGGTCTATTCCGGGGTGCTCAACTCCGACTCGCTGGTGTACAACTCCACCAAGGAAGTGCAGGAGAGGATCGGACAGATCTACGAGCTTGAGGGTAAAAAGCAGCATCCGATCAAGCAGGCGGTCGCGGGCGACATCGTCGCGGTGGCGAAGCTCAAAGAGACGGTCACCGGGGACACGCTTTGCGACGAGGCGAAGCCGATCGTCTACGAACCGGCCCAGCCGCTCCAGCCCGTCATCTCCTACGCCATCGAGCCCAAGACCAAGGCCGATGAGGACAAGATCCACTCGGCCCTGCAGCGCATGATCGAAGAGGACCCGACCATAGAGTCGCATCGCGACCCTCAGACCCGCGAGTTCATCATCTCGGGGATGGGGCAGGTGCACCTCGAGGTGATAGTCGAGAAGATGAAGCGCAAGTTCGGCGCGGACGTCCTCTTGAAAACCCCCAAGGTCCCTTACCTTGAAACCATCCGCGGCAGCGCCAAGGTGCAGGGGAAATACAAGAAACAGTCCGGCGGCCGCGGCCAGTACGGCGATTGCTGGATCGAACTCTCCCCGTTGCCGCGTGGCGAAGGGTACCTGTTCGAGGACAAAATCGTCGGCGGCGTCATCCCGCGCCAGTACATCCCGGCGGTAGACAAGGGGATCCAGGAGGCGGCCAAGGAAGGGTTCCTCGCCGGAAACCCCGTGGTGGACTTCAAAGTTGCTCTTTACGACGGCTCGTTCCATACCGTCGACTCGTCTGAGATGGCCTTCAAGGTGGCGGGTTCCATGGCCTTTAAGAAGGCGATGGAACAGTGCAAGCCGGTCCTTTTGGAGCCGATCGTCAACATGAAGATCACGGTCCCCGACGAGAACATGGGGGACGTCATCGGCGATCTCAACTCCCGTCGCGGCAAGGTAGTCGGTGTCGAGCCCAAGGCGAACTCGCAGATCATCAGGAGCGTGGTCCCCATGTCCGAGGTGCTCACCTACTCTAACGACCTTCGTTCCATGACCAGCGACCGCGGCATGTTCACCTCCGAGTTCTCCCACTACGAGGAGGTCCCGAGCCACCTGGCGCAGAAGATCATCCAGGAGGCGCTGGATCAAAAGGGTAACGGCAACAACCATAAAAGCGCATAGATTTGCGCTTCGCATAACGTGCCCGGCCGCTTCGCAGGGGCCACGCCTTCGCGGAACGACGTGCTTCGGCGGGCGAGACCGGGCACCGCATTAATTCAACAGCAGATGCAAAAAGGGAGGATGAGCTAGATGCAGAATCAATTCACACCGGACGCGGACGAACACGACGAGACCCAAGCGAAGAAGAGTTCGCAGCAGCGGCTCCTCCTGCTTCTCTTGCTGCTCATTGCCCTTTTTGCCTACCTTTATTTCTTCACCGGGTTGATCAGGCCCCGCAGCGACCAGGCGGCGGCACCTGCACCGGAACCGGCAGCCCAGCCGGCGCCTGCCGTAGTGAAAAAGCCGCTGCCGCCTAGGCCGGAAGCTTCGGCCTCCGCAGCAGCTCCGGCCGACAAGTCGGCAACCGCCCAGGCTCCGGCCGGCACGCCGGCATCGGGAGCGGCCCCGGCCGCTCCGGCTAAACCTGCACCCGCGGCCGCAGCTAAGCCTGCTGCATCTGTTGCACCGGCTAAGGAGGCTAAACCGGCAGCTGCCGCCAAGGAAGCAAAACCTGCCGCCGCTGCGAAGGAAGAAGCAAA
>NZ_AUGE01000044.1 GCF_000426865.1 Citrifermentans bremense R1
CGTTCCGACCAGGGGCGTTCCGACCAGGGGCGTTCGGGATACGCGGGGCGTTCCGGACAGGGAGCTGCCGGCGGCAGGCGCGACAACCAGGTCGTGGTCGAGTACCGCCGCGGCCAGGGCGGCGCCGGGAAATAGCCCTTTTCCTTGCTTTCAGCAGGTGATTTTGGTATGGTTTGCAGCGAAAAAGGCCCCCGCGGAAGCTTCCACGGGGGCCGCTTGTTCAACAGGGTCAGCTGCGGCAGGTTGGAAGCGGCTGCCATGATAGTCAGTACAGGGGGTGGCAGATGTCTGGAGCTGTTGAGTTAGGTAAAGGCCTTCACTGGATCGGGGTCAAGGATCCCAGCCTCACCGTCTTTGACGACCTCTTTCCCACAGAGTACGGCACTACCTACAACTCGTACCTGGTGCAGGGTGATACCCACACCGCCATCATCGACACGGTGAAGAGGAAGCGCTTCGACGAGTTCCTCGCGAACATCCGCTCCATCACCGATCTCTCCAAGATCGACTACATCGTGGTGAACCACTCCGAGCCGGACCACTCCGGTTCCCTCGCGCTCTTACTCGAGCTCTGCCCCGAGGCTACCGTGGTCTCCAGCCAGGCCGCCCGCACCTTCCTCGGCAACCAGATCCACACCCAGTTCGGCTCCCGGGTCGTCAAGGACAACGACACCCTCGACTTGGGCGGCCGTACGCTCCGCTTCATCGCCGCGCCGTTTCTGCACTGGCCCGACACCATGTTCACCCTGCTTGAGGAGGAGGGGGTGCTCTTCCCCTGCGACGCCTTCGGCTCCCACTACTCCGGCGAGGGGATCTTCGCCGACGAGATGCCCGACTTCTCCGGGGAGACCCGTTTCTACTTCGACTGCATCATGCGTCCCTTCAAGGAGCGCATCCTGCAAGCGGTCGCGAAGCTCGACGACGTGGAGCTGAAGATGCTCTGCCCGAGCCACGGCCCTATCTACCGCAGCGACGCCAGGAAACCCATCGAGCTGTACCGCAAGTGGTCCATGCCCAAGGCAGCCGGCCGCCGCATCGCCATCTTCTACATCTCCCCGCACGGCAACACCGAACAGATGGCCGAGGCGGTCGCCAAGGGGGCCGGCGCGGCCGGGGTCCACGTCACCCTGTGCCACATAAACCACGCCTCCGTCGCCGATATCCGTGACCTGATGGAGGAGTGCGACGGCCTCATCTTCGGCACACCCACCATCAACCGCGACATCCCGAAGCCGATGTGGGACGTCTTGGCCTACCTCTCCACGGTGAGCCTGAAAGGGAACATCGGCGGCATCTTCGGCAGCTTCGGCTGGAGCGGCGAGGCGTGCCGGATGCTCGAGGAGAGGCTCAAGAGCCTGAACTTCAAGCTTCCCGCTCCCTTCGTCCGTGCCCCCTTCATGCCCAAGGCCGAGGCGCTCGCCGAGTGCGAGGCGCTGGGCCGCGCGGTAGCCGAAGAGGTCCTCAAGAAATAGCTGCAATGAACACTTCTCAGGCGGGAGCGGCAGCAAGCCGCCGGCACCAAGCCGCTCCCGCCACGCTGCACCACGGCCGCTCCCCTTCCTCTTCGTCTCTTCAACCCTTATAAGCAAAGCCCTCAACGACACCGCATGCAGACACCGGTTCCGCACATAGTAGAGGTAGCCATCCCGCTCCCCCTGGAGGGAAGCTTCCACTACCTCGTGCCCGCGCGCCTCTCGCCGCAGGTAGCGTCCGGGAAACGGGTGCTGGTTCCCTTCGGCAGGCGCAAGGTGACCGGGTATCTCCTCGGAGACGCCGACGCCCCTGGCGCGGGAGAGCTGAAGGAGGTCCTCGACGTCCTCGACGAGGAGCCGCTTTTCACCGCGTCCGAGCTCGACTTCTACCGCTGGATCGCCGGGTACTACCTGCACCCTCTGGGGGAGGTGATCAAGATGGCCCTTCCCGCCGGGATCAACCTGGTGAGCCGCTACCGCTGCGAGCAGGGTGAGGACGGGACCCCGGTGCTGAAGGAGTTTCTGGCCGGCGGCAGGAACGTGAGGACCGAGCGCTACTTCCTTCCGGTCGCCGACGAGGAGAGGCGCCCGAGAGGAAAGGGGCTGGAGATCCTTGAATACCTGCTGGAGATGGGTGAATGCCCGGCGGCCGATCTCAGAAAGCGGTTCGGCAACTGCACCCCGCAATTGAACCGGCTGGTGCAACTGGGCTGCGCCCGGGTCGAGGCGCGCGAGGTCTACCGCGATCCCTTCCGCTCTCAGGAGTACCAGCACGACGGCCCGCTGCCGCTGAACCCTGCGCAGTCCGAGGCGCTCACGCGGCTCACGGCCGCGATCGAGGCCCGCGCCTTCTCCCCGTTCTTGCTGCACGGCGTGACCGGCTCGGGGAAGACCGAGGTGTACCTGCAGACGATAGCTGTGGCGCTCGCCGCCGGGCGGAGCGCACTGGTGATGGTCCCGGAGATAGCGCTCACCCCGCAGCTCGTCGGGCGCTTCAAGAGGCGCTTCGACTGCGGCATCGCCGTCTTGCACTCCGGGCTTTCCGACGGCGAGCGCTACGACGAGTGGCGCCGCATCCGCCGCGGCGAGGCCTCCATCGTCATCGGCGCCCGCTCCGCCCTCTTCGCGCCGCTCACCGAGGTCGGCGTCATCGTGGTGGACGAGGAGCACGAGGGATCCTACAAGCAGTCGGAGGGGGTGCGCTACAACGCGCGGGACCTGGCCCTGGTGCGGGGCAAGCTGGCTGGGGCCGTGGTGATCCTCGGCTCGGCGACCCCGCTCGTCACCAGCTACCATGCCGCGATGAACGGGAAGCTCGGCTACCTCCAGCTTCCTGACCGGGTGCGCGAACTCCCCATGCCGCAGACGGAGATGCTGGACGCGCGCAGGCAGAAGGGAGAAGTGTTCCTGCCGCCTCTCATCGAGGCCATGGGGGAGAACCTGGACAACGGGGGGCAGACCCTCCTCTTTTTGAACCGCCGCGGCTTTGCCACCTACCTTGTCTGCGAGAGCTGCGGCCACGTGCTCCGCTGCCCCAACTGCGAGGTCACCCTCACCTTCCATCGCCTGAAGGGAAAGCACGTCTGCCATTACTGCGACTTCTCCATGCTCCCCCCGAAGAACTGCCCCCACTGCGGCGACGGCGAGATAACGCTTCTGGGGCGGGGGACCGAGCGGGTCGAGGAGCAGGTGCAGCAGCTCTTCCCGCACGCCCGTGTCTCCCGGATGGACCGCGACACCACCAGGGGAAAAGGGGGGCACGCCCGCGTTCTGAAGGAGCTCGAGGAGGGAGAGGTCGACATCCTGATAGGAACCCAGATGATCGCCAAGGGGCACGATTTTCCAGGCGTCACCCTGGTCGGGGTGCTCTCGGCCGACGCCTCTTTGAACCTGCCGGATTTCAGGAGCGCCGAGCGCACCTTCCAGTTGGTTACCCAGGTGATGGGGAGGGCGGGGAGGGGAGATAAACCGGGGCGGGTGCTGGTGCAGACACTCGCGCCCGAGCACTACGCACTCGCCCGCGCGGTGAGCCACGACTTCCAGGGGTTCTACCAGGAGGAGATCGCCTTTCGGGAGGAAGTCGGCTATCCCCCCTTCGCCCATCTCGCCTCGCTTACCCTCTCGGCGGTCGCGGCCTCGCAGGGGGAGCACTCCGCCGACGAGGCAGCTGCGCTGCTGCAGAAGATCAAGCGGGAGTGCCGGTTGCGGGTGGAGGTGCTCGGGCCGGTGACGGCGCCGCTTGGGAAGGTGCGGGGGCGCTTCAGGTGGCAGATCCTGTTGAAAGGGAGGGAACGGGCCGACCTGCACCGGCTGCTGTTCCACTTCAGGGGGGGCTTCAGCCACCCCTCTACGGTCAGGCTCACCATCGACGTGGACCCGGTGGACATGCTGTAACAAGGTGATGCGTCCGCTACTCTCCCCATCCCTCGACGGGAGGGGGGAGGGGGATTATACCGCCGAATGAGCAAGCAAAAAAAAAGGGCCTCGCAACATGGAGGCCCTGTTTATTCACTTGGCTCAAGCACTTTAGTCGACATAGTTGTAGTTCGTCTCCTGATCCAGAATCTTCAACAGTGATTCCGGCGTGTACGAATACTCTGTCTGCTTCTGCTCGACCTCCTTCCCTTCTGGAGGTGTCCAGCGCAGCACCCAGTCGCCTTCACGCTGTTCCTTGGTCACCCTTCCCTTGCAGCGAGCCTGCACAGTACGCCACATCTCGTCCTGGCCAATCAGTTCGAATCCGTCGATTTTGCTGCTCTCTTTGAGGGTGTCCAGAAACCTGGATACAAGATCGAAATCGATGAAATCTTCCTCATTGCGCCACCACTTGATAAACATCCGTTCCGGGTGATGACTTCTCTCCTCCCGTATTTGCTTTACCAACTCGTACCCTTTCATAGCCGCCTCCTTCGACTTGCCCATTCTCTTTAGGCACTGTCAGCTCCACCGGTCAATTTAATAGTACAGCTGGGCCAATTAATACGCAAGAACAGCTATTTTGCCCCTCCAGATGCCCATCTGCAGCCGCTCACGGCTAGACTCTCCCACGCGCTTGTTGCTTTCAAAGGATTATCAGATACATTAAGTACGGTTTATTTACAGGAGAAATCCCATGAAAATCTCCGGCTATCTGCTCCTCACGCTGCTCTTCCTCGGTCTGTGCCACGCCTCTCCGGCCCTCGCAGAAGGAGGATGGGGGCCCTTCGGAATAAGAGGGGGCTTCGCTGCCGAATCGAAGGATAGAAACACCACCCAATACGAGGCATTCGGGGAATACGAGCTACCCTGGAGCCTGCGCAGCAAGGGAGGCTGGGGCATCTCTCCCAATCTCGCGCTAACGGCAGGCGCCCTCAAAAGCCAGGGACAGTATGGCTTCGTCGGTTCCCTGGGCCCCTCCCTCTCTCTAGGAAACCCTCAACTCTTCCCCCTGGAACTCGATCTTGGGATCAGCGTTGCCCTCCTGAGCCGCGAAAGATTCGGCACCAGGGACTATAACGGCATGGAGCAATTCATCTCCCACGGCGGGTTCATCTACCACATCAACCGGAACTTCGGCCTGTCCTACCGCTACCAGCACATGTCCAACGCCGGCTTCAACGGCAGCCCGAACCCGGGCCTCAACATGCACCTCTTCGGTATCAACTGGTACCCCGACCGCTGAAAGCCCATTTTTTTCCGATGACAGATGAGACGGGAAGTTATAGTATCGCCACCACGCCGGCAAACGGCGGGAAAACCATCACAGAGGAAGGCATAGCTCATCGCAACGGAAAAAAAGAAGCTGGTGCACCAGCTCATCATCGAAAGGCTCGCGACGGATCTCGCAGTTTTGACCAACGCGGCCAAGGCCGCACATGAAGCGGCCACCCACGAAGAAAATATCCCCGACAACAAATACGACACACTGAGCCTCGAGGCCTCATACGTGGCCCAGGGTCAGGCGAACCGCGCCCAGGAGATACGGCGCGCGCTGCACGCCTACCGCACCCTCGAGCTGCAAGAGTTCGGCGCCGGCCAGGCGATCCGCCTGACCGCACTGGTGACGCTGGAAGGAGAGGACGGCGGCGGAAAAACCTTCTTCATCGGCCCCCAGGAAGGGGGGTTGAAACTGGAAATCGAGGGTGAGGAAGTGGTCGTGATTACCCCCGGTTCTCCCATGGGACAGGAGCTGATCGGCAAGAGCGCCGGCGACGAGGCCCGGATCGGGAGAGTGGCATACGAGATTGTCGCAGTATCCTGACCGGAACCAACAGGAGGGAGCATGGCAGCGGAACGTTTCGATGCACTGGTGGTAGAGGAAGAGGCGCCCGGAAACTTCACCCGCAGGATCAGGAGCAGATCGGTCGACGAACTGCCGCCGGGCGAACTGCTGGTCAAGGTCCGTTACTCCTCGCTCAACTACAAGGACGCGCTTTCCGCGCTGGGTCGCCCGGGGGTGACCAAGAGCTATCCCCATACCCCCGGCATCGATGCGGCGGGCGAGGTGGTCTCCTGTTCCGATGGCGCCTTCAAAAGCGGCGAAAAGGTGATCGTGACCAGTTACGATCTCGGGATGAACACCCCCGGGGGATACGGCCAGTACATCCGAGTCCCCTCCGCCTGGGGGGTCCGTCTCCCCGAGGGGCTGTCGCTTAAGGAGAGCATGGCCATCGGCACCGCAGGGCTGACCGCGGGGCTGTCGCTGCAAAAGCTCGTCCAGGCTGGGGTCAGGCCGGAACACGGAGAGATCCTGGTGACCGGCGCCACCGGCGGGGTCGGCAGCATCGCCGTGACCCTTCTCGCCCAGGCTGGATACCAGGTCGTGGCGGTGACCGGAAAAACCCGGGAGACCGAGTTCCTCACAGGGCTTGGGGCGCGCCAGGTATTGAACCGCGACGCCTTCCTGCAGAACTCCGACCGCCCGCTCCTGAAGGAACGCTGGGCCGGGGTTATCGACGTCGTGGGCGGTCCCATGCTGGCGGCAGCCATAAAATCCGCCGGGTACGGCGGCGTGGTCACCTGCTGCGGGCTTGCCGGTTCCGCCGAGCTCCCCCTGAACGTCTTCCCGTTCATTCTACGGGGGGTGTCGCTTTTGGGCGTCGACTCCGCGCAGGCCCCTTCCACCGTCAGAAACGAGGTATGGCAGCGGCTGGCAGGCGATTGGAAGCCGCAGCTGATTCTCGAACAGGTGCAGGAAGTGCCGCTGGCCCAGCTGGAGCCGAAGTTCGGCGCCATTTTGAAGGGTGAGTTGCGCGGCCGGACGGTAGTCAATCTCGACCCCCGTTAGCAAAGATCTTCCCCTACCATGGTCAGCCTGTCTCCCCTCCCCCAGAGGGGGAGGGGACGCTGGGTTCCCCCTAATTCCGCTCACGAACCTTTAGAAAATGTGGTGACACTGTAACAGCTGCCCCCCTGTCTCTTTGCTTTTGTTCTTATTGACAACGTCGCCTGTTAGGCTCTATTTTAGCGCCTGATTCATTTGCTCTGTGCGGATCCGGCACTCCCCAATGATTGTCACTGTTCCATCATTGGGTGAGGCCTATGCCAATGTCTTCCCAGCAGCAAATATGAAATGCCGGTGCAATGCCATGGGTGGAGGTTGCAGAAACAATGAGACTAGGCGAACTGCTGGTAGACGCCGGGAAGATCACCCCGACTCAACTCGAAGAGACGCTGAAAGGCCAGGCGATCTTCGGGGGACGCTTCGGCACCAACCTGGTAGAGATGGGGTACCTGGACGAACAGGAACTCGCCCACTTCCTCAGCCAGAAGACCGGCATCGCCCACACTTCCCCTGAACAGCTGATGGAGATCCCCCCCCATGTAGTCGGCGCCGTCCCCGAAGAATACGTCCGCAAGTACCGCGTGATGCCCGTCGCACTTAACAACCGCAAGCTCACCCTCGCCATGCTGGACCCCAGCGACTTCCAGGCTATCGATGAGATCGCCTTTGCCACCGGGTACATAGTGGTCCCGGTCATTGCGCCCGAGTTGCGGATGCTGAGCGCGATGGAGAAGTACTATGGGATCAAGCGGGAATTGCGCTACATCAGTGTCGAGGGGCTCAGCAGGAACCGGGCGCACAACGCGGCGCCTGCGGCTCAATCGCGCCCTGCCGCAGCGGCAGCCCCACCTCCCCTTCCGGCTCCCGAAGAGGAGCTCTGGCTGTCTGCAGAGGAGGCCGAGATACTGGAGCTTCCTCCCCTCGACGACTCTCAATGCTTCGGCGATCTGAGTGCAGAGCCGACCCTCGACCCCTTGGCGGGGAGCTCGCTCTACCAGAGCGCGCCGGAGAAGGATTACTCGCTGGACGGAGTACTGATGGGACTCGCCCATGCCGGGGAGCGCGACCAGATCGCGGACCTCATCGTGGGGCACCTGGGACAGCAGTTCCGCCGGGTGGCCATCTTCTTGATCAAGGGGGGGAAGGCGACCGGATGGCTGGCGCAGGTCGACAACAAAGCGGTTCCCGATTTCGAAACGGTCGAGATTCCTCAGTTTGAGCCTTCGGTGCTGCAGTTGGTGGAGGAGACGAAAAGCTTCTACCTCGGCCCGCTTCTCTCCACAACCGGAAACGCGCGCCTCTTGGACGCCCTGGGTGGAGGAGCTTCGCCGCAGAACCTCCTGGTACCCCTGCTGATGATGGGAAGGGTGGTGGCGGTTCTCTACGTCGACGGCGGGAATCTCCCTCTCGACCCGGAACTTCCCCAACTCCAGAAGCTGATGGCAAAGGCCTCCATGGCCTTCGAGATCCTTATCCTCAAGAGCAAAATTTTAATTACCTAACGCCAATGAGCCGCTAAAATAAGCGCCGTACCAAATTGACTTTCATCGGCTCTACGTTAGATTATACGGGTTGCAAAAACCCCCTATCTTCTCATTGAAAGGCCAATGATGCCCGTTACCGCACAGCAAGTAGAATTAATTCCCCTTGCCATCTACACCCTCTTCGCGGTGGGGCTCATCGGCGTCCTCTTGCTGGCGGCGCGCTACCTCGGTTCAGGGAAGGAAACCTCCGAAAAGCACATCCCCTTCGAATCGGGGATGGTTCCCACCGGCAATGCCCGGCATGCATCCCAAGTCCCCTTCTACCTGATCGCCATCTTCTTCATAGTCTTCGACGTGGAAGGGGCCTTCATCCTTGCCTGGGCCACCTCCTGGGACATCCTGGGCCTCCCGGGGCTGGTCCACATCACCCTCTTCATCACTGTGCTCCTTTTGGGGCTCATCTGGCTCTGGATGAAAGGTGGGCTCGACTGGGGTCCTTCAGCCATGCGCGCGCGGGGTAAACGATCTTGAGCCAGGGTGACGACGACAAAATACCCGAAAACGTTCTGCTCGCCTCCCTGGACGACCTTATCAACTGGGGGAGGGCGAATTCCCTATGGCCGATGTTCTTCGGCCTTTCCTGCTGCTTCGTCGAAATGATGACCTCGTTTACCTCCCGCTACGATGTCTCGCGTTTCGGGGCGGAGGTGCTCCGCGGTACCCCCCGCGAATCCGACCTCATGGTGATAGCCGGCACCGTCTTCAAGAAGATGGCCCCCAGCATCCTCAGGCTCTACGACCAGATGGCCGAGCCCAAGTGGGTGATCTCCATGGGGAGTTGCGCCAACTCTGGCGGGATGTACGACGTCTACAGCGTGGTCCAGGGGGTGAACCAGATACTCCCGGTCGATCTCTACATCCCGGGTTGCCCGCCGCGGCCGGAGTCGTTCCTGGAAGGGCTGATGCTGCTGCAGCAAAAGATCCGCAGCGAGGAGCGCCCCACCCGCCCGGTGCTGAGGATGCAGGGGGGAACCCAGGGGACGGTGGCTCCCATCCTGGTGGACGGCGCCACTAAGTCGCGCGACACCCGCGGCCCCGGGATGGAGGGGATCGCCATACGCGGGAGCGCCATGCAGCCCCCCTACTTCGCGGCCCCGCGCTCCGACGAGCTCTGGCGCCCGAAACAGCCCCGGCTCCCCTACCCCGACTTCAACCTCAAGGAGGAACTGCAGGGGGCGTTCGACGGCCAGGTGGTCCTGGACGAAACCGCCTGCGACATGCTGACCTACCGCGCGCCGGCGCGCCTGGTGCCGGAGCTCCTCAAGCACCTCAAAGAGCGCAAGGAATCCCCCTTCAGACGCCTGGAGGACATCGCCTGCGTGGACGAGTCCTGCCGGCGCGACCGGGACAGATACAAGGATTTCACCGTCAATTACCACCTCACCTGCTTCGACACCCCGGGGAGGATCAGGATCAAGACCGAGCTCGAGGGGAGCTATCCCGAGACCCCCAGCGTCACCTCCGTCTTCCCGGTCGCCAACTGGTACGAGCGGGAAGCCTACGACATGTTCGGCATCCGCTTCGCCGGCCATCCCAACCTGAGAAGGATACTGATGCCCCCCGACTGGGACGGGCATCCGCTCCGCAAAGAGCACCCGGCCCGGGCCACGGAGCTTCCCCCTTACACGGCGGAAGACGCGCGCAGGCAAAAAGCGCTTCCCGGCGGGGATTTCTTCGACCGGGTGGACGATGAGACCCTGATCCTGAATTTGGGCCCGCAGCACCCCGGCACCCACGGCGTTATCAGGTTCGTGCTCAAGCTCTCCGGCGAAGAAATCGTCGACATGGACAGCGACATAGGCTACCACCACCGGGCCGCGGAGAAGACCGGCGAGCGGCAGAACTGGCACCAGTACATCCCCTACACGGACCGGGTGGACTACCTCTCGGGGGTGCAGAACAACCTAGCCTACCTGAACTCTGTGGAGACCCTCTGCGGCATCGAGATACCCGACCGGGCCATCTACATCCGGGTCATGCTCTGCGAGCTGTTCCGGATTGCGAACCACCTGGTCTGGCTCGGCACCTTCGCCTCCGACCTCGGCGCCATGACCCCGGTCTTCTACACCTTCACCGACCGGGAGAAGATCTTCGACATCGTCGAGTTCATCACCGGCGGCCGGATGCACCCCGCCTGGTTCCGGATCGGCGGCGTCGCCGAGGACCTCCCCGAGGGGTGGCGGGAGAAGGTGCATTCCTTCCTGGAATGGTTCCCGGGAAGGCTCGCCGAGTACGAAAAGCTCCTCTCGGGGAACCCCATCTTCGTGGCGCGCCTGAAGGGTGTCTCCGCCATCACCGTGGACACGGCTCTTGAGTGGGGGATCACCGGACCCAACCTGCGCGCCTGCGACTTCGCCTGGGACCTCCGCAAGAAGATGCCCTACGGCGGCTACGACCGCTTCGAATTCGAGGTGGCGACGGCGCAAGGGGGCGACTGCTACGCGCGCTACCAGGTGCGGATGGAGGAGATGAGGCAGTCGCTCTCCATCGTGAGGCAGGCCGCGGCCGGGATGCCGGGGGGGCGTTTCATCTCCCCTGACTACCGCTACACCCTGCCGCAGAAGCGCGACGCCCTCGAAGACATCGAGTCGCTGATCCACCACTTCGTCAACTCTACCCGCGGCATCTCCCCCCCGAAAGGGGAGTGCTACGCACCCATCGAGGGGTCGAAGGGTGAGTACGGCTACTTCGCCGTGTCGGACGGGCTGCACACCGCCTACCGCATGAGGATACGGACCGCCACCTTCCCACACATCCAGTCGCTTCCGGTCTTAAGCCGCGGCTGGCTGGTGTCCGATTTCCTGGCCATCCTGGGTTCACTGGATTTCGTGCTCTCGGACCTGGACCGGTGACAAACGAGGAGCGGAAACGCCGATGATCTCAGAAGAGCTGAAAAAATCGCTGGCCGAACGGGTGGCAGGCGCCATCACCCCGCGCGAGGCCACGGTCGACGTGATGAAGGAGCTGCAGGCGCACTACGGCTGGCTCACCGACGAGGCCGTAGGCGAGGCTGCCTCTCTCCTGGGGCTGTCGCCGCTGCAGGTGGAGGAACTGGCCACCTTTTACGAGATGATCTACCGCCGGCCGGTGGGTAAGAAGGTGATCCACGTCTGCGACTCCATCTCCTGCTGGTGCGCGGACTGCGACGGCATCATCGCGCACCTGAAAAAGCGTCTGGGCGTGGAGCTTGGCGGGACTACGGCGGACGGGATGTACACCCTTCTTCCCTGCGCCTGCATGGGAAGGTGCGGCGACAGCCCCGCGATGTCGGTGGGAGGGACCCCCTACGGGCACCTGACGCCGCATCTCGTGGACGAGATCCTGGAAAAGGAACGGCGAGCGTAAAAGGACGACATGGATCTCCCTCTCTTTCGACATAACCGCCGGGACCGCTCGGTCGCCTTCAAGGAATACCGCTCCGAAGGGGGCTTCGAGGCGCTCAAGAGGGCGATCACGGGGATGACGCCGGCCGAGGTGCAGCAGACCGTGATCGACTCCGGCCTGCGCGGGCGGGGTGGCGCCGGCTTTCCGACCGGGAAGAAGTGGTCCTTCGTGCCGCGGGACCTCCCCGGGCCGCGCTGGATCATCTGCAACTGCGACGAGATGGAACCGGGGACCTACAAGGACCGGGTGCTCCTGGAGCATAACCCCTACAGCCTGATCGAGGGGATGACGCTCGCCTGTTACGCGCTAGGAGTGAGGCATGGCTTCATCTTCATCCGCAAGGGGTACGAGCAGGCCGCCGAGAATCTGGCCCGCGCCATCGACGAGGCGAAAAAGGAAGGGTTTCTGGGGGAGCGCATCCTCGGGAGCGAGCACTCCATCGACATCGACCTGCATCTTTCCGCCGGCCGCTACATCTGCGGCGAGGAGACGGCGCTCATCAACGCCCTGGAGGGGAAGCGCCCGAACCCGCGGCAAAAGCCCCCCTTCCCGGCGGTGAAGGGGCTTTGGGCCGGGCCCACCGTGGTGAACAACGTGGAGACGCTGGCAAACATCCCCGGGATCGTCGTCCGCGGCGCCGCCTGGTTCAAGGGTCTGTCGATGAACCCAGAGGGGGCGGGAAGCAAGCTCTTCTGCGTGAGTGGGTCGGTGAAGGACCGCGCCTGCGTCGAGCTTCCCATCGGCATACCGCTAGCCGACATCATCGACGGTCCCTGCGGCGGCATGCGCCTGGGAAAGAGGTTCAAGGCCTGCATCCCCGGGGGGGCCTCGACCCAGTTCCTCACCGCGGAGCACCTGAAGGTCCCGATGGATTACGACCCCGTCGCCAAGGCCGGCTCCCGGCTCGGCTCCGGCGGCATCATCGTCTTCGACCAGGACCACTGCCTGGTGGAGGCGACCCTCAACCTGATCACCTTTTTCGCCCGCGAATCGTGCGGCTGGTGTACCCCGTGCCGCGAGGGGCTGCCCTACGTGAAGGAGATCCTGGCCAGGATCGAGGCTGGGTACGGCAAGGAAGACGACATCGACATCCTGCGCGAGCACATAAAGTACCTGAACTACTCGTTCTGCGCCCTGGCCCCGGGCGCCATGGCGCCGCTGGACGGGCTTTTGCGGCACTTCGAGGACGAGGTGCGGGAGCATATCGTGAAGAAGAAATGTCCCTTGAAGAAATAGGGCGAAAGGACCGTAGAGCTATCAGATGCCGAAGCTGATCATAGATGACATACCGGTGGAGGTCCCGCCGGGAACCAGCGTGCTGGAAGCCGCCCGCAGCGTCGGGATCACCATCCCGCACTTCTGCTACCACCCGGCGCTCGCCATCGCCGCCGCCTGCCGCCTCTGCGCCGTGAAGCTTCTGGACGGGCCGGTGAAGGGGATCCAGATGTCCTGCTCGCTCCCAGCGCAAGACGGGATGGTGGTCTCCACCACCGATCCCGATGCGCTCAAGATGCGCTCGCTGGTCATCGAATGGCTCATGCTGAACCACCCTCACGACTGCCCGGTCTGCGACGAGGGGGGGGAGTGCCTCTTGCAGGACTTCACCATCGCCGGCGGTCACAGCCGCCGCAGGTATGTGGGCAAGAAGCGGACCTTCCAGAACCAGTACCTCGGTGAGAGGATCCACCACGAGATGAACCGCTGCATCGAATGCTACCGCTGCGTCAGGTTCTACCAGGAGTACGCCGGCGGCACCGATTTCGGCGTCACCGGGAGCGCGGGGCGGGTCTATTTCGGCAGGTTCGCCGAAGGAGCGCTGGAGTCCCCCTTCTCCGGGAACCTGGTGGATATCTGCCCGACCGGGGTCTTCACCGACAAGACGGGACGCTTCCGGGCGCGCTACTGGGACTACGAGTTCGCCCCCGCCGTCTGCCAGCACTGCTCGGTCGGCTGCAACACCTCACCCCAGAACTTCCAGCGGGAGCTGATCAAGATCGTGGCGCGCAGGAACGACCAGGTGAACGGCTGGTTCATCTGCGACCGGGGGCGCTTCGACAAGGAGTACCTGAACAGTCCGCAACGGCCGCGCGACCCCGAGATCGGCGGCGCCCCCGGGGAATACCGCTTGGCCCTGGAGGCCGCTGCCAACCGCATCTCGGAGTTCTGCCTGCAAAACGGCGCGGCGAGCCTCGCCTTCGTAGGCTCCGGGCGGCTGTCGCTGGAGGGGTGCCTGGTGCTCGCCGAACTGGCGCGGGTGGTGGGGGCGCCTTTTTGCTACTTCACCGAATCGGCAGCGGCGCAGGGAAGCCTCGCCGCGGTCCGGCTCCTGAACGAGCAGAACGCGGCCCGCGTGCGCGACATCGAGAAGGCGGAGTGCATCGCGCTCTTCGAGCTCGACCTGATGGAAGAGGGGGCTATGCTCTCGCTCGCAATCCGGAAGGCATCGCTTGCCGGGGCGCAGGTATTCCGCGTGGGAGGTGCGAGGGAGGGGGAGAAGCATCCGCTCCCTTTCCGCTATCAGGAGGTCGCGACAGTCGACGAGGTTCCCTTCGAGGGGGGGTCCAAGGGAGTGGTCATCTGCGGAGCCGGTGGGAAGTCCCCCGAGCTTCTCTCCTATCTCGCCTCAAGCGGCGCGAAACTCGTGATGCTGCAACCCGGCCCCAACGCTTTCGGCGCCGCCCTGGTCAGCCTGGAAAGAAAGGGCGCCACCCTCTCCGACCTGGTCGAGTCGGGCCAGATCAAGGCGGTGGTCTGTTTCGAGGCGGACCTCCCCCCCTGGCTGCTGGAGCGGGTGGAGGTGCTGGCCTGCGCCGACTGGAAACGCGGCGGCTTAACCGAGAAGGCTTCCGTGCTCCTCCCCACCACCACCTGGGTCGAGTCGAACGGGACCAGCATCAACTACGAGGGGAGAGCGCAGCGCTTCCTGCGCAGCCGGCCGGCGGGGCTTCCGCTCAAGGGGCTGGACCCAAAGTACTACTCAAGCGAGACCGAGGCGGTCGCCCTGCACCCGCCCCGCGTGCACCGGAACTACATCCCCGGAGGAGCTGAACGGGAAGCCTGGCGGGTCATGGCCGACCTGATGCTGGAACTGGGGGGCGAACCCGTGAACGAGCCTCTCACGGGGCGATGGGGAAAACTGAGAGACCTTGACCCCGAGGGGGAAGGGGTGCGTATTTACGATCTCGTTTCCGCGCAGGATTTATCATGACGACCTGGGACGCCTTAGACATAGCGCTGATGCTGGGGAAGATCGTCGTGCTCTTCGCCATCATCCTCACGCTCGCCGCCTACATGGTGCTGGCGGAGAGGCGCATCCTCGGCTGGATCCAGGATCGCATCGGCCCAAACCGCGTCGGCCCCTTCGGCCTGCTCCAGCCGCTGGCCGACGTGATCAAGATGCTCACCAAGGAAGACATGATCCCCAAGGCGGCGGATCGCTTCCTCTTTTCGGTGGCGCCGGCAATGGCCGCTATTCCCGCCATCCTGACCTTCGCCATCATCCCGCTGGGGGCGCCGACCGTTTTTTTCGGACACGAGGTCAACCTCCAGATCGCCGACCTGGACGTCGGGGTGCTGGTCTTTCTTGCCCTTTCCTCCATCGCCGTCTACGGGGTGGCGCTGGGTGGGTGGGCGTCCAACTCGAAATACGCGCTCCTGGGGAGCATCAGGGGGCTTTCCCAGCTGATCTCCTATGAGCTCTCCATGGGGCTCTCGCTGGTTCCCGTGGTGATGCTGGCCAAGTCGCTCAGGCTCTCGGAGATCGTCGACGCCCAGGCGCAGATGCCTTTCATCGTGTACCAGCCTCTCGCCTTCGCCATCTTCCTGGTCAGCATCCTGGCTGAGTGCCGCAGGATCCCGTTCGACCTCCCCGAGGCGGAGGGGGAACTGGTAGCCGGGTTTCATACCGAGTACTCCGGGATGCGCTTCGGCCTTTTCTTCGTGGGCGAATACATCAACATCATCTCGCTCAGCGCGCTCGCCTCCCTCTTTTTCCTGGGGGGGTGGCGCGGGCCGCTTTTGCCGCCGATCCTGTGGTTCTTCATCAAGGTCGCGCTTTTCGCATTCGTCTTCATCTGGGTCAGGGGAACCCTTCCTCGTCTTCGCTACGACCAGCTCATGCACCTGGGCTGGAAGTTCCTGACACCGCTTGCTCTTCTCAACATTCTGGCCACCGGGTGGTGGCTGGCTTTACGATAAGGGGCGTTGTACCGGGCAATGTATTCTCACCAAAGGAGGAACTGCGATGACAACAACCGTGGAAGTCGAGTTGGGGGCAGGGTTCAGGGCACAGGTTGACGCCGTGGACAGAAACGGCCACACCGCGCTTATGGATGCCGCAAAAGCCGGTAATGTCACGGAAGTCAACGACCTGCTGGAACGAGGAGCGAATCTGTCCACGAGAAGCGGCAAAGGAAAGACGGCGCTGCATTTCGCCGCGGCACACGGCAGCGCCGAGGTAGTCAGATTGTTGTTGAGCAAAGGCGCGGAAGTCGACGCGCGGGACCGGGACGGCCACACGCCGCTGATGCTGGCCGCCAACTACGGCTGCACCGTGACCACCCAGCTCCTCGTGACTAGCGGCGCGGACCCGCTGGCCATGTCCTACAGCGGGAGCACGGCCCTCGTTTATGCCGAGAACAACTGCCACAAGCAGACCCTGGACGTACTGCTGAAATCGCTACGGCCCAACTAACCGCCCTCTTCCGGCAGGCAGCCCAGGCTGTCTGCCGGGCCTCCGGCCCTCCCGGCCGATGCGAGGTTCCTCCGGGGCGGCTGAAATCGATCTCCCCAAGCGGCGCCCGTGCCGCGAACAGGAAAAGATGCCCATTCTGACCGACATAAAAGAGATTTTGACCGGCCTTTCCATCACCTTCAGCCACATCTGGCGGAAGCCGGTAACCGTGCAGTTCCCCGAGGAGCAAAGGCCGATGCCCCCCCGTTTCCGCGGCAGCATCGTGCTCACCCGGGACCCCGACGGCGCCGAGCGCTGCGTCGCCTGCTATCTCTGCTCCGGCGCCTGTCCCGTGGACTGCATCTCCATGGCCGCTGCCGAAGGGGAGAACGGCCGCCGCTACGCCGCCTGGTTCCGCATCAACTTCTCCCGCTGCATCCTGTGCGGCATGTGCGCCGAGGCGTGCCCGACCCTTGCCATCCAGATGTCGCCCGAAATGTTCCGCTGCAAGCGGCAGGTCATGGACATGGTGTACGAGAAAGAGGACCTCCTCATCGACGGCACCGGAAAGGATCCCGAATACAACTATTACCGGCATGCGGGAATCGGCGTTGTGCAGCCTCGGGGGAGCTCCCCGGGCGAGCAGGAACCTGCCGACCCGCGCAGCCTGCTGCCGTAAACGAGGTACCACCGGAGCGAAATGGAACGGATCATCTTCTACATACTTGCAGCCGTCACCGTGATAGGGACGCTCTGCGCCATCACGGCGCGGCAGGCGGTGCGCGCCATCGTTTACCTGGTGACCTCGTTCTTCGCCCTGGCGCTCATTTTCTACCTTCTGGGCGCCCCCTTCGTCGCCGCTCTCGAGGTCATCATCTATGCCGGCGCCATCATGGTGCTTTTCCTGTTCGTCATCATGATGGTCGAAGTAGCCTCCCCCGAGAAGCTCGCGAAGCCGGCCCTTTCCGACTGGTGGCCGGCGCTGGCCCTGGTCCTGGTCGTGGTCGCGTCGCTGACGGTCTTGGTCGCCGGGCAGGCGCCGCCGGTACCGGGGGCCGGGGCGCAGACGGTACGCCAGTTCTCCCAGGTACTCTTCACCCGATACGGCGTCGCCATCGAGCTGGTTTCCATGCAGCTCCTCTTCGCGCTGGTCGGCGCCCTTTACCTCGGGAGGCGCAGATGACAATACCGCTGTACGAAGTGCTGATCCTCGCCTCGATACTGTTCGCCATGGGGCTTGCCTGCGTCGTGGCCTGGCGCGCCAACGTCATCATGATGCTCATCGGCATCGAGATCATGCTGAACGCCGTGATGCTCACCTTCGTCGGAGGCTCGGCCCACTGGGGGATCGCGGAGGGGCAGGTCTTCTCGCTTATGATCATGGCGCTCACTTCGGCGGAGGTGTCGCTGGCGCTGGCCATGGTGGCCTACCTGCACCGGCGCAAGCAGTCGGTGGATACCGATGACTTCAGCTCGATGAAAGGGTAAGGCAAAGGCACTCACCATAGAGGTGCACAGAGGAACCACAGGGGAAAACCTGGAACCGAAAGGCGGAACACAGAGGTCTCTGAGGTCCACGGAGGTCACAGAGATTTTCCCCCTCCGCGCGGGGAGGGGAACTGAAAGGCTTAGTATAAGGACCAATTGATGCAAACCTACTTATCCCTCATGCTTTTATTCCCGCTCTTCGGCGGGATCGTCTGCGCCCTGGCGGGACGGAAACTGCCGCGCGTGCTGGTGGAGTGGCTCGCCTGCGCGACGGTGTGGGGGAGCTTCGCCTGCGCGGCGCTGGCGGCCGCAGCCTATGGCGCGCCGCAAACGGTCATTATCGCGCAATGGTTCGCTTCATCGGATCTCCAGATCCCGGTCTCGCTCTACCTCGATCCCCTTTCGCTCTCACTTTCCCTGATGATCGGCTTCGTCTGCGGCCTCATCCACATCTACTCGGTCTTTTACATGAGAAGCGACGCGGACTACGCGCGCTACTTCGCCCTATTGAACCTCTTCGTTTTCGCCATGCTCACCCTGGTCCTGGCAGAAAGCCTGCCGCTTCTCTACCTCGGCTGGGAAGGGGTCGGGTTCTGCTCGTACCTTCTCATCGGCTTCTGGTACCGGGACAAGGACAACGCCGACGCCGGCAGAAAGGCGTTCATCACCACCCGGGTAGGAGACACGGCGCTCATGGTCGCGCTGGCCTGGCTGTTCCAGCTCTTCGGCACCCTGTCGATCACCCAGCTAAACGCGATGGGCTTTCTCATGCCCGGCTCCATCATCACCGCCCTCGGCATCCTCTTCCTGATCGCCGCCATGGGTAAATCGGCCCAGGTCCCGCTCATGGTCTGGCTTCCCGACGCCATGGCCGGCCCCACGCCGGTCTCCGCGATGATCCACGCGGCGACCATGGTGACCGCCGGGGTCTACCTGCTGGCGCGCATGCTCCCCTTGATCGGCTCGTCCCCTACAGCCATGGCCGCCATCGCCGTGACCGGGGGGGCCACAGCGTTTTACGGGGCCACCTGCGCCCTGGCGCAGCGCGACCTGAAACGCGTGCTGGCCTTTTCGACCATCAGCCAGATCGGCTACATGATGCTCGGGGTCGGCGCGGGCGCCGTCACCGCCGCAACCTTCCACCTGCTCGTGCACGCCTTCTTCAAGGCGCTCCTGTTCCTCGGCGCCGGCTGCGTCATAACCGCCATGCACCACGAACAGGACATCTTCAAGATGGGGGGCCTGCGGCGCACCCTCCCGGTAACCTTCTGGAGTTTCCTCGCCGGAGCCGCCTGCCTGGCGGGGCTTCCCTTGACCGGCGGG
>NZ_AUGE01000045.1 GCF_000426865.1 Citrifermentans bremense R1
GAGGCAGTAGTGACCAAAGTCGTCCTCGAAGAAGAAAATAAAACTGTCAACGCTGCATAGGTCAGGCGACAACTAGCTTGACACGCGCCGGGGGCAGGGAGTTGCCACTCTTGCTAGCATATCGGCTGGAGATATAGAAAACTAAAGATCTGATCTTGCCCAGTATTGACAGACACCCTGTTAAGCGTGTAAACCACGCGACAGAAGCGATCTATGAAAAAGCCGGAACCACAGGTAAACGGCCAGAGACATTCTCAGCAATTCAAAGATGAAGCGTTGGCGTTGGCCCAACGTGTAGGTGTGTCAGGGGCCGCCAAACAGCTTGGCGTCAATGAGAACATGCTCTACACCTGGCGCAGCAAAACTAACGCGCAGCAGAAGCAGGGAGAATCCGAGCAACAGCTCGCAGTTGAGAATGCCCGCCTCAAGCGCCAGTTGGCAGAACAAGCCGAGGAGCTTGCGATACTAAAAAAGGTAGCGGCGTACTTCGCCAAAAACCAGAAGTGAAGTACGCCTTCATCCAGCAACACACCGGCATCTTTAGGATAATTACCATGTGCCGCGGCAGCAAGGTAGAGCCAGCCTTCCGCTGTCCACAGATACGTGATATTACCGACCCATTTCTGGTTGGGCATAGCTGCAGTAAAGTCCTGCTGGAGAACGTTTGGAGCCAATGGCAACCCGTGGTTGGAGTAAGCGGTGGCCTTGAACTTCTTTGCTGCCTTCGCGCGTAACCCTTGGCGTTGCATGCCCGCAGCAACGGTCTTGCGGTTAAAACTCTGGCCCTCCTCTTTGAGGTCCAAAGTTATCATCGGTGCTCCCGTTCATAAGTTGGGTTCTGCCGCCTTTGTACCGCATAAACACTTCAACTAGGGAAAGAGAGTCGGTACGAGCCGAATACCCGGAAACTGTGACGCGGACAATTATCGGGCCTCTGAGTGACAGGGAGATAGGACGTTATAAACCGTGAGGGCCTAACATTCGGGTGCTGCTGTTTTCGCTTCGCTACACAGCAGACCCTCACTACCGTTGGACGATGAGACGGAGAAGAAACAGATGGAAAAACCGGGTGACAAAAAAATCATAGCTGCAGCGTCAGTGTTGTTCCTTTTCCATCGCCTGCTGCAGCCCAAAGCATTTCATTGATTCAGTACGAAGAGGAAAAGGACCTGCTGGCCTGGAAGTTTCCCCGCGGACCTATACCACCTTAGGCGTCTCCTTCAAGACCCATCTTCAATGAAAAGGCCCGCTGATCCACTAGGAATCACCCGGCCTTGCTTGCATCATCCCCCTTTGACAGGAGAGAGCCCTTCACGAATTAATTGGAGCACTCGCAGCCGCAGTCGCAGCCGGACTGTTCCTGCTTCTTCGGGAGTAGACGGTCTGCGGCGTATTCCGTGATGTCGATGCTGAAATGAAGGTAGACGTCCTCGGAACCGGCCAGCGGTACCCAGTAGCTGTCCAGGACCTGGCCCATGAAATCGACGTAGGCTACTTCTCGGATCCCTGCCTGCTCGCGAAGCGCCTTGTTGGCCTTGCAGCCTGCGTGGAACTTCTTCTCGCCGATGTCGCTGCACCTGGTCCCTACCGGGCAACCGATCGCCTGGCCTGCCTTGTTCGCTTCGATGATTGTCCTGTCCTTGTACACCAGCATGACCGGGAAGGGGAAGTTGTCCCAGAAAAGATGAAAGTTCTTGCGGATCTCCTCGCTGATTTCGACGTTACTCATATTGCCTTGCTCCTTTTATCTCTGTTGTTCGTTTTAGTTGCTGCCGTGTGCTTTCTCGCACTTTTCCTTCAGTTGGGCGCGTTGCTCCGACGTCAGGTTTCCGCTTACCTCGATGAGGCTGTCGACCGTACGGTGAGCGAAGGCGGTCAGCTCCTTTGCTTTTTCATCCACGGTCTGGTGCAGCCACTCCTTATTCGGCTTATCCAGCAGTAGGCAATCCACAAACTTCTTGCCCAGCCCCTTGTTGTTCTTGCAGATCTCGCTGCCTTCCGCGATGATGCGGTCGGTAATCCCCGCTATCTTCTGCCGCTGCTCCTCCGTCGCCCCCACCTTTTTCAGGCACGAGTCGACGTGCTCCTTCAATTTCTTCGGGTCGTGCCCTTGGCCATGGTGCCCCTTGCACCCAGAAATCATCCCTAAAGATACAACAGCCGCCATGCCCGCTACCACTACTTTAAATGAAGTCCTCATTCCGTGCGCCCCCTGTTCGTTGTCGTCTGACTTGCCATAGTCGGGAAGGTACGGAAGTGATGTAAAAAAAGTGTGTGGCAGATGTAAAAAAAGGGTAAAAAACAGCAAACCTTACCTTGTATGCTGATACCATGCTCTCGTGATTGATGAGGGGGGAACCGTGACGGACGGGAAACAAAGGGTAATTTTTCTGGTGGATGACGACCGGAAGCTGCGCAGGCTGGTGGCCAAGTTCCTCCGCGACCAGGGCTTCGCCGTCCAGGAGTTCCAGGACGGTTCCGAGGTCGTTGCGGCCGTTCAGGAGGACGAGCCGGCAGCCGTTATCCTGGACATCATGCTCCCGGGCGAAAACGGCCTGTCCATACTCCGCAGGATCCGAAACGACAGCGCGGTGCCCGTTATTATGCTTACCGCAAAGGGAGACGACGAGGACCGCATAACCGGGTTGGAGCTCGGGGCCGACGATTATCTTCCCAAACCGTTCAACCCGCGCGAGCTTCTGGCCCGGATCAACGCCGTGCTGCGCCGTTCAGTTCCCCCTGTTCGCCCGGAGGCCGGCGCTGCGGCGGACGATCTCACGGTGAGCTGCTGGGTGCTGCACAGAAAACGGCGCAGTATCGCCGTCGGGAAGGAAGAGGTGGAGCTGTCAGCAACTGAGTACAGGTTGCTGGAGGCCCTGATGATGCATCCGGGGATGGTGCTCAGCAGGGACGAACTGCTCAATTACGCCAGAGGGAAGGACTTCGGTCCGTTCGACAGGAGCATTGACGTGCATATCAGCAAATTACGGGTCAAGACGGAACTTTTATCCGGCGGAAAGCGCTGCATCAAAACCATCTGGGGCTCCGGGTACATGTTCGAGGTGGGAGCATGATGCGCAGCCGCAGCCTTTACCTCAAAATCCTCCTGCACTGGATTTTCGCCCTCGTCGTCACCGAGGCGTTGATTTTCGCTCTCTTCATTACGGTCGTCGGCGGCAGCCATCGTCAATATCTCATCAGATCCGTGGGACAGAGCGCTGCAGTGGACCGCGATTTCATCAGCGCCTCTGTTGCTGCAGACGTGGCCAATGGAGCCGCTCCAGCCGACGCGCTTGAGCGGGCCGTCCGCAACCTGGCCGCCAGCGCCCATGCCAGAATATGGATTACCACCCCCGACCGCAAGCCCGTCGCCACATCCTCTGCGGAAGAAATTCCGTCGGCTGCAGGCAGGCCTGGAAAGACGTGGCAGCATGATGGAGTGACCATCGCGCTCAAGGTAGAAAAAGGCATGGACTGGTACGCGACAGTGCCCGTTGCCATGCCCGCGTTTTCGAGCCCATTGCTGCTCCATATCGTCCCCCAGCGTGTCGGGGACGGATTCCCGCATGTCGCTTTTGCCGCGGGACTGGCAGTCATCGGCATCCTGATAGCCATCCTCGCCGTGCCGCTGACTCTGCGCATCACGCGGCCTCTGAACCGCCTCGAGAACTCCGCCCTCCGTATCGCCGGAGGCGACCTCTCTGCACGTGCGGACATCACGGAAATAAATGAGATCGGGAGGCTTGCCATGGCGTTCAACACCATGGCCGAGACAGTGGAGCGGATGGTGCGGGGAGGGAAGGAACTGACGGCGAACGTCTCCCACGAGATGCGCAGCCCGCTTGCCAGGATTCGAGTGGCGGGAGAATGCCTAAAGGAAGCGGTGGAGAAGAGAAATAAGCTGGAAGCCGAGGAGATGCTGGAAGCCATCTGGGAGGACATCGAGGAAGCCGATGCCATGATCGGCCGCATTCTGCAGTTCAGCAAGCTGGACCTGCATGAGCCCCTGCCGCTAAACGAGCAGGTCGCTCCGGCGGAGGTGATAGCCGGCCTGGTCAAGACGCTCGGACCGCTGGCGAAGAGCAAGAGCATCAGCATCGATATAAGTCTTCTTGAGGATGAGAAGGTGACCGGAGACGAAGAGATGTTGCGAGCTGCCTTCAAGAATCTCTTGGAAAACGCCGTGCGCCACACAGCCGAAGGCGGCAAAGTCGAGGTGGCAATGCGGCGGGAAGACGCCGGGCTGGTGACGGAGATAACCAACTGTCATCCCCCCGTTGCCCCGGAAGAGCTGGACCTGATCTTCACCCCCTTCTACCGCGGCAAGCACTCCCGGACTGAGGGAACCGGCCTAGGCCTTGCCATCACCAAAAAGATCGTCACATTGCACCACGGCGCTATCGCCGCAAAGAACGTAAGGCACGGATTTCAGGTCCGGGTTACCCTATAGGCAAAGAACCAACTCCTCCACCACGGCGTAGTTGTCAGAGATGATGCGGAGGTTTCTGTCGCGACTATGTCATCTATTCCTTCCCTCTCGTACCAGCACCGTCCCGCCTCGCACAATCTCTTGCCGAAAAGCCTCAGGAATCTGCGCCAGCGCCTTGCGCAGGAGCTTCCCGCCGGTTTCAAGGGTCAACACGAAACCTTTCACTACGGTATTACGGAATATCTCGTAGTCGATGCTTTCGGGCTCGGAACGATTAAGAAGGGTGAGGGAGCTTTCGAGGGTCACAATGTGGCGAGTAAAATGATCGGTGTTGAGATACATGTCGCATCCTCCAGTCGAAGCTGACAGGAACTGCTACTTCAACTGAGAGAAAAGAATGAAATAAAAAAAGAGGCCAGCTATTTAATAGCTGACCTCTTAGTTTTTTAGTGGTGCCCAGAGACGGAATCGAACCGCCGACACGAGGATTTTCAATCCTCTGCTCTACCGACTGAGCTATCTGGGCAAGAGACCAACTTTATACTTGAATAATCCGGATGAGTCAACTTCTTTTTTTAATTTTTCTGACTGTTCATACATCCGAAAGACCTTCCCTCACCCTGTCCCTCTCCCGCTGGGCGAGGGGACGTCTGGCCACGGACTATGGCTAAAGAGCAATGTTCTGCTTCAGGCTGAGGCTTCTGCTTTCGGTGCTGCTTTTCCCTGATTACGCGCGGGAGATGAAACGGCCGTCGCGGGTGTCCACTTTAACCTTCTCGCCACTTTCGAGATAGGGCGGCACCTGCAGACGCAGGCCAGTCTCGAGGACTGCTTCTTTGGTCTGGGCGGTGGCGGTGGCGTTTTTCATCGCGGGGGCGGTCTCGGTGACTACCAGCTCGACGGTCATGGGGAGATCGACGTTGACCATGCGCTCCTGGAAGATGCCGAGCTGTACTTCGGTACCGTCCAACAGGAAGGGGGCTATGGCGCTGAAGTTGTCTTCTTCCATCTCGAACTGCTCGTAGGTCTCCAGATCCATGAAGACGCCGCGGCCGCCGTCGGCATAAAGGAACTGCCCCTTGTGGCGCTCGAAGTCGGCTTCGTCTACCTTGTCGCCGGAACGGAAGGTCTTCTCCAGCACCTGGGAGGTGATCAGGTTGCGGTACTTGGTCTTAACCATGGTGTTGGCGCCGCGGGCGGACGGGGACTGGAAGCTTACGTCTACTAACACGCAGGGAGCGCCGTCCAACTGGATAACGAGGCCCTTCTTGAAATCATTAGTGGTATACATGCAGGTTCTCCTTTACGAAATGTCCCTTTTTAGCAGAATTCTGTGATAAGTTCAACCGCGCCATATAGGTGGCGGCTACAAAGAATGGAGGATTTGTGAAGATAGATACTGAATTCATCAAACTGGACAGCTTCCTCAAAGCTGTGGACGCTGTCTGTTCAGGCGGCGAGGCGAAGATCATCATCTCTGAGGGAATGGTGTCGGTGAACGGCGAGGTGGAACTGCGCCGCGGCAGGAAGCTGCGTCCCGGCGACAAGGTTCAACTGGAGAAAAAGACGTTCCTGGTGGAATAGCATCATGCTAGCCGCCGGCGCGCTTGGCCTTGTAGCCGCGCTTGGCGAGTTCGGCTAAAAGGACGTCGGCGTGATCGCCCTGGATCTCGATTACGCCGTCTCTGGCGGTACCGCCGCAGCCGCAGCGGCGCTTGAGCTCGCCGGCAAGGGCGGTGAGTTTGTCTGCATCGAGGGGGAGGCCGGTAATGACGATGACCGTCTTGCCGCCTCTCCCTTTTGTTTCCCGCCGCAACCGCACCACTCCGTCGCCTGCGGGGGGTGAGGCGTTCTTGCGGCAGACGCAGTCCTTGAGGGGCTTGCCGCAACCGGGGCACATGCGGCCGAATTCGGAGGAGTAGACTACGGGGGCGTCGTTGTTGGAGCTGGTCTTTTTCATAGGGGCTTTTGTAGCAGAAAAGTCGCAGAGGTGACAAGATAAGAAAACCAAAGCGTCTCACGCAAAGCCGCAAAGGCGCAAAGCAAACCAGAAGTTTCTCTTTGCGCCTTTGCGGCTTTGCGTGAATCAGCTTTTTAGTTCCACCGGCCTCGGCACTTCGCTTTCCATGATCGGGCGGGGGGTCAGGCGATCGGGAATCTTCAGCACGGTCACCCCAGCCGGCGGCTCTATCTCCCGGTACAGAGGCTCGCTTCCCCGCTGATAGGTCTTGGAGAAGTGCATCGGCAACACGTACTTGGGGCGCAGCCGGTCCAGCATCATGTTGAAATCGGCGGTGCTCATGTGCCTTGAAAGCCGTGCCTTGGTTTGCTCGGAGGCGAGAAAAGCGCACTCACAGACAAGAAGCGTCACTCCCTTTACCAATCCTTCCAGGCTCGCCATGTTTTCCTCTGAGTACCCGATGTCGGTGACATAGCCGATGCTCGCTGGTTCCTCGAACTTCCTGATCCGCTGATACAGTGCCGCGGCATCGGGTTCCAGTCGTTCTTCCACTTCTTCTCCGCTGACACAGAGATGCCTCACCGGGTTCCCCTCCATTTCCCCATCGTGAAAGAGCTTTTCCAGATCCTTCAGCCAGGCGCCTTTTCTGACTCCTGCTTCCGCCATCCGTTCGTCATCGATCACGAAGGCGGCGCCTTCTTCCACCTTGTAGGCGACAACGGGTATCCTGTGCTCGCACTGCGCGCTGGTCACGGTGAGGTGCCTGTTGCTGTAAAGGACGCCGGAGCGCTCCCCTTCCCTGCTGGCGGCAAAGGCGTCGGGGCCGCTAAAAAGCGTGCTGCTGATCCGGCCGTCGTCTATCTCGCTTACCCTGAAGTTGCCCCAGAAGGTGTCGGCGAGGTTCCAATCGTAGCAGGAGAACTTGTGACCCATGCGAGCCGCAAGACCCGGAGGACCGAAGACGTCGATAGTGCGGGGAGATGCGTGGCTGTGGCGGATAACACTGTCCATCCCCATGAAATGATCCATGTGGGCGTGGCTGATGAATATGGCGTCGATGGAGGTGTAGACTCTTTTGGCTAAGTGGTGCATCTTGCCGCAGTCGAAGAGCAGGGCGCGGCCGGTAGGGCGCACGCGAACCAAAAGCAGCGGATCATCAAAGAGACCGGCAAAAAAGGTGGGTTCCAGGTAGCGAAAAGGTTTGGGCATGCGCAGAATTTTACCATTAGATTGACCTGCATCAATTGCATCACTGTCTGATCGGGTTACAGTTCCTATCAAGAACGAAACCTATGTGAGAGGAGAATGGATATGGCTGAGAAAAAAGGTGTGGCTCTTGGAGAGAAGCTGAATCTGGTGAACCTGGCTGGCTATCAGGATGGCGCGGTAGTGAGCAGGACGGTCATAGACAAGCCGGTGGGAACTATCACGGCCTTCGCCTTTGACGCAGGTGAGGGGCTGAGTGAGCATACCGCCCCTTATGACGCTTTCGTGCAGGTGCTGGATGGGGAGGCGGAGATCAATATAGACGGCACCGCTCACAATGTCGCGGCGGGAGAGATTATCATCATGCCGGCGAATAAGCCGCATTCGCTGCGGGCGGTGAAGCCGTTCAAGATGCTGCTGGTGATGATCAGGGCTTAAAACCTGAACCCCTCACCCCGGAACACAGAGGGCACTGAGGAAAAGCCAGGGCGGACACAGAGAAAAAGACCTTTGGGGAACTTCTAAAAAGCACTACTCGCAAAAGCAAGGGGCGCAGATCTCTCTTTATGAGTTCTGCGCCCCTTTTATTTCAAGCTTTTTCCTCTGGGTCCTCTGTGAACCGCTGTGACCTCTGTGGTGAGCTTTAAGCCTTGCCTACCTGCAGCCGCAGCCGCAGCGGTCGCTGATGTCCGCTTCGTACCCTTTCCTCAAAAGCTTGGCTACTTCTTTGGAGTGATAGGTGAGGATCAGGTCGGCACCGGCACGCTTGAAGGACATCATGGTCTCCATGATGACGCGGTCTTCGTCGATCCAACCCATCTTGGCGGCGGCCTTGATCATGCTGTACTCGCCGGAGACGTTGTACACGGCGGTCGGGAGGTTGAACTCGTTCCTCACCTCGCGCACGATGTCGAGGTAGGGAAGGCCGGGTTTCACCATGAGGATGTCGGCGCCTTCTTCGACGTCCATGCGTGCTTCGCGGATGGCTTCGAGCCGGTTAGCCGGATCCATCTGGTAGGAACGACGGTCGCCGAACTGCGGCGTGGACTCGGCGGCTTCCCTGAACGGACCGTAGTACCCGGAAGCGTACTTGACGGCGTAGCTCATCAGCGGGATCTGGTTGAAGCCGTTGTTGTCCAAAGACTCGCGGATGGCGGCGACGCGCCCGTCCATCATGTCGGAGGGTGCGACCATATCGGCACCGGCCTTGGCATGGGAAAGGGCTTCCTTGGCAAGCAGCTCCAGGGTCTCGTCGTTGTCGACGTCGCCGTTTTTGATCACGCCGCAATGGCCGTGATCGGTGTACTCGCACATGCAAACGTCGGTAATGACGGCCAGCTTGGGTACGGATTTCTTGATGGCGCGGATGGTCTCCTGGATGATACCGGTGTCGGAGTAGGCGTCGCTACCCATGGCGTCCTTCTGCTCGGGGATGCCGAAAAGGATGACGGCGGGAACGCCCAGCTCGTAAACTTCCTGGGCCTCTTCGACGATGTTCTCGATGGACTGCTGATAGATGCCGGGCATGGAGGAGATCTCTTTCTTGATCCCTTTGCCGAAGGCGGAAAACATCGGGTATATGAGGTCATTGGCGGAAAGCGAGGTCTCCCTGACCATGTTTCTGAAGACTTCTTTGCCCCGGATCCTTCTCGCTCTGTACAGTGGGTAGAACATTGATCTCTCCTTTTTGTCTGTTGTTGCCTTTAAAACCTTCCCTCACCCTGTCCCTCTCCCAGAGGGCGAGGGGACTTTCGGCCACCGGATGAGGCTAAAGAGGGAGGCGAAAATATTCAATCATCTCCGCAGCCAACGCGTCGAGGGTGTACTCGGCGGGCTCCATGTGCACCTCGAGTCCCAAGTCCCGGCAGGTCTTGGAGGTGATGGGGCCGATGGAGGCGACCTTTACCCCTTGCATCAGATGCAGGAACCGGTTCTCGCCCAGGATGGCGGCCAAGTTCTGCACGGTGGAGGAGGAGGTGAAGGTGGCGCAGTCGATGCGACCGTCCTCGAGGGCGGCAAGCGCCTCGGCGGGGATATCGTCAGGGGTGTGGTTCGCATAGGCGACAGGTGCGATGACCTGCGCTCCCATCCGTCCCAACTCCTCGGTGATGACTTCACGGGCACGGTCGCCTTTGGGGAAAAGCACCCATTGCCCTGCCATGTCCATCTCGGAAAAGACTTCGACGACCCCCTCGGCCTTGTAATCGGAAGGGATCAGGTCGGCGCGGATGCCGTAATGAGCCAGCGCCGCGGCGGTCTTGGGCCCGACGGCGCAGACGCGGCAGCGGCCGAGGGCACGGGTGTCGAGGTTGTGCTCGGAGAGTCTGGCGAAGAAGTACTTCACGGCGTTGTAGGAGGTGAAGATGACCCAGTTGAAACTGTCCAGCCCCTCGATTGCCTCGTCGAGTGCCGTATGTTCGGCCGGCGGGGTGATTTCGATGGTCGGGCAGCAGTAGGCCCTGGCGCCAAGCTGCTCCAGCTTGGAGGTGAACTCGCCCGCCTGGTCGGCGCCGCGGGTCACCAGGACCGAGCGCCCGAAGAGCGGGCGGTTGTCGAACCAGCGCAGGGTTTCCCTGAGGTTGACCACTTCGCCGACTACGGTGATGGCGGGCGCCTTGAACTCGGCAGCCCTCGCCTTTTCTGCGATGTCCGCCAACGTTCCGACCAGCACCTCCTGCTCGGGGCGGGTGCCCCAGCGGATCAGCGCCACCGGGGTCTGCGGCGCGCGGCCGTGCTCCATCATGCTGCGGGCTATGTGCGGCAGGTTGGTGACGCCCATGTAGAAGACGACGGTGCCGCTTCCCAGGGAGAGACCTTCCCAATCGATTTCGGAGCTGGCCTTTCCTTTCTTCTCGTGCCCGGTGACGAAGGCGACGGAGGTGGTCACACCGCGATGGGTAAGCGGGATGCCCGCATAGCTGGTGGCGCCGACCGCGGCGGTAATGCCGGGGACGATCTCGAAGGGGATGCCGGCCTCGACAAGCGCCTCGCATTCTTCGCCGCCGCGTCCGAAGATGAAGGAATCGCCCCCCTTGAGTCTCGCCACGATCTTGCCCGAGAGCGCCTTCTGTACCAGGAGTTCGTTGATCTGGCTCTGCTCCCGGTTGTGCTCGCCGCCGACCTTTCCGGCATAGATGAGCTCAGCCCCCTTCGGGGCAAGGCGCAGCAGTTCCTCGTTCGCAAGGTAGTCGTACATCACCACCTGGGCCTTGGCCAGGCAATCGCGTCCTTTCACCGTGATCAGGCCCGGGTCTCCAGGACCCGCACCGATCAGATAGACATATCCGTTCTTCATATCAGCGCTCATAGCGACACCACACCAAAAGGCAAAAGGCTAAGGGGAATCCATTAGCCTTTAACTCAGAAAAACTGCATTTCAAAAAACAAATCCAAAGCTTTACCACAGAGGTCACAGAGGATCACGGAGGTCACAGAGAAAGACAAAGACTTGGGGGTTACCCCGAAAAGCCTTTGTCGTTACTCAGATTTTCCTCTGTGTACCTCTGTGTCCTCTGTGGTGAGTGCTTTTGAGGTTTTGGTTATACCGGGATTTCCTTCTCCCTGGAGACTTCACGCTGGTATACCTCGGCGAGGATGGCGTGGCCACCTTCGGAGAGGAGCTGCTCGGCGAGCTTCACGCCCAGCTTCTCGCAGTCGTCGGCGGGACCGGTCACGACTCCCTTGACGGAAACCTTGCCGTCGACGGAGGCGATGAAACCGGTCAGCTTCAGCTGGTCGCCGGTCACTTCGCCGAAGGCGGCGATGGGAACCTGGCAGCCACCCTCGCAGCGCCACAAAAGGGCGCGCTCGGCACGGACGGCGCGGCTGGTGTCCGGAGAGTTGAAGAAGGAGATGGCGTCCTTCACATCCTGGTTGGAGAGGTTGCACTCGATGCCCAGCGCGCCCTGGCCGATGGCGGGGAGTGAGAGATCGGTCGGGAGCAGCTCGGTGATCTGATCGGCAAAGCCCAGGCGGTTCAGGCCGGCCGCGGCGAGGATGACGGCGTCGAGCCCTTCGGTCTTAAGCTTGTCCATGCGTGTCTGCACGTTGCCGCGGATGATGACCATCTCGAGGTCGGGACGCACCTTGAGGAGCTGCGCCTGACGCCTGAGCGCAGAGGTGCCGATACGCGCGCCCTGCGGCAGGTCGGCGAACTTGACGCCGTTGGAGATGACCGCATCGCGCGGATCTTCGCGCTCGGTGATGCAGTAAAGGCCCAGACCCTCGGGGAATTCGGTCGGCACGTCCTTCATGCTGTGCACCGCGATGTCGATCTCGCCGCGCAGCATCGCCTCCTCGATCTCCTTCACGAACAGGCCCTTGCCGCCCACCTGAGCCAGGGGCACGTCGAGGATCTTGTCCCCGATGGTCTTGATCTTGGTGAGGGTGACGGTCATGTCCGGGTAGCGTTTTTCCAGCTCGGATTTGACCCAGTTTGCCTGCCAGAGTGCGAGCTGGCTCGCGCGGGTACCTATTCTCAGCTCTTTCAGCGCCATGTACTTCTCCTTTTAGTTGAATCGAAGGGCTAGGGACTAGGGGCTAAGTCCGGCACCCGTTTTTTAGTCTTCCAGTTCCATCATGTTGTCCTGCGAATCGCCCGCGACCTCCAGATCGAAGAGGTTTCTCAGCGCGTCGACGTAGAGGTCGTTGCGGTTTCCCTGGTCGATCCTCTTCAGCACGCTGGTGGGCTGGTGCAACAGCTTGTTCATGATGGCATTGGTGAGCGCGTCGAGCTTCTTCTCGGCGCCGGGGGGAAGGTCCTTCCACCCGGATATGGTCTTGGAGAGCTCAGCCTTGCGGATCTCGTCGAAGTGGGTCCTGAGCGCCACGATGGTCGGGGTGACCTCCAGCGAGGAGAGCCATTTGAAGAACTGCCCGATCTCCTGCTCGACGATCGCCTCGGCCTTGGCCGCCTCGACCTTGCGCTGTTCCAGGTTGGTGGCGACGACACCGTTCAGATCGTCGACGGTGTAGAGATAACAGTTCTCCACGTTGTTGACCTTGGGGTCGATGTCGCGCGGCACGGCGATGTCGATGAAGAACATGGGCTTGTGCTTGCGGCGGCGCAGCACTTCCTCCATATCCTTTTCGTGGATGATGAAGTGCGGCGCGCCGGTGGAGGAGAGGATGATGTCGGCCTTGGGAAGGGTCTCCATCAACGCCTCGAAATGAACCGGCTTCGCGTCGAATTCCTCGGCCAGCTTTTCGGCGCGCTCGTAGGTGCGGTTGGTGACCATGACGCCGCGCACGCCGGTGTTGATGAAGTGCTTGGCGGCAAGCTCGCACATCTCGCCGGCGCCGATCAGAAGGACGGTCTTGTCGGAGAGTTCCCCGAAGATCTTCTTGGCCAGTTCGACCGCGGCGAAGGCGACCGATACTGCGGAGGAGGCGATCTTGGTCTCGGTGCGGACCCTCTTGGCAACGGAGAAGGCCTTGTGCAGGAAGCGGTTCAGGATGATGCCGGAACTCTTGAACTCGGCGGCGTAACCGTAGGAGGTCTTGATCTGCCCGAGGATCTGTGGCTCGCCGACCACCATGGAATCGAGGCTGGAGGCGACCCGGAAGACGTGACGGGTGGCGTCTTCGCCGTGATAGCTGTAGAGGTGCTTCTCCAATAACTCCAAGGGGACGTTGTGGTAATCCGCCAGGAAGCGCTTGATCCTCGCCATCCCCCCCGCGACGTCGCGCGTGGTGGCGTAGATCTCGACCCTGTTGCAGGTGGAGACGATGACCGCTTCGGTGATGTCGGGAAGCGCCACGACGGCCTGGAGCGGTTTTTCCATCTGGGTCGGGGCGAAGGCTACTTTTTCCCTTATTTCAACTGCGGCAGTTTTGTGCGACAGCCCAACCACAATAATATTCATAACAATCCTGCCTCTTCCTGAGAATCACAACCGAAAAGCGGTTGCCGCCTCTTGTTGCCCTTACTTGTAGCTGTGCAGCCCCGACAGGAGAAGATTTACGCCGAGGAAGGTGAAGAGCATGATGACAAAACCGAAAATGGAAAGCATGGCAGCTTTCCTGCCGCGCCAGCCGGTAGTGAGTCGGCCGTGGAGAAGCGCCGCGTAGATGAACCAGGTGATGAGCGACCAGGTTTCCTTGGGATCCCAGCTCCAGTAGGTGCCCCACGCGGTTTCGGCCCAGATGGCGCCGGAGATGATGGCGAAGGTCAGCAGCGGAAACCCGAAGGTAAGGCAGCGGTAGCTGATATCGTCCAACATGTCGAGCGGCGGCAGCTTCTGGAACATCGGCCCGAGCCGGCGCTTCTTCAGGAAGTGCGACTGGATCAGGTACATGACGCTGACGCCGAAGGAGATGGCGAAGGCCGCGTACCCCAGGAATGCCATGATGGTATGGATGGCGAGCCACTTGCTTTTGAGCGCGGGGTTGAGCGGCGGGATGACGGCCGAGAAGGTCGCCGAGATCGCCAGGATCAAAAGCGCCAGCGGCATGACGAACGAGCCGAGGATGGACGCCTTGTAGCGCCTCTCGAACATAATGAAGATGCCGACCGTGGCCATGCTGAAGAAGGAAAGCGATTCGTGGAGGTTGGTGATCGGGGTGTGCCCCGCTTCGAGGAAGCGGTTCAGCGTGAAGCCTAAATGCACAACGAAGCCTGCCACGGTCAGCCAGAAACCGGCGCGACCGAGGGGTTGCTTGGGCTTGACCAGGTAGGCCAGGTAGATGACGGTGGCTACTGCGTAGATGACCAGGGTGCTGTTGAAAAGCAAGGCATTCATGACGGTTCCTTTTTATCAGCCCCATCCGGGCCAGGTCGAGCCCCGGTAGCGGAGAGCTTCAGGAGTATCTGGTCTATTACATCTCTCTGCCCGTTTTTGATCAGCGCGGGAAGATTGAGCGCTGCCAGCTCGGCAAAAACCGGGTCATTGTATGCGTTCCCCACCTTTTCAGTCAATAGCTTTTCACGGACAGTACCTAAAAGCGATACAGCTTCGGCATATTCAGGACCGAAAAAGGGCTCGATCATGGTTACGATCTGCCGTGACAGCGCCGGGCTGGCACCACCTGTAGACACGGTGATCATAAGGTCCCCCTGTTCCAGTACGGCGGGGGTGGTGAAAGCGCCTTGAGCCGGAGCGTCCACCACATCGGCCAGGATGCCGCGCTCCTTCGCCTCGGCTGCAACCTCCCGGTTCAACTGCGGATCGTCGGTGGCGGCGAAGGCGAGCATTGCCCCGGCGAGGTCGCCGTGACGATACTCTCTTTCCAGGTGCCGCAGCATCCCCTGCTCGGCAAGCTCCGCAAGCGCCGGAGCGAGTACGGGCGCGATCACGGTGAGACGGGCACCGGCGGCTACAAGCCGCTTCGCCTTTCTGGCCGCGACCTTTCCGCCCCCCACGATCAGCACGCTCTGGCCATGCAGGTCTACATTTATCGGGTAGTAGCGCAAGTTGGCTCTCCGATTCAGAATTTTCGCCAATATGGCCTTAAGGCTCGCCACTGTCAACCTTGAATACGAGAACCAGGAAAGGCATCGCTCACCGCACTGTTTTTTCGCCTCTTCATTGGTTAAGAGGGCTGGGAAGGCCCGTTAATGTCCCCTAACCCCGCGACAAGATACCCCTTGCATTTTTCATCGGCTCATTTATAGTAGGAATCACTTTTTTTATTAAAGGAGAGGGTTCATGGCCAGCGAAAACGTACACACCTTTACCGACGACAACTTTGAGAAGGAAGTACTCCAGTCCAACATCCCGGTGCTGGTTGACTTCTGGGCCACCTGGTGCGCCCCCTGCAAAGCGATCGCTCCCCTCATCGATACCATAGCGTCGGAATACGACGGACGCATAAAAGTAGGCAAGGTAAACGTCGACGACAACCCGGGTACTCCGGCAAAATACGGGGTGCGCGGCATCCCCACGGTCATCCTGCTGAAGGACGGTAAAGTCGTGGACCAAGTGGTCGGCGCAATACCCAAAGCACAGCTGGAGGCCCTGATCAAGAAGGCGCTCTAAAAATGAAAAGGCAGATCCCGTCTAAGAAGTTTGCAGCAAAAATTATCCCCTTAGCGCTTGCAGGCCTGCTGCTATCCACGCAGCCGGCAGCCGCCATCCTGCAAAAAGGGGAGGCGGCACCTCCCATCAAGCTGGTGACAACCTCCGGGCAACCGATCACGCTCAACAACTACAAAGGATACGTGCTGGTGATGGATTTCTTCGCCACGTGGTGCATTCCCTGTAAAGAGTCGATCCCTCACATGAACGCGCTGAGGCAGAAGTACGGCAAGCAGGGGTTGCAGGTCCTGGGCGTCAGCGTGGATGAGGGGAGCGACCGCGAGGTAAGATCCTTCATCGGTGAAAAGAGGATCAGCTACCCGGTGGCAATCGCAGGGGAGGAAATGCAGACCGACTACGGGCTCCGCTCCATTCCGACGGTGTACGTAATCAACAAGAGAGGGTTCGTAGCCGAGAAGTTCCAAGGCTTTTCCGACCAGACGGCGAAAGCGATGGAAGATACCATCAAGAGGCTTCTCGCCGAGTAACACACCTTTCCAGACTCAAACGGAAGCGGCATTCCCGCCCTGATAGCCACAGGGCCATCGGCGGGGATGCCGCTTTTGCGCGTTTACAGGACAGGCTCAACGCACTTCCGCTTTTTCCTCCTCGCCTCACATACTTTTCCCCAGCTCCTTGTAGCATCAGGCAAGAATGACGCAGGATCGTTCTACCTCTCTTTGCTCCTTCGGCTGTACCATCGGTGTCATATCTACGGGCTACACATCCGGCACTAAGTCATTGGTGGTTGCCCTAAACTCTGAGACTCGTGATTATGTTTTCGTACTGTACAATTGGCGGATGCAAATTTTGCAGATGCAGGCAGAACGATCTCAAGGTGTGGACGATTCGACATTCAGCGAACCCAAAAGGAGAATAGAATGCAAAAACGAATACTGGGGAAAAGCGGCCTGGAGGTTTCAGCTCTTGGCCTGGGATGCATGGGAATGAGTTTTTCTTACGGGCCGCCCAAGGACAAGCAGGAGATGATCGCGCTGCTCCATGCGGCGGTGGAGCGGGGGATAACCTTCTTCGACACGGCGGAGGTGTACGGGCCGTACATCAACGAGGAGCTGGTCGGCGAGGCGCTCTCGCCCCTGCGCGACAAGGTGGTGATCGCCACCAAGTTCGGCTTCGACATCAACCCCGGCAAGGACCCCAGGGGGATGAAGGGGGCGCCGGCCTTGAACAGCCGGCCGGAACACATCAAGGAGGTCGCCGAGGCGTCGCTCAAGCGCCTCAGGATCGATGCCATAGACCTCTTCTACCAGCACCGCGTCGACCCCGACGTACCGATCGAGGAGGTAGCGGGTGCGGTGAAGGAGCTGATCCAGGAAGGAAAGGTGAAGCATTTCGGCCTCTCCGAAGCCGGGGTCCAGACCATCCGCCGCGCTCACGCCGTTCAGCCGGTGACCGCCCTGCAGAGCGAGTATTCGCTTTGGTGGCGGCGCCCTGAAGAGGAAGTGCTGCCGACCCTCGAAGAGCTGGGGATCGGTTTCGTACCTTACAGCCCGCTCGGCAAGGGGTTCCTGACCGGAAAGATCGACGCCTCCACCACCTTCGACAGCACCGACTTCCGCACCACCCTCCCCCGCTTCACGCCTGAGGCCAGGCAGGCAAACCAGGCCCTGGTCGACCTCATCGGGCAGATCGCGGCGCGCAAGCAGGCAACGCCGGCGCAGATTGCCTTAGCCTGGCTCTTGGCGCAGAAGCCGTGGATCGTTCCCATCCCGGGAACCACGAAACTGGAGCGCCTGGAGGAGAACATCGGCGCGGTGAAGCTGGAACTAAGCCCCGGCGACTTAGCCGAAATCGGCAGCGCCGCTTCGAAGATCCAGGTGGAGGGTGCCCGTTACCCGGAAAGGCTGGAAGAATTGACCGGCCGTTAACACGCAGGAAACGACACTAAAGGAGGAATATCAAATGCCCAACGCCAAAGCCTACTCCGCTGCCAGCGCCACTTCGCCGCTGGCTTCCACCACCATATCCCGCCGCGAACCAACCGAGCGCGACGTGCAGATCGAGATCCTTTTTTGCGGCATCTGCCACTCCGACCTGCACTCCGTGCGTAACGAGTGGAGCAGCGTCATGCCCACGGTGTACCCCGTCGTACCTGGGCATGAAATAGTGGGACGCGTCACCAAGGTCGGATCCGCGGTCACCAATTTCAAGCCGGGCGACCTGGCGGGGGTTGGCTGCCTGGTGGATTCGGACCAGAGCTGCCCCCATTGCCACGAGGATCTGGAGCAGTTATGCCCGAACCAGGTATTGACATACAACTCGCCCGACAGACACCTTGGGGGTGTTACCTACGGCGGCTACTCGGAGAGCATCGTGGTGGACGAGCACTTCGTGCTGCACGTCCCCGGCAATTTGGAGCTCGCCGGTGTCGCGCCCTTGCTCTGCGCTGGAATTACTACCTATTCCCCGATACACCGCTGGGGGGACATCAAAGGCAAAAAGGTCGGCATCGTCGGCCTGGGCGGCCTGGGTCACATGGGGGTCAAGTTCGCCCGCGCCTTCGGAGCCCGAGTCGTCGTCTTCACCACCTCCCCCGGTAAGAAAGAGGATGCGTTGCGCCTGGGGGCGGACGAGGTGATCATCTCCACTAACGCCGAAGAAATGAAAAAACATGCAGGGAGCTTCCATTTCATCCTCGACACCATAGCCGCCGACCATGACATCAACGCCTACCTGGGCATGCTCAGCCACGACGGCAACCTCACCCTCGTGGGCGCGCCGGAGACGCCTCTCGCCGTCTCCGCCTTCGCTCTTTTGTTCGGTCGCCGCAGCCTCTCCGGCTCCATCATCGGCGGCATCAAGGAGACCCAGGAGATGCTCGATTTCTGCGGCGCGCACAACATCACCAGCGACGTAGAGGTGATCCCGATCCAGAGGGTAAACGAGGCCTACGAGCGGCTGCTCAAGTCGGATGTAAAGTACCGCTTCTCCATCGACATGGCTTCGCTCAAAGGCGAATAACGACGCAGGTTATAGCCGCAATAAAAGCCACTGGATTTTGAGTCCAGCGGCTTTTATTGTGGCAAACAGAAGGCTGCCCCCTCCCTGACCCTCCCCC
>NZ_AUGE01000046.1 GCF_000426865.1 Citrifermentans bremense R1
CAATATCTTCGTAGAACGGCTCTGGCGTAGCGTCAAGCACGAGGATGTGTACCTGAAAGGGTACGTCGACATGCTCGGATTACAGTTGGGTCTGACACAGTATTTCGAGTTTTACAACACGGAGCGGCCCCATCAATCGCTGGGCAACCGCACTCCAGTCGAGGTCTACCATACGGCCAGCGGCGGCGGAGCAAGAATCGTAGACAAATTTGTTGAGCGTAAAACCACGCTCAAAATCGGGGCAGCGCCGGTCAGCTGCGCGACCGGGCACCACCTTAAACTCGATGCTTTATTGTCTTGACTATAGGGTCCACTCAAAGGACACAGAGGCGGCACGGAGGAAAACCTAAAATCACAAGAAGGGTAAAACCTTAAAGCTTAAAATCACTCACCGCAGAGGAACACAGAGGGACACAGAGGAAAAACTTTGCTTTTCCTTCGTGTCCCTCTGTGGTGAAGGCCTTTGCTTTGTTTTGCCGCGAAAAAACCTTTGTGTCCTCAGTGAACCTTCGTGCCCTCTGTGTTCCGCTTTTATTTCGAGGTTTAGATCTATCCGAAGTTATCCGTGTTATCCGTTTGATCCGTGTGCAAAGCCTTTGACTTTCGCTGTAAGCTTACTTCTTCTCCGCCTTGGGGAGTTCCAGCTTAGGTTCCTTGGCCGGCTTGTAGAGGAGCAGGGTTCGCCCCAGCACCTGCGCCAGGTCGGCCTGGCATGCATTGCAGAGTTCTTCAGCCACGCTGTGGCGGTCCATCATGCAGCTCTCCAGCACCTTAACCTTGATCAACTCGTGGCTGGCCAGCGCCTCGCCGGTTTCGCGGATCAGCGCCTCGCTCACGTCGCTTTTTCCAACCTGGATCACCGGCTTCAGGCCATGTCCGAGCGCCCGGAGAAATCTCTTCTGTTTACCTGTCAACATCTAGTTCTTCCTTTTATCCATATTCCGAAACGGTGCGAGCTTTATAGCACTTTGCCCAGGGTAAGGCAAACCAGAAAGACCTTGCACACGGATTAAACGGAAATGACGGATAACTTCGGATAAACCCAAGGCCTTCGGGGTACACCCAGAAGCTTGTGGTTTTCCTGCTTCTGTTTTTACTCCGTGTTCCTCTGTGTCCTCTGTGGTGAGTCCTTTTACGCCTTAAGGTTTTACCCATCCTGTGGGTTTTGGGTCTTTTTCTGTGCTGCCCCTGTGTCCTCCGTGTCCTCTGTGGCGAAGGTCCTAAGATTTGGGAATCATTACTTTGTCTTAATCTATATCTCAATCTGTTTCTTCAACTTTCACCTTGACTCTCACCGGCCTCGGTGTTAGTTTGGTCAAAATTTATTCCCTGCCTTTTAATTTAGCCCCGTGAGGTTAGCAAAGGTGAGCATAAAGCCACTCTTTTACTATCTATTGGAAGAGCCTTTTCGCCCCTACGCGCGGAAAGGCTCTTTTTAGTTGAAACTAGGTCGGACCCGAAACAGCTTCAGGACAGGCTCTTATGCCGATAACAGGGGGTTATTATGGCTGACAACACGGTAATTCTGGACGGCAGCGGCGTCAAAAGGGCGCTCACCAGGATAGCCCACGAGGTGCTTGAGAAGAACAAGGGGGTCGAAGGGCTCGTCCTAGTCGGGATCCGGACCGGCGGCGTCTTCCTGGCGCAGGAACTCGCCGAGCGCCTGGTCGAGATCGAGGGGGTAGAAGTCCCCTGCGGAGCAGTGGACATCACCATGTACCGCGACGACATCAAGGGGCACGCCGAGCACCTGCCGGTCGGCAAAACCGAGCTTCCTTTCTCCATCGAGGGGAAGAAGGTGGTGCTGGTCGACGACGTGCTCTTCACCGGGCGCACCATCCGCGCCGCCATGGACGCGCTGATGGACCAAGGGCGTGCCTCCTGCATCCAGCTCGCCGTCCTGGTGGACCGCGGGCACCGCGACCTCCCCATCCGCGCCGACTTCGTGGGGCGCAACGTCCCGACCAGCAGGAGCGAGAACATCGTCGTCGCTTTCGATGCCGGCAACAAGCCGACGGAAGTGATCCTGCAGAAATAAAAACTTCCTCCTCTACGGGGGGAAGCCATAAATTGTTGTCGTTTGCTTTAACGCTGGAGCGCGCCGGTGCGCTCCGCAAACCGAGGGGGGGACCATGGGTTTCAGGCACAAAGACATCATCGCCCTGAAGGATCTGACCAAGGAGGAGATCACGCTCCTTCTGGACACCGCTGACAGTCTCAGCGAGATCAACCAGCGGGACATCAAAAAGGTGCCGACGCTGCGCGGCAAGACGGTGATCAACCTCTTTTACGAGGCATCCACCAGGACCCGCACCTCGTTCGAGATTGCCGCCAAGAGGCTTTCCGCCGATGCGGTGAACATCACCGCGTCCACCAGTTCCGTGGTCAAGGGCGAGACACTGTCCGACACCGCCAACAACCTCCTCGCCATGAAGCCCGACATCATCGTGATGCGCCACGCCGTTTCCGGCGCCCACGAATACTTAGCCAAGCGGGTATCCTGCTCGGTCATCAACGCCGGCGACGGCGCCCACGAGCACCCTTCCCAGGGGCTTTTGGACATGCTCACCATGCGCCAGAAGTTCGGCAAGCTGGATGGGCTGAAGGTAGCCATCATCGGCGACATCACCCACAGCCGCGTGGCCCGCTCCGACATCTACGGCCTCACCACCATGGGCTCCCAAGTATTCCTCGCCGGTCCGCCGACCATGATGCCGGTAGGCATCGAGCGGCTTGGCAACGTCACGGTCTGCAAGGACATGCGTGAGGCCGTGGACAAGGCCGATGTGGTGATGATGCTGAGGATCCAGTTGGAGCGCCAGGGCAAGACCCTTCTCCCCAGCATGCGCGAATACTCGCGCTACTTCGGGCTCAACCCCGAAGTGCTCGGCCTGGCCAAGAAGAACGCCATCGTCATGCATCCCGGTCCCATCAACCGCGGCGTGGAGCTCGCCTCCTCGGTCGCCGACTGCGACCAGTCCGCCATCCTGACCCAGGTGGAAAACGGCGTGGCAGTGCGCATGGCGATGCTGTACCACGTCTGCGGCGGCGAGCCGGTGGAATAACCAAGAAACCGTTCAACGTTCAACGTTAGGCAAAACAGGATGTTGAACCGGCGCCTTTACTGGATGGAGGAGCCGTCCCGGTTCGGGTGCCACAGGCTGTGCCGCAACTTGAACCTTGAACGTTGAACGTTGAACCTTTTTTAGGGGGGTAAGAGATGAATCTTTTGATAAAAGGCGGGCGTGTGATTGATCCTTCTCAGGGGATAGATGCGAACCTCGATGTCCTGATCGCCGACGGCGTCGTGCTCGAACTGGGGCAGGGGCTTGCCGCGCCGGAGGGGACTCCGGCCATCGACGCCAGCGGGCTGATCGTGACGCCCGGGCTCATCGACATGCACGTGCACCTGCGCGACCCGGGCCTGGAATACAAGGAAGACATCGCCACCGGCAGCCGCTCCGCTGCGGCGGGGGGCTTCACCTCGGTTGCCTGCATGCCGAACACCTCGCCGGTCATCGACAGCAAGGCCATCGCTTCCTACATCATCAACAAGGCCAAAAGCGAGGCGCTGGTCAACGTCTTCCCGATCGGCTGCATCACCAAGGGAGGCAAGGGTGAGAGCCTCGCCGAAATGGGCGAGCTCAAGGAAGCTGGTTGCGTCGGGGTTTCCGACGACGGCAAGCCGGTCTGCAACTCCGAGCTGATGCGCCGCGCCCTCGAGTACGCCAAAGGGATCGGCATTGCCGTCATCTCGCACTCCGAGGACCTGGCCCTCGTGGGAGAAGGGGTCATGAACGAAGGGTTCGTCTCCACCGAACTTGGGCTGAAGGGGATCCCCTGGGCTGCCGAAGACATCGCAGTGGCCCGCGAGGTGTACCTGGCCGAGTTCGCCGGAGCCCCGGTGCACATTGCGCACATCTCCACCGTGGGGTCGGCCCGCATCATCCGCAACGCGAAGGCGCGCGGCGTCAAGGCAACCTGCGAGACCGCGCCGCACTACTTCACCCTGACCGACGAGGCGGTGCGCGGCTACGAAACCAATGCCAAGATGAACCCGCCTTTGAGAAGCGCTGCAGACGTCGAGGCCATGAAGGCCGGCCTTGCCGACGGCACCATCGACGCCATCGCCACGGATCATGCGCCGCACCACCCGGACGAGAAGGACGTGGAATTCAACGTCGCCCTGAACGGCATCGTAGGCCTTGAGACCTCGCTTCCCCTCTCGCTCAAGCTCGTCGAAGAGGGGCGCCTGGACCTGAACCAGCTGGTTTCGCTCATGTCCTGCACCCCGGCGAAGATCCTCGGTCTCGACCGCGGCACCTTGAAGGTCGGGGCCGTGGGTGACGTCACCGTCATCGACCCGGCCAAGGAGTGGCAGGTAGAGGCGGCGAAGCTGGAGTCGAAGTCCAAGAACTCCCCCTTCCTTGGCTGGAAGATGAAGGGGAGGGCGGTCTACACCGTCGTGAAGGGGCAGGTGGTGTACCAGGCGTAGTTCGCTCCTCCCCCTCCTGGGGAGGGAACCATAGAGCAACTCCTTGGTTGATCAAGCAGTGACATCTACAACGATGTGAGATTTATAGGCGCCTGTCAGGCGCGGCAGAAATATAACGGACTTGGGAGAAGAAACATGAAAGCAGTACTTGCTCTGGCGGACGGCCGGATTTTCAAGGGTAAGGCCTTCGGCGCGACGGGCGAAACAAGCGGCGAGGTGGTGTTCAACACCGCCATGTCCGGCTACCAGGAAGTCCTCACCGACCCTTCCTACAAGGGGCAGATGGTCACCATGACCTACACCCAGATCGGCAACACCGGCATCAACCCGGAAGACGTGGAAAGCGGGCAGCTCTACCTGTCCGGCTTCATCGTCAGGGAGTACCTGGACTGCTATTCCAACTACCGCGCCACCATGAGCCTCGACGCTTATCTCAAGGAGAACGGCATCGTCGGCATCCAGGGGATCGACACCCGCGCCCTGACCCGCCACCTGCGCGACAAGGGCGCCCAAAACGGCATCATCTCCACCATCGACTTCGATCCCGAGAGCCTGGCCAGGAAGGCGCGCGCCATCCCCTCCATGAGCGGTCTGGACCTTGCCACCGGCGTCACCTGCAGCGCCCCGTACCACTGGACCGAAGGTCTGTGGGACCTGAAGAGCGGCTACCCGCAGGTCGACCGCAAGGATTTGAAGTACAAGGTCGTGGCCTACGACTTCGGCATCAAGCTGAACATCCTGCGCTGCCTGGTTTCAGCCGGCTGCGACGTCACCGTGGTGCCGGCGACCTTCCCTGCGGAGTCCGCGCTCGCCATGAACCCGGACGGCATCTTCCTTTCCAACGGCCCGGGCGACCCTGAGCCGATGAAGGAAGTCATCGAGAACATCAAGAAATTCGTCGGCAAGAAGCCGATCTTCGGCATCTGCCTTGGACACCAGCTCATGGGCCTTGCCCTGGGCGGCCGCACCATCAAGCTCAAGTTCGGCAACCACGGCTCCAACCTTCCGGTCATGGACTTGGCCACGAGAAAGGTCGAGATCACCGCGCAGAACCACGGCTTCTCCGTCGACATCCTGTCGCTCAATAACGTGGCCGGCTTGGCGCACGAGAACCTGAACGACCAGACCGTCGAAGGTATGGCGCACAAGACCCTCCCCATCTTCTCGGTGCAACACCACCCCGAGGCGTCCCCCGGGCCGCACGACTCGCACTACCTGTTCGACAGGTTCGTCGAGATGATGGAGAAGCACAAGGCGTAGGAAGCACGGCGCAAGTTCAACTGCTAGCCGAAGGAAGACAGCGTAAGGTCATGAACTACCACGAGCTTTACCGCAGCGGAGAGTTGGCGCGGCGCATCAAGGCGGCATATGCCCGCCTGGCCGCCTGCGACATCTGCCCGCACGCCTGCGGGGTGAACCGGCTGGCCGGGGAAAGCGGCCTTTGCAAAAGCGCGAAGACGGTGCGCATAGCCTCCGCCGCCATCCACCGGGGAGAGGAGCCCCCCATCTCAGGGACGCGCGGCTCCGGGACCATCTTCCTCTCCGGTTGCACGCTGAACTGCAAGTTCTGCCAGAACTTCCCCATCAGCCAACTGCGTAACGGCAAGGACCTGACCCCGGGAGAGTTGGCGGGGAAAATGCTCGGGCTGCAACAAAAGGGTGCGCACAACATAAACTTCGTCACCCCGACGCACTTCACGCCGCAGATCCTGGCCGCCCTCTACCTCGCCATCCGCAAGGGGTTCACGCTCCCCATCGTCTGGAACACGAGCGGGTACGAGAGCCTCGAAACGCTGGCGCTTCTGGATGGGGTGGTGGACATCTACCTCCCGGACATGAAGTACTGCTCCGACGAGGTGGCGGTGCGGCTCTCCGGGGCGCCGGGATACACCGAAGCGAACCGGCAGGCGCTTATCGAGATGCTGAGGCAGGTGGGGCAGCTTCGTTGCGATGAGGACGGCATCGGTGAGAGGGGTTTGATCGTTCGCCACCTGGTCCTGCCGCAGGGGCAGGCGGGGAGCGCGGAGACGTTAGGCTGGATCGCCGAGAACCTCGGCGCCGAAACGCACGTAGCGCTTATGAGCCAGTTCTTCCCGGCGCATGCAGCCGCAGAGACGCCCGGCATAGACAGAAGGATAACCGCAGAGGAGTACGCCGAGGCGGTAGAGGCGCTCGAAGAGCTGGATCTGGAAAATGGTTGGGTCCAGGAAGAGCCGCTTTAAGACTTTAAAACAGAAAAAAAGCATTACCACAGAGGTCACCGAGGCACACGGAGGTCGCAGAGGAAAACCAAAAACGCTGGGTAAAACCTCAAAGTCTTAGTTTTTCCTTTTCCTCTGCGACCCCCTGTGAACCTCTGGGTCCTCTGTGGTAATGCTTTTCACGCTTTTCAAGATTTATAACAGGGAGACAGTTTCAATGCCTAAACGCACAGACATCAAGAAGATCCTCATTATCGGCGCGGGCCCGATCGTCATCGGCCAGGCGTGCGAGTTCGACTACTCCGGTACCCAGGCCTGCAAGGCGCTCAAGGAAGAGGGGTTCGAGGTGGTGCTCCTGAACTCCAACCCGGCCACCATCATGACCGACCCGGACTTCGCCGACTTCACCTATATCGAACCGGTCACCCCGGAGATCCTCGCGGCGATCATCGAGAAGGAGCGCCCCGACGCGCTGCTCCCGACCCTGGGGGGGCAGACGGCGCTGAACACGGCCGTGGCGGTAGCGGAAAACGGCACCCTGGAGAAGTTCGGGGTGGAGCTGATCGGCGCGAAACTCCCCGCCATCAAGAAGGCTGAGGACCGCACCCTGTTCAAGGAGGCGATGGTCAGGATCGGCCTCGACGTCCCGAGATCGGGTCTCGCCCACAACTACCAGGAGGCGATGGAGGTCATCAAGTACGTCGGCTTCCCGGCCATCATCCGTCCTTCCTTCACCCTGGGGGGCACCGGCGGCGGCATCGCCTACAACATGGAAGAGTACGAGCGCATGTCCATGGCCGGCATCGAGGCGTCGCCTACCGACGAGATCCTGGTCGAGGAGTCGCTGATCGGCTGGAAGGAGTACGAACTGGAGGTTATGAGGGATACCGCGGACAACGTGGTCATCATCTGCTCCATCGAGAACTTCGACGCCATGGGCGTGCACACCGGCGACTCCATCACGGTGGCGCCTGCACAGACCCTCACCGACAAGGAATACCAGATCCTGCGCGACGCCTCCCTGAAGATCATCCGCGAGATCGGCGTCGACACCGGCGGCTCCAACATCCAGTTCGGCACCAACCCGAAAAACGGCCGGCTCATCGTCATCGAGATGAACCCGCGCGTCTCCCGCTCCTCGGCGCTCGCCTCGAAGGCCACCGGCTTCCCGATCGCGAAGATCGCCGCGAAACTCGCCGTCGGCTACACGCTGGACGAGATCACCAACGACATCACCAAGGAGACGCCGGCCTGCTTCGAGCCGACCATCGACTACGTGGTCACCAAGGTGCCGCGCTTCACCTTCGAGAAGTTCCCCGCTGCCGACGCCACCCTCACCACCCAGATGAAGTCGGTGGGCGAGGTCATGTCCATCGGCCGCACCTTCAAGGAGTCCTTCCAGAAGGCGCTCCGCTCGCTGGAGATCGGCTCCTGCGGCTTCGAGTCCAAGTTCTTCGGCATCGCGGGCGACACCCGCCGCGCGCTCACCGAAAAAGAGCGCAACCTCCTGAACGACAAGCTGAGAACCCCCAACTGCGACCGCCTCTGGTACGTAGGCGACGCCTTCCGCTGCGGCATGAGCGTGGAGGAGATCTACGCCCTTACCGCCATCGACCCCTGGTTCCTGAACAACATCCGCCAGATCATCGAGATGGAGGAGGAATTCAAGCAGATAAACATCAAGAATGAATCCGGCGAGAAGCTGCACGACATCCTCTGGGACGCGAAACGCTACGGTTTCTCCGACAAGTTCCTCTCCCAGCTCTGGAAGATAGCAGAAGCCGAGGTGCGCGAACTGCGTCTGTCCGTCGGCGTCAAGCCGGTCTTTAAAAGGGTCGATACCTGCGCCGCCGAGTTCGTGGCGCACACCCCGTACCTCTACTCCACCTACGAGGAAGAGTGCGAGGCCGAGCCCACCGACAAGAAGAAGATCATCATCCTCGGCGGCGGACCCAACCGTATCGGCCAGGGGATCGAGTTCGACTACTGCTGCGTGCACGGCGTATTCGCCCTCTCCGAGGACGGCTACGAGACCATCATGGTCAACTGCAACCCGGAGACCGTTTCCACCGACTACGACACCTCGGACCGCCTCTACTTCGAGCCGCTCACCTTCGAGGACGTGCTGAACATCGTGGACGTCGAGAAGCCGACCGGCGTCATCGTGCAGTTCGGCGGCCAGACCCCGCTGAAACTCGCCGTGGCTCTTGAGAAGGCGGGGGTTCCCATCATCGGCACCTCGCCCGACGCCATCGACCGCGCCGAAGACCGCGAGCGCTTCCAGGAGATGCTGCAAAAGCTCAAGCTCAGGCAGCCCGAAAACGGCACCGCCCGCTCCTTCGAGGAGTCCGAGGTGGTCGCCGAGCGTATCGGCTACCCTGTCGTGGTGCGCCCCTCCTACGTTCTCGGCGGACGCGCCATGGAGATCGTGTACGACGTGGAGAACCTGCGCCGCTACATGCACACAGCGGTACAGGCTTCGCCCGAGCACCCGATCCTGATCGACAAGTTCCTGGACGAGGCGATCGAGATCGACGTCGACGCTCTTTGCGACGGCCAAGTCGCCGTCATCGGCGGCATCATGGAGCACATCGAGGAGGCGGGCATCCACTCCGGCGACTCGGCCTGCTCGCTGCCGCCTTACTCCATCTCCAAGGAGATCGTCGAGGAGATCAGGTGCCAGACCAAGATGATGGCGCTGGAGCTGAACGTGAAGGGGCTCATGAACGTGCAGTTCGCCGTCAAGGGGAACGACATCTACATCATCGAGGTCAACCCCCGCGCCTCGCGCACCTCTCCCTTCGTCTCCAAGGCGACCGGGAGGCCCTTGGCGAAGATCGCAGCGCGCGTCATGGCGGGCAAGACCCTGGCCGAACTAGGTGTAACCGACGAGATCGTGCCGGTCCATATCTCGGTCAAGGAATCCGTCTTCCCCTTCGCCAAGTTCCCCGGCGTCGACACCATCCTGGGGCCGGAGATGAAGTCGACCGGCGAGGTCATGGGGATCGGCGACACCTTCGCCAAGGCGTACGCCAAGGCGCAGATGGGGGCGAACGTGAAGCTCCCGACCTCAGGTAAAGTGTTCATTTCAGTGAAGGACACGGACAAAAAACATATTGTCAGCGCTGCAAAAAGACTGTATGATCAGGGCTTCGAATTGGTTGCTACACGCGGCACGGCGAGTTATCTGCAGGAAAAAGGGATCCCCGTTCAGGTAGTAAACAAGGTAATCGAAGGACGCCCCCACATAGTCGATGCGATCAAGAACAACGAGATTTGCATGGTCATCAACACCACCCACGGTGCGCAGGCCGTTGCCGATTCCTACTCGATCCGCAGGAACACCCTGATCAACAACGTCGCTTACTACACCACAGCCTCCGGCGCGAGAGCGGCGGTAGACGGTATCATAGCGATGTCCAAGTCGAAGCTGGAAGTCAACTCGATCCAGCACTACTTGAAGTAACCGATGGACCCGGCAGCGTGATATTGCGCTCCCTCAAAAATAGAAAACGCTGACTGACGGGGGGCCAAAAGGCCCCCCTACAAGTTCATCAACAGGAGCAGAAAACCGATGTCTCAGACAGTTCCATTGACCAAGGAGAGTTACGAAGCCCTTCAGGAAGACCTGAAACGCCTGATAAAGGAAGAGCGCCCCAAGGTGATCCAGGATATCGCCGAGGCGAGGGCCCATGGTGACCTTTCCGAAAACGCGGAGTATGACGCCGCCAAGAACCGTCAGGGTTTCATCGAAGGCCGTATCCTCGAACTGCAGGACAAACTGGCGCGGGCCTACGTGGTCGACCTTTCCAACCTGAAGCCGGACAAGGTGGTTTTCGGCGCTACGGTGACGGTCTACGACACCGCGACCGAAGAAGAGGTCACCTACAAGATCGTCGGCGAGGATGAGGCCGACATCAAGCAGTGCAAGATTTCCTGCACCTCCCCAGTAGGCAAGGCCCTCATCGGGCACAAACTGGACGACAGCGTCAGGGTGAGCGTCCCCTCGGGCGTCAAAGAGTACGAGATCATCGAGATCCGCTACGAATAGCGCCGGCTTCGCGATTTGCGCGGATGCCCGGATCAAGGACTGGACAGGGTGCGCCCCGTCCGGCAGCACAGAAGGATCAATACGCCAAGCGCGTAACAGGAGGATTAAATGTCTCAGGTAACCAAGGATATGACTTTTGCCGCAGTAATGAGGATGCACCCGGACGTCGTCAAGGTGCTCGCCAAATACAACCTCGGCTGCATCGGCTGCATGGGTGCACAGAACGAGTCCCTGGAGCAGGGATGCGCGGCCCACGGCATCAACGTGGACGAGATCGTCGCCGACATCAACAAGCTTTTCTAGCAGTTTCCGCTGCCTGGCGCGGGTTTCCCGCGCCGGGCGCTCTGACTCTCCCTCCACATGCCGACCATCACGCTCGCGCCAGACGGGTCCATCCCGCTTCCGGAACAGCTCAGGAATGATCTGAAGCTCCGCCCGGGGGACCTGGTGAACGTAGAGGTCGTCGACGGGACCCTCCGTATCTCCAAGCAGAAACCAGCCAAAGAAACACGCTCTACCCCCCCTGCAGCAACGTCCGCCGCTGCCGCCGCGCAGGCAGCCGTCCCCGAAGAACTGAAGACCCCGATGCAGAGCATCAAGGGGGTAGGGCCGAAGCTTGCCGCCACCCTTTCCAAAAAGGGGCTGAACACGGTCGAGGACGCGCTATATCTTCTCCCCAACCGCTACGAGGATCGCCGCGAACTAAAGAAAATAGCGCAGCTGCGCCCAGGCAACAGCGAGGCCTTCTTTGCCACAGTCGTTTCCGCCGCGGCGCAGACCACCAAGGGGGGACGGCGCTACTTCGAGGCCATCGTCAAGGACGATACCGGGAGCCTGCCGCTCAAGTGGTTTCATTTTCACCCCAACTTCCTGAAGAAACAGCTGGTCCCCGGGAGGCAGGGGATCTTCATCGGCGACGTCGCCCAGTTCGGCTTCCAGCGCGAGATGCACCACCCCGAAGTCGAGTGGGCCGCGGAGGGTGAGGACCTGTCCCAGGTGATGGCGCGCGACCCCGACAACTTCGGCAGCATACTTCCGGTCTATCCACTCACCGAGGGGGTGAGCCAGAAGGTGATGCGCCGCATCATGCGCGACGCCGTGCAGCGTTACAGCCGCTACGTGAAGGGGGCGCTTCCCGATGAGCTTCTGCAGCGCCACAAGCTCCTCACGCTTCCCGTGGCGCTACGCGAGGCGCACCTCCCTGCCCAGGACAGCGACCTCTCCGCGCTCAACAGCGGCCGCAGCGCGGCACATCGCTCGCTCGCCTTCGACGAGCTCTTTTTCCTGCAGTTGGGGCTCGCCCTGAAGAGGCGCGGCATAGCGGTCGAGGACGGCATCAGCTTCAAGGTGACCCACCGCTACACCAAGGAACTCCTCAAGCTGCTTCCCTTCAGCCTGACGGCTGCTCAGAAACGGGTCCTCTCCGAGATAAAGGAAGACATGATGTCGCCCCATCCGATGCACCGGCTGGTGCAGGGGGACGTGGGCTGCGGCAAGACGCTCGTTGCCCTCATGGCCGCCCTCGTCTGCGTCGAGAACGACTTCCAGGTCGCCATCATGGCCCCCACCGAGCTTCTGGCCGAACAGCACTACCTGAACATCCATGGCTACTGCGAGAAACTGGGCATAGGCGTGACGCTCCTGACTGCGAGCGTGAAGGGGAAGGGTGACACGCTGGGTAAAATCGCTTCCGGCGCCACCCAGATCGTGGTGGGGACCCATGCCGTGATCCAGGAGAAGGTGGAGTTTCACCGGCTGGGGTTCGGGATCATCGACGAGCAGCACCGCTTCGGCGTGGTGCAGCGCGCCCAGTTGAAGAAGAAGGGGGCGAGCCCCGACATACTGGTGATGACGGCGACTCCCATTCCGCGCACCCTCTCCATGACCGTCTTTGGAGATCTCTCGCTATCGGTCATCGACGAGCTGCCGCCGGGGAGGACACCCATAGAGACGCGTATGGTGCGCGAGTCGCGGCGCAAGGAAGTGTATGCGCTGGTGAGGGAGGAGGCAGCGAAGGGAAGGCAGGCCTACGTCATCTATCCCCTGGTCGAGGAGACCGAGAAGAGCGACCTGAAGGCTGCAGTGCAAATGGCCGAGCACCTGGCGCAGGATGTTTTTCCGGACCTGCGCGTCGCCGTCCTCCACGGGCGCATGCCCGCCGCCGAGAAGGAAGCGGTGATGAAGGAGTTCAAGGCGGGGACTACCGACATCCTGGTCGCCACCACGGTCATCGAGGTCGGCATCGACGTCCCCAACGCCACCGTAATGGTCATCGAACACGCCGAGCGGTTCGGTCTTTCCCAACTGCACCAGTTGCGGGGGAGGGTGGGGCGCGGCAGCGAGCGCTCCCGCTGCATCCTGCTCGCCGGGGACAAGCTCTCCGAGGACGGCCAGAAACGTCTTGAGGTAATGGTGCAGAGCTCCGACGGCTTCGTCATCGCCGAGGCCGACCTTCAGATCAGGGGACCCGGCGACTTCCTGGGCACCAGGCAGGCGGGGCTTCCCGAATTGCGGGTGGCGGACATCCTGCGGGACGGCGGCGTGCTGGAGCAGGCGCGCAAAGACGCCTTCGCCCTGGTCGAGCGCGACCCGGAGCTGTCCGCGCCCGGACACGAACGTCTGCGCGGGGAAATGATGCTCCGCTGGGGCGGGAGGTTGGAGCTCGCCAGCATCGGGTGACTCGCTGAATTCGGTCGAGTCCTGTAACACTAGGTCGATTTTCCGAACAACTCGGTCAAGTCCTCGAACAACCTGATCAAGTCCGCGAACAACTTAGGCGAGTCCTCGAACAACTTAGGCAAGTCCTCGAACAACTTAGGCAAGTCCTCGAACAACTTGGTCAAGTCGTCGAACAACTTGGTCATCTTTTTTCAAAAACGGTGGTGGTTTGAAAAAAAACTGGAAGGTTTTTGTCGGTTTTGATGGGCAGGTTTTGGGGCGAGTCCTTCTTAATGCAGGATGTTTGGAATGAAAGTCACCATCGCCTGCTCGAGTCGGATATGAGACCAGGCGATGGTGGACAGCTCTATAGGCGACGATAGTTAGATGGCCATCATGCTCATAAAATTCGTCCAGGAACCCGGGCCGGAGGGCGCGATCGCCCTGATTCTGAAGTAGAACATCTTTCCGGGAGTAAGGCCAGCTATTTCGATCCGGTTCACCCGACAGGAGGTAGTGAGGTGTCTCCAGTTGCTCTCCGTCATGGGATCGCCGTCGCAGCCCCACACCTCGTAGCTTTTGGCGCCTTTGACAGCATTCGCTCTGGCCACGATAGTATGTCCGTCATAGACCATTCTGCTGTTTTCCGGCGCGGTCAAAATGCCTGCTGTACGCTTTGTTATCGGCTGTTGTTGCTGCAGCCCGAGCTTTTGGGGAATGGTAGGGTCCTGGGTCCCAGCCAACAACGCCATTCCGCGGAAGAGCCCCAACTGGGCGCTGACTTCTTGCCGGACTGCTTGCAGTTCCCCCTCCTTTTCGCGGTTTCCCCCCAGGACCTCGTTGAACAGGCCCAGGTGACGATCATGGGAGGACTTGAGCTTCTGAGGGTTCGGCAGCACCGTGAAGATACTTTCCAGGACGGAGTCCTTAGTCAAAAACTCTCCTGTCAAGCGAATCACCTCTTCGTCGCTCCCCCCACCAAATAGGTTTTTCATAGAGGTACCTCCGTTGTTGGGTTAAAAATCTCCAATATCTTAACCCTGCCTTCCGGCAAAGCAAGTCGCACCCCAAAATTTAACTCGAAGCCTTTCCAATATCACCTGCCCCAGTGTTCCTCAACAGCGAAAAGTCAAAGGCATTGCACACAGATTGGACGGAAACATCGCGGATAACTTCAGATTAATCAAAAAAGGCTTCGGGTGGCACCGGGTGGCACCAAGAGCACCACGGCTGAAAACGCAAAAAGGGGGCAGGCGTCGCATGAAGCAAGGCGCCTGTGCCCTTTACTTTAAGTATTATCTGTTGTTCTGCTGGCTTTAGCTGAAAACCTCTGTGACCTCCGTGAACCTCGGTGCCCTCTGTGTTCCGCCTTTTGCCTTTTTGAAGAATATTGTCGGCTACGCTGCCTGCGAGAGCGGATGTACTTGGCGCACCTTTTGTGCGAGTTCCTTTTCTGCTGTTTTCAGATCGAAGCTGGTTTGCAGATTCATCCAATACGTCGGCGTCTGACTAAAGGCTTTGCCGAAGAGTAAGGCCAACTCCGCAGTCACAGGGCGTGTACCCTTGATGACGTGCGAAACTCGCATAGGAGAAACGCCGATAGCTTTGGCAAAAGCAGTCTGCGTGACGGTAAGGTCATCAAGTATTTCTTTTAAGAATACTCCAGGATGAATGGGAGGCAGATTATTTGTATAGGACATAAGGGTCTCCTCAGTGATAGTCGGTTATCTCGACCAGGGTAGCGTCACCATCTGCGGAGGAAAAACAAATTCGCCACTGGTCGTTGATTCTTATACTCCACTGTCTGGCCCTGTTTCCGGAAAGAGCTTCGAGCCGATTCGAAGGCGGCATCAGCAAATCCGTGACTTCGCGTGCGCTGTCCAACTGCGTCAGACGCATGGCCGCACGAGCGAGGATGTCCGGAGGAAGCTTTTTGGACTTACCCTAGTAAAGAGCCTTTCGGTTTCTTTGTTGCCAAACGATACAATCATTGCGTCAACTGTAAACAAATTGTTTATGGGTGTCAATTCTGAACTGAGGAAAGCACGGGGGGAGGCGGTCGGACTTAGCCTCGGGAGGTGAATATCTGTCGCAAAAGGCAAGATAATACCTGAGCCACTGCAAGTACTCCGCATGACTTGACGGCGGGACCCTCGACTGCTTCAGAAGGGCCATAAACGCCGACAAGATTGGTTCAGGGATACCATTCATCACTTGACCTTTGACATGGATGGTAGATGTCTATATATTGCGATTGTTTAAGTTGCGTCAATGAAATATGCATATTGATATGGTTTGCACAGTCGATTCTGGGGGAGGAGGGGGGATGGACAGTTTTCTGTCCATCCCCCCAATTGGCACAAAATCCGGTCGCTACAGTCTGCCATATCAGTGGGTTACGTCAATTGGTTTGGTAAAAAAATTTAATGTTGAGCGGCGACAAGGGGGGATGACGGCAACTTCCCTCTAATTACATAGTTGGAAAAAAAAGGTGTACTTGAAATGTCTGATCAGATTTGTCCTAAATGCAATATTGCTGAATGCTGCAACCATATCGTGATGAAATGGAGAAACCTTCGACCTAATGAACTCGATAAGAAGATATCCGAGTTTATGGAATCCACTAAAACCGATTTTGCTACCACTAGATCTAGATTTCTGCATGAGTCCCATATCCTAGACAACGATTTCTCTACACGGCTCGCACAAGCATTCACGAGACTTGCACCTCATTACATCGACAACATCACTGAGAATTTGCTCCGTAAATGGGAAGAAATGAGTGATGAAGACGTTGAACTTGAATTGGTGAATCTCCAGACTGAGAAGAGCAAGGAAGAGTTTTATCACATCTGGGGTCTTATATATCCTGAGGAGTTGAAAGCGAGACTAGAAAATCTTTTGAATAATGTAATACCAACAGTCAGGCATATTAATCGGATCAAGATGCTCGATATATGGGAGCATTTATCAGATGAAGAGCTTACATCAAAAGTTAAAACAGAACTCTTTGGTACGGGCTGGAACTCCAGTACATCTCACTTCACGTTTGTTAGGGATTTATATCCCAAAATAGTAAGCGAAAAGTTGAGAAAGCGAGTTGACTGCGTTTTGCTGTCACTCATGGATCCAAGAAAACCAATTGACAGTGACATGGCACTATATGTGTGTAGTCATCTGGATATCGCTGGTACTGTTGAGGCATATCAAGAGCTAGTTCGCCAGATGAAGCAAGAGTCAAAGAATAACCAGTGATGAATTCCAACAAGGCGGCGACACACAGGCGCTGACGCGCTGGTGCGCCCCCACGCCGTTGGAAATAAGAATGAAAGAAATGGTTACCACTAACAATTTGACTGACTTCGTATGTATCTGTGAAAAATCGGATATCGACTTTGCGAGAATTACCTACGAATGTGGAGCCATGAAGTTTGTAAATGAACGTGCCCGATTCGAAAACGACGGAATGGTCAAAACCTATAAGTTTGAGGAAATTTATCTAGTGTCCGTCCGGAAAGGGCAGTTTTCTGAACTTCGTGGTGACAAAGATGTCCGAAATGCACCGAAATCGTTAAGAGCGTGCTAACGCACTGACAACTCCATTGCTCTTTCTCATTTTTAAGATGCACTCCCCCACATGTTCCGGCAGAGGCGGAAATCATTGCGCCTTAAGCTGCTGCTTCGGCTTTGGCTGATTCCAGTCTGATCCTGGCGATCACCTGCAGGTTATAGGCGAAGATCGAACTCCAGAGATAGCGCTTGAAGCCTTCCCAGCCCTTCCAGTTGCATCGGTCCAGACCGAAGGCGCGCTTCAGAGTCGAGATGTTCGCTTCGATGCCGGCCCGG
>NZ_AUGE01000047.1 GCF_000426865.1 Citrifermentans bremense R1
ACTTTCACGATGCCGCGCTCGACACGGCCGGTGGCGACGGTACCGCGACCGGAGATGGAGAACACGTCCTCGACCGGCATCAGGAACGGCTTGTCGATGGCGCGAACCGGCTCCGGGATGTAGGTGTCGACAGCATCCATCAGCTTCATGATGGCCTGCTCGCCCAGCTCGCCGGTGTCGCCTTCGAGCCCTTTGAGAGCGGAACCCTTGATGATGGGGATATCGTCGCCCGGGAAGTCGTAGGAGGAGAGGAGTTCGCGAACTTCCAGCTCGACCAGCTCGAGGAGCTCTTCGTCGTCCACCATGTCGGCCTTGTTCAGGAACACGACGATGTAGGGGACGCCGACCTGACGCGCGAGCAGGATGTGCTCACGGGTCTGCGGCATCGGGCCGTCAGCTGCGGAAACAACCAGGATGGCGCCGTCCATCTGCGCCGCACCGGTGATCATGTTCTTTACGTAGTCGGCGTGGCCCGGGCAGTCAACGTGAGCGTAGTGACGCTTGTCGGTCTCGTACTCGACGTGGGCGGTCGCGATGGTGATACCGCGCTCGCGCTCTTCCGGTGCGTTGTCGATCTGGTCGAACGCCTTGAACTCGGCCTGGCCTTTGCCCGCGAGTACCTTGGTGATCGCCGCGGTCAGGGTAGTCTTGCCGTGGTCGACGTGGCCGATGGTGCCGATGTTAACGTGCGGCTTGGTTCTTTCAAATTTAGCTTTTGCCATTTCGGAATCCTCCTCGATAGGGAAATTGAATAATTAGCCTTTGACCTTCGCTACTATTTCCTCGGCGACCGACTTCGGCACCGGCTCGTAATGATCGAAGGTCATGGAGTACGTTGCACGACCCTGGGTTGCGGAACGCAGGTCGGTGGAGTAGCCGAACATCTGTGCCAGCGGCACCATCGATGCGACCACCTGTGCGCCTGCGCGCCCTTCCATGCCCATGATGCGGCCGCGGCGGGAGTTCAGGTCGCCGATGACGTCGCCCATGTACTCCTCCGGAACCACGACTTCCACCGACATGATCGGTTCCAGGATGATCGGGGAGGCCTTCTGGCAGCCTTCCTTGAAGCCCATGGAACCTGCGATCTTGAACGCCATCTCGGAGGAGTCGACCTCGTGATAGGAACCGTCGACCAGGGTGACCTTGATGTCGACGACCGGGAAGCCAGCCATGACGCCGTTGTCCAGCGCTTCCTTGATGCCCTTGTCGACAGCCGGGATGTACTCGCGGGGAACGACGCCGCCCTTGATGGCGTCGACGAACTCGTACCCCTTCCCTGCTTCCTGCGGCTCGACCTCGAGCCAGACGTGGCCAAACTGACCGCGACCGCCGGACTGGCGCACGAACTTCCCTTCCGCCTTGACCTTCTTGGTGATGGTCTCACGGTAGGCGACCTGCGGCTTGCCGACGTTCGCCTCTACCTTGAACTCACGGAACAGACGGTCGACGATGATCTCCAGGTGCAGCTCGCCCATGCCGGAGATGATGGTCTGGCCGGTCTCCTCGTCCGTCTTGACGCGGAAGGAGGGGTCCTCGGAAGCGAGCTTGCCGAGCGAGAGGCCCAGCTTTTCCTGGTCCGCCTTGGTCTTCGGCTCGATGGCGATGGAGATGACCGGCTCGGGGAACTCGATGGACTCGAGGATAACCGCATGGTCCTCGGCGCAGAGCGTGTCGCCCGTGGTGGTGTATTTCAGGCCTACCGCGGCGGCGATGTCGCCGGCGTAGACTTCCTTGATCTCTTCACGCTTGTTGGCGTGCATCTTCAGGATGCGGCCGATCCTCTCGCGCTTCCCCTTGGTGGCGTTGTACACGTAGGAGCCGGACTGGATCACGCCGGAGTAGACGCGGAAGAAGCAGAGCTGACCCACGAACGGGTCGGTCATGATCTTGAAGCCCAGAGCCGCGAACGGCTCGGAGTCGGAAGCATGGCGCTCGATCGGCGCGTCGGTGTTGGCGTCGACACCCTGGATGGCGGGGATGTCGGTCGGAGCCGGCATGTAGTCGAGGACGGCGTCAAGCAGGTTCTGAACGCCCTTGTTCTTGAAGGAGGAACCGCAAATCACGGGGCAGATCTTGATATCGAGGGTGCACTGGCGGATCGCCGCTTTAAGCTCCTCGTTGCTGATCTCCTCGCCGCCCAGGTATTTCTCCATCAAAACGTCGTCGTGGCTAGAGACTTCCTCGATCAGCGCGTCGCGGTATTCCTGAGCCTGCTCGACCAGGTCCGCCGGGATGTCGATGACGTCGTAGGTTGCGCCCATGGACTCGTCGTTCCAGACGATGCCCTTCATCAGGACAAGGTCGACCACGCCCTTGTAGTTCTCCTCAGAGCCGATCGGTATCTGCAGCGGCACCGGGTTCGCCTTGAGGCGGTCTTTGATCATGGCGACGCCACGGAAGAAGTCGGCACCGATACGGTCCATCTTGTTGATGAACGCGATGCGGGGGACGTGGTACTTGTCAGCCTGACGCCAGACGGTCTCGGACTGGGGCTCGACGCCACCGACCGAGCAGAAGACGGCGACAGCGCCGTCCAGAACACGCAGGGAGCGCTCGACCTCGATGGTGAAGTCGACGTGACCCGGGGTGTCGATGATGTTGATGCGATGATCCTTCCAGTTGCAGGTGGTAGCAGCGGAGGTGATGGTGATGCCACGCTCCTGCTCCTGCTCCATCCAGTCCATGGTAGCGGCGCCATCGTGGACTTCGCCGATCTTGTGGGAAACACCGGTGTAGTAGAGGATACGCTCCGTGGTGGTGGTCTTCCCTGCATCTATGTGAGCCATAATCCCGATATTACGGGTCATTTCCAACGAAACCTGACGTGCCACTTACAATCTCCTTCGAGTTGCTCTCTAACCCTTAATGTGTGCCGCCGGAAACTACCAGCGGTAGTGGGCGAAGGCGCGGTTGGCCTCTGCCATCTTGTGGGTATCCTCGCGCTTCTTCACCGCGGAACCGCGGTTGTTGTACGCGTCGAGGATCTCGCCGGCCAGCTTGTCGGTGACGGTCTTCTCGCTCCTGGCGTTGGAATACTTCACCAGCCAGCGCATTGCCAGGGAGACGCGGCGCTCGGGGCGCACTTCGACGGGAACCTGGTAGGTCGAACCGCCGACCCTGCGGGACTTGACTTCAAGCATCGGCTTGATGTTGTCCAGGCACTTCTTAAGCACCTTGACCGGCTCTTCGCCCGCCTTGCCGGCCGCGATTTCCATCGCTCCGTACAGGGCCTTCTCTGCGGTCGACTTCTTGCCGTCCAGCATGATTATATTGATGAGCTTGGCAACTACCCTATCCGCATACTTAGGATCCGGAAGAATTACCCGCTTGGCTACTTCTCTTCTTCTTGGCAAGTCAAACCTCTCACTTTAATCGGTTACTTGGGTCTTTTGGCCCCGTACTTCGAACGACTCTTCATCCGACCCTTGACGCCGACGGAGTCGAGCGTGCCGCGGACGATGTGGTAACGAACACCCGGAAGGTCCTTGACCCTGCCGCCCCTGATCAGGACGACGGAGTGCTCCTGGAGGTTGTGACCGACACCGGGAATGTAGGAGGTCACCTCAACGCCGTTGGTAAGCCTTACCCTCGCCACCTTGCGGAGTGCGGAGTTCGGTTTCTTCGGGGTTGTGGTGTAAACCCTGGTGCAAACGCCCCTCTTCTGCGGGCAGCTCCTGAGTGCCGGAGCAGTGGATTTATCACCCTTTGACTCCCGACCATGACGAATAAGCTGATTAATAGTTGGCATACATTCCTCTCACGCAATTCTTCCCGCAAAGGAGCTGGTCTCCCGGCGGAAGTGACGAAAATAACAGCGCATACGGCGCTTGTCAAGTTTTATTTTGAAAAAAGTGAGAAATCGGTCGGGGGATTCAGGGGAGCCCCTCTTCCTCCGACCGAGCATTCAGGCTAGGCTTCTTCTTCGTAGATTTCTTCATCTTCCGGTTCTACTGGCTCCGGAATGATTACTGGCTCCTCAGCAACCATGCGCAGGTTGCGGTAAAGAGCCAATCCCGTTCCCGCCGGGATCAAGCGGCCCATAATCACGTTCTCTTTGAGACCGCGAAGACTATCGACCTTACCTTCAATCGAAGCCTGTGTCAATACTTTTGTTGTCTCCTGGAAGGAGGCAGCAGAAATAAATGACTCAGTGGAGAGGGAAGCTTTCGTTATGCCAAGGAGCAATGACTCAGCGGTCGCAGGACGCCCGCCTTTCTCCATCGCTTTTTCGTTTTCTTCCTCAAAGACCCAGCGCTCGATCTGATCGTCGATGAGCAGATTGGTGTCGCCCACGTCCTTGACCCTGACGCGGCGCAGCATCTGACGTACGATGGTCTCGATGTGCTTGTCGTTGATCTTGACGCCCTGGAGTCGATACACCTCCTGAACCTCGTCGACCAGGTACTTGGCCAGTTCTTTCTGGCCGAGGACGCGCAGGATGTCGTGCGGGTTCGAGGAGCCGTCCATGAGCGCCTCACCGGCGCGGACATGGTCCCCCTCATGGACGCTGATGTGCTTCCCTTTGGGGATCAGGTACTCCTTCGGCTCGCCGAGCTCCGGGGTGACCAGTACCTTGCGCTTGCCTTTGGCATCCTTGCCGAAGGCGACCACGCCGTCGATCTCGGTGATGACCGCGAAGTCCTTGGGCTTTCTCGCCTCGAAGAGCTCGGCGACGCGCGGCAGACCGCCGGTGATGTCCTTGGTCTTGGTGGTTTCGCGCGGGATCTTGGCGATCACGTCGCCTGCGTTCACCTCGATGTCTTCCAGCACGTTGATGTTGGAGCCGACCGGGAGGTAGTAGCGGGCCAGAAGGTTCTCGCCGATCTTCGCGGTCTTGCCGCTCTCGTCCTTGATGGTGATGCGCGGGCGCTTGTCGGCGTCGCGGGTCTCGATGATGACCTTCCTGGAGAGGCCGGTGACTTCGTCGACCTGCTCCTCCATGGTGACCCCCTCGATGACGTCCCCGAACTTGACCCGGCCGGCGATCTCGGTGAGGATCGGCATGGTGTACGGGTCCCACTCGGCGACCGACTGCCCCTGGGTCACCTTCTCTTGCGGGCTCACCTTGATCTTCGCACCGTAAACGACGCCATACTTCTCGCGCTCGCGCCCGGTCTCGTCCACGATGGCGAGCTCGCCGTTGCGGTTCATGACGATGTGGTGCCCTTCCGAGTTGGTGACGTAGTTGATGTTGATGAACTTGGCGAAACCCTCGTTTCTCGCCTCCAACGCGGTCTGCTCGGCGCGCCTCGAAGCCGTACCACCGATGTGGAAGGTACGCATGGTGAGCTGGGTTCCCGGCTCCCCGATGGACTGGGCGGCGATGACGCCGACCGCCTCGCCGCGGTTCACCAGGTGGCCGCGTGCCAGGTCGCGGCCGTAGCACTTGGCGCAGATGCCGCGGCGGCTCTCGCAGGTGAGCACCGAGCGGATCTTCACCTTCTCGAGGCCGGCGGCTTCGATCTTCGCCACCAGCGTCTCGTCGATCTCCTCGTTGGCCGGGACCAGCACGTCGCCGGTGACCGGGTCGAGGATGTCGTCAAGAGCCACGCGCCCGAGGATACGGTCGCCGATGTGCTCGATCACCTCGCCACCCTCGGTGAGGGAGGAGACGGTGAGCCCGTCGATGGTGCCGCAGTCAGCCTCGGTGATGATGGCGTCCTGCGCGACGTCGACCAGACGGCGGGTGAGGTAACCGGAGTTCGCCGTCTTGAGCGCGGTATCGGCCAGACCCTTGCGCGCGCCGTGGGTGGAGATGAAGTACTGGAGCACGGTGAGGCCTTCGCGGAAGTTCGCCGTGATCGGGGTCTCGATGATCTCGCCGGAAGGCTTGGCCATGAGTCCCCTCATACCTGCCAGCTGGCGGATCTGCTGTGCGCTACCCCTTGCGCCCGAGTCGGCCATCATGTGGATCGCGTTGAAGGAGGGGACCTTCACTTCTTTGCCTTCCGGATCGAGGATGGTGTCGCGGGAGAGGTTGTCCAGCATCTCCTTGGCGATGTCCTCGGTGGATTTCGCCCAGATGTCGATGACCTTGTTGTAGCGCTCGCCGTCGGTGATGAGACCCTCGGTGTACTGGTTCTGGATCTCCTGCACCTCTTCGGTGGCGCGGTTGATGATGGCGGGCTTTCCTTCCGGGATGACCATGTCGTTGATCGAGATGGAGATGCCGGCTTTGGCCGCATAACGGAAACCGATCGCCTTCAGCTTGTCGGCGAGGATGACCGTCTCCTTGTTCCCGGCCAGACGGTAGCAGACGTCCACCAGGTTGGAGAGTTCCTTCTTGGTCATGACCTTGTTGATGGTCGCATACGGCACGGCATCCGGCAGGATGTCGCGCAAAAGCACGCGGCCGGTGGTGGTCTCGATCAGGGTCGGCTTCTCGTCCGAGACGAGGTTCTTCATCCTGACCTTGATACGCGCCTGCAGGTGGATCTCACCCGCGTCCCAGGCGATGTTGACCTCGTCCGGGGAGGCGAAGATCTTCCCTTCCCCGAGCGCGAAGTGCTTCTCGCGGGTCATGTAGTAGATCCCGAGAACCATGTCCTGCGACGGCACGATGATCGGCTTGCCGTGCGCCGGCGACAGGATGTTGTTGGTCGACATCATGAGGACGCGCGCCTCCACCTGGCTCTCAACCGAGAGGGGGAGGTGGACGGCCATCTGGTCGCCGTCGAAGTCTGCGTTGAAGGCGGTGCAGACCAGCGGGTGGAGCTGGATCGCCTTCCCTTCGATGAGCACCGGCTCGAAAGCCTGGATGCCCAAGCGGTGCAGGGTCGGGGCGCGGTTCAGCAGAACCGGGTGCTCCTTGATGACCTCCTCGAGCACGTCCCAGACTTCCGGTTTCTCCTTCTCCACCATCTTCTTGGCGCTCTTGATGGTGGTGACGAAACCGCGCTCCTCGAGCTTGTTGTAGATGAACGGCTTGAAGAGCTCGAGGGCCATCTTCTTCGGCAGACCGCACTGGTGCAGGCGAAGCTCCGGACCGACGACGATAACGGAACGGCCGGAGTAGTCGACACGCTTACCGAGGAGGTTTTGGCGGAAGCGGCCGGATTTCCCTTTGAGCATGTCGGAGAGGGACTTGAGCGGACGCTTGTTGGGGCCTGCGATGGCGCGGCCGCGGCGGCCGTTGTCGAACAGCGCGTCGACAGCCTCCTGCAGCATGCGCTTCTCGTTCCTGATGATGACCTCGGGGGCCTGCAGTTCCATCAGGCGCTTCAAGCGGTTGTTGCGGTTGATGACGCGGCGGTACAGGTCGTTCAGGTCGCTCGTGGCGAAGCGGCCGCCGTCGAGGGGGACCAGCGGACGGAGCTCAGGCGGCAGGACCGGGATGCACTCGAGGATCATCCACTCGGGCTTGTTGCCGGAGTTTTTGAAGGCCTCGATGACCTTCAGGCGCTTGGCGGTCTTCTTGCGCTTGGCCTCGCTTGTAGCCTCCTGCATCTCGATGCGGAGCTGCTCGGAGAGCTGGTCCAGGTCCATGGAGGTGAGGCAGGTGCGGATCGCAGCGGCGCCCATGCCGGCCTCGAAGCCGTAGCTGTATTCCTCCAGCGCCTTCTGGTACTGGTCCTCGGAGAAGACGGTACCGAAGGCAAGGCCGGTGTCCTTCGGGTCGGTCACCACGTAGGCCTCGAAGTAGAGCACCTTCTCGAGGTCCTTGAGCGTGATGTCCATCAGGTTGCCGATCCTGGACGGGAGCGACTTCAGGAACCAGATGTGTGCCACAGGGGTGGCCAGGTCGATGTGCCCCAGGCGCTCGCGGCGCACCTTGGAGGGGATGACCTCGACGCCGCACTTCTCGCAGACGATGCCGCGGTGCTTCATGCGCTTGTACTTGCCGCAGTTGCACTCGTAGTCCTTGGTCGGTCCGAAGATCTTGGCGCAGAAGAGGCCGTCGCGCTCCGGCTTGAAGGTACGGTAGTTGATGGTTTCCGGCTTCTTAACTTCCCCGAAGGAACGCTCGCGGATCTTGTCCGGCGAGGAGATCGAGATCTTGATGGAAGAGAAGTGGAGCGGGTCCTTCGGCTTATCGAAAAAGTTAAAGATGTCTTCCAAAATATATTCCTCCTTAGTAGTAGGAGTTACGTAATCAGATTAAGAGGCCGTTCAACGTTCCGCGTTCAACGTTCGGCGAAAAACCGGCAGTGGGTTTAAACGCCGAACGTTGAACGTAGAACAGTTTTTAGTCCTCGTCGCCTTCCAGGAGTTCCACGTCGAGGCCAAGGGACTGAAGTTCCTTGATGAGGACGTTGAACGACTCGGGCAGGCCCGGCTCAAGGGTGTGCTTCCCTTTGACGATGGCCTCGTACATCCTGGTGCGGCCGGCCACGTCGTCGGACTTGACGGTGAGGAATTCCTGCAGCGCATATGCGGCGCCGTAGGCCTCCATCGCCCAGACCTCCATCTCCCCGAGCCTCTGACCGCCGAACTGCGCCTTGCCCCCCAGCGGCTGCTGGGTGACCAGGGAGTAGGGCCCGATGCTCCTCGCGTGGATCTTGTCGTCGACCAGGTGGTGCAGCTTCAGGAAGTACATGATCCCGACGGTGACCTGGTGCATGAACTTGTCGCCGCTCTTGCCGTCGTAGAGGGTGACCTGACCGGTGGTGCTGAAGCCTGCATGGGTCAGCATCGACTGTATCGACTCTTCGCTCGCACCCTCGAAGACCGGCGACGACATGGGGATGCCGCGCTTGAGGCGTCTTGCCAGGTTGAGGAGCTCCTCACCCTCCAGAGTATCGAGGAAGCGGTCCATTTCCGGGTTGTCGTACGCCCCTTTCAGGAACCTCTTGATCTCATCGTGCGGGGCGTTCTTCTCGAGGAACTCCTCGATCTTCCAGCCGAGCCCCTTGGCGCCCCAGCCGAGGTGCATCTCGAGGATCTGCCCCACGTTCATACGGGAAGGTACGCCCAGCGGGTTCAGCACGATCTCTACCGGACGGCCGTCTTCCATGTACGGCATGTCCTCTTCCGGAAGGATCCTGGAAACGACGCCCTTGTTACCGTGGCGGCCCGCCATCTTGTCGCCCACCTGGAGCTTACGCTTGATGGCTATGTAGACCTTGACCATCTTGATGACGCCCGGCGGCAGATCGTCGCCGCGGCGCAGCTTCTGCACCTTGTCGTCGAAGACGTACTTGATGATGTCGATCTGCTGGTTCAGCGTGGAGAGCGTCTGGGCCACTTTCTCGTCGATGGTGTCGTCGTCGGCGATGGAGATCTCGTCCCAGCGGTCCATGGAGAACGATTTCAGCATCTCCTCGGTGATGGCCGCCCCTTTCGGGATCAGCACCTTGCCGTCGGTCCCTTCTATCTTCACTGCGGCGGTCTTGCCCACCAGCAGTTTCTTCAGCTTCCCGATAGCCGAATCGCGGATGATCCGGATCTCGTCCTGCTCGTCTTTCCGAAGCCGCATCTCCTCGGCCTTCTCGATGATCTCGGTACGGGCGTCCTTGTCGGCACCCTTACGGGAGAAGATCTTGGCGCCGATGACGGTACCTTCCACCCCCGGCGGTACTCTGAGCGAGGTGTCGCGCACGTCGCCCGCCTTCTCGCCGAAGATGGCGCGCAGGAGTTTCTCTTCCGGGGAGAGCTGGGTCTCGCCCTTGGGAGTGATCTTGCCGACCAGGATGTCGCCCGGACGGACTTCAGCGCCGATCCTGATGATGCCCGACTCGTCCAGGTCCTTCAGGGTCTCTTCGCCCAGGTTCGGGATGTCGGAGGTGATCTCCTCCTTGCCGAGCTTGGTGTCGCGGGCCACGGCCTCGAACTCCTCGATGTGGATCGAGGTGTAGCGGTCGTCTTTTACCAGGCGCTCCGAGATGAGGATGGAGTCCTCGTAGTTGTAGCCGCCCCACGGCATGAACGCGATCAGCACGTTCTGCCCCAAAGCCAGCTCGCCCATGTCGGTGGAGGGGCCGTCGGCGATGATGTCGCCGGCCTTCACGTGGTCGCCTACCTTCACCACCGGCCTCTGATTGATGCAGGTGTTCTGGTTGGAGCGTGCGAACTTGATCAGGTTGTAGATGTCGACGCCGGTGCCGGTCGCGTCGTACTGGTCCTCGTCGATTTTCACGACGATGCGGGAGGCATCGACGCTCTCGACTACCCCGTTATGGCGGGCAACCGAGGAAACACCGGAGTCGCGTGCGACGACGCGCTCCATCCCGGTACCGACCAGCGGTGAGTCGGCGCGCAAAAGCGGCACGGCCTGGCGCTGCATGTTGGAACCCATCAGCGCGCGGTTCGCGTCGTCGTTCTCGAGGAACGGGATCAGCGATGCCGCGACGGAAACCAGCTGCATCGGGGCCACGTCCATAAGCTCCAGCTCGTCGCGTCCCACGAGGACGAACTCGCCGGATTTCCTGGCCGAGATGTAGTCGGCTGCGAAGCGCCCGTCTTTATCGATCTCGGCGTTGGCCTGGGCGATGGCGTGCCCTTCCTCCTCGAGAGCCGAGAAGAAGCGGACCTCGTCGGTCACCTTCCCTTCACTGACCACGCGGTACGGCGTCTCGACGAAGCCGTGCTCGTTGATGCGGGCATAGGTGGAGAGCGAGGCGATGAGACCGATGTTCGGACCCTCAGGGGTCTCGATCGGGCAGACGCGGCCGTAGTGGGTCGGGTGTACGTCGCGGACTTCGAAGCCCGCGCGCTCGCGGGTAAGGCCCCCCGGTCCCAGAGCCGAGAGACGGCGCTTGTGCGTGACCTCGGAGAGCGGGTTGGTCTGGTCCATGAACTGGGAGAGCTGCGAGGAGCCGAAGAACTCCTTCACTACCGCGGAGACCGGCTTGGAGTTGATCAGGTCGTGCGGCATCAGGTTCTCGACTTCCTGCAGGCTCATGCGCTCCTTGATGGCGCGCTCCATCCTGACCAGGCCGATGCGGTACTGGTTTTCCAAAAGCTCGCCCACGGCGCGGACGCGACGGTTGCCCAGGTGGTCGATGTCGTCGATGTTCCCCTTGCCGTTTTTCAGCTCGATCAGGTAGCGCACCACCTCGAGGATGTCCTCGCGGGTGAGCGTCATGCAGTCAAGCGGCACGTCCACGCCCAGCTTGTAGTTGAGCTTCAGGCGGCCGACGGCGGAGAGGTCGTAGCGCTCCGCGTTGAAGAACAGGTTCTCGAAGAGAACCAGCGCGCTCTTAAGCGTCGGCGGGTCGCCCGGACGCAGACGGCGGTAGATCTCGATCAGCGCCTCGTCGGTGGAGCCGATCTTGTCGATCAGGATGGTGTCGCGGAAGCTGGAGGTGACGTGCAGGTTGTCGATGAAGAGCACCTGGAAGGTGGTGATCCCCTTCTGGGTGATCTCCTCGAGTTTGGCCGGGGTGAGTTCCTCGTTGCACTCCACGATGATCTCGCCGGTAGCCGGGTCGTAGATGTCGTGCGAAGCGACCTTTGCTACCACCTCCTCCTCGGAGATGGGGATCTCCTTGATCCCGTGCTCGGCCATCTTCCTGAGCGCCGCCTTGGTGAACTTGCGGTTCGCCTTGAGGATCACCTCGCCGGTAGCCGGGTCGACGATGTCAGCGGTAGCCTTCTGGTTCGAGAGAAGCTCGGCGTCAGCGAGCTTGGTCATGGCGCCGTTGTCGCCGACCTTTACCTCTTCGGACTTGTAGAAGTAGTTGATCAGCGCGTCATTGGAGTAGCCGAGCGCCTTGAGGAGCACGGTGGCCGGCATCTTGCGCCGTCTGTCTATGCGAACATAAAGGATGTCTTTATGGTCAAATTCAAAGTCAAGCCACGAGCCGCGGTACGGAATCACGCGAGCGGAGTAGAGCACCTTGCCGCTGGAGTGGGTCTTCCCTTTGTCGTGGTCGTAGAAAACGCCCGGAGAGCGGTGCAGCTGGCTCACGATGACGCGCTCGGTGCCGTTTATGATAAAGGTCCCGTTGTCGGTCATCAGCGGGATTTCGCCGAAATAAACCTCCTGCTCCTTGATGTCGCGGATCGATCTGGTACCGGGGTCCTTCGCCACATCCCACACCACCAGCCTCACCTTCACCTTCATCGGGGCCGCGAAGGTCATCCCGCGCTGGTGGCACTCCTCCACGTCGTACTTGGGCGCGCCGAGCGAATACGATACGTACTCAAGCGAGGCGGTGTCGCTGAAGTCCCTGATCGGGAAGACGCTGCGGAAAACGGCCTCGAGGCCGGAGTTTTTGCGTGCGTCTACTGGGGTGTCTAGTTGGAGGAATCTCTTATAGGAATTTTTCTGGATGTCGATGAGGTTCGGTATGTCGATGATCTTGTGGATCTTGGCGAAGTTCTTGCGCAACAGGGGGTTATTCGCGATTGAATAAGCCATATCTTCTCCTTGTGGTGAACGCCTTGGAAGACCTCCACCCCCTTGAATTTCCTGCTGTGGTAGTTGTGGCGGGTACAGCGGGGTGAAGCGGCCTCAAACTAAAATAGAACAGCCAAGGCCGCATGAAGCGACCTTGGCTTTGGTAAAGATCGGTGCAGGACTACTTATTTCACTTCCACTTCTGCGCCTGCCTCGACCAGCTGCTTCTGTGCGTCGGCAGCTTCTTCTTTGGAGATGCCAGTCTTGACCGGCTGCGGTGCGCCGTCGACCAGGTCCTTGGCTTCTTTGAGGCCCAGGGAGGTGAGGCCGCGGACGACCTTGATGACTGCGATCTTGTTGGCGCCAGCGGCCTTCAGGATGACGTCGAACTCGGTCTTCTCTTCAGCGGACTCAGCCGGGCCGGCAGCCGGGCCTGCAGCAGCGACAGCAACCGGAGCTGCTGCGGAAACGCCGAACTTCTCCTCGAGCTCTTTCACGAGGTTAGCAAGTTCGAGGACGGACATGTTTTCGATGAAGCTGATTACTTCTTCTTTGGTGATAGCCATTTCTTTATTCCTCCACAGAATATTTTAGATGGTTGAGCGAAAGTGTGTGTGAACTGCGACTAGGCTTCTTTCTGCGCGCGGATCGCGTCCAGCGCGCGTACAAAGCCGCCCGGGACTGCTGCCAGAACGCGTACGAAGTTGCTTGCCGGGGCCTGCATGCTGCCCAGCATCTTGGCGATAAGCACTTCGCGGCTCGGCAGGTCTGCCAGAGCCTGAATGTCAGCCACGTTGATGGTCTTGCCGGTGAGCACGCCGGCTTTCAAGGTAAACGGGTTGGTGTTTTCCTTGTTGAAGCGGGACAGCACCTTGGCCGCTGCGACGGGATCGTCGTAGCAAAGAGCGATAGCCGTAGGGCCGGCGTAGTAGGGGTTGAGCCCTTCCTTGTCGGTCCCTTTGGAAGCGATCTCGAGCAGGGTGTTCTTGACGACCTTGTACTCGGCGTTCGCTTTCCTGAGCTCGTTTCTGAGCTCAGTGGCCTGGCCGACGTTCATCCCGCGGAAATCCGCGAGAAAGACCGCCTGGGCCCTCTGGAGCTTGTCGTGCATCTCGGCAACAAGTTCTTGTTTGTTTTCCTTATTCAAGCGCCTTCCTCCTTTCTTTTGGTATACGGGTACGGAACCCCGCCAAAGTCAGGAAGTTGCGGGAACATGCATTGTCGCGCAACGTCTTGCAAGTCTCGGTTGGCCGCCGTGAAGCGTTTAACCCCAAAGGCAGATTAAGATAAAGATTGAGATTAAGGAGAAGCTCAAGCTTTTCTCAATCTCAATCTGTTTCTCTCTCAATCTGTCTTTCAGGCACCTACTGTCTTTGACTTTGGCTTTACTGCTTTGCTGCTATTTATTTCAAGATCGCGCTGATGTCAGCGAGATCGATGTTGACGCCCGGGCCCATGGTGGAAGATACGGAGACCTTCTTCATGTAGGTACCCTTGGCAGCAGCCGGCTTCGCCTTCTGGAGGGCTTCCACCAGTGCGACCACGTTCTGCTTCAGCACGTCGGCGGCGAAGGAGACCTTCCCTACCGGGGCGTGAACGATACCGGCCTTCTCGACGCGGAACTCGACCTTACCGGACTTGGACTCCTTGATGGCGCGGGCGAGATCGAAGGTCACGGTGCCGACCTTCGGGTTCGGCATCAGGCCGCGGGGACCGAGGAGCTTACCGATCTTGCCGACCACACCCATCATGTCCGGGGTGGCGATGGCGGTGTCGAACTCGAACCACCCGCCCTGGATCTTGGCGACCAGGTCGTCGGCACCCACGTAATCGGCGCCGGCCTCGCGGGCCTCCTTCTCCTTCTCGCCCTTGGCGAAGACCAAGACGCGGACGTCCTTGCCCAGGCCGTTCGGGAGCACCACTGCGCCGCGGACCATCTGGTCGGCGTGACGGGGATCGACGCCCAGCTTCACTACGAGGTCGACGGTCTCGTCGAACTTGGCGAATGCCGCGCCTTTAACCAGCTCAAGGCCGTCCGCGAGGGGATAGGTTTTGGTCCTGTCGACCTTGGCGCGAGCCTCTTTAAGCTTCTTTGACATAGACATTTCTAGTTACCCTCTCTTTACTTAAACTATTTCAACGCCCATGCTGCGCGCGGTGCCTTCGATGGTCTTCATGGCAGCCTCAAGGCTGGCTGCGTTGAGGTCGGGCATCTTCTTGGTAGCGATCTCGCGGACCTGGTCCTTGGTGAGCTTGCCGACCTTGGTCTTGTTGGGGACCGCGGAGCCGCTCTGGAGGCCGAGAGCCTTCTTGATGAGAACCGGAGCCGGCGGGGTCTTGGTGATGAAGGTGAAGGACCTGTCAGCGTAGACGGTGATGACGACCGGGGTGATGGTACCCTCGTCGGCCTGGGTCTTCGCGTTGAATGCCTTGCAGAACTCCATGATGTTGACGCCGTGCTGACCGAGTGCGGGACCGATCGGGGGAGAGGGGTTAGCCTTTCCTGCGGGTACCTGCAGCTTTATATAACCGGTGATTTTTTTCGCCATTTTCCTACTCCTTTATCATTCCTTCGAACTGCCTGAAGCGTCTTATAGGTAACAGAGGGATCCCCCTACTGCTTTTCTACCTGCATGAACTCGAGCTCGACCGGGGTGGCGCGCCCGAAGATGCTGACCATGACCTTGAGTTTCCCCTTGTCGGGCTTCACGTCCTCGACCACGCCGGAGAAGTTGAGGAAAGGACCGTCGATGACCCGCACCGTCTCGCCTACCTCGAAGAGAACCTTCGGGCGGGGCTTCTCGGCGCCCTCTTCCATCCTCCTGGTGATCTTGGAGACTTCGTCGTCCGGGATCGGGAAGGGGTTGTTGCCTCCGACGAACCCGGTCACTTTCGCGGTCTCTTTGACCACGTGCCAGGTGTCGTCGTTCAATTCCATGTTGACCAGGATGTAGCCGGGGAAGAACTTCCTAGACGAAGTCTTCTTCTCCCCTTTTTTCAGTTCGACGACGGTTTCGCACGGGATCAGGATCTCGCCGAAGAACTCCTCCATCTCGAGGTTCTTGATGCGCTCAGCAAGCGAGAGCCGCACCTTGTTCTCGAATCCGGAGTAGGTGTGTACGCCGTACCATTTATGTGCCATTTGTCAGTCCTCTAGCGGAGTATCGACCTGATGAGCTTTGTAAGGACCACGTCGCAGGCGCCAAGATATAAAGAGATGATCACGATGATGACGACAACTACCTGAGCTGTAGAGATGGTCTCCTTGCGGGTCGGCCAAGTCACCTTGGCAAGCTCCGCCTGTACATCCTCAAAAAAAGTCTTGGCTTTAGCGAGCACTTGTCACTCCCCACTTGGTGAAATCAAAAAAATGGCAGGCCAGGAGGGATTCGAACCCCCAACACCCGGTTTTGGAGACCGGTGCTCTAGCCGTTAGAGCTACTGGCCTGCGGCGGGGATCCCAAAGAGCCGGGATCCCAAACTGAACTATTTAGTTTCCTTGTGCAGAGTGTGCTTCTGGCAGAAACGGCAGTACTTGTTGAACTCCAGCTTCTGCGGCGTATTTTTCTTGTTCTTAGTGGTCGTATAGTTACGCTGTTTGCACTCGGTGCAACCAAGGGTGATGATGTCTCTAGGCATGTCTTTGTGTCCTTTTCAAACTAATTTAAAAAGAGCATCGCGTTTCGCACCGGGGGAAGCCGGCAGCGAAACGCGCGCTCGATGTACCTTACTCGATGATGGAGGCTACGACGCCGGCGCCGACGGTGCGGCCGCCTTCGCGGATTGCGAAGCGCAGGCCTTCGTCCATGGCGATCGGGGTGATCAGGTTGACGGTCACCGAGACGTTGTC
>NZ_AUGE01000048.1 GCF_000426865.1 Citrifermentans bremense R1
CCCCCACCAGCCTGACGAGCCAGTCCATAGGCGGTACCGTGGACCCGGGCTCCACGGTGGCGCTATCCTTCGACACGGCGGCGAGCGCCGGGCCGGTCACGGTCTCGGGGGGGACCTGGAGCGCCCAGGTGAGCGGGCTGGTGAAAGGGGTCAACACCGTCACCGTCACCGCCAGCAACGGGGGGGTGGACGCCTCGGTGCAGGGGAGCATCACCCTGAACGTGGCGCCGCTCCTCACCTTGGACCCGTTCCCCTCACTCTCCAATAGCGCCACCCAGACCCTGACCGGAAGCGTGGAGCCGGGGCTCACCCCGGTGGTGGTGGCGACGACGGCGGCAGGCGTCGCGGCGGTCCAGGTGCAAAACGGAAGCTGGAGCTGCACCCTGTCCGGTCTCGCCACGGGGCTGAACAGCATCACCGTGGTCGCGGCCGATGCGACGGGAGCGGTTACCATCAGGACCGCGAGCATCGACGTGGAGCCAAGCGACGGCGACGCGAGCCGCGACGGGAGCGTAGACCTTTCGGATGCGCTCCTCGTGCTCAGGATGGCGGTGGGGCTGGTGCAGCCGGCGCCGGCCCAGAGGCTAAGGGCGGACGTGGCGCCGCTTGTCGGTGGGGTCCCCGCTCCCGACGGGAGCGTCGGCGTGGCGGACGCGCTCGCCATCCTCAGGAAGGTGGTCGCCCTGGAGCGGTTCTAGCCCGGGGAGCACCCTGCAAACAAATTGGCAGGCGGGAAAAAAGAGCAGTCGCCAAATCTGCATGTAATTCCCACGCATTAGCGAAAAGGCCGCGTTTGACGCGGCCTTTTTCGTTGCCGGAATAGAGCGAAAGACGCAGAAGCTTCTGTTGATAACATGCCGTAATCGCACGTCTTTTTGAGGCTTCCTCTTGGCACGCTCCGTGTAGATAGCTGGCCAATGACGAAAGTACCGGATCTCACCGGATCGGATAGCCGCAGTCGAAACTTCGGGGCGCGACAGAGCAAGCCGCGCCAGGTTAAAAGGAGAGTGTTATGAGAACGAAAATTTGGACCGCAATGTTGATGTCCCTGCTGCTGACAGCCCTGGCCGGCTGCGGCGGAGGAGGCGGCGGAACCGGCGGCGGAACCGGCGGATCGGGCACGCTTTTGAGCGGAACGGCAATGAAAGGACCGATCTCGGGCGGAACCGTCCAGGTCTTCGAGATACTGTCGAGCGCGACGCTGAACCCGCGTGCCGGGATACCCCGCTACGGCACCACGGCGATAGCGCAGACCACCACCGGCAGTGACGGCAGCTACAGCGTGTCCCTCCCCGCCTCCATCCCGAGCGGGAGTCTCCTGGTGCAGATCACCGGCGGCAGCTACAAGGACGAGGCTACCGGGGAGAATAGGACCGTTGCCGGCCAATTCGGCAGCAACGGGCTGCGCGCCATCTTCGGGTATACCCAAGGTGCGGCGGTGCGTGCGGCGGTGACCCCCTTCACCGAGATGGCGGTCCTCGACATGGGACCCAGCCCGACCTCGGCCATAGTCAGCGCCTCTAACGCGAAGATAGCGGCGGCCTTCGGCCTCTCCGACATCATCAACACCCAGCCGCTCAACCCGACCGCGGCGTTCCCGGCCGGCTCGTCTCTGGCCGCGCAGCAGTACGCCCTGGCGCTGGCGACCATCTCGCAGTACCAGGCAAGCCTGGGCGCGGGGACCCCGCCGACCCTGGCCACCGTGGCAGGCAACCTCCTGGGCGAGATCAACACCCCGGCCAACAGCAGCGGGCTCGCCCCGGCGACCCAGACCCAGGTCGACGCGGCCGGCAACAACTTCGCCGGGAGCGGCAACAACCCGAACCCGGTGCTGAACACCCCGACCGTGAACCCCTCCGCCCCGGCGGCGATCCAGACCACCCCGTCGCTGCCGGGTTCGGCATCGATCTCCACCCCGGTCACCATCATCGCGAACCTGGTGACGGCCGGCCAGACACCGGTCCCCGACGGCACCGTGGTTAGCTTCAGCACCAATCTGGGGACTCTCTCGGCCACCAGCGCGACCACGGTCAACGGCCAGGCGAGCGTCACCCTGACCAGCTCCGGCGCCGGCATAGCCTCCGTCACGGTCAAGTCCGGCTCGATCAGCGGTTCGGTCGCGACCATCACCTTCGTCGACCCCAACGCCCCGGTCAGCCTCAACCTGACTAAGAACGTGACCACCGGCGTGACCACCGGTCCCCCGGTCACCCTCTCGGCCAGCGTGACCCGGGCCGCCGGAGGCCCCGTCCCCAACGGCACCGTGGTCAGCTTCTCCATCGTCTCCGGGAACGGGACCCTCTCGGCCGCGAGCGCCGTCACCAGCGGCGGCACCGCGAGCGTCACCCTCACCAGCACGGCTGCCGCTGCCTCGGTAGGGGTTAGGGCCGTGGCGGGGGCAGCCAGCGCGGAGATCAGCGTCCCGTTCATCGCCCAGCCGACCCAGGCGATCGTCAAGGTGAGAAGCATCGGCACCCTTCCCGCAGGCGTCCTGATCGGCGGCATCAACGCCACCGTCACCTACGCGACCAACAAGGGGCTCAGCATCGCTCCCTCCGCCGTGGCCGCCTCGGGCGCCGGAGCCGGCACCCTCTTGGAGAGAAACACCAACAACGCCGGACAGGTGGTGCTCGGCCTCATCACCACGAGCGGGATCGGCCTGGGCGAATTCGCCACCCTGACCTTCTCGATCGCCGCCGGGAACTTCCCGACCGAAGCCGATTTCGGCGTGGCCAACGGATCGTTGGCCATCGACACCGCCACGGCGAACCTGCCGGGGGTGAGCGCCCAGATCCTCGGGGTCGTGATCCAGTAGCAAAGGGCGCCGAAGCGGTACATCCCGCTTCGGCGCCGCAGCGACAAAAGCGGCGGGACAGCAAAAAGCGGCAGATGCATCTGCCGGCCTCACCCGTGCTAATCAAGACCCGCCCGGAGCGCGGCGATAAGCCCGCGGGGCAACCCGGAAACGCCAGGGAAGAGAACCGGCAGGGAGGATATTTCCATGAAACGCAGAGACTTTCTGAAAATTACCGCAGCAGGGGTGGCGACGCTCTTCGTCGGCCGGATCCCGGGTCTGGGGGTGCACAACGCCTTCGCCGCGGACCAGCTTCTGGAGGTGGAAATCACCGACGCCCTCAAGGACATGGTCACCCACAACGAGGTGAATAGCGCCCAGTGCTACTTCTGGATCTACAAGATGAAGGCGAACGGCGTCGACGTCCCCGCGGACTGCCCGGGACCGACCATCTGCATGCTGAAGGGGGAGCAGATCACCATCAGCGTCACCAACTCGCTGGACGAGCCGCACTCCTTCTACATACCGGGTATGCGCGCGGGCGACCCCCCCATCTACGACAGCGGGAGCATCGCCCCGGGACAGACCGTCACCGGGAGCTTCACGGCGACGCAGGCGGGGGCGCAGCTCTATTACGACAACTTAAACGCACCGGTCAACCGGATGATGGGGCTCCACGGCGCCCTGGTGATCCGCCCGGACGTCAAGGCCGTCGGGCACAGGTTCACCCCTTACGACAACCCGACTCCCCACGTGCAGGCGCTCTACGACGCCTTCGGCGACCCAAACTATTTCCCCGGCCTCGCCTGGGAGGAGGGGGACCAGGCCACCAGCACCCCACCCTTCAGGCAGTACGTCTGGCTGGCGCACGAGGCGAGTCCGAACCTGTTCGCCGAGGTGGGGAACCTCCCCCCCGGCCAGCTCTACAACCCGGACGACTTCATGAACGCCTTCCTGAGGGACCCCTTCAGCAGGACCAGGAGCAACAGGCTGCCGCAGTACTTCTCCCTGAACGGGCAGTCCGGCGCCTTCGGTCACTTCTCGCCGGTGATCACCCCCATGGGGCGGGTCGGCGAGCCGGTGGTGGTTCACATCCTGAACGCGGGGCTTTGGACCCATTCCATGCACCTGCACGCGAACCACTTCTTCGTCACCAGCGAGGACGGCGTGGTGCACCAAAACCCGGTATGGGTCGACGTGTACATCGTGAAGCCTATGGCCCGGGTGGATTACACCATCCCCTACATGAGGCCCCCAGACGTGCCGAACCAGCGCGGGATCGGGCGCCCCGACACGCCGCTTTTGGGGATCACCACCGGCCGCCCGGTCTGGCCCCCGTTCGAGGAACTCGACCTTGAATTCCCGAAGATGGGAGAGTCGGTCGCCTTCGCCCAGGACGGGATCACCGCGATCGACCTGCACCAGCGCATGTCGCCGCTTTGCTTCCCGATGCACGACCACTCGGAGCCGAGCCAGACGGCGCAGGGAGGCAACTACAACTGCGGCCTGATATCCGGCATCTACTTCACCGGGGACCGCAGCACCCCCGGGTCCATGAATTTCCCGATGGACCACGACTTCGCCATGATGTACCGGAACATCCGCGGCATTTCCAGCACCGGCCCTGCGCCGGGGCCTCCCCCGGTGCACGAGCCGTAAGGGGAGGTGGGGACCGGATGTCCCACGGACGGAGCCAAAGAGGGAGAAAGGAGAGAGAAAATGTCAGTGCAAAATCCCAAACATAAAGTATCCCGCTGGTCCGTGGTAGGGATGGAGGGGATGTTCGTCAAGATGTTCGATCCCCCCAAGGAGGACCCGGAGACACCGGACCAGGTCGCCGCGACCAACCCGGTCCCCGAGGTGATGGCGGCGGCGGGTTTCCAGGGCACCCCCAAGGTTCCCCACACGGTGCAGCGCGACCTGATGCACGGCCTGAAGCTCCCGACTTGGGACGGCCGCAAGGAGATCACCTACTTCACCTTCACCGACGACGACAACCCGGCCACCGGCATGGGGACCTATCCCGCCGCGACCATCAGGGTGCCGCGCGGCGTCGTCTTTCACTGCGAGACCTCCGGCAAGGGGCCGCCGCCGCACACCATCCACTGGCACGGCATCGAGCCGACGCCGATGAACGACGGGGTGGGGCATTGCTCCATGGAGATCGGGCACTACGTCTACCAGTTCCAGCCCAACTTCGTGGGGACCTACTTCTACCACTGCCATCGAAACACCATGCAGCACTTCGAGTTCGGGCTGTTCGGCATGCTCTTGGTCGAGACGCCTGACGCCTATTTCGCCACCTTGTACGACGTCGCCATCCCGATCGGGGCAGGCAGGGACGGCAAGAGGCGCGCGGCGGCTAACCTGGCCGACTTCCCGCAGTTCCCGGGGTTCAACTCCAACGCGATCCTCGCGCCCGACCCCTGGACCGGCGACCCGAGGCTCAAGTTCGCGACCGACCCGCACGCCATGACCGTCACCTTCGACGTGGAGGCCCTCTGGGTTGTGAGCGCCCGCGACTCGAACTGGAGCGACCTGGCCGACAACCCGCGGCAGACCTTCCCGGTGCACGGCACGAGGCCCGGTTTCAACGACAACTTCCACAGCCATGCCGGCGATGCGGTGCTACCCGGCGACTTCTTCGCCTTCAACGACTACCACGCCGACTACTGGTTCGTCACCGGCCTGCCGGTCCCGGTACAACCGAGGGGAACCGGGAGGGTAGGGGTCAACGCCGAGATCCCGGCCTCGTTGAACAGCGGGGTCACCGGGACTCAGATCCCGATCAACGCCCAGACCAACCAGACCGTGCTGGTGCGCTGCCTGGACGCCGCCTACAACTCGGCGGAGGTGACCTTCCCGATCAACGTCGTGGTCATCGCCTGGGACGGGCGCGCCCTGGGGGGGACCCACTACGCCTTCAACGAGGCGTACCTGGTGGAGGCGGGGACCCCTATCTTGATGAGCACGGCGCGCCGCTTCGACTGCCTGATCCGCTCCTCGGTACCGTTCCACGGCAACGCCGTGGTGAAGATGATCGATACCCGCGGCCAGGTGCCCGGCCGGGACGAAGAGGTGGTCGCCACCATCGAGATCCCGATCCACATCGACGGGGAGGCTCAGCAGGCCCCGGTCTTCTCCGTTTCGGGGAAGGTCGCCGACGCGATCGGGCTCCCGCTTGCCGGGGTGCGGATCGAGGCCAAGCCGAAGAGTCAGGGTGGTAGCGCCCCGAGGGTGGCGGTCACGGACTCTTCGGGCAACTACCGGGTGGAGGGGCTTATCAACTCGAGCTACGAGTTCATGCCGGTTCTGGCCGGTTTCACCTTCGACCCGGAGATGACGGTGCTGACCATTAACGACCGGAACGTCTCCGGCCAGAACTTCACTGCCGGCATCGCCGTCGGAACGGTGAGCCTGTCGGCCAGCAAGCCGAGCCCGCAGCCCCCGGGGATCCCCAACGGGGTCCGCTTCACCGCCACGGTCCTTGGAGGGGTGGGTCCCTTCGAGTACCAGTTCTACCTCTCCAACGGGGTGAACACGGTCCTCGTGCGCGACTTCGACGCCGACAACAAGTGGACCTGGGACACCCTGGTGGCGGAAGGAGGGAGCTTCACCGTCTTCGTGCACGTGCGGCAGGCGGGTGCCACCGGGACGCAGGCCGAGAAGATCGCCAGCACCCCCTTCACCCTGAGCGGCCTTCCGCCGACCTTCGAGCCGAACAGCTACTCGATACAGGAGGCCCTCGATGCGCTGCGCATGAACGTGGGGCTCAAGAACCCGACCACGGCCGAACTGGCGCGCCTGGACGTAGCGCCTTTCATAAACGGCGTGGTGCAGCCAGACGGACTCATCGACCTGAAGGACGTACTGAACATCCTCAGGATGGCGGTAGGACTGACCCCGCTGTAAGGCGGGGCGGGAAGGAACGGATAAGGAGGTCGTATGTTCGGCATAGGCATGCCCCAACTGGTGATCATTCTGGTGATAGTGCTGCTCGTGTTCGGCGCCGGGAGGCTCCCCGAGGTGGGGAGGGCGCTGGGGCAGTCGATCAGGAATTTCAAGGCAGGAAGCGAGGAAAAGGATGACCTGGATTCGGACGGAAAAGGCAAGACCGGTTGAGTCGGACCGGCGCGGGGCGCGGTTCGCCGCCACCCGCGCCGCGGCCGCGCAAGGAGTGAACCTGCCGAGCCCCGACGGCAGGCCCGCCTTCAAGGGGGCGCACGCGCTGATGCGCGAGGCGGTCGGGTCCGCGGCTTGGTGACGGTTCCGGTCAAAATGAATAGGACGCGAGGTGCATCATGAAGTGGGCAGTCATAGTTTTAACCCTTATCCTCGGCGCGGCGGCAGGGCATGCCGAAACCTCCCCGGCCGCCGGCGCCCGCTTGTCCCGCGCCAGCGACGACGGCGCATACCAACTGGAGCTCACGCTAAAGACGGCGGAACTCCAGCAGGGGGTGAACGCCGCGGAACTGTCGGTGCGCGACAGCGCCGGCAAGCCGGTGGAAGGGGCCGAAATCACCGTAACCCCCTGGATGCCGACCATGGGGCACGGGGTTTGGGAAAAGCCCGTGGTGACCGAGCGAGGCGGCGGGAGCTACCGCGTCGATAACGTGGTGATCATCATGGGCGGCCTTTGGGCACTCAAGGTGGAGGTGCGCAAGGGGAAGCTGAGCGACGGCGCCGGCTTCGCCTACCAGGTGGCCGAGGCTGGGGCGAAGGAAAAGGCGGAGAAGGCGAGGGAAGGGCTGCAGCGCCAAAGAGCCAACTACAGCGTCCCCAACGTCACCCTCTTGAACCAGGACGGCAAGAGGGTGAACCTGAGGAGCCTGGTCGAGGGGGGTAAGCCGGTAATCATCGACTTCATCTTCACCACCTGCACCACCATCTGCCCGGTGATGACCGCCACCTTCTCGAATCTGAGAAGCGAGCTCGGCCCCGCCGCGGGGGAGCGCGTGCAACTCATTTCCATCTCCATCGACCCGGAGAACGACCGCCCGGAGCGGATGAAGAAGTACCTCTCCCGCTTCAACTCGGGGCCGGGGTGGGAGTTCCTCACCGGGACCCGAGAGGAGATCGGGCGGGTGCTGAAGGCGTTCGACGCCTTCGTGGTGGACAAGATGTCGCATGAGCCGCTCTTTGTCGCCCGCGCCCCGGAGACGGAGGAATGGGTGAGGATCAAGGGGCTGGTGAGAAAGAGTGACCTGATGAAAGAGCTGGAAAGGATGGAGAAAAAGTGAGCGTTGCCAGGCGGCGGGTGAGGTTTTTGGCAGGGGGGGGAGCGCTCTTCTCCCTGCTTCTTTGTTGGGGGCCGGCACAGGGTGGGGGAGCGCCGGAGGCGGTCGCCGGGCTTCCCGCAGCGGAGGCCCTCAGGCTCGGGGAGGCGATGTACAGAAACGGAGTGCTTCCCTCCGGCCGCCCCATGGTAGGGGTGGTGCAGGGGGACATCGAGATGACCGGGGAGATGAGCACCTGCTCGAGCTGCCACATGAGAAGCGGCATGGGATCGATGGAGGGAGGGATACTCACCCCACCGACCGGCGGCTCGAAGCTGTACGCGCCGCTTGCCCGGCAGCAGGACATCCCCGGCCCGCTGGTGAACCGCAGCATGTTCAAGAGCCCGCCCCGGCCCACCTACGACGACGCCTCGCTCGCGGCCGCGCTGGTCTACGGCATCGACCCGACCGGGCGGACCTTGCGCGAGACCATGCCGCGCTACCGGCTGACCCAGAAGGAGACCGAGATACTGGTCTTCTATCTGAAGCAGCTCTCGGCAAAGCCATCCCCCGGGGTGGACGGCGAGACGGTCCGCTTCGCCACCATCGTCACCGACCAGGTGAGCGCCGCCGACCGGGACGCACTGCTCCTGCCGCTTAAGGCCTTTTTGCAGGAGGAGTGGAACGACCGCCTCATGGTCCTCGGGTCGCAATGGAACTCCCGCTGGTACGGCCCCGATGCGGTCAAGGCGGGGAGCGCGCCCAGGCTGCGTCGCGCGGTCTTGGACGTCTGGGAGCTCAAGGGGCCGGAGTCCGGTTGGGGCGAGCAGCTAGAGGCCTTGTACCGGAAGGCTCCTGTCTTCGCCGTCCTGGGAGGGGTTTCCCGCTCCTGGGGCGCCGCGCACCGCTTCTGCGAAGAGAAGGGGTTGCCCGCCGTCTTGCCGACTACGGAACTCCCGGCGGTTGCGCACAATTCCTGGTACACCCTCTATTTCTCGAAAGGGGTGTACCAGGAGGGAGAGACCGCGGCGAAGTATCTGTCTCGCGTCTTCGAACTGCCTCAGGACAAGAAAGTGGTCCAGGTGTTCAGGGACAACGACACCGGCCGCGCCCTGGCGCGGGGCTTCGCCGACACCTGGCAACAATTGGGGAAGGCCGCGCTCTCGGAGCGCAAACTCCTGCCGGGCGAGAAGACGGGGGGCGCCTTCTGGAAGAAACTCTGCGCGCAGGAACCGGGCGCCGCCCTGGTGCTTTGGCTCGCGCCGGAGGACCTGGCCGGGATCGCGGAGCTCCCCGCCGTCCCCGGCCACCCCTCGACCCTTTTCTTCTCCGCGACCCTCCTGGGGCCGGCGCTGGGGGTGATCCCCGAGCCCCTGCGCGATTTCAGTTTCATCACCTATCCCAACCGTCTCCCCGGCGACGAAGCGTACAGCAAGTCGCTCCTTTCGAACTGGATGAAGTTGAAGAAGATTCCGGAAACGAACCTCTTCATCTCCTCCGACGTCTATTTCCTCACCAGGCTCCTCTCCCGCACCTTGCTGGACATGGGGACCGACCTGCACCGGGACTTCTTCCTCGACCTGCTGGACGGCGCTCCGGACCAGGCCAACAGCTCGCTTCGGTACCCGAGGCTTTCCTTCGGCCCGGGCCAGCGCTACGCCTCCAAAGGGTGTTTTGTCGTTGCGCTGGGGAAGGGGGAGAACCCGAAACTGGTAAGGAAGAGCGATTGGGTGATCTACTAGGGGAGGTGGCCCATAGGCCTGCCTTTTCAGCTCTCCAGCGAGGGGATAGGCATGAATCCGGACCCCTCCCTGCACCAGGGGCGCTCCAAGGGGAATGCGCCGCAGCGGCAGGGCATGATTGGCATCCTGGCGTGCAGGTAGGTCGCATGGCTGAGAAAATCACGGTGGTACCAGATTTCCTGCACGGTTCCCGCTGGGGAGTGAGACAGCTTATTTCCGCAACGAGGGCAGGCGATGGTTTCGAGGGCATACTCGATCTTGATGTCGAGCCGGTTCGAATGGTCGGTGAAGCATGCGGAGGTAACACGCCAAGGCGGGGCAAGCCCGAGAGTTGCCGTGAATATCGAGATTTGGTCCATCGTCCTTCCTTTGAAAACGGCTCGGCGGCCGGGGGCTAAGCAGCGAGTTCCTCACTGTATTACACGTAGCGTGCCAGGTGCTGCAGATCGATGTAACCTTTCATGATCACACGACATTTCCTTCTGCATCTGCCTGCCGCTCCCCGGAAAAAGGATGTCCACATTTTTGCTGATGGTGAAAAAGGAGCGGTTCAAGATGCCCGGCAGGATGCATCGCGATAGCACCGGGCGCCACCAGATAGAGGGGGAAATTAAACCATTTTTGTTGCGCCCGATGTAAAGGGTGGTAGCCTTTCCCATGTGTTTTTTGCTGAAGTTATCTCATAAGGGGGGGCACCAAAAAATGTTGAAAGAGTTCAAGCAGTTCGCACTCAAGGGCAACGTACTCGATTTAGCAGTAGCTGTCGTTTTGGGTGCCGCGTTCGGCAAGATAGTCAGTTCCTTCGTATCCGACATACTCACCCCCCCCATCGGAAAACTCCTCGGAAACATCGACTTCTCATCCTTATTCCTGAATCTGTCCAGCACGCCGGTCCGCTCGGTCGCCGAGGCTAAAGCCCTGGGAGCGCCGGTCATCGCCTACGGTCTCTTCCTGAACGCCGTATTTGACTTCATCATCATCGCCTTTGCACTGTTCCTGCTGGTGCGCCAGGTGAGCAAGATGCTTCCCCCTCCGACACCCCCGGTTGCCACCAAGGAATGTCCACACTGCTGCACCATGATACCTGTCAAGGCGTCCCGTTGCCCCAACTGCACTTCATCCCAGTCTGCAGCCTAACTACGATAGGAGGTATGAGATGAAAAAGTTCCTGCAGCTTGTTCTGGTTCCTGCGTTGCTTTTGGGCCTGTTCACGCAGGCGTTCGCAGAGGTGAAGCCGGAAAGCTTCTCCGTTTCTCCCTACGTTGCCGGTTACAGCTTTTTGGGGAGGGAACGGCTTGAAACCGGACCAGCCGTCGGCTTGCGCGGTGGCTACAACTTCACCAGCCATTTCGGCATGGAGGCGGTGCTGACCTACATAAGCACCGAAGGGAAGGATGGTTCCGGGATCGGGGACGTGGACGCCCTCAACTATCATCTGGACATGCTGTATCACTTCATGCCCGAAAAGACGCTGGTCCCTTACCTCGCCATGGGGTATGGCGGCCACTGGCGCGACTACGAGGGGGATGGGGAAGTGAACCGTTCCGCTTTCAACTATGGCGGCGGGGTGAAGTATTTCCTTACCGATGCGATGGCGCTTAGAGGCGATGTGCGTCATATCATCATGAAGGACCGGGATGAAACCTTCCACGACCTTGAATACGGCTTGGGGGTCGATTTCATTTTCGGCGGTGCCAAAGCCGCTCCGGCAGTTGCAGCCGCCCCAGTGGCTGCCCCCGTTGCCGCTCCCGTGGTGCAACCTCCGGCAGCGGAAGCCCCCTTGGAGCCGGTACCGGCTGCGGAACCTGCGCCGGGACACTACAAGTACTGCGTAACACTGCAGGGCGAGTTCGACATAGACAAAGCCGAGATCAGGCCTGAGTACCGGGACGAGGTCGCAACCGTCGGCAAGTTCATGAAGCAGTACCCGACCACCACTGCGGTTATCGAAGGGCACACCGATAACGTCGGCGACCCCCAGTACAACCTCGATCTTTCCAAGCGCCGCGCGCAGGCAGTCGTCGATTACCTGGTCGACAACTACGGTATCGAGCGCTCGCGTCTGGAGGCCCGCGGTTTCGGAATGGCGCGCCCAATAGCCACAAACAACACCGACGAGGGGAGGCAGGCCAACCGCCGCATCGAGGCGATCATCGACTGCGCCTTCGACGTCAAGGAGGTCCAGCCCCCGGACCGGCTCTGCATGACCCTGCTGCTTGAGTTCGATAGCGGCAAAGCCGACATCAAGCCGCAGTATCGAGACGAAATGGCCAAAGTAGGGGAATACTTGAACAAGTATCCCACCACGACGGCGGTCATCGAAGGGCACACCGACAACGTCGGCGGCTCCGACTACAACATGAAGTTGTCGCAGCAGCGCGCGGACAACGCGGTGCAGTATCTGGTGCAGAATTTCGGCATAGATAAAAGCCGCCTCTCTGCCAAAGGGTATGGCTACACGCGGCGCATCGCCTACAACAACACGCCCGAGGGGCGGGCCAAGAACCGCAGGATCAATGCAGTCATCGACTGCGTCATCAAGAAATAGTTAAAATCTAGAATAAGACTAAGATTAAGGTTGAGTCTGAGACAAAGACTTGAGAAGAACTAAAGAAGGGGAAGCCGTTTTGGCTTCCCCTTCCTGTTTGTGGTGCAATCCGATGTCTCTGATTTAGATGTGAGTCTGAATCCAAGGTCTGAACTTACAGTCTCGGATTTTAAACTCAATCTTAATCTCAATCTTTATCTTTATCTCGCCTTTAGCTTTACCCAATCTCCTTGTCGATGAACTTCTGCACCCCGCGCAGCATATCCTCGACGTCGGCGGTGCGGTACCTGGAGCCATCACCGGCAATGAAGTCTTCCTTCATGTAGAACCAGTCCTTCACGCGCTGGTAGGTCCCCACTTGGTATACCTTTGCCTGGTAGAGCGCCTCGTTCATCTCGGACAGGTTCCCGGCGGGAATGGTCTTGCTCTCGCAGATCAGCGTCAACGCTTGCTCCAGGAGGACCGAAGCAAGGATGCTGGCGGTTGATAAGTCGCCCCTGCGCAGGAAATCGAGCGTCCTCTCCCCGAGGTACTCCAGGACCGCATGGTCCAGGAACAGCCTGATGTCGGTTAGTCCTCCCGCTTCGAATTCGGTCCGCGCAGACTGCACGATGGCGCGGCAGTTGTCGAAGCTTTCCTTGTAGGTGATGTTGATGATTTTGGCGTAGATCGCTTCGAAGTTGCGGTAGTAGGCGCTTTCCTCGCCGAAAACCTGCTGCAGCAGGCTCAGGGCGGAATTGGCCCAATCCTGGAACAGCTTGGAGTCCACGATTGCGGCAATATCGTTTATCTGCTGGGAAGAGTTGACCTTCTTCCCCTTTTCGACCAGTTCCTCGAATTTTCTCGCGATGGTGTAATCGAGCTTTAACATGGGGTGTTTACTCCCTGTCTTGGAGTACGGAGACCTTTAGGGTCACTTCATCGTATCGGCTGAACCTTGACGGTACTTGAGGGGAATGCTTATGCGGGGGTGATGCTGATGCGGGGAGCCTGCAACCGGCGACCCACTATGGCCTTGTGCCGGGTGCGCAACGAGGCCAGGTCCCCCTCCAGGAAGTCCAGCGCGGAGGGCTCGGGAATCAGCTTCAGGTACGCGTCCACCAGCTTTCCCATCAGGAGGTTATAGCTTTTGGTGGACGAGCCGTGGGCGTAGTTGCGCCCGGGGAAACGGCGGATGTCGCCGTCGCAGGCAGGTGAGATGTGGTACAGCTCGTGAAAAATGGTGATCAGCTTCTCCCGCTGGGGAAGCTCGAGGAATCTGGGCACCAGGAAGTAGATGACGTAGAGCATCTCCTCCCCCTGGTGCTTGATGCTCGGCATGGTGCAGAGTACGCTGCGCCGCCCGCGCCGCGCCTTGACAGACCTTTCCCCGCCGGCGAAACGCAGGGGGTGGATCTTGGCAAGGCTGCCGCCGCGGGTGGTCCTACCGGTCGAGACGCAGACCAGCAGCTTGTCGGGGATCACGTGTTGCAGTTGCGGGGTCCGGGCGGTGATATCCCGGATCAGGCGCTCCAACTCCCCGGTCAGGTTGAGCGTGGTCAAACTAAACCCCGGCGAGCCTCAGCTTGTGGCAGAACAGGCAGCGCGAAGGGCCGTCCTTCGGCTTGACAGGATGCTTGGCCGGGAAAGGGACGCCGCCGGGCTCGTAATGGCAGGCCGGGCAACCTTTGTCCGCCTCGATCTTGCTGCCGGTTTTCTTGAATATTTCGTAGGAAGCCTTGTGGTTGTCGTCCAGGGGGACCCGCTTGGTGGTTTCCTCGCCGGAGATTAGGTAGAACGTGCCGAAGACGGCCGCGATGATGATGATGAAGAACCAGTCCTTCTTGCCGATGCGCATGTAAGCCCTCCGAAGATAACAATTGCGGCGAGGGTAAACGCGCCGCGCGGAAAATTCAAGAGAAAACTAAAACCATTAGCCACGGAGAAAATCTGAGAAAAGCAGAAGACGCTGAAACAAAACGGCGGAACACAGAGGTCGCGGAGGTCCCTGAGGTTTTTGGTGAACTGCAAGAGGCTCTCACCACAGACCACAGAGGAAACACAGAGGAAGTCAAAACCCTGAAGCCTTTGGTCATCTCAAAAGGTTTGTGATTTTCCTGCTTCTGTTTTTCCTCTGTGTACCTCTGTGTCCTCTGTGGTGAATACTTCTGGTTTCATGCCTCAGATTCAGGAGGCGCAGCCTATGGCGCCGTTATGCTGGGGGTGTTCCGGGATCACCACCTGCATCCCGCACTGCTGCCGCAACAGGCTCACCATGGCCCGGTTCAGGGCCACTCCGCCGGTAATGACCAGCGTGTCGGAGGGAAAGCGCTTCAGCATGGGCATCACCCGCTTGACCAGGGTGAGGTTGACCCCCGCGCAAAGCCGCTCGGGCGCGTGCCCCCGCAGGATCTGCCCTATCAGCTCGCTCTCGCCGAAGATGCCGCAGGTGGCGTCCAGCGCCACCGGGTCTGCCGAGTGCGAGGAGAGCTCTTCCAGCGAAACCTCAAGCACGGCGGCCATGTTCTCCAGGTAGCGCCCGCTGGAGGCGGCGCACTTGTCGTTCATCACGAAGTCGGTCAGCCTGCCTCCAACCACCTGGGCCACCTTGGTGTCCTGCCCCCCCATGTCGAGCAGGGTGAAGTTGGCTAATCCCGTCTGGGTGCGCGCGCCGGCGACGTGGGCCTTGATCTCCGAGATGACCCGTGCGCCGTGGAGATTGATGCTGTTCCTGCCGTAGCCGGTGACGGTGATCTCCGCCTCGGCGAGTTCCTCTGCCGTGAAGATGCCGCTCCCCAAAAGGTCGAGCGACAGCTCGTCGTTCACCATGCTGCCGTACTTCTTGTAGAAGGAGATGGTGTCCAGGTCCGCGAGCCTGACGATATTCGCTCCGCGCATCAGTGCAAACTTCGCCTTTCTACTCCCCAGATCTATACCTATTTTCAATTTGTCTGGCACCTGAATGCTCTGCTCCTGTCACTGTGGCGATTGCTTACTCAGTTATTGTTTTTTCTCATCTACTACACTTGCGAAATCAAGGTCGCATTGTATATTTTGTCACGGGTCAGTAAATGGGCTCTGTATCGGAACAGGATTGCAACACGATGAGGCTCCCCTCTCAGTCACGATCCTCAAGTAGTTCCAGAAATCCTTCCACCCTGATCTTTGTTCTGGCATCTATGGCGCCCGGTTTGTCACCTTCGAGCGTCATGATTGGAAGCTTGATGCTTTTTCTGAGAACCATATCCTCTATCTGCCGGAAGCAGAAAGACTGAACATAATGGATGACGCCGTCGATGCGGCGCTTCTCTATCTCCCGCGAAATGTC
>NZ_AUGE01000049.1 GCF_000426865.1 Citrifermentans bremense R1
TGCTGCGCCAATTCGCCCAATCTATAAAGCAAAGCAGACAGGAGGACGCATGTTTTTGGAAGGACAACCCGCACCTAATTTTTCCCTGCAGGGAAGCGATGGGAAACCCCACACTCTCAAGGATTACGCCGGAAGAATCCTGGTCCTCTTCTTCTATCCGAGGGACAACACGCCCGGCTGCACCGCAGAGGCGGTCGGATTCGCCAAACTGCAGCCGCTGTTCGAGCAACTGGGCGCGGTGCTGGTAGGGGTGAGCAAGGATTCGCTCAAATCACACGCGAAATTCAGCGCCGACTTCAATCTCCCCTTTACCCTCCTCTCCGACCCGGATGCTTCCGTGATGAAGGCCTACGGCGCCTATGGGGAGAAGCAGCAGTACGGAAAGACCACCATAGGCAGCATCCGCTCGACGGTGGTCATCTCCCCCGACGGGATGGTGATCAAGCACTGGCCCAAGATTCCCAAGGCATCGGAACATCCGGACAAGGTGCTGGATTTCTTCAAGATGCTGGCCAAGGGAAGGTAGCGTCAGGTCTAGGCCAAAGTGAGGGCGAAGCGTCGAAGGCTCCCTGGGACGAACCTCGGGGGCCTTTCCCTGTCGAGAGCCCCCCTCTTGCTCCATCTGACCCCATGATTATCTTCGAAACTGCACCTTTATTTCAGTACAGTTTCTCCGTATCCTGCATCAGTACCATGCCTGGACTAAAAGTTCGACGCCCCGATCTATGACGTCCGGCTTTAGGCCGCCAAAGCCCAAGACGACCCTGCTGCAACTGCCCCCTTCTTCGGCACAGGTGGCGGAATAGGGAAATAGCTCGATCCCCTTGCTCCTGGCTCGGGAGATGAGTTCTTTTTCGCTCAGGTCGTGCTGGGAGAGTTCCAGCACCAGGTGCAGTCCCGCACCCTGTCCGAGTACAAGCGCTTTGCGGCCGAAATGGGTCTCGACCGCCCGCAGCATGGCATCGTGCTTCTTTTGGTAGAGAGTGCGCATCCGCCGCAAGTGCCGATCCCAGTCCCCCTGCTCCATGAACCGGGCAAGGGTCGCCTGCTCCAAAAGGGAGACGGTGCAGGCATAGTCGCGGAAAAGCCGCCGATAGGCGGATAGCAGCGGGTAAGGCAGCACCAGGTAACTGACGCGCAAAGCCGGCGACAGCACCTTGGAAAAGGTTCCGAGGTAGACGATGTTCCCGTCGGGGTGCAGCCCCTGCAGCGAGGGAATCGGTTTGCCGTGATAGCGAAGCTCGCTGTCGTAATCGTCTTCGATCACCAGCCGGTCCCCCGCATTCGCCCATTCGATCAGTCTGAGCCGGTTGGCGATGGGCATCACGCATCCGGTTGGGAACTGATGCGAGGGCGTGACGTAGGCAAGGGTGGCGCCGCTCGATTCCAGGGCATCGAGGTCGAGGCCGCCGGAGCCTACAGCTATGGGAACTGTCTCGAAACCGTGGTTGCGGAAAATGGACCTGGGAAGGTGGAAGCCCGGGTTTTCGAGGGCCACCGCCGGCCGCCGCTCTCTCAAGATCTGCGCCACGATGCCGAGGCTTTGCTGGAGCCCGGAACAGATGACGATCTGCTCCGGGGCGCAGGCCACTCCGCGTGACCGCTCCAGGTAGTGCCGGATGCTGCACCGTAGTTCCAACTCCCCCTGCGGGTCGCCGTACTGTACCAGCGCGCTGCGACTCTGGCGCAATGAGTCCAGGAAGCATCTGCGCCATAACGATGTGGGAAAGGTGTCCGGGTCGAGCCGCGCGGGGTGGAAGTCGATGCTTCCCTTGGGCTCCGGCTCGGGGAGGTGGGCGCGCTGCTCCTTTATGCGGGGCGACGGCAAAGGCAGGGCATCCGGCGCCAGCGCGGAAACGAAATAACCGCTGCGCGGCTTGCTGTAGATGTACCCTTCCGCACAGAGTTCAAGGTAGGCGTTTTCGACGGTGTTTCGGCTGATGGAGAGCTCGGCGGCCAACTCCCGGACCGAGAGCAGCTTTGAGTGAGAAGGCAGCTTCCCGGAGAGGACGCTCGCTTTCATCTGATCATAAAGTTGCGTGTACAGCGGCAGCTTGCTGTGATGGTCCAGGATGAACATAAGGCTCCAGATCCATAGGCAGAGGGTTTCCGGCAACCACGGCAGTGTAATGCAGCGACCATATTTGCGTCAAACGCAATCTGCACCCGTCGTCCGGGTGGATCCGTAGGTAAAAACAGGGGGCAGTACCACAAGGAGAGGACAATCAGACATCCTCGCCTCAACGAATCAGCAGCAGACGAAACAGAAAAAATGGAGGTTCACATGTTTTCAGAAAAACTTCTCGACGTAATTAAGCATCCAGGCGTGGTAGCCATTGCTACCCAGGGCGAAGATGGGCCGCACCTGGTGAACACCTGGAACAGCTACCTGCAGCTGCCGCGGGAGGGATGCCTCCTGATTCCTGCAGGGTACATGCATCGTACCGAGGCCAACCTCGCGCGCGACAACCGCGTCCTGCTCACCGTCGGCAGCCACGAAGTAGCGGGGAAGATGGGGCCGGGAACAGGCTTCCTGCTCAAGGGGACCGCAGCCTTTGTCTCGTCCGGGCCGGACTTCGACACCATCAAGGCGAAGTACGCCTGGGCCAGGGGGGCGTTGGTCGTCACGGTAGAGTCGGCTACCCAGACGCTTTAAGGCGCCGGGATCAAGGCATGGCCGACTAGATGCCGAAGGGGGAGATGACATGCGGCCATCCCTGCACGATTGGCATCCACAGCGGCATTTGCCTTTCCAGTTCTACTTTCCACTCTAGAAATAACGAAGGCCCTTGGCGCGTGCCAAGGGCCTTTTCACTGGAACCTGCTACGTCCCGCCGGTCAGCCGCTGACACGAGGAGGGCCGGGTTTACGGTGCTTCCAATCCCCGTGGCGAAAAGCTTTGAAAGTGCCGGCTACCACTTCTGCCGGAATGGTCAAAAACCATATCGTCAGTACGATGGCTATGATCGCCAGGATTATGAGGATAAGCGTTGTCATAATGAACCTCCTGCTTTTCCCTCCTAATAAGACCTTACCATAACCCTATTCACATGAACAAGCGCGGACGCAGTCGCAGGATGGAGCTGTCTTTGGGGCGCCCGGGCGATGTGCAGTTCCTGAATTTACGATATGATTCCTACCTGTTCGCCCGAGGCGGAGGGCTTGGCTGCGGGCAAGGAGGCATCATCATGCAGGACAGCAAAGAGACACCGGATAAGTTGCAGCGAGACCTCGATTACCTGATGGACTGCCTCGCCGAGATGTTCTCGGGGCTTCAGGAGAAGGAACTGTCCGCCTGTCTGCCGCGGGCGGATTCCCTCACGCCTGGCGTCGACTGTCGTTTCGTGAGGGCCTGGTCCATAGCTTTCCAGCTCCTCAGCATGGCGGAAGAGAACTTCGCCGTCCAAAGCCGCCGGGCTCTGGAAACCGAACAGGGACTCGTGGCGGAGCCGGGGCTTTGGGGGCGGGTCCTGGAGCAGATCAAGGAGAGCGGGGTGACCGCAGAGGAGCTTGCCGCAAGGCTCGGTCAGATTCGCGTCGAGCCGGTGCTGACGGCGCACCCGACCGAGGCGAAGCGCGCCTCGGTGCTGCGGCATCTTCATGAACTGTACCTGCTGCTGGTTAAGCGCGAGAATACAGTTTGGACTCCCGCCGAAAAGGACGACATCCGCGACGATATCGTCGCGATGCTGGAGCGCTTGTGGCGCACCGGCGAGATCCACCTGGAGAAGCCGCACGTACTGAACGAGCTCGCCAGCATGATCTACCACCTGCGCGAGATCTTTCCCAAGGCGATCCCGATCCTCGACAAGAGGATCTGCCGCGCCTGGTCCGAGGCCGGTTTAGCGGGCGCCATCTCCCCTATATCCACCGCGCTGCCCCGGATAAGCTTCAGCACCTGGGTAGGGGGTGACCGCGACGGGCACCCGTTGGTGACGCCGGAAGTGACGGAGGCGACGCTTAAGGAACTGAGGCTCAACGCGCTCATGCTGATCCACGGCCAGCTCACCACACTGGGGAGCAGGCTCAGCCTCTCGCGCCGGCTGATCCACCCCTCTGCAGATCTGCAAAGACGGTTGGACCAACTCGCGGCACGCTCCGGCCCGGCGGGGAGCGAAGCGCTCAGGCGCAACCCCGAAGAGCCCTGGCGCCAGATGGTGAACCTGATCAAGGCAAGGCTCCCGGTCGACGTCACGGGGGAGGAGGAGATCCTCTGCGGCGATATGGGGACACGCTACTGCCACAGCGACGAACTCGCCCACGACCTGCAGCTTTTGAGGGACAGCCTGGTAGCCGCCGGGGCTTCCCGTCTCGCCTTGGCCGACGTGGTCCCGGTGCTGCGCACCGTCGAGGTCTTCGGCTTCCACCTGGCAAGCCTGGATATCCGTCAAAACAGCAGCTACCACGACAAGGCCGTGGACCAACTGCTGGCCGCAGCCGGCATCTCCGATCACCGCTTTTCGCGATGGAGCGAGGAAAAGCGCCTCGCCTTCCTCGACCAGGAGCTCGCCTCCCCCCGCCCCTTTGTCCGCGCCGACGCGAAGCCGGGCCCCGAGGCGGAGGGGGTGCTAGGGTGCTTCCGCGTCCTCGCCGCCCACATAGCCCTCTACGGCACCGATGCCATCGGTCCCCTGATCGTCAGCATGACCCGCAGTGTCTCGGATCTGTTGGTCGTTTACCTCCTGGCCAGGGAGGCCGGTCTCACCGCCGCAGGGGAGGGAGGGGCGGTCTGCCTGCTCCCGGTGGTGCCGCTTTTCGAGACCATCGACGATTTGCGTGGCAGTTCCGCCATATTGGAGGCCTTCCTGGTCCATCCCGCCACCCGCCGCACTCTGGCGCATCTGCATGGCGACCAACCGGTACAGCAGGTGATGGTCGGCTACAGCGACAGCAACAAAGACGGCGGAATCCTGGCGAGCCTGTGGAGCCTGTACCGGGGTCAGGAGGCGATGCTGGAAACCGCCCGGCGCTTAGGCGTGCGGCTGCGGTTTTTTCACGGTCGCGGCGGCACCATCAGCCGCGGGGCCGGTCCCACCAGCCGTTTCCTGCGGGGACTTCCGGAAGGTTCCGCCGGGGGCGACCTCCGGCTCACCGAGCAGGGGGAGGTGATTTCCCAGAAGTACTCCAACCCCCTCAACGCGGCCTACAACCTGGAGCTGCTCCTTGCCGGGACGACAGTGGTGACCCAGTCGCCGCGCCACCCCGCCGTCCCCAAAGAGAGGCTGGAATCGCTCATGGACCGGCTGGCGCAACGTAGCCGCTTCGCCTACGAGCAGTTGCTGGCAGAGCCAGGTTTTATCGAGTTTTTCCGGCAGGCGACCCCCATCGACGCCATCGAATGCAGCAGCATCGGATCCCGTCCCGCCCGCCGCAGCAGGTCCGCAACACTTGCCGACCTGCGCGCCATTCCCTGGGTCTTCAGTTGGAGCCAGGCCCGCTATTTCCTTTCGGGGTGGTACGGCGTGGGGTTTGCGCTGGAAGAGCTGCTGAACGAGGACGAGAGATCCTTTCGCGAGCTGGCCGGCCACAGCCAGTCCTGGACGGCGCTGCACTACATCATCAGCAATACCGCTACCAGTATCGCCACCGCCAACCTCCAGATCATGCAGGCATACGCCGGTCTGGTGCTGGACCAAACGGTGAGGGACCCGATCTTCGCGCTGCTGAAAGGGGAATACCTGCGCACCACGAGAATTCTGGAGGAGATCTACGGCGGAGCGCTCGCCGAGCGCCGGGCCTCGGTGTACACCTCACTGGCGCGGCGCGAGGAACCCCTGAAGGTGTTGCACGACCGTCAGATCGACCTGCTGCGCCAGTGGCGGCGCCCCGAGACGCAGCAAAACCGGGCCCAATGCGAGGAACTCTTGTTCCGGCTCCTGGAGACGATAAACGCCATCGCCGCAGGCCTGGGCACCACCGGCTGAAAGTCTGGGGCTAAGGGAGTTAGACAGCGCGCGAAGGGGGGCGCCGGTCTGCTGCTGGCGGGGTGGGAGGGGAGTTGAGTACAGAAAGGCGGCGGAAGCGTTTTCCTGGACTAGGGGTTGACGGTGAACTTCATATTGCATGAAACCGTGTCTCCTGCTAGTATCACAACGGTTTATTTAAGATCCTAGGCTGATTTTGCTGTATCGGGTGAGCGGCGTTGTGACATGATCGTGTATTTGTGACAGACTGCAGACGCATCGATCCTGCAGCAAGCGCTGGATAAACGGGGGACAGCTTGAAACAAACGGATCAGAAGGTCGTGGCATCGCCGGATGAAAGGAGGAGAGACTATAGGCTGACCCCCCTGATCGGCATCTACCTCCTTTGCATGCTCCTCACTCTTTCCCACCTTGGCGAGCCTTATCCCTTTATGGGGAAGATATACACAGGAGATGCCAGCGAATCCATGATTTTTGTCGACTCCGTCGTCTCTTTGTATCTCATAGTAGGGATACTGAAACGGCAAAGGCTCACCCTTTGGCTGCTCATCGCCTATAACTTCCTGGAAAGCGCCAGTGGCATCTCCAACCTGCTTCTGCTCCCTGTCCAGCAGATCATGACTGCTTCTGGTGCCATGGTTCCCGACTACCACTACCGCATCAACGCTTTCTCGGTCTTCGTCTTGTTCCTGCTGCTGAACGTCTTCCTTTATTTCAATCGCGACCGCTTCGATAATAAATCCATCTATCTGTGGTAATCCCGCCGGTCCCGGTTGCTCTTTACTGGTCGGCTATAGTCCCGGCGGCTAGCCCAGCCTCCTCGCCATGAGCGACATCCTCTCCCTCTTTTTTCTTCCCGCTTGATTCCGAGGCGTCTCCAGGAGCCCGGCGGCGTTTGACCACCGGTCTTCGAGGCCGCCCGATCACGCGCACCGCGTTTTGCAGGCATTCGATCTGCGGTATTGAGCTCATGCCAAAGAAAAAGGGCCATGCGGTTGCCATGGCCCTTCTCTCTTTATCATTTTGTCTGCCTGCGCGGCGCGTTGCGCCTCCCTTGGCAGAGGGTATCTATGCGGTGACCTTGCTGGTGGCGACGGCCTCCTCGGCCTGGGCCTTGTCCTTGATCCATGCCTCGCCGACGGGAAGGTTGATGCCGGATTCGGCATATACGGCGACAGCCATCAGGTAAAGTGCCGAGAATGCGCAGATCAGCAGGTCGTAAGCTGCAAAGGTCCCGGCAAGGGCGCTGCCGGTAAATTCTTTGACGTCGAGACCGATGAAGCCAAGCAGCAGGGTGAGGAAGATGAAGGCCAATGTCGCATTATGCTTCATGGAGGCGATGAAGAGGATGAAGGTGAAGATGGTCCAGGCGACCAGGTAGAACCCGAGATCGTTGGCGTTGAAGGCCAGGGTCGGGTAGGAGGCGACCAGGGTCGGGTTCTTCCCGAAGATGATCATCAGGCAAAGGGAAATCCAGAAGGCTCCATAACCGGTAAAGGCGCAAAAACCGAAGTTGTTACCGGTCCTCATCTCCATCAAACCGGCGACGAGCTGGGCGGTGCCGCCGAAGCAGAGGCCGAGCCAGAGGACGGGGGCGATACCGCACCATCCCAGGTTGTGGCATTGCAGCACGAATGTCGTCATTCCGAAGCCGGCGAGGCCGACTACTGCAGGATTTCCCAATTTCAGGTTACTCATTACATCCTCCTATTGTTCAAATTTTGCTTCGCGATATGTGGATTTCGCTGCCGGCTTAACGGGAAGCAATGAACATACCAATGTTATATTTCTGTGTATTCAAAATATAACATCGTAAAAACAAGGAGTTGGCATGGCAAGGGAAGGGCTCCTGCTCCTGCCGTTTTCGCAGGATTGCGAAAACTCTTTTTCACTCTTGCGCGGGGGTAGGTGAAAAAGGCGGTAAGTTAGCTAGTTCGAAGGATCAGGCCGGATCGGGCCTGATTTCGCAAAATTGCGAAACTCCCTCTGCTACACCTTGAACCAGGCGACCATGCCATGGAGTTCGCCGGCAAGCCGGGAAAGTCCGTCGGAGGATTCCCTGATGCCGCTGCACGAGGCGCGGACCTCGCGCGTCAGCAGGGCGATCTCCTCGACGTTCTCAGAAACTTCGCCGCTTGCGGCAGACTGTTCTTCGGTGGCTGTGGCGATCCTTCGCACCATATCGTTAACCTGATCCACGTACTGTGCGATCCGCTCAATGGCCCCGACGGTCGTGTTGACGCGTGTCAGTATGGTCCCCACCGCCTCCCGTTCTTCGCTCATCTTGGCAACCGATCGCCCGACGCTCACCTGCATGTTCTTCACCGTCTGGGTGATCTCGGCGGTGGCGGTGGCTGTCCTTTCCGCAAGCTCCCTCACGCTGTCGGCGACGACGGCGAATCCTCGTCCCTGCTCGCCGGCGCGTGCGGCCTCGATGGCGGCATTAAGGGCCAGCAGGTTCGTCTGGTCGGCGATGTCCCTGATGAGGGTGCCGATCTCGCTGATCTGCGCCGATTGGCCGCCCAGTTCCTCAACCATAACTGCGGTCTCGGTGAAGCTTTGGGCGAAGGCCTGCAACTCGTCGGCCGTAAGCTGCATCGCCCCTTTCCCCTCCGCGGCAATCGCCTTCATCGTGTCGGCGGCGTTGGCTGTGTCGGCGGTGTTCTTAGCCATGTCCATCGTGGTCTGGTTCATCTGGGCCATGGTGGCGGCGGATCCGTCCACCCTGCTTGCCTGGCGTTCCGCGCCGGTCTCCAGCGTGCCAGCTGTGGCTGCCATCTCTACCGAGCTGCCGGCAAGGGTGTCGGTGGCCTCCCCGATACTTTTGACCACGCCCCTGATGCTCACCAGCATCCTGCTGATGGCGTTTTGCACATGCCCCACCTCGTCGTTTCGTGTGGCTGCCAGATCCACGGCAAGATTGCCCTCGGCGACCTCTTCGGCGACCGTGATGAGGCGCTGGATCGGCCCTGTGATGCTGCGGTAGATCCACATCCCCACCAGGGTCCCGATCATTGCGGAGCCGAGGGCAATGAGGATGATAAGCGTCATGCTGTAGCGGATGGTCCGGTTGACCGTGCCTATGGCAACTTCCTGCCCTTCCTGGGCCACCGACACAGTTTTCTTCCCTTTTTCCGCCTGTTTCGAGACGATGTCGCGCAGCTTGATAGCGGCGCTATCCGCCTTCGCCTCAAGTTGCATCTTTTGGTGCAGCTTCTCCAGAATGCCGTTGCGCATGAAGACGGTGTCCCTGATCCCCGCCAGGGAGAGTGAAGCCTCCCTTAGTATCCTTGTTTCCTGCGCAGTACCTGCCGTTTTTATAAGTGTCTCCACCGACCTTTCCGCCACGGCAAGCTTCTGGTATTGCTGGCCGAAGTCGGCGGCAATGGCGTCGAGCTCCTTTTCGCTGGTAGCGAGAAACAGCCGACTGGAAAGGGATTCCAGGGACTTGCCTAAGGAGACGATCTCGGTGTTGGTGGAGAGAACGTTGACGGCGGCGTTTGCTTTGGTGACGTAGCCCGGAAGCCGGGCGGAGAGTTTGCTGACCTGGAGCTGGGATTTGTCGACTTCGTCCTCAATTAAGTCCCACATCTCTGAAAGCGAGGCGTTTGGCTCCTTCAGGAGGGCGTCGACCTGGCGCGGGTCCGCCCCCTCCGTACGTGCCTTGATAGCCGTGTTGGCCTTGGCCAGGAAATCGGCGAATCCCGATCCTATCGCCTTGTTATTCTTGATGTTGCCGTTTTGCTGGATCCTGGTCAGCGTCCCCGCGAAACGATCGTGCAAAGCCTTCTTTTCGGGTGTGCGGAGTATGTCGTAGAAGATGAACTGCAGATCCTTCAGGGAGACCTTCAGCGTTTCGATGCTGGCGAGCTTCTTGGACAACTTGTCGGCATCCTCGTTGGCGCTTGAGTAGGCGGCGGAACTCGACTGCTGCAGCGACCGGACCTTGTTCTCCAACTCCCGGATCTTCCCGTTGGCTTCCTGGGCCTTCTGTACGATGACCGCACGGGCCTCACCGGATTCCTTTTCCGATTTAAGCTTCGCAGCCATGGTGGAAAAAAGCTCCTGGGCGATACCGTTTAATTCGGCCGATGCTTCGAGTTTCTCCCCCGAGATCTTCTCCAGCCGCTCCAGGGTCTTTTGGACCTCCTCAAGCGATTTCTCCGCCTCTTTTTTGGCCGCGGCATATGCGAGATCGTCATGTGCCGCGCCTACCTTGATCAGGTCCGCGGTCGCACCCTGAAGTGCGCGTTGGAATTCGACAGTTCTGACCTGGTAGGGGGTGCTCTTCTCGGTGAGGTAGGAAAGTTTACCCTTGATCGAGGTCATGCTGAAGAAACTGCTGACTGAAACTGCGCCGACAGCAACCAGGACAATGCATGCGTTCAAAATCAGTTTTGCTTTTATAGTCACGTAAAGGCTCCTTTGGAGCGTGGGATTGCGTCTGTCTATTTCCACGCGCATCATACGGTTATCGGTGGTGATCGTCGGTTTCTTAAGAGGAAGCGGATGTGGCATTCTCGAAGGCGGTGAGGCGAAATGGAGTATTCCGGCTCAAGACAAAAAAGCCTGGACCAAAAATGATTGCGCGGTTCCAGTTGCGGGAAGCCCAGGAGAAGGCAGTCGCCGCGCTAAACCCTCAGTTCTTCTGCAATAGTTTGAACTTGTTGCCTGGCGTTGTCTTAGCAACGCGCTCGGCCCGCAAAAAACCAGCAGCTATGACGAGTTTCTCGCCCACCACGTTGCGAGTAGACGCGCAGACCAGGTCCGGGAGGATGTGGCGTCGCTTTGACCACTTTTCGATTGCCGAAAGGCCAAGCTCTCCGCAACACCCGGTGGCATCACCGCCGCCGCCCAAAGTTCCCAGTACCCCCTGGTCGTTGACTTTGGCTGTGTTTTCCGCGCCATCCATCACGGATGGTTGAGTATTGTCGTCTATCGAGGTTCGAGTTGCGGGAATATCTGTCGATGAGGAGGAGTGTCAACAAAGGATGGCGTATAGCAGGCAGTTTCCCGGTCGGAGGTCGGGTGTAATTGAGTTTCTCGTTTTCGGAATAAAATTCGTTAAATTCCGACTCGAATTCGTCGAATCTGTATCCAAATTCGTTAAATTCCGACCCAAATTCGTCGAATCCGTATCCAAATTCGTTAAATTCCGATTCAAATTCATCGAATCCGTATCCAGATTCGTCAAATTCGGAATCAAATTCGTCAAATTTTTTCCAGATTTGATAAATTTTTTAAATTTCACGATTCTGTTTCAAATTCATCTTTTTCCGGTTCAAGATGACATCCCCCCTGCGCCGGAAGCAAGCGCAAGAGGCCTGCATGGAAGTGGTTAGGCAGGAGAGCCCAAGCAAAGCACTGGGTGGAGGTCTTGTTGAAAGTAGTTCCGATCCTGGAGAGAAAAGCGTTTCGGTCGGTATCGTCACGGAAATCGCTTTGCGTTCTATGCCGCGGCAGATGATATGGTGCAGCGCACCGGGCGCGTCTATGCGAGCTTGTCTGGGCATGCTGAGAAGGGCGCCACACGAGCATGAATCTCGCAACGCATGATCGAATGGACGTCCCCTCTTTCCCTCTTTCCGCGCCGGCACGGGGACAGGCGGAGCGGTACCGCCAAAAAGGTGATATGTGCCGGAAAGCAGGGGAAACACGGGAAGGCGGAAAGAACATAGGATTGGGGAAGCTGGGAAACCGCCGTCCCCGAAAAACGGAAAGGAGGCCGTGGACGTCCCCTCGTGGGCCTGCGAAGGTCAGCTTTCAGCTACCCCGGAGCCTGCACACGAGGCTGAAGTTGGAGTCGGTGCGTAAGGGGGAGCCTATTGTTGCAATGATTTCGCGCTGGATCGAAGAAAACACACCGGAGACGTAGGAACGTGATGTGGTGATATGTGATGTGGTAGGGAGCTTAGGTGGGAGAAGCCTTTGCGGCTTCTCCCACATTATTTGAGAACGTTGTCGGTATACTCCGGTGGGCTTCCCGCAGGGGTAGACCAGCGTGCCATCCCAGCATTGTGCTACATTAAGAGCTAGAAGGCAGCGAATTGCTGTTCAACCGCTTTGGCGTTAGCGGCTAGTCCTTGACTGACATTTTTCGACATGTCATCGGGATAGACTTCATCGCAATCACCGAGGAGTCCTGCAACGACTTCCTCGGCTACTTTTTCAGGGGCGGCCTTTGGTATCTCTAACCCCTCAGTTAACCGTGTTGCAACTGGACCAGGGTATATTCCTATGACCCTTGTTCCTTGCTCGGCGAGAGAGCCACGCATCCCCTGTGTAACGGAGTGTAAAGCAGCTTTGGATGCGCAGTATGTGCCATTGGACGGCATGCTAACCATTGCTAGGATAGAGATAATATTGACGATGCAGCCCCCACTGTTTGTTTTCAGGACCGGCGCGAATGCCGTGCACATCGACAAGGTGCCGAAAACGTTGACGTCGAATTCCATTCGTGCGGAAATCGGCGCATCCAAAAGAGAACTGCCAAGATTGATGCCAGCATTGTTGACGAGTATCGTTACGTCGGGGCACGCAAGAGCAGCAGCTTTAACACTCGAAGGATCGGCAATATCAATTACGACTGGCGTGATTCGCGGGTCACCGAGCCCTCCGGGAAGCGTTCCCTTGTTTTTCGTGCCAGCGTAAATTTTTTTCACTCCAGCAGTGAGAAAGGCCGAGACTAACGCGCTACCAATTCCACCATTTGCTCCTGTTACAAGTACTACTTGATCTCGCAGTTCCATGTTTCTGCTCCTTTTAGCGGTTGAAATCACCTTGCACCTTTGCAAGAAGTCCGAGGAGGGTCTTCCTCTCCTCGAAAGAGAGACCGTTGCTGGCATCCTCATTCATCTGTGTCGCCACCGGGACGATTCGGTCACGTAGACAACGGCCTTCTTCTGTCAGGAAGATCAGGAAGCCTCGACGATCACCAGGATTTCCATCCCGCCGTACCAGCCCTTTTTCAACCAGGCGGTCCAAAATACGCCCAGTCGTAGGTTGATCCTTGAATGTGGTCTCTGCGACCTGTTTTTGAGGCAGACCATCTTGTTCAGCTAGCCGGGTGAGGACTGACCATTGCACTGGAGTCAAGTCAAATGGCTTTAGGCGACGGGCCATCTCCAACTGGAGTGTTAATGCAGTCCTGTAAACGGTGAATCCAACGGATGTTTCTAGGGAAAAGTCCATGATTCGCTCCTGTAGTTGTTGTGATTGTAGTAAGTGTGACAACCAAATGTCAATAGGAAATCTCTTGGCACTACCTTGATCTCTATTCCTACCTCTGGGATGGGAGGACGATCGAAGAGGGGCGGACGCCGCGTAGGCGGAGGAGGGGCGTTTGGACGGTTGAGGTGGTGTCGCTGGGCTGATTGAGAGAGGCGAGGCGCGGAGAGGAATCTTTGGCGCGGACCGGAGGAGGACCGGAGCCATAACGCAAAAAGCCCCCGGCTAATGCCGAGGGCTCTTGTTTTAGATGGTCGGAATGAGAGGATTCGAACCTCCGACCCCCTGCTCCCGAAGCAGGTGCAGTAGTTCAGTTGTACCCGGTTGCAGGTGTTGTTGGGGGTCAATCTTTTACTTTTGCTAAGCCATCAACGATGTCCAGTATACTGCTTCTGTAGCGTTCCGACCTAATTGCCCTAAAGAGAGTGAGTAGCTTTTTCTCATTGGGGTTAAGTTGGAAAGCAGAAAAATTTCCTTCCTCGAAAAAGGCAGAAACTGGAATTTTCAATGCTTCTGCTGCCTGCTGCAACTTGACCAAATTAAGCTTGGTCGCGCCACGCTCATACTTTTGGACCTGCTGAAATGTGATTCCTAGCCTTTCCGCAAGTTGTTCCTGCGTAAGCCCCGCCTGGAGCCGGAACTCTCTGAGCTTTTGGCCTATTTCAATATTGTCAAGAACTTTGCTCATAGCCATACCCTTTTCGCAAAGGATACAGACTCAGCATTACGCTAACCACACCTTAACCGGATTAATAGGTATTGACAATACAGCCTATTGGCTGCATATAGCTGTGATCAGAAATTATAAATTATTAGGATGTAATCATAGAGGGGCGGGATGTTGAGCTAGACAACTCCACTAAGAAAGAGCGCCGACAAGGTAAGGACACCGCTTGAAACTATAAATCTAAAAGGAGGGGATCAAATGACGTTTTCGGGAAGAGTTTTGATGGTAGTAGGAACATTAATTGTTATATATGCGATGAATATGGAAGTATCTCTTGTCGGCTCAAATGTGGTTAATATGCACTTGTTAGGCAATAGACAAATGTTTGTAATAATTGGATCAGTAGTTTTGATCTCTGGAGTTCTAATTGGTTATAAAGAAAAATCAAAGAATAATGTAAACGTGGAGTCTGGCAATAATAGAATAATCACAATATGCTTGCAGATTTATCATAGTTATAACAGAGCTGAGTTGTTAGCTGCCACCTCTTTTATGATTATGCTAACGTCATTCTTGCTGCCAGTAAAAAAATATACGTTATCAATATATGATTCATACACTTACATTAGGAGTGATGATATTCAAGTATTTATGTTCTTTTATATTTATCCAATTGTGTTTATGTTGGTTAAAAGGGAGTTGAATTATAAAATACTTGCTCCGATATCAGCATTATCATTAGTGGTATCTGTGTGTAATCTGTATGACAAATATGTTAACAGGTATGGATATGACGACCATATGACGGTTATATCAATCAGCGCAGGTCCATGGGTGTCAATGATGGCAACTGTTTTGTACGTTGCCAGTGCCTTAGTACTATTTAGGCAGACAAGGATTTCACAGTAGCAAAATTTGATACGCTAATTGGCTTTTAAATCAAAAATACTATCTCAGTTTCCTAGCCCCTTGGCCATTCCGGTCAATGGGGCTTTTTATTTATCGAAACAGAAAAGGAGGCCGTATGCGACAACAAGATATAATCACGCAACTGTCGAGAACCGTGAACCCCTCAGAGGCTGTATTCACGATCACTATGGAGAACATCCTTCTAGCGATAGTGCAGCGACTAGGAGAAAAGGCCCTAGCCTTGTCTGAAGCTGAACTTTTTTTGGCCCGGGAAGAAGTCAGGAACGCCATCGATCATTACCTAGATGAGTGGGAATATATCAACATAGGGCTTGATACCTGGCAAATCGTCCGTGACCTCTAGGCCCCCCCCACCACACACACCGCATAGCAGTATCAAAACACTAACACCAGAATAGGAGGTAATTCATGATGTGGGTATTCCTGTCTGCAATTTCTTTAGCGATGACGTTTATGCGCCTCGGTGCTCTAACGGTTAGCGTGATGTATTTTACGGTGTTCTTGAAGTTGTTGGTGATGCGTATTCCGGTCGATTGCGACCGGCATTCCGATCTGATTGCGACCGCTGTTCCGGCGTGATCGCGACCGGCATTCCGCTGGGATTGCGACC
>NZ_AUGE01000050.1 GCF_000426865.1 Citrifermentans bremense R1
AGCTAATGTCATTGCCGCCGACATTGCCTGTGAAGTGGTTGGGGCTGATCATTTCGTTGTTTAGGTAAAAGCTGATGCCACCGGGATTGGGATCCACGACAAAGGTCGCACCTGCGGGAACGGCTGTCCAGAGTATGGCCAGTGCCGCCACTGCAGCGAACGACAGGCGCAGCATGTTGGTTATACGCGTTTTCATAACCTTTCTCCTTCGTCTTGCGGCGTCCTGCTAAGGACATTTGGTTTGTTCCAGGCATCCAACGGCAACTTTGGGCGCCTGGATGGTCACCTACCGGCCTTGCACCTTTTCATTTGCTCCTTCCCGACACCCACTGTATGAAAACTCAATAACGAAACTGTAGCCGGTTCCGACACTTTCGCCAACGCGGATTCGGTTAAAGTCATTGATTTGCAAAGATAATGAGAGAGGTTACGAAGGAGGTCCCCGCCCGCCTTATGCCTTGCAGGGCTATCGGGAATGCTGTCGTGTTTCGGAGAAGAACGACCATTGCTTCAGGCATGGTGGGGTGCAAGGGTGCAAAAAAATAAATGAAGTTTCAAATTGCCACACCGAAGAGAGATGCAAATTCTCAGCGGCATTGGTGTTCGATATATCAACTGTGTTCGTCAAGAGGTGTGGCATGAGCATGCTTGGAAGTGGGCTTAGTACCAAAATCACCATCTGCGTGGCCGTAGCATTGATCGTTTCATTCGTTGCGAACATCGCGTATTTCAGTGTCAACACCCGGAATGAGGCCTACGAGGCAGTCAAATCGAAGGCCAGGGCAGTACTGCTCCAAGCGGAAAGCTCTCGTAACTTCATGGCCTTCCTGAGAAGTAACAAAGCCTTCAACGAGGTAGAGCTAAAAAGCGCATTCGATGACAAACTGAAGTCTGCTACGGACAAGGTGGCCGCGGCACGGGAGACCGTTTTTTTCAACACCATCCCGATCATTGCAGCCATGAAAATCGCAGGCGAACACGCATCTGAATCGGGCTTCAAACTCAAGGTCCCTAAGGTTCAAGCTCGGAACAAACAGAACGAGCCGGACAGCACCGAACTCGTACTCCTGGACAGGCTACAAAAGGAAAATCTGCAGGAATTATTCATGGTCGACAAGGCCAGCAACGTTATTCGCTACCTGCGCCCAATCAAACTTACCGGCGAGTGTCTGGTATGCCACGGGGGACCGTCCGACACGCTCAATAAGGACGGGCTCGATCTGCTTGGAGTGAAAGCTGAAGGATGGAAAGCAGGTGAGCAGCATGGTGCATATGAAATCCTCGACGATCTTGGTGCGATCGAAACTGCCATACGGCACAAGTTGCTTGTTTCTTTTGCCATTACCTTTGTCATCACATTGGCGTCAGTCCTGTTGCTTATATGGATGATCAAGGCTGTAATCATCAGGCCTCTCCGCACGATTGTGGTCAGAATGCAGCAGGTAGCTGACGGCGACTTAAGCTCAGGCAGCGAAGAGTTGCGAAACGATGAGGTAGGTGAGCTGTCACGTTCAATCCACGGCGCCGTCGATAAAATGAGGACAACTCTGACCACGGTGCTGGAGAGCAGTTGCCATGTGGCAGCAGCGGTTGGAACCGTGTATGCGACATCCGAAGAGATCGCGATCGGCGCAGACGAGGTGGCTATACAAGCGAGCACCGTCGCGACAGCCGGGGAGGAAATGGCTGCGACATCCTGTGATATCGCAAGCAACTGCCAGATGGCGGCAGAGGGGGCACGCACCGCAACGGGCGAAGCTACTGAAGGGGCTGAGATCATCCGGAGCAGCATCGACATCATGTCGCGTATTGCTGACCAGGTGCGTGCTTCAGCAAATACGGTCGCAAGTTTGGGCAACAGAAGCGATCAGATCGGCGAAATAGTCGGGACTATAGAGGACATTGCCGATCAGACGAATCTCTTGGCCTTGAATGCCGCTATAGAAGCAGCAAGAGCGGGGGAGCAAGGCAGAGGATTTGCCGTTGTTGCCGACGAGGTGCGCGCCCTCGCTGAACGGACCACAAGGGCTACCCATGAAATCAGTGGCATGATCAAAGCCATCCAGCAGGAGACAAAGGATGCGGTTCAGGCAATGAACGAAGGCGTACGGGAAGTAGAGCAAGGAACTGCGCAAGCGACCCATTCCGGTGAAGCCATCGAACGCATACTCAACCTGATTAACGATTTGGGAATGCAGGTCAATCAGATTGCTACTGCTGCCGAAGAACAGACAGCCACGACCGGCGAGATCAGCAGCAACATGACTAGAATCAACGATATCGGCAGGAGTGTCGCAGGACATGCACATACCTCTGCGCTCCAAGCCGGTCATCTCAATGCCGGCGCTGAAGCCCTGCTGTCGTCGTTGGGCAAGTTCAAGCTCAATGAAAGTGACAGGCTGGTGCTGCGTAAGGCAAAGAGTGCCCATATGATCTTCGTGGGAAAGATCAGGGCACATCTGCACGGGGCGCAGACGGTTGATCATTACCTGCTGCCGACCCATCTTACCTGTGCCTTCGGCAAGTGGTGTCAAGGCGACGGCCAGAGCAGTTGCGGGCAGTTCGATTTGTTCAAAGAAATCGATGCGCCTCATGCCAAGGTACATGAGCTCGGCAAGCAGGCTATCATCGCTCATAACTCCGGCGACAAAGCGAAAGCGGGTCAATGCTGCGACGAAATGGTAGAAGCCTCAACGCATCTCATAGGGATCCTGGACAATTTGGCAGCACAATGCAAGTAAGGAACGCATAGTCAGGCATTGGAGCCCTATGTGGGGCCGGTTACAAGGCAGCAGAATGAGGCTCAAAAGCAAAATGGCCGATTCCTTCAAAGGAATCGGCCATAGTTTTGCGGGCTTCCCCGGTGATACGCTCAGCAAAATTTTTTCTCAAAGTTACAGTTGACTCCTATAACGCGAAACCTTCCGCGTACTACCAATCCCCGCAAGTCAGAACCTGTAACAGGAACTAAGAAGTAAAATTCCTTCTTTACATGCAGGTATCGAGTGATAGAACTTAGAAGTTTTTAATTTTAACTGCCCATGGAGAGATGGCGCTTGAGCCCCGAAACCCCGGGGCAAATAAATAAGCAAGGGGAGCGCGATGAGCAAAAAAATTCTGGTCATTCTGTCCGAATGGGGGTTCTGGGGGGAAGAGTTGGTCGGACCTCTGGAGTTGTTGCAAAGCAGGAACTACAAACCAGTCCTTTGTACCCCTACGGGGCGGCGGCCGCGCGCCCTTCCACCCAGCATGGACCCCGGCTGCAAGGACCCGCCCTTGGGCAAAACCGTGGCGACCCCGGAAATGGCGGAGAAGGTACGGAGACTCGATGACCCCTCCAATCCCTACCTCGCCAACCAGAGGAGTTTGAAGGCGATGCTGCCGGAACGGCCGTACTGGAGTGACCTGGGGGAACTGGGCTATCCGGACGAAAGGGGGCAGATGAAAATGTCCTACTACCCCTTGCGGAAGTGGGAGGGGTACTGCCGGGCGCGGGCCCAAGCCCAGCAGGCGCTGGTGGAGGAATTCGAGGCACTGTTGCTGGTCGGCGGCAGCGGCCCGATGATCGACCTGGTCAACAACTACCGCGTCCACGACGCCATCCTCGCTTTCAAGCAGGCCGATAAGCCCATCGCCGCGGGATGTTACGGAGTAGCCTGCCTGGCTAAAGCCCGAAACTTCGACGATCCGCGCAGCATCATCTGGGGAAAACATGTCACGGGTCATCCCCAGGAGTACGACTATAGGGACCTGAGCGGCGTGCTCGATCCGGAGACTGGTGCCCTGCTGAGCAGGGAGGCGGGAAACCCTGACCGCTGGGTGAACTTCGGCCCGCCGTTTTATACGCTGGAACATATCCTCAGGGATGCCACCGGGCCGGAAGGGGGTTTCCATGGAAACGTGGGCCGCCCCAATTCGGTAATCGTCGATTACCCGTTCATTACCGGCCGCTCGACTGCCGATTCATACGCGACAGGCGAGAAACTCGTCGAGGTGCTTGAGAAAGGCCTGCGAAGATACGGGTGGTGACAAAACAACGCGTTTCTAGTGGTGCTTCAGGGGAAAAGGATACGCGGGAGGATAGGTGAACAAAAAAGGGTTACGGCTGAAAACCGTAACCCTTTGTATTGTTTGGCTCCCCATCGCGGACTCGAACCACGGACATGGTGATTAACAGTCACCCGCTCTACCGACTGAGCTAATGGGGAATATTCGGTTACACGAGTTGTTAACCTCGCGTTTCCCCGCGCTGGGAGCGCCTTCGGCACCCCGCCCCGCGAAGAGATTACGTGTATAACATAGCACTTTTGACGTGTCAACAGGAATTCTGCACACGCGCTCCGCTTCCCGGAAATTTTTTTCAACGCGGCCGAACAGCTCCCACCGTCGTTTCCCGAACATGGTAGCTGGCACAAAGGGGAGGGGGGAGCTCCCCGCATGGCCTGGCGCAGCCCCGATTCTAAAGGGCTAGGAAAAAATAGCGGACCTATGTATCATTAAAACCTGCGCCGCCTCAGGCGCCCTGAACTTATCCTCCAAGCAACAAAGGCAGTGCCTGCGGGTGCAGGCATAAAGGGATGTAATGCAGCGGCAAACCCGGCAGAAGCTCAATACCAAAAACACAGCGAGCTTATCCGCCTTGCTGCTGACCGTCTTCGCAACGGAACTCGCAGTCATGGAGCTCCTGTCCCCGCTCTTCGCGCGACTGCGCCCGGTGTCGGGCGCCCTGCTGGACGCCGGCATCATCGTGGCCATAGTCGCCCTCCCACTCTGGTTTTTCTACGTCAGGCAGACTCACGACCGTGAAACGCGCATCGGAGAATATTCCCCTCCGGTCCAGTTGGTACAGGTGCTGGTCGGCATCTTCCTGCTCGAGTACCTGGTGATGCTGTTTCTCCCCCAGTTCCTCCCCTTGAAAAGCGGAGCCGCTCATTTCGTCGATGCAGTACTCACCGGCGGGGGGAGCAGCGTCATCATCTGGCGCGGGCTGCTCCGCCCGCGGATGACGGAGCGCATGCCGCTTGTCGACACCCCGGTGCGACTCTACGTCCTTTTGCTCTGCACCGTGTTCCTGTCGGGGCTGATGCAGGAACTTATCCTCCCGCTCATGACCCCCGGCGACTACCTGGCACCGGCCAAGATCGTGGAGGCCCTCTTCACCACGCTCTGCGGTGCTCCCCTCATCTGGCTTTTGGTGGCGCGCCCGCTGAAAAGGGAGGCAAAATCCGCCAAGGCGAGGGTCGCCGCGGTACATGCGCAAGTGATAGACGCCATCGTCCTGCTCGACCCGCAGGCGGTGATCACCTCCTTCAACCCGGCTGCGGAAAAGCTCTTCGGTTACCCCGCTGCCGAGATCACCGGTGCCTCCGCCGCCGCGCTCTTCATGGAAGGAGAGGCGGGGTTGATGGAGATGTTCGCGAGCGTCCAGTCGGGGGCCGGTTCCGATGCCCCGCTGCAGCATGGCGAGATCAAATGCCGGCGGCGTGACGGCTCGCTCATGTTCATGAACGTATCGATAAGCGTGGTGCGGCTGGAAGGCGAGCTGCCCGAGTTCCTGCTCATCATGCGCGACGAGACCGGCCGCAAGGCGACAGAGCAGGCACTGATCGAGAGCGAGACCCGCTTCCGGGAGATCTTCCACAAGTCCGAGGACGCTATCGTCTTCTTCGAGCCCGGGGGATGCGCGGTCCTCGACGTCAACGCCAACACGGAGACGACCTTCGGGTACGGCAGGGACGAGCTGATGGAGGGGGGTGTGCAGCTCTTTTGCGAACCTGCGGACCTCCCCGCGCTCCTCCGCGCGCTGTCGGCAATCTCGGAGCAAAGCCCGGTGCAGCTCGACTTCCTCTGCCGGCGCCGCGACAACGCGCGCATCGTGGTCTCGATGCGGGGGAAGGTCATGCTGCTGCGGGGGATACCGGTCATCTACTGCACCTTCCGGGACGTCACCGAGCGGGTGCGGATGGAGGAGAGGACGCGGGAGATCCAGGCGAAGCTGATCCAGGCCAACAAGATGACCTCGCTGGGGCTCCTGGTTTCGGGGGTGGCGCATGAGATCAACAATCCCAACAACGTCATCATGGCGAACAGCGAGCTTGTCACCCGGATCTCGCAGGACGCGCTGAAGCTCCTGAACGAGTACCGGCTGGAGCTGGGGGAGGGGGGCGAAGTCTACGCCGCCGGAATCCCGTTTTCCCAGCTGGAAGCGCACTGGATGCGGCTTTTGGAGGGTATCCAGGACGGGTCGCGCCGCGTCAACGCGATCGTCGACGACCTGAAGGGGGTAGCCCGCCAGGAGCGGGACCAAAGGCGCTTGGTCGAGGTGAACCAGGTGGCCCGCTCGGCGGTCAAGCTGATGCACCACGAGGTGATCAAGCACACCGACAACTTCCGCCTGGAGTTGGCGCAGGAGCTCCCCCAGGTGATGGGACACAGCCAGCAGCTCGGGCAGGTGATCATCAACCTCCTCATGAACGCCTGCCAGGCGCTAGCCGACAAGGCGCAGGGGGTCTGGCTCGCCACCAGCTTCGACCCGGAGCGTGGGGAAGTGGTGATCACGGTAAGGGACGAGGGATGCGGCATGACCCCGGAAGAGGGGCAGCGCATCATGGAGCAATTCTTCACCACCAAGCTTGAGCGCGGCGGGACCGGCCTCGGGCTTTCCATCAGCGAGTCGATCGTCAAGGATCACGGCGGGCGGCTGGAATTCACCTCCGAGCCGGGGAGGGGGAGCGTTTTCAGCGCGAGGCTCCCCGCGCAGGGCGGCGCCGCCCCCGGGACGGGGAGTGCCGCCTGAACTAAGGCACTAGGGAACCGAAAGCCTCGCCAGGCGCGGGCCTAAAAGGAGCAAAGATGAAAAGAAGGCTGAACCCACCGCATCCGGTGCTGATTGTCGACGACGAGGAGCACATCCTCACCACCTGTCAGCTCAACCTGCAGATAGCGGGCATCACCGAGGTGATCACCCTGAGCGACAGCAGGGAGGTGCTCCCGCTTCTGGCCGGCGGCGAGCCGGTGGCTGTCATGGTGCTCGACCTCAGCATGCCGCACGTGTCGGGGATGGAACTGTTGCAGAAGATCGTCCGGGACTACACCCACATCTCCGTCATCGTGGTGACCGCGAACGACGAGGTGGACACCGTGGTGCAGTGCATGAAGTTAGGCGCCTTCGACTACCTGGCCAAGCCGGTCAGCTCCGGGCGGCTGGTGGCGACCGTGCGCAAGGCGCTGGAGATGCGCACCCTGTCCGGGGAGCTTTCCTCCTTGAAGCACCACCTCCTGAACGACTCGCTGGAATACCCGCAGGCGTTCGCGCCGATCGTCACCCGCAACCGGAAGATGAGGGCGATGTTCCAGTATGCCGAAGTGGTGGCCGGCAGCCGGCAGCCGATCCTCATCACCGGCGAGACCGGCGTGGGTAAGGAACTGGTGGCGCAAGCCATCCACGACGTCTCCGGCTGCAAGGGGAATTTCGTGGCGCTGAACGCGGCGGGGCTGGACGACGCGATGTTCTCCGACGCCCTCTTCGGGCACAAGAAGGGGGCCTTCACCGGCGCGGAGAGCAACAGGGAAGGGCTGATCGCCAGGGCCTCCGGGGGAACGCTCTTTCTCGACGAGATCGGCGACCTGAACCAGTCGTCGCAGCTGAAGCTTTTGCGCCTGCTGCAGGAGCGCGAATACTACCCGGTCGGCTCGGACATGATCAGGAAGAGCGACGCCCACATAGTCCTCGCCACCAACCGCGACCTGCAGCAGAGGGTTGCCGAGGGGAAATTCAGAAACGACCTCTACTACCGGATCTGCGGCCACCAGATCCAGATCCCGCCGCTTCGGGAGCGCAGGGAGGATCTGCCGCTTCTGCTTACCCACTTCGTTGGGATCATGTCGGAGCGGTTGGGCATCACCCCCCCCACCTTTCCGAAGGAACTGGTCGACCTGTTGGCAAGCTACCACTTCCCCGGCAACGTGCGCGAGCTGCAGGGGATGGTGAACGACGCGGTGGCCTGCACCAAGTCCCGGGTGCTATCGCAGGAACCCTTCCGCCGCGCCATCGCGCTGGACAAGAGCCTGCTGGTATCGCAGCCGGCGGCTGTCAAAGGCGCAGGGTCCAGGGAGAGGGTCGAGGCCGTCTGGGGGCACTTCCCAACCCTGCAGGAGGCGGAGGAATTCCTGATCGACACGGCGCTCGAGGTGGCCAATGGGAATCAGGGGATCGCCGCCACCATGCTCGGATTGAAGCGCCAGACCCTCAACATGCGGCTCAAGGTGAGGAGGGAATCCTCCGACTAGCACGCCGCAACGACAGCTGAACATCAAATGAAAAAGAACTCCCCGCGCCGAAAGGTCCCGGGGAGTTTTTTTTGCTGTCGCCTCTTCCGCGAGAGGGGGCAGCAAAAATACTGGCAGGCACGAAAAACGCGACAGCTCCGCTACATCTGTGGGATTTCAGGTGTTTGTGAGGCTGCCGGCCGCAGCTCCCCCCCGTGTGCCCCGTTCCCGCGACAGATCGTCCCTTTTCCACCTCTTGCCGTATCTTCCCGGAAAGACGAGATTTTTCAATGAGTAGCGCATGGCACGATCCCTGTAATGGGGAGGTCACGATTGCAGGCAGGACTGCCGTCGGCTCTAGCTTTGAGGCAGGCGTGAAATGAGGCAACCGGGGCTCCTCCGGCGGATGACGGAAGGACCCCGAGCGATTACAGGAGGCAGGCGATGAAGAACTTCAAAAGGTTCACCACGTTGTTTATACCGCTGCTGCTGGTGGCGCTGGTTTTGGCCGGCGAGGCCCGGGCGGCGCTTCTGGACTTGGGGCCGGTGGTCCCGCAGGTGAATCCGAGCACCGAACCTAACCTTGGGCACGGCTACCCGCTTTGGTACCGGGACAACAACAGGGTCCCCCTGGAGATCTGCACCGACCGCGTCAGCGGCATGTGCCTCACTGCGGAGCCTTTTCCCCTGCAGCCCCTGAGTTTTCCGACCAACATGGGGCCTGAGCTCTTCTACTGGGTGGGCGACGCGACCATCGACATCCCGCAGCAGGGTGCGCTGACCCGCGCCGGCAAGGCGTTGCTGGTGCAGGCAGTCGAGGCAGCCTACTCCACCGGGCACCCGGTACCCGATACCCAGATCACCTTCGCCCGGATCAGGATCAGGATCGACACCCCCTACGCCGGTGACTACACCGTCACCACCCCCTTCAAGGCGTACACCTTCACCGTCGATCCGGCACTGGTCGCCGACGGCATCAGGTACGTCGAGGACATAGGGATCCAGAACGGCGTCTTCACCGGCGCGCTGGCCGGCAACGTCGGCCCCTTCCTCTACTGCGTCAACGCCCCCATCTCGGCGGCGGGGGGAAGCTTCCTCGGGGACCCCAACGTGCCGTGCCAGGTGCTGGGAAGCACCTTCCCGAGCGCCCAGAACCCTTCCAACTACTTCCGGGTGCAAGGGCCCAACGGCTTCAACGTCCAGACCAACCTGTTCACCGTCATGGGCAAGATCTACACCGCGGTCACCCCGACCCCGCTCACCGTGGACCGCGTGAGCTACACGCGCGAATCGCTGGGCGCCCAGGTGGCGGGGTACGTGACCACGCAGCCCCTCTCCAACCAGACCGTCGCCGCTCCCTTCCCGGGGAACTTCGCCCTGGCCGGCATCCCCTCGGCCGTGCAGATCACCGGCAGCGGCGTTCCGACCGTGTCGATGACCACCAACAACGCCGCCGACGGGAATTTCTACGGCAGCTCCGGCCTCTTCGCCGACCCGGGGGCGCTTCCGGCTACGGTCACCGTGACCAACACGACCGACGTGCCGCAGACCGCGAAGGTGGTCCCGCTGGTCGACGAGGTGACGGTGGACGCCGCTCTCTACAACCCGGGGAGCGGGAGGCTCACCGTCTCGGCGACCTCCTACGACCGCATCGCGGCGCCCTCCCTGGCGCTGCACATCCCGGGAATCGAGGGGCCGGTCGCGGCACTGGTGAACGGGCAGGGCTCGGTCACCTTCCCCCTCACCGACAATTCGGCCAACCCGGTGAAGACCTACAACATCCCCCCCGAGCAGGTCAGGGTGGTCTCCGCCAAGGGTGGCAGCGCCTCCCGCGCGGTGACCAGCCTCCCGCCGGGCGCCGCCAACCACCCGCCGGTGGCGATCAACGACTTCATGGACGTCGCGGCAGGCTCGACCGCCATCATCGACGTGATCCTGAACGACACGGACCAGGACCCGGGCGACATAGTGGTCGGGGCATCGCTTCGGATCGTGACGCAAGGGGTGCACGGGACCGCGACGGCGCAGTCGAGCGGCACGGTGAGCTACGCGGCCAACCCCGGCTTCGTCGGGACCGACACCTTCACCTACACGGTGCATGACGGCTTCGGCGCCATCTCCAACACCGCGACCGTCACCGTCAACATCCTGGACGGCGCCCTCAACACGGCCCCGGTCGCAGTCGACGACGCGTTTGCGACCGCCGAGGACACCCCGGTCACCTTCAACCTGACGGCCAACGACACCGACGCCGAGAACAACCTGTTGCGCGGCGGCATCACCTTCGTCACCCACCCGGCCAACGGCACGCTGACACTTGGGACCGGCGGCAACGTGACCTACACCCCGGCGCTGAATTTCAACGGCGCTAACAGCTTCACCTACCAGGTGCGCGACTCGCTGGGGCTCGTCTCCAACACGGCTACGGTGAACCTCACCGTGAACGCCGTCAACGACCCGCCGGTGGCCGTAGCCGACTCGGCGGTGACCAACGAGGACACCCCGGTCACCTTCAACGTGACCGATAACGACACCGACGTCGACGGGGTTATCGCGGTGAACAGCGTGCAGATCGCGACCCAGCCGCTGAACGGGCAGGTGGCGGCGCATCCCGATGGGAGCGTGACCTACACCCCCAACCTCAACTTCTTCGGCACCAGCACCTTCACCTACACGGTGAGCGACGGCACCGCCACTTCGGCGCCCGCCACGGTGACGGTGACGGTCAACCCGGTGAACGACCCGCCGGTCGCCGTGAACGACGTAGCCACCATACCGGCCGCCACCCCGATCACCATCAACGTGATCGGCAACGACCGCGACGTCGATGGGACCATCAACGCCTCGTCGGTCACCATCGTCTCCCAGCCGGCACACGGCGGCGTGACGGTCAACCCCACCGGGACCGTGGTCTACACCTCCAACGCCGGCTTCAACGGGGTGGACATCTTCAGCTACACGGTAAGGGACAACAGCGGCGCGGTTTCCGCTCCCGCCACCGTCTCGGTCAGCGTCACCGCGGCGGCAAGCGAAACGGTCAACGTGCTCCGCGCCCAGGTAAAGCTCTCGACTAGGGAGTGGCGCATCGACGGGGTGATCACCACCCCCGCTTCGACCAGCGTCAACGTCTACATCGGCCGGGATCTCACCGGGACCCTGCTCGGGACCGCAACGGTCAACCCGGACGGCACCTGGAACCTGCGCGTAGCCGGATCTAACGCCAATCCTCTCCCCGACGCGAGCAACACGGTGAGCGCGCAGGGGGTGCCGGGCGGCGGAACCCGGCTGGCGTTCCCGCTGGCCATCAGGTAGCTCGACCAAGGAAAGGGAGGTTGCCTCATGTACCGCACATTACCTGCACTCATCGCGGCCCTTCTCCTGGGCCTTCCGACCATAGCGGCCGCCGCCGGGAGCGTTCAGCTCCCGGCCAGCGGCCAGACCACCTGCTACGACAGCGCAGGCGACCTGAGGAGCTGCACGGGTACCGGGGAGGACGGGGAACTTCGCCTGGGCGTCGCCTGGCCCTCGCCGCGCTTCGTCGCCGGCGCATCCACAGTCAGCGACGGCCTGACCGGACTCATCTGGACGCGGCACGCCAACGCCCCGGACCCGAACCCGGCCCCCCCCTTCGTCTGCCCCAACGCCGAGGGTGACATGTCCTGGCAGCAGGCACTCGACCACGTAGCCTGCCTGAACGCGAACAGCTACGCCGGCTTCACCGATTGGCGCCTGCCGAACCTGAACGAGCTGGAGAGCGTGCTGAACGCCGGGTCCCCCGACAGCTCCGCCTACCTGAGCGCCAACGGCTTCGGCCCGGAGGGGCTTGCGACCTTCGTGCAGCCGAGCGCCTACTGGAGCTCGACCAGCGACGCCTCCTTCAGCGACTCGGCCTGGGACGTGAATTTCCTCTCCGGGGACTACCCGTGGAGCTCGGTCAAGATCCCGCAGTTCGCCGGGCTCGACACCAGGGGCGTCTGGCCGGTGCGCGGCTCCTCTAACGGCGCAGTCTCGCTCCCCCAGACCGGGGTGAAGCTCTGCTATTCCCCGGCCGGCGCCGTCGTCGGCTGCGCCGCCACCGGCCAGGACGGCGAGCTCCGCAAGGGTGTCCCGCTCCCCGAACCCCGGTTCAAGAGGGCGGCATCCGGCGGGATCGCCTTCGACCGGCTCACCGGGCTGGTCTGGACCACGGTCAGCAGGACCCCCGGGGTCGGTTCCCCCCCGCCGGCTGGGTGCGCCGTCGACGGCAGCGAAATGGAGTGGCAGCAGGCCCTGGATCACGTCGCCTGCCTGAACCGTAGCGGCTACCTCGGCAAGACCGACTGGCGCCTTCCCAACCGGATCGAGCTGAAAAGCCTTGCCGACTACTCGAAGGGCGCCCCCGTCCTGGCAGGGGAGCACCCCTTTTCCGACCTCTTGAGCGGCGACACCTTCTGGTCCTCGACCAGCGATGCCGCCGCCCCCGCCCGGGCCTGGGCGGTAAACCTGGTGGACGGCAGCATCTTCGCCACCGGCAAGAGCACCGGGGCGCTGCTCCCGGTCTGGCCGGTCACCGGTCCCGACCTCACTGCGCCGGCTTTGGCCATCGCCGGAGGGGACCTGAGCGTCAACGTCCCCAGCCGCAGCATCGGCGGCACGGTCGAGGCGGGGGCCGCGGTCACCGTCGCCCTGAACGGCGCTCCCCCGGCAGCCGCCCAGGTGAGCGGGGGGACCTGGAGCTGCACGGTCGCCCCGCTTGCCGCGGGGCAAAACAGCGTGACCGTCACCGCCAGCGATTTCTCGGAGAATCGCACCTCCGCGGCGCTCGGGATCACCTACCTCCTCCCCGACGGCAAGATCCTGGGAGGGGACGCGGTGACCATAGCGGACGCGCTCTGGGCGCTGCGCATCGTGGTAGGGCTGGAGACGGCGACCTCACAGCAGCTTCTGCACGGCGACGTGGCGCCCCGCGGGAACCCCGACGGGAGGATCGACCTGGCCGATACCCTCCTGATCCTGCGCCGCTCGGTCTCTTTGGAAACCTTCTGACGCCCGCCGCACCCGGAAACAAGGACGTAACATGAGAAACTGGAAATTTACCCGCACCACGCTGCTCGCGGCCTGCCTCGCGCTGGCCGGGAGCAGCGCCTGTTTCGCGGGTGTGGCCGTCCCCCCGCCAAGCCTGCTCCCCCTGAACCAGATACCGGTCCCCGAGCCCCCCAACCTGTTCCAGTTCGTCAAGAACAAGCCGGCGGCCATCAGGCTCGGCAAGGCCCTCTTCTGGGACATGCAGGCCGCCAGCGACGGCATGGTAGCCTGCGGGAGCTGCCACTTCAGCGCCGGGGCCGACAGCCGCCTCAAGAACACGGTGAACCCGGGGACGCGCGCCGGGGACCTGACCTTCCAGGTGCGCTCCCCGAACCAGACGCTCATCCACGACGACTTCCCCTTCCACCAGCGCCAGAACCCGGATCTGCAGGCCTCGCCGGTCATTAGGGACAGTAACGACGTGGTCGGGTCCCAGGGGGTGAAGCGCACCTCCTTCCTGGGGGTGGTTCCCGGTTCCGCCGTGGAGAACGGCATCCCGATCCCCGACCCGGTGTTCCAGGATGGGGGCGTCAACATGCGGCGGGTCACCGGCAGGAACGCCCCTTCCGTCATCAACGCCGTCTTCAACTTCAGCAACTTCTGGGACGGGCGGGCCCATTTCATCTTCAACGGCGAAACCCCCTTCGGGCCGCTGCACCCGGCGGCGGGTATCTGGCGCGGCGTCGGCGGCAATCTGCAGAAGCAGCCGGTGGCGATCGAGTTCGCCTCGCTCGCCTCCCAGGCCACCGGTCCGCCGCTGGACGACACGGAGATGTCCTTCACCGGGAGGAGCTTCCCGCAGCTGGGAAGGAAGATGCTCTCGCTCACCCCGCTCGGCAAGCAGCTGGTGCACCCGGGCGACAGCGTGCTCGGCCCCCTCTCCAAGTCGGTGCAGCGCCAGGACGGGACCCTCACCGCCGACAAGGGGCTCAAGACCGGGTACCGTCAGCTGATCCAGGACGCCTTCCAGGACGAGCTTTGGAACGCCGTCGGCGTTACCCCCGAGGGGTTCGGCCAGATCGAAGCTAACTTCTCCCTCTTCTGGGGACTCGCCATACAGCTCTACGAGGCGACGCTCGTCTCCGACCAGACCCCCTTCGACCGCTTCCTCGGGGGGGACCGGAGCGCCCTCACCCCGCAGGAACAGGACGGCTTCAACCTCTTCTTCGGTCCGGCAGGCTGCAGCGTATGCCACTTCGGAACCGAACTGACCCAGGCCTCGGTCCGGAGCGCCGGCTTCGTCACCAACGCCTCCCACGCCCTGATCGAGCCGATGGCGGTCGCCTCCGGCGTGCAGATCATCTACGACAACGGCTTCAACAACACCGGGGTGCGCCCCACCGCCGAGGACATCGGGCGCGGGGGGAAGGTACCCTTCGACAACCCGCTGACCGGCCTTCCCTTCCCGCTCTCCTTCTCGGCGCTTGCCGAGCTGCAGGCGGTCGGGAACCTGGGGTACAACCCGCTGCTCTTTCCCTTCGGCACGCTGGCCGCTCCGGTGCTTCCGGCCGAGCTGCCGGCTAATTTCCCGGTCGCCAACGACGGCGCCTTCAAGGTGCCGGGGCTGAGAAACGTGGAACTTACCTCCCCCTATTTCCACGACGGCGGCATGCGCACCCTCGACGAGGTGGTGGAGTTCTACGCGCGCGGCGGCAACTTCCCGCTCGCCAACGTCGACAACCTAGATGCGGCCATGGTGCAGATCGGCACCCTGCAGGGCTCTGTGGTCAAGAAGGACGCCCTGGTGGCCTTCCTGAAGTCTTTGACCGACCAGCGGGTGAGGGACGGGAGGGCCCCCTTCGACCATCCCGAGATCTTCATTCCCGAGGGGGAGCCGGACCTGATCACCATTGCCGCGCGCGACGCCAACGGGGCCACTGCGCCGGCCCTGGGGGTCACCATCAACCCCCTTTCC
>NZ_AUGE01000051.1 GCF_000426865.1 Citrifermentans bremense R1
GTTGTAAAAGAGCAAAAATCACGACAACAGCAGTTCAGCAAACGTCAGCAAAGGCTGTTGCTGACATCCGCCGCTTTATTTCAACGGCCTGCTAAAGCTTTTTTTGCCACTCGCAGAGGAGGCGTTCTCTAACCGTTGAAATGAGAGCGTATATGGAGGTTTTATATAAGGTGGACCTTTGTGGCTAATTGTCTACTTGATATACGACATGTAGAAGTGTAAATGAAGATTGAATTATAAAAACATTATATAAAAGTTGCTGGATCGCTGCTTTTAAAACAGATCTGGTCGGCTATTGCTTTGTTTGAGTAAAGTACAGTTGTTCACCGATGCCAGTGTTTCTAATAAACTGTTTGATAATTTAGAGTTATTGCTACTAGCGAAGTTGGTGTTACACTAATTACTGTTGCACGAATTTTTCGGTTTGTACAACTGGTAAGAAACACGCGGCTGCTGTGAACCCAGTTTAGTTTATAAAAGATTTGTCCTTCAAGTGAATTGCGAAACTTAAATAGTTGAATTGATGGCGCTGGGCTAACTAATTCAAAGTAGGATCTTGGGGGAGAGCAATTTAAAACCCAAAATTTAGGGCTGCTGCCGATAAGAGCAAAATCAGAGTAATCTGATGACGCAAAACCCAAGGGTCCATGAGTGTTAGATGCTATGGATTGCCGGTTACCGAAGAAGCGGAAAGTTTTTAAAAGCGCCCAGGTTCACAGTGTAAAAGCTGAGCTGGGCGTTTTTTATTGGCTGATGACGAAATGGCTAGAGTTCTGCTTTGATTTTGAGTCACATACTGCTTTCTACAGCGACAGTGCTAGCAGACCGACGTGATTCCTTAGTGTCTTACACAAAAACATAAGCAGCAACACTTTAGAACTGGAGGAAGTATGTTCAAAAACAAGATGAAAGTAATGATGCTTTTTGCCCTCACTTTTATGCTCTTGCCTGGCTGTGCGGCGATCCAACACCGCAATCTAGAAGTCTCGGCTAAAATGAGCGAAACGGTGTTTCTTAATCCAGAAACCCTCGAGTCAGGCAAGCCTATCTACGTGAGAGTGACCAATACGTCTGACTTTCAGGAAATCGACTTCGGCAAAACACTCAAAGATCAAATCACCTTATCCGGCCGCACAATTACAACTAATCCGAAAGAGGCTGCATACCTCTTACAGGCGAATCTTTTGTACTTGGGTGAAGAAAAGAAAGACATGACGATGGAGGGGGCTGTTGCCGGCGGCGTAGGTGGTGCCATTCTCGGTGTAGCCAGGGCTGAAGGTCGTGGATATGGAGGCGGGCTTACAGGCCTCGCCATAGGTGCAGCAGGTGCTGGGATTGGTGCACTGGCCGGGTCTATGGTCCATGTGGATACCTATGTAGGCTTGGTGGATATTTCCATTAAAGAAGCCGTAGAAGGTGGTGTAACTGGTACGGAAACAGCTTCCGTCAGCAACGGGTCCAGTACCTCCAAAAACACTACCCGGAACGTATCCGATAGTAGGCAGGAGTACCGCACCCGCATCGGCGTGAAAGCCGTGCAGACCAACATCAACCGCGAGGAAGCTGCCAAAACCATCTCAGGCCGCCTTGCCTCGCAGATAGCTGGATACTTCAAGTAAAGACTAGAACTACAGGATAGAACTCAGATTCTAGGGGTTAGCGCATGGTAAAGAGAATTGCCTTGCAGTACCCTAATGTACCATAAAAAGCTCGGGGCAACACATTTGATTACAGCTATCACGTCGTCGCAACGGAGTAAGTCGTAGCAGCACTGCAGGCTTTTACGGCGTCTGGTTCAAAACCATGACCTTTCGCCCTGAAAGCGGTCCAACCTCAGTGTAATATGCTGGAATAGCCGGTTGGTGTGCCAGGGGTGAAGGTTGCGGGTATGGTGGCGACTTACCGACCTCGCCATCGGTCCAACCGGTGCAGGAATTTGTGTACAGGTCGGGGCGATGGTCCTGGGGGTGGGGGGGCGGTGGGTGTGTACCAAAGTGTGTACCAAAAACAGGAAGAATTGGGAAACATGGCAAGGATCGAAAGACTTGCGCTGGAGCTAAACGTTTGATATACCTGTAAATACCTAATCTAGCGATAGGACGGCAGCACAATAAAAACGGCTCATAATCCGAAGGTCACAGGTTCAAATCCTGTCCCCGCAACCAAACGTAAGTTCAGGCACTTAGGATCTCCTAAGTGCCTGTTTTTATTTATTAATCTCTTCTCGGTTTGGGCCGAATTCAAATCCTGCTTTAGCATTTGAAAGTGTGTCCAAAGAAGTCCGCTTTGTTCCGGTGGGGTGTTTTCGTGGGGAGCGTATGGTGCCAAAATGGGAGATTTTCTTAGAAAAATTACACTGTCACCTGCTTTCAACAACCTAACTAGCCCACGCCCTTGATGCGCCTATTCGCCTTATTTTAGGGTGGTTTGAGCCACCAGCAGGTCGGCCTGCTCATGAGCTTCCCTTTTGTTTTCATAGGTGCTGCACTTAGAATTGTCTCTTCTGTCCTTCTTTTTATAAGTAAGGCCGTATCTGCCCTTTTGGACGGAGGCTATTGAAAGCTCGTACGTGCTCCCTTCCGCGCAACCCGCCCAAACGCCTTCTGGATTTTTGATCCACTCGATATCGAAGCGCAAGCTATCCAACGCGTTTTTCATTTCCAATGCCGTCTTGTACCTTTTCTCGGGATAGGGATTGCACGCCTTATTGATAATCCTCTTCACCTTTTCAGGGATGTATGTTTCAAATCCAATTGTTTTGATTAACGTGCCCTGGCGAATATGAGCGTCAGTGTTGTCAAGATCGTCCAGCAAAGAACGCCACTGGTAAATGTTATTGGCTACTCGGAACAAAGTTAGCCCAGCAGCAAAAATATCAGTTTGTATAGTGGTTTCATTGCTTAAATAAAATTCAGGCGGACAATGAGATAGATAGCCTTGGTCGCTACCGACTAACGTTAAAGTAGTAGTGGCTAGCCCAAAGTCAGACAACTTTGTAGAGTCAGCGCACAAAAGGACGTTGCCAGGCTTAACGTCACGATGCAAATACCCATTGGAGTGTGCGAAGTATAGTCCAGATAAGACACAGCTCATTCGAGCGCAAGCCTCTTTAACTGATATCCAATGGTTCCCTAGTTTTCCCTCTAAGGACCCCTCTGGCAGATATTCAAGGTCTAGTACGAGGATGGGACCATCATCGGTGGGGAATACGTTTGCTTCATTAATCTGGACAATGTGCTTATGTCGGCATTTGTCCAGGATCTGCGCCTCTTCAAGCTTTTGCATTATCTCTGATGGATTCGTAACGGGCACTATTTTTAAGGCTTTTCTGCAGGCCAGAGCCCTGTCGTAGGCGAGAAAAACTTCGCCAAAGTGCCCGCCGCCTAGTCGCTGCTCTAGGACATATTTTCCTATTTCTTCTCCTGTCATAGGCAAAACCACGCTACTAATACCGCTTCTTTTTGAGCTTTATCCCAATATGGCGGGTTATCGCCGAAGACGGAATCAACGTGCTCAAGCAGATTAGTTGACCTCGGTAGTCCGAGTTTGGAAGGCGTTATTCCACGTGAAGAATATTCGCAAATAGGGATATTCTTCTTCTTTGCGATTAAGTTTAGAACGCCCATTGGAAAGGCCAGCGTATGTAGCTGCTCCAATGACGGCTCCAGCGTCAGTTTATAAGCAATTGCATCTGGTGTGTGTTCATTTATCAGATGCTCGAAATGGGTTTCGTACCAGTCCAATAGCCGGGGGACGTCGTCAGGGGCACTAGTTGGTTGTCGCCCTTTGTCCCTTAAAATTGGGGCACCCTTGTCACCTTCCACGACGGCAAATCTCAAGTGATTTTTCTGTAAGGCGATGCCAAGTACCTTCACGTTCTCCTCCCTAATTGAATAGCCCAGCTAAAAGCGCCAGCGTGTGAGGTTTCGTATGATGTGTCTGGAGTCCAAATGCTGCGACTGTTTATTTAATACCAGCACTCTCCTTCAGCATCTTTCGGAGCTGGATTTTTACCGCATTGCCAACTTTAAAGTTGAACCCCCTCCAGTAGTCATAAAATGCCTTCTCGGTCTTAAACTCGCCACATCCTGCTTCTAGGTCAGCGAGAGACATGACAGCCCCAATATATTCTCTGGTAGTTGATGATCGCTTTTTCGAGGCTATGGTCCAAGGCTCGTGTACCAAGATCTGCAGGTCTTCAACATGGGAAAGGGTTTCTTCATTGAAGGTGTAAAGGGCTATAAGGTCCAGGTGAGAGGAGTACTCTGCAAAGGGGCGAAAAGTTCCCGGCCACCGACGTTCGGGGTAGGCAAAATATGTGTTACCGGTGTATAGTGTGATCCGACTTTGGGTCCGAGTAGCGGGTTTGGTCTTGGTGCTCTGCCGTTTTGCTACCTTCACGTCAAGAGCGTAATATTTGCCGTTTTGCTCAATTTCGACGTCTGGGTACCCACGTTCGGTGCCCTTCCTTGCCGTAATGCCAGGCACTTGCGGAAGTCGTTCTAACAAAAAGGAGATTATCGACTGTTCAAGGACGTTTGCCAAGGCGGCGGGTTCTGTCGGCAGTGGCAGGAAATGCCCACCGTCCCTAAGGGCTTTTTCAAGAGCGACTTCATCTTTGATCGTTAGCGGCCACTTAATTTTTCCGGCACCAGTTGGTCTAAATATTGCCGATGGGGAAAGGACATGGTCCTTGCAGATTGTCCTCAGCAGTGTTAGTAGGTCCATCATGCCCTCCTCAATCAAAGGAATACCTCACTACGACACGTTTTAAAGGATGTTCATGTTAAAAGCAATAAGTTTGTTCACTGGCATAGGTGGACTTGATTTTGGATTTGAAGCTGCAGGATTCTCAACTGCTGTTGCAGTTGAGATGGATGCTGTTGCTTGTAGAGAGTTGCGTCGAAACAGAGATTGGCCGTTACTTGCAGATGATATTCACAAATTCTCGTCTCAACAAATTCTTGATACAGGTGGACTGGTTCCCGGTGAGGCGGATGTTCTAATAGGTGGCCCTCCTTGCCAACCGTTTTCCAAATCGGGGTACTGGGCTGGTGGCGATGCGGCACGACTTAGTGACCCGCGATCCTCGACGTTAGAGGCTTATCTTCGTGTATTACGAGATTGTCGTCCAAAAACCTTTCTTCTCGAAAATGTCCACGGGCTGGCTTTCAAAGGTAAGGATGAGGGGCTCAAGTTTTTGCTTGAAGGTATTCAATCCATTAATAAGGGCTTGGGCACCAATTACATTCCTTATTGCAAAAAGTTAAATGCCGCAGAGTATGGTGTCCCGCAAAGTCGAGAGAGAGTTTTCCTGATTGGTTCCCGTGATGGGAAGCCTTTTCGATTCCCGGAGCGAACCCATTGTACGACAGACGATGTTGAAGGCATCGATAGTGGACTTATGGCTTACAAGACGGCCTGGGATGCTCTCGGTGACCTTCCTGCTGATGCAGGTGGTGATGAGCTTAGAGTGAAGGGGAAGTGGGGTGAACTACTCCCAAGTATTCCAGAGGGAAATAATTACCTATGGCATACAGGACGCGGTGGCGGAATGCCTTTATTCGGCTGGCGGACTCGATACTGGAGCTTTTTATTAAAGTTAAAGAAGGATCAACCATCTTGGACCATTCAAGCTCAACCGGGGCCAGCCATTGGGCCTTTCCACTGGCGGAACCGAATGCTTTCGGGGCGTGAACTCTGCAGGCTCCAAACATTCCCTGACAACATCACCTTTGGGTGTTCTAGGTCGGAAGTCCAGAAGCTTGTTGGCAACGCTGTCCCGTCACTGCTTGCAGAGGTTCTTGCTCTGGAGATAAAGAGGCAACTACTTGGAGTTCCTGCCGATGCAGCTCTAAAATTGCTTCCACCGTCGAGAGGGGTGGCTCCACCGCCAGAACCGGTTTATCCTGTTCCGGAGAAGTACCACCATCTTTTAGGCGACCATGCTGACCATCCCGGTGAGGGCCGTGGACGCGGTGCTGCAGTGAGGCAAATTGAGCAGGATCTTTTTTAGCGTCAGCGGGCTAGGTTGGCTAGGTTGGCTAGCTGAGTGTTGTGGATAACTTTTTCACTGGTAAACAGTGGATCTTCAGGATTGTCCCGCGGAGAGAACGAATGAAGAGGGCTGAGCTTTGCTTAGCCCTCTTGTTTTATGGGGGCCGGGAAGGGGGGGCAATATAATTGACCACAGCCTCTCTGGTTTAAACGGGTAACGGAGCAACACGGCAGTCTTTATTCCTTCTCAAGAGTACGCTCAACGGTGTGCATTATCTCCGACACTGGGACACCGATTGCCGCAGCAATCTTGAAAACGGTGCTGAGGGTTGGGCTCCTCAAGCCGCATTCCACTTGGGAGATGTAGCTCCTATCCAATTCGCTCGAAAAGGCCACAGTTTCCTGTGACATCTTTTTCAGAGTCCGTAGCTCCTTGATAGTTTCACCGAATGCTTTTTCAGGGGTCATGGGTGCGCCTCCGGTGCAGCACCCTATCACAGATTAAAATAAACTTCCGTTGACTATAGTCAACGGTGGTGGTATGGATAAAGGAAGCAGTGACTCAAAGGAGGTGTTTCAAAATGCCAAAAACGAAATTTTTGAGCGCGGCTATCCCCGAAATTGGTTTTTTAAGGCTGAAACAAATACTAGGTGACCCAAAGGCGGACCCGCCGATCCCAGCCATAATACCAGTCAGTAGGACCGCGTGGTATGAAGGAATGAAAACTGGGAAATATCCCAAGCCCGCAAAATTTGGCCCACGCACATCACTGTGGGATGTTGAGGAAATCCGGGCCTTGTTGAAGCATTAAACTTTTATCGAAGCGGCTGCACTAGTTCGTAGCCCTCGGCTTAACTGGAGCAAATCAGCATCAACATCAGCTTTACTTTAGTCGATAGATAACTCTTAATGGATATGAAACTCTTTATCGTTTTTTTGGTTCCCTGTTTGGTGCCACGTTTTCTGAATTGCCAAATTTTTGATGAAAAAACGTAATGATTTCGCACTAACTCAAATTCTGTCCCCGCAACCAAAAGAAGATCAGGGACTTGCAAAGCATTTGCAAGTCCCTTTTTTGTTGGGCTGTACGCGGCGTTCCCTCCTTGCAGCAAACGTACTGCTTCGTCAGCGATTACATTTCCTCGGTGGGTCAATCTGCCTGGGTGGAGTGTAATGCGCGAAGACCTCTGGGAAAGGCCTCCGGAAATTTTCCGGAGGCCTTCTGCTTCTTCGGTCCGATTTATTTCGCTACGAAAGTTACCGCTACTGCATGGTTTGTTGTAATGTTGGCGACATTATAGCCGCCATTACTAACCTGAGTCGTTACATCCGTTCCATTGTCAGTCACGGTTGCGATCTTGTAACCGCTGTTTGGCATTATGTTTATAAAGTAACTATTGCCATCCATGATCTGGGTAGAGCTGACGCCTATCCTTCCGTTTGCACCCGCAGTGCCGTTAAGCGCCCAGTAGATTGCAGAGCACGTGGCAGTGATTGTGGTGTTTGCAAGCATGGCATTGGCCGGTGTATAGGTATATGAGCCATCGGCATTCTTAACTGCGCTGCCAGTGACATTGACACCACCGACCACGAGTCGGTACAGTTTGTAGTGGGCGTTTGGCTCCACGTCAATCTGAGGCTTGGAGCCAGAGGCAACCGAGGTACTGGCGGTTGCCGTTGTACCGTTGATCTTGACGCTGCCATTGGTGACGGTGGTGGCCAAGGTGACGGCATTCCCGAAAGTAACATCAAGGCTGTGGTTTGTCGCCACATCTGTGAAGGTGAAAAAGCTGGGAGTCCCAACAGATGTGCCGTCAACCTTAACGTCGCGGATAGCATAGCCGGCTGCAGGGGTGAAGTAGAAGGTGGCACTTTTCCCTTTTACTATTGACTCGGTGCCTGGAGTCACGGTGCCGTTGCTAGTTGCCCCGACAGTAACGGTGTATGCCTCGTCTGCAGTGAAAGTCACCACAAAAGTGTGGGCTGCTGTTATGTTTGTGAACTGATAGCCGCCGTTTGCGCGTACGACGCCGAGTACATCCGCACCGTCAACGGTGGCAGCCGTTACGGTGTAGCCGGCTTCAGGGCGGACACTGATGAAATAGTCACTTCCTGATGCAACGTCAATTGATGTTGCTCCAAGTGTGCCGCCCTTTGTGCCGCCGACAGTGACCGATGAAGCGGAAAGGGAAAAAGTCGTGACTGCCGGCGGCGGCGCGGGGGCTGCTGGCTCAGTGAATGTCGCCGTTACCATGATGCCGCGGTTTTCTGCGCCAGATGCCGGTGTGCCGACATTGGCCGTGCAGGAAAGGGGATCCGATTGTGACGGTGTACACCCTGACCATTTCACAAACGTCTGGCCAGGTGCCGGAGTCGCGGTAAAGGTAACATCGGAGGCGGGTGTAGCACCGATGGCGCATTCATTGCCCCCGGCGGTGGTGCAGCTGTTGGCTCCCTCGCTGACCGCCACGCTCCCTTGCCCAAGAACCCGGGTGACCGCCGGGACGATGTCTGCTGTCAGCTGCTTGGCCCTGAACTCCGTATAGCCCATGGTCTTGTAGTGCGGTTTATAGTTCGGCTTGCCGGCATTCGTATTGGCAACGGTGCCTGCCTCGTCCAGGTAATCGTACTGGGCCGGCTCCGCGAGCTGCACTCCATGGAAGAATGGAGAGCTGTTCCCGTGGCAGTCCGTACAACCGCCGGAACCGTACGGACCAGGTTTGACGACTGGGTTAGCCGCGTCGCGCTTCGCAACGACGTTGTGATTCACTGCGAAGTCATGGCTTTCTGCAACGGTGCTCTCGAAATACTCGACTTCGCCTGCGGCGTTCAGGAAATAGACTTTGTCGGCGCGGACCAGGACGGGTCTGCTGGCGATTTTGTCGTTGGAGGTGCCGGCAGTGTCAGTGACAGTGCTCATTCTCACGAGAGCCGCCTTTATCTCCTCCTTCCTATGCAGGATAGGCGCCCCGTTGGCAACCTGCGTCCCCGCAGTCAGCGGCAGCGACGCGAGTCGGGCCACATTCTGGGCATACTGGTCCGTCATTCCCTTGCGAACAAGACGAAGATTAATCGGCCTGATCACCGCTGCACTACCCTCTCCGCTGATCCATTCCCCGAACCATGCGGTGTAGAGGGGCTTCACGGTGGTGATCTTGTTACCCCACCACTTGAGGCCGGGGTACCAGCGAAAGGGCTGGCCGGTCAGATCGACGAGGTTCTTTGTGGGGGCGAGGGGGTCGGTTCCAAGGTATGCGTTCAGTTTCGAGATGTTCTGGGTTCCGTTGGAAGCCATCTCGATCACCTGCTCCGGAATCGTCGGTGCAATCGTGCTGCCGGCACTGACGAAGCGGATATGGCATACCTGACAGTTCAGGAAGTTCATGTGGGAGCCTGGAACCTTGTTGAGGTGTGCCGCGGACGGGTTCGGCGCTGCGGCGTCACCACCATCGAGGTGGCAGTTTTCACAGCTTTTCACCGTATTATCCAGGTCGTTGCGGATGGTGCCGATGGTGATGTTCCCCTTGCCAACCTGGTGGGCGTTCCCCGTCGCGACACCGAGGGAGTCCTTTGTCCCCGTATTGGGGGTTACGTGACAGCGGGTGCAGGCCAGGGCCGAGTGGACGTCGGTGGTGGCAAGGGTGGTGCGCCCCGACTTCTTGCCGTCGGGAGAGGTGTGGCAGCCGCGGCAGTTGGCGTTCCCGGCAGCGCCGATGACGCCTGTCGGAATCACATAATTATTGCCGCTGTCGGCAACAAGGGTGCCGGCGGTGGTGCCGAGCCCATAGTTGATGGTAATTGCCGTTGCCATCGGTGGTGTGCCGTCAGCAACGGTAGTGGCGTAGGTTACCTGCCCCCATCCGGCGCCAAGAGTCGCGGCCGAATCGAAGTTGGCAACGCCCGCAACCGAGATACCGCGGGCTGTGGCGGCACGCTTGTGCCAGCTTGCGCCCATGTCGTTGTTGTTGAATACCACATAGTTCTTGGTGGCATCGACGACTGTCTTTGTGGTCACGTCGTACTTGTTCATGTGGCACATGAGGCAGTCCGGTTCCATGATGCCGGTCTTGCTCCATGCTGCCGTTCCAGGCACTCCGGTGCTGGGGTTGATGAATCCGTAGTCGCCATCCAGCTTGGCGGCTGGATCCGTCAGTGCCGCAACGCCGCCGAGGTAACCGAAGAGGTTGGTGGTTCTATTGAAGTAGAGGTTGCCATTGCGGTCATATTGCGTAGCCGCGCCACCGGGGTGGCAGGCGCCGCAGTTGGCGGTAAAGAAGTAAGAGGTCTTGTCCATCTGGGTGCTGCTGGTATTGTTCTTCCGAGCCAACTGGCTCGAGTCCGAAGACGGCGGTCACCACTTTCCATACATACCGTCTGAAAGAAGCCAGGGCTTCGCGGTATTGTATGTGTCCGATACTCTAATGTCGCTGTTTGAGAACCCTTTCCCCTGCTGGAAATGGTACCCTTGGGTGATGAGGCTGGTGTCGTGGCAGGTACCACAGGTTTTTTCCGGGCTGTACGGAGTGGTGCTGCCGACCGGTATCAGATTCCCCGTCCGGTCTTTGAGAGGTACTGCCCCTGCTGAATCGGTCTTGTGGTACGTCGACGCTTTTGCCAGGTCCGCTCCTGCGGCCGCGGCAAAGGCGAAGGCACATACCGACAGAGCCGTCAGCAGCGTCTTCTGCTGTTTCTTCATCTGTCCTTCCTCCTTTTTTTGGTTTCACCTGCAACCCAGCACCTCCTGGAGGGTCCGGGGCTTGTGGCTTTGCATTCTCTAATGAAGCGGGTTTTGTCATTGCCATTGATAACGTAGTATGCAATTATTGGAATATGGCGGTATGAATCTTGCTCATATCAAAATTAATACTTTTCTGATTAAGTCTGTCGTAGCTAATATTACATTTCCAATGCCAAAGCTTTTTGAGGCCTCTGTGGGCGAGGTTTCAAATGCACAGTATCTACAAAGCTGCGGATTGGCTGAATGGTTGGCGCGAAATCACCCAGAGGAGAGGTTTCTGTATCAATAATTTTCATGTAATCATTACGAAGGTTCATTGGCCGTTTCGGGTGAAAGGTTACAAATTTTGGAACCACGGCAGGAGAGAGCGAAACTATGGACATCGAGTATCTACGAACAATTATTACTGTTTTGCGGGAAAAGAGCTTTTCCAAAGCTGCTACTGCTCTTAACGTGACCCAGTCGGCGGTTTCCCACCGGGTCAAGTTTCTCGAAGACCATTTCGGGGGGCGCCTGATCGATCGCTCCGGAACAGAGCTGATGCCAACAGATATGGGCCTGCGGGTTTTAAAAAAGGCTGAGCGGATTGTGCAACTCGAAGATGATCTCATTGAGGATGTTGCGAATTTGGGAGGGGATCGGACGCTGTCCATCGGCACCACTGTCGCGTTCGCTGTCAATCATATGTCGAACATCATGAACAAATCTTTTCTGTCACATTCCGAAGGTGCAAATCTTAAGATTCTTGTTCAACACCCGAAAGCGCTGCTGGATGGTCTGAAAGGCGGCTTTTTCGATATCACCGTGATTGAGCACAACGGTAATCTTGATTTCTCCGGTCTCAAAACATTTGAACTCCCTGACGATGAGATGGTTTTTATCAGTAACAGTGCGCCGGAGCTTACTTCGTACGACTCCCCGCTCTCCTGGTTGCTTGATAACCGGATAATCGCCCGTGTTGAAGGCTGCAGTTGCAGGGATATGCTTTCCGAAAACCTGCATAAATGCTCTCTGCAACTGAGCGATTTCAAGGGAGTGATTGTATGTGATGATCTGAAATTCATGATAGAGTCTGTGCTTACTGGACAGGGGATCGCTTTTGTTTCTAAAGCCCTTGTTGTAGATCATCTAGACAAGAGACGGCTTGTGGCGCATAGCATCGAGGGATTCAATCATTTTAGAAGAATTACCGTCGCTATAAAGCAGGAGAAGTGCAATGACGACAAAATCAGGTCGCTCCTTGGCGCGATTGTTGACATTACGAAAATCGCTGCGATTTCACCTTTTCTCTGGCTCCCGTTGCTACAGAGTTAGCCCACGCTGAGGTGTCAATCCGCTTTGAAAGTTGACCCACCATCCGCGTCCAACATTGACCCACCCCAGGTAGCAGTTTTCAGTTCTTGATTCTGGTCTTGATTCTCCAGCTATCGTTTCCCGTTTCGATGATCTTGCAGTGCTGAGTGACCCTGTCCAGGAGTGCCGTGGTCATCTTGCCGTCGCCGGGTAGTGTAAAGGGTTTTTCGCTTTTTTTCTGGCAGTGCCTCTTCGGGTTGCCATGTCCACTTCTATGGGCTCATGGCCTGGGGCAAAAAGCAGAGGAGACAAAACGGTGGCTGACCCATGGTCGCGTGAGAAATTTAAAAGAGTCAGGTTTTGGAAGTAGTCGGAAACGTATACGGCAGAGCTGGGAACTGAGGGCGGGAGTAACAATGAAAACAGTGCTGCTATTGAGCTTTGTGCTTTTTGCCTTGACGCCAGGGGCAGTCACCTTTGCTGAAGTTTATCATGGTTTTAAACAAGTCAAACCGGAAGATTGTTTCTCTCTTGATATAACTCGGATTCAATCCTTGCCTCCTTCATGGCATAAATACGGAAAATTCATAAAAATATGCCCGGTAAAGAGAACTGCGCGGTCCACGGCGGTTGTTTCGATCGTTTCCGTCTGGACTGAGGATTATCTCAACACCAAAGCAGTCAAAACCTGGGAAGAGTTTCCATACAGAGGGTCCGTCTTGATTCTTGCAGCTGCCTTTGAGCCTGGGGATTCGGTTACCGTGGCTTTCGCGGACCAGGTGCGAAATAGCGTCCTACCTTTTCGTCCAGTTCGTCAATCCAACCCGCCTTTGAATCGGGAAAGGCGTCCGCGTAGGGGACGTACGGTTTGATATCCAGCACAGGCGTGCCGTCCAAGAGGTCGACGCCGCGCAGGTGCAAAGTCTTTCCCTCGACCTTCACCAGGCTCACCGCCGAGAGCCCTATGGAATTGGGACGATGCGGCGAGCGGGTCGCCAGGACCCCGCGCCTTGGCCCTCCGCGCGGAGGTTTCACAGAGCTTCTCCATCCCTCACTCAGATGAAAGGCGAAGATGAGCCAGAGCCTGTCAAAGCCGCTCAGGTCGCGGATGGTTTCTTCGTCAAGCCAATCCTGGAGTTCCAGGGTGGCGACGGCAAGCTCGCCGGTGTGGGTCCCTTCGGTAATCGTGCTTTGGTGCGGGGCGTCGATGCGGCGGGAATAGGGGGATCGCAAAAGGCCGATGGGGCGGTACGTGAAATCTACGTCTTGGAACATGTCAGGCGGTATCTCTCTTCGCTGCGATTTATCCAGGGTGCGAGACCCATAAGCAATTGCGTGGGACCACGTTGCGGTTTCGCAGTGTAGCACCTTTCCTCTCTCAGTTCCAACAAGATCAACGGCACGCACACGGATTCAACGGAAACAACGGATAACGGCAGGTAGAAATTGAAACTAAAGATGTGAGATTTTGCAGGGCGTTAATCTGCAGTTATCGTTTTTGTTTCCGCCTTAATCCGTGTGCGATGCAGTTAGGGTCTGTTCTTCCTGTGGTTTTTGCGACTGGGGGGCTCGCTTCACTATGCTGAAGTAATCCGGATCCTCCAACTTCCTGACAAAATCGAGCCCGGCATTTTCGTCTGCACCCGCTGGAAGGAAGACTTCCCATTCCAAAAGGGTACTCAATTCGTCTGTTATGTCTTTTATCTTCATTGAAAGCCGATCATCTGCAAATTCCCAATAATAAAATCTGGCCGGGGTTTCGGTGTAGAAGAAGCGACTCGACACGAACTTCTGGCTGAACTGGTTGGTTCTCATGTTGTAAAACAAATTCCGATCTTCCATGCGGATCACCACAAGGTCCTTATCAGGGCAGACTGTTGACGCTGAAGGAAATATCATATGCGCGGCGCTTTGCGCGTTAAGATACTGCTTAACCGCTCGCAGCCCGGTATTGAGGACGTTTACGATCCCGTCCCCATGAGCGTAGATGTGATTTTTTTCGGTGTCGATGGCGATGGCATTGAGGCCCATACTGCAGCCCACCCTGCTGCAGCCTCTCGGCGGCGTCAGGTTGCTTTCCAAAACCACCGTACTGTTTTCGGTACCTATCACGAATTTGTCGGGGTTGTATGACAGCCTTAAAGACTGCTGCGGTACGCCCGCTGTCTCGTAGGTGCTCACCGTACTGCTGACGAGATCTATGGATTGCTTGATTACCCTGAAGTTGCAGCCTTCGCTGATGACGGCGTAGTAACAGTTGTCCTTATTGCTGGACATGAACAGGCCTTCGAACCCTGCTCCTTTCTGATAGTAGAAATGCTGGTTGACTTCGAAAAGAGCTGTGAAACCGCAATCACTGTCTGAAAGCCTGGCGCGCCACACGTTGTTTTTCGTCTCTATGTTGACGAAAAGGAAGGCGTCTCTGTCCGGCAGGATATCCATCACGGCCAGGTCCTTGAAGTTGGGTGAACGGTACCTGGTGGCGGTCATGCGCCTCATGTTGAGGAGAATGATGGTCTCGTCATCCTCGCGAAACATAATGTGATGCTTGGAGAAGCACATTCGGGTCAGGCCGTATGGGGCGAATTCGGTGGCAAGATCAACCGCCAGATCCGGCGAAACGGTCATGGAGATTGGTTCGGCGGAAAGGGCGAACTTCAGCGCCACCTCGTCGTCGACCCATTTGACCAACTGCTCCATCCCGAGTTCTTCGAACGGCCCCCTCAGTTTCGCAGCTTTTACGGCATTACCCAGTAGTGTCCGGTTAAGAAATTGCACGTCTGAGCGCGCTCTTTAAAAATCGAATAAAAAGCAGTGTTGTGGCATTTTTCTCTTGACAAGGAGAGGAAAAAACGCGCGGCGCATATTCATAACTAACTGATATTGCGGAGTTATGAATATGCCCCAACATTGCTTGCCTTGTGCCAGGCATACGGCACCCTTTTCTTTCAAGCGTCTGTTCAAGCCTGCCCTTGATGAGGTATCTTCAGTCACCCCAGTACAATCAAGGAGCAACAGACCCATGACCTTTACCTTTGAACATCACCTGAAAGCGTTGGT
>NZ_AUGE01000052.1 GCF_000426865.1 Citrifermentans bremense R1
TATCTTTATCTTTATCTTTATCTTTATCTTTATCTTTATCTTTATCTTTATCTTTATCTTTATCTTTATCTTTATCTTTATCTTTATCTTTATCTGTCTTTATCTCTCCTCACCGATCCAGCACCTCCCTCACCTTTTTCAATAGCGCCATCGGCTGGACCGGCTTCATGACCAGGTCGACGGACTCCTCGAACACGCCCCGGGTCTTCATGAAGTCGGCGGTGTAACCGCTGGAGTAGAGCACCCTCGCCTTGGGGTCGATGGTACGAATCTCTTCGAACGCCTCGCGCCCGTTCTTGCCGGGCATGATCACGTCCATCAGGATCAGCGAGATCTCGTCCCGGTGTGCCAAGTATTTCTGCACGCACTCGCTGCCGTCCGCGGCCAGGATGACGTGATAGCCGTACTGCTCCAGTAGCGATTCAACCAGCCTCCTCACCCCTGAATCGTCCTCCGCCAGCAGGATGGTCTCGGACCCCACCTTCGGGATATCGCTCGCGTAGGGGCGCGCCTGTCGCTCCGCTTCCCTTTCGATCAGCGGCAGGTAGATCTTGAAGGCGGTCCCTTCACCCGGCTCGCTGTAGACGTTGATGAACCCCTTGTGCTGCTTGACGATGCCGTAGACGATGGACATGCCGAGCCCGGTCCCCTTGCCGACCACTTTGGTGGAGAAGAAGGGCTCGAAAATCCGCTCCCGGGTCTTTTGGTCCATCCCCTCGCCGGTGTCGGAAACCATCATGCAGGCGTAGCGTCCGGGGCTGCCGTACCCCTGGGAGCGGGCGTACGCCTCGTCGATCTCCTGCACCCCCGTCTCGATGGAGAGTCCGCCGCCCTGGGGCATGGCGTCGCGGGCGTTGGTGGCGAGGTTCATCAGGATCTGCTCCAGTTGGCTTGCATCGGCCCAGACGTTGAGCGCGTCGGGATGCGGATTGAAACGGAGTCGGATGTCCTCGCCGATGATGCGCAACAGGAACTTCTGGATCTGGTTCACCAGCGCGTTCAGGTCGAGCACGCACGGGTTCATGATCTGCCTGCGGCTGAAGGTAAGAAGCCCGCGCGTAAGCTGCGCACCCCTCTCCGAGGCCGCGACGATCTGTTCCACCTGCTCCTTCTGGTGCGGGGTCAGGCTCCCGTCCATCTCCAGGAGGTTCCCGTAGCCGACGATAACAGTCAGGATGTTGTTGAAGTCGTGGGCGATGCCGCCCGCCAGGTGGCCGACCGCCTCCATCTTCTGCGACTGCCTTAACTGCTCGCCCAGGTGTTTCTTTTCGGTCTGATCGCTGATGACGCAAGCCACCCGGATGCTGCCGCTTTTATCCTCGATCGGGTTGTAGGCCACCACCAGTGAGCGCGCCCCCTGCTGAGCCGATTCGGTCTCGATCTCGAAGCTGACCGCCTTTCCTGCCAGGCACTCATCCACCTGCGGCTTAACCTCCGCAAAAAGCTCTTCACCCAGCACCTCCGCCACGGTCCGCCCCACCACATCATCCAGGCTCAGCCCCCGGTACTCCAAGAAGGAGCGGTTGGCCATCCGGTAGCGGTAGTCGCGGTCAATGACGCAGATCTGGTCCTGTGAGCACTCGATCACCTTGCGGTATTCCAGCAGCAGTTCCTCGCTGCGGACGCGGTCGGCGATATGCTGGGCCTGCTGCACGTTCTGGATCGCCATCCGGGAGAGCTGCCCCGCGATCTGGTACAGGGAGCGGCACACCTTCTCGAACTGCTCCCTGGACATTCTTCGAACCCGGGAGAGCGCGTCGCTGTAGCGCACCGGATCGGCCCCTATCTCGTCTGCGTACCGCTCCATGCGCCCGAGGTCGCAGGAGTCGTCCAGCACCTGCCCCACCAGCCAGTTGCCCACGTGGTAGCCGCCTACGTGTATCCCCGCGCCGCCGTCAAGGAGTCCTCCGCTCAGGCAGGGCTGCAGGCAGGGGCCGGACCGGCCCATTCCCACCAGAGCGGCATCGGAGTGCCTGCAGTTGGCAAGCCCAGCCTCGGTGCCGCGTATCACCTCGCAGAGTTCGCAGAAATTGCTGGGGCGGGTAACGGGACGCCCTTGCGCGTCGGTGATGAGGGAAGCGACGCCGTGGGACTCGGCGAAGCTATCCTGTATCGCCTGCAGCTCTTCCAAGTCGAAGAGGTCCTCCACCGTGATCCGGGCCAGGTTCACCATCGGCTCGGTCAGAACCGCCAGCCGGTGCTCCAGAGCGAGCTCCATGCGCTTGCGCTCGGTGATGTCCCTCACCGTGGCGCAGTTGAACTCGGTCCCGTTGTAACTGAAGTAGTTGGAGGTGATCTCCACCGGGACCATCCGGCCGTCCTTCGCCCGATGCGCCGTCTCCAACTGCAGGCTCCCCTTCAGTTTCAACTCTTGCCAGTACCCGTTCCAGACCTCCATCGGGTAGGCAGGGTTCAGCTCGGCTACCGCCATGCGGAAGAACTCCTCCCTGCCGTAGCCGAGCATGGCTGAAGCGGCATGGTTCGCGTACCAGATACTTCCCTGCGGCGTCACCCAATAGACGGCGTCGTTGATGTTCTCAATGGTGAAGTCCTTGAGGTTCAGGTCTTCCAGGTGGCTCATCGCCTCCAGCTCCTGGGCCACCCGCGCGCCGGCGATCTGGAGCACGGTCTCGATGATGGGGAGGTTGGCCAGCGGCCGGCGGCTCAAGATGGCCAGGACCCCGATCGCCTTCCCCTGGCTGTCCCTGAGCGGTACGCCGCCGTACCCCTCCGCCTCCAGATCTTGCAGCATGCGCTGCAGCGGGTACAGCTCCCTGACCCCGCTTGGGTGCAGGCGAGGCGTTTTACCCACCACCTCCTGGCAAGGCGCGCCCAAAAGGTCGTACTCCAGGTCCTCGATCCCGCCGTTGCGCCCTTGGAAACTGCGGGTCCTGATGCGCCCCTTCTCCGCCAACAGCTCCCCGACGAAGGCATAGTCGGTATCGAGGCAGGCGCAGAGGTACTGGCAGATACCGGCAAGGAGCTGGTCCTCGCGCTGGCGGGCGCCGCACTCGTTGATGAAGAAGAGGGTCTCCTCGATTCTCAGGCGATCCTCCGACTGTCGCGCCATCTCCCGGGTCTTGCGGGTCACCTGCCTGCGCAAAAGGACGATGAACGCCGTCGCAGCCCCCCAGATGAGGACGCAGCCGATCAAGGCGGGAAAGAGCCAATGGGGGGTGACGTGGACCGCGGCCGCGCTGCCGTAGGACCAGCGTTTGAGCGCAAGGTGGTAGGGGGAGCCCGCTGCGGCGCGCCAGGCGGCCAGGTACCGGTCCAAGGCGGCGAGCACCTGGTCGTTTTCACCCTTGCCGGCGGCGAGATAGATATCGAAGGGGTTGAAGATGATCCCGGAGGAGGCGAGACCGTACCGGTATTGTTTTGCGGTGCCGAAGGTGTTGTTGACCACGCCGGCGTCCACCTTGCCTGAGGAGACGGCGTCGAAGATCTGCTCGAAGTTGCCGTACTCGACGAAGCGGCAGCTGATGCCGAACTTGTCGATCATGTTGCGGAAGCTCGCGCCGTTGAAGTCGGCCTTCATCACGGCGACGCTCTTCCCCTGGATCTCTTTCAGGTTGCTCAGCTGGGACTGGCGGCGGACGTACAACTCCCCCCACACGGTCAGAAGAGGGGTCTTCGCATAGTCGAGGAACTTGGAGCGCTCGGGGGTCCAGGCGACGGCGGTGAGGAGGTCGACCTCCCCCTTCTTCACGCGGGAGATGCCGTCGGCCCAGTCGCCGTAGAGGTACTCGACCTCCCATCCCTCGCGCCGGGCCACCTCGCCGATCAGGTCCACGAAGATCCCCTGGACCTTCCCATCCTGCTGAAAGATGCCGGGGTAGAAATTGAACGCGCCGACCCGGATGGTGCGCGCCTTGGAGTCCGCGCCCAAAGCCGCGGAGGCGGCTAAAAGCAAGCAAAACGCAGCGAGTAAAAGAGTGAGACGCCTCACCTGTGGACTCCGGATTCCGTGTGCCGCGCCGGCGCAGATTCCGCCGCGGATTGTTTGCCTTAGCTTCCCCGGTTGCCTGCTGCGGGCTCAGCGCAGGCACGCATCGGACCACTCATGGCGCATGCTCCGCCGCCTGCATGATGGCCGGTACGTCCAGAATGAGCGCGACCGAGCCGTCGCCGAGGATAGTGGCCCCGGACATCCCTTCGACCTGCTGGTACATCCGCCCCAGCGATTTGATCACCGTCTGGTGCTCGCCTATCACCCAGTCGACCAAGAGGCCCACCCGCTTTCCCTCCAGCTGGCAGATCACCACCTGCTGAATGTCGGGTGCGTCCCCCGGGATACGGAACATCCTCCTGAGCGGGACGTAGGGGACCAGTTTCTCCCGCACCATCAGGATCTCGCGCCCATGGTTCTTGTCGATATCCCCTTTGGAGTGCAGGATGCACTCGTCCACCATTGAGAGCGGCAAGACGAACCTGTCCTTGCCGATCTGCACCAGGAGGCTTTCGATGATGGCCAGGGTGAGGGGGATCTTCAGCGTGATGCTGGTCCCCTCCGCCGAGCTCTTCACGTCGATGGTGCCGCGCAGCCCCTCGATCGCCTGCTTCACCACGTCCATGCCGACGCCGCGCCCGGAGACGCTGGTGACCTTGGCGGCCGTTGAGAAACCGGGGGCGAAGATGAGGTTCCAGATCTCCTTCTCGGTGAGTTCCGCCGTGGGCTGAATGATCTTGTGCTCCACCGCCTTGGCCCTGATGGCGTCGGCGTTAAGCCCAGCGCCGTCGTCTTTTATGGTGATGAGCACGCTGTCGCCGGAGTGGACCGCGGAGAGCCTGATGGTGCCGGCCCTGGGTTTCCCCTTGGCGGCCCGGGCCTCCGGGGTCTCTATGCCGTGGTCGATGCTGTTGCGTATCACGTGCACCAGCGGATCGTTCAGCTTTTCGATGACGGTCTTGTCGAGCTCCGTCTCCGCCCCTTCGGTGGTAAGCTCGATCTCCTTGCCCAGTTCCGAGGAGAGATCCCTCACCAGCCGCTTGAATTTGGAGAAGGTGGCGCCGATCGGGAGCATCCTGATGTCGAGCGCGTTGTCCCTCAGGTCGTTGGTGAGCCGCTCCACCTCCTCGGCCACCGAGACCAGTTCGGCGTGCTTCTTGAGCTCCTGGGCCACCATGCTGAGCCGCGCCTGCACGGTGACCAGTTCCCCCACCAGGTTGACCAGCACGTCCAGCTTCTCGGCGGCCACCCTGATGCTCGACGCGCCGTCCTGTCCCTGCCCCTGCGACTGCCGCTCCTGGCGCACCTCCTTGACGTGGCGCTGCTCCAAAAGGGCCGAGGTCACCGTTTCGGCATCGACCACCCCCGCTTCCACGGCAAGCTCGCCGAACCTCTTCTGGCGCCCCAGGATCGCCTCCATCTGCTGCGCCGTCATGTCGCCGCGCTCGATGAGGATCTGCCCCAGCTTCTTGTACTCGTCCTGCCTGGAGCCGTCGTCGATCGCGGTAATAGAGATCTCGCAGTCGTCGATGACGAAGATGAAGACGTCTTTGATGGCGTCTTCCCCCGCGGAGGTAGTGAGGATGATGTCCCAGAAAAGGTGGCACTGCTCGGGCTCGAAGCTCTCCAGGGGCTCTATCGAGGAGGCATGCGCCACCACGGTGCAGGGGCCGAGTTCCTGCATCTCGGCGATCAGGGAGAGCGGATTGATCCCGGAGCTGAAGATCCCCGGGGCGGGACGGAACCGGATCCGGTAGGTGACAGCCTCCTGCGCTTCCGGTGCCGGTGCCGGTGCCGCGGCGGGAGCGTGGGAGGAGCCTGCTCCGGCCGAGCCGCCGGGGAGCAGCGCCCGGAAACGCTCGATGACCCGGTCGTTTAGCCCCTGGTCCACCTCAGCTCCGCACTCGGCCGCCTCCAGCATGGCGAGGATGCGGTCCCGCGCCTCCAGGCTCAGGGTGACCAGCTCCTTGCTGACGGCCAGCTCCCCGTTGCGCACCAGGTCGTACACGGTCTCCACGTTGTGGGTGAAGGCCGCGATGTCGTCGAAGCCGAACATGGCCCCGGACCCCTTGATGGTGTGCATGGTACGGAAGACGCGACCGACGATGCCAAGGTCTCCCGGATTCTCCTCCATCTCCAGGAGCGCATCCTCCAGGTCCGCCAGGAGTTCCCTCGCCTCGTCCTTGAAGGCCTGGATAAAATTATCCTGCATGGTCCCCCCCCTTTTGCCGCAGCTTGATGTTCATCTCAGTCATCCGTTTTCCAGACGCAGGTATTGGTCACGTCGTGGGTGCACCCGACGTGGCGCAGCATGCCGGCTTGTTGGGCCACGCGGGATAAATCCTCGGCCTCGGCCCCGGAAACCGTCAGCACACACCCCCGTTCCACCGAGCTTCTGTGCGCGCTGCAGATAAGCTGCAGCCCGGTCACGTCCACCTCCGTCACCCCGGCAAGCTGTATCTCCACCGGCTTTCCCGTCTCGAAAGCCTTCAAGAGACCCGCCTTCAACTCCGACGCCTGACCGATGGTCATAGCCCCGTTGATCGCCACCAGGGTCACATCTTTCTTCTTGGTGATCTTCAGCAACTGGGTAGCCATACTTCTCCCCCTCCTATAGCCTCGTCTCTCGCTTCAGGCGCCCCGGCGTTTCGTGCCTGCCGCCTGGATCTGGTGCTAAAGCTGAATAACCGGCACCCGCTGTCGCATGTCAAGATCGCGAAGGAAGTCCGGCGTCAGTGGAAATCTGTGCTGGCGATGCACCGGCCGGGGGAGCGGCAGCCGCTCCCCCGGCCGGTCGGTTTTAAAACCTTTCGAACTCCGTGTCCTGCTCCGGATCGGACATGGCCAGGTCGTGCCCCATAGCGCGCTTGGTCAAGGGCGTCTGCTTGACCTTAACGGCACCCTTCGAGACGGACTTGGTAAGATGCTTCACCGCCTGATGCGCTCCGGCGGCGGAATTGTCGACCCTGAAGAAGGCTATGGTCGACTGCAGCTGCGCCGACTGGGAAGAGAGCTCCTCCGCCGTGGAGGCCATCTCCTCGCTGGCGGACGCGTTTTGCTGGATCACCTGGTCCAGCTGCTGGATCGCCTTGTTGATCTGCTGCGCGCCGGTGTCCTGTTCCTTGCTGGAGGCGTTGATCTCCTGCACCAGCTCCGCCGTCTTCTGGATGTCTGGGAGGATGCCGGAGAGCATCTCCCCCGCCTTCTCTGCCACCTCGACGCTGGAAACGGAGAGCTCCGAGATCTCCCCCGCCGCCACCTGGCTTCTCTCGGCGAGCTTTCTCACCTCGCTTGCCACCACCGCGAACCCCTTGCCGTGCTCGCCCGCGCGCGCCGCCTCGATGGCCGCGTTCAGGGCCAGCATGTTGGTCTGGCGCGCGATCTCCTCGATGATGGAGATCTTCCCGGCGATGTCCTTCATCGCCTGCACCGTCTCGGCCACCGCTTTCCCCCCTTCCTTCGCGTCCTCGGAGGATTTCACCGCTATCTTCTCGGTCTGCTGGGCGTTGTCCGCGTTCTGCCTGATGTTGGCCGACATCTCCTCCATGGAGGAGGAAGCCTCCTCGGCCGCCGCCGCCTGCTGCGAGGCCCCTTCCGACATGGACTGGGCGTTCGCCGAGAGCTGAACGCTCCCGCTGGCGACGTTGTCCGCCGCCTGCTTCACCTCGGTCACCACCTCGGTGATCTTCCCGACCATGGCCGAGAGCGCCTGGATCAGCTCGTCGTTCCCGGAGCGCTCCTTCAGGGTCACCATCAGGTTCCCGTTGGAGACCTCCTTGGCCGCGTCCGTTATCTTGTTGATCGCCTCGATCAGCACGTTCAGGTTGTTCTTGATCAGGTTGTACTGCCCTTTGGACTCGGCCGTTATGGTCGGGGGCATGTCGCCCTTGGCGATGCGGTCCACGTGGTCGGCCGTCACCATGAGCGGGTTGACGATGTTGGTGACCGTGTCGTTCACCCCTGCCACCAGCTTGTTCCACCCCCCAACGAAGAGCGAGGCGTCGGCCCGCCGGTCGAGCTCTCCGTCCGCCGCAGCCTTGATGATGATGTCCGTCTGCTCCAAAAGCTCGTTCATCATCTTCACCACCGCGTTCAGGTTCTCCTTGATGATGTTGTACTGCCCCTTGTACTCCGTCACGATCGCCGGCGGTATCACGCCTTTTGCTACCTTATCGACATAATCGGCCGTGACCATTAGCGGATTTACGATGTTCGCGACGATGTTGTTCACCCCTACGACAAGTTCCTTCCAGCCGCCGACAAACAGTTCCGGGTTGGCGCGCTCCTCAAGCCTTCCCTCCGCCGCGGCACGCACCACTTTGTCCGCTTCCAAAAGGAGGTTGTTCATGATGTCGATGCAGTTGTTGAGGTTCAGCTTGATCTCGTTGAAGTCGCCGTTGTAGCTGTCGGTGATCCTCGGGGGAATGTCCCCTTTGGAGATGCGATCCACGTACTCCGCCGCCACGTTCAGCGGGCCGATCACCGCGTCCAGCGTCTCGTTCACCCCCTGCACGATTCTGCGGAAGTCCCCCTGGTGCTTCCCGGCGTCGGCGCGGGTGGCTAGCTTTCCGGCGACGGCCGCCTCCGAGAGCATGTTGGCGTCGGCTATCAGCGCCTTCAGGTTCGCCCGCACCTGCTCGATGGTGTCGTTGATAAAGGCCTTCTTCCCCGGGAACTGCTCCAGCGGCGCCTCGAAGTTGCCGCGCCCGAACTCGCCGATGCAGGCCATCGCCTTCTTCTTCACCGCGATGTGGCCGCTCACCATGTTGTTCACCCCGGTCGCCATCTCCCGGTAGACCCCCTGGTAGCTCTCGGCCTCGATCTGCACGTCGATGTCCCCAAGGTCGTGCTGGGCCGACATGTTGTTCATGTCCGAGATCAGCGCGTTCAACGTCTCCACGCACTGGTTCACGTTGTTCTTGATCTCGTTGAAGTCGCCGTTGTAGCTGTCGGTGATACTTGGGGGGATGTCCCCTTTCGAGATCCGGTCCACGTACTCGGCGGCCACGTTCAGCGGCCCGATCACCGCGTCGAGGGTATCGTTCACCCCGCTGACGATCTTCCTGAAGTCCCCTTCGTGCTTCCCGGCGTCGGCGCGGGTGGCAAGCTTTCCGGCGACGGCCGCCTCGGAGAGCATGGCCGCGTCGGCGACCAGCGCCTTGATGGACTCCACCATGGTGTGCATGGCGGCCATCACGCTGTCCCCTTTCTTCCCGGCGAGATCTATGGCGACCGACATGTCACCTTTCGCGACCCGGCTCGCCACCTCGCTCACCTCTTTGGGGTCCGCTCCCAGTTGTCCCTGCACCAGCCTGGTGATGAAGTACCCGAGGGCGACCGCGAGGAGCACCCCGGCCGCGATCAGGGCCAGCATGATGGTGGTGGCGCTCTTGGCAAGGGCGTTGTTGCCGTCGGCGGTCAGCTTCGCCTGGGCGAGCTTGGCATCCACCAGGGCGTCTATAGCTGCCTGCTCCTCCTTGGCAGCCTTGGCGCCCTCCCCCAGCATCAGCGCGTGCGCCTCCTGGGTCCGGTTCGCCTTGGTCAGTTGAACCATCTGGTCCAGCAGCGGGCCGTACACGCCGCGGGTCCGCTTGAACTCGGCGAAGAGCTTGCGTCCCTCTTCGGTCATGATGCTCTTCTCGAACTCGCCGGAGGTCTTGTTGATGTCTTCGCGCAGCTGGATGATGCGGTCGCCGAAGTTTTTGCGGTCGGCGGCACCGGTCGCCGCGACCATATCGCGGATATTGATGCGAATTCTTTGGAAGGAGGTGGAGATGTCCTGGAGCTGGGAAATAGGGATAGTGATCTTTTCGTACAGCTTTCTGTCAGCCTCGTCGATTGCCTTCAGCTTCCAGATGCCTACATAGCCGATGACCGCTGCTATGAGGGCGACGGAGATAAACCCGGTCATCAATTTTGCGCCCAGCTTCAAATTGTGAAACCATGTCATAAATCTCCCCTAGTGCCAGTTAGTACTGCTTCGAAATAGATGCGCGCCCCTCCATCCCCTTTGGGCTGACTTAGCTGATCTATCGGCAGAAATCTCACTGACTGTAGGAGAAATCGTATACAGTGCTCCGTTTTATTCTAAAGGCAAAAACAGCCCCGTCCGATTCAGTGCGGGGCTCGACTCATACAGTAACCCTGCTCGCCAGCACGTGGCGGATGGTCTGCGCTATCATGGCGCCTCCTCCGTAAAGAAGCGGCTCGTCGTGCCCCGAGTAGATCCGGTCGATCCTCTTTCCGCTCAGGATCTGCAGCGCTGCCAGGTATTCATGGGTGAAGCTTCCGCCCGGCGTTCTCACCCGCAGCGGCAGGTCGCCCGAGAACAGGGCGCGCAGGGAAGGGGCGTAGAGGCAGATTGAATCGCTGGAATGCCCGGGCGTATGCAGCACCTCCAGGACATCGTCGCCGGCCTTGACAAACTGCCCCCCCCTGACCGTTTCGTCCACGTCGGGCCCTTCCTGGAAGGCGAAGACCCTGCAGCCATAGGCCTGTTTCAGCGCCGGCACCCCGGCGCCGTGGTCGAAGTGGTTGTGGGTGAGGATCACCTGCTGGACCGGAACCTTGCCGAACCCGGTGGAGATGCTGTCGATCTCCTCGGCGATGTAGCCGTCTATCCCGGGGTCGATCACCGTGTTGACGTCCTCGATGCGGTTCCAGTCCCCGAGGATCAGGTAGGAGTTGCAGCTGTAGGTTCCCTGCCTTTTATGTAACGGGAGGATCTTCACCTAGCCGCCGACCTTCTTGTAAAGTTGGGCGTCCGGCACCACCTGCTCGAAGAGGTGGCTCACCTCCTGCGGCAACTTTTGCGTATTTTCGGTCGCCAGGTACCCGCCTGGAGCGAGGGCCTTGTGGAACATCCTGAAGACCTCGACTCGCTCCTTGTACTGGAAATGGAGCATGACGTTCTTGCAGACCACCAGGCAATAGTCGTTTCCGACCGGTTTGAGGGAGAGGAGGTCGTGGTACTGGAAGGCCACCCTGTCGCGCAGCAGTTGCACCACCCGGTGCTGGCCGGGCTTCTCCGCCGGCTCGAAGTACTTGGAGAAGAGCGGCACCGGGGTGCGCTGCAGTTCCTCGTAGGGGTAGGTGGCAGCCTTGACCACGTCGCCGAAGTTGTTGGCGCTGTCGTAGTCGGTGGCGTCGATGCGGAGGTTCTTGAACCCGAAGGAGTTCATCTTCTCCGCGAAGATCATCGCGATGGTGTAGGTTTCCTGCCCGAGCGCGCAGCCGGCGTCCCAGATCTTGATCCTGCTCCGCCCCGAGGCGTAGGTGATCATGTGGTCGGCGGCGTGTTCGAGCGTCGGTTGGTCCCGCATGAAAAAAGTGAAGGCCATGTGATCTCCTGGTGTGGTTGATAATAATCACATCGGTGCCGTTTACGTTTGCTGAAACTCTTTGATGCGGGCCATGCATTAAATTAAGCCCACACAAAAGCCCCGTCTCCATGGAAACGGGGCTTTCCTTTCAGGGAGGAAAGTCCCCCCTCCCGCCTTCTCCTGGTTCCCAAGCTCCAGCTTGGGAACCCAATGCGGCGCAAAGCTGGAGCTTTGCATCCCCAGGGAAGCACGAGCTTCGGCAGGCCTTGCGTTCCCAAGGTGGACCTTGGGAACGAGATCAATTTACTCCTGGTTGATGGGGGGAACAGGCTCCGCTTAAGGGGGACTGGCTCCGCAAGGTGCCTGTCCCCCTGTCTCCTGACTTTGTCCCCCTGTCTCCAACTGCTTTCCGCTTAAAACCGCTCGAAGTCGCTGTCGTTGTCGGTTTCTTTCAGGACGATGTCGTGTCCCACCGCCTTCTTGGTCTGCACCTTCGGCGGCTGCTTGGTCACCTTCGCCTCGCTCTTCGCCACCGACTTGGTAAGAGGCCTCGATGCCTGCGCATGGGAGACGTCGACCCTGAAGAAGGAGATGGTCGACTGCAGCTGCGCCGACTGGGAGGAGAGTTCCTCCGCGGTGGACGCCATCTCCTCGCTGGCCGAGGCGTTTTGCTG
>NZ_AUGE01000053.1 GCF_000426865.1 Citrifermentans bremense R1
GGGGAGGGGACTAGACTGACGGGGCACGCTGAATGGCAAGGCTCCTCCCCCCAGCGGGGGGAGTCGGGAGGGGGGAAGGTCGCCGGAGGAAAAGGTTTTTTTTAACCCAACGTCATTTCTGCTTCTTGCCGTTTCCCTTTGAACCCATCGCCGTCTGCATCGCTTCCCCCATCTTGGTGGGGCTCGTCGCGACGGTTACGCCGCATTCGGTGAGGGTGCGGATCTTGTCCGCAGCTTTTCCCTTGCCGCCGGTGATGATGGCGCCGGCATGCCCCATCCTTTTCCCCGGCGGCGCGGTCACGCCTGCGATAAACGCCGCGACCGGCTTCTTCATGTGCTTTTGAATCCAGACCGCCGCCTCTTCCTCCGCGGCACCACCGATCTCGCCGATCATGAAAACCCCCTCGGTGCCGGGGTCCTCGTTGAACATCTTCAGCACGTCCACGAAAGTCATCCCGATGATGGGATCCCCCCCGATGCCGACGCAGGTCGACTGGCCAAGCCCCATGTCGGTAAGCTGCTTCACCGCCTCGTAGGTGAGGGTGCCGCTGCGGGAGACGACGCCGATCTTGCCGGGCTTGTGGATGTGACCCGGCATGATGCCGATCTTGCATTCCCCGGGGGTGATGACGCCGGGGCAGTTGGGGCCGACCAGGCGCATCTTGCTTTGCTGCAGGACAGCCTTCACCGGCACCATGTCGCGCACCGGGATCCCCTCGGTGATGCAGACGGCCAGTTCGAGACCGGCGGCGGCCGCTTCCAGGATGGCGTCCGCGGCGCCGGGAGGCGGCACGAAGATCATGGAAACGTTGGCGCTGGTGTACTTCACCGCCTCGGCCACCGTGTTGAAAACCGGTATACCTTCGATGTGAATCCCCCCCTTGCCGGGGGTGACCCCCGCTACCACGTTGCTGCCGTACTCGCGGCACTGCTGGGTGTGAAAGAGCCCGCTTCGGCCGGTGATCCCCTGCACCACGATTCTCGACGACTTATTGATCAATATGGACATATGAACTCTCCGGTTAAGTATGGGGCATAAACGGGATTACGCGGAACCTGGCGTCCCCTCCCCCTCTGGGGGAGGGACAGGGTGAGGGAACGGCCGTCGCAGTCGCCGAAGCTACCCCGCCAGCATCTTCACGATCCGCGCGGCCGCGTCCCCAAGGTTGTCGCCGCATTGCACGTTGAGGCCGCTCTCGGTAAGAAGCCTCTTCCCTTCCTCGACTTGGCTCCCGTCCATGCGGACCACGATGGGGAGGGTGCAGTTCACCTCGCAGGCGGCCTCGATGATGCCGTGGGCGATCACGTCGCAGCGCATGATCCCGCCGAAGATGTTGACGAAGATCCCTTTCACGTCGCTGTCCTGAAGGATGATCTTGAACGCCTCGGCCACCTTCTCGCGGGTGGCCCCCCCTCCGACGTCCAGGAAGTTAGCGGGTTCGCCGCCAAATTCCTTCAGGACGTCGAGCGTCGCCATTGCGAGGCCTGCGCCGTTCACCAGGCAGCCGATGGTGCCGGTGAGTTTGATGTAGGCGAGATCGTATTTCCCCGCGTTGATCTCCAGGGGGTCCAACTGGGAGTAGTCCATCATGTCGGGGTATTCCCGGTGCCTGAAGATGGCGTTGTCGTCGAAGGTGATCTTCGCATCCATGGCCATGAGCCAACCGGCGCGGGTCACCACCAGCGGGTTGATCTCCACCAGGGCGCAGTCCTTCTCCAGGCAGACGCGGTAGAGGTTGAGGATGAGGCTGACGCAGTCCTCGCAGACGCTCCCGGACAGGCCCAGCTGCAGGGCGATGTGGCGCGCCTGGAACGACCTGAGCCCGGTGAAGGGGTCGATGGTCAGGGTGTGGATCTTTTCCGGGCTCCTCGTCGCCACTTCCTCTATCTCCATACCCCCCTCTGCGGAGGCGATCAGGATATAGCGGGAGGTGCCGCGGTCCAGGGTGATGGAGAGGTAGAACTCGCGGGCGATGTCGACCGCCTCCTCGACCAGGATGCGCCTCACCTTGAGCCCTTCCGGCCCGGTCTGCGGGGTCACCAGGGTCTTTCCGAACAACTCCTTGGCGAGGTCCTGGGCCTGTTCCGGGTGGTGCACCAGCTTGACCCCGCCGGCCTTCCCGCGTCCGCCGGCGTAGATCTGGGCCTTGACCACGCAGCGCCCGCCCATCTCCTTCGCGGCGCGCTCGACCTGGTCCGCGGTCAGGGCCACACGCCCGCGGGGCACCGGGATCCCGAATGCGCTCAGTATTTCCTTTGCCTGATATTCATGAATGTTCATCATGATCTCCTGTCCTGCAGCTTGTGGTTCGGTTGCGGACCGGGCTGCGCCGCACGTTATTGTTCTACCAGCCTTTTCTAAGAAAAAAAGTGGCCCAGCCTTTTAATTTTACCCCCGGACTGGCAGATAGGGCAGGGTAGGTTGCGTAAGGCCTTGGAATAGGAGTGAAAAACTAGAAGCTGGTAGGGGGAGTGACAAGGGGAGAGCAACCGCTCTTTCCATTAGAGCAAAAGAGTGGCAGTAAAAAAGGGTGGCGCAGGGAGACTGGCACTTTGCCGTCGAAAGGGGAAAGGCGAAGGGGGACAGGCACCTTCGGAGCCAGTCCCCTAGGTCGCGCCTTCATCAGCCCCCCTATTCCGTCTGGATATTGCGGCGGACCTTGGTTTTCTCCGACCCCCGGGTGCACTCCAACTCGACCTCGGAGATCCTCCTGAAGCTCCCGCCCGGGTTTTTCCTGGCTGCCCGTACCTGTCGCTCCACTGCAATTTTCCGGCACTGCTCCAGTACGGCCCCAATATCGGCGCCGGCTATGCCGCTGACCTCGAACCGGTGCTTTCGGGCCACTATCCCTTCCCCTTGGGTGCTGACGATGTCCCCCTGGCAGACCAGCTCTTCGGCCTGAGCTGCCCCGGCCATAAGGAGGAGGATCGCTATCGGTAATGTCTTGGTCATCAGAGCTCCTTAATCCTGGGGTCAATCATCCAGGGCGCGGCGATGCCTCCTGAGAGCCCTCTGATCTCCCCCTGCCGACCGCTGCTGCCGTTCTGTCGAGACGGCGCGGGAAGGTGCCGCCGGTACCGGCGCTACGGCGGCCGCCGGAGCAGGAGCTGCGATGGGCGCGGCCGCGGGCGCTATGGGCTGAGGCTGAGGGACCGGCGCCGACTGCACCAACTGGGGTGCCTGTGGCGGGGGGGACGCTGCGCCGCCCGGCGCTGTCGGTGCCGTCGGCGTGCCCGGGCTGGCGACGGCTGGTCCCCCCTTTTTCCCGGTCGCAACGTCGAGGACCCGCGCTCTTTTGAGGTACCGCGCCGGGATCTCGTGGAGGCTGTTGGTGTAGAAGGTGGTTCCCTTTGAGTCCTTCCAGGTGTACATCTCCGCCGCGGCGGCGGACGCAGTCAGGGCGAAAGCCAGCAGCATCACGAGTGTCTTCATTGTCCCTCCAGGGCCTGCAATCTGAACCTGGTTATTATTGAGGATAACCAGCGTCCGTTCAACCTAAAAATAGTCCTGAAAGGTATCGGCAATATTCAGCAATGCCTTAGCTCCATCTCAGTGCAACTGTCATGAATAATTAACCCCATTGTGATATCCTAAGGGCTATGAGAAAAGCGGCAACGAAGAGCCTATAGGAGAAAAAAGCCATGAGGAAAGCAACATTTTTTGCGGGGTTGCTGACAGTTTTAGTGGTGTCAGTTCTGGTTGTTCTTGAATCTGGTGAAGATTCGGCAATAGTTAACGCTGCTTCGCGGATCAAGGTCTTTTCAGCGGAAAAGGGGACCTATGTCATGAGCGACGAAATAGTGAAAAGCAAAGATGAGTGGAAGAAAATACTGACTCCGGAACAGTACCATGTACTGAGGGAGAAAGGGACCGAGCGCGCTTTCTCGGGTAAATATGCAACCAGCCACGACCATGGCGTCTACCGCTGCGCGGGATGCGGCCTCGACCTCTTCCGGTCCGAGGACAAGTTCGAATCCGGTACCGGCTGGCCCAGCTTCACCGCGCCGATAGCCAAAGAGAACATCAAGACCGAAGTGGACCGCAGCCTGTTCAGCACGCGCACCGAGATCCTTTGCCGCCGTTGCGGCGGACACTTGGGGCACGTCTTCAACGACGGGCCTAAACCGACCGGGCTTCGTTACTGCATGAACTCGGCGGCGCTGCAGTTTGTGGCCACGAAGTAGCTGCGGCTCCCCCGCCCACCTGCCGCGACGGAAGGGATCCGATGCCGGGGCAGGAGCTGCGGCGGGGCCTGGCAGAGGAGAAGAGTGATGAAACATATTCGATTCGCAATTCTTACCCTGACGGCGCTTTTCTGCGCGGCGGGACCAACCTTGGCAGCAAGCGCCACGGCTCCTGGAGGCAAGGGTACCCAGCCCGCCGGGCACCTGGAGAAGGCGACCTTTGCCGGGGGGTGCTTCTGGTGCATGGAGCACCCCTTTGACGAGCTGCCCGGTGTCGTCTCCGTCACCTCGGGCTATACCGGCGGCCATAAGATCAACCCCACTTACGAGGAGGTTTCCTCCGGGAGCACCGGGCATGCAGAATCAATCCAGGTGGTTTACGATCCGGCGAAGATAGGGTACGACAAGCTCCTCGACGTCTTCTGGCACAACATCGACCCGCTGGCGAAGGACCGGCAGTTCTGCGACAGCGGCGAGCAGTACCGGAGCGCGATTTTCTACCATAACGAGGAGCAGCAACGCCTGGCCCTCCAGTCCAAGAAGGCGCTGGAGTCAAGCAAGAGGTTCAAAGAACCCATCGCCACCCAGATCGTGGCGACGGGGGTGTTCTACCCCGCCGAGGAATACCATCAGCACTACTACAAGAAGAACCCGATCCGCTACTTCTACTACCGCTCGAGCTGCGGGCGCGACCGGCGGCTGAAGGATCTGTGGGGTCCACCTTCGCGGTGAAACTAGTCGGTGGACAGGCTGGTGGACAAGGTCGCTGTGTAATAGCGATTACCCGTATCATCGGGAGAGGCCATGAAAAACAGGGAAATCGCACGGATCTTTTCCGAGATCGCCGACATCCTGGAGATCAAGGAAGGGAACGTCTTCAAGATAAGGGCCTACCGGCGCGCGGCGCTCAACCTGGACGGCTTCAGCCGGGACCTGGCGCAGCTCTCCCACAAGGAACTCCTGGAGATTCCGGGGGTGGGGGCGGACCTTGCCGGGAGGATAGAGGAATACCTCCAGACCGGCACCATGGCGGCCTACGAGGAGCTGAAACAGGAGGTCCCCGCCGGCGTCTTCGCGCTATTGGCCATCCCGGACCTGGGGCCTAAGACGGCGAAGGCGATCTACGACGCCCTGCAGATCGCGAGCATCGAGGAGTTGGAAAAGGCCGCACTCGAACACAAGCTGATCGGCATCAAGGGGATCAAGCAGAAGACGGAGGAGAACATCCTCAAGGGGATAGCGGCGGTGAAGCGCGGGCGCGAGCGCCAGCCGCTGGGGCGCATGCTCCCTGCGGCTCAGGACCTGGTGGAGGCGCTCAAAGAGCGGGCTCCGGTGGAGCGGATCGAGGTGGCGGGAAGCATCCGGAGGCGCAGGGACAGCATCAAGGACATCGACATCGTCGCCACCTCGCCCGATCCGGCCGCCGTCATGGCGGCTTTTGTCGATCTGCCGCAGGTGCACGACGTCATCATGCGCGGCCCGACCCGTGCCAGCGTCACTATTCGCGAGGGGGTGCAGGTGGACCTGCGCGTGGTGGACCCTGCCTCCTATGGCGCCGCCCTTGCCTACCTCACCGGCAGCCAGGCCCATAACGTGCGCTTGCGCGAGATGGCCCAGAAACGGGGGCTGAAGATCAACGAATACGGCATCTTCCGGGAAGAGGACAACCAGCGTCTGGGGGGCGTGGACGAGGAAGACGTCTACCGCCTGCTGGACCTGGCCTTTGTCCCCCCGGTGCTGCGCGAGGACCGCGGCGAGATCGAAGCGGCGCTCTTGGGGAAGCTGCCGCAGTTGGTGACCCAGGCCGACATCAAGGGGGATCTGCACGTCCACTCCAGGTGGAGCGACGGCGCCCACGGCATCGCCGAACTGGTGGAGGCGGCAAGGGAGCGGGGGCTATCCTACCTTGCCGTCACCGACCATTCGCAAGGGCTTGGAGTCGCGCGCGGCCTCTCCGTGGAGCGGCTTCGGGAACAGGCCGCGGAGATAAAGGCATTGAACCGGGAGCTCAAAGGGTTCCGGGTGCTGCACGGGACCGAGATGGACATCCTCGGCGATGGGACGCTCGATTTTCCTGACGAGGTGCTGAGGGAACTGGATATAGTGGTTGCCTCCATCCATTCCGGGTTCAACAACTCCAAGGAAGTCATGACCTCGCGCATCGTCGCAGCCATGCGTAACCCCTACGTCTCGATCATCGGGCATCCGACCGGGCGCATCCTCGGAGAAAGGGAAGGGTACCAGATCGATATGGACGAGGTGCTGCGGGTAGCCAAGGAGACCGGGACGGCGCTGGAGATAAACGCCTACCCGATGCGGCTGGACCTGGAGGATAAGCACGTGCGTCGGGCCAAGGAGCTGGGCGTCATGATCGCCGTCAACACCGACACCCACGCCAAGCTGCAATTCGATTTTCTCCCCTACGGGATATCGGTCGCCCAGCGAGGCTGGCTCGAACCTGCGGACGTGTTAAATACGCTGGACCCCGACCAGTTGCTGAAGAAGCTCAGAGAGAAGAGGAAGAGGATGGCAAGATGATGCAGGGGGACTGGCTCCGTCAGGTGCCTGTCCCCTTGCTGAGTTCTGCTGCCAACAAAGAAAGGGAACAAGACCATGCCCAACTACTGGCTATTCAAATCCGAGCCCTCCAGTTTCTCGCTGGAGGACCTGAAGCACCGCCCCAACGCGACCGAGCATTGGGACGGGGTGCGCAACTACCAGGCGCGCAATTTCCTGCGCGATGAGGTGCAGGTGGGCGACCTGGTCCTCTTCTATCACAGCAACATTGCCGAGCCGGCGGTGGTGGGTATCGCCGAGGTGGTCAGGGCGGGGTATCCAGACTTCACCGCATTCGACCCCGAGAGCCACTACTTCGACCCGAAGAGCAACCCGGAGAAGCCCGCCTGGTTCATGGTGGACGTGAAATTCGTGCGCGAACTGCCGCGCCCGGTCACCCTGTCCGAGCTGAAAACGGTGCCGGAGCTCTCCGGCATGGCGCTCCTGAACCGGAGCCGCCTCTCCATCCAGCCGGTCCGCAAGGAAGAATGGGACCTGATACTGAAGCTGGCCGCAGTCTAGCAGTGATCGCGGCAACCTAACCGAGGAACTCATGTCTATAAGGAAGCGCTCGAAGAAAGCGGGGCTTGCCCCCGGAACCCTGATCCACATGGGGCGCGCCAAGACCGGCGCCACCAAGATCGACCTGGTCGAATACGATGAATCCCACCTTGAGGCGCGGCCGGTCGAGTCGATCAAGCAATGCCTGGTGAAGAAGCCGCTCCCCACGGTGACCTGGGTCAACGTGGACGGGCTGGCAGACCTTGAGGTGCTGCGGCATTTCGGCAGTTGCTACGGCATCCATCCCCTGGTGCTGGAAGACATCCTCGCCACCGACCAAAGACCTAAAGCCGCGGATTACGGGGATTACCTGTACGTGGTCCTCAAGATGATCACGCTGGATGGTGAAAGCGGCGAGTTGAAGTCGGAACAGGTGAGCCTGGTCCTGGGGCAAAACTACCTTGTCTCGTTCCAGGAGGGGCTGGAGGGGGATGTCTTCGAGCAGGTGAGAAGCCGGCTCAACAACGAGAAGGCGCGGCTGCGCGCAATGGGTCCCGACTTCCTGCTGCACGCGCTTCTCGACGTCATCGTGGACCACTACTTCCTGGTGCTGGAGGAGATATCGGACCGCATCGAGGACATCGAGGACGAGTTGATCGACAACCCGACCACCGCGACGGTCCAGGCCATCTACCGCCTGAAGCGGCAGTTGCTGTTCCTGCACAAGGCGTTCTGGCCGCTGCGCGAAGCGGTGAGCAGCCTGCAGCGGCGCGACTCCCAGTTGATCCGGGACACCACCGTCATCTACCTGAGGGACCTTTACGACCACACCGTGCAGGTACTCGACACCCTGGAGACCCTGCGCGAGATGCTCTCCGGCATGCTGGACATCTACCTATCCAGCGTTTCCAACCGTCTCAACGAAGTGATGAAAGTATTGACCATCATAGCCACCATCTTCATGCCCCTCTCCTTTATCGTCGGACTGTATGGCATGAATTTCAAATACATGCCCGAGCTGGAATGGCACTACGGCTACTACATGGTGCTGCTCCTTTCCGCCTTGATCGGTGGGGGAATGCTGGTCTATTTCAAAAAGAGACGGTGGATATAGAGCACTGTCATTAGAACTTCTTTGTTGACACTGTTCAGTTTTTATTAGTAATCTGCAGCCTCGAAAAGGCAAACCCAGGGTAACTTGGGGACGCAAAGCCACCTGTCCAGCACGAGTTGGAAAGAGGGGTTACCGAGGCGGTGATAAGCCTGCCATTTCTTATGGTGGGCTTTTTTTATTTCCGTTGCTCTTTCCTCAATGAAGCAGGTTTGAACTGTAATAGATTAAAATAATATGCAAGTTTTAGACGTTTTTTACCACTGGAGCAGTCTTGGAAGGCTTTTTCCTCTCTCTGAGCTGTAAAAAAATTCACTGTGAAAAATTTTACAGTTGAAAGAAAGCCCTTGAAATATAGACGAAGCGTAGATTTGACTGTAAAAAATGAACACTAAATTGAATCTAATAATATTGAATGCGCAGTTTAAACTGCTGGTTTTCCGTTAAGGCACACTGCTCTCGTGGTTGGTGCACTAGCAGGCCGTTGAAATAAAGCGGCGGATGTCAGCAACAGCCTTTGCTGACGTTTGCTGAACTGCTGTTGTCGTGATTTTTGCTCTTTTACAAC
>NZ_AUGE01000054.1 GCF_000426865.1 Citrifermentans bremense R1
GAGCCGATGGAAGATGTCATAGGGATAGCTGTAGGCCCGGTACTGTTCCACCAGGTCCTCGATCCCGAAAGGCATGGAGAACTGCCGCTGGGTCTCGTTGAATACTACCCTGGCGCCTACCTCCTCCAGGAAGCCGTAAAGTCCGGATATGATCGGCGGCACCCCCAGGAAAGCGAGCCTTAGGCGCTCGTGGCGCGGCGCACGGACGGCCGCGGCGGCGATGAAGGCGTCGACCTCGGCCTCGAACGCGTCCGGGTCGCCGTTCATGTCCGAGGTGCAGACCTGGAAGTAATGGTTCTCCTCCCCGGTCACCTTGTCTTCCTGCCAGGAGAGGCGGTCTATTTCGTGGACTTTGGCGCGGATCCGGTCCAGGCGCTTTTTCGCCTCGCCCACCTGGTCCCAGTCGACGCCGAACTGTCCCATCAGCTTTTCGATCTCTTTTTTGAGCGGCGCAGCCTCGCGCCCGGCAGGATAGGCGAAGGGGTAAACGCGCACCCCGTTCAGGGAGAGCACCTCCATGAGCGCCTTGGTGTAGCTGCAGTCCCCTTCGGTGACGGCGATCAGTTCGGTGACGCCGCTTTGCACCACGGCGCCGTAGATCCCCTTGATCCAGGCGCAGACATTCCTTGGGAAACCGGTGAGCTCTGCATCTTCGATGAGCGACGCGTTGTCATGGTGGGTGATGAAGACGTTGTTCAGGTCGATGGGGACCACGCCCGCCGCGATCAGCACCTCGAGCGGGATGGTGCTGGTAAAGCCTACTCTGCGCAAAACTTACTCCGTCTTGATGAAATTGAGGTAGATGAGCACCGCCCCTATGGCGAGGCCGCCGAATGCGAAGGGAAGGGTGGAGGAAACCGAAAGGGTGTCCCCCTCGGTCGGCAGGGTGTAGCGAAGCAAGAGAAGCAGCGAGACAGCGGCGAAAAGCATTGAGAGCACGAACTTGGAGCGGACCACGATGGCATAAAAGGCGATGACCAGGAACGCGCCGATGATCCACGGGTTGCTCATCGCGCTTTTCACGGTGAGGGTTTTTATGAAATGTACGAGGTTGGCGGTCTCGAAGGGGGCCAGCGTCTCGACGGTCTTTTGAACGACAGCTTCTTTATCCATTTCGGATCTCCTAACAAAGGCTAGATTATAAGCAAATCGGCTGATTTGGCAAGAAGTTAAAGCGGGTTGCCTCCCAGCCTAATCCTTACGTGATAACGGAGCCAACCGCCGGCCCGCTGCCGGCAGAAAGGAGAAGCAGCTATGGAAGATCTCAAGGCGACACCGCTGCAAGCCCAGCACGAGGGGCTCAAGGCGCTGATGGCTCCCTTCGGGGGATGGCTGATGCCGATCCAGTACGAGGGGATCATCGCCGAACACAGGTGGTGCCGCGAAAAAGCGGCGCTTTTCGACATCTGCCACATGGGAGAGTTTCGGTTCCGGGGGGACATCCAGGCCGGCGGCTTGGAAGATGTCTTCACCTTCTCCGTCAAGGGAATCCCGGTCGGGCGCTCGCGCTACGGGTTCCTGCTGAACCCGTCGGGAGGGGTGATCGACGACCTGATCGTCTTCAGGCTGGCTGAGGACGAGGTGATGATCGTAGTAAACGCGGCGACCGCGCCCAACGATTTCAAGATCATCGCCTCGCGGCTGAAAGAGCCGGCGCAACTGGTCGACATCTCGGCGCAGACCGGGAAGCTGGACCTCCAGGGGCCGCTCTCCCGCGAGGTGCTGGTGGAACATCTGGGGAGCGAACTCGGCGCGCTTCCCTTCTTCAAGTTCACCAGGACCCGCGTCCTCGGGGAGGACGCCATCGTGAGCCGGACCGGATACACCGGCGAACTCGGCTACGAGATCTTTCTCCCCAGCGGCAAGACTGCGGAACTGTGGGAGCTCCTGCTCAAGGACCCGAGGGTCGCCCCAGCCGGATTGGGCGCCCGGGACCTGTTGCGCCTGGAGATGGGGTATTCGCTGTACGGAAACGACATCGACGAAAAGATCTCCCCGGTTGCAGCGGGGCTTACCGCTTTCGTGAACCTGGACAAGAATTTCGTCGGCAAGGATGCGCTCCTTAAGGAGCGGGAAACCGGGCCGGAAAACGTGAAGGTCGCTTTTCGCGTCGACTCCCGCCGCTCCCCGCGCCACTTTTACGAGATCCTGCACCAGGGAGCGCCGGTGGGGATGGTGACCAGCGGCGCCTTCTCCCCCATGCTCTCCTGCGGCATCGGCATGGGGTACGTGAAGCCGGAGGCCGCGGCCTTGGGGACCAGGCTCACCATCAAGCACGAGCGGGTAGAGATGGAGGCCCAGGTGGTCGAGCTTCCCTTCTACACGGGAGGTTCTTTGAGGGCATAGCCTTGCCCCTCACCCGGCCTCCCCCCTCCAGGGGGAGGAGAAAGTGGAGACGCGGGTGACGGTGACCATAGAGTACCCGCCCCCGGAGGGGGAGGGACAGGGAGGGGGCCTCCTCGCTCTTTTCCCTGGGTCCCAAGCTTTTATCCCCTTCATCCCTGTTCAACGATTTAGTTTTTGTTTTTCTTGCGAACCTACACAAAACGGAGGATCACCAGATGGCAAAGTTCTTCACCAAGGAGCACGAGTGGGTAGAGATGGACGGGGCGCAGGCGATCGTCGGCATCAGCGAGCACGCCGCGCACGAATTGGGAGACATCACCTTCGTGGAACTCCCGAAGATCGGCAAGAGCGTGAAGCAGTTCGACACCCTGGCGGGGATAGAATCGGTCAAGGCCGCAAGCGACATCTACGCGCCGGTCTCCGGCAAGGTGGCCCAGGTGAACGACAAGCTGGAGGACGCGCCTGAGCTGGTGAACCAGGGCGCCGAGAGCGAAGGGTGGATCTGCAGGCTGGAAGGTGTGGACGCCTCCGAGCTTGGTGCGCTCCTGGACGCCGCGGCCTACGCCAAGTACCTGGAAGGGCTGTAGGGATGGGATACTGTCCCAACACACCGGACGAGATCCGGGAGATGCTCGCCGTGATCGGCGCGGGCAGCATCGAGGAGCTCTTCGCTCCCATCCCGGCGGAACTGCGCGCCAAGTCCTTCGACCTCCCCCCCGGCATGTCCGAGTTCGAGCTGATGCGGATCATGAGGGAGAAGGCCGCGGCCGGGGGGGCGGAGATCGTCCCCTTCATCGGCGGCGGCATCTACGACCACATCATACCGGCGGCGGTGGACCACCTCTCCTCGCGCGCCGAATTCTACACCGCCTACACCCCTTACCAGCCGGAGTGCTCGCAAGGGACGCTGCAGGCGCTCTTCGAATACCAGAGCGTGATCTGCCGGCTGACCGGGATGGAGGCATCCAACGCCTCGCTCTATGACGGCGGGACCGCGGTGGCCGAGGCGGCCCTCATGTCGCTCCGCATCACCGAGCGCAACCGCGTGGTCCTGGACGCCTCGATCAATCCGCTGCACCGCGAGATCGTGACCGGATACCTGCACGGGCTTTCCGCGGAAGCGGTCGAGGTGGCGCCGGATGGCTGCTGCTCGAACCTAAAAAGGCTCATCGATTCAATCGACGAGGAGACGGCCGCGGTGGTCGTGCAGAACCCGAACTTCTTCGGGAGCGTGCAGGACTTCTCCGAGCTCGCCGTCAAGGCCCACGAGAAAGGGGCCCTTCTCATCGTCTCCGGCTATCCCATCGCTCTCGGCCTCGTAGCGAGCCCGGGCGAGATGGGAGCCGACATCGCGGTCGGCGACGGCCAGAGCCTCGGCAACCCGCTCTCCTTCGGCGGCCCCTATTTCGGGTTCATCGCCACGCGCAAGCGCTTCATCCGCAACCTCCCCGGCCGGATCGTGGGCGAGACCATCGACAACCAGGGGCGTCGCGGCTACGTGCTGACCCTCCAGGCGCGCGAACAGCACATCAAAAGGCACAAGGCGACTTCCAACATCTGCAGCAACCAGAGCCTGTGCGCCCTGCGCGGGCTGATCTTCTGCGCCTCGCTGGGGAAAAAGGGGTTCGAAGAGCTGGCGCTTCTGAACTACGACAAGGCGCAGTACGCGAAGTCCAGCCTTGCCGGCGTGAAGGGAGTGAGCGTGATGAACGCCGGGAGCACCTTCAACGAGTTCACCCTATCGCTTCCCAAAGACGCGGCGCCGGTGGTGGAGAAGCTCCTAGCCTCCGGGGTCGCAGCGGGCGTGCCGCTGGGTCAGTACTATCCGGGCATGGACAACGCGCTGACGGTAACGGTAACGGAGAAACGGAGCAAGGCGGAGATCGACCGCCTGGCAGCTCTCTTGGAGGAGGCGCTATGCAGCTGATATTCGAGAAATCGGTACCGGGACGCAGCGGGGTGCGGGTTCCCCTCTCCGACGTCCCGAAGGCGTCCCCCTTTCCGGATGCGCTTCGGCGCAAGGAGCCGGTCCTCCTGCCGGAGGTGAGCGAACTTGACCTGGTGCGGCATTACACCAACCTTTCCCGGAGGAACTTCTCCGTGGACACCAATTTCTATCCCCTGGGCTCCTGCACCATGAAGTACAACACCAAGGTGACCGAGAACGCGGGGGGGCTCTTCGCCGGATGCCATCCGTTCCTGCCGCTGCTTCCCGGCGGCGAGCGGCTGGTGCAGGGACCGCTCTCGCTCGTCCACGGCCTGGAGCAGCAATTGGCCGAGATCACCGGCATGGACGAGGTGACCACTCAGCCCCTGGCGGGGGCGCACGGCGAGATGACCGGGATCATGGTGATAGCCGCCTACCACAAGGCGCGCGGAGATGAGAGGCGCAAGTACGTCATCGTTCCCGACTCCTCGCACGGCACCAACCCGGCCAGCGCCGCCATGGCGGGGTACGAGATCGTCACCATACCGACCGCTCCCTACGGTGACATGGACCTGGAACAGTTCAAGAACGCGATGAGCGAAGAGGTGGCGGCGGTGATGATGACCTGCCCCAACACCCTGGGGCTCTTCAACCCGCACATAGCCGAGATCTGCGCCATAGCCCATCAGGCGGGCGCGCTCATCTATTACGACGGGGCCAACCTGAACGCGATCCTGGGGAAGGTGCGCCCCGGCGACGTCGGCTTCGACGTGATCCACGTCAACCTGCACAAGACCTTCGGCACTCCGCACGGCGGGGGAGGGCCCGGGAGCGGACCGGTGGGGGTCAAAAAAGGGCTTATCCCCTACCTCCCCACCCCCCGCGTGCAGCGAAAAGGGGACGGGAGCTTCGCCGTCGAGGCCCATCCCGAGGGAATCGGGAGGGTTTCCGACTTCTTCGGAAACTTCGCCATCATGGCGCGCGCCTACGCCTACATCACGCTTCTGGGGCGTGAGGGGCTGATCGAGGTGAGCGAACACGCGGTCTTGAACGCCAACTACATCATGGCCCGGCTCAAAGGAGAGTACGAGCTTCCCTTCGACCAGACCTGCATGCACGAGTGCGCCTTTTCGGCGAGCCGGCAACTGCAGGACGGGGTACACGCCATCGACATCGCCAAGTACCTGATCGACCGCGGCTTCCATCCCCCCACAGTCTATTTCCCCTTGAACGTCAAGGAGGCGATCATGATCGAGCCGACCGAGACGGAGAGTAAGCAGACCATGGACCTCTTCATCGACGTGATGCTGGAGGCGGCGAGGATAGCCAGGGAGGACCCGGAGGCCCTGCGCCAGGCGCCGGTGACGACCCCGGTGGGGCGGTTGGACGAGACCCGGGCGGCAAGGGCGCAGCAGGTCTGCTGCGAGTAAAGGCAGAGGCGGGACCTGGAACCATCGGCCACGGAGAAAATCTGAGGAAGTCTAAGATTTCCTTTGATTTCTCCGTGGCTGTTTTGTTAGATAGCTTCTGCCGTTTCCCAACAAGATTTGGTTTTCTCAGAAGTTTGGTTTTCTCAGAAGTTCTCAGATTTTCTCCGTGTTACTGGTTTTGAGGTTTTGGATTTATGTTTACCTGGCGTCTGATCGACACCGGCCCTCTCGAAGGCCCCGCCAATATGGCCCTGGACGAGGCGCTGCTCAACTGTTTCGACAAGGAGCGCTCGCAGCCGCTGCTCCGGCTCTACGGCTGGGATCCCCCTGCGCTCTCCGTGGGGCGTTTTCAGGATGCCGCGGCCGCGTTGAAGCTGGAGCTCTGCCGGGAGGAAGAGGTCCCGGTGGTGCGCCGCATGACCGGCGGCGGGATCATCTATCACGCACAGGAGCTGACCTACAGCATCGTCTGCGCCCCCGGACACATTGGAGGCGCGGCGGGCGTGAAGGACGGCTTCCGCAGGTTGTGCGCCTTTTTGCTGGGGACCTACCAGAAGCTCGGGCTTGAAGCCAGCTTCGCCGCGGACCTGAATCCGGACGGGGAACGCCTGGGCGCGCGCACCACCTTCTGCTTTGCCGGCAAGGAAGAATTCGACATCGTGGTGCGTGGGCGCAAGATCGGCGGCAACGCCCAGCGCCGGGTGAACGGGGCCATCCTGCAGCACGGTTCCATCCCGCTGGTGAGCCGGGTGCAGCACGGGCTCCGCTACCTGAAAGAAACCGCCCCTGGCGCTGCAGGTGCGGTGAGCCTTGCCGAGCTCGGCATTGCCGTCGAGGCCTCCCAGTTGAAGCGGACGCTGGTGGAATCGTTCCAGGAGCGCCTGGGGGTGTCCCTCAGACCGCACCCCCCAACCGAGGCGGAACTTGGAGCCGCGGCGTTGCTGGAAACCCGGAAGTATAGAAGCGCCAGCTGGAACCTAGAGGGGCGGACTTAGCAGAACTGCAAAAAGGGGGACAGGCTACTTTTTGAAATGAAAAATTAGCCTGTCCCCTTTTCTCTTTTTCAAAGTTGAGGTGCACATGGATCCGATCAGAAAACCGGCTTGGCTGCAGAAGAAGATCATCCCCGCGGCCCATGCTGAGATGGAGGGGCTTTTAAAGGAGCTGCGCCTGAACACGGTGTGCCAGCAGGCGCGCTGCCCCAACATCACCGAATGCTTCGGCAAGCGCCAGGCGACCTTCCTCATCCTCGGGCGCATCTGCACGCGTCTCTGCTCGTTTTGTTCCGTCTCCAAGGAGACCCCGCTTCCCCTGCAACCCGGGGAGGCGGTTTCGGTCGCGGAAGCGGTCAAGCGGCTGGGGCTCTCCCACGTGGTGATCACCAGCCCTACCCGCGACGACCTTGCCGACGGCGGCGCCTCGATTTATGCGGAGACGGTGGCCGCGATCCGTAGCGTATCTCCCGGAACCAAGGTCGAGCTGCTGATCCCGGACTTCCGCGGGGAGCTGGCGGCGCTGGCCGCGGTGGTCGAGAGTGCCCCAGATATTCTTGGGCATAACCTGGAGACGGTGCCGCGGCTTTACTCCATCCGCAGCGGCGCGGACTACCGAAGATCGCTGGATCTGCTGGCACAGGCGCGGCGGATGGCCCCCGGCCTCAACACCAAGTCAGGTCTCATGCTGGGCCTCGGGGAAGAGGAAGCGGAACTGTTTGCCGTTATGGAAGACCTCTTGAAGGCGGGATGCGGCTACCTGAGCCTGGGGCAATATCTGGCGCCCAGCCGGATGCATTACCCGGTGCAGCGTTACGTCGAGCCGGAACTGTTTGAGCGCTACAAGGAGAGGGCGCTGGCGATGGGATTCGAGCACGTCGAGAGCGCCCCCTACGTCAGAAGCAGCTACCATGCGGAGAATTACCTGGAGTCCAGGCAGTAGCAGTTGGATCACGGCAGTAAGGGGGACAGGCACCTTGCGGAGCCAGTCCCCTTTTTTTAGTCCCC
>NZ_AUGE01000055.1 GCF_000426865.1 Citrifermentans bremense R1
GGACAAGATTCTGGAGCAACATGGATTCGATCAAGAAGGCAGCCATCGTGCTGAACGGCTTCATCCACGATTTCGCCACGGGCTACTGGCTCTCGGCGTTGATAGCGATCTACCTGCTGCACGGTTTCCGGGGAGGGATCCCCGAGGTGACCGTGATCCTCTCCGGGATCGAGCGGTTCTTCTTCTGGAACACGGTGGGGGCTGCCGCCGCCATCTTCGCCACCGGCGGGATGCGCAGCTTCACCTACGTCAACAATTTTTACGGCCCCGAAGCTGAACGGACGCGGCGCAGGATGCTGGTGATAAAACACGTCCTGCTGCTTTTGGTGGTCGGCGCCGGCAGCTACTGGGGCTATTCGCTGTCGTTCGGCTAGGACGGCCGCTGCCGGCCCCGGAGGAATACGAGCTTATGTATTTTTTGATCGTGGAAGACGCGGAAAAAACCGCTGAACAGTTGCGCAGGGGGTTGTCGGAGATGTCGGTGACGGTGGACGTCGCATCCGACGGGCTCAAGGGGCTGGCGATGGCCCGGGAGAGGGACTACGACCTGATCGTCCTCGACCTTATGCTCCCCGGCATCGACGGGTTCGAGGTGGTGAAGCGGTTGCGCGAAGGGGGATCCACCACTCCGGTCATGATCCTTACCGCGCGCGACGAGGTGCACGACCGCATCACCGGGCTGCAGCTTGGGGCGGACGACTACCTGGTCAAGCCGTACTCTTTCGCCGAACTTTGCGCCCGGGTCCAGGCGCTGTTGCGCCGGGGGCAGGTGGTGCAGCAGGACGAGATACAGGTGGCGGACCTTACCGTCAACTTCTTCGCCCACAAGGCGACCCGCGCCGGAAAGAACCTGGACCTCACCCCGAAGGAGTTCGCCCTGCTCTCCCTGCTGATCCGGCGGGCGGGAGAGGTGCAAAGCCGGTTGAGGATCGCCGAGCGGGTGTGGAACCTCGGCTTCGACGCCAACCTGAAGATCGTCGACGTCAAGGTTGCCGCCCTGAGGGCCAAGGTGGACGGGCCTTACGAGAAGAAACTGATACACACGGTGCGCGGCTTGGGGTACATACTTGAAGATCGGTAAGGCGCTGCGGCTTCTAAAAAAAGGGATTCTGATCGACCTTCCCGGGGCTTTCTCCATCGCCCACAACCTGGCCATGGTGCATATCCTTACCATCCTGGTCGCCTTTACCGTCTGCGCCACCTTGCTGTACTTCAAGATCGTCGAACAGTTGGACCAATCCGCCAACGCAGAACTCAGGTCGGAAATCGCCTCCATCAGAACGCTGCTTTTCTCCCCTAACGGAGTAGATATGCTCCGGAAATCGATGCTGAACGAGGCCGAGAGCGAGGAGGTGGGGCGTCACAGCATCCTGCTCCGCCTCCTGGATAAAAACGGCAACCCGCTCATCGAGGGCAAGAACATCAGGGACGTTCCCATCGCGGCCTTCCCGCAGGCGGGGGTCTGTCAGCTCAAGAAGTACCGGACCGCCGACGGCAAGTTATACCTGATCCGCAACGCAGGGCTGCACGACCCCCTGTCGCAAAAAAACGGCTGGCGGCTGCAGATCGCCGTCGACCTCTCCCCGCACGAAAGGCTCGCCGCCAGCTACCGCACCTACCTGATCCTTTTCGGCTTCGGCGGCCTTTTGTTCGCCATACCCAGTTCGCTTCTCGTGGTGCGGCACGGGTTGAAGCCGCTCAACGACCTCTCCGACACCATCGCGCAGGTAACCGACGACGAGCTCGGCACGAGGCTCAGCCCCGCCAACTTCCCCGTCGAGATGCAGTCCCTGGCCAACTCCTTCAACACCATGATGGACACCCTGGAAACGTCCTTCCAGCGCCTTTCGCACTACTCGGGGAACCTGGCGCACGAGCTGCGCACCCCGATAGGCAACCTGATGCTGCAGACCGAAATAGCCTTGTCCAAGGAAAGGACGCCGGAGGCCTACCGCGAGGTACTCGCCTCGGCGCTGGAGGAGTACACCCAGCTCTCCCTGACCATAGACCGGCTGCTCTTTCTGGCGCGCGCCGACAGCAACAACAACGATCTTTTGCTGCAAAGGCTAGCGGCAGAGGGGGAGGCTTTCGAGGTCATCGACTACTTCTCGGAGGAGGCGGCCGAGGCCGGCATCACCCTGGAGTGCCGCGGCGCCGCCGTCATCGCTGCCGACCGGACCCTCTTTCGCCGCGCGCTCAGCAACCTGGTTTCCAACGCCATCTCGCACACCCCGAGCGGCGGGGTGGTGTCGGTTACCATTCGCCCCCGCAACGACGGCAGCGTTGAGGTGGACGTGAGCGATACCGGGTGCGGCATAGAGGCCAAGCATCTGCCGATGCTGTTCGACCGTTTCTACCGGATAGACCAGGAAGTGGAGGGGGAGTTCCGCGTCGGGACCGGGCTTGGGCTCGCCATCGTCAAGGCGATCATGACCATGCATCGCGGCCGGGTGCTGGCGTGGAGCAAGCTGGGGAAAGGGACCACCATCACCATGCGTTTCAACCACCGCCAGTAGTCTTAAAGAAAGGGCAGGGGAGTTCGGAACAAAAAAGCCATGCCTGGCAGCGCGCCGGGCATGGCTTTTTTCCTTTCTTTTCGCTAGGTTCAGGCCGCGTTGGCTGAGTTGGCCTTTTCGCGCTGGGTGGCGTCGTCCATCACCTTGTAGGCGCAGAACTCGCCGCACATGGTGCAGGCGCCGTGGTCGGCGACCCCCGACTCCTCCCTCAGGCGGCGCGCCTTTACCGGGTCGATGGCGTGGGCGAACTGCCCCTCCCAATCGAGCTTCTTGCGGCAGCGGGCCATCTCGTTGTCCTTCTCCATGGCCCCCTTGACCCCCTTGACGATGTCGGCTGCGTGCGCCGCGATGCGGCTCGCCATGACACCCTCGCGCACGTCCTCGACGCTCGGGAGCTTCAGGTGCTCCGAAGGGGTCACGTAGCAGAGGAAGTCGGCCCCGGCGGCCGCGGCTATGGTGCCGCCGATAGCCGAGGTGATGTGGTCGTAGCCAGGAGCTATGTCGGTGACCAGCGGCCCGAGCACATAGAAGGGTGCGCCGTGGCAAAGCCGCTTCTGCAAGAGGATGTTGGCCTCGATCTGGTTCAGCGGCATGTGGCCGGGCCCCTCGATCATCACCTGCACGCCGTACTCCTGTGCGCGCTGGGTGAGTTCGCCCAAAAGGATCAGCTCGTGGATCTGGGCGCGGTCGGTCGCATCGGCCAGGCAGCCGGGGCGGAAGCCGTCTCCCAGCGACAGTGTCATGTCGTAGGCCTTGACGATTTCCAGCAGGCGGTCGAAGTGCTCGTAGAGCGGGTTTTCCGCGTTGTTGTGCGCCATCCACTCGATGGTGAAGGCGCCGCCGCGGGAGACCACGTCCATGATGCGCCCTTCCTTGCGCATGCGCTCGACCGTCGAACGGGTCACGCCGCAGTGCACGGTGATGAAGTCGACGCCGTCCTCGGCGTGCTTGATCACCCCCTGGAAGATGTCCTCGACCGTCATCTCCACGATCGCCTTCTTGTGCTTTCTGACCGCGTCGAGTGCCGCCTGGTAGAGCGGCACGGTGCCGATGCAGGCGGAGGTCTCGGCGATCACGGCGCGGCGGATCTCGTCCACCGGTCCGCCGGTCGAGAGGTCCATGATGGCGTCGGCGCCGCTGGCCACGGCCACGCGCACCTTCTCCAGCTCGTTTTCGAAGTTGAGGTCGTCGGCGGAGGAGCCGATGTTGGCGTTCACCTTGGTTCTGAGCCCCTTACCCACTGCGAGCGGGGTCCCGTTTGCGTGCTTGTTGTTGTGGCAGATGATGATGTTGCCCGCGGCGATCCCGGCGCGGATGAATTCGGGATCCACCCCTTCGGCGAGGGCCGCGGTCTTCATCTTGTCGGTAATGATCCCCTTGCGGGCGTATTCGAGCTGAGTCATGTCTACTCCTTTATTGAACTTGCTTCTTGTCGTGTCGATGAAAATTCCCCAGTCCCCAGCCCCTGCTTATTCCTGGTCTCTTGCCGCCATGAAATGGTTCACGGGGCCGTGCCCCTTTCCCAGCGGTTGGGCGTACTTGATGGCGCGGGTGACGAAGAGCTTCGCCCGGAGCACCGCGCCGGGGAGCGGTTCCCCCTGGGCCAGGTAGCTTGCTATTGCCGAGGCCAGCGTGCAACCGGTGCCGTGGGTGTTGCGGGTGAGTACGCGCGGAGCCGTGAAGCGGGTGAAGCCGGCGCCGTCGAAGAGGATGTCGGTGACCACCCCCTCGGTCAGGTGCCCCCCCTTGACCAGCACGTGCTTTGCCCCCATGAGGTGCAGAGCCCGGGAGGCTAGTTCCATGCCGGCCGTATCGGTGATGGTGAGCCCGGTGAGGGCCTCGGCCTCCGGAATGTTCGGCGTGAGCAGGTAGCAAAGCGGGATGAGCCTCTGTTTCAGGACGCCTAGCGCCTCGTCCTCCATGAGCGCTACCCCCCCCTTGGCGCTCATCACCGGGTCGAGCACCACCATCCTCATGCCGTGGGCGGTGAGCCTGTCGGCGAGGGTGGCTGCGTTCTCGGCCGAGGAGAGCATCCCTACCTTCACCACGTCGATCGGGATGTCCGTGAGGACCGCGTCGATCTGTTCCGCGAGGAAGGCGGCCGGGACCGGATGGATGGCGGTAACGCCGCGGGTGTTCTGTGCGGTGAGCGCGGTGATGGCCGAGGCGCCGTAGCTTCCCAAAAGCGTCACCGTCTTCAGGTCCGCCTGGATGCCGGCGCCCCCTCCCGAGTCGCTCCCGGCCACGGTGAGCACGCCGCCGCGCGGCTGCATCGCCTTCCTGTTGAAGAGGAGCGCCAGTTCCGTCGCGGCGAGCGCGGGGGATCTGGCCGACAGCACCGCCGAGATCACCGCGATGGCGTCGGCTCCGGCGTCGATCACCGCGCAGGCGTTGTCCCTGGTGATGCCGCCGATGGCGACCACCGGTATCCTCAGTTTTTCCTTCAAAAGGGCGAGCTTCTCCGGCCCCTGGATATGCTCGACCTCCTTGCTCTCGGTGGGGTAGATGGCTCCGAAACCGACGTAGTCGGCGCCGGCCTCCTGCGCCTCGAGCGCTTCGGTAAGCGAATGGGTCGAGATCCCGATCATCTTTTTGGGGCCGAGCGCCTTGCGTGCCGCGGCCGGGTCTCCGTCGTCCTGCCCCAGGTGGACGCCGTCGGCGTCGAGGGCAAGGGCCAGTTCGACGTCGTCGTTGACGATGAATTCCACCTGGAATTCCGTGCAGAGGTGTTTCAGCTCCTGTCCCAGTTCCAGGCGTTCCTCGTAGCTGCGGACCTTGTCCCGGTACTGCAGGACGGCGACCCCTCCCGAGGAGAGTGCCTCGCCCACGCGGTGGACCAGGCGCTCCGCTTGGTCCGTGATGAGGTAGAGCCCCCCGATGCGCCGCTCCTTGCCGCTATGGTCCACCACGAGTCTTAGCACGTTAACCTCTGTGAAAGGCTGAGAAAAGCTGAGAAAACCAAACCGCTAACAAGGAGAAAATCTGAGCACATCTGAGAATAAACAGAACCGGAGAGAAGCTAAAAGCAAAGTCTTTTGGGTTAACCCCAAGTCTTGAAGCTTTCAGGTTCTCTCAGGGGTTAGCTTTTACTCAGATGTTCTCCTTGTTAAGGGTTTTGGGGTTTTGGTTTTGGAACGAAAAAGAGCCGTGACGGAATGGGTCACGGCTCCGGAAATAGAAAGGTCGGAGTTCGCGCCGCTTCCCTACGCCGGTGTCAACCGGATCAGGTTCAAAGGGTTCAGGCCGCGCCTGTCTCAGTTCTCAAGAACTCCCCTAGCTGGCTTTAGTGGCTGCGCGTAAACATAATGGAATCCTGCTGATAAGTCAATCGGTTTCGGGTTTTTACCTTTACAGCTTCAGGCAGAAGTGGTAGAAAATTCACTGGCCGGGACCTCCCGGCCTGATTTCATTCACCTCTAGGGATACGGGTCTTTTTATGGACAGTCGTCCTACAGTTGTCGAGATAGATCTTGCCGCCCTGCGGCACAATTTCTCCCTGGTTCAAAAGCGGGTCCCCGAAGGGTGCGGGCTTTTGGCCGTGGTCAAGGCGGACGCCTACGGGCATGGCTTCCAGTACATTTCGGAAGAGCTGGAGAAGCTCGGCGTCGACGCCTTCGCCGTCGCCTTCCTGGCCGAAGGGGTGCAGCTGCGCATGAGCGGCATCACCCGGCCGGTGCTGATTCTCGGCGGGATCTACCCCGGCGAGGAGAGGCGCTGCATCGGCCTCAACATCTCCACCGCGCTTTTCTCGCTGGAGCAGGCCGCAGCGCTGGACCAGGCCGCGCTGGAGATCAAGTGCTACCGGAAGGCGCACATCCATCTCAAGGTCGACACCGGGATGGGGAGGCTCGGGGTTCCCTACCACGAGGTCCCCGAGTTCCTCGCCAAGCTGAAGCAGTTCAAGAACCTGGAGTTGGAGGGAATCTTCTCCCACTTCGCCAGCGCCGACGAACTCGACCCCGAAGGGATCGCCTTTACCAAGCTGCAGGCTGAGCGTTTCAACGCCGCCGTCGAAGAGGCGCGCCGGCAGGGATACGCGCCCAGCTACGTGCACGTCGCCAACAGCGCCGCCATCCTCGCCCAAGATCTTCCTTACTGCAACCTGGCCCGCCCCGGCATCATCCTGTACGGCGCGCTCCCCTCCGGCGACTTCGAGGGGCAGGTCCCGTCGCAGCCGGTGATGCGCCTGAAGAGCCGGGTGGCGATGCTCAAGTGGGTCGAGCCCGGCACCAGCATCAGCTACGGCAGGCGTTACGTGGCCAGCGAGCGAGCCCTGATAGCGAGCGTGCCGGTAGGTTACGCCGACGGCTATTGCCGCAGCCTCACCAACAAAGGCGAGGCCCTGATAAGGGGGCAGAGGGCGAAGGTAGCCGGCACCGTCTGCATGGACTGGATCATGCTGGACGTCACCAACGTAAAAGGGGTCGCGGTAGGCGACGACGTGACGCTACTGGGTCCCGATCCCATGGGGGACTGCATCAGCGCCGAGGAGATGGCCGAGAAAGCCGGGACCATACCGTACGAAGTCTTGTGCGGCATAGCCACCCGCCGCGTGCGCAGGGTGTATCTCGGTTAGGAGCCGAGAAAAACCGAGAAAACCAAGCAAACCGAAAACCCTTAACAGGGAGCACATCTGAGGACATCTGAGAAAAGCCAGGGAGAGAATCAAAAAACTTTTTTGTTTACCCCCAGTAGTGTCCGGTTAAGAAGTTGCAGTTGATGGTGGATGCTCTCCGACGCCAGCCTCGGTTCCGTCAACATCGTGAGATTCGGCCATCATTTCAACTATTTCGTTTCTTATTTTTGTTCTTAGTTCTCTGACACGATTAATACTAACGCGCTCGTTGTGTTCCTCATGGCAGTAAATTGCAAGGAGCAGGTAAGTTATCAGACCACCTAGTATTTGCGCCATCAAGCCGTGTGGGCTTCTGGCAATCAAATGGTACACATTGAGATGTTTCTTCCACCAGCCAAAAAAGACCTCGATATCCCAGCGAAGCTTATATGCAAGAGCGATATCTTCG
>NZ_AUGE01000056.1 GCF_000426865.1 Citrifermentans bremense R1
TGCCGGTGCTGCGGGTGCTGCGGGCGCTGCCGGTGCTGCCGGTGCAGCAGGTGCTGCTGCTTTACCCGGTGCTGCAGGTGCGACCGGCTGCTGCAGCGGCAAGCCGCCCATCGGTGCCGGCTTAGCCTTGGGGGCTTTCGACATGATGGAAGAGCCGCCGCCTTTGCCGGAAGCAAAAGCCAGTGCCAGGGAGGTAAGCATGAAAATGATTGCTGCACTGGTGGTCAGTTTGCTCATGAAGGTGCTGCCGCCGCCTGCGCCAAAAACCGACTGGCTGCCGCTGGCGCCAAAGGATGCACCCATCTCGGCCCCCTTGCCGGACTGCAGCAGGACCACGACGATGAGGGCAAAACATACCACGATATGCAGGGTTACCAGTAGAATTGTCATTTAAAGCCTTACCTCCGAGAGTGTTCAAAGAGACTTTCTAGCATATTTGATGTAAATAACCAAGAATTTATTCACTGTAACGCACGATTGAGGCAAAAGATGCGCCTTTGAGACTTGCGCCTCCCACGAGCGCACCGTCTATGTCAGGGCGCGACATGAGTCCTTTCACGTTTTCCGGTTTCACAGAGCCGCCGTAGAGAATCCTCACTTTATCCGCTGCCGACTTGCCGAAGAGCCCTGCGATGACCCCGCGAATGAAGGCATGTGCCTCCTGCGCCTGATCGTCGGAGGCGACCTTGCCGGTGCCGATGGCCCAGACCGGCTCGTAGGCTACGATAACCGGTGCGAACTGCGTCCCTGTCAGCCCCTCGAGCCCACCCTTCAGCTGGCGCTCCAGCACCTTGAAAGTATCGCCGGCTTCGCGCGCTTCCAGAGTCTCGCCGATGCACACGATGGGGACCAGTGCCCCTTTTAGTGCGGCCTTCACCTTCTTGTTGACCGTTTCCTCGGTCTCGCCGAAATACTGCCGGCGCTCGGAGTGGCCGATGATGACGTGGCTTGCACCGGCATCGAGAAGCATGCGCGGCGAAACTTCGCCGGTAAAGGCGCCTTCTTCTTCCCAGAATACGTCCTGAGCCGCAAGGCTTATGCCGGTGCCGGCAAGCGCAGCGGGGAGGGTGGGGAGCACGGTGAAAACCGGCGCCACCACGATCTCGACATTGTCCACGCCGGAAACCAGCGGTGCCAGTTCTTCTATCAGTGCGAGCGCCTCGTTCTTAGTCTTGAAGAGTTTCCAGTTGCCTGCTATGACCGGCTTGCGCATCTAATACCTCCAGGAGAAGTAAGATCGAAATTAAGATTAAGATTAAGGAAAGGCGGGGAAACACTGTCTTAGCTCAATCTTAATCTCAATCTCAATCTGCTTTTATTGGTGCCCCTTGTCTTCCAGGACCTTGACGCCGGGGAGCTTCTTTCCTTCGAGCAGTTCGAGGAAGGCGCCGCCGCCGGTGGAGATGTAGCTGATCTTCGCGTACTCGCCGGCGCGATGCACCGCGACGTCGGTGTCGCCACCCCCCACGATGGTGAGCGCGTAGGAGTTGGCTACGGCGGAAACCATGGCGAAGGTGCCGCGGGAGAAGGCGTCCATCTCGAACACCCCCATCGGCCCGTTCCAGACGATGGTCTTCGCGTTTTGCAGCGCCTCGGTGAAGAGGGTGACGGTGGCGGGGCCGACGTCGAGCGCCATCCAACCTTCAGGGATCTCCTGGATCGGGCAGACCTTGGTTTCGGCTGCCGGATTGAACTGGTCGGCCACGACGCAGTCTACGGGAAGGTAGAACTTGACCCCCTGCGCGCGCGCCTTCTCGTAGGTCTTCATCGCGGTATCGATGAGGTTGTCCTCTACCAGCGACTTGCCGACGTTGTACCCCATCCCCTTGAGGAAGGTGAAGGCCATGCCGCCGCCGATGATGATCTTGTCGACCTTGTCGCAGAGGTTCTCAAGCACCTCGATCTTGCCGGAGACCTTGGCGCCGCCCAGGATGGCGACCAGGGGGCGGATTGGGTTCTTCATGGCCTTTTCGAAGTAATTTATCTCGTTTTTCATCAGGAAGCCGGCAGCCACCACGGGGAAGCAGTTGGTGATGGCCTCGACCGAGGCGTGGGCCCGGTGGGAAACTGCGAAGGCGTCGTTGACATAGACATCGCAGTCGTTGGCGAGGGCCTTGGCGAAGTCGGCGTCGTTTTTCTCTTCGCCGGCGTAGAAACGGACGTTCTCCAGCATGACCACGTCGCCGGGCTGCATGGCGTTGATCATAGCCTTCACCTCGTCCCCGATGCAGTCGGGCGCGAGTTTCACTTCCTTGCCCAGAAGCCTGGAGAGGCGCTTGGCTGCGGGAGCCATGGAGTATTTCTCCTTGCGCTCACCCTTGGGGCGCCCAAGGTGCGAAGCGAGGATGATCTTGGCCTTTTGGTCGAGCGCGTAATTGATGGAGGGGAGGACGGCGCGGATCCGTGTGTCCTCGGTGATGTTCTGGTTGTCGTCCAGCGGCACGTTGAAGTCCACGCGCATGAAGAGCTTCTTGCCGGACAGGTTTTCGATCTCATCGATATAGCGGATTGACATGACACCTCCTGAATCAATAAAAATAAATACGGGGAGGAGCAACCTCCCCCCCGTCTACTTATCACATCTACCCTTCCAAGTACCACCTTTTCCTAAAGGAGTATCTTCATCAGGCCGACTACCCTGGTGGAGAAGCCCATTTCGTTGTCGTACCAGGAGATCACCTTCACCATGTTGCCGCCGATCACCTTGGTCGAGGGGGCGTCGACGATAGAGGAGAGCTTGTTGCCATTGAAATCGATGGAGACCAGCTGCTCCTCGCAAAAGCCGAGGATTCCTTTGAGCGGCCCGTCGGCCGCAGCCTTCAGCGCCGCGTTCACCTGCTGCGCGTCGGTCTCCTTGGAGAGGGTAGCAACCAGGTCGACCACCGAGACGTTCGGTGTAGGCACCCGGATGGCCATGCCGTCCAGTTTCCCCTTAAGGGCCGGAAGCACCAGCGCTACCGCCTTGGCGGCGCCGGTGGTGGTGGGGATCATGGAAAGGGCGGCTGCCCTGGCGCGGCGCAGATCCTTGTGCGGAAGATCGAGGATGTTCTGATCGTTGGTGTAGGAGTGGACCGTGGTGACAAGCCCTTTTTCGATGCCGAAGCTCTCCTGCAGAACCTTGGCGACCGGGGCGAGGCAGTTGGTGGTGCAGGATGCGTTGGAGACGATGTGGTGCTTGTTCTTGTCATATTCCTTGTCGTTGACACCCAAGACTATGGTAAGGTCCGGGTCGGTGGCGGGGGCCGAGATGACAACCTTTTTCGCGCCTGCCGTCAGGTGCTGCGCCGCCTTGTCACGGGCGGTGAAGAGACCGGTCGATTCAAGCACGATGTCGACTTTCATCTCCTTCCAAGGGAGTTCTGCGGGGTTTCTTACCGCGAGCACCTTGATGGCCTTGCCGTTGACGATTATTTTGTCGCCGTCCACCGATACTTCACCGGGGAAAGTTCCATGAACCGAATCATACTTTAACAGGTGTGCCAAGGTCTTCGCATCAGTCAGGTCATTGATGGCGACGAACTCAAAACCCTGCTCCTGTGCAGCTGCCCTAAGCACGCAACGTCCGATTCTGCCGAAACCGTTAATAGCCACTCTTAAAGCCATTGTGCTCCTCCTGTTAATTAAGTAATCCTTCACAATTGGTGATATTAACAACGTGAGAGAGGGGCGTCAACAATTTTAATTCAAGATATTTACGCTATCGCCGAAGAACGAATGGCGTGATAAACAGCTGCGACGCAGGCACCCGAGCCGGGTTAGCCACAACTCAGATTTTGGCAAATAAATCCATATAATAATTGACTTTTCCAAAGCGGATAAATTACTCTTGCGTGGTCCATGATGCGCACTTCCCTTGCCCACGATAGATGTCGGATTGACTAATAGATGAAAATGACCCTGGAAAAACGCATCTTACTGTTCTCTTTCCTGATCCTGTTCCTAGCGATTTCAATCGGTTCCGGAATGGATATCATGGCGCTGCGCCGAGATCACGTCAACGCGCTCCACCTTCGCTCCAAAGGCCTCGCCACCGCACTTAAATCCAATATCGAAAAAGTCCTCAACCTTGGTCTGGAACTGAAGGATATGACCGGGGTCTCCGAGAAGTGCCGCGAGATCATCGAGGGAAACCAGGATATCGCCTACTGCCTGGTTTCCGACCTCTCCGGCAAGGTCCTCTTTGCCAGCGATCCCCGCTTCATGAATTTTCCTGCGCGTCAGCTGCAATCCGACCAAAAGAAAGAAGGAGACCATCCGGGATCCGGAGTCTACAAGAACCGGGTTTCCGTGGTGGTCGACGGTGTAGGCACCTCTTTTTACGATTCCGCCGTCTCCGTCGTCGGCCCGTACGGCAAGCCGATCGCCATGGCGCATGTCGGCTTCAGCGAACAGGTGGTCTCGGACAAGATGAAGGGAATGGTGTTGAAGACCCTATTCCTTTTGGCCGTCTCGCTCTTCACCTCCTTCTCGCTCATCATGCTCTTCATGAAAAAGTATGTGATGCAGCCCATCTCGGTGCTTCTCAAGGGGGTGAAACAGATCTCCGAAGGGGCTTTCGACACCCACATAGGAGAGGTTGAGGTCTACGAGTTCAACGAGCTTGCCCGCAACGTCAACATCATGTCCCAGTTTCTCAAGAACAGGGACGCCGAGATCAAAAAGAACTATCAGGACATGGAGCGGACCTTCGAAGAGCTCCAGGCGTCCTACCGGAAGCTGGAGCGGCTTTCCAACGACCTTGAGCGCTCCGAGGAGCTTTACAAATCGCTGATGGAAGACGCAAGCGACGCTATCGTCGTCATCGGCGGCGACGAGTCCGTCCGCATGGTCAACAAGATGGCGGAGGAGTTCTTCGGCTACGAGGCGAAGGAGCTTTTGGGGCTGCCGCTCACCAAGATGCTGCTCCTTTTGAACATCAGCAACATCCCCAAGGTGCACCGGATCTTCCGGGAGGCGGCGCAAGGGGCGCACATAGCAGAGGAGATGCAGCTCTGCAAGAAGGAAGGCGGCGCCATGGTCGCCATGCTGCACGCCTCCAGCATCAAGAGCGGTTCCGAGAACGTGGTGCAGGCGATCTTTCGCGACGTGACCCGCGAGCGCGAGATCATCCTGAACCTTGAGAAGAGCTCCGCCGACCTCGCGCGGCTGAACCGCATGAAGGATTCTTTCCTGGGGCTTGCCTCCCACGAGCTGAAAACGCCGCTTACCGTCATCATGGGTTACTCGGAGCTGATCACCACCGACCTTGCCGACCGCATGGACAAGACGGTGCTGGAGATGGTGGTGAACATAGCCAACGCCGCCTCGCGCCTGGACAACATCATCAAGGACATGGTCGACGTCTCCATGATCGACGAGAAGAGGCTGCAGCTGAAGGTGGAGGACATCCAACTGAACCGGCTCATCGAGGCCTCGGTGAACGAGCTCCGCTTCTTCTTCTCGATGAGGAAGCAGGAGGTGGTGGTGAACCTGGACGAGTCCATCCCCACTATTCGCGGCGACGCGCTGCGCCTTATGCAGCTCCTCTCCAACATCCTCGGCAACGCCATCAAGTTCACCCCCGACGGCGGCAAGATCACCATCAGCACCTCGGCAAAATACCTTTTGCGAGGCAAGGCGGGTTCCGAGGCGAGCGGGGAAGGGCGCGAGCACCATCTTTTCCTGGAGATCACCGTCACCGACACCGGCATCGGCATCGACCGCGAGGACCAGCTGAGGGTTTTCGAAAAGTTCTACGAGGTGGGGAACATCCAGGAACATTCCAGCGGCAAAGTCGCCTTCAAGGCGAAGGGGGCTGGCCTCGGCCTCTCCATCGCCAAGGGAATCGTCGACATGCACGGCGGCGAGATCTGGGTGGAGTCCACCGGGTACAACCCGGAGCGCTTCCCGGGGTCCACCTTCCACATCCTGCTGCCGCTGGCGCCCGGGCTCGGCGAGAACGCGACCGACTACAGTAGACTTCTGCGTTAATCAAATCTCAGCAACTTCATCTTGAATCTGCCGCCCGTTTCCTGTATAAAAATAAGGTTTTTTTGCCGTTCATGAGCCCCTGTTTCCGGGCTTGATCTGCGCGACTTCGGAGGGATGCATGAGGCTCAGCCTCTTGGCGAGTGGCAGCAAGGGTAATTCCCTTTTCATGGAAACCGACGGCTGCCGCCTGCTGATAGACGCCGGGCTTTCCGGGCGCGAGACCATCGCCAGACTTTCCTCCATAGGTGTCGATGCGGCCACCTTGGACGGCATCCTGATCACCCATGAACACACCGACCACATTCGCGGGGTGGGAGCGACGGCCAGGCGCCTGAAGCTCCCGGTGCTAGGCTCCGCCCGCACGCTCCAGGCGGCGCGCCACGTTATCGGCCGCGTCGATGACGTCGAATTCGAACCCGGCACACCCTTTGTCTTCAAGGGGGTCTCCATCGATCCTTTTCCCGTCACCCACGACGCCTGCGACCCGGTCGGATACCGGATCGAGAGCGGGGAGGGGGGGATCGGCTTCGCCACCGACCTCGGTATCGCCACCAGGCTCACCCACGACAAGCTGAAAGGTTGCCGCGCCCTGGTCCTTGAATTCAACCACGACGAGCGGATGCTGCAGGACGGGCCCTATCCGTGGCATCTCAAGCAGCGCATCCGTTCCCGCCACGGCCATCTTTCCAATGCCGAAGGCGCGGCGCTCCTGGAGGAGTTGCTGCATCCGGGGCTGCAGGGTGTTTTCCTGTCCCATCTGTCAGAGGTCAACAACGATCCTCAGCTCGCCATGGCATCTGCGAGGAAGCTCGTCGATAGCCAGAACGTCTGCGGCCCGGATCTCTTTCTCGGCTGGCAGCACCAGACCAGCGGAGTCTTTGAGGCAGATTAGAACTACAGATAAAGATAGAGATAGAGATAGAGATAGAGATAGAGA
>NZ_AUGE01000057.1 GCF_000426865.1 Citrifermentans bremense R1
GAAGGGGCCACGACAGTTTTGCCGTGACTGCGCGCCTGACGGTGTCGGTGACCGTGGTCTTGCTGACGCCGCAGCTCTTTGATACGGAAGCCCTGCTCTGGCCGCAGGCCCAGACAAGGCGGAGGATGTCTCGTACTTTTCGCATGGTAACTCTTTCCTTTGGCATCGTGCCCTCCCTCGTGAAGTGAGGTGTACGATACCGTTTGAGTTACCTCGCGACTACTTGAATCAGCCGGTCGCAATGCTCCGGAACGCCGGTCGCAATCCCAGCGGAATGCCGGTCGCGATCACGCCGGAACAGCGGTCGCAATCAGATCGGAATGCCGGTCGCAATCGACCGGAATACGCAGCTCTAAAGCTGTGAACTCAGATGAACTCGCTTGAAACATTACGAAAGTCTTTTATTCCGACTCCCCTAGACCACCTGTTCCAAACATAGATTCCATCAGGGTCCTCACCAGAAGGCCCTTTCAAGTAATAAGTACGTCCTGACGTTGTTTTGCAGACCTTTGTTTGTGGATTGTATCCGACGATTGCTGTGCTGACCCTTCCTTCCAGCGCTGACTCGTTATATCCAACCAGATGACGAGCGCCCACCTGTGGGCCGTCGGTCTCTTCGAAAACCTGCCATCTCACCAGAACGATTTCTGGTTCCTCATCGACTGTCGGCACCTTCCAAATTCCGCCGAGAACGACTAAGCCAGCTATCTTTTCCGCCTTTTCCGCCATTGTGATTCCTCCTCGTAACGATCGCACGAAAGCCCTTCATCACTCCTTGGACATCCAGGCCGTATAGGCTCCTACCCCCTTCGGCAATTTCTACGTTACACTAGGATACCTGCCAAGTTAAATATTGCTAATCAATCAACAAAAGCTCCCTTCAGAAGTTAGGATAACTGCCGAAGAGGATTGGCAGATTTACTCCAGAGGGCGATACTCGTTATCTGGAGCTTCAACACCCCTAACAGGAGGTCACAGTGCCGGTCCGGCGGATTCCGAAAACCTTTCGATCCATCTCCGGAAGGTTCCCCAGCATCATTAATGGGCGATGTATCGGCTACGAATCGAAGCTTGAGCGTGATTACTACCTTCGCCTCGAGTTTGACAAAAGCATTGCGTCCTACGAGGAACAACCGATACGGCTCGCAGGGGTAGTTGCCGGCAAGTCCGTCAGCTACACTCCGGATTGCCTCATCAAATTTCTGGATCCTGGAAAGGCGCACCGACTTGTCGAGGTGAAGTTCCAGAGCGAACTCATTGAAAAGGCAGCGGAACTCGAGCCAAGGTTTTCACTCGCCAGGGCCTATGCGTGTGACCATTCGTTAGAATTTGTCATAGCCACAGACAAAGATATCTATGACGGCATATTGGATAACTATCGTCTGATTTACAGGTTCGGAAAGGTCCCGCGTTACTTTGACACGAAGAGGCGGTTTATCGTCCAGGCCCTAAAAGTCCACGGCCCACTGCCCCTAAAGGATCTTTTACATCTCTTAGCCTCTGACCGAATAAGCCAAAGTTGTTTCATGCCAAGCATCTATCACCTGCTTTTTCTAGGTAAGATCGTGGCCAATCTCGACAAACCTATTGATTACAATACAATTTTGAGGAGACCGAATGGCTAGAACGATTTCTCTTAAAGCGGGAAGCCTCATATTTTGCGGTTCTGTTGGTTATGAGATTGTCGGACCTGTCGGCTTCGGCATGGTCAAGGCAAAAAACCTCATCAATGGAGAGGTCCGGGTCCTTAAACTAGATGATCTGTCCTCCCAAAGCAGCGAAACCTCCACTCCCGAAACACCTCTCGACTGTTTTCCTCCAGAACAGCAAGCCACAGCCCTTCAGAGATTTGCGATGATCAAGCCAGCGCTTCAACAGAATCTTTCCCGGAAAGAAGTGGAGGACCTGGCGGCTAAGCATGGTACACTTCACGACCCTTTATAGGCTCATCCGACTCTTCAACGAGACCCGTAGCCCGGCATCTCTTATCCCCAAATTCAAATGCCGCGGCGGGAAAGGAAAGCACCGGGTTTCTAAGGCGGTTGATGACATTATCAGGTACCACTTCGAATCTATTCTGGCGTCTGGCCTTCTGGACATCACTAAGCTCTCTGTTTCCTCCCTCAGGACCGACATCACCAAATTCTGCAGAGCTGCAGGGCTAAAACCGCCATCATGGTCGACGGTTGAACATCGAGTGGCTGCGTTCATTGCTGAGAAGAAACTGGCTCGAAAAAAAGGGCGCAGACGTGGAGCTCGACGCCCCACCGCCGGCGGCACGTTCCCAGATGCGAACCGTCCTCTGGACGTCGTGCAAATCGACCACACGCCTCTGGACATCATCATCGTTGACGAAAAAGATCGCTTACCGGTGGGCAGGGCCTACCTATCGCTTGCGATCGATGTGTTCAGCAGGCTCGTGCTCGGTTTCGCCATCTCCCTGGACACCCCAAGCATTTACTCGGTCGGCAAGCTTATTTCTCACTGTATCTTACCTAAACAGCGGTTTTTGCAGGACGTGGGGGTAGACGCCGACTGGAATGCCTTTGGCATCATGAGAACCCTGTTTATGGACAACGCAGGAGAGTTCCGCGCTGAGGACTTTATCCCGTTCCAGGAAGAATACCTGGTGGAAGTCAGCTGGCGCCCTGTTGCAACGCCTGAGTATGGAGGGCACATCGAGCGATTGGCGAAAACCCTCAACGACCAGATCCATAACGAGCCAGGCAGCACGTTCTCGAACATTGGGATCCGCGGTGAATACGATTCGGAGGGGAAGGCCTGCTACACCATTGACGAGATTGAGCGTTGGCTGACTATCTTAATCACCAAGGAATATCACGAGAAGGTCCACTCTGAACTGGGGATGTGTCCGAGGGAGAAGTACGAACTTGGAATTTTAGGAGATGACCGGGTGCCAGGCATTGGGCTTCCCGACATCGTGGAGGACCAGGAGCGGCTAAAGCTATTCCTACTCCCGTCCTTTCACCGCACAGTCCAGCGCCAGGGAGTCGAACTCGATAAAATCGTCTACTTTCATGATGTGCTGCGGAACTGGGTTGACACGAAAAATGAGCATGGCAAGGCGCGTAAGTTCATGTTTAAGAGAGATCCTCGACGAATCGCCCCCCTCTACTTTTTCGATCCCGGGGAGAGCAGGTTTGTTCCCATTCCGTACAAGGACCTTACCAGACCGCCGATGAGTGTTTGGGAACTGCAGGCGTCAAAGAGACGATGCAAAGAGAAGGGGATCAATGATCCGAACGAAGCTCAGATATTCGAGGCGCACGCCGAACGCTTGAGTATTCGGGATGAAGCGATAGCAAAAACGAAACAGGCGCGGAGGGAACGTGAGGCGGAACGGAGGCGTAAGAAAGAGGTCCCTGTCTCGGAGGAGTTCAAGAGGTCGCCTCCTCCCGCACGTCGCGAGGAAAACCTCGAAGATATCTTGAGCTTTTACGATGACACCTCTCTTCTCCAAGGAGTAGTGGTGAAAAAAACTCCCACTGAAGGTGACGAATGATGAGCGATCAGCAGCATGTAGCCAGGCTATTGCCCGCAGCAAAGGCTTTACTTGAGGCAAGTGCCGACGACAGAATCAGCTATATTAACGAGGACAGGTGGCTCCCCTACGACCAGGCGGACCGGCTTCTTACTAAGTTAGAGAGCCTGCTCGAAATGCCCTCGAAGATCAGACAGCCGAGCCTATTAATTTGTGGCGATTCGCACTGCGGAAAGACTAGCCTCGTTCGCCATTTTTGGGATCGACATCCAGCTACTGATGGAGTTTATGAGTGCGCCTGTCCAGTCTTTTATCTGCCATCTTGCCCTCCGGAGCCTGACGAAGGGCGGCTGTACGACGAGATCCTCACAGATCTGGCCATCCCCTTTCGCTACAGCGACAAGCCTGAAAAGAAACTGTCGGAGGTCAAATACCAATTTGAGAAAATGGGCGTCCGGATGATGATTCTTGACGAGTTCGCAAACGCCCTGAGTGGCTCGGGCATTAAGCAGCGGGTCTTTATGAACGCAATCAAGAGCCTCCATAACGATTTGCAAATCCCTATCGTTTTGGTCGGCACCATGGAAGCACAATACGTCACCAGCAGCGACACTCAGTTTGCCAGCAGGTTTAAACCTGAAATCCTCTCACGCTGGAACTACGGCACAGAGTTTCAGCGGTTTCTAGCGCGGCTTGAGTTGACCTTGCCCTTACAGCAAGGGTCATTTCTAGCAGCACCCGACATCTCTGGATTGATCTTCGATCGAGCCGAAAGTGGGTGTATCGGTGACTTCGTTGATTTGGTTGGTCAGGCCGCAATTATGGCAATCAAGAAAGGGTCCGAGAAGATCACGAAGAAGGAAATTAAAGAATGCGACTTTACCCCTTCCTCTAAACGGCAACCATCGGTTGTGAGAGCGTGAATGACCAAACTCGTCTTCAAAGTACATAGCAGGACCAGATACCAGGCCTCCAAATTTCCTCTCCACCTACGCCCGGAGGAGGATGAACTTCTCAGCTCTTGGCTTATCCGCTTAGCACTCTTGCACCACACCATGCCCTGCACATTCACGAACCTGTACCTGCCAGAGACCCGTAATAAGCTATGGTCGGCCGACATCGACCTACAAGCAACCCCATCAGTCCTCTGCGCATTATCCGACAAGAGTGGACTTCCTGTCTGCAAACTGCATCTGCTGACTCTAAAAAGCTATGAAGGGTACCTATTCGAAGAAGCATTTCCTAAAACCAAGGAGACGCCTTTCGTAAACCGGGCAGGCATGAGGGGGCGCCGGTGCCGGCTTCCCGCCTGGAGATTCTGCCCGATGTGTCTCAAAGAGGATGCCACCCCCTATGTTCGAAGGAAGTGGAGGCTTTCTTTCTCCACAGCATGCCTAAAACACCGGTGCTTTCTATTGGACCGATGCCCACGGTGCGAGTCTCCAGTGACACCTTACCGTAGGCCGCAAGTTGGCGACTTCCCCAATTGTGACCTCTGCGGATCTCCACTCACGGAAGCTGAAGTGGAGGTCATCCCTCAGGCGTCCTATGGGTTGACCGCGATCAAGAAGATTTATGAGATCCTAGACAACGGTTTCCTCATACTCAAAGGCATCCCGGTTTACTCCTTCCTCTTCTTTAGGATAGTTCACCACCTATGTAAGGCCGCTTATTTTTGGGACAAAAAGATGGGGTTGATTGACCACGAAATCATGCAACATCAGCTACGCGATCTTCCGTGGGAGCAAAAAGTACGTGAACTGGAGGACGTTCGACTGAAGGAGCAATATCTCATTTTTTCAGGAGTGATGCGTCTTTTTGACCCGTACCCTGACAATTTCCTTGGTTACTGCGTCCAAAATGGCCTTGGAAGGACAGATCTCTCCAAGGATCTGGGCATAATCCCCTTCTGGTACTCTGAGATGACGGACCTGTTCGATCTAAAGTATTGGCGTCTCAGTAAAGAGGGGAGTCAAAAGCGCGATATGTTATGTGATGGGCGTTGGCATGAAACGAGAACGTGAAATTGTCGAAGAACTGGTTGGAAGACGGCTTGATCCTAGGAGCAGGGAAAGAGTCAAGTTTGAATAGACGCAGGGCTGACACAAAAAGAGAAATTTTTCACTCGCACCGACTCCATAGTAAAGCGGCGATGCGAACTAGCCCGTAGCCGGATGAGGTCTAGGCCTTAAAAACCCTTTTTGCATCGCTTTAGTCCTATCCAGACACCACTTGCCAGAAGATTCTGTATCGACTGGATGGATGAATAAAGAGGCTATCAGTGATTGTCATCCTTCTTTGAAAGGTAAAGAAGACCTTGCCGTCTAGGGCGAGCAGATACTGAAGTGGTTTAAAAGTAAGAGAAAACTTGCAACAATTTCATCCATATAAGCAATAAGAAGGATCGTCACCACGGCAATGATGAGGCCAAGCATGTTCAGAGCCCTCTCCATTGGCCTCTGATCTTGCGTTACTATAACTCGGTATAAGTTTGGTCTCGGCTTAAATGAAACAATCCCCCATCTCTCAGCGAAAAAAAACGAGATTAGGCCAAGACTGATTAGGCATATCAATGGCTGTGTTAACACAACCCATGACAAAAATATATAAAAAACACTTATGTCGCTTTTTCCATATGTAATCTCAGTTATTTGTAAAATACCTATTACTGAAAGGACAGTTGTAAGTATCGCTAGCATCATATTTGTCAGTTTATCTGACTTTCGGATCTTTTCTTGTTGCTTATTCCTTAGTGTATCTTGGCTTGCTATTATCGACTCGCGCAACAGTATATCATTAAGATCAGGACGCAACTTGTGTTTTCGCTCAATGTAGGCTTTATTATCAACCAACTCTGCATCGCAAATCCCACGGAATGATTTTACATAAGCTATGATGCCTAAAGCAGAGTTACATATTTCTTCCTTTCTGTTTCTCTTGCAGGTTAGTATCATCCTATACAGTAACCTCACAGCCTCACATCCGGCGCGTGTCAAGCTAGTTGTCGCCTGACCTATGCAGCGTTGACAGTTTTATTTTCTTCTTCGAGGACGACTTTGGTCACTACTGCCTC
>NZ_AUGE01000058.1 GCF_000426865.1 Citrifermentans bremense R1
ATCTGCTCAACAAGTTGTCGGTTGCTGCGGATCGAGTAGAGGATCATCAGCAGTTGAGCCTTGAGCAGCTTTTCCGGCGGGATGGACGGCCTACCAGCAGAGGCATAAATGCTGTCAAAGAGCTTGTCCATTCCAGCCAAGGCGTCATCAGCCATCTTCCTGATGGACCGGAGGGGATGATCCTTGGGAACGAAGGATTCGGGGGTCACATATGTGAAAAGAGCTTCTGTCTTATTGTCCTCGCCGCGCATAACATTCCTTTGTGATTGCAATGTGTTACGCGCCGTAGTGTACCATAAAACTGCTCTTTTCTGTACTTAGTTTTTCAACAACCTGCTAGTGCTTGCTAATGGTGGGTATCAATTCCAAAACGTTACTGCTGACCACGCCATGACGGTAACATTCGGAGCTATCCCTACGTTCACCATCACCGCCACTGCCGGTGCGGGTGGCAGCATCTCACCGACTCAATCGGTTCAGTCAGGGCGGAGCGTGGTCTACTATTTCTCTCCCGCAGCAGGTTATGCCATCTCGAATGTCAAGGTGGACGGGAATTCCGTCGGAGCCCCAACGTTCTACAGTTTCACAAATGTCACTGCAAATCACACCATTGAAGTCACTTTCGCCAACTCCCTGACTCTGACGACATCAGGAGCTAACGGCACCATCAGCATCAACGGCACTGTCATCACCGGCTCCGCATCGGTTGCAGCTGGCAGTTCCCCTGTCGTGAATGTAGTTCCTAACGCGCATTATCAGCTTTATCGGCTGATGGTCGGAAGCTCGAATGTCACCTCCAAGGTAGTTGGCGGTAATTATACCATCAGCAATATTCTGGCTAATACGGCAGTAAGTGCGACTTTTACCCCTATATACTGGAGCATAAGTGGTTCTGCAGGCACTGGCGGAAAGGTCAGTGTTGGTTCAATTCTCGTCCAAGACGGCTCGAATTACTATGTATCCATCACTCCGGCCAAAGGATACAAAATCGCAGATGTGACTGATAACGGGGTATCAGTTTTGGGGCAGATTTCTGGTGGCGGGTATAGCATCTCGAATATAACCGGTAGCCACGCAATAGCTGCAACATTTGCGTTGTTGTAGATTCGCTTTGGGGTGGTCAAGGCCAGACGCCAGGACTTGACCACCCCAAAGAGGATGTTTTGCCTCAGTCGGAAATGGACTTTCAAGCCGCTTGAATTAAGGGAATGTCTAGGGGGTGCAATCCATGAACGAAATGGCCGCGCAGCAAAAACTGCAGCCTAGGTGCAACGTAGTAAATCCTAAATATAGGATGTCACTGTTTACATTGTTTTGTATCGCCATTGTTGCCGTGGCGTCTACTGCACGGGCTGCTAATTGGAGTGCGGCCGGCAGCTTAGCCACAGCACGAAGTTATCATACCGACACACTCCTTCTCAGCGGTAAGGTGCTGGTGGTGGGGGGCGCCGGGTTTCTAGCCAACGCCGAACTGTACGACCCGGCCAGCGACAGTTGGAGTGAGGCTGGCAGTATCGCCAATGGCAGGTACGATCACACCGCCACGCTCCTTCCCAGCGGCAAGGTTCTGGTGGCGGGGGGAGGGGATGGCAGCGGAGTTTTAGCCAGCGCTGAATTGTATGACCCCGTCAGCAACAACTGGAGTGCTGCCGGCAGCTTGACCACAGGCGTGTCCGGGCACACCGCCACGCTCCTCTCAAACGGAAAGGTGCTGGTGGTTGGGGGATACGATGGTAACGGAACTTTTACAGGTATTGCAGGTGCGGAATTGTATGACCCGGCCAATGACCGTTGGAGTGTAGCCGCCAGTCTGTCCTATGGCAGAGAGGGGCATACCGCCACGCTCCTTCCCAACGGCAAGGTACTGGTGGCGGGGGGACGCGGTCAACTTACGAGCGCTGAATTGTATGACCCGGCCAGCGACAGTTGGAGTGCGGCTGGTAACATGACTATAGCCAGAACGTTTCCCAGAGCCACGCTGCTGCCCAACGGCAAGGTACTGGTTGTAGGCGGGAGCCCGGGCGGAGGCGGAAGAAACGCACCTTATATTGCTAGTTCCGAGCTGTATGACCCGTCCACCAATAGTTGGAGTGCGGCCGGATCTATGAATTTCGTCAGAGCAAATTTCACTGCTACGCTCCTTCCCAGCGGTCAGGTGTTGGTAGTGGGGGGAGGATTCGGCGATGTTGAAGCTTTTGCCAGCACTGAATTGTACGACCCAGTCAGCGACAGCTGGAGCGAGGATAGCAGTCTGATTAATGGCAGGTACTATCATACTGCCACGCTCCTGCCCAGCGGAAAGGTACTAGTCGCGGGCGGGCTTTACAGCGGCGTGCCTTTAAACAGCGCCGAGTTGTATGCGTTCACTGTCACGACCAGTGCAATCAACGGCACCATCACCAAAAGCGGAACAGCTGCTGCCGGAGGTTCGTTCACCGTCACAATGGCGCCTGACAATCATTATAAATTATACCGTTTGAGAGTTGGTGGAGTGGATGTCACCTCCAAAGTGTCGAACAACAGTTACACCCTCACCAATATTATGGCAGACGTTGCTGTTCAAGCCACTTTTGCACCAATATATCTTTCCTTAACCGCAAGCGCTATGCCAACCGAAGGCGGTAGGGTTGGGACGAACGGCACTTCGGTTGTTGAAGGCAACAATTACTTTGTAAATGTTTTGCCTAACGCAGGATACAGGGTAACTTCAGCGACTGTAGATGGTACATCCGATGTCCTAAGTGAGGTTGTTGCTAACGGCGGATACAATTTTAAGAACGTCACTTCCAACCACAATCTGGCGGTAACCTTTGGTCTTATACCCGCCTTTACCATCACCGCCACTGCAGGAGCGGGTGGTAGCATCTCTCCGACTCAATCGGCGGTACAGCCAGGTTGGAGTGTGGTGTATAATTTCACTCCCGCGGCAGGCTATGCCATCTCGAACGTCAAAGTGGACGGAATTTCCGTTGGAACGCCTACGTTCTATACTTTCATAAATGTCACTGCAAATCACACCATTGAGGTCACTTTCGCTAGCTCGCTGACTCTGACTACATCTGGAACCAACGGAATCATCAGCATTAACGGTATTCCCAGCACTGGCTCTGTCTCGGTCGCAGCTGGCAGTTCCCCTGTCGTGAATGTAGCTCCTAATGCGCATTATCAGCTCTACCGCCTGATGGTCGGAACAGCGAATGTTACCTCCAAGGTAGTCGGTGGAAATTATTCCATCAGCAACATTTTGGCCAATACCGCAGTAAGTGCGACTTTTACCCCTATATACTGGAGCATAAGTGGTTCTGCAGGCACTGGCGGAAAGGTCAGTGTTGGTTCAATTCTCGTCCAAGACGGCTCGAATTACTATGTATCCATCACTCCGACCAAAGGATACAAAATCGCAGATGTGACTGATAACGGGGTATCAGTTGTGGGGCAGATTTCAGGTGGCGGGTATAACATTCTGAATATAACCGGCAGCCATACAATAATAGCAATATTTGTTTTGATTTAGATTTAGTTGTCAGCTTTATTAAGGTGAATGAGTCACCCTGCTACTAGGGGCGGGGTGAGTCATTTACTTGGTTTTAACTGGGTTTTTAGAGCCGGCTGTCACGTCCAGCACTACAAAATTCCTGACAGGTGGAGGATTTGGGGCCGGTGGTGGTACACCACCTAAGCAGTTGAGGCAGCAGAGGATATAGCCAGGATGCTTTGCCGCTGCCAAGTTTCTGCTCACTACACCTTTTTGATTGGAACCCAAACATCACGGTTGACGCTTTCAAAGTTTCCAATACCACATTGTTCACCCGGCAAAGTAACCGCTACAATTTGGCTATCTGGCCTATATAAGCCAGCAGCCGCAGGGCAGGCAGTTTTCCCGGGAGTATTACCGGCTGCTGCCAAAATGAAAATACCCGCCTTGGACGCCTCAACAGCCGCCTCGCAAACCGGGCAATATCCCTTACAATCTAAGGCTAACCAACGTTTTGAAAACACGCCGAGACTCAAATTTGCAATGATATTCTGATTCTGGTGGGACTGTTGGTAATTAGTTAGCCATCTAAGTCCGGCAATGAGGTCTCTGGGTTTTCCCGCGCCGAATGCATTAGCAACCTTCACATTGAGAAAACGTGGCTCATAGATAGAGCGAACTCGTGCTATCAACGCCACCTGGGTACCGTGTCCACAGTGATCAGAAAGATCTGATTCGGACGAATAGTTTATCCCATCTATAATCGTCCCTTCAAGCAGCGGGTGCTCATACAGCATCCCTGTATCAAAAATTGCAGTAATCGGGTTAGTATGTACATCTTTTGTAATATACTTTGCTGCGTGCATTAGACTAGACTGTTCTTCTGGTGGGGGGAGTGGCGCAAGGTAGAGACCTGAATCTATGTCATAAACATATTTTAGAAATCTCCCGGCATCATCAGATTTAGCACCGAATATTTCGACAGCATCTTCATCAAGCCAGTCGCTATTCATACCAAAGAACCAATAAATAATAAGATGCTAACCGCTAGTAACAAATAGATTGTCCAGGCATATTCAATTACATAATCAATAATTTTTGTGATTTTTGACTTGTATCCTTCACTTCCAAATACACGTACTTTGTCAACTTTGGATATTGCTACTATAACTAGCAAAGCTCCAACCGACATTATAGCTAAACCTATACTGTCAGTTTTGATAGTATTCTTGGCAAGTGAGTAATCGTATGCCACAACTCCGCCAAATCCTAACACAGCGATAATTGCGCCCGTAATTGTGAGTAAAAGCCCTACAACTATAACCGATGATATTGTCACTGATTTATTTGACAATTCAAAACTCCGCAAAATAGGGTTGAAATCGGGGCAAAAGTAGCTGACCATTCCCTCTACTCAGGAGGCGCTTAAAGGTTGCTGCTGCCTTAGCTTTTTCGGGGATATGCAAACGGGGCATATCTGACCCTTTTCATTTAGCTTCACTTGTCCTTTTGGAGATGCTCTCGCAACAGATAATAAAATGTCATCAAGCCTTGTCGATATTTTTTGCAGTTGATTTACTGTCTCATATTCTGGACTGTTGTACCATTTGCTTTTCTTATAAAAATCTCCATAAAGGAGAGGGCTCGAATTCGGCTTTTCCGTCATCAAATTTTCATAGTTCTGCTCGAAGTACGGGTCGTGCTCACGTGGCACCTCGTCGGGCAGTAACCCATTGTCCTGATGTGTGGTTTCCCTTTTCGGAGCGTGTTCTTCCCGCGGAATCTCGTCTGGTAACAAACCATCTCTCTCGTTCACAGAGGCTCCTTTGATTATTTAGGTTGTTTTTGCGACATTTTCCAAGAAAAATCGTTGGCATTACATGTTAACTGATGCACCCCGTGCAGGTCTGTGTTTTGTAGAGATGTGCAGGAGCAGGACGTCGCCGCGGTGGCTCTATCAATAGGCGTTGAATTGTTATGACCCACCAAGGGATGTCGACACCTAATATACACGAAAGCCCCGATTACTGGGCTTTGCATTTAGAAGACTGCAAAACATTCAGGCACCCATCTGGCTATTTCCTCCGGGATGGTCGCTATGAGCATCCCTATTAGCAACCAAGCGAAGCCAGCTATTTCGCGCCCTACATCGTCAACCGACATCTTCTTCAGCTTTTTCAACAGCTCGTCGTCAGTTTGCTGCCGGGTCATCCCCTCTTCCATCACTAGTTTCTCAATTCTAGCCGCTTCGTTTTGTATTTGGCTCACGTGCTCCTGGTGCGCAGCTTTGAATGCAGCTAAGCCCACTTCCAGTTGAGTGGACCCTATAGTCAAGACAATAAAGCATCGAGTTTAAGGTGGTGCCCGGTCGCGCAGCTGACCGGCGCTGCCCCGATTTTGAGCGTGGTTTTACGCTCAACAAATTTGTCTACGATTCTTGCTCCGCCGCCGCTGGCCGTATGGTAGACCTCGACTGGAGTGCGGTTGCCCAGCGATTGATGGGGCCGCTCCGTGTTGTAAAACTCGAAATACTGTGTCAGACCCAACTGTAATCCGAGCATGTCGACGTACCCTTTCAGGTACACATCCTCGTGCTTGACGCTACGCCA
>NZ_AUGE01000059.1 GCF_000426865.1 Citrifermentans bremense R1
AGATGGAATGCTCACGGCACCATGCGCTCTTGGCAGCTTCATCCATTGCAGCCGTAGTAATTACCGCTTCAAAGCGCGCTGCTGCCGTCCAAGTGCGATCCCTCTCAGGCATCGCAAGAGCTGCCGACCTCCAGCGCTCCAGGGTGTCCACCGAAACTCCAATCTCGCGTGACACCGCTTCGATTGGAGAACTCTCCGGCGGCAGTAGCCGGGCAACTGCCCGTTGTTTGAATTCTTGTGAGTATCGAGCCATGTGATTGCCTCCTCCGCCCGCAGTTTACAGGTGAGCTATTGAGGCGACAACTATTTTGACACGGCGGGATCGCCATCCGAGACGGCTGGCCGATCTCCTTCAGAACGCCGGCAACGAAGGGGAGGGCGGCTACCCCCTGCACCCCGTCGCGTTCGCGCTCTACAAGGCGTTTTGCGAGGTCGATTATTCCGAAGATCCCGGTGAGCTTCACCCTATAGTAGCATTTGGGGGAGTCCGGGTCCTTTCGGGTTCCCAGGATGCCGTTTTGGGCCATTTGAGAGAGGTGCTTCGAGACGTTCGACTGCTCCTCCTCAAGGATGGTGAAGATCTCGGAGACATAGAGCTCCTTTTCCCGCAATGCCTCTACGATCATGAGCCGGGTGATCTGACCGAGCAGCCTCAAGACCTCGGCGCTGTATGCGCTGATTGTTTCCATGACTGCCTCCTTGCTACTGCGACACACCTAACTTCTGCGTCAAGATTTCAACCAACTCTTCGTGCTTCCCCTGGTTGCCTGCGGCGAGTTTTTCCAAATTTTGCAATTTCCAGCGCAGAGAAGGCAACTTTTCAAGCCCTTCGAGCCCCAGGCAGTCCCAATCAGGCTTGGCTTTCTTCATGGAGAGCAGGAAGTGCCGCTCATCTTCATCTAGTGCTGCTGGTAGTTCCCTAAAGAGGCGGTCCCTGACTTCAAGCAATTCCGCGAGAGTAACTTCCTCGGTGGTCATGCCGACAAATTCACTCTCAAAGGAAGTGGATATGTCGTGAGGCAATGGTGGCAACATCTCGTTGATCTGCCGGTTGTGGCCTGCCAGGTAAACAGTGAAAGCGCGCCGGATCCTGGGAGTGATACCACCATTGCGGTAAAGCAGCATGACATCGAATAGATCACGCGGATGTTGGCGGTCGAGAGCGGCCACCAGTTTACTGCCATACAATTCGTCGTGGTCCAAGGTTGGAACAACAACGTAACGATCGAACTTGTCTGCCGCGGCTGGCATGAGAGGCAGTTTCACGATCGGATATACGCTTTGGCGGAATACGTGATTTACCTCGACCTTTACCAGAATGCCACTGCGGGTGATAAACAGCTTGGTTTCGTAGTCGCTTCCAGATGTACCGCGCTTCACCTCGACCTTGAGTTTGTCCTTCAACTCAGTAGCGATTTTATCGAGTGCGGTCTCTATGGCGGCCAAGGCCTCGTTCCTCGTCTCGTAATACGGGACTACAACCAAGTCAATATCTACGGACAACCGTGGCATATTCTGATGAAATAAGTTTATGGCGGTCCCGCCCTTCATAGCAAAAGGGCTGTCTTTGAAGACGAAGGGTGCTACGTCCAACAGCAATCTCACTGTTTCTATGTAATTCGCTTGCATTCTACTGGCCTTTCGTAGGTTTTTTGATTACTAAAGTTTTATTGCTGGTCATTATAAAGTATGGGCTGTCAGAACCAAAGTCAATTTTACTAAAATCTATTTCTTTTGTTACAGGGAGGTCTAATTCACTAGCAAGTTGCCAAAATAAACGCTTCACTTTTATCTTTATGCAGTGTTCTAGGAGGATAGTAAGCTTACCGGGATTTAAAGCGAACATGCTTTCCATGATCTCTTTTGCTTCCTGCATAGATTGAGTAGCTGGTACGTTATCGAGCATTTCAAGGAGAGCGCGTTCTGGATCAGAAACATAAGGAGCATACATGCTAGACCTTTCCTCCGAGTCGAACTGCCGCACAAATAAACGGGAATCATACGAATCCTGTTCCTTGAAGAGTTTGGTTGTTTTCAGCTCGATGGAGAAGAAATTGTCCATCCACTTGGGTAAGCGCCTGACTGTGTAGCCGTAGAGGTAAAGCTTTCCTTTCCCCAGGGAGACATAGTGACTGAAACCTTTTAGAGCAAGAGCAGTTTTGCCGGCGATGTGCACATCGACGCCGGCCGCTTCTAAAGCGGCCACCGTCCCCGTAACCGTTGGCGTTTCTCCTTCACGGATGTAGTAGCCATGTCCCAATTGATCCAGCCATCCAGACTTCGCATACCAGTGGACAGACTGCCTTGAGGCGTTCCAGTATCGCTCGCATTGGGCGGTCGTGACCGGCGTGCCCTTGGGCAATTTACGCAGTCCCTTTATTAGGCTATCACGAGTTTGTAAAGGATTCTTTGACATAAGTGTTTTTCCTCAATATGAGGATATTGGTAGGATGTCAGAATGTCAAGATTAGAATGACAATTCGACAGAAATTAAATTTCTATGAAATATTGCCATGCCGGAGGCGATGCCATTGATTTCTCGCGATATAGATGGTAGGCTCTGCCACGCCAAAGGCAAGGCGGCCAGAGCCTACCACCCCCCTTTCTCGGAAGGTGAAAACCTGGCTTAACCACAAGGTTTTTTCTTTTTCATCTGCATGTATGACCATCGACTTACAAGGCTCGTGTGCCGCCTCCGGCCGCGTCGTGTTTGATTTTATGATTCTTATTATTGTTTCCATTCCTCCTATCGGCTCATTCGTGTGGGCCAACAAAAAATATTGGAAGTTCTGAAAAAAATGAGCCATTCCACGCCGCTTCTTGTAGTCATAGCACGGACATGATTCTAATTAAAATACTAAACTGTTAATGTGTAAAGCTTGTGGTATGCGGCACATTTATTGCTTGGTTGATATAAATAATTTCATGCATTGTTCCGTTACAGGGTAAACCTACTGTGAGGTAGGGGCACAAAGTCACGAGTCCAACAGTCCAAAATAGGGCGATGGATAGTCGGACTACCGAGGCAATGGCTTAACGGAACCGTCTTGCGTTACTTCTTCTCCTCCAAATGCAGGTTGCTCCTTCTTGTACCGCTTTCGCTACTGCATTTGCATTGTGGCAGAACGCTGTTGCATCTGCATCCTGACGAGCCCTGGCATGTTTGCAATGACCTAATCCACCAGTTCAGTTCTGATACCGAACTAGCTCCAAAAATTCAATTTAAATCGTACTCTTTGCATGCAGTTTCCATTACCCCATCGTTTTTTACCTATACGGCTCTCACATTTATTGTAGCAGCCTCTATTATATCCTGTCCCTATAAGTCACCAAGTGGCCATCTCGTCGCATCATTTCCTAATAAAGCCTCGCCAACATAATTTGGTTAACTCGAATTTATTATTTAGTTTGGAGTGTCGATAATCTTTGTTATCAGTAATTGATATGAATTTATTACTCGGAGGTTTTTGTGGGAAAAATAATCACGTCCACTTTTAGCGGAAAGCTAAGTAAAATTGCAGGATTTTTTACCCTAGTATTTATGATTTTATGTTGCCTTACTTGTCAAGTTCAAGCGGCTACACCGCAGTTTTCTGCGGGTCGAAACCACACCATAGCTGTACTGTCAGATGGTACCATTTGGGCGTGGGGGGGTAACATCTACGGGCAGCTGGGGGACGGTACATCGATCAGCAAGACCGTCCCGTTACAAGTCGGCTCGGGATACGCCGCTGTGGCCGCAGGTTACAATCACACAGTGGCGCTGAAGACGGATGGCAGCCTCTGGGCCTGGGGGGATAACAACTCCGGCCAGTTGGGGAACGGCACTACGAACCGCAGCTACATCCCGTTACAGGTCGGCTCGGGATTCGCCGCTGTAGCCGCAGGCTACAATCACACAGTGGCGCTGAAGACGGATGGCAGCCTCTGGGCTTGGGGGGATAACAACTTCGGCCAACTGGGAGACGGCACTACGAACCGCAGCAACATCCCGGTGCAGGTCGGCTCGGGATACGCCGCTGTGGCCGCAGGTTACAATCACACAGTGGCGCAGAAGACGGATGGCAGCCTCTGGGCCTGGGGGGGTAACGGCTACGGCCAACTGGGGAACGGCACAACGAACAGTATTTACTCACCTTGGCAGGTAGGTTCGGGCTTTGCCGTCGTGGCTGCGGGGGGCAATCACACAGTGGCGGTAAAGTCGGACGACAGCCTCTGGGCATGGGGGCTTGACGGCTTGAGACAGATAATCGTCCCTTCGCAGATCGGTTCGGGCTACGCCGCTGTGGCCGCGGGAGACACGGTCTCCATTGCGCTAAAGACGGATGGCACCCTCTGGGCTTGGGGGGAGAACGGCTACGGTGAGCTGGGGAACGGTACCACCAAACTTAGTAACTTCCCGGTGCAGGTCGGCTCGGAATATGCCGCAGTAGCCGCGGGTTCTTATCACACCGTGGCGCTGAAGATGGATGGCACCCTCTGGGCCTGGGGGGATAATGAGCAAGGCCAGCTAGGAAATGAGACAACAACCAACTCAAATACTCCAGTTAAAGTTCAATTTCCTATTATTGCAAATAATGCAACTCCAATTCAGCCTGGTTTTGGTGTTACCGACCATCTTGTGCTTGGTTCAAATAATTCGGGTCATAAAACATATACATTCACTATTGACACAGCGGGTGATGTTGCAATTAATTTGAAGCATGAGTCAACTTATAGTATTGCTAATTCACCAAATTATTTCAACATCAATGTATACGATTCCGATGAGTATAGACCAAACGCCCATCAGTATTACTACTCAGCGGTGATTTCACAGGACAGAGCGCCACTAGATTTTGTAAGACATATTGGTCTGCCAAGAGGTGTATATTACATTGAAATTGATAGTGGAACATCTTCTAGCCAACTTGACTATACAATTAATTATCAGTTCACACCAGGTAATACGTATGAGGTTGAACTGAACGACAGTATCAGCACAGCAAATACAATAAAATCGGATACCCCGTATATAGGGCGATTTCAGATGAAATCAACGGATCCGGACGTTGATTACTATAAGTTCACGGTAGACACCCCAGGCGATGTAACAATTAATCTTCAACATGCAGCCACCTACAGCCTTGCAAATTCGCCAAATTTCTTCAATATCACCGTTTTCGGCATCGACGGTTCTGGAAGTGTTGGAAATACCTATTTTTATGCACCTATCACCTCTCAGAGTAACCAACCTTTAAATTTTGTCAGGTTCATTGGGCTACCTAAAGGGGATTATTATATAAAATTATCTAGCGGCACAAACGTCAATGAAATTGATTATGTTTTGAGCTATAGTCTCACACAAGGTGCAAATTACGAAATTGAACTTAACGACAGTATTAAAACTGCTACTGAAATAAGTGTTAACAGCCCGTATACTGGACGTTTTCAACTCAAAGCTGCCGGCCCTGACGTTGATTACTACAAATTAACAGTCGATGTACCCGGCGATTTCACACTTAATTTGAAACACGCATCTGCCTACAGTCTACAAAATTCCCTCAACTATTTTAATTTGGAAGTTTTTGACGTAGATGATTTTGGTATTCTTGTAAACGAATATTTTGCCTCACCAATTACTTCACATGATAGACAGGCTTTGGATTTTAAAAAAACATTAACCCTACCAATTGGAACGTATGATGCTGCCCCGTTCTTGTGAACAGTCCGAAAAGCTGCTACAACCAGCGCAGCAGGAGGACTGTCATGCAACAGAAGAAGAGGAAGACCTACCCCAGAGAGTTCAAGATTGAAACGGTCAAGCTAGCGACCGAGGGGGACGCGAAGGTCCCCGAGATTGCACGTGATCTGGGAATCCATCCCAACACGCTGTACAACTGGATCAACGAGTTCTCTGCAAAGCCGGAGGCAGCCTTCCCCGGCAAAGGACACAGCTCCGAATCGGACGCTGAGACCATTCGCCAGCTCAAGCGCGAAAACGAGCGATTGAAGATGGAGCGTGA
>NZ_AUGE01000060.1 GCF_000426865.1 Citrifermentans bremense R1
GAAATGGGCGAGGAACTGGTCGGAGTCAGCGGGGTTAAAAAGCGATAAGAGGTCCGCGGCAGTGAGCTTCATCTTGTTCGGCATCGGTTTGCACCTTTCATCAAGCGATCATTGATTGCATCATAGGCAACGCCGCCTCTCCCTGCAACATGAGAAACGCGGTCGCGTCTGTTTCATCTCCACTTCCCGCAGCGGGCAACCGGCAAGGGGTTGTTATCATCGTCCTTTTTGTTAGTCTTTTCCAATGATTTTTCAGCGGGGGAGACTTTCATGGGAAAGGAACGAGATATTCTGATCGTCGATGACAACCAGGTGGTCTGCGATGTTCTGACTGAACTATTCCGCAACGAGGGGTTCGACAGTTGGGGTGTTGCCACGGGCGAGGCGTGCCTCGATGAAGTGAACCATGCTTCCTGCAAGTTGGTGATGCTGGATGTGCGCCTCCCCGGGATCAGCGGCATTGAGGTTCTCGAAGCCATCCGGCGCGACCACCCTAGGACGGAAGTGATCATCATGACCAGCCATGTCTCGCTGGAGACGGCGGTCCAGGCCCTGCGCCTGGGAGCTCAGGATTACCTTTTCAAACCCTTCGACGACCTGGAGATGGTGATCGCCACAGTGAACAAGGCGCTGGAGCGCCGCCGCATGGTCGAGGAGCGCGACAAGCTGGTGCACACCCTGACCGACCTGGCCATCGAGAACGGCCGCATCCTCGCCGAATGCCGCCGGGTAAACAGCAGCCTGGAGGAAAAGGTGACGCAGCGGACCGCTGAACTTTCCAAGGCGAACCTGCAGCAAAAGGCCATCATCGCCGAACTGCACGAAGCGAAGGAAGCCGCCGAGGCAGCCAACCGGGCCAAGTCGCAGTTTCTCGCGAACATGAGCCACGAGATCCGCACGCCGATGAACGGCGTCCTCGGCATGGCCGAACTCCTGCTGCACTCAGAGCTCGACGAGAAGCAGAAGAGCTACGTCGAGATGCTGCACCAATCCGGCGAATCGCTCCTCGGCATCATCAACGACATCCTCAACATCTCCAAGATCGAGGCGGGAAGGCTGGAGATAGAGAGGATTCCTTTCGATCTGCACGAAACTGCGCGCGGCGCGGTGGAACTCTACCGGGAAGTCGGCCGGCGCAAGGGCGTAGCGGTGGAGCTGCAGATTGAGGAGGACGTTCCGCGCTGCGTCGTCGGTGACCCGAACCGCCTGCGGCAGGTCCTGATCAACGTCGTCAACAACGGCTTGAAATTCACCGAAAAGGGGTCGGTACAGGTTCGCGTCACCCTGGTGGAGCAGTACCAAAACGGGCAGTACGTAGCCTTTGAGGTGAAGGACACGGGGATTGGGATACCCGCTGACTGCATCGGCAACATCTTCGGCTTATTCGCCCAGGTGGACGGCTCGACCACGCGGAAGTACGGAGGGACCGGGTTGGGACTGGCGATAGCGAAGCAACTGGTGGAGTTGATGGGGGGCGCAATAGGGGTAGAGAGCGAGCCGGGACTGGGCTCCACCTTCACCTTCATCGTCTTCCTGCACCGGCACGCCGACCAGAGTCCATGCGACGAGGAGGGGGGCGACACGCCGGTCGAGCTGGATAATTCCATGATAGCGGCCCGGGAGGGGCGCAAATTCAACGCCCGCGTGCTGCTGGCCGAAGATAACCCGGTCAATTGCGAAGTGGCCTTCGCCATGATCGCCGCGCTGGGTTGCCAGGTCGACGTGGCCCAGGACGGAAGAGAAGCCGTCGAGGCCTTTACGCGCCAGCCGTACGACCTGATCTTCATGGATTGCCAGATGCCGGAGATGGACGGCTACCAGGCCACCCGAGCCATCCGCCAGCGGGAACTCGGCTCCGGCAGGCACACCACCGTGATCGCACTAACCGCACACGCCATGGCGGGAGCCAGGGAACATTGCCTCAGTGCCGGCATGGACGACTACCTCAGCAAACCTTTCAACCTCGCACAGCTACAGGAGCTGATCGCCAAATGGACCTCCCCCCACCTCGCCTGATCGACCTGTGCGCCGACTTTTAGTGCATCTCCTCGCTTTTGGAAAAAAGGTGCTATCACGTTCCCCCCTTTGCGAAGGGGGGGCAGGGGGGATTTCCTTTGCTTGTCTCCCCTCGCCCTCTGGGAGAGGGGCGGGGGTGAGGGAGGTGGCGGCAAGGGTGAGCTAAAAGCACCGCATGCGGCATTTCGCAATTTGCTCTTTTTTTCCTTCTTTCCCCGAGGAATTTAGTCGTATACTGGGCGGCATTTTTAACGTTTCTTCATTTAATTAAAATCACGTCCATCAAGTGCGGGAGTAAGGCGGGGGATAATGTTTCCAGCAACATGCCGCAGGTTCGTACAAGCAGTCAGCCTCGTAACAGTTCTTCTTTCCTTGTCTGCATGCTCCACCGAAAAAGAGAAACCGAAGGCCAAGCCGGCAATACCGGTGGCGGTCGCTACGGCGGCAAGAAAAGACGTCCCGGTGCAATTGAAGGCGATAGGGAACATCGAGCCCTTCAATTCGGTCGCCATCAAGTCACAGGTGAACGGCCAGATCGCCAAGGTTCATTTCCAGGACGGCTGCGACGTACAGAAGGGGGCCTTGCTCGTCACCTTGCAACCTGAGTCGTTCCAGGCGGCTCTGAATCAAAGCGAGGCGGCTCTCACGCGGGATCTCGCCCAGGCCAAGTTCGCCAGGGAACAGGCGGAACGCTACCGGCAGCTGGTCGCGGAAGGTATCGTCACCAAGGATCAGTACGATCAGCTGCGCACCAACGCCGAATCGGCCGCTGCAGCCGTAGCCGCGGACCGCGCCGCCATCGCCAACGCCCGGATCCAGCTCAACTATTGCTACATCCGCTCGCCCATCTCCGGCAGGACCGGAAACCTTGCGCTGCAGCTCGGCAATCTGGTCAAGGCGAACGACCTGACTCTCGTAACGATCAACCAGATCAGCCCGATCTACGCGACCTTCTCCATTCCCGAGAAGAGGCTCCCCGAGGTGAAAAAAGCGATGGCGGGGCGCGCCCTGAAGATAGAGGCCGTCGTCCCCAACGATCCGAACGGCAAGGAGACCGGCACCATCAGCTTCCTGGACAATGCCGTGAATAGCGCCACTGGGGCTATCCGGCTCAAAGGGGTCTTCGCCAACGCCGACCGCAAACTCTGGCCGGGGCAGTTCGTCGATGTGGTGATGACGCTCGGCGTGAGGCGAGATGCGGTGGTCGTCCCGACCCAGGCGGTGCAGGTCGGCCAGCAGGGGCAGTACGTCTACGTCGTGAAGCCGGACAAGACGGCGGAGATGAGGCCGGTCACCGTAGCCGCAGAGCAGGCGGGGGAAAGCGTCATAGAGAAAGGTGTGACCCCAGGTGAAACCGTGGTGGTCAGCGGCCAGCTGCGACTGACGCCGGGCGCGAAGATCGAGCTCCCCTCCAGCCAGCCTGCAGCGGTAAAAAGGCCATGAACATAGCGGAGCTTTTCATCCGCCGGCCGATCATGACCTCGCTCGTCATGATCGCCATCCTCATCTTCGGGATCGCCGCCTACCGGCTGCTTCCGGTGAACGACCTGCCCAACGTGGACTTCCCGACCATCCAGGTCAGCGCCAACCTCCCCGGCGCCAACCCGGACACCATGGCGTCGGCGGTAGCCACCCCGCTGGAGAACCAGCTCTCCACCATCGCCGGCGTCGACTCGATGACCTCCACCAACGGCATCGGCACCACCAGGATCACCATCCAATTCACCCTGGACCGCGACATCGACGCCGCGGCGCAGGACGTTCAGGCAGCCCTTTCGCTCGCCACCCGCGACCTGCCGAAGAACATGCCGACCCCGCCGTCGTTTCGCAAGGTGAACCCGGCCGACCAGCCGGTCCTCTACCTGGCGCTTTCTTCTCCCACACTCCCCCTTTCCGCCGTCGACGAGTATGCCCAGACCATCATCGCGCGGAGGCTTTCCACCATCAGCGGCGTGGCCCAGGTGAACGTGTGGGGGTCGCAGAAATACGCGGTGCGCGCCCAGCTCGACCCGAGGATCATGGCGTCGCGCAAGATCGGCATAGACCAGGTGGCGACCGCCATCGGCGCGGCCAACGTCAACATGCCGACGGGGGTATTGGACGGGGCCAAACAGGCGCACACCATCGACACCAACGGTCAGCTCTACAAGGCCGAGGCCTACCGCCCCATCGCCGTCGCCTACCGCGACGGGGCGCCTATTCGGCTGGAGGAGATCGGCAAAGTCATCGACAGCGTCGAGAACGCAAGGACCGCCAGCTGGTACAACAACACCCGCGCCATCATCCTCACCGTGCAGCGCCAGCCGGGGACCAACACCATCGAAGTCGTGGACAGCGTGAAGAAACTGCTGCCGGCCTTCCGCTCCCAGATGCCTGCCTCAGTGGAGCTGAACGTCCTCTACGACCGCTCCACCATGATCCGCGAGTCGATGACCGACGTGAAGTACACCCTTTGCCTCACCATCTGCCTGGTGATCATGGTGGTCTTCCTGTTCCTGCGCAATTTCTCCGCCACCGTCATCCCCTTCCTGGCCGTACCGATGTCCATCGTCGGGACCTTCTCGGTCATGTATCTCCTCGGGTTCTCCGCCAACAACATCTCCATGATGGCCATCACCCTGGCCGTCGGCTTCGTCGTCGACGACGCCATCGTCATGCTGGAGAACATCGTCAGGCACATGGAAAAAGGAGAGGGCGCCATGGAGGCCGCCCTCAAAGGATCCAGGGAGATAGGGTTCACCATCGTCTCCATGACGATATCGCTCGTCGCCGTGTTCATTCCCGTGCTCTTCATGCGGGGGATACTGGGGCGGCTGCTGCACGAGTTCGCCGTCACCATCAGCGCGGCCATCCTCGTTTCCGGGTTCGTCTCCCTGACCCTGACCCCCATGCTCTGCAGCCGGTTCCTGAAGCCGCAGTCAGCCATCCAGCACGGCCGCTTCTATCTGGTAATGGAGCGTTTCTTCGACGGACTGCGTGATCTGTACGGGCGCACCCTGAGCCAGGTCCTTTTGCATCGCCGGGCCACCATGGCGGTAACCCTCGTCATAACCATCTTGACCGTCTGGCTCTTTATGAGGATCCCCACCGGATTTCTCCCCAGCGAGGACACCGGTAGGCTGAACGCCGACACCGAAGCCGCGCAGGGGACCTCGTTCGCCGAGATGAAGCAGCTCCAGGAGTCGGTGGCGCAGATCATCGCCAAGGACCCAAACATCGAGGGGTTCATGTCGTCCATCGGCAGCGGCAACACCGGCCGACTCTTCATGCGTCTGAAGCCCAGAAGCGAGCGGAAGCTTTCCGCCGACGAGATCATCCAGGAACTGCGCCCCAAGCTCGCCAAGTTGCAGGGGATAAAGGTCTACCTGAGAAACGTCCCCTCCATCCAGATAGGCGGCACCTCGTCCAAGAGCCTGTACCAATTCACCCTGCAGGGGCAGGACACGGACGAGCTCTACAAGGCCGCAGCCGAGTTCGAGACCAGGCTGCGCTCGGTACCCGAACTATTGGACGTCGCCAGCGACCTGCAGATCAGCAACCCACAAGTGCGCGTCGAGATAAACCGGGACAAGGCCGCAGCCTTGGGATTGTCGGTGTTGCAGGTGGAGGATGCCCTCTCCTATGCCTACAGCACGCGGCAGGTGTCGTCCATACTCGCGCCGAGCAACCAGTACCAAGTCATCCTGGAGCTGGACCCTCTCTACCAGGGAGAGCCGGCTCCCGCCGTGTCAAAATAGTTGTCGCCTCAATAGCTCACCTGTAAACTGCGGGCGGAGGAGGCAATCACATGGCTCGATACTCACAAGAATTCAA
>NZ_AUGE01000061.1 GCF_000426865.1 Citrifermentans bremense R1
GATCGCACTTGGACGGCAGCAGCGCGCTTTGAAGCGGTAATTACTACGGCTGCAATGGATGAAGCTGCCAAGAGCGCATGGTGCCGTGAGCATTCCATCTTCCCGGCTGAACTGGAGAAGTGGCGCAGCAACGCAGTACAGGCCCTGGCAGCGCCCCAGGAAACCCGGGCAACTCCGCAGCAGACGCGACACGACCATCGGCGCATAAAGGAGCTTGAGCGTGAGCTACGGCGTAAGGAGAAGGCTCTCGCAGAAACGGCTGCGCTCCTGGTTCTTTCAAAAAAGCTCTCGGCGATCTACGGGGAGGGCGCGGACGACTGATCCGGCTGGAAGTGCCTTCCGGCAAAGCAAGGCGCACCCGCAAAAATAACGCGAACCCTTCCCACATCGCCTGTCCCAGCGTTCCTCAACCGCGCAAAGTCAAAGGCATTGCACACGGATTGGACGGAAACATCGTGGATAACTTCTGATAAATCAAAAGGCTTCTGGCAAAGCAAGATTTGCGGCACCCAGAGCACCAGAGCGGAAAAGCCAAAAAAGGGGACAGGCGTCGCATGAGGCGAGGCGCCTGTCCCCTTTAATTCCAGTACCGAAAACGCATACCTTGCAGCGAAGAATATCGGAAAGCCGGATGCGGGACAGTTGAACCGGGATGTTACCAGAGGAGCTTTGCCGAGTACTCTGCGAAAGCTTTGTCAGCGGTTACTATGGTGAGTTTTTCCGTTATGGCTTGCGCAATAAGCAAACGGTCGAACGGATCGCGGTGCTTAAATGGCATCTTCTGCACCCTGGCTACGTGTCGTAACTCTATATTTAGCAAGGTGAAACTGTTCGCGGCCAGTTGTTCAGACACAAACCGCTCCACAGCACTGGCCAGATGTAACTTCCCCAAGCTGGATTTGATGGCCATTTCCCAGCAACTAGCCAGGCTCAGATAGCACTCGTTGTCGGCATCGCTTATCGCTTCTATGGCTGCGGCGCTCAACTGAGGTGCATCGTCAAGCCACCACAAGAACGCGTGAGTATCAAGAAGCAGGCGCGCCATCAGACGTATTCCTTGAAGTCTTCAGGAAGCTCGTCGAAGTCGGGGGATACTGACAAAATCTGGCCCTTGGCGGAGCCGGGAACCCGCTTCCGCTTGGCCCCGTTTACCGGGGTAAGCTTAAGAAGCGGTTTGTTTCCCCTTGCTATAAGGACCTCTTCCCCCTGAAGCGCAAGTTTTACCAGTTCTGAAAAATGCGATTTCGCCTCGGCGATGTTGTACTGTTTCATAAATTGTCCCCCAAGTGTGGTCAGTTTATATGGCCATAACCGTTGTGTCAACTCTCTCGGGATCGCATTAAACAGAAGGGGATTATACGCCTGGTTCTGTGTCGACGCCGCGACATGGCATTTCACGGCGAGAAAAGTGAGGTATCGCTTTACATCATCCGTCGACAGTTCCTCGGGCTTCATGTCCTGAAGGAAATGCTGAAATTTACGGGACCACGTTGCATACGCCTTCAAAGTCTTCCTGGAGTAGTGCCGAACCTTAATCTCCTCGGCAAAACGTTCCAGCACGGCGTCCCACTCGGGAGAATCGGATTTCACCGCGTATCCGGCTTCCATATAGTTGGAGGTGTGAAGCAGTGTCTGCGTGGAGGGCGGGTTGTTGTCCGTTACCTCCCGAACCTGGGCCTCCTTTCTCTTCAAAAGCGAAAAGTATAACGAAACTGCGTAAGCTGCTCGCTGTTGCTGTTCAGGTGTCTGTTTTTTTTCGCCTAGCTTCTCGCAGAAGAGCCGTACGCGGTCCGATTTGGACTCCGGTGGGGAATATTTGTCGCAAAAGGCATGATAATACCTGAGCCACTGCAAGTACTCCGCATGACTTGACGGCGGGATTCTCGACTGCTTCTGAAGGGCCATAAAGGGGGCCCCTGGCCCTCTTTATACGTGTCCCCCTGGCCCCCTATACCTACGGAATCCTCTCCATGGCGGCGTACAAGTGGTGATCCGTTGGTGACCGAAACAGTAAATTGATTAATTAAATTGCGAGTGTACACTTAATACTCGGTACGAAGATGCAATAAAAAAGGAGTCTTATCATGGACTGTCCTAGACAATTTTATTTATCTAGGACAGCCCCAAGAAGATTGTCTTTCCCAGACAAAGGAGGGTCCAGAGATGATGCACGATTGGAATGAGTACCAGCAGCAACTGCTTGCCACCATTGGCGAAATGGCAAAGATCAGCCCCGACACCGTCAGCGGTTACGGCTCATTGAGTAAAGCCGGTGCAAAGACCGGGCACCTGGACGCCAAGACACGCGAACTGATTGCCCTCGCCGTAGCCGTCACCCGCCAGTGCGACGGGGGTATCACTATTCATACGGATGCGGCGGTCAAACACGGGGCGACGCGGGAAGAAGTCATGGAAGCCCTGGGAGTTGCCATCGCCGTCAATGCCGGAGCTGCGCTGGTCTATTCGGCACGGGTGATGGATGCCTATAGCGCCAAGACAGAGCCATAACCATAAGCAGTATCGGCATCGGTAGTCGCCGAAGATGCATTGATATCCTGAGATGAATTCAATTTTCCTGTATGCGTCACGACTGCGGGAAAGGAGCAGAAAATGAAAATAGCACTCTTGGGCGCGACCGGATTTGTCGGTTCGGCACTGCTTGAAGAAGTACTTCGCAGAGGGCACACGGTAACAGCCATCGTCCGCCATCCGGAGAAGCTTCCTGAACAGGAAGGGCTCGTTGCCCAAGCCGGTAACGTTAATGATTTCTTGTCCCTTGCAAAACTGATCCGGGGCCACGATGCGCTTATCAGCGCCTTCAATCCCGGCTGGCAAAATCCCAATCTGTACGACGACCAGGTATGCGGCACGACGAACATCATTGCTGCCGTGAAAGAGGCGGGCATCAAGCGGGTACTCTGGGTGGGTGGGGCAGGTGGATTGGAAGTGAAGCCTGAAGTCCGCGTGCTCGATGGGCCGGATCTCCCGGACTGGGTCAGGCCCGGTGCTTTGGCAACTTTCAATGCCCTTGAGCAACTGAGAAGTGAACCGGAGCTGGAGTGGTCGTATCTGGCACCTTCGGCCGAACTGCTGCCGGGAGAGCGGACCGCTACATTCCGACTTGGCGGAGACCAGCTCCTTGTTGACGCTGGCGGCCGGAGTTGGATCTCGGTCCAGGACTACGCAGTTGCGATGATTGATGAGCTGGAGAATCCGACTCACATTCGTCAGCGTTTTACCGTGGGGTACTGATGGCTAAAGGATCCCGTCTGCTCCATGCTGTATCCAGCGCCACTCGATACCAGGCTCGGCACGACGGAAAGGTGCATTATTTCTGCAGCGAACATTGCCAGAATGCATTTCTGGAACATCCGGAAAAATATCTGGGCGCCGCATCCGCACAATCTCTGAAATCCGGCGACAGGTCGGCCACCTATCCGTGCCCCATGCATCCCGAGATACTGCAGTTGCCGATCGACAACGACATGCAAGCCGCGGCCTGAATAACCAACCAACATTCAAAGGAGACCTGTATGAGCCACTATCAAATTGCAGTTGTTGTCGGAAGCCTTCGCAAAGATTCGTTCAACCGTAAGCTGGCTTATTCACTTGTGAAGCTGGCCCCGCCTGAGTTTTCCTTCAAGCAGGTGCAGATCAGCGACTTACCACTTTACAATCAGGACGACGACGCAAATCAGGCCGAGTCAGTCAAACGGCTTAAGTCTGAGGTAAGGGCGGCCCATGCCCTTTTGTTCGTCACTGCCGAGTACAATCGCTCGATTCCCGGCGTACTAAAAAACGCCATCGACCATGCCTCGCGCCCCTATGGCCAGAACGCTTGGGCCGGCAAGCCAGCAGGTGTGATTGGCGCGTCAATCGGAGCCGTTGGCACAGCCTTGGCCCAACAGCATCTGCGCAATGTTCTCGCTTACCTTGATGTACCAGTACTTGGCCAACCCGAAGCGTTTATTCATGCCAAGGAGGGTCTGTTTGACGAGGCTGGCAACATTGGTGCGGACAGCAAACAATTCTTGCAGAATTGGATGGACCAATATGTTGCCTGGGTTAAAAAACACGTTGACTAGAGCTGGTACTGGAGGAGGATCCAACATGAGTTTTAATAAAAGGCTTAGCTCGGAAATTGAAATTGAGTATCCTGATTTCGAAAAATTGCCTGAGCGAGTCAGGCAAAAATTCGAAAGCTTACCTACAAAAGTGAATTTTTTCCGGATGTTGGGATATAGCCCAGGTACTTTCGTGGAAATCATAGATCTAACCAACGCTATTTTCAAAAATCTGACCCTATCCGATTACCACAAAGAGTTATTGGTCCTGCTCGTGGCTGCGCAAACAGGGAGTGCCTATGAATGGGAGCAGCATGTTTCCATTTCCCAGGCAGCAGGGGTGCGTGAAGATCAATTCATTGCCATTGCAGAACAACGCTTTGATGATGGGAAAGCATTTGCGGAACGTGAACGGGTTCTGCTGCATTTTGGGAAGACGATACTCGAACAAGGCAAAGCGTCGGGTGTTGTTTTCAAACACACGCTTGAACACTTCTCCATTGAAGAATTGGCTGATGCCATGATCGTCATCGGCTTTTACCGGATGTTATCCGGCTTCATCCAAACCTTTAAGCTTCCGAATGATCCGCAGGCGGATGGAAACTGGGTGAAGGGGTAAGAGAAAAACGAGTGAGTAATTGAGGAGGAATTAGTTATGAGCAAAAAAATCGGATTTGTAGGGTTGGGAACAATGGGCTTCCCGATGGCAGTTAATTTGAAGAAAGCCGGTTTTGAAGTCATCGGTTACGATGCCTTTAAAGGTGCTTATACAAAGGCAGAAGCTGCAGGAATAAGGATGGTGGCAACATTGAAAGAAGTGGCGGAACTAGCTGACGAGGCGATAATCTCAATGGTTCGTGACCACGCCCAGAATGTTGGCCTTATTTTTGGTGAGGGGGGGCTGTTAACTGATCATCCGAAAGGCAAAACAATTATTGTCATGAGTACACTTGACCCTGAAACAATGAATGAATTAGGCAAAAAAGTCGAAGAAGAAAGTGATTTACGACTGATCAGCGCTGCAGTAAGCGGTGGTGCTTCAGGTGCACAAGCGGGAACATTATCGATTATGACATCCGGCCCGGAAGAGATCGTGAAATCTTGTCGACCATACTTTGATGCCATGGGATCCAATATATTCTTCTATGGCGAGCAGCCGGGAAACAGCCAGGTTGCAAAATTAGTTAGTTTCCGTCCGGAAACATAACGTGCTGAATTTGTTGTCTAATCCCCGAGAAAGTGCTTAGGTTTTAGTTGTCGCCGTGCTATAATCCGTTCCGTAACATATTGATTTGCTTCAATTCAATAACAACTGGAGCGGCAAACATGAGGCAAAAACAGACCCGGCAGATGAGCCTGTTTTCAGTAACTGCTCGTCACGACATCGGCCTGGAACTCAAGGAGATCTCCAAGGTTCTAGATGACACACCACAGATGCTGGACTTGGTTTATAACGACCTGATCCGTAATCGCCGCCACGAAACCGGGCGAGAGGGAATGACGGCTGAGCAGGTGCTTCGATCTTGCGTGC
>NZ_AUGE01000062.1 GCF_000426865.1 Citrifermentans bremense R1
GGGGGCGCGCCATGTCCCCCACCCTTCCCAACCTTCCCAGCCGGCGGCATATCGGTAGACGGCTCCCCCCTGAAAGTCCAGTAGAGGTAAAAAAGCGAAGGAACCAGGATCAAAGCACCAATAGGCAAAACGGCGAGAAAGGCGACCAGGGTCGGATGCGGCGCCGCGGCGGCACGCAGGGTCAATTGCCCGATCAGAATATCGGGATTGAGGGCCACGACGAAGCCAGCCATGGTGAAGACGATGGTCGCGCCGGCGGCAATCTGCGCCCAGAAGTAGCGCCGCAGCCAGAGCAAAGATTCGGTGATGACGCCGGTAAGTATCGCCAGCATCACGAACAGCATGGGCCACGAGTTGAACAGCCTCTCGGCGAATAGCGGCGCCTGGTAGTGCGCCAGCGGTATCATCAGCGAGGTGAGAATGCCCAGGGCCAACCCGGCCGCCAGCGACTCCTTCCTGAAGTCCTCCTGCAGGCTCCCCGTGACGCGCACCGTCATGTAGATGGGCGCCAGGTAGGCGCAGATCGCCATACCGACGACGCCCCCCAATAAGGTGAAGGGGTTGAGCCAGCCCGAAACCTGTTCGGTCGGCATATGTCCGGCGATGACGATCCTCCCGGCAGCGGTGGCGGACACAGCGAGCCCCAGCGTGAAGGGGGTGAGCACGCTGGCGATCTCGAAGACGCGGGCGCTGACGGGGGTCTCTTTCTTCGACTCCCTGCCGAAGTGGCGGAAGGCAAAAGCGGCGCCCCTGAAGTTGATCCCAACCAGGGCCAGCACCAGTGGGGTCATCAGCACGACGAAGAGGTTACCGAAACCGGCGGGAAAAGCTGTGAAGAGGGTGACGATCACGAAAATGAGCCAGACGTGGTTCGTTTCCCACACCGGGCCGATGGCGTTGAAGAGCGCTTCCCTCTGTTCCCGCGCGCGTGGCCCGAAAGCGAAAGCGGTCCAGATGCCTCCGCCGAAGTCGGCACCGGCGAAGAGCGCGTACATGAGAAGGCCGGCAACGAGGACTATGGCAGCGAGAATTACCGGATCAGCCATGGAGCACCTCCTCTTCTTCCTCCCCCCTACCCTGCGGGCGCAGCAAAAGCCGCAATATCCCTACCGAAAGCGCCAGGTAGACCAGTAGGAAGGTGGCGAAGATCAGCAGCAGACCGCCGTTGGGCGTCACGGCCTCGGAGGTGCGGAGATACCCCTGGATGATCCACGGTTGCCTGCCGAACTCGGTAACCATCCAACCGCTTTCCAGAGCGATCATGCCAAACGGGGCCGCGATGAGAACCAGGATCAATGCGCCCCGTTTCAGCGTCACTTCCTTTTCGCGCCAGCGAAGCCACCAGAACCAGCCGGAAGCCACGGCCATGACGAAGGAAGAGCCCACCATGAGATCGAAGAAGGGATGCACGATGCGCGGGTCGGGAGTACTTCCTTGAGGGAAAGCGTCCAGCCCCTGCACCACCGAGTTGGCGTCGCCGTTGGCAAGGTAGCTGAGAAGCTTGGGGATCTTTATCGCGTAGCGGACGGTACCGGTCTCGGGGTCCGGCCAGCCGCCAATGACAAGAGGCGCCGCCGCCATTGTCTTGAAATGCGCCTCGGCCGCCGCGAGTTTCGCCTTCTGATGCTCGGCGAGCGCTTCCGCCGCCCAGTCCCCGCTCACAAGCATAAGCGGCAGGGCCAAGGTGCCGACCGCGAGGGATAGGGTCAGCGCCTTCTTCACCTGCGTCGTCTTCCTGCCGCGCAAAAGATCCGCTGCGTAAAAGCCCGCCATCGCGAAACCTGTGGCTACGTATGCGGCGAAGGTTCCATGTACTGCCTGGTGCGGCCAGGCCTGATTGGCAAAGGCAACCAGCGGGCGGATGTCGGAAGCGACGCCGTTGACCATTCGGAAGCCCGAAGGTGTATTCATCCAGCCGTTGGCGCTGATGACGAAGACCGCCGAAATAGCGGAGGCTACGACCATGGGAACGGTACAGAGGAACTGGGCGCGGCGGGACAAGCGCTGCTCGCCGTAGCTGTAAAGAGCGAGGAAAATGGCCTCGGTGAAAAAGGCGAACCCTTCCATCGAGAAGGCAAGGCCTATCATAGGCCCGGCAAAGACCATGAATTTAGGCCAAAGGAGTCCGAGCTCGAATGAGAGGATCGTTCCAGAGACGGCGCCGATGGCGAAGAGTACCGCAGCCGGCCTGATCCAGCGCCGTGCGACCTCGTGCCACTCTTCATCTCCGGTTTTGAGCGCCAACCCTTCCGCAAGCATCAACAACAGCGGAAGACCGATGCCTATAGTCGCGTAGACTATGTGAAAGGCAAGCGAAACACCCATAAGGGCACGTGCGGCAAGCAAATCGTCCATGAATAGGCCTCGCTGTGACAGGAACGGACAAGTTAAAAAACTTTAAAAGTTTCCTGATACGGCGCGGTTTGTCAAGGCGAAGCCGATAGTTATTCAGTGAGGATGCTGGTGGTGAATATCTGGCCAGTGGACATGCGAGTGGTTCATAGGGCGATGGACGTGATGATGGTCGTGAGAGAGAGCGCCCTCCCCTTCAGGATGCTCGTGATCGTGGTGTTCGTCGTGGATGTGAGTATGAGTATGAGCCATTTCCTCATGCGCGTGGCGGTGCCGGTGCACTTCCAGGTAGAGCAGCGCAATGCCAGCCAGCATCAGCACCGTGGCTATCCAGTAAGCAGCAGGTGGGCGCTCTCCCAGAAGCGCCACCGATAGGAGCGTGCCGAAGAAAGGACCGACTGCGAAAAAGGTAGCGGTTCTTGCCGCTCCAATCTTCCGCAGGGCCTCGACGAACAAGACCAGGCTCAGCCCGAAGCTGAGAGCGCCGACAGCCAAGGCCCCGTAGATTTGCGAGGGCGTGGCCGATCCGGTGGTAAAGACGAGCGCCAGGAAGATGGAAAAGAGACCCGCGGCGAATCCTTTCACAGAGGCGAGCACCGTGGAGGAAAGTTCCTCCACGTCCCGGGTCAGGTTGTTGTCGATGCCCCAGAAGATGCAGGCGCAGATAACCAGGAGCCAGGAGGTAGAGAAGGACATTCCCCCTTCCGCTTTCAGCACTACCAGGCCGGCGCCTATGAGGATCAGCACCTTGCCGGTACAGACGTAGGGGCCGATGTACTCCTTGAAGATGAGCCAGGCTATCAGAGTGGTTGCCACCGTCTCCAGGTTGAGGAGCAGCGAAACCTCCGAAGCCGTGCCGTACTTGATACCGAAGGCGAGGCAGAGAGGAGCTATGATGCCGCCAGAGATGACCGCGCCGATCAGCTTGAACCGGTGGCGCGGCGAGAGATGCGCCAGTTCGTGGAGGGAGTTCTTGCGTTGGAAGAAGAGGACGAGTTGCAGGCCGAGGCCCGAGCCGAGGTAGAGAAGCCCCGCGAGCAGAGCCGGCGACATGTCCCCGATGAGCATCTTGCAGAAGACCGGCGACACGCCGAACAAAGCGGCGGAAAGAATAGCGAAGATCTGTCCGGAAAAAGCAGGCAGCTTGCGGCCCCTCCTGGTTGGATTAGATTAGTTAGCGGCAGACAAAGCTAGCATGCTTGAGAGAAAAAAGCCATATCTAGACCCATCGCACGCACGCGGATGACGCGGATCAAAAAACGATAACTTCGGATCAGGCAAAACCCTGCTCTAGCTCTAGCTTAATCTGCCGTTATCCGCGTTATCCGCTAAATCCGTGTGCGATGCCTTTTGCTTGTACATCGACCAAGGCAAATCCCCTCTACACGGAAATGAACCTGAAGCATGATCCACGAAGCGCTGCACGAGCCCAACGTTCCCCCCCTTTGCGAAGGGGGGCCAGGGGGGATTTGTTCTATCCGGCTGAGCGGTCATTCCCCCAAGAAAAGATGCCCATCTGCGGGAAGTGCGGTGCGCCTATGATCAAGCGACAGGCTAAGACTGGTCCACATGCCGGGAAGTTCTTCTGGTTGTCGAATTAGCAATTAGAGTTGTTCCACCGGCCAACCTTTCTTGCAGGGGATACAACCATAAAATTGCTGTCCGTTTTTTGGTCCACTTTGGAACTGTCGCAGAACCAGCTCTGTCCCACAATTTGGGCAGTTCTTCTTTTCGGGTTCCAATGTGGCAGTAGTCTGTGCGGTTGCCGATGTTGTCTCAACGCCCTGGCTCTCTTCTAGTGGACGACTGCCGTTACATTTTGGGAAACCACTGCACCCCCAAAATTCCGTGCCAGCATTACTGCCTTGACGTGCTGTCCGCTTCTTCATCTCCATTCCGCATTTTGGACAGGCGGGGGCAGTAGTCTCTTGTCGTACCTCTATTGGGTTCATTGAAGCCGTAGTCTTTTTTTGAGCTATGTCTATCATTTTTTTCAGCTTAGAGCCGTCAACTAACTCGATGTTGAGTCCTTTCACAAATGCCTTCGCATCATCGGTGTAAACGCCAGAGGTGACGAAGTATCCTCCAGCCGCACCGTTCGCGGCCATTACTCCGTAGAACTCTCGCACTGGTTGAACCCCAACCTTGTAAGCCTTCCACTGCTTGCACTGCACCAAATGCTTCTCATTGTTCTTGCGAAGTACGAGATCTATGCCCCCATCGGGACCATTGCCACCTTTTCGGCTTACTTGGAAACCGTTACGTTGGTAATACTCGGCAACCAGCCTTTCGAAATCGGCCCAGCTCATTTCGTTCAGGGCTGCGACATCTGTGCTGGCGGCTACCTTTTCATATAGCTTTTTCTGTTTTATCAAGTTTATGCCTGAAACTAATGCTGCAATACCGAAGGCAAATGGAAGGATGTATTGTCCAAACATTGCCAGAGTGGTCACCATGCCTTTTACTACCATGTCGCCCATCTGTCCTGGAGCTGTGACCAGCGTGATCGGGCGAGAGGCAATCACGTGCAGCACCAAATATGACCCCAGTGCCAACAAAGCTCCGCCCCACCAAGGGAGTTTGCTTGTCGCTAAAATCAAATCTTCAAGGGGACTCGTCTTGCTTCTTGCCATTGCAGTTCCTCATTTTCAGTTTTTGTCTTGGTAATGCCAGGCTGACCGGTGGCTTTTACAAGCTTGGGAGCTTGGGGGGAGCTTGGGGGCGGCGCGTGTCAAGCTAGTTGTCGCCTGACCTATGCAGCGTTGACAGTTTTATTTTCTTCTTCGAGGACGACTTTGGTCACTACTGCCTC
>NZ_AUGE01000063.1 GCF_000426865.1 Citrifermentans bremense R1
AGTAAAGGACGTGGCATTCGCAAAGAAGCGCGGGTTGGCTGTCATCGACATGGTCAAGAGCTCCTGGGTCTACAAGAAGCTCAAGAACTTCCGCGCCGGCATCGAGGCGAACATCTCGACTCTCAAGCGGGCCTTCGGCCTGGACCGCTGCAACTGGAAGAGCTGGGAAGGGTTCAAGCGCTACGTCTGGAGTTCGATCTTCGCCTACAACCTCCAGGTGATCGCCAGAATCAGGTTGGAAGCAGCCAAATCCGCAGCCTGAAGAGCAAAGGCCTCACAGTCCCGGAACTCGCGGGAGTAGTACGTCTAGTAGAGATTGAGAAAGAACGACTGCACTGCCAGAGTATTAGCAGAACCTTAACGACTTGGGCCACAGTCGGCCTGTTTCGCCGCTATGAAGTTCACAAAAATGCCGTTTCCGGACGGACACAAGCTAGTGACCCCTATACGACAGCCTGCCTGTACATATCTCCTGAAGCTGTACCCCAAATTGATGTGTGGACAGTCCAGGAGAAGGAAAAACCAATAGCGACAGCGTTGGAAGCCCTTGGTATCGAACCAAAACCCATGGAAAAGGGCGCAGGGAAGGTTGGAAAAATCCCATTCAAGTCTTTCGAGGGTTCAGCATCTGTGACCTTTCTTCAGGCCATGGGCCGAGCTTGAAATACGACAGTTAGTGTACAGGGAGCTTATAACCCCACCCCCAGCTCTCCCTAAAAAGATAAATGATTAAAGTGAAATAATATTAAAATTGTGCCTTTGTGGAAACTTTTCGACCTCTCAAACGAATATATAAGGAGGCCAATAATCTCTCCCGTGAGGCTCGGGTAACCGATGTCCTGACATTTGGGAAGTTACAAAAGGAACCGATGATGGCAACTCCACCAGAAATACAAGCCGGTTATCGTTGTCCGCTTTGCCCCGATCACCAGGACGAAGATTTTTTCTGGCTCGAATTGGCCGGGACCTATGTCTGCGACGCCTGCCGATACGAGATCGACTGTGGTTTGGACTTCGCAACACAGCCGACCATCGCTGAATACAACTGTGCCGATACCATCGAGCGGCTGCTGACTCTGCTGGGGGTCAACTACGAGGAACTAAAGCGGCGGCATCTAGAATCGCCCGAAACAACATGCGACATATTTTGTCACACGCTGTTTGTAGAATGACACCAGCCTGGAAAAAAGACTGAGTTAAATTAGACCTTGAAGCGGAACTTTGCGGTGCCTTGGGCTTGAATTGCACCATCAGAAGGAAACCTGATGAAACTTACCATCCATCGCGGCAGCCATGAGATCGGAGGTACCTGTATCCAGATCGAATCGGGAAGCCGTTCCATCTTGCTCGATGCTGGCTCGCCCCTCGGCGAAAGCCGCAGCGACATCGACTTGGCGCGCCTCGATTTCAACGACATCTTCATCAGCCACCCCCATCAGGACCATTTCGGACTGATTGAGAACCTTCCCCCTGACAAGCCCGTTCACATTGGCGAGACCGCCTGCCAACTCATTGCAGCTACCCGCGTCTTTCTCGGTAAGCCGCCCCTGGCAAACACTTTCAGCCAGTTGCGCAATCGTGAATGGGTCGAGCTGGGCCCGAACCTTCGGGTCATGCCCTACCTGATGGATCACTCTTGCGTCGATGCCTTTGGCCTTCTGGTGGAAGCCGATGGGAAGCGCGTCTATTACAGTGGGGACTTCCGGGCGCACGGTAGGCGCAAGAAGACTTTTGACTGGTTTCTCGCCGACCCGCCACGCGGCATAGACCTGCTCCTCATGGAAGGGACTATGATCGAGCGCGAAAATGACGCCTTCCCGGATGAAGACGCGGTCGAGAAAGGTATGCTGAAAGTGCTGCGCCAACTTGACGACCGGGCCTGCTTCCTGATCTGCTCGGGGCAGCACATCGACCGTCTCTGCGCCGCCTTCTCCGCCTGCATCCAAGCGGGCCGCATCTTCGTAACCGACATCTATACCGCATACATCCTGCGCACCGTCTTCGACCGATTTCCCTCAATCCCGGACATCAATACCGCCAAAAACATAAGGGTACTGACCAAGGGGATTACAGCAAAGGCCCATTACCAGAAAGTTTCGGCGAACCGGGGCTATTTCGGTGCCTTTGCGCGGGACATCTTCAGACCGGAAACCATGATCGACATCGCCGAGATAGTCGCGGAGCCTTACCGCTATTTTCTCAAAATCAGCTATTTCTCTGACCTGCTGGAACGACTGGAGCAGTGCGGCGTGATCTATTCCATGTGGTCGGGGTATCTGAAGGAGCCCAAACATCAAGGCATAAAGCAGCATCCGAAAGTCGATTTCCGCGAAATCCACACCAGCGGCCACGCGGTGCGCGAGGACCTGCAGCGCATGGCTGTGGCTTTACAACCGAAGCGACTTGTCCCCGTGCATACTGAAAATGGCGAGGCATACCGGAATTTGTTCGGAAATAGTGTTGTCTTTCTTAGGGATGGGGAGACCTTGGAGATATGATTGAACGCGGCCAAGGCACGACGCCGGATACCAAGGTAGGCATGTTCTGGTGCGTAGGGGAGACGGTTGTCGGCGAGGCAGTGCCGCTTTCCGAAGCCGAGCCGTACGGCGATGTGCTGCAACATGGCGGGCATTACGATTTTCGGCTCCATCTAAAATCACGAACAGAGGCGGAGCGTCTGCTCACGTGCCACGCCTACGACTACTATACACGCGGACGGGTGGTCTATTTTCAGACGCGGCAGCAGTTTCGGCTCTACATGGATGGCTGCTTGAGCGCTAGAGACCGGGAGTCGATAGCCGATTATTTCGGCCTTGCTGGGACTCAACTCAAAATCGAAAGGGACACGCACTATCAATGCGCCGGGTGTAACCGACGCTATTTGGAATAACTACCCTCGTGAGGAATGCATGAGCAGTGAAGACTACTATTGTCCATTGTGCGGAAACAAACCGTTTGGCTCATTTGTACCCTGCAGGATACTGGAGCAACAGATCTGTGATGAATGTGATAGCACTATTCGTCAATTTTTTCTGCTTGACAGTTCCACGCATCCCGAGCCACCAAGTGTGATTCAAAATCTTAGTAATTATTCAGGTCTGCCACTGAGAGACTGTAACGAAATGTGGCATAAGGAACGAGTGGTTTCTTTGCTCTTAGACATGCGTGATTTGATCAATTATTATGACGAATCTGGCGATATCTGGGAGAGTCGAGCGTTAAAGGCATTGCTTTGCCAGGCAGGCAAGGTAAATGAGGCCGGTAGCTTCTTGCGGGATCAGCTGCTTAGATAAACAAATCAGGGGGGGGCATGCCAAGAACAGTGTCTACAGACTTTATTGAAGATTTGAAAAATACAACCGGCATACTATACCCGATATACGAACGGATAAGAAAAGATGACAATCTAATGATAGCCATCCGCCGCAATTACATCAATGTCTATTATCGTGGCGGCAATATTCTCAAACTCACTGAACAAAGCAAAAACTCATATCAGGCATTTTTCGACAACCGATACATCACAACTGGGCAAACAATATCCTTGCTGTCAACAATCAACAAGCAGGATGATGCAAGGAACTGGGTTGACTCTTTCCAGGCGCTTAAATTGACGATGGATTACTATTTCTCGGCCAACTGCAAGCCAGAACGGGAATTTCAACAGTTGGTCGCTCGTGAAAACAATGATTCTACTATTTCAAATGAAAGTGAATATTTTATAACGGACATCGAGTTTGCTGATACAGAGCTTGGCGCTCGCTTTGATATGCTGGCAATACGCTGGTTGGCATCGCAACGTAAAAATGGCTGTAACTGTCGCCCAGCCTTGATCGAGATGAAATACGGTGATGGCGCCCTGTGCGGGAACTCAGGTCTGTTTAAACATCTGAAAAATATCGACGATTTTATTGCCAGCGACCGCTACGCGAAACTGTTACTTGCAATGGAGAGTCAGTTCAATCAGCTCGATCAACTTAATCTCTTGAAATTTAATCCATGTTCAAATCAGACAAAGGTTAAGCTGGATGTCAATGTCAAGCCGGAAGTGATTTTTATCCTGGCCAATCACAACCCGCGCAGTTCTGTTTTGAAGACATTAATTGAAAACACTGAGATCGTAAAATACGAACACTCAGAACGATATGACCTCAGATTTTACGTGGCCAAATTTGCGGGATACGGTATGCATTCTGATTGCATGCAGACTGTGGATGAATTAAGAAGCCTTTTGAAGTGCCAGCAAGCAATGTGAAGTGATATTTTAATAAACAATGGTAGTCAAAACTATAAATTGATCTACGTGCAATACATATAGTATTGTAAATAGGGGAAGTTATGTCTTACATCTGTTCATGTTGCGGACACAAGTCCTCGCCGTGTCAAAATAGTTGTCGCCTCAATAGCTCACCTGTAAACTGCGGGCGGAGGAGGCAATCACATGGCTCGATACTCACAAGAATTCAAACAACGGGCAGTTGCCCGGCTACTGCCGCCGGAGAGTTCTCCAATCGAAGCGGTGTCACGCGAGATTGGAGTTTCGGTGGACACCCTGGAGCGCTGGAGGTCGGCAGCTCTTGCGATGCCTGAGAGGGATCGCACTTGGACGGCAGCAGCGCGCTTTGAAGCGGTAATTACTACGGCTGCAATGGATGAAGCTGCCAAGAGCGCATGGTGCCGTG
>NZ_AUGE01000064.1 GCF_000426865.1 Citrifermentans bremense R1
TTTTCGACGGACTTGTCGATCTCCTTACCCGCACGCTCCGCGGGCCCCTCTTTTCGGCAGCCACAAACACCGGCGACTATGCTACCCAATACCAAGACTGCGACCAGGATTTTGCTCATTTTCATCATTCGGCTCCTCACTGTTTATCCAGTCATTCTCAAACGGGCACAAAAAAAGCCGGGGCCAGAATATCTTGAGATATTTCGGCGACCCGGCTGTCTCTATGAGACCCAGTAGGCTTTCCGTCCCACCCTCGCGGATGGTTTAGTATTGTCGTTATCTGACTTTAGCTGTTTTTGTTGGTGGCGCACCATAGCCTAAAGCAATCGGCATCGTCAAGAGTAAAGGATAAGGGGACTGGATCGAATCATTTAATGAATGCCCCCTTCGCTCACCATGACAACAAAAGCCGCTACTTAGTCGGTAGCGGCTTTTGCATTGCCTGGAAAACAATCTGTGAAGAAGAGAACTGACTTCTTCTGTGCCTCATGTGTTGCAGAATTATCGGTATTGCGTCCCCGCTATTTTGCGGAATTTTCATCACTACTTCTTGGATGCCTATGGACGAGGACGCAGTGCTGTATTCGACCGGTCGTGAAAAGGGCTAGGCGTGGCTACTCCGATGCACCCCTTCATACATGGTCCCCCCAGCGTTGTCTTTGAAGCCGCTATATACGTGTTGTGCACTCTGTTTCGTAATTTTATACCAGCGGGTGTACGCGTAGCACTGGATGGCAACGACGGTAGCGGATGCAGCAATCAGGGTCATGATAAAAATTTTAGCGAATTCGATGTTACTCATGGTCTGTTTTCTCCTCTGGGGCCTGTTATCCCCGTTCCCATTGTGTTAACACGTCAACAATCAGCCATGCCATCCACGACCATCAGAGACGTGTTCTTTGAGTCTATTATTCGGAAGAGGAACCCATTCTTCAACTGAAGAGATCCTGAAGATTTAGTCAGGATCTGCTTCCCCCGCCAGTTCCGGCAACCAGAGGGGTCAAACCTCATCAAAACGGACGTGCAGTTTTCCCGCATCCGGCTTTCCGATGTTCTGCACCGCAGCAACTAGAACCGGCAGGTAAGCCAAGCGGGCTCAGGAATTATGCCGATACAGGCGAGGTAGCTCGACCATGGATAGTTTGCCGGCTCCTTTGCCATACCAGCACGGACTGGGTTGAGATGCATGTACCGCGACAACTCCAGAGCATACTGATCAGCTTCAACGAGGATGGCTTTGAACCTGCCTTGGAAGAGATGCCCTGCCCTTTTGCGTTTAACATTGAAGTAGGTGGTGTAGGACCCATTTAGGAGATGCAGGATCAGTGAGAGATTAGCATGGGGAGTTTCGAGAAGAAGATGGTAGCGAGGCTGAGAGGCTGAGGGGTGTCAAAAACGCTTTCGGAATAGTGCAAACCGCAATCGGTTTTGATTAATCACGCTGGGAATCTGCAAAGTAGCTGCCCACCCAGTAAGAATGGGGCTGACGGACACCTGGAGCGGATCTCGTCATGGTTACAGCCTCTCATGCCCCAGTTGCACGGAGCATCATTTTTTCATTTGCTTGATGGCGTCGTTAAGCTTGGCTCCGGCTCTTTCGATTTCCTTGCCGGCTTTTTCGACGGACTTGTCGATCTCCTTACCCGCACGCTCCGCGGGCCCCTCTTTTCGGCAGCCACAAACACCGGCGACTATGCTACCCAATACCAATACTGTGACCAGGATTTTGCTCATTTTCATCATTTGGCACCTCACTATTTATTCAGTCATTCTCAAACGGGCACAAAAAAAGCCGGGGCCGGAATATCTTGAGATATTTCGGCGACCCGGCTGTCTCTGTGAGACCCAGTAGGCTTTCCGTCCCACCCTCGCGGATGGTTTAGTATTGTCGTTATCTGACTTTAGCTGTTTTTGTTGGTGGCGCACGATAGCCTAAAGCAGTCGGCGTCGTCAAGAGTAAAGGATAAGGGGCCTGAATCGAAGCGGCATAAGTGTGTTCTTTACTTGGTCCCAACGGCTCGGCGTGACCGGCGGAACGCCCGTAGGGGCTTTGGGGCTTTGGGGGGCTACGCAGGTGACCGCTCGCGCAAAGTGAGCAGGTTCCCAACTTGCTCCCGAATCCTTCTTCCAATGGCTTCAACTCCGAGGGGCCCTTTTTGACATCACGAGCGACTTATGTGATAATCCATCTGCCTTTTAAACCAGCCACACGGGGAGGTCATTCATGCCACAGACAACGGCAAAGGATTTCGTTAAGGTTCCGAAGCAGGAATACGCCCTGCTAAAAGAGGTCTACCGCACCGTGCAGCGGCAGGCGTTTCTTGTACGCATCGGCGAGGCCGAAAAGAATCTAGCCGCGGGCAAGACCAAGAAGATCTCTGTTGACGACCTGATCAGCGCCTTATAGTTCCGGGCATGAAACCGAAGGCTATCAATTACGATGCGAGTTTTGAGAAGCAGTGGCTCAAGTATCTGAGAAAGCTCTCCGCCAAAGAGAAAGAGCAACTGAAAGAGCGCCTTTCGATTTTCAAGGAAGATGCCTTTGACAAACGTCTCAAGACCCACCGTCTAAAAGGTAATCTAAAGGAATATCACGCTTTTTCCATCTCATTTTCTGATAGAATCGTATTCAGGCTCCTAGACGACGAAGAAATCCTCTTCATTCAAATCGGCAGCCACGATATCTGCTATTAAGCCCATCCTTTTCATACATTTTTCCACTCTCGTTTATTTCTCTTTCATTCTTTCCCATCGTCCACGGTAGTGAAGCGCCAGCGGAACGGAGACCGTCTACCGCCAATGGTTGGGCATGTCGACCGCCATGGTAATTGCCACTTTGAAGGGTGTGTCGCCAACCGAATCTTCCACCCCCGTCCTCAACCTAATTTTCCAGTTTGTCCCATGGGGTCCCAATGAACCTGGCTTTGGGCTCAGCCCACGGCAACCGCACCTGATGGACGCCATCTTTTGGGCATTGAACGCGAGGTGGTCTGTGCTGTAGGGGGACGTTGTTTACTTCGTTTAGTTACTGCAACAACTTAACAATCTAACCAACGTCCCCCTGCAAAACGTTGAGCCTAATAAATATCTGGCCCTCTTTTAAATCCTCTGCTATTACCCCAGCCTCTTGCGCTGCATTTTTGGTTCGTACCAAGCATGAAATAAAGCAACATTCCCAGCAGTGGTAGAAATATAACCAGCAGCATCCAGACTGTTTTATTTGTTGAAACGGTAAAATCGCTTTTAACTATATCTACAATTGTTGATATCCAAGCAACAAATAGTGTCCCCCCTATCAAGAGCCAGACAGCCATAAACTTAACAAACGAGTTGACAGCTCTTTCAGCGTTTTGTGTGTTAACAGCTAAAGCCCTAGCCTTCTGCTGTCCTATTAACTCAATTGCGCGTTTTTGGTTCTCAAGATTGGCTTGATAAATAGCGGCGGGACTCTGTTGTGTGGTCGGCTGCATGACAGGCTGCAAGTAAGGCTGCGGAACAGTAAGTCTATCCTGTTGATTTATTCCAGTACTGACTTGTGGACTCTCCATCTTTTGCTCTTCTATAGCCCCAGTCATCAATTTTTTGCGATACTTTTCAGGTACAGAAGAAGGGTTGTCTGTAAAGTGAACCCCATTTGCATCTTCCCACTTGTATACCTCAGCATTTGCAACAGAGATTGCTAACACTAGCATTCCAAATATGATCATTGATCTCATTTTTCACCTAACCTATCACATTTAGTCGAGATTCTGGTAGCATGCTTTACATGCTGGGCGAACATCCCATTGCATCCTGAGTGGTTACGTGGAGATCCCAAGATATGTCCATTAACCGAACTTTAATTCCACGCCAAATAAAGGTGCAGCGAAAGGTGCAGCTTGGAAATGCCCCGGTTTCGTAGACAGTCAGTTAAGCGGCAAGGCTGAGTTGGTCTACCTCGTAAGGGGTCCGGTACCCCAGTGAGGAGTGGATCCTCTTTCGGTTGTAGAAGCGCTCGATGTACTCGAAAATGCTCTGCCGTGCCTGAACACGGGTTTCGTACTGGTTGTGGAAGACCAAGGCTCTTTTGAGAACGGCAAAGAAGCTTTCTGCCGGCGCGTTGTCCCAGCAGTTGCCTTTGCGGCTCATGCTGCAAATAGCGCCGTATTTCTCCAACATTCTCTGAAAGTCGCCACTGGCATACTGTGAGCCACGATCAGAGTG
>NZ_AUGE01000065.1 GCF_000426865.1 Citrifermentans bremense R1
CCCGCCACTACCCCCCGAAGGCACTGGTCTATTCTCCGTTCGAGGAGAAGAACCTGGTGTTCGTGGTGAAGAGCGGCCGGCTTCGGGTCTACCTCGCTTACGAGGACAAGGAGTTCACCCTGGCGCTCCTGGAGCCGGGGGACGTCTTCAGTACCCATACGCCCGCTTTCGTGCAGGCGCTGGAAGGAAGCGAGATCCTCGTCTGCAGTACGGCAACGTTCCGGGAGGCGGTGGCACGGCGGCCGGAACTATCGCTCACCATGGTGAAGGTGCTGGGAGAGCTCCTGAAGAACTCGATAGAGACCATCGAGGGGCTAGCCTTCAAGGACGTCCGCCTGCGCCTGGTGGATTTCCTGCTGGGTGCCGCCGCCGAGCGCGGCCGGGCGAGCGCCGAAGGGACGGTGGTGCAACTGGGCCTCGGCACCGAGGACATCGCCCTGCTCATCGGCACCACGCGCCAGACCATCTCCCAGATCGTCAACGACTTCATAAAGGCCGACCTGCTGCGTAAGATCGACCGCAAGACCCTCCTTATCACCGACATGGACGCACTCAAGGCGCTTAGGGAACTGTAAGGAGATCCGTAAGCCCCGCCCCGCCCGCCTCACCCTCATCCCCCCACTTTCCCTTTGCAAGGCCCTACAGAATCCAGGGAGTTGCTGCCTCCCTGCGGGGCTCCCTCACCCCCTCCCCTCTCCCTCTGGGAGAGGGTGCCCAGAGGGCGGGTGAGGGAGATGCCACGAAGACGAGATTCCAAAATAAATCTCCGAACTGTCGGCTGCCCGACAGACCGCCGCCCGATTTTGGCCTACATTGCCTGCCAACCCGGGTGATCCTTCTCATCCGGGACCACGCAGGCAAGCCGTTTGCGCCAGTCGGGAGAACCCATGCAAGACCAGGTAAAAGAAACTCCAGCGGAGCCGGTACGGCTTTTTCGCATCAATACCGGTTCCTGCAACGGATGCGACGTGGAGCTGGCGGTCACCGCTGCGGTGGACGAGTTCGACGTGGAGCAGTTGGGGTGCCGCTATACGGAGGAGCCGCATGAGGCGGACATACTCCTTATCACCGGCCCCCTTACCGTCCGCGCCCGGAACGAGGCGCTGCGACTCTACGCAGAGGCGCCGGAAACCAAGGTGACGGTGGCGGTCGGCGTCTGCCCGGTCTCCGGAGGGGTCTTTCGCGACAGCTATGCGGTCGACGGCCCGGTGCAGCGTTACCTGCCGGTGGACCTCAACGTGCCGGGATGCCCGCCCCGTCCCCAGGCTCTCCTGGCCGGGATCGCCCAGGCGCGGGATCTCTGGCGCGCCCGCAGCAAGGGAGTGGATGCCGTATTTGCGGCGCCCCCCCTGGCCAAGCCGGCGGATGAACCGGCGCAGCAATTCCCCATCCGCGGCCGGATGAGCTTTGACCCCAAGGCCTGCGTGGACTGCCGCATGTGCCGGCACGTCTGCGCCGCCGGCGCCATTCACTTCGATATCAAGGGGGACAAGGGAGATAGGCACCTCAGGAGCCAGTCCCCCGGCTCGCCAGAGGGGGTTCGGCTCACGCTCTGGCACAACAGCTGTGTTTTTTGCGGCCTCTGCAGCCATTACTGCCCGACCGGCGCCTTGTCGGTGACCGGCGATTGGCATCTTGCCCACCGCGGCGGGCAAACCTTCCGCTTCTCCGAGCAGGGAGAGGTCCCTTATACCCCCTGCTCCGGTTGCGGTTCTCCCCTCATTGCCGTGGCCCCGGAACTCCTGCACGCGGCCTTTCGCCGCCCTACCCCCGAAATCGAACACATTAAGACCCTCTGTCCGGCCTGCCGGCAACAACTGAGCATAGGAGCAGTGAGACGATGACCACGTTGATCGATGAGGTTGCCGCCCTCCTCGCCGCTGCGGCGGGGGAAGAGACCGTCGCCACCTGGCGCCGGGACCGGAAAGGTGTCCTTACCGGCTGGTGCCGTCTTTCTTCCGCAGACTCGCTCGAAGCCATCGGGCGCGCCATCGCGTCCATACAGGGGCGCCTGAGCATGGTGACGGCCTACCTCACGGAAAAGGCCAGGGAGAAGGGGGGACGCGAGATCGCCTACCACTTCGACCTCGACGGCGCCACCCTCACCCTGACCGTTCCCTTGCCGCTGGAAGGGGCGCAGGTCCCTTCCCTCACCCCCATCTTCCGCAACTGCGACTGGCACGAGCGGGAGCTGATGGAACTCTACGAGATCCAGGTGGTGGGACACCCCGACCCGCGCAGGCTGTTCCTGGCCGACAGCGTCCCCGACGCCCCGTTCGAACGGCTCATCCCTTATTCCACCTTCACCAACGGCGCCGCAGGGAAAGCGCTCTGGGAAAAGGTGCTCGCCGCCAAGGAGAAGCCATGACGAGCGTCATCGAACTTGGGCCACATCAGCTGGCCCTTGAGGAGCCGATGTACTTCCGGGTGAAGCTGGAGGGGGATCGCGTGGCGGGGCTGGACGTGCAGCCGGGGCAGGTGCACCGGGGCATGGAGCACCTGGTGATGCGCAGGAACCTCTACCAGAACATAACCCTCTTGGAGCGCCTCTGCTCGCTTTGCTCCAACAGCCACCCAAGCACCTTCTGCTCCGCCATCGAGGAGGTGGCGGGGGTGGCGATTCCCGAGCGGGCCGAATACCTGCGCGCCGTGGCGGACGAGATCAAGCGCATCGCGTCGCATCTCTTTTGCTGCGCCGTGCAGGCGAACTTGATCGGCCAGACGGCGCTCTTCAGGCGGGCGATGGAAGTCCGGGAGATCATGCAGCGCTCCAAGGAGGCGATCTACGGCAACCGCATGGACCTCGCGGCGAACTGCATCGGCGGGGTGCGCTACGACCTGACGCCGGACGCGGCAATGTACCTCGCCCGGCAGATGGAGGCCATGAAAGCGCCGCTGGACGAGCTGTACCTGCAGTTCCAGAACAACCCGGCGATCATGGCGCGGACCGCAGGCGTTGGCGTCTTGCCCAGGCTTGAGGCGATCGAGTGCGCGGTGGTGGGTCCCGTGGCGCGCGCCTGCGGCATCGACTACGACGTGCGCAAGAAGAGCCCCTACGGTGCCTATGACCGGCTGGAGTTCAGTACCTCCTTGCAGCAGGCGGGGGACGTCCGGGCCCGGAACCTGGTCCGGCTCGCGGAGGCGCGGCAGTCGGTCTCTCTCATCGAGCAGTGCCTGGCGGGGCTGGTACCCGGGCCGCTTTGCGCAGACCTCCTCCCTGAGATTCCGGCGGGGGAGGCGGTCGCCAAGTCGGAGGCGCCGCGGGGCGAGCTGGTCTATTACCTGAGGACCGACGGCACCGACTTCCCGCTGCGTCTGAAATGGCGGGTCCCTTCCTACATGAACTGGGACGCGCTCAAGGTGATGCTCCACGGCGAGCCGGTGGCGAACATCCCGCTCATCGTGAACAGCATCGACCCCTGCATCGCCTGCACGGACCGCTAGGAGGAGCCATGCACGAAATCACCCTGGTCACCGGACTCTTCGAGATCATCAACCGCGAGGTCGCCGCGCGCGGCATCGAATCCATCTCCAAGGTGCGCCTGAAGGTGGGAGAGCTGGCGGCGGTGGAACCGATGACGCTTGCCGCCTGCTTCGAGGTGGTGGCGGAGGGGACGGTGGCTTCCGGGGCGCAACTGGAAATCGAGACGGTCCCTTTGACCGGCCGCTGCCGCGGCTGCGCAAGCGGCTTTCGCATCGTCGGCTTTCGGTTCCAGTGTCCCGACTGCGGAGGAGGGGACGTCGAGCTGTCGGGTGGGAGGGAACTTTATTTGGAGAGCTTGGAGGCCATATGCAAAGGAGACCACAATGAAGCAACAGCAGCGTGAAAATGCCATAGTCTTTGCCGATCCCGAGCGCTGTCTCGGCTGCCACGGCTGCGAGCTGGCCTGCGCCCTGGCCCATTCCGGAACCGGGCTGCACCAGGCAGCACTTCAGGGGCTGACACTTCGGCCCCGCAATCGCGTCGTGGCGGCGGGGGACGTGACGATGCCGGTGCAGTGCCGACAGTGCGAGGATGCCCCCTGCGCCTGCGCCTGCCCCACCGGAGCCATGCTGCAGGAAAAAGGCGCGGTCGGGGTCCGCGAGAAGAACTGCGTCGGCTGCAAAGTCTGCGTCATGGTCTGCCCCTTCGGCGCCATCAGCGTGAAGCACGAGGGGAGCGAAGAGGCAACCGGACGCACC
>NZ_AUGE01000066.1 GCF_000426865.1 Citrifermentans bremense R1
TCTTCAGCAAGGACAGCATCCTCCTGGCCGTCTGGCACAAGGGAGGGATTCTATACCAGTCCCTGTACCTGCTTGCGCTGGTCACCGCGCTCATCACCGCCTACTACACCTTCCGCATGGTCTACCTCGTCTTCGGCGGCTCCTCCCATACCGCTCATGAGACAGGCGGGCTGAAGACCATGCAGGCAGTCTTGATCCCGCTGGCGCTCTTGGCCCTATTCGGCGGCCTACTCGACCTTCCCGCCTACTTGAGCGAAGGGTTCCTGGGCCGCCTTTTCGCCGGGGTTCCGGGAGGGAAAATGGTCGAGGGTCCGGGCAAAGAGGAAATGGCGCTGCAGGCGATAGCAGGGGCGCTGGCCCTTGCGGGGCTTGTGGCCGCGCACGTCAGGTATGGTCGGGGACGGGAGCAACGGATCGAGGAGGCAGGGGACGAGTCCCCGCTCTTCGCGTTCCTTTTAAAGGGATGGTACTTCGACGCCTTGTACGACATGCTCCTTGTCCGCCCTTACCAAGCGGCAGCCAGGGTGCTCTGGCAAAAAATAGACGAAGGGATGATAGACGACTCGCTGGACCGGCTGGCCGGTGGGGTTGGCTGGACCGGCACCTGGCTCGGGCGCTGGAGCACCGGCCGCGTCTCGATTTATCTGCTTAGTTTCGCCGCCGGGGTTGCTTTCATGATCGGCTACCTCGCCTGGATTTTCATCTAACACGGGACACCTGCGATGACACCTGATTTCCCGATACTTTCCGTGCTGATCTTTCTGCCGCTTGCTGCCTCGCTGCTTCTGGTGGCGTTGCGCCCCTCGCAGGCGCTAGGGCGGGGCTTCGCCCTGGTAGTCAGCTTGATCGAACTGGCCCTCGCTGCTGTTCCGCTTTTCGGCTCCTCGCTGTACGGTACCTTCCCTGGCGCGCCCGGCGGCTTCTTCCTGTTCGAGGACCTACCCTGGATCGACCGCTTCGGCATCCGTTACACCCTCGGCATGGATGGCATCAGCCAGGTCATGGTGCTCCTGACCTCGTTCATTACCGCCGTCGCCGTCCTCATCTCATGGAGACAGATCAAGGAGCGGGCGCCTCTTTACTATGCGCTGCTGCTCGCCCTGCAGTGCAGCATCCAGGGCGTATTCCTCAGCCTCGACCTGTTTCTTTTCTACCTTTTCTTCGAGGCGATGCTGATCCCCATCGTGTTCCTCTCCGGCGTCTGGGGTGATGGGCGACCCGTATATTCCGCCATCAAGTTCTTTCTCTATACCTTCATCGGCTCTCTGCTCATGCTGGTCTCCATCATCACGCTCTACCTGATGCACGGCGCGCAGACAGGGAGCTACACCTTCGCCCTCCCCGCTTTGGTGCAGACCAGCATCCCCTATGGCCTCGCCCTCTGGCTTTTTGCCGGGTTCCTGGTCGCCTTCGCGGTGAAGATCCCGCTTTTCCCGCTGCACAGCTGGCAGCCCGACGCCTACGCCGACGCCCCCATCGCCGGGACACTGATCCTCGCCAGCCTCCTTTCCAAGACCGGCGCCTACGGCCTGATCCGGTTCGCCTATCCGCTTTTTCCCGACGCGGCCCGCGCCTTCACCCCCGTTCTCTACCTGGCTGCCGTCTTCGTGATCAGCTACGGCGCCTGGATCGCTTTCGCGCAAAAGGACATGAAGCGGCTGGTGGCGTACTCAAGCCTCAGCCACATGGGTTTCATCGCCTTGGGGATAGCCGCCTGGAGCCCGCTAGCCCTTTCCGGAGCGCTTTTGCAGATGGTGAACCATGCCGTCACCACCGGGGCCCTTTTCGTGGTGGTGGGCATGCTGGACGAGCGTGCAGGGAGCAAAGATCTCGCCGCCTACGGCGGCATATGGGAGAAGGTCCCCGCGCTCTCGTTCTTTTTCCTCTTCTTCTGCATGGCCTCCGCCGGGTTGCCGGGGTTGAACAACTTCGTCGGTGAATTCCTGGTGCTGGTGGGGGCCTTCAAGGTTGCGCCCGCAGCCGCTTTGGGGGCTTTTCTGGGTATCGTGCTGACCTTGATCTATACGGTGAGGCTCGTGCAGGAGGTGCTGTTCGTCAGGGAGAGGAAGCCGCTGGAGTTGAAAGATCTGACCATGAGAGAAGCCGGCGTCCTCGCCATCCTCGCGCTGGTAGCCGTGTACCTGGGCGTCCACCCCAGCCCCGTGCTTGAACTGTTCAAGGGCCCGATCGCTTTATTGGTTTCGAGGTAAAGGCGGAACACAGAGGACACAGTGGTTCACAGGGGACACGGAGGAATTCATGGATCAGAACCTCATTACCGGGAACATCGTGGACTCTGCCCTTAAAGTTCATACGGCTCTTGGTCCAGGCTTGCTGGAAAGCGCCTACGAAGCCTGCCTCATACATGAACTGAGCAAAAGGCACTTCAAGACAGCATCGCAGATTTCACTACCGGTCTTCTATGACGGCGTCACCATCGACCTTGGCTATAGAATCGACCTGCTTGTCGAGGACGAGGTGATCGTAGAACTAAAGGCCGTGGAGAGACTTCATCCCGTGCATAAAGCACAGTTACTTTCGTACCTGAAGTTGAGCAAAAAACATGTAGGCCTTCTGCTCAATTTCGGGGAGCTGCACCTCAAGGATGGTATAGAGAGGGTTATCCTCTGAGACCTCCGTGAACCTTTGAGACCTCTGTGGTGAGCTTTTTCGCCTGTTGTCGGAGATTAAATGATCATTCCAGACCTACATACCATCATGCCGATCATCATCACCGGGGTGGGGGCGCTGGTCGTGCTCCTTTGCGGGCCGCTGCTCCTTAGCGTGACCACCAGCTCTATCGCGGCGGTTACTGCGGCGGCAGCGGGCCTCTGGGCAATTTTCACCGCGCCCTCGGCTGTGCCTGCCGTCGCCGGGCTTACCTTCACGCCGCTGGCCCAGTTCCTGATCCCGCTTTTTTGCGCGGCGGCTCTCCTGACGCTGCTCCTCTCCCACGGCTACAATGAAAACCGCGCCATCAAAGGCGAGGAATACCCGGCGACGGTCCTTTTCGCCCTGTTCGCCTTGTGCGTGCTCCCCTGCGCCTCGAACCTCCTCATCCTCTTCCTGGCTGTCGAGTCGGTCTCCTTCGCCTTCTACATCCTGGTCACCATGGACCTGCAGCGGGCGGAATCGGGCGAGGCCGGCCTGAAATACCTCCTCATGGGGGCGGTCGCCGCCGCCTTCACCGCTTTCGGCTTCGCGCTCATCTTCGCCGGCAGCGGCACCCTGGAATTAACCGGCGCCGTGCCCCACGCGGGAAACCGCGCCATCGTGGCCGCGGGTTGGGGGGTGGTCATCATGGGTATGGCCTTCAAGCTTTCGCTGGTCCCCGCGCACCTCTGGACTCCTGACGTCTACCAGGGAGCTCCGGCCCCGGTCGCGGCCTTTCTTTCCACCAGCTCCAAGGTGGCTGCGGCTTCGCTGCTGCTCATGCTGCTCGCCCTCTCCCCCCCGATGCCGGAGCTGCGCATCCCGCTGGTGCTGCTGTCGCTCCTCTCCATGGTGGTAGGAAACCTGGCGGCGCTCCGGCAGCAGAACATCAAGAGGATGCTCGCCTACTCCTCCATCGCCCACATGGGCTACCTCACCCTCGCGCTTCTCACCGGCACTAGGGAGGGGTATGCAGCGCTGCTTCTTTACGGCGCTATCTACACCGCCATGAATCTTGCCGCTTTCGGC
>NZ_AUGE01000067.1 GCF_000426865.1 Citrifermentans bremense R1
CTTGGCAGCAAAAAGAGGTGAAGTTCTCTACGACAAAATGCCTATCCTGCACGCCATTGGCTGAAGCAACTCAACGAACTCAACTACGTCCCCCTCGTCACGTTATAATCTGGTAGGCCCTGCTTCGTCTAATTGCCTTCGTATTCAGATTTTTCTCTTTTATAATTTACTATTAATACAAGAACTGAAGGGATAAATACTATAGCGTAAGCTAAAAAATAGTGAAAAGCAGCAAATACAACAAGCGTAAAGAAAGTTGCAAGTATCAATAAGATACTCACTGCCAACCTTTTGCTATTTGTAATTATTCTAAGTAGGAGCCAAAGCTTTCTTTTAAAAAGTAATATAAATAAAGCATAAAAAGGAAAAAAGAGAGTTAAGATTATTGGCCAAACAATAATATCTCCCAAACCAATTGCACCGTCATAATCAGATCGCAACTTTTTAAGTTAGTTTTTAATGCTTTCATCACCAATTCTGTTGATTGGAATCGCTATTAGATAAACAAGTAATATTGTGGAGACCTGAAATAGGATAATTGAATATAGATCAATATGCATACTCGCCCCCGTAGCAACTGTTAACCACTCTGTTTGTTGAACTTCCCATAGTGAGACCGAATAGGCGTTTTATCGGATCGAAAAAGCTTCCATAGGGTGGTGGAAATACCCGCATAAATGTAAATACCGATAGAAGCGATATTAAAGTGGATGCGACGCAATCTCTTACCTTTTCACTAGCCTGAGTTGCTATCCAAGCTAGGAGAGCCAAGTAAAAAGGCCTTAATATGGAAACGATAATTAATGCAATAGGGCCGATGGCTACTGCGATAGCAATCAGTGCAATTGCTGTTAATAACATAACCGCGACTAAGAGGATGGCACCATTCGTCCCTCCACTGAGCATATACGCTCCTGCCCCTGTTTCGGGATTAATTACAATGTACCCGCAGCCAGTCCAACCGTTAGAGGTGATGTTTGTCTTAGAAACCGTCACCTCTTTCCCTGCGTTAACAGCATTTCGGATATCCTCCTTAATCTGCTCATCGACTTGAATTTGCGGCAGAACTACCGCTATGTTCGCCTGATTGAGTGTGTAAATCGGTATACCTTGGTCGTTCGCTATCTGGAGAGCCTTGACTGCACTTATTCCCTGTGCTGCACTCCCTGGTATCGAAAAAAGCTGTTCCGGGACGCTGTGTTCAAGAGCAGAAGACGCCATGCCGCTATTGAGCATGTAGTCTTTGACTGTATGAACGTTTCCGTCCGTGGCTTTCACCACTTGCATCAGATAATCAGCATCCATGTTGAGCCCACCAGGACTGACGTTCCGCGGGATCCCCCATAATAAAGCTACTTTAAGTTTGGTCGCAAATATAGTCTCTGAAGGGAGGGTGATAGCCTTAACGCCCATGACTCCTGCGGCAAAGTAATTAGTTGTGTTAAGCTGGTTATGGTAGGCAAGTGCGGTGGTGTAAAGAAGATCCCCGACGAGGTCATCCTTCGTTATACCAGTAAAGTCCTGGCTCTGAAGGCGAACCTTAGTTGTTTCGATCTTAGCTTTGAGGGCGGCTAAATGGTCTTGGCTGATTTTACCCAAGTTCAGCCCTATCGCCTGGTAAACCCCGGCGTCGATGTAGTTGACGACCTGGCTTGACCCGTACGACGGGTCAGAGAAAGTCATGGAAAAGATGTTGGTGCCGCCAAGGCCGACTGCCTCCCCTGTCGCCACAACTTGTCCGTCGATACGGAGTTCGGGAATGACGTTGATCAGGTATGCCGGAAGTGACGATGGAAGTTCGCTGGGCTGAATGGGCGAACCATCGGCATGTGGGGTCGGCAGATAGGAGTTGATTATCGCTTCATCCTGGGCAGTCGCCGGGGAATAGCTGAGCGTAATTTTCTTTCCTGCCAACTCTGCAAGGCTTTTCAATATGTTGAGCGACTTGTCAACCGGAGCCGGTGCATCCGGATCGAGCGACGCCAGATCAACGGTCTCCTTTTTCACGTTGAAGGACCGCTTGTGCCGAAGGGCGTCTGGGATCGAGGTAAAAGTCGCACCTTTTACGGCTGTCCGATATGGCAGTGTCCCCAGCAGGTAAGGGAACTCCTGCTTGACGATCTCCTTCTTACCGAGAACATCCCCGACTGTGGCATTCGGATAGTTAGCCTCAATGTAACTCTGGACGCGGGTCTGGTAGTCCTGCATCGTCTGCTGAGCGTAAAGGGAGTTTACACCGGTAACGTATCATTCTGCCTCGTTTACAGTCGCGGTAGATTGAAGTTGGGTCAAGAAACCCCTGCGCGTCGAAGGGGACAGCATTTTTAATGTCTATTCCCTGCGTGTAGTTGTGCTGCTTGAATGTCGGGTCGAGCTTGATCCAGGTGTCTTCCCTTTCCGGAATATGCTTTGCGCCACGCGACGGGATATAGTCGATGAACGCCTCGACCCAGACATGCTCAAAACGGGCCGCGACTATCTTCCCTCCGGCGGCGAGTCCTTTCGTCGGGACCCCGCCACTGGACATGAAGTCGAGAGCAGCCATGGGATCGGTAAAATCCCCAGCCCAGTTCATGATGTTGGCTATAGGCAGTTCTACAGTTCCGGTGACGTAACGGGCGTGTATCCCTGCCGCACGCAGCAGAGCGATGAGGAGTGATGCGGTGTCAAAGGCGTTACCCTGCTTGGTCAGCAGAGTCATCTGGGCTCCCTGTATGGAGCCCCATGTCGGGACGAACTCTATGTTGTTGCGCACCCACTCGTATATCTTTACTGGGCTGTTGCCAAGCTCTTGAGCCTTGGCCTTTATCTCCGGTGTGAACTGGACCTCGATGGTTTCTGCAAGATCGTCCGGAGTAAGCAGACCGGCTACTGAACCGGTCGAAGCAACATGAATGCGCTTCTGACTGCGCCAGGCATTCTTATCCTTCTTCAGATCCCGCTCAAACTCCTCTTTCTTCATTCGCGGTTCGCGCTTCTGTGCCTTCGGCTGCCGGAACGGCAGATTGTTGGGATCAAGCTGCTGGTGCCGCGACGGTGCCTTCGCCTTTTCCAGGTGGACACGGGTCTTCTCCAACTCGACCTCTGCCTGTGCCTTGTCCTTCGCCTTCTCAACCCGGTCTATGTTTCCCTTCAGCTCGGCAAGATTGTCGTCGTAGTGCTTCACGAACTTGTAATGCCGCTCCAGAATCTCGGCCGGCAGCTTGGCGTCCTTGAGCTTCTTCTCGGTCTCGGCGAACTGCTTGCGGATCTCCACATCCAGCGTGGCAAGCTCGCCCTTCCCCGCCGACAGCTTCAGTTTCTTGTTCTCATGGTCCACTTTGGGGTCGGCTAGCAGGTTGTTGAAAAACTAAGTACAGAAAAGAGCAGTTTTATGGTACACTACGGCGCGTAACACATTGCAATCACAAAGGAATGTTATGCG
>NZ_AUGE01000068.1 GCF_000426865.1 Citrifermentans bremense R1
AGAGCATCCACCATCGACTGCAACTTCTTAACCGGACACTACTGGGCATTACCCAAAATCAGGGCTTCACGATAATCTAGAATGCTATCCTCGCCCTCTGTCTCCTTCTCAAGTCGGTCAAGCACGAATTTCGCATCCTGCTTCAAATCGCTCCTTTCATCGGCAGGCAAGAGGGCCAATGGCTTTTGCATCTGGGCCACGAGCCGTTTCGCCTTTGCCAATGCGTCCTTTTCTCCCTCCGACTGCTCCAGTTCCTCCAACCGGGTGAGCAATTGCTGCGCCTCCTCCCGGGCTTTTGCCGACTCCAGTTCGAGTACCTGGTCGTATTCCTTCCTGAACGAAGGGTAGCTATGAAAATACGGCTTCAGGTCCTGCAAGAGGTCCCAGCAATCTTCTGTCTGTCCCTGTTCCATCTGCCGCTTGAGCCGGACGAACTTAAGCCACTGCTCCATTGCATCCCGGCTCTCCAGTCTTCGTAGCTTCTTGTTCTGGTAAAGCACAGAAAAATAAGGGGATACGTCGCAGGCCCGTTGATGGTCGGCCTGCTCACCCTCGCGTGCGAACCAGATCAGATTCTCGACGCACTCCTCCCAGCATTGCTGCGCAGCGAGCGTCCGCAGGGTGCTCAGGCGATCTTCCACCGCCCCTTGTTTCTGGAGATTCCTCTCTCTCGCCATAAGGTCCCTGATTTCCCCGGCTCTGTCCTTGTCCAGCTCAAGAAGCTGCGCCAGCAGGTCGAGCCTGTCGGTTCCTGCCGCGCATGAACCGAATTGTGCCCAGAGCCTCTCCGCCTGGGCTGCGTCTTTTTGCGCCTCGACCTCTCCGGCCAGTTCGCGCGCCTTCTTAAAGTTCGGGTAGAGGGAAATGGCTTGCTGAAGCAGGTCCTCCGCCTGGGCGAGGTCTGCAGCGGCAAAGGCGGCCTCAGCCCTTTGCAGATAAGGCTCGGCTTCCTTGAGCATGGCCGCCTCTATCTCCTTTCTCAGGCTGGCGTGCGAGCTCACGAATCCCTCTTTTTCATCCGAGAGCTTCAAAAGATGGTAAGCCTGCGAGATGTTGCCGTCCTTAAAGGAAAGATCGGCGTAGGCGTAGATGGAACTCTTTTCCAGGTCGCCCGGGTGCACCGCTTCGAAGAGCGCCCTCGCCTCGGCGATCAAACCGTTACCGTAATAGGTCATCGCCAGCAGTTCCCTGACCACCTTGTCCTTAAGCACCTGCCTGGGTTGCGCAAGTAAGAGCTCGATGGCCCTTTGGTACGCCCCCATCTCTTCCACCAGCATCCTGGCGGCTTTTACCAGGGTCGGCAATTCCCTGGCGTCGGCGATGCGAATGGCGGCCAAGAGTTCCTCGGCCTGAGGGTACTCGTACTTCTCAAGCAGAAGTTCCGCGTTCCTCAAGGTCTCCTTCGGCGAGCCTCCGGTCGCAGGCTTACTGGATTTCGCCGCCTTCGTCACACTTCTTGCCGAGGGGGCGGCTGTTGCCGGGGCGATGCTGCCCACCGTGTCCAGCGCCTTCAGGGAAAGGGCTTTTACGTCGGCATGGCAGGCGTCGACGGAGGGGAGGGCATTGTGCTTGATGAGGATGATGTCCGGGGTGTAGGGATGAGGCTCCAGGTGGAAGACCTCTCCGTAGGTTTCCAACAGCAGGTTTTGCAGCCGGTTTTTGATACTGTAGCCGTACTCCCTGTCGTGTTCAGGAAGCTGAAGGCAGGTGGGGTTGACTCGTTTGATCAGTGATATAAGTTCCTGGGACGACGGAACCCGCGCGTTCGCAAGCGCGCTCTCCGCCGCTTTGAGACGCAGTTGCCATTCCATGCCCCCCCCCTTCCTTATGCCAAATTAAAATAAATTTAAGTATAGTGAGTCTCTCTCCCTGCGCAAGATACCTTCTTACAACATCCTACCTTGGTCCGACCCCGCCGCACCCCAATGGGGTAGCGCAAGATCAACGGCACGCACACGGATTCAACGGAAACAACGGATAACGGCAGGTAGAAATACAACTAAAGATGTAAGATTTTGCAGGGTGTTAATCCGCAGTTATCGTTTTTGTTTCCGCCTTAATGCGTGTGCGATGCAGTTAAGGGCTGTGGATCGAGAATCTCTTTGACAATCGGCACCGGCTGTTGCTATATACGTCGGCATGTACTATCCCTTCTCCAGCATATTACCCCCGCCCTCAGCCATTCTCGCCTAACCAAGGCAGTCTGGCCGGTTACCCCCTCCAGTTCGCTTACTGCGTTCCCACTAGAGTTGCGCCTTACTGCCTTGATCTCAGATCGTTTTCTTTCAACTGAGTTTCAAGGAGATTTCCCATGCAGTCCATATATGCTGCCCGCGCCGAGTCGCGCCGCGGGCTCCTTCTGATTATGTTTGCCGCGGTCCTGTGGGGTACTGTCGGCATTTCCACCAAAACCATCTACCACCTGGCCACGACCAATCCCCTGTCGATCGGATTCTTCCGGCTCGCGTTTTCCCTCCCGGTGTTGTTCTCGGTCTGCTGGGCCAGGCAGGGTAGAAAGATGCTTCAGGTTTCCCGTGGCGACCTGGGGCTGATGACGCTGATCGGGCTTATGACCGCGCTGTATCAGGTCTGCTACTTCGGCGCCGTTGCGCGTGCCGGAGTAGCGGTAGCGACTGTGGTTACTCTTTGTACGGCACCCGTCATGATCGCCGTCATCTCCGTCGCATTTACCCGAAAGAGACCTTCCTGGTCGACACTGTTGGCCCTTGTCGGCGCTCTTTCCGGCACGGCTGTCCTGGTTCTGTTTCAGGACAGGGGACTGGCTCCGCAAGGTGCCTGTCCCCTTAGACTAACCGGAGCAGATACCGGTGGCATTGTGCTTGCGCTGGTATCCGCCTTCAGCTATGGGTTGGTCACCCTTATCTCGCAGAAACTGGCCGCGCACCGAGACCCCTTTCAGTCCCTTGCCATCAGCTTCAGCGTGGGTGCCGCTGGGCTGTTCGGTTTCGCCGAAGACATGGTAATGACCTACACCCCTCAAGCCTGGACGCTGCTCGTCTATCTAGGCACGATACCGACAGCTCTCGCCTACGTTCTCTTCTTCAAAGGGATGCGTTCCACCTCGGCAACGGCAGCCAGCATCAGCACGCTCCTTGAGCCTATGGTGGCGACTCTGCTGGCCTGGTTCCTCTTCGGTGAGCGTTTCACTCCCGTGGGGTTTCTCGGGATAGCCTTACTAGGGGGCTCTCTGCTGCTGTTGTATCTGGGTGCCACGGCACCCATGCGAAAGGCCCCGCCGTGTCAAAATAGTTGTCGCCTCAATAGCTCACCTGTAAACTGCGGGCGGAGGAGGCAATCACATGGCTCGATACTCACAAGAATTC
>NZ_AUGE01000069.1 GCF_000426865.1 Citrifermentans bremense R1
GGTCGCAATCCCAGCGGAATGCCGGTCGCGATCACGCCGGAACAGCGGTCGCAATCAGATCGGAATGCCGGTCGCAATCGACCGGAATACGCATCTGCCGGGAGGTGGGTTCTTCAAGGGCTTGAACGCACGGTTAATCGGACACTACAACTACTACGGCGTGAAAGGCAACTCTCTGTCGCTGAAACTCTTCTACACGATTGCGCTAAAGGCTGCATTCAAGTGGCTCAATCGAAGAGGAGGAAAGCGGAAGAGCTTCACGTGGGAACGCTTCAGTCAGATTCTGGAGCGGGTAAGGGTAGCCAGGCCACGGATAACCGAAGTTAGCCGATGGAGAACTGCTTGAGGCCCGCCTTGCGCGGAGGCGAGTACAACCGAGGAACCGGATGCGGGAAAACTGCACGTCCGGGACTGTGCGGGGGGTGCCGGGCAACCGGCATTCCTACCGCGGAGCCGAACAGCAAGGGTTTCCGGGGCGACCTGGAATCTGAAGGAAGCTGTACGCAAAGTCCTGGCCCGACGAACAGGAATCGCATACGAGGCAGCCACATCTGGGCGAGAGGGCCAATAGACTCTAAGCCCAATAACCATCCGGAAGGTGTGGAAGTAGATGCGGCGGGTATATGGGATGAAGGTCACGCGAATTACCCTGGGAGATCTCTCCGTCTACCTTGTGCTACCGGCATCGTAAGGTGTCGGGATGGATGGAAAGAAGTCAGCAGACGCCATATTAGTCGGCAAAACCAAGCCGATGAAGGGCCGAACCTGTCAGAGCGTCCATGATGGATATTCTGATTGTCTTGGGCAGAAGCCTCGAAAGAGGGCCTGAACCCGTAAGTAGCGGACGGAATCCGTGAGGCAGGGATTGGGTGTCTATAAGGCATCAGTGATGGAAGTCAATAACGGAACATGCTGACAGGAACCGCCATGTACGGAACCGTACGCATGGTAGTGTGGGAGGACGGCGGGGGTGACCCCGCCTCCTACCCGATCGTCCCCGTCGCCAAAGTTATCTTCCAGTTTATTGATCAGCGGGAGTTCCTGAATTAAATTGCCGTAGACTTCTTGGGGCGGCCCCTCCTGCGGTAAGACTCTCCCTTGAGGGGGGGATGAGCCTTGTGTGCCAACCGGCCCATGAGGGAGTTGGCCAATACTTGGCCGGGAAGAGCCCTAGCCAGTCGCCTGACGGTCGGTTCGAGGTGACGCTGATGCTCCCGGTGTGGTGCCGTTCGGCGAAGATCTCTTAGAACGGCTCGGCCTGTTCGTGGTTAAAGCCGGTAAGCCCCAAGTAGTCGATAATGAGCAGGTGCGGTTTGAAAAATGACCTTATGGTCTCCTTGTACGTTCCTTCGTGGCGGGCGATGGCTAGCCGTCGAAACGCCTTCGTCGCGGAAATGAACAACACGGTGTACTCGCTGTGGCAGGCCCTATGCCCCTAAAGGACCCCTCTCCGCACTTGAATAAAAGCGGGCACTGGCTAATGTGAAAAGGCTGATAGCATCTCCTCTTTGGTGGGGGGCAAGCTATCGGCCTTTTGTGTTAAAAAAGTATCAGAAGTTACTTTACCCGACTGAGAGCCTCGTTCTCGTGTTGCGCTCGATCGCCGCAAGGATCAGGATGATTCCGAAGGACACCGCCGTTAGAAGTCCGGCAACGGTGAGGTATGCGTAGATGCCGAGGTTCTTGATGGCGTCGAACTTCTTTACTTCAGCTTCGGCTTTGGCCTTGGCATTTTTTTCGAAATACGACTCGAGATATTTGTCGGTGTAATTTCCCTTTTCGCCAGCCGGCGCCTTTCCGACGACCTCTTTCATCGAGGTAAGGAATTCCTCATGGTGATTTTCCTCTACCGCAGACACTTTATCTTTGAGGATTTTGGCGAATCTCTGGGTCACTTCCTCAGGCTGTTCCGAACCAGTGTCCTTGACGAGCAGCGCCACTATCTCTATTAAGATTTTGTCGGTCTTGCTCACCTCCTCGGCAGGAGCGCCGGGTGTGCCAGAAGTGGGGGCAGAGGTCTCGGCAGGAGTCTCAGGCTGCGCCCCCTGTTCATTCCGCTTCTCCTCCTGCACCTTCTGTTGAACTTCGGAGAAGCTGATCTTAATCTCTTTTGCATCCGACATCGCTGTCCAGCTCTTGAAGAGCATCATGCCGCCGATTACCAGTACGATGAGGCCAAGGGCTCCCATCACTAGGCTGAACCACCGCACGATACCGAACAGGACGTTCTTCTCAAACCGTTCTACTCCACCCATCTGCTGATCACTCATTACTACCTCCATAAATATTGAAGAAAAGGGCCTATCGGCAGCCCCGCGTGTAGCTTGATTTTAGGATAATATACGGGCATACTCGGTGCCTATTGATGCCGATGGAGGGTCGGTTCGGCAGAAGTCTCGCAAGCACTTGTAGTCTCAAGGTGTTGTGGACGGGCATTAAAAGAGCTCACAAGCACCAATAGGCATCCCCCGACTACCATGAACAAACCATATGATGGGGACACCGAAATCATGTCTGAAAAAGTCTTTATGCCTTGAGCTGCAGTCTCATCGTTACCCGCAAAGCTTTGAGCTAAACCGGCCAGATTGCTAAGAGCATTTTTACCATTAATACCAATGATGATCGGTATGACTATTCCAGTGGCACATACCCCTGTGATGACCCAGCGGTCATTATCGAATGCGCCTTTTTGCAACCGGTAAACAGCAAGGATAAAAGCTGCTACTGTCGCCAAGGGCAAAAGCCAAGCGAAACCGCCGATCGTAGATACCGTGAGATTGAGCGCCATCCTTCCCAAAGCACCGAACAGTTCTTCACCGCCTTTCATACTTATCGAAAAAAGGGGGAGGAAACTCCCTGTTAATGCAACTGCGCCTCCGATAACCCCCATCTTCAGACTTGTTTTACTCATTTTCTTCTCCTTTAGTGTGAGTTGGCAAGGATATGCCCTGTATTGTAGATCGCTATGTATATCTAGTTAGTGTCCGTCCGGAAACGGCATTTTTGTGAACTTCATAGCGACGAAACAGGCCGACTGTGGCCCAATCGTTAAGGTTCTGCTAATACTCTGGCAGTGCAGTCGTTCTTTCTCAATCTCTAGACGTACTACTCCCGCGAGTTCCGGGACTGTGAGGTCTTTGCTCTTCAGGCTGCGGCTTTGGCTGTTTCCGACCTGATTCTGGCGATCACCTGAAGGTTGTAGGCGAAGATCGAACTCCAGACGTAGCGCTTGAACCCTTCCCAGCTCTTCCAGTTGCAGCGGTCCAGGCCGAAGGCCCGCTTGAGAGT
>NZ_AUGE01000070.1 GCF_000426865.1 Citrifermentans bremense R1
TAGGTCATCCCTTTGCCGCCGGGGTTGCGCGCAGCTTCGGCGCTAAGGACGAAGGTCTTCACCTTGTTGTCGCGTTTGGGGACCGCTGCGCGGTACGAGGTCCAGTTGGGCGGAGGGGGTTGTACGGGGCCGCCGGGGCGGTCTGCCCAGGTGTTAGGCCAGGCTGCGTTTGCTGTCGGGGAGTAGTTTTCTGCGGACTGCCAGTCGGGGCTGGCGTCGAAGCTGTCGTTGAAGATGACTTGCGCAAAACCGGCAAGCGGCATCATCAGCGACAGGCAGACAACTACCAGAAGTGCTTTGTACGTGGTCCATCGATTCATCATAACCTCCCAATTCCTTGTGAGGTATTTCGGCGACCCGGCTGTCTCTGTGAGACCCTTGGGCTTTCCGTCCCACCCTCGCGAGTGGTTTAGTATTGTCGTGTACCTGCTGCTGCTAGATGCTGTTAAGTTTCAGGCACAAAAAAACCGTGCCACCTGTGATATCAGAGAAAAGTACTCTTTGTGATATTTCGGCGACCCGGCTGTCTCAGGGAGACCCTTGGGCTTTCCGTCCCACCCTCGCGGATGGTTTAGTATTGTCGTTATCTGGTTTTTGTTGCTGCAGTATCAGCTTTTATTCGAATTAGTTCTGTAACTTAAATTACAATGTCAGTTTTTTACCTCCTCCTGTCCTATTTAGTTCCACTCAACCAGTCTGCAGACCTTTTTTGCACTGCCTGTGCCATAAACCTGATCAAGTGAAAAATATCGTAACACGCTTAAACCACGGAGTTTTGTTCGTCGGCATTCAAAACGGCCTCTCGCCTTGTTTGTACCAGCGATGAACACGAAGGAAGCTAATGTTCAGGGATTCAACAACTGCGGAGACCGGTTTGGGTGCATTTGCGGGCACTAAAAAAGCCGGTACCGAAACAGGAACATTTCGGCAACCGGACGTTTGGAGGAAGTGAACGAAAAAAGCCAGGAAGCCGTGACCCATGTTTCGGATAGTTCGGCATCCCGGCTGTCTCGGTGAGACCCTGTGGGCTTTCCGCCCCACCCTCGCGGGTGGTTTAGTATTCTCGTATATCTATGGTGTAAAAAAAAGAACAGTTACCGTCTTTTAACGCAGAAACCTTCGAGGTGAACAGATAAACGACGATAAAACAGCCCGATACGGAACCGGCGATGCCGCCAAAAGACGTAGGCATTCTGCCATAGGCATGCCGACCGTGTAAAGGTTTTTTCCGCGCCTGCCTTTCCAGCCACTGCTGCGCCGCCGGATGGCCCTACCTGGAGGGGGTGAAAAAGGCCCCGCGGCGCGGATCGCGAAAAAAGCGCAGCAACGGGAAAAGCTGCCTGACCCAGGGGAGTTGGTAACACTCCCAGACCGGCTGATGGGGCCTCTATGGTGCGGAAACCTCGCCGGTTATGGCTGTGTCGACGGTGCCGCTGGCGACGCTGTCGTAGGCCTTGAACTGGGTCAGCACCAGGTTGCCGGGGACCAGGGTGGTTCCCGGGGCGACCTGGGTGGCTATGGTGAGGAATTGGCCCACCTGAAAACCGGACGAGTTGGTAACTGAAACGGTGACCGTCTGCGGCGTAGCGCCGGAGTCGTAGTAGGCGCTGACGCTGCTCCCGGCGCCCCCGCCTGACGGGGTGAGCACTCCTTGGGCGACGACGCCTCCACCGGGGGTAGCCAGGGTGACGCCGGTGGGAAACTGCAGCGTGAACTGGACGCCGTACAGGGTGGTGGCAGGCCCCGCGCTCTTGATGATCACGCTGTTGGCGGGGGTGGGCTGAAACTGCAAGGGTGCTGCGGCATCGCCGCCACCTCCCCCGCAACCGGAGCAGATAAGGGTCAGTAATATAAATGCCGTAAAAGCGGCGGAAAATCTCATGACAGCTACCTCGTATCGAATCAGAATTTGACGACGCCGGTGATGATCCCCAGGATGACCACGGCGTCTCCGGTGTCTATGACGCCGTCAGGCCTTGGGACCCCCTGGATGATGGGAGCGAGGTCCCCCCGCTGCAGTTGCCCCAGGTCCGGCTTCTTGATGCCCACCGCCATCTGCATGGCGGTCTGGGCGTCATCAACCCCGACGGTCGAGTCGCCGGAGAGATCTCCCGCCTGCAGCACGCCGATCGAGGCCATGGTGGCAACCGAGATGGTGCTCTCGTTGCCGACGGTATCAATCGCGGTTACCCCGACCTGGGTGGCCTGGCCCGGCTGCAGCCCGGTTACCTCATAGCTCCAGGCGTTGCCGGATAGGACCGCGGCCTTTTTTTCCCCTCCCCCGACCTGCACCAGCACCGAGGCCACCCCCCCATGGTCCGAGACCGTCCCTGAGATCTGCTGGGAGGTGAGTATGGTGGGGGTAACCACCGGGGCCATGGTCAGGGTGGGAGCCACCGTGTCAAGGAGAATGGCGGCCGAGACGCTGGTCGCATTGCCGGAGTAATCAGTCGCGGTAACGGTGATGCTGTTCCCCCCTTCGCTGAGAGAGGAGACGGTGTAGCTCCAGTTGCCATCGCCGTCGACGGTCGCCGATGCGGCGGCAAGAGCGCCCACCTTGACCGTCACCGAGGCCAAGCCTCCGGTGTCGGAGACGGTGCCGGACAGGGAAAGGACCTTGTTTTTGGTGCTTGACGGTACGGGGGCCAAGGTTAGCGCCGGGGCCATGGTATCCACCGTTACTGCGCTTGCCGTAGCCCTCACGCTCTCGTTGTCACTGACATCGGCAGCACCGCGGTTGTAGGCGGTGACGGCGAAGTAATAGCGGATCTGGGGGGAAAGGCCGCCGATGGTCGTCTCCGTCGCGCCCGGCGGCAGGTTCAGCACCGTGGTGAGGCTACCGGGACTGGTCCCGTAATAGACGCGGTAGCCGTCGGTTTGGAACGTGGTGCCGTTGCTGCCTCCCTGGAAGCTGAGCTTTATCGAGGTGTCGGTAACCCCCTGTGCGCTCATGTTGGTCGGAGCGGGGGGAGGACCGCTGTAGCTGGTAGCTATCACGACGTCGTCCAGGAACAGCTTCATCACGCTGTTGGCATAGGCCGGATCGGGTTGGATGGTGGCGTTATCGAGGACTGTGACCCAGTTCCAGCCCGGGTTGACGCTGCCGCCTGCCTGAACCCAGGGGATCGCCTTCTTCACGAAGTG
>NZ_AUGE01000071.1 GCF_000426865.1 Citrifermentans bremense R1
CGCATAACATTCCTTTGTGATTGCAATGTGTTACGCGCCGTAGTGTACCATAAAACTGCTCTTTTCTGTACTTAGTTTTTCAACAACCTGCTAGCGGGGCAGTTTCATACTTGAGGCCAATATGGCTACCCATAAATACCCACCGATAGATGACATCCACCAGTACCAGAGGTATGAAATCCGACCCGTCAGGCAGTTCCGAGGCGAGGACGGCGAGCTGGTCACCGAGGTCTGCGAGGAGGAACTGGCCACCGGCTGGTGCCTGTACGGCGTCCGCCATGCAATTGAAATCTCCGAAATTGCGGTCGCATTGACCGGCAGCGTAGGGCACGGAGAGGACAAAAAAACTCCTGGTTGCTCGCTATATAGCGCAAATGACGACGAGGCAAAATGAACACAAAGGGGCCGTGGATAATTTTTATGCGGGAGCGTGACCTAAATCGAGGCATCGTTTTTTGCGGCCCCAAAAACCTACAACGGGCTGTGGCCGACCCGCAACATGAAAACCTGCATTATCAACGACCACCGGTACATCGAGACATTGTTTGCGTTTCTTGAAAGTGCTTCAATTCGAAAATTCTACGCATCTGCATAGGAGCGGTAATGTTTTCAGACGCTGAAGTTATCCATTCATACAGTCGCGCCCAAGCCTTTTCCGATGGCGTCCTGGTTAATTTATCGGCCAATTATCCTGACCTCTGCAAACGGCACCACCGGTATCCAATCGCGTGTACGGCTGCTGTCTGGCATCTGATTGAGCTGGCGGTAGACGAATCCAACGGGTCGAGCCATGCCGGATGGATACATGATATATTGTGGATGAGTAAGTTTCCGACCACAAAATATAGTGATGGCGTTGGCGAAGTCGTCGAGTTTGTGGTTGGGCTGCCCGAAGGAAAATACCTCCAGATGAAGGCTCATGTCGGCCCAGGCGACCAAGGGGAAGCAGTAATCACCGTAATGCTCAAGGGAGAGGACTAGTGCTGCTTACACAGGCTCAGTCGTTGGCAAATGACATTTTGGCGATTGCCAAAAAAAATCTGACCGCGGCGGGACATCTGACGCCAGTCGTGATCCTTTACCAAAAATCCGACAGTGCCCAGTATCAGTACGATTCGCAAATTGTGCCTGTGCAGTATGCCAATGATGACGAAAAATATCAGATGCTCTCGTGGGTTCAGCAGCTAATCAGAGACCTGCATTCAGTCGCCGCATGCCATATTTCTGAGGCCTGGATGGCTACGACAACTCCAGGCGACACGCTGAAGACACCGGTGCGCGACCGCGATACCCGCAGCGAAGTCATCGTTATCACCTTCAAATCGGTGGCGTTTTCCTTCGCTACGATTTTGCCATTTAATCGTCACGAGGGCGGCACGATCACGTTCGGTGACGCCATCACCTACGACGTGGAAACCAAGATTTTCGGAAAGGTTTTCGAGGATTTGGCTAATAAAAAAACTGGCAAACAAAAAGGTGAAACTGCTCTGTGCCACTGAGGTGAACTGATGGATATCGAATTAGAAAATTGTCCTGACTGCGACGCCGCGCCTGGACAACCACACAACGATGGCTGCGATGTCGAGAGGTGCTCAGTCTGCGGATTGCAGTGGCTCTCGTGTGAGTGCGAGGGTCACGACCCGCTTTTTAGCCGTTGGACGGGGCTTTGGCCGGGTGAGGGCGAATGCCTGGCACTAAAATGGACGACGCAGTCTGGCTTGCCAGATCTAAACCGATTTTACAGCAGTGGACTGCACGAGATTTTTTTCGTCAAGCCAACGAGGTGATCTATGCGTAAACTCCTAGCAATCCTCATTCTCCTCCTCGCCGGATGCGGGTCAGGGGCGTCCGATCCGCCAGCTCAGGCCATCACCGGCACGGCACAGGTCGGTGCCTCCAAGTCGGCCACCGTGTTCTTGAAGGACTCAACTGGTACGCAATTCATTACCACGACCGACGCCAACGGCCATTTTTCCTTCGACACCCAGCGTCTCGGCGTCAAAGCGCCGTCCATGCTCAAAGCTGTTTTCAGCAACAGTAGCACGGCCTATGGTCTGGCCCAGAGCGGTAATAGCCTCGTATCGCTCGATCAGGCCAATACCATCATCCTGACGTTGGCGAATACCTGGACGACGCTGGCCGTCGCCTATGTCAATTTCTCGATGCAATTTTTCTGGTTTATGTTCAATAACGTCTATCAGTTTATCAACTTGCTGCCGCAGCCATAAGGAGGGCGGAGCCGTGGAAACCGAAATCTGGCCGGATTTTGAGAAAATCTTTGGACAATTTGTCGTTGTCGGCGTTGCATCGGATCCGCAAATGCTTAGCCTCGAAAAGTTGTGGAAAGATATATTGAGGCGGCCGACTTGCGCCTAGAGCGAGCGATAAGGCGGGCTTTCTATCGGGCCCCGCAAAAAAGGTTGCGACAGGCGCTGGAGACTGAAACAAATTATCTATCACTCCACGCCTCGGTGGCTGTAGCTGCACAGGCACGGGACTATCAGCTGGCAGTGGATAATTTGGTCGATGCGTTCCGATTGTTAGACCGGTATTACTGGCAGGCGCATAAAAGGTTGCTTCAGGTGTGCGAGCGGGCTTGCGACTGGGCTTTTATTTCGTTTGCCGGCGGTGGCCTCCTCACGATGGTGGTCACACCGGACAGATGGAAATTAATCCTCTGCATGTGTGCATCCGGCATCGCGATGCTGGGCCATGTGGCCATCTTGCTATGGGTGCTCTGGCTGGCCCCACATCTGCGGGAGACGTACCCGCGCCGACAGAGTGAATATGTCTCCACGATGCTCAATGCCCGCGGTCTGAGGTGCGAGGTGGAGTAATTTGGGGTGCCAATAGACTCCACCCCTGAGACAGAGGCAGGGCATAACGCAAAAGGCTGTCACAAGGGTTCGTTTCGACTTTTGACAGCCTTTTTCCGCAACATCTAAGACCTTATTGACAAAAAACGGAGGAAATGTGGCCATTATTGGATATGCGAGGGTATCGACTGAGGAACAGGGACTGGAGGTGCAAATGGAGCAGCTCAACGCTGGAAATGCCCCGGTTTCGTAGACAGTCAGTTAAGCGGCAAGGCTGAGTTGGTCTACCTCGTAAGGGGTCCGGTACCCCAGTGAGGAGTGGATC
>NZ_AUGE01000072.1 GCF_000426865.1 Citrifermentans bremense R1
ACAACGGCGGCAACGCAGCTCACGCAAGGGCGCTTCCGATCAGGAACCACGTGGACAACGTCACCGTCCAGATCGACCCGCAGTACCGCTTCAGCAACGACGTGTTGGCAACCTACACCTCCGCCAAGCTTGTTTCCGGCGGGACCAACAGGTCCGGCAGCTGCTTCAACGTGAGCTGCCACTTCACCAAAACCAGGCCGTGGAGTATCGAAAGATAGTCAGCTTCAGGCCCCAGCTTAACAAGAGAAGTAAGAAGCAGGTTTGAGACAATCCGGCGGGGGGAGGGTATCCCCCCGCCGGTGATGTCCCCGACCCGCCTAATAGCTGCCCCCGCCGGGAACTAGAGCAACCCGACCCACGATTTTCTCCCAAGCCAGACCATCACCTTTGCGCTTCCAGGGGGCCGATATCGAAGGCGATGAAGGCGCGGATGATTGAAATTTCCCGACCGCCGAACCTATGGCTACTGTCATGAGAATAATTTGGGTTGCTCCTGTTTCACCTCTTCATTAGAATGTATGTATTTGATTAAACTGCGTTTACATTCTCTTGGCGGCTAGGCAGGTGGCGGGGATGCTTCACCCGAAGTTGAATAGGAAGATTTGGTGCTGCGTGGGCGGCGCGGCGCTGGTGCTTCTACTGGCGCTCTCCTGGCTGGTGCGGGTGGAAGTGACCCGTAATTACAGGGGGGTATACCTGCTGCGCCAGGGGCCTTGCCGCCTGGTGCTGACGGACGTGATCCAACTGGGGCAGGAGGATCGGCTCTTGTTCGCCCTGCACTGGGATGAGGTCGCCAAGTCCCTGCACTTTGCCAAAGCCTTCGCCCCCGCGGGCTCCCATCTCCAGTACGACTGGTTCCAAGCCGACGGCAGCGGCTTCGTCAGGAACGTCTTCCCCAACGGGACCATGCTCATCACCTGCTTCAGCAGGTTCGTAGATGCCGGCAACGCCATCCCCCGCGGCCTTTTCGTCGGGGGGAACGTGCCGTATGAGGAAGGTAACGCCTCCCCGCAGGAGGGGGAGTCGGGGATGGCCTTTTTCGACGGCAAGAAGTGGCGGCACCTTTGGGGCAACGCCAACGAGGGTATAGCCCTGGGGAACGGCTCGCGACAGCTTTCCCCCTCGAAGTGGGAATTCCTCGGCAGCCGCGTGCTGGTTTCGAGCCGGGAGAAGATGGTGTTTTTCAGCTCGCACCGCGTCGCCGGCGAAGGGATGGCGCTGCACATCGACCGCTTCGCCGTCTTCAAGGCGGGGGAGCCCTATTTCATCCTGGTGAACCGGGTGCGCAACGAGGGGAAGGCGCCGGCCCTCTACTATTATGTCTACGGCGACGAGCCCTCCGTGGGGGACTACGGCGGCTCCACGGGGAACGTAGGGTGGGGCAAAGGGCGGCTCTTCCAGTACGAGACCGGACTCGATCCTGAGCGCGATTCCTATTTCGGCATGTACGACCACGGCAACAGCGCCGCCGGGGAGACCAAGGAGTACAGCAACCTGGCGAACTTCATCGAGTCGCTGGGTGCGCGGCCGGACCTGATGTACTTCTCGAACCGGCTCGGTTATTTCGCCAGCGAGAAGGAGAGGGTGCCCCTGCAAAGCCCGACCAGCAGGGTCCTCTTCATGCAGTGGGGACCCCGGCAGCTGGCGCCGGGAGAAGCCGACGTCTATGTCCTGGCGATCGGCATGGCGGATTGCAGGTCCGGGTGCGACATCCCGGTCAAGCCCCACATCTCGTTCTCGGACCAGGATATCTCGGACCTCCTTGCCCGACACGGCAAGGATTGACGGGTCCCATTCTCGCAGCGCCACGACCAGCGGACCTCCTCCCGTGCACCTGCGGAATGTCAGAAACTCCCTCCTCAAGCGCCACAAGCAGGTGCTGCTGCTGTCCTTTCCAGCGTGACGGGCTCCGCCGTCGCCGCCTTCCTGAAATTCCGGTGCGCTGCCGCAAAAGATGGCGCTGAAACTGCATGGCTTGTGCGCCGCTATCGTGAGGGGCGTTTGGCCGGCACCTGGTCAGGCAGGCCGCTGCAGGTCGAGGGGAAGCCGGACAGCATCCAATGCATGCTGCAGTCCGCCGGGGAGAAGGAGCGATGATGGGAGCCGAACACAAAACCTTGCTGGCCACCGCCGTGTTCTGGATGACGCTGGCGCTTATCTTCTATACCTGGGCCGTCTTCAGCGGCCGCAAGGAAGGGCTGCGCGCGAAGCATCTGGCCATCTTCGGCATCGGGCTTTTCTGCGACTACCTCGGCACACGCGAGATGAACCACTATGCCCAAGCGTTCGGCAAGGCGCCCGAGTGGCACAATATCACCGGCATCGCGTCGCTTGCGGGGATGGCCTTCCATTTCCTGCTGGCGCTTTTGGCCACGCTCGCGCGGCGCGCCGACGCCATGAACCTCCTGTTCCACCGGGTGAGCCTCTCTATCTACAGCTGCTGGCTGGTTGCCTTCTTCAGTGGCGCCATCTCCGGGATGCTGAGGATGAAGGTGTAATCCCGCGGCCGGACCCTGATAGACACGGTTAATGCTGTCATTGCCATGCCGTTATCGTTCACCCCGACCGAAGGCGTCCTGTCTCCCCCCCCCGCTCCAGAACATGATCTCCCGGAATTGCGGCATCAAGTTGAATGTAATGCCGTGAAACGTCCGTGAATATCGGGTCAGCCCGCATGAAACGACGCAACGTCAAAGACGATTTAATTCAAGCACATCAAAAAGTAACCATTTGGTTACGCTTTTATTAAAAAACGCGCTAAAAATGGCACATCTGTATTACAGTGGCCGGGCCACCGGGCTGCGATAAGGCTTTATCTTTTCATTTCGATGGCCGCTGTGGCATAGTAAACAAAACCTGACTCAGAAATCCACTTCACTAACTACAGTTCTGATACCTGGAAGGGGTTGGATATGACTATAAAAAGGGTCGCACTGATAACGCCGCCGTATCATTCCGGCGTCGTGGAGTCAGCGGGGACCTGGCTC
>NZ_AUGE01000073.1 GCF_000426865.1 Citrifermentans bremense R1
CCTTGTCATCGTAGAAGATGTCTCTTTTCTCGATGCCGCGGGCGATTACATGCTGAAGCAGACCTTCGATGTCTATACGGGCGGCTCTTGGCATGCCTTAAGCTTAATCTATTAAGTCAGGAACTCAATCAACTCAACAACGTCCCCCTCGGGCACTGACGCTTTGGGGCATACCGAGGACAATTCAGAGCGGTGGTCTTAACATGGATGCAGATCACCTGATGCAGGTAGTAAAGGCAAAGGATGGAAATGGGGATATCGTTAGGCAGTATATGCTTACCAGTGGCACTGCATCATCTGTACTCGAGCATCGCTTGCCGGAACAACAGTATTCTACACCAGACAATCCAGTGCAAGGCATCAGCACTATAAAGGCACTTAAGATAGCCAATGACCAAGGAGTACCAATATATACCATCGATCAAGAAAACCTCACCATAATTCTGCCACAATTACAAATTGGGCAGCAAGTGAAAGATGATATTCAAAATGCTGTCAATTCTGGGAAAGTAGTTACAGTTTCCAAAACAAATATTAGTTTAAATGGATGGAGTGGGTGTGGTTACATCATCTCGGATCCTGATACTGGAGCAGGCGCTTACATGATTAGTGGTGGATCAAATGGTGCTGCATTGATAGCTGCTTATATTGGCATCTTTGCTTTGCAACTAGTTTTGGCATTGACATTTACGGGCTGGCTGGCTGTTTTTATTATTCCAATAGTTATTGCGTTAATACAAGTAGCAATGACTATGTATATAAAATGGATGTATGACATGGACTACAGAATGTCTGACAAACAAATAAAGGCAGTAATATTTGATATAGCATTGCAAATGGTTTTAGGACCAGCATTAAAGGTGACCGGTGAAGCTGTAAAGAGCACTATGAGATCGCTAATGTACGGAATTCTTACGCTCATGGGGATGGTGCCAGATGAATACATATTCTTTTACGTAAAATTTAATAATTTTAAGTCTTATTCTTTGAGGCTGGTTGAGAAGGAGCCAATATCATGAGATCGATGATTAAAAGAAAGATTTTGGACAGCGAAGAAATCTATCGCATAAACTCTGTATTTCCAAAGTACAAGGCGGGAGTCGTCTACACTTATTACTTTTTGCTAGCTGTTGCTTGCATTGTTGCAATAGTAAGCGCCTTGAAATATATGCCAAAAGAACTGGCATTATTTATTATCACCATTTTAATAATGTCGTTTGTCGTATTATGTTTTACATTTAATAGGTTGTTCTCTCGCGGAAATCCACTTGTATTCACTAAGACAGGTATCTATCTTGAACCATTTATTTATGAATCTTGGGGGGATATTTGTGGATTTTCATTTAAGAGATACGATGGTATCTTCCGAACAACATTAACAACCAAAGGTTGCGGCATAACCTTGCTGATTTATAACATAGGACCTAATCAAAGAACTATAAATTTAAGAGGACAATCCTTTACAACTACTAATGGGATATTCTTTGATGATAGCCAGATCGAAAGTATAGAGTGCTTATTTAATGCCCATGGCATTCAAAGAAGAATATTAAGTGACGAATTATAGTTTAAGCAGGTTGTTGAATCACAGGGGACGAGGGGAACGCTGGTCAGGTTGTTTAGTTACTGCGGGTTGTGCTTCGGCGGTATGGCCGATGTCATGGAAAAGGTCAGAAAACTTCGGATCTGTTCGATAGTTTAGGTGCTTGCTCTGGAGGGCATGTGTTTAAAGGTAAATTTGTTTCCTGCTGTTTATGTGTTGCCGCCTTTCTTTTCGTTGCTGTAGCCCACGCCCAAGTACCACAGGTTGCCACCGGGTTGACCTACCTTTCATCGTCTCAAAATGCCGATGGAACTTGGAGTAACAGCACCTCGACGGTCGATGCAACCGTGGCTACTGTTGCTGCTCTTGATACCTTGAAGCTGCTGAACGAGTCGGGTAGCTCTGCTTATTCTGCCGGCATTGCCTGGCTTCAGGGGCAGTCGCCGCAGTCGGTCGCTTATACGGCAGATAGAATCAGAACTCTAGCCCTTGGCACTGGTAGCCTCGATCCACTCATGAACGCTCTTGACCAACTCAAAGGCGCCTGGGGTGGGGGAGAGGGTTATGAGACTGATATCCTTGACACCGCGATTGTTCTTCAGACGCTGAGGTCGACCGATTACGCGGATGTGACGGTTACCAGCAAGGCGCTGGCCTATCTCACCGCTAACCAGAACCCCGATGGCGGCTGGGGCTTCACCAAGGATGATGAAAGTAGCGTCTTCATCACAGCTCACGTTCTCTCCACGCTGTCCCTGTTCAAGTCCCAGTACATCATGGACCAGCAGCTAAAGAATGCTGCTATCTTCCTCCTCTCAAAGCAAAATCCCGATGGCAGCTTCGGGTCTGAGGGGTCCACTACGTATGAGACGGCTCTAGCCTCCATCGCCCTTATCGAGAGCGGGCAGGGGAGCGTACAGGCTCTCCAAACTGCCGTTGCCTACCTCGGCTCGGACGAGGGCGGACGAGGGGGACGTAGTTGAGTTCGTTGAGTTGCTTCAGCCAATGGCGTGTAGGATAGGCATTTTGTCGTAGAGAACTTCACCTCTTTTTGCTGCCAAGACTATTCCGGGGAGGGGACCCGCCGTGTCAAAATAGTTGTCGCCTCAATAGCTCACCTGTAAACTGCGGGCGGAGGAGGCAATCACATGGCTCGATACTCACAAGAATTCAAA
>NZ_AUGE01000074.1 GCF_000426865.1 Citrifermentans bremense R1
CGGAACGGATTATAGCACGGCGACAACTAAAACCTAAGCACTTTCTCGGGGATTAGACAACAAATTCAGCACGTTATGTTTCCGGACGGAAACTAGTTACACAACTTACCATTGTCCCTCCGTGTCCCCAGTTGGCCCTTATGACGGTTGTGCGAAAAGTTATCGGATAATCAATGCCTGGCCCCTTGGCCCCCAACACGCCACTAGAGCGGTCTCGCTGGGGCTCGCGGCTCAGTGGCGACACGTTATACAGAAAAAATTACCTCACAATCCGGAGGCTTGAATCATGCCTGTTACAAGTTTGTGGAGTCTCTTGCTTGTTGCGGTTGCGGCGGCTTTTGCGCTTACCTTGAAGGTTGCGGAACTCAACCGCACTATTAAACGTATAGACCATGAGTCTGACTTGCTTAGGGCTGAACTTGACGCGATTAAAAAACAAAAAAATGAAGCCGAGAGTAGGCTCCTTACTTCTAATCAGCAAACAAAGAAGAAAAAAACTAGTAACAAGGTAGATTTTACTGGTGTTTATTTGCGCTGATTTTAAGTCACCTTACCCAAAAGGAGGAAATTAAAATGCAAATTTATAAAAACATCGACAATGACTCTGGCGTCCGCGGTTTTGAAATGGATCCTACCTCAATAATAGTATGGTTTGACGGAACATCAAAATCATACACTTACAGCCATCAATCAGCAGGACAATCAAACGTAGAACACATGAAAAAACTTGCAATAGCCGGAGAAGGTTTGAACGCTTTTATAAATACGCATGTAAAGTATAAGTACGTGCGCTAGTCTAATACCGTTCTTTATGTGGCAACCGACGATGTTGTAACAATGGCAAAAGGCGCGGGGGTCACAAAGGAGACACCATGAGAAACAAAATTTTCATTATTGCAATCCTTTCACTTGTATGCCCGGGGATAGTATGTGCTGAATGCTCCGATGCAGTGAGTAACGGAGATGATGCCTACACTTATGCAAGGAGAGCGTATAATGAAAGCTCATTCGATGAGGCGCAAAACTACGCACGACAAGCAAAAAATGCAGCTGATGATGCAAAATCGGCTGCTGACGATTGCAACTGTGATGAGGCAGCAGATGAATTTGACAACTCTTACACATATGCAAGACGTGCTTACAACGCCGGAGACCTTTCTGAACTCAGAGACTATGCAAGAAAAGCTATGCGTGCTGCTGAAGCAGGAAAAGAGGCATCGGAAAACTGCAGGTAATGCTACCGCAATCGCATTTACCAATATCGCCAACGCCGGGGCGACAGGCGTTTACCGCTCCTGCATAGTACAAGCGGCCTGGGGGTCACGGCCTGGGGGTCAGGTCTTGTTTCTTGCTCATTTATGACGTGATACCCCCAAGCGGCGGTTAATGTCGCCACAATTGCTATGGCTTGTCCCTTTCCGCAAATTGACCATCTGGAACCAGGACTACCGTTTGACACTCACGTCGAAAGGGACATTAGCAAGAATAAAGCCCTGCCACCCCAGGTTTCCTAACCTAAGGCTGGACTTGAATTAAAGGACTGAAATGACAATAAAGGCAGCTATAAAGGGCTGGTTTGGCGAGGCGCAAGTGACGCTTGCGAAGAAGCTATTCCTAGACTCGGAAATCTATGTTGACCTTAATAACGTGACCATCCCAGCAGCCAACGGTACCACTCAGATAGACCACATCATAGTGTCTCTTTACGGCATTTTCATTGTCGAAACCAAGAACGTGGAAGGCTGGATTTTCGGGGATGCAAAGGGTCCGTCATGGACTCAAAACCTGTTCGGTAAGAAATCAAAATTTCAGAATCCATTGCATCAGAATTATAAGCATATCAAGACGCTATCTGACTTTTTGGGAATTGACGAAGGGAAATTTCATTCCCTGGTGTTCTTTACGTCCGATTGCACTTTTAAGACGGAACTCCCGCCAAACGTCATGAATCATGGCTATATTCCATATATCAAAAGCAAGACGGATGTGCACTTTACGCCTGCTCAGGTTCAGGAGATCATTTCCTCAATAAAAACGGGGATGAAGCCAAAAACATGGTCCACCAGAAAAGAGCATGTAGCTGGCCTGAAGGAACGATTCAATAGCACAACAATATGCCCGAAGTGCAGTAAAGAGCTAAAATTGCGCACTGTAAAATCTGGGGAAAATGCAGGTAGTCAATTCTACGGTTGCTCAGGATTCCCGAAGTGTCGGTACACCAAGCCGGTAGATGATTGAAAAGTAAAATTTACAGACGCGACCCCACAGACGCC
>NZ_AUGE01000075.1 GCF_000426865.1 Citrifermentans bremense R1
CGGAACGGATTATAGCACGGCGACAACTAAAACCTAAGCACTTTCTCGGGGATTAGACAACAAATTCAGCACGTTATGTTTCCGGACGGAAACTATCTAGATCAATCGTTCAAGAAATTTACGAAATATGAAGTCATAGCAATACACAACAAGGCTTACCTGATGTACGAGGTGACCGGGAAGGAAATAACAATTTGGGTCTGCTATACGGAAGAAAAAATCCGGAATAGCGGGTATATGACACAATTGCTTAATCTATTGATCAATAAGTACAAGAACAAAAAAATCACAGTCGATACTCATAATCAAAACTTACGTCACATTTGCAATGACCTCAGAATAAATCTTTTTAGGTGATAAGGCTGCCTTGGATTCCAACACTCGCCAATACCATTCAGCTAAAGCCGCTAGTCAGGCTCGAAGACGTTGGCAAAAAGCAAGTGGCGGTGTGATCGCGTTAGTTTGAACTGAAGGCTCATATTGAGGAGTGACCATGATCACGCCAATCAATACTTCTGAAGAATTTGTGTTTCAAGTTTGCCGCAAATCATTTATGTCCCTTTGGAGTTACGCAAATCCAATAGGTAAAAAGGGTAAAGTGGTGCGATGGGGCCAGGCATTGATAAATTGATAACTCGGATGCGGAGCCAAGCGCTCCGCAGGTCACGCCGCGACGTTGGCTAACTGATTGAGATCACACAAGCGAAACCGAAGGGGTGGGAAAGAGGCTGGGGTGAAATCAGCACGAGTGAACAGTAAGTGGGCTTACCTTGCTGAAATGCGAGTCATTGGTGATCAGGCAGGATTTGCGGAAGAGGGCGGTTGCGCCGATTATCGCATCGGGAAGTTTCATCCGGAACTGCATCCTTAGATCAAGAGCCTTGGAAATAAGTCCGCTGTCGTCGTGCGCAAGCGGTACTACCTCTACAAGCTCCACAAACCTCACAAAACAGTCACGGTCACTTTCAGACAAGCCGTCGAAGGCGAGAAATTCGAGATAGGTGATGACGGAGATGCCAACGTACTCGGCAGTTTCAAGTTTATAGGCAAGGTCACGATTTCCGGCTAGAAGGGAGACAACAGCATTCGTATCTAGCAGAAACCGGCGGTTACCACTCATCACGCATGCTCCGCTGAACTGCTACTGCGTCCCCTTTCCAGGACAACTTGCCACAGAGCTTGGTAAAACCATTGCTCTTCCCCGGTAGTGAATTCCGTCGGGGCTGTTTTGTCTGGCGGGACAGCAAAAACTGGTAAAAGTCCCTCATCTCCCGGCGTGCGGAAGGAGAAAGGGCTGTAAGATCGAGTTGTTTGGGGTTGGCGGGCATGATGTGACCTCCTTCGGCCTGGAAACAGTAGCATAAGGGGGAAAACCTGGCAAGAGTACATGGCGCCTAGCGAAGCGCCAAACAGGTCGTGTGGCGGCGTGTGGCGGGGTCGGACCAAGGTAGGATGCTGTAATGACACGACAATACCCGAAAAACTCCCTGTATTTCACCCTTAGAAGCACCTTTTTACCGGCAAAATGGGGCCAATAATGCATGGCAAGAGCTAACAGGCACCACATACCAGGGCAGGTATGGCACATTACTCATCGGTGCCATAAAAAGGAGTTCCTGCTGAAGTTCGCCAAGGATCGACAACGTTGGCGCTACTGGCTTTTCGAGGCCAGAAAGCGCTTTGGTCTTCAAGTGCTGAATTATACGGCCACGTCAAATCATATTCATCTTCTGGTCGTTGATAATCACATGGATACCATACCGAAGAGTCTGCAGTTGATCGCTGGCAGGACCGATCAAGAATATAACCAGCGAAAGGAGCGTAACGGTGCTTTCTGGGAGGCCCGCCGTGTCAAAATAGTTGTCGCCTCAATAGCTCACCTGTAAACTGCGGGCGGAGGAGGCAATCACATGGCTCGATACTCACAAGAATTCA
>NZ_AUGE01000076.1 GCF_000426865.1 Citrifermentans bremense R1
TGGTGAAACTTTTGCGCTTCCGTTCGCTCATTGCCTGCTCCTTTTATCGCAGGCGCCATCTTAAACTATTGTCCTGAAAATGGGGTCCACTATACTAAGCTACATTTTCACAACTTTCACAACATTTTAATGGACTTTGGCTGGCCAACACTCAGCGTAAACAGCTGATTTGTTGTTATTTTTACATGATGGTTTTTATTCTGGCTGGATGTAGTGAATCATCGTTCCCGCAGTCTCTGCCTGAAGAGTCTGCCTGAAGAGCGAATTAGCGTTCGGAATAAATTAGTTCTTGATTTTTAAGATTTGGTTATGTATAAAGTTAAACGTTTTTTTGGACTGATTTACATATTTGAATTGTTACCGATAAGAGCAAAATCAGAGTAATCTGATGACGCAAAACCCTAGGGTCCATGGAAATGGATTGCCGGTTACCGAAGAGCAATGGCCTTTTCTTTTTTAAAGCGCTCATTCTCGCAATTTATGGAGTTGGGCGCTTTTTATCTTCAGGAGGGGATCAATGAAATTCAAAGGAATTCTGCTCGCTGTACTGTCTCTGCTCGCTCTGCAACTCACCGGTTGTGCAAACCTGGGACCGAAACCTACACAGGTCTTCCCGCTGGTCAACCCGAAGACCGTTACCGTCATAGTCCCGGACAACAAAGAAGTCGATGGCAACGTGTATACCACCTGTTCCATTCGCAACGCCATCTGGGCCCGGGAGTATTACCAAGGCCAGATTAGCAGGCAGCAGTTAATCCGCGTCCAGCTTAAGACGGGCTCCAGCTTCGATATCGACCGCAGGGTTGACAACGGCGTCAGCGGTTCCGGTACCGTGTATTCCGTCAACTACAGCCTGAAGCACGACCACACGAACACCATTCTCCAAATGACCCCGACACAGCGTAAAACCTACCAGGGTGGCCTGATCATGTCCTGGGAGCCACCAACCTTCACTGAAGAGGACCTCTTCAGCTACCTATGTAGCCAGCAGGTCGGCTATCGCGTGGAAATCAACTCGGAATTTAATACCGAATCCATCTTCTCCAACTTCAAGCGTCTGGCGACTGAGGAACAATTCCGTCAGGGTGAGAAGGATGATGTGACCGGCAAGATTTTCAAGAACCGCTTCTCGATGATGGTGGACGATACTAAGGTCTACTTCTCTGTTGAGACCTTCCCGTACCGCAACGGGACCAAAGCCATCATCTATCTAAGCGTGCCCGGCCGATACACCTCAGAGAACACCGTGGACTTCAATGTAATTTTGAAGGACCTGAAGACCAAGCTAGAAGCCATAATTAACGCATAACCAGTCGGTTCCATTCCGGCACGACAGAGGGACCTCCGAAAGAGGTCCCTTTCTTATGGAGTGCGCCCGGCTTTAGTAGGCGGCGTGAATGACCTGCGCGAGCTTAATTCCACCCGACATGCGACACAGAACTACATCAACGGAAGGTGCGGGATGGCCGTGTTTTAACTAGTTTCCATCCGGAAACATAACTTGCTGAATTTGTTGTCAAATTGATGCAAAAACTGCTTAGGTTTTGGTTGTCGTTGTGCTATAATCCGCTCCGCAACTTGCTGAATTTGTTCAATTCAATGGCTACAGGAGCGGCAAAGATGAGGCAAAAACAGACCCGGCAGATGAGCCTTTTTTCCGTCACAGCTCGTCACGACATCGGCAAGGAACTCAAGGAGATTTCCGAGGTACTCGACGCGACACCGCAGATGCTGGACATGGTTTATAACGACCTGATCCGTACCCGGCGACACGAGACCGGGCGTGAAGGAATGACCGCCGAGCAGGTGTTGCGGGCCTGCGCACTGAAACAGATCCGCGCCCTCTCTTACGAAGAACTTTCTTTCCATCTCGAGGACTCCAACTCTTTCCG
>NZ_AUGE01000078.1 GCF_000426865.1 Citrifermentans bremense R1
CGCGAGGCAGTAGTGACCAAAGTCGTCCTCGAAGAAGAAAATAAAACTGTCAACGCTGCATAGGTCAGGCGACAACTAGCTTGACACGCGCCGGGCTGCGCTCGGCATGCTCTACATCCAGAGCAGTTCCGGCGAACTGGTGCCGCTCGACACCATCGCGACCATAAGCAAGACCATCGGCCCTTTGACCGTCAACCATCTGCAGCAACTCCCGGCGGTCAACATCTCCTTCAACCTCCGCCCCGGTGTCTCCCTGGGGGACGCCATAGCCATAGTCGACGAACTGGCCCCCAGCATCCTCCCCCCCGGCGTGAGCAAACAGTTCCAGGGAACGGCGCAGGCCTTCCAGTCCTCCTTCAGCGGATTGTTGATCCTGCTGGCCCTGGCCGTCTTTGTCATCTACCTCGTGCTCGGAGTCCTCTACGAGAGCTACATACACCCCGTCACCATCCTGTCCGGGCTTCCCTCAGCCGGCTTCGGGGCGCTGGTCACGCTCATGCTCTTTGGCAGCGAGCTCAACATCTACGGCTTTGTGGGGATAATCATGCTGATCGGCATCGTGAAGAAGAACGCCATCATGATGATCGACTTCGCGCTGGAAGCGGAAAGGGTGGAGGGGAAAAGCCCGGTGGACGCAATCTACGAGGGTGCCTTGGTGAGGTTCAGGCCCATCATGATGACCACCATGGCCGCCCTCATGGGGACCCTGCCGATAGCATTGGGGTTAGGCGCAGGCGGCGAAGCGCGTCAACCGCTTGGTCTTGCTGTCGTCGGCGGATTGCTGACCTCCCAGTTGTTGACCCTCTACATCACCCCGGTCGTCTACTACTACATGGACAAGCTGCTCCGCATGGTAAGGAGCAGGAAAGGCGTACCCGTAGCTGCGGCCGCCGATGCCGCTGATTAACCACGCGAGGCAAAAACCATCAGCCACGGAGGCACGGAGAGAATCGGGGAAAGGCAAATTTGTGGGATCCTGGACCGGATCTGCCAAATGAGACAATTCCCGTCTAACAAATTGGTCCCCGAATTTGTCAAATTGCGGTTCGGATTTGCCAGATTGAGTTCGTGATTTGACAAATTGAGCGTCGGATTTGACAAATCTGGTTCCTGATTTGACGAATCGGCTCAAATTCTAATGAATTTTTTAGCAATTTGGGCGAATCTGGGTCTGAATTTGTAGGATTTCGTCACAAATTTGCAAAAATTAGAGTAAGATTTTCAGAATCTGAGGCCGGATTTGCAAAATCGGGCTCCAGATTTGACAAATTAGGGTCTAAAACCTATGAATCCACGATCTTGTTCATTAGTTTTGGGGTGATTTACCGTGGGACCAGAAATAGTTTCTGAAGGAAGTGTCACCAAACATGCTGAGCGGGTTAACGCCTGAAGAGATTACCGGGGAGAAACAAGGGGACGCCCATAAATATATAAAAAACGAATTGCGCGAATAGGGAAGAAGGGGACGTCCATAATAAATATAAAAAAGGAAGCAGT
>NZ_AUGE01000079.1 GCF_000426865.1 Citrifermentans bremense R1
TATAGGCGAAGATCGAACTCCAGAGATAGCGCTTGAAGCCTTCCCAGCCCTTCCAGTTGCATCGGTCCAGACCGAAGGCGCGCTTCAGAGTCGAGATGTTCGCTTCGATGCCGGCCCGGAAGTTCTTGAGCCTCTTGTAGACCCAGGAACTCTTTACCATGTCGACGACAGCGAGACCGCGCTTCTTTGCGAAAGCGACGTCCTTGATCTTTAGCTCCTTGGCATCGGAGAGGTTCTTCTTGGAAGCGAAGCCCCCATCCGCGCTGATCTGGCGCGGCAACCGGCCGAAGATCTCTTCATGGTGCTTAAGCATCGGGATGTATTGTTCGGAATCGGCAGGGTTGCCCCGCTCGATCTGGCAGTCGAGTATCAGGTTGGATTTACCGCTGGTTAGGAAGATCTTGTGGCCGTACACGATCTCCCTGCGGCCCTTCACGATGATGTCGGTGTGATCTTCGAAGTAGGAGACCACCTTTTCCGACGCAGGAACTTTCTCCCCGCGGAAGACGCGCCGTTCGGTTTGGCTGATCACTTTCTCCAGCAGCTCGACAGCCCTTTTCAGCTGGGCACGAAGTCGCATGGCGGTCATCATCCCTCCGAGGTCAACTGCCTGATACCTTTCCAGCGCAGGGATCGCTTCCCTGGCGTAGCCGACGACCTTGCCGGCATAGTGAACCATGTCCCGGTAGGCAGAGACCCGATCCGCCTCCTTCTTGGCATTGACCACCGCGAGCAGGCGTTTCTTTGCCACTCGCAGGTGATCGCTGTAGCGATAGTCGGGGCGAGGATCAAGGGTATGCCCTTCCTCAAGGTAGCGGGTGGTGATTCGAATGCCATCCCACAGAAGAGAGGCGTCGGTGGGGTCGTGCACGTCGGTCTCAACAGCGGTGGAGTCGATGCGCATCTTGCGCCCGTTCTCTATGCCGAACTTTTGCGCGTACCGCATCAGGCAGATGTGAATCGCTTCCCAGCTCTCTTCGGAAATCGGTTTTATGTTCTCCTGGAGAGTCGATGACGAGGGATACTGCCCCATCTCCAGGCGGGCGAAGGCCCTGAACGAGTTGGAATCTTCAAGATGGAACGCAAGTTCCTCGTATGGGAGGCAGCGAAACTGTTTGAGCACGCAAGATCGAAGCACCTGCTCAGCCGTCATTCCCTCTCGCCCGGTTTCGTGGCGGCGATTACGGATCAGGTCGTTATAAACCAAGTCCAGCATCTGTGGTGTGTCATCTAGAACCTTGGAGATCTCCTTGAGTTCCAGGCCGATGTCGTGACGAGCAGTTACTGAAAACAGGCTCATCTGCCGGGTCTGTTTTTGCCTCATGTTTGCCGCTCCAGTTGTTATTGAATTGAAGCAAATCAATATGTTACGGAACGGATTATAGCACGGCGACAACTAAAACCTAAGCACTTTCTCGGGGATTAGACAACAAATTCAGCACGTTATGTTTCCGGACGGAAACTA
>NZ_AUGE01000080.1 GCF_000426865.1 Citrifermentans bremense R1
CTTACCTCCTTGGGATCGGCGCCCAGCTGCCCCTGCACCAGGCGGGTGATGTAGAGGCCGAGCCCCACGGCCAAAAGCACGCCGACTGCGATCAGAATCGCCATGATCTTCGTGGCCTTTTCGGCAAGCGCCGTGTTCGCTTCGGAGGTCAGTTTCGCCTGCTTCAGCTTGGAATCCACCAGTTTCTCGATGGCGTTCTGCTCGTTTCTGGAGGCGACGGCCCCGTCGCCGCGCATATGGGCCAGCGCTTCATCGTGCTTCCCGGCTTGGGAAAGCCGTATCATGTTGTCAATCACAGGGGCGTAGGCATCTTTTGCCTGCTTGAACTCAGCGAACAGCTTGCGCCCCTCGTCGGTCAGGATGGTCTTCTCGAACTGCGCGGTTGCCTTGTCGAGCTCAGTCCTTAGCTCCGCGATCCGCTTCACCTTGTCCTGGGCGTCCTGCGGGGTCGTGGCCAGAATCATGTCCCTGAGGTTCACCCTCACCCGCTGAAAGCTGGTAGAGATGTCCTGAAGCTCCGTTATCGGCACGGTGATCTTTTCGTACAGCGCGATGTCCGCTTCCTCTATGGCGCTCATTTCCCTGATGCCGAAGTAACCGATGATCGCCGCAATGGCTGCGACCGATATGAACCCGCTGATCAGCTTGGTGCCGAGCTTTAAATCATAAAACCACTTCATGACTACCTCCTTTACCGGTTACCTGCATTGAATACACATCGAGTGCAGATGGTCAGTCACTGCATTATCTCGGTCCTTGGCAGTTTCACCTGATTGGTACCTTGTCGGGATGACCGGTCGGTCGCTCAATGGGAGTTTTAGACAATGGGTGGGGGGGAAAACGTAAGGGGGGTGTATCGCTATGCCAGTATTTTTTCGGGCTAATTCAGAGCTAGGAGCTCTTGGTGCCCGATCGATCTTTACCAGGCCCAGGCGAAAGAGAGCCCCGTTTCTGCTGGAAACGGGGCTCTCTTTTTTAGCCGGTGTTCTCCTGGTTCCCAAGCTCCAGCTTGGGAACCCAAAGCGGCGCAAAGCTTGAGCTTTGCATCCTTAAGGGGGGACTGGCTCCGCAAGGTGCCTGTCCCCCGGGCTCCAACTGGTTTCCGCTTAGAACCGCTCGAAGTCGGAGTCGTTGTCGACCTCGTTCAGGACGAAGTCGTGCCCCACCGCTTTCCTTGTCTGCACCTTGGCCGGTTGCTTGGCCACCTTCGCCTCGCTCTTCGCCGCCGACTTGGTAAGAGGCCTCGATGCCGGCGCATGGGAGACGTCGACCCTGAAGAAGGAGATGGTCGACTGCAGCTGCGCCGACTGGGAGGAGAGTTCCTCCGCGGTGGACGCCATCTCCTCG
>NZ_AUGE01000081.1 GCF_000426865.1 Citrifermentans bremense R1
TCGCGCAGCTGACCGGCGCTGCCCCGATTTTGAGCGTGGTTTTACGCTCAACAAATTTGTCTACGATTCTTGCTCCGCCGCCGCTGGCCGTATGGTAGACCTCGACTGGAGTGCGGTTGCCCAGCGATTGATGGGGCCGCTCCGTGTTGTAAAACTCGAAATACTGTGTCAGACCCAACTGTAATCCGAGCATGTCGACGTACCCTTTCAGGTACACATCCTCGTGCTTGACGCTACGCCAGAGCCGTTCTACGAAGATATTGTCCAGCGCCCGACCGCGTCCGTCCATGCTGATCGCGATGTCGTGCAACTTCAGGACGCCGGTGAATGCGTCGCTTGTGAACTGGCAGCCCTGGTCAGTATTGAAAATGTCTGGCGTGCCGTAAACCCGTAGTGACTGTTCCAGGCAATCAACACAGAAATCGCTGTCCAGGGTGTTTGACAATCGCCATGCCAGGACCTTCCGCGAGTACCAGTCGATTACTGCCGCCAAGTAGGCAAATCCGCGTGCCAGGCGGATATAGGTGATGTCGGTACTCCAGACTTGGTTGGGTCTTACAACGTTCACGCCTCTGAGCAGATACGGATAAACCTTGTGCTGAGGGTGAGGGAGGCTGGTATTGGGACCTGGCGCCATGCCAGCCAACCCCAAGAACCCCATTAGCCGTTGAACCCGCTTGCGGTTGACCAGATGCCCAGCTTTGCCCAGATGAACTACCATCCTGCGGCTGCCATAGAACGGATGACGCGTATACTCGGCATCGATCAACGTCAGTAGAAGTAACTCCATGTCATTCGGAACAGCGGCCATACGTGGAGCATAAATAGTGGAGCGGGCAACGCCTGCCAGCGCGCATTGCCGGGTGAGGGCCATCGAGTCCAGCAGGCTAACCCAGTGCTTACGATCAGCTATTGGTCGATCCCGGACTTTTTTTTAAGCCAGTCCAGTTCCATCTTCAACCGCCCGATCTCGGAGTAAAGCCGCTCCGGACTGGCCGCCGGATCATCGGGCTTCGGGCCGCGCTTAGTCTCGAAGATGCCTGGCGCCTGCGCGATGAGCTCTCGTTTCCACTCGCCCACCTGAGTCGGATGGACACCGAATTCCTGGGCGATTTCGTTCAGCGTCTTGACGCCGCGGATCGCTTCGAGAGCCACTTTCGTCTTGTACTGGCTGGTGAAACTTTTGCGCTTCCGTTCGCTCATTGCCTGCTCCTTTTATCGCAGGCGCCATCTTAAACTATTGTCCTGAAAATGGGGTCCACTATAC
>NZ_AUGE01000082.1 GCF_000426865.1 Citrifermentans bremense R1
GGTAGGTCTTCCTCTTCTTCTGTTGCATGACAGTCCCTCCTGCTGCGCTGGTTGTAGCAGCTTTTCGGACTGTTCACAAGAACGGGGCAGCATCATAGTTCGACAAGAGTTGGCATAGTGTCTCCTTTAAGTAGTTTGGACAACAATGGTAAAGGTATAAGTCCAACCTGTCAACATAGTGATATTCCTGTGGTAGTTAAAGGCACTTGTATTTGCCGTTAGTTTCGACTAAGTTGTGGTTCACAACTGCAACACCCTGGGAAAAAGATACACAGATGCAGGCAACAAAAATATCTTTTGTATCCGTTTCAGAGGAGGTCCCTTGTCTTTGGCCGTTGTAGCCTATCAAATTCTGATAGCCGGGATCATTGTAGCTTCAAGTTTTTTTGGCGGGTTCATAGGACTTTTCCTCGCTGTTGTCCTCACTTGTGCCTGGACAACTACTCACATCTTTATGCCTTGGCTGATGTTTACTCAGTTCGGTACCATCATGGTTTTTGGTTTGGCATGTCTTGGTGTGCTGATAATGGCGAGGCTAGAAAGCTACACGGGCCGGAAAGAAGCGGAAGGTAAAAAATGGAACTTTATGGTGATCATCGCTCGGATTAATAGATGGTGTCCTGGAGGAACCTTCCTTGTCCTTTTTAAGTACGGCTACCCTACCTTCTTGGCGTGGTTTATTTTCGACGCCACTATGGATAGGTCAGGACATAAGAATTGGGTTGTGTTTAAGGCCATCTTTTACTGGATAGTGAAGCCTCCTACATGGTTAAACTGAAAGAAAAAGCCGGAAGAACAGGCCAACTCTGGGGGCGGGCCTGCCGTTTCCGTCCTGATGCTGTGCTGCATTCATGTAGAATTTCCTGCCCGAATACCACCTAGCAGCGCCTCCTGCCTGTTCCTCACATCGCGCTCCACCACTTGGCGGGTCAAATCCACAATCAATGAGCGTGTAGTCGTTGGCCAGCCGATAGTGAGCCTGCATCCGCTCATCGACTCTCCGCGCAACGATGCCGGCGGCCTTCATCCCGGAGAGGTGGCGCGAGGCATTTGACCGTTCCAGTTCGACCGCTTTCACGATGTCCGTAACCGGGCGCTCCCCGTCCCGGAGTGCCGCGATGATCGCGGCGCGTGTCAAGCTAGTTGTCGCCTGACCTATGCAGCGTTGACAGTTTTATTTTCTTCTTCGAGGACGACTTTGGTCACTACTGCCTC
>NZ_AUGE01000083.1 GCF_000426865.1 Citrifermentans bremense R1
GTGACCCCCGAATCCTTCGTTCCCAAGGATCATCCCCTCCGGTCCATCAGGAAGATGGCTGATGACGCCTTGGCTGGAATGGACAAGCTCTTTGACAGCATTTATGCCTCTGCTGGTAGGCCGTCCATCCCGCCGGAAAAGCTGCTCAAGGCTCAACTGCTGATGATCCTCTACTCGATCCGCAGCAACCGACAACTTGTTGAGCAGATCCACTACAACTTCTTGTTCCGCTGGTTCCTGGGAATGGCTCTGGATGAAAAGATCTGGGACCACTCCAGCTTCTCCAAGAACAGTGAGCGACTCATCGGTTCCGAGGTTGCCGCCGTCTTCTTGTCCAGAATTCTTGAGCAGGCAAAACGTAAGCGGCTGCTGTCCAACGAGCATTTCACTGTCGACGGAACTCTCATCGAAGCTTGGGCCTCGATCAAGAGCTTCAAGCCGAAAGATCCACAGGATGGCCCACCATCTGCCTCCGGTGGTGGCAAGAACGAGTCCGTCGATTTCAAGGGAAAGAAGCTCAGTAACGAAACCCACGGCTCGGATACAGATCCCGACGCCCGCCTCTACCGCAAGGGAAAGACCAAAGAGGCGAAGCTCTGCTATCAGGGGCACACATTGATGGAGAACCGCAACGGCCTTATCATCAAAACCGCAGTCACTCTGGCAACCGGCACAGCCGAGCGCGAAGCGGCAAAGAAGATGATTCAGAAACTACCGCGGACGTCGCAGCGGATCACCTTGGGCGCGGACAAGGGTTACGACACCAAGGATTTCGTGAAAGACCTGCGACAGCTCAACGTCACGCCGCATGTCGCGCAGAACAAGAGCAACAGAAGGTCAGCGATCGACGGCAGAACCACGAGCCTTCTTGGCTACACCATCAGCCAGAGAATCAGAAAGCGAATCGAAGAAGGCTTTGGCTGGATGAAGACCGTGGGCCGGCTGCGCAAGACGATGTATCGAGGAGTAGAGAAGATCGCAATGCAGCTTGACCTACATGCAGTCGCCTACAACCTGGTACGAATGTCCAACTTGGGCCTTGGTGCCACCTGAATGGCCTCCGGGCTCTTCATGGGACTGAAATCTGGCAGTATAACCTGTTGTAAAAGAGCAAAAATCACGACAACAGCAGTTCAGCAAACGTCAGCAAAGGCTGTTGCTGACATCCGCCGCTTTATTTCAACGGCCTGCTA
>NZ_AUGE01000084.1 GCF_000426865.1 Citrifermentans bremense R1
ATGGACCTGATGGACCTGATGGACCTGATGGACCCTGTGCGGCAACTGAGTCCATAAAGTCCACAGGGTCCATTGGGTCCAGGTCCATTGGGTCCACCGGGTCCACTGGCGCTGCTCGGTCCGGCTACGCGGAGGTTGCGGCCAGTGCCGCGCTCACGCTTATCGCGGTGGCTTGCTCGCTGCTGGAAAGACAGCTCGCCGCCCAGGCGGCGGCTTTCCAGAAAGAGGGCGGCTTCACCGAACGCCTCTACCGCACCCGCACCAGCTCCAGAAAGAACCCTTGACCGCCTCCTACGACCCCAGATACCATGCACCGCACCCCAACAGCGCATAGAGCGCGACCCCGGCCGGCCTGGAAAAGGCGACCTTGAAATCCTGCCCGGACGGCACTGAGCTGTAGCAAAAAACGTAGATGACGGCATACATGAGCAGGGTATGCCACAGATCAGCCGGGAACCAACGCCCCCACTGCAGGTAAAGGTAGTAGGCGACCAGGTTCAAGAGCAAAGGGGCCAAGGCCGAGGGGAAGGCGGAAACCGTCCCGGGGCGGCTGATGGTGACGGAACCAAGCACCCACCTCTCCCTTCCCTCGCGCCGCGGCAAGATGCTGAACCCCACGGGCCTGCCGCCGCTTACGGCGGCAACAATCAGGTGGGACAACTCGTGCAAGAGCGTCCCCGGCAGCGCCCAGCAAATCTGCCAAAAGGCCCCTGCCCGTCCAACCATTCCCTGCAGCACCGCCAGCAGTATCACCAGCAGTACCCCTGCAAAATGATGCCAACGCTCCGGATCCATCTCCCCCCCTCGACAAATGCGCGCGCAGCATAACCTGATTCAGCCATCGTGACAACCGCGCAAATGAAAAGGAGCGGTTGCCCGCCCCCTCGCTCTCTGCTATGGTTTACCCGTTCATGAAAGGCGGGACCCGCAGTCGTTCATGCTGCGCCAATTCGCCCAATCTATAAAGCAAAGCAGACAGGAGGACGCATGTTTTTGGAAGGACAACCCGCACCTAATTTTTCCCTGCAGGGAA